>NZ_CP117520.1:0-1293180 GCF_028621895.1 Acinetobacter sp. GSS19 | reverse complement strand
CCCGAGATGATTCGTCATCTGGTGAATGCGCAAGAGGCCACCGCTCGTACCGCACGTCGACTGTTTCCGATTGTAGATGCGGCAAATGATCAACCGACCGCAGATGTACTTACCCAACGTATCGAGATCCATGAAAAAACAGCATGGATGTTAAGAAGTTTGTTGGAAGAGTAATTTTTTGATTTAAAAAGAAAAAGTCTATTTGATATAGACTTTTTCTTTTTTTGTTCAGGGCATATTAAGGAAATTAGTATTCATAATCACTGTTAATCGACCATTCCTGTGGCTTGCCATAGGCAATCTGTCCATTAAACAATAAATCACCACCTTGACTACCCATCATTGCATCTGTCGGGCAGAAGCCATCATTGCAGTTCGCATCCACGACCCACCCCCCACGAATGAATAAAATTTCATAACCATCTTGCTGTAGCTGTTGTTGCACTCGGCTCAATGCTTCATGCAAATCATTGGCACCTACGTACACGTTGAAGTTGGTGAAAGTGGAGGCAGGAGTTTGATTGTCCGCTGTTTCGGCGGATTGACCGGTTTTGCGTAATTCCACACCGATACAAAAAAGATGATTTTTCATCGTACACTCCTTGTTGTTTTCAGTTTAATCATTTTCAATTTATGGTTTGTTTCTATTGAATCTATATGGTTTTACACACGATCACAAGCGTTAGACCAAGCCAAATGCCTGATTCAAGCTCGATAAAACTGAAGAAATCAATAACCTAGCCAAAAGTCTTAGTGCCGTTGTGCCAATCAGATTCAAATCGCTCTTTTAAAGGTTAAGAATTAAGAGAATGCTTCACTACAATCAATAATTTTATGAAAAACAAGAGTATGATGTATGTCACAAAAAATCTTAAGTGACTAAATAAAATGTCTTTTCTCCAAAGGTTCTAACTTAGGTATTTTTTCCAACCTAAATGGTATTTTACAAAGTCGACCTTTTTACTCGATTATATGTTTTAGGTATGATGTAAAAGCTGGAACAAGGATGATCATGAAAAAGCATATCGGATTGATGTTGACAATGGTAGCTGCTAGCCCGTTGGCTATGGCTGATTGGGTGGATAACGCCGTGCAAAATACGGAAAAAGACACGATCCAACTTTATCAACGAATTCACCAAAACCCTGAGCTGGGCAACATGGAGTTTAAAACTTCACAGCTCGTTCAACAAGAATTGCAAAGTTATGGCATTGAAGTGAAAACTGGTTTTGCCAAAACAGGTGTGATTGGCATACTCAAAGGCACAAAACCAGGTCCAGTGATGGCTTTGCGTGCCGACATGGATGCTTTGCCGATGGAAGAAAAAAGTGGCTTGCCATTTGCCAGTAAAGTACGTGCTATTTATCAGGGTTCAGAGACAGCCGTCGCGCATGCCTGTGGACATGATGCGCATACTGCCATGTTGTTAAGCGCTGCAAAAGTACTCGCAAAAAACCGTGACAAAATTAACGGTACTGTGGTTTTCATCTTCCAGCCTGCTGAAGAAGGTGGGGCGGATATTGACAACTTTAAACAAGGTGATCAGGTTGGCTCACGTAAACTGATTGCTGATGGTGCATTGAAAAATCCTAAACCTGAAGTCATTTTTGGTCTACATGTAATGGCGGGTATGCCGAGCGGTCATTTGTACTATAAGAGTGGTGCGGCTTTAAACAGCGCAGACAGCATTCGTATTACATTGAATGGTCAGCAGGTTCACGGATCTATGCCATGGAATGGTCGTGATGCGATTGTTGCCGCAGCACAAATCATTAACAATATGCAGACCATGGTCAGCCGCCGTGCAGATCTAAGTAAAGGCATGGGGGTCGTGAGTATCGGTCAGATTCAGGCTGGCACCAGCGGTAATATCATCCCAGAAAAAGTATCAATGATTGGTACGTTGCGTTCAAATCATGAAGATATCCGCAATAGCATGCAGAAGCATTTGCCGCACATGATTGAAAGCACAGCTGACGCGAATGAAGTGAAAGCTCAAGTGGAGATTTCCCCATATGCGCCAGTAACCATGAATGATAAGACCTTAACCGAGTTGATTGCTCCTGCATTACAGAAAGCGGCTGGGTCAGGTAAAGCTCATGTTTTAGAAAAGAACCTTAGCCCAAGTGAAGATTTTGCTTACTATGGTAAATTGATGCCAGCATTGTTCGTTTTCTTGGGAGCAACTCCTGAGCAACAGGATATGTCAACAGCAGCACCGAACCATAATCCAAAATTTGTGGTAGATCAAAACGCGCTTAAAACAGGTGTTAAATCCCATGTTCAGTTTGTTTTAGATTATCCGAATATTGCCTCGAAGGTTCAGCAAGCATGGAAAGCTAATTAATTTTTGTATGACTTTTGACCCTAAAGAGAAAGCCTATCTTCAATGATAGGCTTTTTAGTTTATGGCTCTATGTTGAATAGCCACCAAAATTCTAGACACACATAACCATCTTTTGGACTGCCACCACTCTCCTAGACAAATTTCGTCTATTCTTTTTGCATAGGAGAGAACATTATGAGTGGACAACGATACACCCCAGAATTTAAAGATGAAGCTGTTAAATTGATTACCGAACGTGGATATTCTGTCACTGATGTGGCTGAACGTTTAGGTGTATCACAGCACAGCATTTATAAATGGCTAAAGGCCGTACAGCCTTTACGCAACAACCCTGATGAACATGAACTACTCGAAGCAAAGAAAGAGATCCTTCGTCTTAAAAGTCAGCTTAAGCAAACTGAAGAAGAGCGAGATATCTTAAAAAAGGCCGCAAGGTACTTTGCAAGCCTGCCCGAGTAAAGTATCAGTTTATCCTTGAGTACAGCCATCAATTTAAGATTAAAACGATGTGTCGGGTTCTTAAGATTGCTCGTGCTGGCTATTACGCCTGGCTACATGAACCCGAATCAGGCAGAACAATTGAAGACAAACGGTTATTACAACTGATCCGCTCTTCTTATGATGCCAGTTATGGCATCTATGGTTATCGTCGCATCACGCTGGATCTTAAAGAGCTAGGTGAAAGCTGTGGCCCCAATCGTGTGCTGAAGATCATGAAGAACAATGGCATTGCCGCTGTTCGAGGATATAAAAAGCATAAAAGTTATGGTTGTGGCCGTCCTCCGATTGTGCCACCAAATCACTTAAATCGAGAGTTCGCTGTGAGCACCCCTGATACTTCCTGGGTGACTGATATTACCTACATCCGTACTTGGCAAGGCTGGTTATATCTGGCTGTGGTTCTCGATTTATATTCAAGGAAAGTCATCGGTTGGTCAATGAAACCTACGCTTGCCAAGGATATCGTTTTGGATGCACTTTTAATGGCGGTATGGCGACGCAGACCCAATGAACCTGTGATCATACACTCAGACCAAGGCTCACAATACAGTAGCGGAGACTGGCAGAAATTCTGTCAAAAGCATAATTTAGTTCCGAGTATGAGTCGTCGTGGAAACTGTTGGGACAATGCTGTTGCTGAATCCTTTTTTAGTAGTTTAAAGAAGGAAAGAATTAAAAAGAGGATCTATAAAACACGAGAAATGGCCCGTGCGGATGTGTTTGATTATATCGAGATGTTTTACAATCGAATCAGGCGTCATTCGCATCTCGATGGGATGAGCCCAGAAGCATTTGAGACAGCTTCAAAATGAGGCGGTCTCATGTCTAGGATACTGGGAGCAGTCCATTTTGCTTAAATTTAGGTCATCGATCCGTACACACGAAAGTAAACATAGTATTAGACTCACTCATTTTTTAGGATAAACGCGCTTGAACCTTTAAAATGAGATTAAATAAGCGACCAATTTATGCGACACACCTCGTTTTCCTAAAATAAAATGATAAATGCATCACAAAAATTTGTAAAAGTGTTGTTTGTTTGTTATTATTGAGGCCTCAAAAAGATATCTAACCTTTTTGAGCGTTCTTTATAGCCTGCTATTTCCCCAAATAGCAGGTTTTTTTTATGGAGAGAATTTTAAAAATATTGACCTGACCTTCCTGTTAAAAATAAATAAAAAATTCAGCTCAAAGTGTTAAAAAATTAGAATAAATTTAGTAAAATGTGACTTATATCACATTATATTTATAATGATTTTAAGGAAATATAGTATGGAAAAGCTTTGGGTAATCATCGGAAGTTTATTGATTATTGGCAGTTTGATTTTTCTAGTCTTGGGGATTTCTCAATCTGAGAATTTTTTCATTGGCATTGGTCTATTAACATTACTCGCTTCCTATTCTACCTATAGTGGATTTGTCAAAAGTCTTTAAGGTAGGATGTATAGATCAGTTACTTCGTCTGTCTATTTGATCAGCTATCATCTGAATCCTGAGCTTTCATGTGTGGAGATTCTAGTAAAAAATCAGCCTATTCATGTTTTCTCATGATAAGTCTTTAGCGTGGCATAAATTTCTTCTTGTTTTCATTAGATTTATTTGGGGAGAAAAACAAAAAATAAGTGAATAGATGTAAGTTTCTAGCAAAAATAGGTATTTTACTGAACATTACTCAAAGTTAACCAGTTGAGATAGTATATTACATGCTTTTAACTCAAGTATTATCTTATCTGCTTGTAATTTAAATCATAATATTAATATAAATCAAATGGTTGTATCTCGATACCCCATTTTTCTTTTTGGTTTTAATCCCAGACTGTCTCTTTAAGATTTACTTTTATACCTATAAAACGAACAGGCTTCCAGCAAATTTTCAGGTAGTTTTATGCAAATTTGCACTGTCATTAGGTCTTCAAATGCTTATTTTAAGAATGATCTTGAGTCTTATCCTGTTTATGAGCGGATTGGCCCTGTTAGTTCTAGGAACTGGACAACAAGATGCTTTTTATCGGTTTATTGGAGTTTTTTTGCTGGTATCTTCTTATCTATTCTATCGGAATCTGCTGTATTCGGCTTGAGCTGAATAGTTGGCCAACAGGAAAGTTGAAGTCGAAATGTGTAATTTAAATAGAAGTAATTCAAAGTCTTTATTTTTTTATGCCTTTATTGCTTTAAACCATATATCTTGAGTGAAACGAGGCGTATACTCAAATAATTGATTGAATCAAGGGATGAAAAAAATGCTCCTCAAATTTGCTATTCGTTTCGCTATTGTTTTATTTTCGGTGTTGATTGTAGCTGCAATTGCGATTCAATTTTTCTTTTCTAGTAAGTTAACGACGGATTTGTGGATTATTGTTGTTCCCATGATTTTAGCAATTCCTATTTTGACCTCTGTGATCTGTGCCAAAGATGAAGAGTTGAATCTAGATTCCACCCATTAATTGCTCAGGTTTTTCATTGTAGACGTGAGCTAAGCCTATTTTGATTAATCTATGACCTCGCTTTCGCGAGGTTTTTTGCAAATTGAGTAATCGTTCAAGGTTGGGATGACTGTCCAGAGATCTTTTAGAAGGAGTTACACGAAAGCGATTATTGGTTATGATGAATTTTTCCTGATCAATTCGATAAAAAATGCAAATTATTCACTACGTCATGATTTTGATGGTCACAATGAGTTTAACTGCTTGTGTTAATGGGGTTAAAACAGAACAATTGCAGCCTACACCTACAATGGGAATCAAAAAATGCTCCCCTGAAGCAGCAGCAAAACTTGTTGGTCAAACGGGTTTGACTGAGTACGAAATTAAAGCTCTAACTCAATCTGAAATTGTAAGAATAGTCACTCCAGGACAAGCAGTGACAATGGACTATCGTGAAAATCGTATTACCGTGGTCCTTGATCCCCAATCTAAAGTCATTCTGCAAGCTTCTTGTGGCTAAATTATGCTCATAAAAGCGCTCAGTAGAGTTTCTCTATCAGTATGATGGATATACCAATATCCATCCTATGATCCTAAGTCTACTAATTACTCGTATTCATTAGATTTATAAAGGAAATTTAGGTTATAAAAAAATTCTGGCATCAAGCAAATTTTATCTAGAGAGAACAAGTTGCTGAATTGCTGTTCTTCCATTTTTATTAAATACCCCATCAGTTAGAATAAATCCTAATAAACAGGCATGATTTTGACCCTTAAATTAGTAGGGATATCAGTTTAATTTTACGGTGTCTATCAACTTGGATTATTCATTTAAGCAAGAAGATGGGGAGTCGGGTGTATTCACCTTTTGAGGTAGTCTAAATTATGAATAACCTGCTTACATAGTGATGTTTATTTTTTGCTCAAAATTGGCTATTTTATAATCTAAAACAATAAGAAAAAGGATAAGGTCATGAAAAAAATATTCATTACAGGATTACTCAGTCTTTTTTCCGCCACATCGATGGCAAATACTTGGCAAGATCAATCATTAATTCCTCAGTATTCTGACCCACAACCCATGGGGGCTCCCGTAGAATATCATTCATCTCAATCAGAGATTAATAAAAAGCACCAGTCAAGTTTTATTCCTCAATATGCTTTGTCATTCGGTTATGCAGGTTCACGGATTGGTTCAAATGAACTTGGTGGTAATGAAACCTTCAATGGGGCTTTCTTGAATAGTAGTGCGAGTCTCAGCCCTAAATTGGGTGTTTATGCAGAATATCTTTATCAGAAAGCATCGGATGTAGATTTTGATGAAGTTGGTATTGGCATGCAATATAAACTGATGGAAAACAGAAATGCATATACATCAGCAGGCTTCGGAATAGGATATGCATGGCTAGATGAAAGCCAATATGACCCTGCATTCAACAATGTTAGTCTAGAGTTGCAATACATTACATTACCGGTTGATTTGGAAGTAGGCTACAAATTTTCTCCGACCACTTTCCTGTTTGGGCGAGTCGGTTATAAATGGCTTTTCAATCATGATATGGAATTGTGTTTTAGTGATACTTGTTTGTCAGGTAGTCATTCTGAGCTTGATATCGATGGTGTGACTTATAAAGCTGGTTTGCGTTATAACTTTTAGCAGCATTAAATATTTTGTAATGAATGCCTCTTAATTTAAAAGAAGCATTTATTTATCCAAAGAAGTAAATCTTCTATTCGATCTGATTGGTAGGACTTTAAGAGCCTAAAGACTAGTTGATCATATAAACGGAACCGTCCGGAAGGGCGGTTTTTTACATTTAAACACCAATATTGCAAATTGCGATATTTGATATATACTCAATTTATAGCAAAATGCGATATGGACAAATGCACGTAATCACCCACACCAGAATTGTTGAAGCAATCCAGAAGTGGCCTCAGGCTGAAAGTGCATTAGATGGTTGGTACCGAATCATTAAAGCGAACAATCCTAAAGACTTTGCTGAAATGAAGAGCTTATTTCCCGCAGTCGATAAAGTAGGAAAGTTTCATGTATTCGATATCGGTGGTAACAAAATTAGATTGATTGCTATTGTCATGTACCAAGCAAAGAAAGTGTATATCCGTCATGTTCTATCACACAAAGAATATGATTTAGGTAAGTGGAAGGAGGGCTAGACATGAATGCAATGATTAAACAGGCAGTTGACCATTGGCGTTATGTCGCGCCATTACTGACCAAGCCTGAGACAGAAGAAGATTTCAGCACTCTTGTGGAAGCACTAGATGAACTACTGGATCTAGTAGGTGATGATGAATCTGATCCACTCATGGGGCTTATTCATCAATTGGGTGATTTAGTCTCTGCTTATGAGAATGAACATCTGCCAATCCCTCAAGGTGATGGTCGTACAGCCTTGGCATTCTTGATGGAACAACATCACCTTGGGCAGTCTGATCTGCCAGAGGTTGCCACACAGTCTGTCATCTCTGAAATTTTGAATGGCAAACGCCAGTTAAATATCCGTCATATCAAAGCGCTCTCAGAACGGTTCAATGTTTCTGCAGATACTTTCTTTTGATGGCATAGGTGATTGGTAAAAACGAAACCGTCCGAAAGGGCGGTTTTTTTATTGAAAGACATCAGAGAAGGGAGCGAGTATCATATAACGGCCAAAAAGATGGTTTTTTGAGCAGTATACAATTGAACGCCAACTTCCTCCATTTGAGTTCTACTGCATACCACTCTTAAAATTCTTAACTCATTGAAATTACAAGTGTTTACAACTGTATGCTAAGCCTTCCAATCCAGTCTAGACTTGCAGGATTCTACTTCTTCTACTATTCCATTGTGGGTACTTTCATGCCATTTTGGAATCTGTATCTGGAAGATCAAGGCTTTGACTATCAGCAGATTGGAGTTTTATCGTCAATCGCGATTATTACCCGGTTTTTTGCCCCGTTCATTTGGGGATGGATTGCTGATAAAACCGGTAAACGCATGCTACTGGTACGTATTGCCACATGGATGGAAGCCTGTATTTGGTTTTTAATTTTTATTATTCCCAATAACTTTCAAACCGTTGCCTTATTAATGCTGATTTTCAGTTTTTTCCAGAATGCGATCTTGGCCCAATTCGAAGGGGTTACTTTATTCTGGTTGGGAGAACAACGTAAGGAACGTTACGGTAAAGTACGAAAATGGGGATCGATTGGTTTTATTGTCGGGGTCTTTGGTATTGGAGCTCTGTTAGAGATTATCCCGATTTCGATGCTGCCGATCTTATTGCTATGTATCGCGTTTTTGGCCTTTTTATGGGCCTTTACAATTCGAGAACCTGCAACAGCACCGAACAGGCAAGCTACACTTGAACCGCTGTGGCCGATTATCAAGCGTCCTGTGGTCATGAGTTTTTTTTTGATTGAGTTTGTCATGCTGTTCTCACATGCGCCTTTTTATAGTTTTTACAGTAACTTTCTCAATCAAATCGGCTTTTCGACTACTCAAATCGGCTTGCTATGGTCGATTGGTGTCATTGCAGAAATCATCATGTTTGCTTGTGCCCATCTATTCCTCAACCGTTTTTCTTGGCGTGTGTTGGTGGCTTTTTGTTTAGTGATCACGGGTATACGCTGGGTTGTGGTAGGTATATTTTCAGAAAGTTTTGGGTTCCAGCTGGCTGCTCAGACCATTCATGCCTTCAGTTTTGGGTTGTTTCATCTGATAGCAATGCGTGTAATTTTCCAGAATTTCTCGGCTGGACAACAGGGGCGTGGTCAGGCGCTTTACAGTACCATGTGGGGACTGGGGGTTGCTTTGGGCAGTATCTTGGCAGGTCGTTATTGGCAGTTGATGGGTGGGGAAACGATTTTTATGCTGGCCGGTGCCGCGACGTTGTTGGGATTATTATTTATTTTTGGTTTGCCAAATCAGGTAGAACAAAAAGCGGCCTAACCCTTATTTTTGTTAGATGATTGATGATTTCGGTTGCATATAAATCTGATTACGACCATTGGCTTTTGCACGATAGAGAGCTACGTCCGCTGCTTGGAGCAGACGAGTGAAATAAGGATAAAAAGGTGCTGGTTGATAATGTAAGCCGATACTCACGCTGATCGTCAAGGTAGAACCATCTTCTAGTTGGAAACTGGCCTGTTCTACAGCATTTCTGATGCGTTCAGCAATCTGTACGCTTTGTGCGGCACTGACGTTGGTGAGTAGAATGGCAAATTCTTCTCCTCCCAAACGCCCAAAGAGATCTTCTTCACGCAGGCTGTTTTTCACGATTGTGGAGAACTTTTTGAGAACCATATCTCCCACATGGTGGCCGTACTGATCATTAATATTTTTAAAAAAATCCAGGTCCATCAATAAAATGCTGATACTGCGTGGGCGAACGATTGGGCTGTATAAAATACGGTCAGCTTCTTCGAGGAAATAACGGCGGGTCATGGCTTGAGTTAAACTGTCATGGTTCGCCAGATAAAGTACCTGTTTATATAGTGCTTTACGGTTGGCACGGTAATCCCCCCTAAAAATAATAGGATCTAAAAGTAGAATTTTCTCTTAAAGTGTAGGCAGGAGATTCTGCATGAAAACATCTAAATTTACTGACAGTCAGATCATGTCCATCTTGAAACAGGCTGAATCTGGCACACCTGTGGCGACCCTTTGCCGTGAACACGGCATGAGTAATGCCACCTTTTATAAATGGCGTGCAAAATATGGGGGTATGGATACATCATTGATGGCTCGACTCAAAGAACTGGAAGCAGAAAATACCAGACTTAAAAAGATGTATGCTGAGGAACGCTTAAAGGCAGAGATCATTCAGGAAGCGATGGCAAAAAAGTGGTGAGGCCATCTTGCCGGCGTAAGATGGCACAACAGGCAGTTGCCCAGCATGCCATTAGTATTCGTTTGGCTTGTAAAGCATTTGGCATTAGTGAAACCTGCTACCGCTATCAAGCCAAACTCAGCGATGACAATGCACTCATTGCTGAACAGCTCATTGAACTCACTGAGGAAAATTCCGATTGGGGCTTTGGTTTGTGCTTCTCGTATTTACGGCATGTTGAGAGTTGCTGCTGGAATCACAAGCGGGTTTACCGCATTTATTGTGAGTTAGCACTGAATCTGCGTATTAAACCGAGAAGAAGACTAAAACGGCATGCGCCTGAACCATTGAAAGAACCAATCCGAGAAAATCAGGTCTGGTCACTGGATTTTATGCATGATCAGCTTTCCGATGGTCGCAAGTTTCGATTATTGAATGTGATTGATGATTACCGCCGCGAAGGCCTAGCCATTGAAGCAGGGTTCTCATTGCCCACAATCAGGGTTATTCGTACGTTGAATCAATTGCTGGAGTGGAGAGAAAAACCGTTAGTGATCCGATGCGATAATGGCCCCGAATTTATCAGTCACGAATTTGTGCGCTGGGCTACTGAGCACGGTATTCGTATTGAATATATTCAACCTGGAAAGCCACAGCAGAATGCGTATATTGAACGCTATAATCGGACCATACGTTATAGTTGGCTGAGCAAACACTTATTTGATACTTTGGATGAAGTACAAGATTATGCAACTAGCTGGTTATGGCATTACAATCATGAAAGACCACACCAAGCAAACAAAGGAAAGCCTCCTCTAATGGCTGCTTAACCTCTACTTTTAACTTCGGTTATTTATGGGAGGATTACCGCACTTAATATACTTAGTGTCAGGGGGCCTAGCGCCAGCATACATAGCCCGACTCGGATTGAGATACTATGGGTCAGATAGAGTTCCGCAGACTGACTTAAATAGTGAAGATTGGCGCTGTAATATAAGGTCATGCAGACTAGACAATTGATCAGTGCCACAAAAAAGATCGGATAAGTTAATGCTGACCAAATTAAAGCAGCTGAAGGGAATAAGAGGGCTCCAGTTCCGAAATATACGTTGGCGAAAAAAAGTGAAACGATCACACCAAGAAAGGGGAATAGAGTCATCCAGTCCCAAGTTATACGCCGTTGATCATGCCAATAACGCTGAAAAAGTTCTTTGTTAGGTAATGCGAGCACAACGGGTAGGAAGGTGATCATATTGATCATTTCTGCACTCCACCACATGGCGAAATCTAGCCACAATTGATGCCCGGGCAAAAAAGTATTTTCTAGATGCGGGATGGTCAAAATGGCAAAGGCTGAACCCATCATGCTGCCGACCAGCACACTGAGTACAATCAGATAAAGATCCTGAACACCTTGCTGATAACGCTGATAACGCTGATAATTCAGTTTAAGTAAGTCAATCAGCGTAAGTGAAACGGAGACGGTAATCAAATTGGCAATCGTCATATAGACGTTAATTTCGATACCGCCATTCAATCCGATATTAGCAGTAAGGAAGCCAATAAAAGCCCCTAACCAGCCAGAAACACTGCGTAGATGTGGGAAACGTAAAAGAATCCCGAGTAATACGGCATTGGCCGGCCAGAAATAGGAGAGTAAATCGAATGGACGAGATAAAATACCCAAAGCGCTAAAGAAAAACATCAGGCTGGCGACAATCAACAATATGCGAAGATGTTGGCCTGTACGTAACAATGCTTTTTGGGTTAAATCAATCAAATGAACTTCCTATCCCGATTTAAATGTGATTTACGACGTAAAAATATTTATTTATGTAGTGAAATATCACATTCTTCAAGAGTACTAAAATTTAGCAAAATTGAAAATGATTAAATTTTAATAACGAGTAAACCTCTGAGTTGTTATTGAAGTGTTGCAATCTAAAGATGCCGAACCCACAACATTTGCATAAAAACCTAGCGAAACGATTGTTATATATCGTTATAGATGAACGATTTTATATCAGAATATGCTAAGTTAAAGAGCAAGAGTTTACGGCACAAAAGACTTATGAAAAGAATATTTTTGGCAACTTTTTTATTTTTAACGATGAGCGGCATTGCGGTTGCAGAAAATAATAATGTGCAGGGGGAAGCCACGGCTCAAGAAGAAAATAATAGTCCGATCCGCATTGTTTCACGACCAGAAATCTTAGGTTTGTGGGGTATGGAGATTCCACAGAATAAAGCCTGTGTTGAGTATTATAATTTCCGTGGCAACAATGAGGTGGTGATCCGGAGTGGACAGGAGTGGTCCTCAGGTCTATACGATTATCAACCACCACAAGATTCCAAAGAACAGTTACCGGCTTTGGTCTTGCAGATCAAGTATGACAATAACTCACTTGATTGCTCTGGTCGTCAGGAAGACCAGACTGGAGAGGTTTCCCAGTATTTTGTTCAGTGGACCAGTCCACGAACGATTCACTTTTGTAACAATGAAAAAGCGGAACAATGTTTTGCCACTTTGCATCGCATATTGCCCTAATCCCTCAATTTAAAAAACAGATCCAATAAAAAAACCTCTTAACATGGTAAGAGGTTTTTTTATTCTAGCCCGAATTAGCTTTTCGCTTCTTCTTGCTGACCTTCAAGCTGCTTTAACAAGTGCTTTTCAAGGTAATGAATATCCATTGCTTGTTCACAGAAACTTTCATCTTTTAAGATGAGGTCCTTGTGCAATGGAATATTGGTTTTTACACCTGTTAGGATCATCTCATCTAAAGCCTGACGCATACGTGCAAATGATGTTGCGCGGTCTTTACCATGCGCAATCAGTTTGGCAATCATCGAGTCGTAATACGGTGGAATGCTATAACCTGGATAGATATGAGAATCTAAGCGGATGCCTGCACCACCTGGCGCATAGAAGTTCTCGATTTTGCCTGGTGATGGCATGAACGTGGTTGGATCTTCAGCATTGATACGACATTCTATGGCATGACCACGGACTTCGATATCTTCTTGTTGCAGTTCAAGACCCAAACCTGCAGCAATGCGTAGCTGTTGTTCAATGATGTCAACACCCGTCACCATTTCAGTTACTGGATGCTCAACCTGAACACGGGTGTTCATTTCAATGAAGAAGAATTCACCATCTTCAAACAGGAATTCGAATGTACCCGCACCGCGATATTGCATCAATTTACACGCATTCACGCAGGCTTCAAGAATCTCGGCACGTGCTTCTTCTGGTAAACCTGGAGCAGGTGCTTCTTCCAATACTTTTTGATGGCGGCGCTGTAAAGAACAGTCACGGTCATACAGGTGGATGGCATGGCCTTCACCATCTGCCAAAACCTGAACTTCGACGTGACGTGGTTTTTGCAGGAAACGTTCCATGTAGACAGTATCATCACCGAACCACATTTCAGCATCACGCTGTGCAGCCTGAACCGATTCAAGCAGGGTATCGACACGTTCAACGATACGCATACCACGACCACCACCACCTGAAGCGGCTTTTACGATCAATGGGAAACCAATCAGTTTGGCTTCCTCAAGTGCATTGTGAATGGTCACAGCATGGTCACAGCCTGGTACGGTTGGTACACCGGCTTTCTTCATGGCAATAATGGCAGAAACCTTGTTGCCCATCAGACGGATGTGTTCTGGACGTGGACCAATGAAAATTAGCCCTGAGCTTTCTACGATTTCTGCAAATTCTGCATTTTCAGAGAGGAAGCCATAACCTGGATGGATGGCATCTGCACCTGTAATTTCTGCTGCGGTGATCAGTGCTGGAATGTTGAGATAACTTTCACTGGTCGCACCCGGACCGATACAGACCGCTTCATCAACAAAGCGTAAGTGCATCAGGTCTTTATCCGCATCGGAATAAACACCAACAGTTTTAATTCCTAAAGTTTTGCAAGCACGGGCGATGCGTAGAGCAATCTCACCACGGTTTGCAATTAAAACTTTTTGCAACATATGAATCCCCGAGGTCTTAAGCGCGATAGCGGAAAAGTGGTTGACCGAATTGGATGACTTCGCCGTTTTTCACAAGGATTTCTTCAATCACGCCGCTTTGAGTTGCTTCGATCGGGTTCATGATTTTCATCGCTTCGATAATACCTAGAGTATCACCCGCTGTTACCGTTTGACCTACTTTAACGAATGGTGCTTCACCTGGGCTTGGTGCTGCATAGAACACACCAACCATTGGAGAAGGTTCAACCGCACCACGTGGTGCTTTTGCCGCTGCAGGTGCTGCTGCAGGCGCTGCTGCTGCCACAGGCGCTGCTGCTGCATAAACTGGTGCTGGGCGAGCGATTGCGATAGATTGGTCGCCTTCTTTCACTTCAATCGATTGCAAGTCAGATTCAATCATCAAATCGATGAGCTTCTTGATTTTACGGATATCCATGGGGCAGTGTTCCTAAATTATGATTGAGTAGTAAGTGATTGAATTTTTTCGATGGCATAATCGAGCGCAAAACGATAACCTTTTGCACCGAGACCACAAATTACACCAACCGCTTTATCAGAAAGATAAGAGTGATGGCGGAATGCTTCACGTGCATGTACATTGGACAGATGCACTTCAATAAACGGGATGGCAACGCCAAGCAAGGCATCGCGAACAGCCACTGAGGTATGAGTCAGCGCGGCAGGATTGATAATGATAAATTCGATGCCTTCTTGTGAGGCTTGATGAATACGGTCGACAATTGCCCCTTCCCAGTTACTTTGGAAGGTATCGAGCTGAATGGCGGCGTTGTGGGCTTGGGCGATGAGCTGTTGATTAATGTCATCAAGTGTCAGTGATCCATAGACTTCTGGTTCGCGCTTTCCTAGCAAATTCAAATTTGGTCCATGAATAACCAAAATCGTCGAACTCATTTAGTTTGCTCCAAGTTAAAAATGCAAATCTTCTCTGTAAAATGTCTACAAAGTTTGCTTAATTCGACATAAAATTTCGCAATTTTTTTTTAATTGGTTTAAATTTTCACAAAAACAGCATGTCGATTCAGGGCTATATATTGTGAATTTTGTGCAGAAATGACAATGTTAAAAAATGACAAAATTTTGCAAGATTAAAGTTTTTAGCAGATCAGTTGGATCAGATCAAAAGGGTTAATTGCTGATGAATCGTCTATAAGAGGAAGATCAGGTTGCCTAGAGAACAGCATAAAAACTCAGCGTGAGTTGTTCAAAAAATATCGTATATTGTAATGCACCACACTTCATAAATAGACAATACAATCCCGCTACTCAAGAAATTAACCTCTTTATCAGAGGGAAGGTTAAAGGTCCTCAGTTTAATCGTAATCATGTTTGTCTATTTAGTATTACTTTTTTAATTTTAATTAAAATTAATAAAAACAATAGATTATAGTTTATTGGGTTGGATGCTCGGCTGTTAATTTCAATGGGATTTAAATCTATTCAGGTACAGTTGGATTTTATTGGGATGAGTGTAGCTGTACAGTCTATAGCCGTTTTTATCAGCTGAAAAATCAGGCTGCTGCAATTTAGACCTTCCTGATTTTCCACTCTTTTAGATCATATTCTTAGATTGCTTTAAATCATAGTTTGGAGTGGCCATTTTGCTCAAATTACGCGTATAAATTTGACGAATATCTGACTGTGATCTTAATTCAAGATGAGAGCGTATCGAAACTGGGCTTTATGTCTCTTGGAAAGAAATTGTTGGAAATATGCCGTTGACAGAAAATTACGTGTCTATTCCAATGAAATGTAGAGAAATATCAGTGACTAAGCCTAAAATCAGGTGCTTCACCTGGCGGCTTTTTTGTTGACGCTCCATGAGCAGCTATGCAATAGTTAAACTGTATGAGGTGCCTTTTGTAGATCAGTGAATCTTGTGTATGAAAGAATATGCAGTTGCATCATCATAATAAACAATAACGATGAACTTTAACGACGGGTGAGATCTTATGGGCATGGTTGAAATCGAATTGAAATTTCAGATTCCTGAAGCTTCCCGTGAAGCAGTTCATCAGGCTGTGGTCAAAAAGCAGGCCCAGTCTATTCATCTGCAAGCCAAATATTACGATACCCCTGATCGTAAAATGGCAGAGGCTGAGATGGCGCTACGTATGCGTAAAGAAGGAGCAGATTGGGTACAAACCTTTAAGGCTGCAGGCCGTAATCATCTACAGCGTTTTGAGCATGAAGTGACTCTAAGCCCAGAACAGGCATTGGCTCCCGAGCTGGATGTTCAACGTCATACGGATGCAAGTGTGGAAGCACGTCAGTTACTCGATCAGGCTTTGGGTGAGTCCGTAGATGCTTTGAAATTGCAATTTGAAACGGATGTCGAGCGTCTATATTATCTCGCCCACTATCAGGGCGCTGAAATTGAAGTATGTCTGGATTGTGGAGAAGTCCGTGCAGGAAATGCCCGTGACGAGATTTATGAAATTGAATTTGAACTGAAAAAAGGTTCAGTGAAAAGCCTGCTTGCCTTTGCTTCTGGTTGGGTGAAGCGTTACAAGCTTTGGCTAGATGTTAGAAGTAAAGCTGAACGAGGAGATTTGCTGGCACATGGCTTGCAGGTCAGTCCTGCTGTTCAGGCTTCTGCACCGACATTAAATAAAAAGGACAGTCCTGAAACTGCCTTAAAAAAAATGGTTAATAGCTGTCTGGCGCAAATATTACCCAATGCTGCTGCTGTTGCGGGCGGGGTTGGACGGGCAGAGCATTTACATCAAACCCGTATCGGGATTCGCCGTTTACGCAGTGCATTAAGAGTGTTTGGTCATTGGTCAGAGGAAGTTGCGCCCGGGTGGGAACCTATACTGGCTGAACTGTTTAATCAGTTAGGAGGGATACGTGATCGTGATGCCTTGGCTGAAAGCCTGTTTCCGCGATTGCATACAGCAGGAGCACCTTTGGTATCTCTATCCAACGGATTGCCTGACGATCAAGCAGGTAAAGCCTTACGATCGCCTGAATATGTGCGCCTATTATTAATTCTAATGACGTTTGCCAATACGCCGTGTAAGGATTCTGCTGATACGAAATCTAATACGTCCTTAATGGAACAAGCCGAAAAGAGCATTAAGCGTTTGCATCGCCAATTGGTTGAAGATGCAGCAGGATTCCGTCATTTTCAAGATGAACAGCGTCACCGTACCCGTAAGCGCCTTAAACGTCTACGCTATTGTGTTGAGTTTGTTGCGCCTTTATATCCGAAGAAGGCCATACAAAAGTATTTAAGCCACATCCGTCCTGCGCTAGATGCATTAGGAGAATTTAATGATCTGGTTGTGGCCGAGCAATTATTCCGCACAGAAGCAGAGAAAGATCAGCGTGCCTGGTTTGCCGTGGGCTGGATCGTCGCGCAACGAACTCTCATTTTACAAGACTGTGCCAATGCACTGGAACAGTTACCTCAAGCACCAAAATTTTGGTCTTAACCCTCTTTCATGTGCATGCTCATGGTGCGTAGCCATAGATCATGCTGCTTTTCGAGGCTGAAAAAATACTGAGAATTTGGTCATTGAGTTGAATTTAGCGTTAATTTGTTCTTTTACTGCGTTTTTTTAAATTAAACAGAAGCTTGGCACGCAGATTGCATCCATTTAATTATGGTCAGGAAAGGCCAAGTAATCTGCTGTTGCATGTACATGACTGATACAGAGATGACTACACAGCAATCCGTGTAGCAGCTTTGTAAAACTGGGTCAGTAGGCTTTAGCAGAAACAATAAGGTAAATTAAAACGATAAAAGAACTAAAAAGAATAAAGTAATGAGGTCCTTTCAGCGAAGCGAGCTTCTGAACGAAGCTCGCTTTTTTATATTTATAAACAGTTTGCCGGTTTAGGGACACCTGCCAAACGGCTTAAATGCCGTGCCACAAGACCCGTATTAAATTTTTGTTGTAATAGCGCATTATTAATTTCTGGACTCACTGTTTTCATTAAAAACTTGATCAGGGGACGTGTCGCCGGAGAGTGGCCAAACTGTTGATAAAATTGTCGTACGGCCAGCAAAATTTGAAAATGCCAATCGGTTAATTCCAGATCCAGTGTTTTTGCCAACTCCTGAGCAACTTGCTCATTCCAGATCGTGTAATCTACCAAATGACCATCTTGATCTAATTGTAAATTCATAAAATAGCCTAAGTAATTATTTCAAAGTAATGCAGCGTGTAAACTGCAATACCAATGCTGCAAACTGATTCTGATCTAATACCTGAATATGTTCAGGAAGGTTCTTTACTAAGATTTCAGCATCGGTGGCTAAAATTGAAACAGGCAAGTCATGCAGGCGTGTATCTTCAACGAATAACACCGCTTCACCCATTAATAAGATCTGGTCGCCTGGACCATAGATTTGTCGAACGCGATCAAGCATTAATGGAGTATCGGCAAAACGACTTTGCAGTAAAAACAAACTTGCTTCAGACATGATATATCCTGTTTTACCAATAGAGGACGTGGTCAAAAGATTGGATCAAATTTGCATTGAGTTCGACGAACTCGATTTCTTGTTCAGCCATAGTCACGAAGGGGTGCTGCTGATGCTTTTTTTCTACCCAAATTGGTGTTAAATCATAAAACTCGAAACTATCGACCATATTTGAAGCCACTTTAAAAGCGTGCTTTAAACGGTCAAATGCAAGATCAGATTTCAATAAGCTTAAGGCTGCATCAAGTAGCAGGATTTTCACTTCACAACCAAAGGTGGCCAGAACCATACTAGCGGAGAGACTTTCATTCACCTGTAGGCTGGTCAGGTTGGCCTGAGTAAGAATGACAAGAACAGTTTTCATAAGAGCCGCCTTCTGCAAGCGATAACATATTTAAAAATGAGAAATGGATGTTTTTAAAATTGAACCACACGTGTGGCGGTCTGAGTTGCATCGGCTAGCTCACCCAAACCGACCAGTTCAAATCCATCGGCCAGATTGTGGTGCTGGAGCTGGTGACGCAGAGCATTGTCCTGATCGGTAATACCACGTGCAAGCGCGGCACTGACACAGACCGGTAAGCGAATATCGAGACTTTGCCATGCTTGAGTCAGATTGCGCTGGTCGTCAGGCACCCATTGCAATTGGTTTGCCACTGTGACGCCATCTTGATAAAAGAAAACACGAAAATCCTCATTTTTATTCTTTAGCGCTTGCGCTAGACTGAAAGCATGCCAAGCATGTATCGAAGTGGGAGCAGCGGTAATTAACAGTAAGGTACTCATTGAAAATTCACTTGAGAGATGTGCCGGTGGAATGAAGTAAACATTCAGACTTTATAACAAGAAGGTAGTATACAATGATTTTAGTGACTGGTGGTTTAGGCTTTATCGGCTCACACGTGGCTTTAAGCTTGATGGCTCAAGGGTACGAAGTTGTATTGGTCGATAATTTATCAAATGCTAATTTACAGACACTGGAACGCTTAGAATATATTTCTGGCATGTATGTTCCTTTTGTCAAAGTGGATCTACGTAATACGCCTGCCTTAAATAAAGTTTTTGAACAGTATTCTATCGAGGCGGTTATACATACTGCTGGTTTTAAATCCCTGCATGAATCCAGTCTAAAACCACTCGAATATTATAATGACAATGTCAGTTGTATCATGAGCTTGTTACGTGCCATGCAGCGTACGGGCGTTCGTACCTTGGTACATCTTTCTAGTCTGGCGGTTTATGGCAAGTCTTCACTCAATTTAGAAGAATATGAACCGTTTGATTACACCTATCCAAATCCGTATGTCCGATCGCAACAAATGATCGAAACCATCATTCAGGATACCTTCAAAACAGATAATGAATGGAAAATTGCCATCTTGCGTCTGAGTAATGTGGTCGGTGCATTTGAACACGGTATTTTGGGCGAAAATATTCCCCCCTTACCCAAAAATATTGTGCCTTTAGCACTGCAGGTCGCTGCCATGCAACGAGATGCTCTCGAACTACAACATCAGGCGCAGACCAAGGATCATACAGTAGAACGTAGTTTTATCCATGTATTAGATGTCGCGGATGCCATTAGCGCAAGTTTGCTCTGGTTACAAACACAATATAATGTCTGTGAAGCATTTAATATTTGTCGTGATGAGATAACATCAATTCAACAATTGTTGAAAGTGATTGAACAGCAAACCCAATCTCCAATTAAAACTTTAATTGCACCCGATAAACACCAGGAGTTCGACCAGTTGGGTGGCACTACTGGCAAAGCCCATACGGTTTTACATTGGAAACCTCAGCGTAGCTTGCAGCAAATGATTGATGATGAATGGCGTTTTTATCAAAATGTTTTACAAGGGCGTTAGTAGCTCCAAAGCATGGATTAAAACAGTCACGCCACCAATCATTATAAAAATAATCATGAGAAACCCACCCGGACAATATTAATAATGAAGAGAGGTTATGAACATGCAAACTCGAATTGAACATGACACGATGGGTGAAGTGGCTGTCCCAAGTGAGGCTTTATGGGGAGCTCAAACCCAACGTAGTCTGCAAAATTTCAAAATTGGTCAGGAACGCTTACCGCGTGCCATGATCCGTGCCATGGGGCTGGTCAAGAAAGCGGCCGCCTTAACCAATGCTGAGTTGGGGCAAATTACACAGGATATTTCAGGTTATATTGTTGAGGCCGCGGATGAGGTGATTGAAGGGCAGTGGGATGCACAATTCCCGTTAGTGGTTTGGCAAACGGGTTCTGGTACGCAAAGCAATATGAACTGTAACGAAGTGATTGCAAATATTGCCAACCAGAAATTAGGTCATCCCTTGGGGGCTCAGCATCCAGTTCATCCTAATGATCATGTAAACCGAGCCCAGTCCACCAATGACTCATTTCCGACAGCAATTCATGTCGCTGCCTGTTTACAAATGAATGAACTGCTTATTCCTGCGGTAGAAAGATTACGCGATACTCTGCAGGCCAAATCAGAGCAGTTTCAGGGAATTGTCAAAATCGGTCGAACCCATTTACAGGATGCAACGCCGTTAACCTTGGGACAAGAATTTAGTGGTTATGTGTCACAACTTGATCATGGATTAAAACGTCTCCATCAAGCCTTGACCGGACTCTACGAGTTGCCATTGGGTGGAACAGCCGTTGGCACAGGCCTTAATGCGCATCCTCAATATGCAGATCGAGCTGCCCAATGTCTGGCTGAGCTGACAGGACTGCCTTTTGTCACTGCGCCGAATAAATTTGAAGCTTTGGCCGGACGTGATGCGGCGGTTTTTGCCTCGGGGGCATTAAAAACCTTGGCTGCGAGTTTAAATAAAATAGCTAATGATGTGCGCTGGCTGGCCAGTGGCCCACGCTGTGGTTTGGGAGAGTTGTATATCCCTGAAAATGAACCAGGTTCAAGCATCATGCCTGGTAAGGTTAATCCGACACAAAGTGAAGCGATGACCATGGTGGTTGCTCAGGTGATGGGCAATGATACAACGATCAATATCGCCGGAGCTTCAGGTAATTTTGAGCTGAATGTGTTTATGCCAGTGATCGCCTATAACTTGTTGCAATCCATTCAACTTTTGGGAGATGCCTGCAATAGCTTTAATGAACATTGTGCGGTGGGCATTCAACCGCATCGTGAGAAGATCGACCACTTCCTGCATAATTCCTTGATGTTAGTGACTGCACTCAATCCGGTAATTGGATACGAAAATGCCGCTAAAGTTGCCAAAACGGCCTATAGAGAAGGTAAAACTCTCAAAGAGGTTGCTGTGGCATTAGAGCTAGTAACGCCAGAGCAATTTGATGAAGTTGTACGTCCTGAAAAAATGGTTGCTCCCAATACGAAATAAACAGTAAATGATCGGAATCATCATCAGTGGTTTTTATCTCCGGGATAAATGCGTACAATACAGGCAGAAACTAACTGCTGATGATGTACTATGCTCGATATTTATTTAACGGATGTTCAGAAACAAGTTCAATTTAAGGATTATCCGGGTGAGCATCCTGTTAAATTTATCCTGAATTTTAAGAAGATTTTTCCGAGTGTTATGGAGCTGCTGCTTCCGGTCTTGCCGCAGGATGAAAATCTGGAACAGATGACCTGGGAATCAACCCGTGAAGATTTTGAATGTTTCAAATTACTGCTGAGTGGGTGGGGAGTAATTGAGTTACGTTTGAATGCATTGAAACAATATAAGGACAAAGAATTCGCTGATCAGTTGGTAAAGCGTGCCCAACTTAAACGTAAAGAGCTGACTCAGACGCAACCGCAATTAACAACGTTACAGCTGGATTACCTATTTATGCACGAAATTCATGCATTAATCGATGCTGAGTTGGTTGAATTGGGCGAAAAATTCTATTTACCGACTTTACGTGATCTCTGGAAAGGTCAACTTAGCGAACAAGTGCTTCTGAGCAAATTCTAATAACCGCAGGAAAATGTCAGTCAAAGTGGCTGACATTTTTATTGTCTAAAAATAGCCTAAGCATAAGTTGATTTTTAAATAAAAATAATCTCACATTCAAAAACTTATCAAATTTTATACAAAATCAACGTCCTAATCAGCTAAAGTAACAAAGAAAACCAAATGAATTAAGTTTTGACTTTTTATTTAGTTTTACTTGTCAATAAAATTTACTGTTAACAAATTTTTCGGGTAAATATCAAAGGAAGTATAAAAATGTCGAACCAATTTTTAGAAATAATTGAAAAACGCCGTAGCATTTATGCGATTGGTAAGCATGTAAAACAAACTCCAGAACAATTAACTGAATTTATTCAAAATACAATCAAACTCAGCCCATCGGCCTTTAATTCACAATCCTCACGTGCGGTCATTCTGTTTAATAACCAACATCAAAAGTTTTGGGATATCGTCAAAGATGCACTTAAAGCATTTGCCAAAGATGAGGAGGCGGCTGCAAAAACCAGTGCAAAAATTGACAGCTTTGCTGCGGGTTTCGGTACAGTCTTGTTTTTTGAAGATCAGGACGTCGTGAAAAGCATGCAACAGCAGTTCCCACTGTATGCCGATAATTTCCCGGTCTGGTCTGAACATTCTACGGGGATTGCCCAATTTGCGACGTGGACGGCCTTAAGTACAATCGGGATAGGTGCTTCTTTGCAGCACTATAATCCATTGGTTGATGAAAAAGTACAAGCCACATGGAATGTGCCAGCGAACTGGAAATTACGTGCGCAATTGGTCTTTGGTTCAATTGAAGCACCAGCAGGGGAAAAGAGTTTTATGGATGATGCGGAACGTTTTAAAGTTTTCCAATAAGTTGTCAAAATTATTCTACGCAGCCCAAAAAGCTCATTAACTTAAAAGAAGGTTTGATGAGCTTTTTAATGATTAAACACATTTATTATGACCGTTCTAGTGGGATGAAACACGAGTGTATTTACCATGTAGAACATAATAAAAGCCGACACAAAGCAGCGCCATCACGCCAGAGGCTAAATATAATTGGCTATAGCTGATGAAATTTAACAATTTACCAAGTATAAATGGGCCAAAACCTAATCCGGCATCCAGAAAAATAAAGAAGGTTGACGTGGCTAAACCCATACGTTGTAATGAGGTACTTTTCACGGCAATCGTCTGACAGACGGATTGAATATTACCAAAGCCGAGGCCTAACAACCCTGCACAGAACAATAACATCCACGCCTGCTGTACCTGACTCAGTAATAACAAAGCGACAGAAAAAATCAGCAAGGCAGGGTACATCACTACATTTTCACCACGACGGTCGACCAGCTTACCTGTCAATGGTCGGGAAAGTAAAATCGCAATGGCATACATCAAAAAGAAGATCGATGCAGCTTCTTCAAGCTTGAGGCTCTGTGCATAAAAATGAATAAAAGACAGTACACCTGAATAACAGGTTGCAGTGATGAGAAGAATCCAGGCAATCGGTAAAGCTTTCGGCTCTAGAAACTGGGCAAACCATGGCTGCTTTTCAGTCTTTAGAGATGATATTGTTTTTTGATTGGCATGTATATAAGGTGCCAATTTGATCAATACACCACAGGCCAAGCAGTTAAAAGCCAGCATACTGGATAAGCCGAAAATCACGGAATAAGACACATGTAGGCTCATCCAAATGGCTAGAAATGGACCGATAGCTGTTCCTAAGGTACTACTCATACTGTAATAACCGATTCCTTCTCCACGTCGTGCAGCAGGAATGGTTTGTGCGATTAAGGTGCCTAAAATGGTTGAAGCAATGCCCATCGTAAAGCCATGCAGCATGCGTACAGCCAGCAGGAACGTGACACCTGCATGAATAAAATAGAGACCTGAACTCAGCAGGAATCCCACTAAGCCCAACAGCAGTGTCGTTCTATAGCCCAAATACTGTAAGAATTGTGCAATCAATAAACGTCCGAGCAGTGTACCAATAATAAACAGGCCTGAAATTAAACCTGCTTGTGCAGTGGATGCTCCCAGCTCATGTACGGCATATCCTACAATTACAACCACCAGAAAATAAAAAATGAGGACCAGTTGGAAATTGATCGCACTGATCAAAAGAAAATTTCGTGACCATAAAGTGGGAGAAGAGGAGGTGACAGTCATGGGTTATCCGCCTTGAAGGATAATAAGGCTTGGATCAGAATTTCAAAACTTGCTTTGCTGTTTTCCACTTGCTGAGTGGTTAAATGTGTTAACAGCGAGTTTTCTAGCTGTTGAATCGAGACGGAGCAGGTCGTATAGAGCACCTCGCCGTGATCTGAAAGTCTCAGCTTTTTTTCACGCCTGTCTTTAGCTTCTTGTAAGCTCACCAAACCCAACTGTTGCAGGGTATGAATACGTTTGGCGATTGAGGGTTTGGAAACATTTAAATAATGTGCAATTTCAATCGAGGTGCAGTCTGGATGTCGAGAAATGACATACATCACTTGCCATAGCGAATAATTAAGCTGATGAGGCTGCAAAATGAGATTAATTTCATCGCTGAATAAACGGGCGCTACGTAATAATAAAGCCCGGAAAGTCGGTTCAGTAAAGATCATTTTTTTAGATGGTTAACTAGGGTAACTAATTTTAAATAGCATAGCTCAAAATTCAGCCCCGTGTAAAGGCGCAGTGTTTTATGAGTAAAAATAGCCTAAGCAAACTAAAAAGTAATTTAAAATAAAATCAAAAAACAACTTAAAAATCTAATAGCAAGAATAAAAATGAGCTGGCAAAATGTTGGAATACAAAGAAACAAACCAAAAACAAGGATATCAATATGTCACTGATTGATGTAGGCGGCAAAATACGTCCTGGAGAAGAACTCGATATTTTAGCAGTCGAGCAGTGGCTAAAAACACAAGGCGTTGATTTGCAGGGTGAGGCTATTGTCACCCAATACTCTGGAGGGAAATCCAACTGGACCTACCGCCTACGATACGAAAATATTGATTTGGTGTTACGACGTCCTCCCAAAGGACATAAACTCAATAGGGCACATGATGTCGTGCGTGAATTCCAGATCCAGAAAAACCTTGCCGATTTTTACCCGGTTGTACCGGAAATGATTGCCGTATGTCAGGATCACAGCGTCATTGGTTGTGATTTCTACATTATGAAGCGGATTAAAGGCATCATTCTGCGTAGTAAGTTACCACCGGAGTTAAACTTTTCTGAAAAACAGGTCCATCAGCTTTGCGTGAACATGTTGGACAAGCTTATTCAGTTGCACCAGGTTCCTTATCAGGGTACAGCTTTAGAAAACTTTGGTGATGGCCAAAATTATTGCCGAAACCAGTTAGAAGCTTGGGATCGCCGTTACACCAAAGCCCGTACCTTAAATGTACCTTCTTTTAAATTTGTCCGTAAATGGCTATTTGAAAACTTACCTCAGCAATCTACCACTTGCCTGATCCATAATGATTGGCGTTTTGATAATCTGATCTTAGATCCACAACAACCGACAGAAATTATTGGAGTCTTGGACTGGGAAATGGCCACCTTAGGCGATCCACTCATGGAATTGGGTACAGCACTTGCGTATTGGGTAGAGCCGACGGATAACATGATTTTTAAATCGACGCGGCGTCAGCCCACTCATATGGCCGGGATGTTTAATCGTAAACAGGTGGTTGAGTACTATCTGGAAAAAACCGGTTTATCCCCTGAAAACTGGACCTTCTATGAAGTTTTTGGTCTGTTCCGTTTAGCCGTAGTGACCCAGCAGATTTACTATCGTTATTTCCATAAACATAGTGCTAATCCAGCAGTTAAAAACTTCTGGATGGTGGTGCAGGCTTTACATGTACGCGCGTTAAAACTCATCGCACAACATAAATTAAAAGACCATGAACTAGCGCAGCGCTATAAGCAAAAACTACAAGGTATTTTAAAACCATGACCACAATTTATTTGGTACGCCATGGCCAGGCTTCATTTGGTGCAGAGAGTTATGATCAACTTTCTCCCAATGGAGAATTACAGGCCAAGTTATTGGGTCAGTACTTCAACCAGATTTTAAAAGAAACACCGTTTGTAATTTCAGGAGGCATGCAACGTCACCAGCAGACGGCGCAAATAGCATTGGAAGAATGCTTCCCTGAAGCTGAAATTCAGATTCGACCAGAATGGAACGAATTTAACCATGAGCAAGTTTTTGCTCGCTATGAACCGCGTTTCCAGCAACCTGAATTGCTTAA
This sequence comes from Acinetobacter sp. GSS19, assembly GCF_028621895.1. Classification (NCBI taxonomy): domain Bacteria; kingdom Pseudomonadati; phylum Pseudomonadota; class Gammaproteobacteria; order Moraxellales; family Moraxellaceae; genus Acinetobacter; species Acinetobacter sp. GSS19. The sequence continues at coordinate 1,266,442 of NZ_CP117520.1, read as the reverse complement.
AGCTGATGTCGCACAAACCATGAACCCACGCGATTATCTGGCCAAAATTTTTGAAGGAGCGATTCAACGCTGGACGGGAGGTTCGCATCATCATGAATATGATGAATCTTGGCCTCATTTCAAGCATCGAGTGGAAAATGCACTTCAACAACTCTGTACGACGCTGCAACAGAACAAACCTCGTTATGCGGTCGTTTTCACTTCAGGAGGCGTGATTTCCGTTGCGACCGGAAGTATTCTGGGCTTAAGTCCTGAAAAAACCTTTGCATTAAACTGGGCAATTACCAACACCAGCATCACCACCCTGCGTTTGGTGAGCGATCAACCGCAATTACTCAGTTTAAATGAGCACCATTTTATCAAGGCTACCCAACCTGAGTTACTGACCTGGCTGTAAACATTAAAATACCGAGTTTGTTCAAGCTGTATGCCTGTTTGTACGAGGCTTAACAATTTGACAAGTGGCATGTTGAAAAAAGGCGATAAACTCATTTGAATTGTTGTTTAAGGATTTAAAATGTCTGAGTTGGTGATTGAAACCCATCCTTTAGCGCCTTTCTTGCCCGCGAATGCCCGTTTGTTGATGCTGGGGAGTTTTCCACCTCCCGCTGAACGCTGGAAAATGCCATTTTATTATCCTAATTTCCAGAATGATATGTGGCGGATTTTTGGTCTGGTTTTTTTTGACAATAAAGACCATTTTCTTGATCTCTCGCATAAAAAATTCCGTGAAGCGTTGATTCGAGATTTTTTGTCTGAAAAAGGAATTGCGATTTTTGATACTGCGTATCAGATTAAACGTTTGAAGGGCAATGCAGCCGATCAGTTTTTGCAGGTTGTAACACCGACCAATATCAAAAATTTACTGCAGCAGATTCCAGATTGCCACGCACTCATGACCACAGGTGATAAAGCAACCGATACGCTCATGCAACAATTGCCGGAAGACACTATCAAACCCATGATTGGTCAGCCAAGTACAGCATTTTACGCCGACCGTGAGTTGCAATTGTTCCGTATGCCATCCTCATCACGAGCTTATCCACTGGCGCTAGAAAAAAAGGCACAAAGCTACGCCGATTTTTTCCAGGAAATCAATTTGCTATAACGACAAGTTAACCTTCATTTTCAAAGTCTCATAAATTGAGCCGCATTTATTACTCAGTGAATATGCAGCATGTGGAAGAAATCTTTTTATGAACTCGAAGCCTGTACAGAATCCATGTGTTGTTGCGGATGAATCAGCCTAGTCAATAAAAGTAGGCTTGAATGATGAAAGAAGCCTGTCTAATCCTTTAATAATCATTCAATCGATGACTAGGGATTGCTTAATCTGATTTAAGTTCCAAAAGCTAATTTAGAAAATCATTTTCCAAAAAATCTAATCAGAACTTCCAGCTATTTTGCAAGTTATCCAGACCAGAAAGGGATTTTTCAAAGTAAATAGGTACTGAAATCAACAAAGTGTAAGAGAAGTCACAGATGAGAGTTTTAATTACATCATCCACTCAAAAGGTAGATAGCTCACCAGAATCATGATCCAGCGCTGGAAAGCTGTCATTTCGGGTTCCTGTTGATGAATCTTAACCTGACCATCTGGTTTTTGCTCCAGCCAGATCAGTTCACCTTGTTCATTCAGTTTCACCTGATAGGCAATTTTAGGCAATTGATGATCCAGATTTTGACTAATCTGCTTTTGTAATTCATCTGATTCAACGACTAAACCAACTTCGGTGTTTAAATGCGCCGACCGCGGATCAAAATTAAAGGAACCAATAAATACCTTACCATCTACATCAAAAAACTTGGCATGCAGGCTGGAGCTGTTCTTGTTTTTAGCTGGAATGACATGACCCGTGGCGATTTCATACCAGCTGCGTTTATTTCTTTTCAGCACATGTTTGAACTCATAGAGTTCAACGCCATTTTTAAGCAGTTCAATTCGGTATTGCTGGTAATAAGCATGAACGACAGCAACATCATTGGCCATAAATGAATTGGTCAGTACGCGAATTTTGACACCACTCTTGGCGAACTGGCTTAAATATTGTGTGCCGAATTCAGTGGGTACAAAATATGCGGAAACCAGCTCCATATGCTGTGCTGGAAAGCCCATCAACTCAATCATCTGATGGTAGATCAGCTGTTGATCCTGCGCCTGACCACGTATTTTTTCGGGTGAGTCAGCCACAAAATGGGCTTTGGCCCAACGTAAATTCTGACTTTTCAGTCTTACCGCTAAGCGTTTTTCGGCTTTTTTGAGCTGCTCATTGGTGGCATGAGGCTTTTCTAATAAGGAGGTATATTCAGCACGCAGTTTTTCAATTGCCATCGAATCATCCATTTCCAGCCATTGTTGCACTGAATAACTCAGGGGATCATTCCAGAACTCGCGAAAGACCTGATTGGCCGTATGCACTGCTGTGCCATAAAACAGAATATCCATATCGGCAAACTGGAAATCATAACTTGCATCAAAATATTCACTGCTGATATTACGCCCACCCGTTACCGCAATAGCCCCATCGGCAATAATCAGCTTGTTATGCATACGGCGATTGGCATGTTCAAACCGGAACAGATAATCATAAGCCCGGAAACGGCGGCCCATATATGGATTAAACAGTTTGATTTGAAAATTTGGATGCTGTGCCAGTGCCCTCAAAACATGATCAAGTTGAGTTTCATTCTGATCATCCAGTAACAGCCGGATTTTTACCCCGCGATCCGCGGCCTTTAACAGTTCTGCCAGCATCAACTGACCAATAAAGTCATTTTTCCAGATGTAATATTGTAAATCGATATGTTGTTTGGCGTGCCGGATCAAATAAATCCGTGAAGCAATACTTAAAAAAGCATCGTCGAGCGAGGTATAAGCCGTCAGTTGTCGAGTGAGATATTCATCTACATGCGGTGAATCCAGCCAATGATCCGCCAATACAGCTATTGGAGGCTCAGGTTGTGCCTGATTCTCAGGTAATGAACATCCCCACAGGCTTAAAGCAGTCATCGACATAAATAAACAATACACCTGTTTTTTATTGGTCATTTTAAGTTGTTTTCATGCTGATCTAGCGATTTTCTCTAAAGATAACATGAGCCTGTACTTGAGCGATTGTAATGTTTGGTAATGCACTTAAGATGAAAAATAGCATTTTAAAGAGTTTTTAAAATACATTTTGCAAAATATATTTAAGATGTGATGAATTCTGCTTTTATCCCAGCAAAATGAATCTCTGCCTAATAAGACGCTGCTTAGGTGAAAGATCTTGATTCTGAACGGCCACTTATTTGCGAGTTACGCCGTGATTGGGAGGTGAAAAAATGGGAAGATTTCATACGAAATCGACTTGAATGGGATAAAAAATGGATTTTTATATCCATGTATCTTGTCAAAGCCGCATACTCGTCGTATTTTAGAAAACTGAATTTAACTAAATCATTGAACTCAAGATGCGCAAGCAACCTGTAATGTCACACGCTTATTTTTATTTTTGGCAGTTTAGATGATTGCCTGAGCGTGTTCGGGCAAAGAAAAGGTTGCCCATCTTGAGTCTAGAAAACCTGATCGGCAACCCGGTCAGGTTTTTTTAATGTCTAGCGTTTAAGTAAAATACGAGGAATCTGTAATGAACAAGTTATCTTATTCATATTTTAGCAATTTTTATGGTTTTAACTGGATGACCAAGACCACACCAAATAGACCCAAGACGATTAAATAAATATGCGGACGACCTGAAACGTCCGAAGGAAACTTTCATGAATGCTGTAAATTCTGCGCTTATCTCTCCATCCAACACCGAAGTACTGCTTAGTACGCCGCATCAACTGAAACAACAATATCCGTTATCAGCCACTCTGGCCGAACAAATTGCACAGCACCGCCAGACGATCCAGAATATTCTGGGCGGAAAAGATTCACGCCTACTGGTGATTACCGGACCATGTTCCATTCATGATCCTGAAGCTGTGCTGGAATACGCTGAAAAATTAAAACAATTACAAACTGAACTTAATGACCAGATTTTTTTCGTGATGCGTGCCTATATTGAAAAACCACGAACCACGATTGGTTGGAAAGGATTTTTGTATGATCCTCATCTGGATGGCTCATCTGATTTGCAACATGGGTTACAGCAGTCTCGTCAACTGTATTTACAATTCATTGAAATGGGTTTGCCGATAGCCAGCGAAATTTTAAGTCCATTGGCGACAGGCTATTTTGATGACTTGTTGGCTTGGGGCGCAATCGGGGCGCGAACCAGTGAATCTCAAATCCACCGTGAGATCTCCAGCCATATGCCGTATAGCATTGGCTTTAAGAATGGTACAGATGGTTCAATCCAGATCGCTTTGGATGCCATTCAATCCGCACAAAATGCCCATCAATTTTTAGGTATGAGCCAACAAGGTTTGCCGAGTGTTTTACACAGCAATGGAAATCCTCTACCACACTTGATTTTACGTGGCTCCAATACCGGACCAAATTATCAATGCGGTGAAATTGAGAAAATGAGAAGTCAATGCAAAACACAACTTCCAGCGTTAGTGATTGACTGTTCCCACGGAAACAGTGCCAAGAATCCATTATTGCAACCTGAAGTATTGCGCACGATTATTGCGGAACGTGAACAAACCCATGTCCGCGGAGTGATGCTGGAAAGTCATTTGGTCGATGGCCAGCAGAAAATTTCATCTGATATGCAATATGGGCAATCGGTAACCGATGGCTGTTTGGGGTGGGAAAAAACCGAACAGTTATTGACTGATATTGCTGTACACATGCGTCAGCAATGTTTTGAGCCATTGGCTTGAGCTTAATTTTTCATCATCTGAATAGCGTGTTAGGCGCTATTTAGATGATTTTTATGTAAATCGAATCACAGAAAAATAATAAAATGATTTTCATTTAATAAAATCTCTAAAATATGTTGTTGTTTTATCGTTGTTTTTTTGTAGTAATTTTTTTAACACCCACATAAAATTAATTTTTTAGCTGGAATAAAAACAATGTTTAGTCCTGAAAAGCTCGAAGAAGCTCGCCGATATATGTTCCATATGCTGACCAAAGTGGTTGAATTCGGTGGCTCAGATTTGTTCATCACTGCGGACTTTCCTCCGAGTATCAAGCATCAGGGTTTAATGAAACAGGTCAGCCAGCAACCACTTGTTCCTGAACAGACCAAAATTTTTGCCTACAGCTTAATGAACGACAAACAGCGTCAAGAGTTTGAGCGTGATTTTGAATGTAACTTTGCGATTTCTGTTCCTGATGTTTCCCGTTTTCGTGTCAATGTGTTTATTCAGCAGCAGCATGTAGGAATGGTTATTCGTACCATTACGGCAGATATTCCAAAATTTGAAAGTTTGAAACTACCAGAAGTGTTAAAAGACATCATCATGACCAAGCGTGGTCTGGTTCTGATGGTAGGTGGAACGGGATCGGGTAAATCTACATCTCTGGCGGCCATGATTGACCACCGCAATGAAAATTCTGCAGGGCATATCATTACTGTAGAAGATCCAGTGGAATATGTACACAAGCATAAAAAGTCCATGATTACACATCGTGAAGTGGGCGTGGATTGTCACTCTTGGCACAATGCCCTGAAAAACACCCTGCGTCAGGCCCCTGATGTAATTCTAATTGGTGAGATTCGTGATACAGAAACCATGGAACATGCCATTGCCTTTGCGGAAACCGGTCACTTATGTCTTGCCACCTTGCACGCCAACAACGCCAACCAGGCTTTGGACCGTATTATCAACTTCTTCCCGGAAGAGCGCCGTAATCAGTTGTTGATGGATTTATCAGCCAATATGAAAGCGATTATTTCACAGCGTTTGATCCGCACCAAAGATGGTAAAGGACGTCGTGCGGCAGTGGAAATCATGATTAATACACCACTGATGTCGGAAAATATCCTGAAAGGCCAGTTCCACGTCCTCAAAGAAATTATGGCAAAATCACGTGAACTGGGTATGCAGACCTTTGACCAAGCTTTATTTGATTTGTACCAAAAAGATGCTATTACGGATGAGGAAGCGATCCGTAACGCAGACTCTGCCAATGCAGTCCGTTTACAGATCAAACTGAACAAGGATAACGTTGAGGATGATAGCCAACAAGCTGTCGATCCATTTGCCAGTCTGAGCATTATGCGTGATGAAGAAACTGAGCAGATTGAAAAGGTTTAGTCGCTGATTTGATCAGAAAAAGCATCAACTAAGTTGATGCTTTTTTATTATGGCTTCGGTTTAGGGGGGGGGATGAGAATGTCTCGTACATTACGAAGGATGAAGAAACAAGACTTTTCAAATCAATTTAACTGATATGATTAATCAGATATACCCAATGATAAAAAACATAATATATGGTTTTGCAAATCGTTTTACGTGATTTATCACGTAAAATAGCACCACTTTAGTGCTATTTTCTATCTCTCATGTCTGTTATTGCTGCACCATTAGAACGATCAAATGTATCGGTCTGGATTGCTTTATTTTTAATTCTTGCGGGTAGTGTTGCTACTTATCAAATCGTAGGTTTAAACCAAGCGCTCTTGTTCCTGATTGGCGGAGCATTAGGGATGACGCTCTATCATGCATCGTTTGGTTTCACTTCAAGCTGGCGGGTGTTTATTAAAGAACGTCGAGGGCGTGGGCTACGGGCACAAATGATCATGTTAGCGCTAGCCGTATTACTGTTTTTTCCTGCTCTGGGTGCTGGTGAGTTGTTTGGTCATCCGGTCAAAGGGAATGTAAATCCTGTTTCCATGTCTGTCATGATTGGTGCATTTATTTTTGGCATCGGTATGCAGTTGGGTGGTGGCTGTGCTTCAGGTACTTTATATACAGTTGGTGGGGGCAGCGCACGCATGTTGGTGACATTGCTGTTTTTCTGTATCGGCTCACTGATTGCTACTTCACATATTGACTGGTGGTTTAATCTACCCCATTTAGAACCGATCTCGCTCGTTAAAAGTTTTGGTGTCGTTCCAGCTTTAGCCTTGAGCTTCGCGATTTTTGCTTTGATTGCCTGGTTGAGTATTTATTTCGAAAAGAAACGTTATGGTAGTTTGGAAACTGAACCGCAAAATCAAGCTGAAGGTTGGACGCGTTTTCTACGTGGACCTTGGCCTTTAATTTGGGGCGGTGTTCTGCTTACATTACTCAACTTTGCAACGCTGGCTTTGGCTGGCCGTCCTTGGGGAGTGACCTCTGCGCTTGCGGTATGGGCTGCGAAACCAGCTGTGTTGTTGGGGCTGGATGTTTCGGGCTGGTCTTATTGGCAGCAACCGGGGAATGCGAAAGCTTTGGCGCAATCCTTATGGTTTGACATTACCTCGATGATGAATTTTGGCATCATGCTCGGTGCTTTATTGGCTGCAAGTTTGGCAGGTAAATTTGCACCAAATTTCAATATTCCAAAACGTTCTTTAATGGCGGCCATTGTGGGCGGTTTGTTGTTGGGTTACGGTGCGCGATTGGCCTATGGCTGTAATATTGGTGCTTATTTTAGCGGGATTGCTTCTGGCAGTTTGCATGGCTGGCTCTGGTTGGTATTTGCATTTATCGGTAATAGTGTTGGCGTAAAATTACGTCCAACTTTCTTTCCCGATGAAAAACCGCAGCCCGAAAAATTGACAGGTTGTTAAGCAAAAAGCCTATCTTAATGAGATAGGCTTTTTTATTGCATTGCTTTGATCTTGCTAAAGATGAAACCTGTGTTTATCAATCAAGCGAGTGTTTTTTGTTGATCCACCACAAATTTATAGAACAATAGACTGCCTAGTGTTAGTCCGGCACAGAGCAGGTACATCACTTCATAGTCAAACTTTGCAATCACTAATCCGAGTAGAATTGAACCTAAGGCAATCCCGGTATCGTAACAGGTAAAGAAAGTCGAGGTGCTATGCCCAATACGATTTTTTGGGGAACGTTGAATGGCCAGGGTTTGCAGACACGGTTGTACAGAACCAAAACCCACACCGACTAAAATGGCACTGATCAATAAGCCCGTGAGCGTTTCCATCTGACTGAGAATCGCTAGCCCAATCGCAAAAAAAACCATAGAAGGATAAACGATCAGATTGGGACCTTTGCGATCATACAACCGTCCGGTGAAAGGCCGCACACTGATCATTGAAATGGCAAACACCAAGAAGAACAAACCGGCATAACTCAATAAATGCTTGGATTCGGCAAAAGTTGAGATGAAAGCCATAATACTGGAATAGCTAAAACCCGCAAACAGCACCATCAATGAAGCCGGAAGCGCACGCTTTTCTACAAAATCGTGGATAGACAGCTGTTCTTTTGTTACTTGCTCTCGTTTAGGTGTTTCTTTAATCGGGATCATCAGACAGCAGACAAAGCCTAAACAGATCACAACAGCAAGTAATAAGGTAAGGGTTGAGTAGCCAAGTAGACTAATAAAACTCAAGCCTAGTAATGGTCCCAACACCAATCCTAAATTAATCGACATGACGAAGTATCCCATGCCTTCGCCTTTGCGTTGTTCAGGGATATAGTCATTGGCGATCGGGACACACACTGTAGTTAGAATACTGAACCAGATCCCATGCAGAAAGCGGATAATCAGTAGTGTGGTCAGGTCATCTGCCAGCAAATAGATAAAAGCAAAAAGACAGAAAGCGAGCTCAGAAACAAAAAAGGTTTTTTTCTTGCCGAATTTTTCAATGATCAGACCACTGAACGGGCGAACGGCAATTGAGGAAGCCATAAATAAAGTCATGGCTAGGCCGGCTTGGGCAATGCTTCCACCGAGCTCATTCACAATATAGACCGGCAGAATGGCGGTCTGGGCAAAGTAAAAAATGAAGAGGAACATATTATTGAGCAAACAGAATAGAAAAAATCTATTCCATAACCGAGCATCAGCTGGAGTGTTCATGATTGACCTTTAATGTAGAGAACCGCATGAACAGGTCGACTTATTGTGTATAAGAAAGAAGTGTTGCTGAGGTGAAGAGGTTTTTATTTTATTTTTATCAGGTGCAACAACAATAAGAACGTCCGCCATGTCTAAGACTTTAGTATAAATTTTGCTGTGTGAAAAATAAAGTTTCTTATAACTATCGAATCATAAGAAAATCACGCCGATTCAAGGAAGGATCATCGGTAGACGGATGATGCAGAGCAGCCCAGCCAAATAAAAACACCCTTCGATTTGGATCATAAATCCGCCACTCAGGGTGTTATTTAAATCGATTTAATTCTTTTGTGTACCGCTTAATTTAATTTTTCGTGCTGCATACTTTCACGGTAGTATTGGCAACCTTTATACAGCAAGAATACGCCCAGCACACCTGCAACGGCATTCACAATCGAAATTGAATTGCCGACCAACAAGGTGTTTTGGAAATACTTATCCGTAATCAGGGCAACTGCGGTTGTTCCGACACCAAGAGCGATCAGGTTAGAGATCAGCAGGAATTTTGCAGACACCTGAGCACGTAACTGGTTTGGTGTCAGCATTTGTGTTGCTGCAGCTGATGCTGGAATCGGGAAGGTTGAGAAGAACATCGCCACAAAGATCAAGGCAAATGACAGCTGCATATTATCGACTTGCGTAAACAAGACACTCGGAATAATCAGGGCTGCACAACCAATCATCCCGCTACGGATCGCAGCATCGCTATAACCTTTTTTCGAGAAGAAGTCGATGAGCCAGCCACAGAATAATGCACCTGAAGTGTTTGCCACCAGAATAATAGTACCCAAGATATAACCTGTTTCACTCGCGGTTAAGCCAAAATGGCGCATGTAGTAGGCCGGTGCCCACCCCAGTAGTGAATACAGCATCATGGTATAGAAAGAAAAACCGATGAAGTGGCAGAAAAAAGTCTTTTTATGGGTTTTGATAAAGGCGATCGAGTTGGCGAATGAGGCTTTAACGACAACTCCGTCCTGACCCATTTTCAAACCTTTACGGGTGGGTTCTTTGATGGTCAGAATCATCACCAGCGCTAGTAAAACACCCGGTAAACCGACAATCATAAAGGTAAGTTGCCAGGTTTTCACTTGACCAATGACCGGTAGGATAATTTGATCCACATCTTTCAGTAAACCGATGACATAACCGCCGATTAAAAATGCCAGACCCGAACCAATGAATGCACCAATCGCATACAGACCTAAGGCACGGCCTAATTTTTCTTTCGGGAATAAATCCGCCACGATGGAATAAAATGCCGGGGATAATGCTGCTTCACCTGCACCCACACCTAAACGAGCCAGGAACATTTGAATAAAGTTCTTGCTTAAGCCACAAGCTGCAGTGGCAAAACTCCAGAAAGCAATACCGACAGCGATAATTTTAACGCGTGATTTTTTGTCAGCCAGTGCTGCAATTGGCACGCCCATAAAGGCATAAAACAGGGAAAATGCCAAACCTTGTAACAAGCTGAATTGCGTGTCACTGAGCATCAAATCATGTTTAATCGGTTCAATCATCAGTGACAGAATCTGGCGGTCTACAAAAGACAGGATGTAGGCCACCATACAGATCACCACCACATACCACTGATATGAGCTGGTTTTATTTGCAGTCATTTCTGCTGGTGTAGTAATGGCTTGATCGGCAGAGGCTGCTTGCTCAAAAGTTGTTATTTCAGATGGGGTGTTCCTTTCAACCACATCTATTTCTAGGGTTTTATCATTCATCATTCATCTTCCTGTGATGAGTATGTGGAATTATGATACTTTTGTTTTTAATATTTGTTTTTCAATGTATCGTCTTTATCTAATGTAGGCATTAAATTTTCGATCGTCAATAAAAATATCAAAAAATGACACGATATTTTTTTTAATAATAAAAAAAGGAATCAAAAGATTCCTTTTTAGAGGTGGGTTCAGTTAAGCTGTGCGTTCAACCAGTGTCAAAATATCGTAGGTAGCCACCAACTGGTCATGCTGATTTTTCACTTTGATGTCCCACACCACCACACCATGCGGTTTTTGTGTTGGATCTTTCAGCTGTTTTGGCGTTTTCTGCTTGCAGGTGAGTTCAACCTGAATGGTATCGCCAATTTTCACCGGTTCAACGAAGCGCAGGTTGTCCATACCATAGTTAGCAATCACCGGACCTTGCGCTGCATCGACAAACAGACCAGCTGCTGCTGAAACCACAAAATAGCCATGCGCGACGCGCTCACCAAACAGTGATTCTGCCGCAGCAATCTTGTCCATATGGGCGTAGAAATAATCACCACTCAAACCGGCAAAATTCACCACATCGGATTCGGTAATGGTTCGGCGTGCAGTCAGCAGGCGTTCACCAACGCGCAATTCATCAAAAGACTTTTTAAACGGATGCACGCGATCTTCAAAAACCTGTGAACCGGCTGTCCAGCTATGGCCTACTTGGGTCAGGGCATCTGGAGAACCTTGAATGGCAGTGCGTTGCATATAGTGTTTTACCGCACGCAGTCCACCGAGCTCTTCACCCCCACCGGCACGACCCGGACCACCATGCACCAGATAGGGCAATGGCGAGCCATGTCCAGTACTTTCTTTGGCGCTTTTCGCATCGAGAATATGCAGACGTCCGTGCCATGGTGCAATCTTGGCAATAATCGCTTCAATATTTTCCTCTGGATGGCGTACGATGGAGGCCACCAAGCTGCCTTCACCACGCGCGACCAAGACCGCCAACTCTTGTACATCCTGATAGGGCATCAAGGTCGCTACTGGGCCAAAGGCTTCAACTTGATGAATATTTTGTGCAGTCGTCGGTTGCTTGCAGACCAGTAAGGTCGGCGGATAAAAGGCGCCGCGTTCGGCTTGGTCTGCCTGAATTGTGAAATCGTGGCGTAAATGACTACCTAATACAATTTCTGCTTCTTGGCTCAGCTGTTCGACTTTGCTGGCGACATCCTGTTTTTGTTTTACGCTGGCCAGTGCACCCATGGTGACCTGTTCCCATTCAGGATTACCCACCACCACTTTCTGTAATTTGGTTACTAAACGGCTTTGTACGGTTTCCAGTAATTCTGCCGGAACGAAGGCACGGCGGATTGCGGTACATTTCTGGCCCGCTTTGGTGGTCATTTCACGGAAGACTTCACGCACAAACAGGTCAATGGTTTCGTCATCGGCTTGCGGAGTGAGAATGGCGCTATTCACGGAATCCGCTTCCATACTAAACGGAATGGAATATTGGTTCAGGTGAGGATGTGCACGCAATTTTTGCCCAGTTGATGCCGAACCAGTAAACGTAACTGTGTCTTGTGGCCCTAGATAATTAAATAAATCATAGGTCTGACCACAGATGAGTTGTAAGGCACCCTCAGGCAAGAAACCACTCTCATGAATATCTTTAACCACTGCGTGTGTGAGCTCAGCGCCTTCGGTCGCCGGTTTGACAATGCACGGGACACCGGCCAAAAGTGTCGGTGCGATTTTTTCCAGCATGCCCCAAATCGGGAAGTTAAATGCATTGATATGAACGGCAACGCCGGCTTTGGCGGTTAGAATATGTTTGGCACCAAAAGTTCCATACTTGGATAATGGAATCCAGCTGTCTTCAACCAGGGCGGTTTCATCGCTCAATTCACGACGTACCAGACTTGAATAAGCAAACAGAGTCGCGATCCCGCCTTCAATATCAATCCAGGCATCCTTACGGGTACAGCCAGTGGCTTTTGCCAATTCATAATACTGTTCTTTACGTTCAAGCAGATATTGCGCGACCTGTTTCAATGCATTGGCACGCTGATGGAAGGTCCATGAGGCGATGTTTGCACCATGCTGTTTGGCATAGTCCACGACTGCTTGCATATTTAAGCCATGACTGCTGACCTGGTAAATCGGCTCATCCGTGATGGCATGATAAACCGTACGCAAATCCTGCTGAGCTGTATGCGACTGACCACATACCAGTGAGCTTAACACTTTGACACCATGGCTTGAACTGTGGGTTGTACCTTGACTATCCATAGTGGTGTTTGAGCCTGTTTCTAACTCCAACATGATAAAACTCCTTTTATGATACGTTTTCATGTTAATTTTAATTTTTACGTTTCATAATTTGTGTGTAAAAAAGCGAATTGTCAATCAGGTCGGCACTAAAAAAATCATTTCTAAAAATATATAAAAAATAAAAATTTTAAAAAACAATATCTTAAATAAAATGATTCAATATTTTTAATTGATACTAAAAAATATGTATTGATTTTAAATTTGTATCGTTTTAATTTTGAGGCATAAACACTTTGGATGAGTGAGGAAAAAATGAAAAATCATGTGGAAGATTTTGACCGTGCGATCGCACAAGACATTTCAATTGAGCCTAAAGACTGGATGCCAGAGGCTTACCGCAAGACCCTGATTCGCCAGATCGGCCAGCATGCTCATTCAGAAGTGATCGGGATGTTACCGGAAGGCAACTGGATTACCCGTGCACCAACCTTGAAGCGTAAAGCGGTTTTATTGGCCAAAGTACAAGATGAAGCGGGTCATGCCTTGTATCTGTACAGTGCGGCAGAAACCTTGGGGGCAGACCGTGATGACATGATGGATAAATTGATTGCCGGTCGCATGAAATATTCTTCCATCTTTAACTATCCAACTTTGACCTGGGCCGATATTGCTGCGATTGGCTGGTTGGTCGATGGTGCAGCGATCGTCAATCAGGTGGCGTTATGCCGTACTTCTTATGGTCCGTATGCACGAGCGATGGTGCGTATCTGTAAAGAAGAGAGTTTCCATCAACGTCAAGGTTTTGAAGCCATGATGGAACTGGCACAAGGGACACCGGAACAAAAACAGATGGCACAAGATGCAGTGAACCGTTTCTGGTGGCCAGCGCTGATGATGTTTGGCCCGAGTGATGACAATTCACCAAACAGTGAACAAAGCATGGCCTGGAAGATCAAGCGTTTCAGTAACGATGAGCTGCGCCAGAAATTTGTCGACAACACGGTGCCACAAATTTTGCATCTTGGCCTGACAGTACCAGATCCAGATTTACGTTTTAACCAGGAAACTGGCCATTATGAATTTGGCGCAGTGAACTGGGATGAATTCTTTAACGTGATTGCCGGTAAAGGCCCATGTAACCACGAGCGGATCGAAGCACGCCGTAATGCATGGGAAGGCGGTAAATGGGTGCGTGATTCAGCAGCAGCCTATGCCAAAAAACAGCAAGCCCAACAGCAAGATAAAAAAGTGGCTTAACGCCAACATTTAAAAATGAGTAAAAAAGGGAAGGATAACGTCATGGACAATAAAAACAACTGGTCACTATATGAAGTATTTGTACGCAGCAAACAGGGTTTAAGCCACCGCCATGTCGGCAGCCTGCGTGCGCCGGATGCGGAAATTGCGCTGCAAAACGCACGCGATGTGTACACTCGCCGTAATGAAGGTGTCAGCATCTGGGTGGTGAAATCTGAGCTGATTACCTCTTCACAACCAGATGAAAAATCAGAATTTTTCGATCCTTCTTTGGACAAGGTTTACCGTCATCCAACCTTCTACCATATTCCAGACGGCATTGAGCACATGTAAGGGGACGGATCATGACAAATCAAGCATTAGCGCAGTTCCTGTTGCATATTGGCGATAGCCAGCTGGTTTTATCACATCGTCTGGCAGAATGGTGCGGCCATGCACCTGAACTGGAATTGGATATTGCCTTGGCCAATATTGGTCTGGATTTATTGGGGCAAGCGCGTACAGCGTTGAGCCTGGCAGGTCAGGTGGAAGGTCTTGGCCGTGATGAAGACAAATTGGCGTATTTCCGCACTGAGCGTGAATATCGCAATTTATTATTGGCTGAGCAACCAAACGGCGATTTTGCACAAACCATCGTACGTCAATGGTTGATGGATCATCACAATGCCTTGCTGTTGAATGCACTCACGCAGAGCCAACATGCTGAAGTGGCTGCATTTGCGGTGAAATCTCTCAAAGAAGTGAAATATCACCTGCGTTTTTCGACGGCCTGGATGGAGCGTCTCAGCCTGGGAACTGCAGAAGCACACGAGAAAATCCAGAAAGGGTTGAACAACCTGTGGCGCTTTACCGAAGAATTGTTCGTCTTAACGGCGGATGAAAAGCAGTTGGTAGCGCAAGGCATCTTGCCCGATGTTGAAGCCTTAAAAGCACAGTGGGATACACAGATCGCAAGCGAGCTAGAGCGTTTTGCACTCACCGTTCCAGAAACTGGCGCTTACCGCAGTGGCGCGAAACAGGGGCTGCATACCGAGCATTTGGGTTACATCCTCGCGGACTTGCAGTACATGCAGCGCGCCTATCCGAACGCAATCTGGTAATACGCTGTAACGACAAGGAGTGAGTCGCATGAATTTAATCAAACACTGTGTTGATCAATGCTGGGAAGTTCTACAGCAAGTATCAGATCCTGAAATTCCGGTGCTGTCGGTACTTGATCTGGGCATGATTCGTGGGGTTGAGCTGAATCAGCACGACGAGATTATTGTGCGACTTACGCCAACCTACAGTGGTTGTCCCGCGACAGACCTGCTTAAGGATGAAATTACCCAAGCCCTGACTGCACAAGGCCTGACACCGGTCAAAGTGGTCGTGGATCTGTCCGAAGCCTGGACTACTGACTGGATGAGCGAAGCTGGAAAAACCAAGTTACAACAATATGGCATTGCACCACCCAAAGGTGAGGCTCACAGCTGCGGAACGCATGTTGCACTCACTGATGGCATCCAGTGTCCGCACTGTCAGAGCCAGCACACCAAACTATTAAGCGAATTCAGTTCGACCGCATGTAAAGCCTTATACAAATGCCAAGACTGCCTAGAACCATTCGACTATTTCAAATGTATCTAAAAGCAAAAAACCGAATAGTCGAGCCAGAGAGGGATTTTCACATGAGCCAATTTGTACCATTAACCATTAAATCAATTAGTCCGCAAACCGAGCAGGCGATCTGTATTGCCTTTAATGTTGAACAAGAACAACAGGCAACGTTTCACTATCAGCCAGGTCAGCATCTCACCATTCGACATTTGACTGAACAGGGTGAAATCCGCCGCTGTTATTCGATCTGTAGCGATCAGCGTGAAGATCTCAGTATTGCCATTAAAAAAATTGAAAACGGTCAGTTTTCAACTTGGGCCAATGAACACTTAAAAGCCGGTGACGTGCTGGAAGTGATGCCGCCACAAGGGGTGTTTTTCCAGAAAGCCGCAAAACAGGGTGGAAAAAACTATCTCGGATTTGCGGCAGGTAGTGGCATTACGCCAATTCTATCGATCGTGAAATCGGTGCTGTTCCAGCAGCCTGAAGCCATTTTTACCTTGGTGTATGGCAACCGTTCCTGGAAGCAGACCATGTTTTCCGAGGAAATTCTGGATTTGAAAGACCGCTTTAAAGAGCGTTTCCAGCTGATCAATATTTTCTCGCGTGAATTAAACGACAGTGCGGTATTCAATGGCCGTATTGATGCAGAAAAATTGCAGCAACTGTTCCAGGCAGATTTACTGGATCAGGATTTTGATCACTGTTTTGCCTGTGGCCCGGAAGAAATGATGCAAGCCGTGGAAACGGTTTTGCCGGAAATGGGAATTGCACGCAGCAAAATCCATACGGAGCGTTTTAATACCGGTGCAGCGCCAAAAGCAACCGCACAACAGATTGAAAACCGCAGCGAAGAAAAAGTCCATGTGATTCTGGATGGCCGTGAGCTGGTCGTAGAAGTCTCGAAACAAGATGACAGTATTCTGGATGCCGCGTTACGTGCCGGTGCAGACCTGCCTTATGCCTGTAAAGGTGGCGTATGTGCGACCTGTAAATGCAAGGTGCTACAGGGTGAAGTCGAGATGGCTATCAATTACAGCCTGGAGCAGGATGAAATTGAAAAAGGCTATGTGCTCAGCTGTCAGTCACGCCCAGTCAGCTCGGATGTCCGTTTGAGTTTTGATGAATAACACGTGGATCAGCAAGGAATCATGTCATGGATTACATCAAAACCTCGGCACCCCAAGACGGTGTGGTGCTGATTGAGCTAAACCGGCCGGAAAAACGTAATGCGCTGAACAATGCCACGCTTAAACAGTTGGCGGATACTTTGGCACAGCTCGATGGCGATGTCACAGTAAAAACCGTGGTCATTACTGGCAACGAGCAGTGTTTCGCCGCAGGTGCCGACCTGAATGAACTGGCACAACTTGATGTGGTGTCAATCCAGCAGGATCAGCGCCCCTTGCTGTGGAAGCGTATTGATGAATTTTCCAAGCCCCTGATTATGGCGGTAAATGGTTATGCCTTTGGGGCCGGTTTTGAACTGGCACTGCATGGCGACATCGTGATCAGCGGTGAAAATGCCCAATTTGCACTGCCGGAGATTGGCCTGGGCATGCTGCCAGGTGCCGGGGGAACCCAACGTCTTGCACGTCTGGTCGGCCAGCAACTGGCGATGCGCTGGGCCATGACTGGTGAAATGATTCCTGCTCGTGTGGCCTTACAACACGGCATTAGTAGTCAGATTTGTCCAACTGGATTGACCGTGCAGTATGCGCTTGAACTGGCGGCTAAGATTGCCAAACAGGCACCGTTGGCGATCAAAGTGATCAAACAGTCATTGAAATCAATTCATGAAGTGACACTCAGTCAGGGCCTGAAGCTTGAACGTCAGCATTTCGTCTGGCTGGCTGCAACGCAAGATCGTCAAGAAGGCATCAATGCCTTTTTAGAAAAAAGAAAACCGGAATTTAGAGGTGTGTAATGGATTACCAAACAATTATCGTTGAAGAAAAAAATGCGGTGGGCTGCTTAACTTTTAACCGTCCGAAACAGCTCAACAGTTTTAATGAGACTATGCATCAGGAAGTCTCAAAAGTGCTGAAAGCTTGGGCTAAAGACCAGAATATCCGTGCCGTGGTGATTTCGGCGGAAGGTCGCGGTTTTTGTGCCGGCCAGGATTTGAATGATCGCGTGGTTGATCCGAATGCCGATGCGCCTGATTTAGGTTTGTCGATCGAAAAATATTACAACCCGCTGATTAAACTGATTACTGAAATGCCAAAACCGGTGGTTTGTGCCGTAAATGGCGTGGCGGCCGGTGCGGGTGCCAATATTGCCTTGGCCTGTGACATTGTATTGGCGGCAAAATCCGCTTCCTTTATTCAGGCGTTTTGCCGCTTGGGTCTCGTACCGGATTCTGGCGGTACCTGGTTCCTGCCACGTTTGGTTGGTCGCGCACAAGCGATGGGAATGGCCATGCTCGGTGACAAGATCAGTGCAGAGCAGGCGCTTCAGCTGGGGATGATCTGGCAGGTGGTGGAAGATGACCAGCTCAAAGCCGAAGCAGAAAAAATGGGTGAACATTTGGCTAAGCAGCCAACTTATGGCTTGTCTCTGATCAAAAAAGCCATTCATGCCGCAGCGGACAATAACCTGGATGATCAGTTGATTCTAGAACGTGATTTACAACGCCTGGCAGGTCGCTCGCATGATTACCGTGAAGGTGTACAAGCCTTCATGCAGAAACGCACCCCTGATTATAAAGGATGCTAAGCCATGTCACACCTTAACTTGCAACAGGCCAAGGTGGCTGTGATTGGTGCGGGGACCATGGGAATTGGGATCGCACAATTGGCCGCCATGCATGGACACACCACGCAAATTTTTGACGCCGATGTCGAAAAAACTAAAACAACCGTTTCACAACTGACAGCCCAGCTGAGCAAACGTGTTCAGGCTGGGAAAATGACCCAAGAATTGCTGGTTCGTACCCTGGAAAATTTGTCGATTGTCAGCACGATTGAGCAACTCGCGGAGAGTGATCTTATCGTTGAAGCAATTGTCGAGAAGAAAGAAGTCAAACAGCAGCTCTTCCAAAAATTGGCCGAGCTTTGTTCAGAACAGACCATTTTAGCGTCCAATACCTCATCCATTTCGATTACGGCAATTGCTTCGGCAATTCCACATCCAGAGCGGGTGGTGGGATTACATTTCTTCAATCCCGCACCGGTAATGAAACTGGTCGAGATCATTTGCGGTTTGAAAACAGACCCTGCGATTGCTCAGGGATTAACCGAGCTTATGACTGCCTGGAAAAAAGTGCCGGTGATGGCGAAATCAACCCCCGGTTTTATTGTCAATCGTGTGGCGCGTCCGTATTATGCGGAAGCTTTTCGCGCCTTGCAGGAAAATGTCACGACACCGGAGCAACTGGATTTTATTATGCGCGAGTGTGGTGGTTTTGCCATGGGGCCGTGTGAACTCACTGACTTGATTGGTCAGGACATCAATTTTTCCGTGACGCAAAGTGTGTATCAGGAGTTCTTTTACGAACCGCGTTACCGTCCGTCTTTGGTACAAAAAGAATTGGTTGATGCCGGCTGTTATGGCCGTAAAAGCGGGCAGGGTTTTTACCGTTACGATTCGCAAGTCCCTGTGGCGCAATATCAGTTACCCGCAGTTCAGCCGCTTCAACAAAAAATCTCGGTGCTGATCAAAGGTGACTGGTCTAATCAGCCGGGATTGCTTCAACGGATCCAGCATGCTGAGTGGCTGGAAAGCCAGCATCAAGCTGCTGATCAGAATGAGATTCAGATTGGTGAGGTTGTACTACGCCTAACCCAAGGTGAATCTGTGCAGTTAAGCTATCCACAGCAGAAAATTGTGTTAATGGATTGGCATGCTAACTGGGAGAATGCCAAAGCGATCGCACTGGTGGCTTCGCCAGCTTGTACAGCGCAGGATCAGGCGCAGGTGACGGCATTCCTTCAGGGTATGAATATGATACCTATTTGGTCTAAAGATCATCCAGGGTTGTATGTTATCCGCAGTATCAGCATGTTGGTCAATGAAGGATGCGAGGCTGTATTGCATGGTATTGCATCAGAACAAGATATTGATTTAGCAATGAAATATGGGGTGAATTATCCAAAAGGTCCATTTGAATGGGCAACACAAATTGGTTATAACACTATTTTACAAGTTTTAGAAAATATGTATCATATTTATGCTGAAGAAAAGTATCGACCTAGTTTATATTTAAGACAGAAAGTTGCGCTAGGACAGTCGCAACTCACAAACAAAATACAATATCGCCAGGCTGGCTAAAGGACCAATCAACATGGAACAGGTTTTTATTTGCGATGGCATTCGTACCCCGATTGGTCGTTATGCAGGAGCATTAAGCAGTATTCGCGCCGATGATCTGGCTGCTTTACCCATTCAATATCTCAAACAGCAACACCCGGATTTACCGTGGCATGAATTAGACGAAGTGGTCTTTGGCTGTGCCAATCAGGCTGGTGAAGATAACCGTAACGTGGCACGTATGGCGGCGTTGTTGGCAGGTTTGCCTGACAGTGTTCCGGCCATTACCGTCAACCGTTTGTGTGCTTCGGGGCTGGACGCTGTTGGTTTGGCTGCACGTGCCATTAAGTCAGGCGAAGCACAGTTTGTATTGGCAGGTGGTGTCGAATCCATGAGCCGTGCGCCGTTTGTACAGTCCAAACCTGCAGCAGCCTTTAGTCGTGCTCCTGAAATTTTTGATACCACTATTGGCTGGCGTTTTATTAATCCTAAATTCAAGTCGAATTTTGGTGTTGATAGCATGCCGGAAACCGCAGAAAACGTGGCGGAAAAGTACCAGGTGAGCCGTGAAGATCAGGATCTGTTTGCTTACCGCAGCCAGCAAAAAACTGCGCAAGCCCAGCAGAACGGGATACTTGCTCAGGAAATCATGCCGGTCGAAATTCTGGACCGTAAGAAAAATATCATTCAGATCTGTGAAGATGAACATCCACGTGCAGATACCACACTGGATACTTTGGCAAAACTAAAAGCACCATTTCGTAAAGAAGGTGGTTCGGTCACCGCCGGTAATGCCTCCGGGGTGAATGATGGTGCCGCCTGTGTATTGTTGGCAAATCAGGATTTTGTGGCACAACATGCACTTAAGCCTTTGGCAAAAGTGGTTGGCATTACCAGTGCCGGTGTTGAAGCCAAATATATGGGTATTGGTCCAGTGCCAGCGGTTGAAAAAGTGCTGAAACAAACTGGCCTTACGCTTGAGCAAATGGATGTGATTGAACTCAATGAAGCTTTTGCCGCACAGTCACTCGCCGTGACGCGCAGTTTAGGTTTAAAGGATGACGATGCTCGTGTCAATCCGAATGGCGGTGCCATTGCACTGGGTCACCCTCTAGGGATGAGTGGTACACGTTTAGTGCTTACCGCGATGAAAGAATTAAAACGCCGTCAAGGAAAATATGCGCTGTGCACCATGTGTGTCGGTGTGGGACAAGGTGTCGCGCTCATTCTAGAAAATGTCGCATAAGGAAAATCTGATTTTGGAATCATAACAGCCAGGATGGTTGTACAAGGAGTAATAACATGAATAACAACGCAATGGAAAAGATCGAAACGGCTTCAATTGATGAATTACGTCAGCTTCAATTAGAGCGCATGAAAAAGACCTTACAACACGCTTATCAAAACAGCCCGGTGTATAAAAAGAAATTTGATGAGGCCGGTGTACATCCAGATGATTTCAAAACGCTGGATGATTTGGTCAAATTTCCATTTACCACCAAAAGTGACCTGCGTGACAACTATCCATTCGGCATGTTTGCCGTTCCGCAAGAACAGATTGTACGGGTTCATGCCTCATCAGGCACTACTGGTCAGCCAACGGTAGTCGGATATACGCAACAGGATATCAACGTCTGGTCGGATGTGGTAGCGCGTTCATTGCGTGCGGCAGGTTTGACGCACAAGGATACCGTTCAGGTGTCTTATGGCTATGGTTTGTTTACCGGTGGTTTGGGCGCGCATTACGGTGTCGAGCGTTTAGGTGCAACCGTGATCCCGATGTCAGGTGGCCAGACCGATCGTCAAGCGCAACTGATTCATGATTTCAAACCAACCGCCTTGATGGTGACACCTTCATATTGCCTCAACATCATTGAAGCCTTAGAGCAGAAATTTGGGACAGCCAAAGACTGCTCGATCAAGACCGGTATTTTTGGTGCAGAACCATGGACCAATGAAATGCGTAAAGAGATCGAAGAGCGTTTAGGCATCGACGCGCTGGATATTTACGGACTTTCTGAAGTCATGGGGCCAGGGGTTGCCATGGAGTGTCTGGAATCCAAAGATGGCCCAACCATTTGGGAAGACCACTTCTATCCTGAAATCATCAATCCGGAAACTGGTGAAGTATTGCCAGATGGTGAGCTGGGTGAGCTGGTTTTCACCACCATTACCAAAGAAGGCATGCCGGTGATCCGTTACCGTACCCGTGATTTAACTCGCCTGTTACCTGGAACGGCACGCTCCATGCGTCGTATGGACAAAATCGTCGGCCGCAGTGATGATATGATGATCATTCGCGGAGTCAATGTTTTCCCATCGCAGATTGAAGAACAAATCTTGCATATTCCACAGCTTGTGCCTAACTACGAAATTCATATTTGTAAACATGGACATTTGGATACATTGCATGTTCGTACAGAAATGCGTAAAGATATGACAGACGTGATGGGGCACCAACTGTCACAGCAGTTGAAAGCCAAAATTAAAACCATGGTCGGGATTACGGTGAGTGTGGAAATTTTACCGGAAGGCACGTTGCCACGTTCGGAAGGTAAAGCTCAGCGGGTCTTTGATATTCGCAAGTCCGCATGAAAGTGCAAAGGTGATTGATCGGGGGATGAATCACCTTTAAGTTTTAAGGGTAAAAGTGAAACGTGATGAATCCAAAATTAAAACAAGTGATTGATGATTTCATTCAACATGAAGCATTAAGTGGAACATCACTCATCATGACCATTTTCGGTGACAGTGTTTTTCATCGCGGCGGAATTATCAGTCTGGCCAGCCTGATCCAACTGATGGATGTATTCGGCTTTAATGAACGCTCGGTACGCACCGCAGTATTTCGTTTGGTACAGAATGGTTGGCTCATTTCCGAAAAAATCGGTCGCACCAGCTATTACCGCGTCACAGAAAGTAGCCGCCAACGTTTTATTCATGCCGATCAGAAAATTTACAGCTTTACCCATACCGAGTGGGATGGAAAGTGGGATCTGGTTCTACTGAGTTCTGTCGAACTGGAGAACAAGATTATCTTAAAGCGCGAGCTGGAATGGCTGGGCTTTGCCAACATTTCGACCAATCTGATGGCCTATCCGGGTTGTGATCATCTTAAACTGCAAAACCTGCTGCTCAATCTCAAAATGACCGATCAGGTGGTGCTGTTTAAGGCAGAAACCTTACAGTTATGGCAGGAATCTCATCCAACGGTGAAACGTATGGTGGAGGTGAACTGGCCGGTACAAGAATTGCACGCCCGTTACGAGAAATTTATCCGCGATTTCCGGGAAATTTTTAATCTGGTCGAACATGATGAAGACCTGGATCCGTTACAGGCGTTTCAGATCCGGATTCTCTTGATTCACCAATATCGCCGAATTCTGTTAAAAGATCCAAATTTACCTTTTGAGTTACTGCCATCAGACTGGCTGTCATTAAATGCCCGTAATCTCAGCAGTAATTTATATCAGCGGATTTTTGCGGTTGCAGATGAATTTTTCCTCGATATCGCCCGCACGTCAGAAGGGGCAATGCCACCGGCACATCCACAATTTTTCAAACGGTTTGGTAGTTTAAAGCAAGAAGCACTCACCGCCTAATTAGAATAAAACTAAAAACTCAGGGAAGAAAACGATGCCATGTTATGCAATTGATGGTGTGATTCCGGTGGTCAGTCCACAGGCTTATGTGCATCCCACTGCGGTGCTGATTGGAGATGTCATTATTGAGGAAGGCGTCTACATTGGGCCGCTGGCTTCACTGCGTGCCGACTTTGGCCGTATTCATATCCAGAAAAATGCCAATGTACAGGATTCCTGCATCATTCATGGCTTCCCCAAAAGCATTACACTGGTCGAAGAATATGGCCATATTGGTCATGGCGCGATTCTGCATGGCTGCGTGATCCGCAAAAATGTCTTGGTGGGCATGAACAGTGTGATTCTAGATGAGGCCGAAATTGGAGAAAATACGATTGTTGGTGCCAATAGTACCGTCAAGGCAAAGGCTCAAATTCCAGCAAATGTCCTGCTGCTCGGCAGCCCGGCCAAAGTCGTGCGCAGCTTGGACGCCAAAGAAATTGACTGGAAGAAAAAAGGAACAAACGAGTATATCCAACTGACTCAGCGCTGTTTGAACAGCATGCAGGAGGTCAAGGCCGATTCCGAAATCACAGCTGGACGGCGCACTTTTCAGCATTTTCATTCACAGCATGTGATTAAAGCTAAACTTAATGTGCAAGATGAAGTTCCTGCAAGCGGTTAGTGTGAGCTTGGTAAGCCTAAAGTTTAGGTGAAGCCGACCTTTGAGATTGACTTGTTCATGAACTGAGCATCAGGCGACGCTCCATAAATCTTCGTAGCTCGAGCGCATTGGATATTGTGATGCGCTGCGCTGCGGACGGTAACGTGCGTTATAACAACATTTACAGGCGGGAAAATAAATGGTGCTATAGGTACCGTCTTTTTTGACCTTACTACGCCGATGAAACCAAAATTCCTCATCCAAAGGCCAGTATTCACCACATTCAAGACAGAGTTTTTCAGTGCCCAATTCAGTTTGGATATACTTTTTCATGAATACTCCAACATCTATCGCTTGATTTTTAAGTCAGGACCCTGCGTGTGGGGCGAGTTGGGCCTGTTTAGATCAGTTTGTGATTTTGTGCACAGATTAGTTGATGAAACATCAACAAATTGTGAATATGGACAAGTGTTTTCACTAATAGAGGGAATGAGCGTAATTTAGTAATAAGTCCAGTAGGCTATATGCTCAATTTACAATATTATAATCTGTAGGCTTAGCTAAAAATGAGACCAAAAAATGCAGCGTTACAGTAAAAGTATATTGACCCTTTTGATTATTTCTTTGCTATCGGGTTGCAACAGTTTGATTAATCAGCCCAATTCACCGAAGCGTCTGGTCAATAAAGATGAAGTCAGCGTACAGGATGCATTGACCCAGATCGGTAAAGGCATCAGCAACATGAAAACAGAGTTAGACAAAAATCAAACCAAAGCCGGTTTGTATATCGATACCATTGATCTGGACATTGTGTTAAGTGCTGGTCAGACTGAGCATGGTAATGTATCTCTAACAATTAACCCGATTGATTTCAAACAATTTTCTAACAGTTCTGGTAACGTAAATAGTGCGTTAGTGAAAGATGTAGATGATTTACGTTCAAGTACTTTAAAAATACGTTTTAAGAGTGTGAACTCTTACCGTTTAGCCTTGTTGAACGCATTGTCTGAGGGATCAGTAAAAGATGATATTCTGGGAGAAGACTTAGAACAAAACCCACCAGTTTTTCCATATAAAGAAGTCAACCCGAATTGGTTCGGGCCAGAAAAAATCAATCAATTATTACAAGAATAAGGCAAATAAGATTTCACCCTGCCTTCAGGCGTATCTGCCTGGAGGCAGCTCTTGAATAGATTCAAACTATTTTTATATCCAGTGATAGAAAAGAAGCCTCAATGAGTACAAGAAGTCTGCTGATGTAACTTGCCACCTTGTTGGCCGAAGTCTCCGCAGCCTTTCATCGCTCAAAATCCATTGGGTCATCTAAATAGATAATCAGATATTACTGATCATGATGCTTAGGTGCCATATTTTTCAAATTATGTACTGCTCTACCTCAAGTCTACAGATGCTCACGCAAAGACTATTCATTTCACATTTAAAAACATCCCTAAATGCCATGCCGTAGGTAACGTAAAAGTGATGTCGGCCTCAACTCAAATAGCCATTCCATTTCTGTAGATTGAATATAAGGAACAGTGCCGTTTGAGACCGCTTAAAAATAAAGAAGAGGAAATTACCTATGCGTGCACTTACCTATCACGGCGCCCGAGATGTCCGGGTCGAGTCGGTTCCTGATCCAATTATACAAGCACCCGATGATGTTATTTTACGCGTCACTGCAACTGCGATTTGCGGTTCAGACCTGCATCTTTACCGTGGCAAAATGCCTGCGACTCAGGAAGGGGATATTTTTGGTCACGAATTTATGGGGATTGTTGAAGAGGTTGGCCCCGAAGTCACTCAGGTGCAAAAAGGTGATCGGGTGATTATTCCTTTTGTCATTGCTTGTGGTCAGTGTTTCTTCTGTGAACATGATTTAACGGCTGCATGTGAAAATACTAATCCAGATCGTGGTGCGATTCTGAACAAAAAACAGATTCCACCGGGGGCTGCCTTATTTGGCTATACACATCTGTATGGTGGTGTTCCCGGAGGGCAGGCTGAATATGTCCGCGTGCCTAAAGGCAATGTTGGACCCTTTAAAGTGCCGGGTTCTCTGCCGGATGAAAAAGTCTTATTCCTAACCGATATCTTGCCGACTGCTTGGCAAGCCGTGACCAATGCCAATGTAGGCAAAGGTTCGAGTGTGGCCATTTATGGTGCGGGTCCGGTGGGGTTGCTTTCAGCCGCTTGTGCACGCATGTTGGGCGCTGAAATGATTTTTATGGTCGATCATAATCATTATCGCTTGGAGTTTGCCCGGAATACCTATGGCGCCATTCCGGTAAACTTTGATCAGGTCGATGCTGCCGAATTTATCATTAATCATAGCCCGGGTCATCGGGGAGTGGATGCTGTGATTGATGCGATTGGTTTCGAGGCAAAAGGTAGTGTGATTGAAACCTTACTGACGAATCTTAAAATTGAAGGCTCGAGTGGCGCTGCCTTAAGACAATGTATTGCTGCAGTCCGCCGTGGAGGCATTGTGAGTGTTCCCGGGCTCTATGCTGGGCCAATTCATGGTTTTCTGTTCGGTGATGCCTTCGATAAAGGTCTCACGTTTAAAATGGGACAGACCCACGTGCATCAGTTTTTACCACAGCTGTTAGAACATATTGAAAATGGGGACCTTTCTCCAGAAGTGATCATTACTCACCGCATGAATTTATCGGATGCTGCAGAAGGGTATCGTATTTTTGATCAGCGCGAACAGGACTGTCGCAAAGTCATTTTAACTCCTTAACTTTATAATAAATTTAAGGGGGAAAGTAGCCGTTCAAAACTTCACTTGGACGGTTACTGAATTTGATCGAAAAAGTATGGGTTCTAAAATTTATGCGCCTTATAGCTATAACAGTCTATCCGAACGCACGATCATTTTTCACCATTTTTAATCCGTAATTACTCAAGTTTACGCTTTTAACTTTTTATCACTGAAAGCGTGTATTGCCTTTACCTCATTCTGATTAGCGTATTAGAGGATCCATTTTAACTTTTATAGATTAGGAGACCTCTATGCATACCCTTAATTTTTCGGAATGCGCTCAAGCATGTATGGTGTGTTCATTGGCTTGTACGTCCTGTGCAACCGAATGTATTAATGAAGATCAGATGGAAATGATGCGTGAGTGCATCAAACGATGCTTGGAATGTGCAGATATTTGCCATCTATGCGCTCAGGCTGAACAGCGTAAATCGCCATTTATACAGGAAATTTGTGCAATGTGTGCCAAAGTCTGTGAGTATTGTGCTGACGAGTGCAGTAAACATCAGGCGGCCCATTGCCAGCAATGTGCTGAAGCCTGCCGTCGCTGCGCCGTAGAGTGTCGTAAGATGGCGGCTTAGCTAGATTGTCAACTCTGAACTGATTATTAGACAATAGTTATAGTTTAAACGTTGTCATAGCATGAGTTTTAGCAAACAGTAAAAGGATGATTTGTGTAGAGCAGATCATCCTGAACCTGATAGTCATAGATCATCTTCTTGCAATCATACCTCATCATAATTTGCATATTTTAAAAAATTAATATCTTCCTCTGAATACCCGCCCTAGATTAGATTTAAACAAATTATGAATAATCTGGCATCCCTCTTAATTTAGGTTCATATTTATACAAATAAATCAAACAATCACAGACGATTTCGTCTGCAAGAACAAAAAAAGAGGAAAGAGAAATGTCCAGAGGATTAAATGGAAAAGTCGCCCTAGTGACCGGGGGTGCCAAAGGCATTGGTCGTGGCATTGCCTTACGCTTGGCGAAAGAAGGCATGCATATCGCTTTGGTAGATATGCATGAGGATAAACTCAAAGCGACACAGGCCGAGATAGAAGCATGCCATGTTAAGGCTTCCATTTCCATCGCAGATATTAGTCAGCTCGACCAAGTGACGGCAGCAATTGAAGATACTTATAGCAAACTCGGTGGCTTCGATGTGATGATTAACAATGCTGGGATTGCACAGGTACAAGCTTTAAATGATGTCACTCCAGAAGAATTCCATAAAATTACCGATATCAATTTTGGTGGTGTCCTATGGGGCATTCAGGCAGCGGCGAAAAAATTCCAGGCTTTAAAGCAGAAAGGTAAAATTATTAATGCCTGTTCAATTGCCGGACATGATGGTTTTGCGATGCTGAGTGTTTATTCTGCTACCAAGTTTGCTGTTCGAGCCTTAACCCAAGCGGCTGCTAAAGAATATGCTCACTTAGGCATTACGGTTAATTCTTACTGTCCAGGGATTGTCGGAACAGATATGTGGGTGGAAATTGATCAGCGTTTTGCAGAGTTAACAGGTGCAAAAATTGGTGAAACTTTTAAAAAGTATGCGGAAGGTATTGCGTTAGGACGCACCGAAACTCCAGATGATGTGGCAGCTTTGGTTGCTTTCCTCGCGAGCGAGGATGCAGATTATATTACTGGGCAATCCATCATTACTGATGGCGGCATGGTTTATCGTTAAACCCGAGTTTCATCTTATGATAAAAGACCTAATCTGCCTCCATTAGGTCTTTTATATTTTAGGTTCTTATTTTCGAAAAAATCACAGCTACAATATTAACTGTACTAACTCAAACCTGATCTGCCCACGAAGTCCTATTGTTTGTGGGGAGCAATAGATGAGCATACTGGACTGCTCCCAGTATCCTAGACATGAGACCGCCTCATTTTGAAGCTGTCTCAAATGCTTCTGGGCTCATCCCATCGAGATGCGAATGACGCCTGATTCGATTGTAAAACATCTCGATATAATCAAACACATCCGCACGGGCCATTTCTCGTGTTTTATAGATCCTCTTTTTAATTCTTTCCTTCTTTAAACTACTAAAAAAGGATTCAGCAACAGCATTGTCCCAACAGTTTCCACGACGACTCATACTCGGAACTAAATTATGCTTTTGACAGAATTTCTGCCAGTCTCCGCTACTGTATTGTGAGCCTTGGTCTGAGTGTATGATCACAGGTTCATTGGGTCTGCGTCGCCATACCGCCATTAAAAGTGCATCCAAAACGATATCCTTGGCAAGCGTAGGTTTCATTGACCAACCGATGACTTTCCTTGAATATAAATCGAGAACCACAGCCAGATATAACCAGCCTTGCCAAGTACGGATGTAGGTAATATCAGTCACCCAGGAAGTATCAGGGGTGCTCACAGCGAACTCTCGATTTAAGTGATTTGGTGGCACAATCGGAGGACGGCCACAACCATAACTTTTATGCTTTTTATATCCTCGAACAGCGGCAATGCCATTGTTCTTCATGATCTTCAGCACACGATTGGGGCCACAGCTTTCACCTAGCTCTTTAAGATCCAGCGTGATGCGACGATAACCATAGATGCCATAACTGGCATCATAAGAAGAGCGGATCAGTTGTAATAACCGTTTGTCTTCAATTGTTCTGCCTGATTCGGGTTCATGTAGCCAGGCGTAATAGCCAGCACGAGCAATCTTAAGAACCCGACACATCGTTTTAATCTTAAATTGATGGCTGTACTCAAGGATAAACTGATACTTTACTCGGGCAGGCTTGCAAAGTACCTTGCGGCCTTTTTTAAGATATCTCGCTCTTCTTCAGTTTGCTTAAGCTGACTTTTAAGACGAAGGATCTCTTTCTTTGCTTCGAGTAGTTCATGTTCATCAGGGTTGTTGCGTAAAGGCTGTACGGCCTTTAGCCATTTATAAATGCTGTGCTGTGATACACCTAAACGTTCAGCCACATCAGTGACAGAATATCCACGTTCGGTAATCAATTTAACAGCTTCATCTTTAAATTCTGGGGTGTATCGTTGTCCACTCATAATGTTCTCTCCTATGCAAAAAGAATAGACGAAATTTGTCTAGGAGAGTGGTGGCAGTCCAGTTTCAATATCTGACTTTGTACGATTTCACGATGACGTTGTTGCATTTGTTGCTGATGACGCTGCTGAATTTGCTGTTGGCTTTGATTTGCAGCAGGAGAATGCATATATGCATGGTTATATGAATTGTTGTTCATAGGCTCTTGAGGTGCGGCCATGGTTGATGAGACAAGAATTGCTGTCGAGAATGTAAAAATACCTGTTTGTATTAATTTTTTCATTTTTATTGCTTTTTTAAGTAAGATTGTCTGGCATTTTATTAAATTTTAGAACTTGATGTTCGTTCCTAAACATTTTGTTATAAGATTCTTATCTTGCTCAAGCTGCTTTGCTCATCTTTATTAAAAGGGTGGGAGGGTATCATCGATTAAAGTACTGCCAATTTTATAAAAAACTAAGAAAATTCTATAAGGTTTTAGGAAAAATATATGTCCAATCTGCAGGATCCCCGAGTATTTTTTGCTCTCGAAAGAACCCTACTTGCTTGGAATAGAAGCAGCTTAGGATTGATTGCTTTTGGGTTTGTAATTGAGAAATCGACACTATTAGGGCAAATCGTGAACCCGATGTTGTTTGCCCATAAGGTAACTTACTATAAATGGTTAGGCATCATTATTATTTTTTTTGGCATGGTTATCAGTATTTGGTCGATTCTTCAATATCGTATAGGGTTGAGGTCTCTCAGTGAATCTGAATTAATAGCAGGTTATAGTACTCATCAACCTATGGTATTAAGTTTATTTAACACCATTGTCGGGATGTTACTCATCATTTCATTCTGGATATGAGGTTAATTTTTTCACTAGACTTAGATCAGTTGAAATCAATACCAGACAGGCTATGCTTGGTGATTGAATCGAACCATAGAAATAAAGATATCATCAAATGTATTAAATCTAAGAGATCTATTTATATTGGTTTCTCTATCCGCTCTGAATTTTTTAGCGCTATTTTTATTTATAAACAGGACTTGTTGGTCTTTTTATGTGAACTTCTTGGTCCATTGTGATTCAGCAGTAGATTAAAATTATGATAAGCGTTTCTATATCTAGCCTGTTAAATAATGTAGCGAAGTATTTTTGTTTAATCAGTTGATTTTTTTTATAGTTTATATATGAATTCTTGTAATCGCTTGAGAGCGTCTTGTGCTCGGTATAACTGATATAACTACCTATGTGATTGGCACAACTTTAATTGTGTTATTGCCTGGCCCCAACTCTCTATACGTCATGTCAACTGCTTCACGCTTTGGGATCAAAGCGGGTTATAAGAGTGCTTTAGGTGTGTATACCGGTGATCTTATTTTGATTCTGCTCACAGCACTAGGAGCAGCCTCATTACTGCATGCTTTCCCTTGGTTATTTATCATTTTAAGAATTGTTGGGGCAATTTATTTAAGTTATTTGGGTGTTAAACTCTTGATAGCTGCCAATCACACTTGGCATGCCCAGCATTCAAATACGAAAATTGCAACAATTAATAAAAATATTGAGAAATTGCGACCGTTTAAAACTGCATTAACGATTAGTATTTTAAATCCTAAAGCTATTTTATTTTATTTATCGTTCTTTGTGCAGTTTGTGGATCCTCGTTATCCGTACCCAGCTGTAACATTTACGGCTCTTGCTGTGCTTTTACAAATTATTAGTATGAGCTATTTATCTATTTTGATTTTTTCAGGCGTAAAACTTTCAGATTATTTTACTCGCCGTTATAAAATAACAGCATCATGTGTCGCAGCAGTTGGACTTTTATTTTGTGGATTTGCTCTTAAACTGGCGATGGCTACTTTGTAGGGCTAAATGAATTCTGCTGAATCGAGGGGATAAACCCTGATTATTTTTATACATGATCAAAGTGGTACCAGATCTCCATGAGTCCATGATGTGGGAAAACTGAACCTTAAAATACTAGCACCTTATCTACCCACTCAGTCCATTCTGCTAATTCATTGAGGGTACTGCGGTGTGCATGCTGCATTAGTTCAGCATCCTGAAAACCCCGTGCATCCATAGGCGCCACATACACCAAGTATGCCTTTATGGCCATGACTGGTACGACTTAACATGACTTCCAGATTATAGAATTCTGCTGGAACTTTCTGGGCTTTTTTGCAGCAGTGGCTGCATCTCCCATCAAAAATAGACGAACCTGATTATTCTCATTTTTAATTAATGCACCTGCCAGACGCAGACCATTGTAGGTTCGTTCATCGCCATACGCTGCGCTGTTAAAAATAAATAAGTATTTCATTTTTTATTTCTTCCTGTTGGGGTTGTTATGATTTCAAATACTCATTGACTATACTGCACCGATCCCAAGTTGTCTGTGACTTAGTCCAGATTTGGGTGAGTCTCCTCTCCCCAGAGCATCACCAGTGCTCCAGACAGGAACATCGCAATGGCAACAAACCAAAAGCCTGCCGTGACTACACCGGTAAAATGTGCCACCAGCCCAAAACCCAGCGCACCGACACCATAGCCTAGGTCACGCCAGAAGCGATAAATGCCAATTGCTGAACCTCGCCAGTTAGGATGGGAAATATCTGCCACGGCAGCCCCCAGATTCGGATAGAGCAGGGCCATACCAAAACCGGTGATTCCGGCACTTAATGACCACCACAGCATTCCCTCATGGATCAACATCATTGCCACACCCAGACCACAAATCCACATGCCCAAGATAATCGGTTTCATCCGGCCAATATGATCAGACAGTTTTCCGGTCAGTAATTGTGTCCCTCCCCAGACAAAGCCATATATACCGACAATCCAACCAATTGCATCTAGGCCCAGTCCGCGCTGATAGAGAAATACCGGATAAAACACCCAGATCAGGGCATCGACGAATTTTTCGATCATCCCAGCCTGACAGAAAGCTGCCATACGCTTATCTCCCCAACTCATCAGGCGAAACATTTGTACTGTGGTTGGATGGGTGGGAAAATTTTGCGGTAATTTGGACAGTTGTAAATGCTGGGGCTGGGTCAGGCTTTGATGTGCTTCTGCCTTGGCCCATTCCTGCGTTTCCCGAACAGCAAAGATAGCTAGGATGAGAGCCAGTGAGATGACCACTGAACCAAAAATCAGCAAGCCCAAACGCGGTCCCCAAGTCAACGCCATGTAACCGGTCAGAATGCCTGCCAAAGCCACCCCGACATATCCGGAAAATTCATTCAACCCCATGGTCAGACCACGCTCATCGGCACGGGTGATGTCTATTTTCGAGGTTTGTGTCATCGACCAGCATAGACCCTGATTGACACCGAGTAGAATTGTAGCTGTGACAATCCAGCCCCAGGAAGAGGCATACAGAATCATAAAGGGAATCGGAATGGCTGCCAGCCAACCCCAAATCAGGACCTTTCTACGTCCGATCCGCTCAGACCAGCGTCCGGCCACAAAATTCAGCGTGCCTTTTACAAAACCGAATGCGACCACAAATGCGGTCAGCATCATGAATGATCCTTTAGCCACACCAAATTCATCTTCAGCCAAAGCAGGAACCACTGTCCGGAACATGCCAATCGTCAGGCCGACCAGAAACACCTGTAACAGCTGATGGCCGACCTGAAGCAGGTTTTCACGAATTCCGTAGTGATATTGTTGTTCAGAGTGATTGAATTGCGACATCGGTCTGTACTCCTGACTTGTAAACTTTATGGGATTAGTCGTGAATTTTGACTGCTTGTCGAGGTGAAATTTCAGATTATGAATGGTTATAATATAAAATATTCTAAATATCTTTGGAATGTTATTCTGGACTGATGGCTTATGCCCTAAGATAGAAAATCAGAGAAATTGTGTAAAAGGATGATGCAACAATGATGGCTGATGCTCGGGAAATTAAACCGGAACTCTATGCTCAATTAGCTCGGATTGCCAAAGTCCTTGGCAATCCAAAGCGATTAGAATTACTGGACTTGTTGTTACAAGCCAGCAAACCCGTTGAGCTGTTGGCGCAGGAAGCGAATATCAGTGTGAAACTGACCAGTGCACATTTGAAAGAGTTACGTCTGGCTCGTTTAGTCAACGCGGAACGCCGAGGTAAACAGATGATATATCGGCTCGCGAGCGCGGGCATTCCCCAGTTTCTAAATGCCATGCGTAATTTTGCACAAGATCGTTTGTTTGAACTACAGGATGCTTTACAGCATCTTAGTAAACTCGAGGGGGAGCAGTATCGTGAAGACCGCGACACTCTGTTGGAAAAGGCCAAAGCAGGGGAAATGATCATTTTGGATGTGCGTCCGGAAAATGAATTTGCGCATGCTCATCTGCCTTTTGCAAAGTCTATTCCACTCAATGAGCTGAGAAAACGTTTACATGAGTTACCCGCAGAGATTCCGATTACCGTCTACTGCCGTGGACCGTATTGCATTATGACCGCAGATGCGCTTCAGGTATTGAAACAGCGAGGTTATGCTGCAACAGCACTGAAAACCAATGTTGCTGAGTGGACACAATTCAATAGTCAATGAGTGAAAATATTTACAGGAATCTCGGTTAAAGCATCAAGAGAATTTACCTAAAATCATTTTTTTAAAACTTAAAAATAAGTTTGATCCTTTTCTAACATAGGAGAAGAAAACTTATGGCAGCATAACCCAGATACTGGTTCACGCCGTCATACGGCTGCCATGATGAGCTATGGCCGTAGTAGCATCGACTTCTTTGACCGTTATCATGCAGAAAATGGCCTTTTGGCTGCGAATAAATACACGGGCGAAGGCACAACGGATGTAGCTAGCTTAGGCTTATATTCGACTTACTATGATAAAAATGGTAGCTATTTTGATTTAGTGGGTCACGTATCTTATTTGCAAAACGAATATGAAGCTCGTAATGGCGTTAATGTCGATCAAAATGGTTGGGGCGCTGGCATTTCTGCTGAAGTTGGCCATCTATACAAGTTAGGCAACAGTCACTGGTTGATCGAGCCACAAGCCCAATTGTCTTATCAATATATCAGATCAGCCTTGAAGACTTTTCGTCGAGTTGAAGTAGATGTGACGGGTATTAAGAGAACAAACTAAAATCTAATAAAATTTTCGATATTTCAAAAATGGCCTCACGATGAGGCCATTTGAATGCACTAGATTAGTGCTTTACGCCACCTGTACCAAAGGCTTCACTGTGAATATTTTCTGCAGGGATACCACGAGCAACGAGTGCTTTATGTTGCTCAGCCATAAATGGCATTGGGCCACAAAGATAGTAATCTGCATTTACTGGGAGTAATGAGCGATCCATATTCATTAAATCTAAACGGCCAGCCGCGTCATAATCTTCCCCTAAAATATCATCTGAATGAGGGAATTCATAAACCGTAAACGTATTTAAGCGCGGATATTTTGCTTTCAATGCCTGAATATCTTTTTTCATGGCATGAACTTGCTTGTTACGGCAGGCATGGATAAAAGTAACAGGCTGTGGCATGTATAACGTAACTAACTGATTCAACATGGCAATCATTGGGGTTAAGCCGACACCACCACTGATAAATACATTACGCTTATTTGAGTCAAGCAGATAGAAATTACCTGTTGGAGCAGAAACTTCAATTTCTGAACCTTCTGGCAAACCGTGTAAAGTATTGGATACCCACCCAGCAGCCAAATCTCCTTTTTCATGCTCACGTTTTACAGAGATACGTAGATAATCAGCTTGTGGATTAGTCGATAACGTGTACTGGCGTGGCTGTTTTAAACCTAATTCTTCAACAAATACACGAACTGAAATATATTGACCTGCTTCATAGGTTGGTAAGGCACCACCATCTGAAGGTTGCAAATAGAAAGAGGTAATTTCATCACTTTCCACCACTTTTTTGGCAATTTTGAACTTGCGCCAGCCTAACCAGCTGCCTTTAGCTTGCTGATGTTGGTCATAAATGGCTTTTTCAGTACTGATAAATAGATCAGCCAATTGACCATAAGCGGCAGCCCAAGCAGCAATCAAGGGGTCTTCCATCGAAATGTTAAGCACTTCGCTAATCGAGTGTAATAAGTTTTCACCTACAATGTTGTAATCAGGTGATTGAATATTCAAGCTGACGTGTTTATGGGCGATGAGTTCAACCACAGGCAATAATACAGATGGATCTTCAATATTTTCAGCATAAGCCAATACCGCGCCTGCCAAGGCTTGTGCCTGAGCTCCGCTACGTTGGTGTCCCATGTTAAACGTTTCTTTTAGATCAGGATTATTACCTAACATGCGATTATAGAAATAGCCGGTTAGAGCTACACCATTTTCACGAAGTACAGGTACAGTGGCTTTTACTAACTCAATTTGCTGCGGAGTCATCGTTGATCTCACATTGCGGTTACTTATAAGATGTATTTAAAATACATCTTATAAAAATGATTGGCAATCACATTTTATAAAGTTCCCAATTTCTCATGAGAATGTTGAGTTAATTTGTACGTTCTAGTAGGTATAGATTTAAGTATTTGGCTATCAAGGTCATGTTGTATGTTTTTACTCATGATGGATTCATACAAGAACAGGATGTTACTGGTGGTAGAGTAGACTCACCTAGCGGGTATCAAAGAAAAAGCCCGAAAAAATCGGGCTTTATTCTTTGTGGAATAAAATTTAACCAATACCTAGAAAATGATCATAAATAAATCCCGAATAATTCCGTATTTCTCCCAGTGTTGTAAGTTCTCGTCTATAAAAAAGCATCAGGGATACTTGTCTGGGACGGTGGCAGTCCTAAAAATTGATTTTATACCTGGAGTACAGCTACGCATTTAAAAATTAATCAGGGTGAATACATTGATATATTTTAACTTTAAGATGAGATAAATTCATTTTATGTGAGAAATGAAACTTTTCGTAAATTCTACAACCTTCCTTTCTAGCACTTCAGACTAGCGATTTTAAGTATTCAGGCTTATGCTTGAAGTAAGTTTTAACTCTTTGCTTTATAAAATATATTTTAATTAAAAGCAGAATTATAAAAATATCAATCAACCAAGAAGTCATTATTTAAATTGTCCTTTCCCTAATAAATCATGAATTAAATTCAATTTTAGATTATTTAAAATCATTTTTATTCATCTCATTATTTGAGTATAAATTGCCTCATTCAGAAATTTAATTGATCTCAAAAATTAGGGTGGCGATCACTATGAATAAAGAGTTTGTCTGTTCAATTAAGCGTATTCGTTTCGATGAAAACTATCTTCCAGCAGATAGCACACGTCTTACCACGAACTTTGCCAATTTAGCACGAGGTGAAAGCCGTAAACAGAATCTGCGTAACACTTTACGCATGATCAATAACCGTTTTAATGCTTTGGCACATTGGGATAACCCAAAAGCAGACCGTTATTCGGTTGAAGTGGATATCATTTCTGTAGATATTGATGTTGAAGGTAAGGGCAAAACTTTCCCTGCGATTGAAATGCTTGAAACTACCATTGTGGATCATAAAAACAATCAGCGTATTGATGGCATGATCGGCAATAGTTTCTCATCTTATGTCCGTGATTATGACTTTAGCGTAGTACTGCCCGAACATATTAATAAAAACCCAGCATCGAATAAGCCAGAAAATTTTGGTGATTTGCACGGTAAGCTGTATCAATATCTCGTAAATTCGGAAGCATTCAAAGCAGAGTTTGATAAAAATCCTGTCATTTGTCTGAGTGTTTCAACCACAAAAACCTATCACCGTACTGCGAATCAGCATCCTGTGTTAGGTGTCGAATACAAGCAAGATGAATATTCACGAACCGATGAATACTTCAAGAAGATGGGCTTAAACGTACGTTATTTCATGCCCACAAATGCGGCTGCACCTTTGGCCTTCTATTTTAATGGTGACTTACTTGGTGATTACACAGATCTTGAGTTGATTAGTACCATTAGCACCATGGAAACATTTCAAAAGATTTACCGTCCTGAAATTTACAATGCCAACTCCAATGCGGGGCATGTATATCAACCGAGTCTTGAGTATCAGGATTATTCATTGACCCAAATTGTCTATGATCGTGTTGAACGTAGTCAATTGGCAGTTAAACAAGGCAAGTGGACTGAAGAACACTTTATCAAACCCTATCAAGGCATCCTTGAGCAATGGGCAGCAAGCTATAAGCTTGAAGATCAAGCGGCTTAATATCCAGAATATAGAAGATTATTGATTATGAAACGCTTATTACCGACCTCAACGGCTGGCAGCTTACCAAAACCTTCTTGGCTGGCGGAACCGGAAAAACTTTGGTCGCCGTGGAAATTACAAGGGCAAGAGCTGATTGATGGCAAACTTGATGCTTTACGTTTGGCCTTGCATGAACAGCAACAAGCAGGCATTGATATTGTCAGTGATGGTGAACAAACCCGTCAGCATTTTGTGACTACATTTATTGAACATCTTGATGGTGTCGACTTCGATAAACGCGAAATCGTGAAAATCCGTGATCGCTATGATGCCAGCGTACCATCAGTGGTGGGGGAAGTATCCCGTCAAAAACCCGTCTTTGTTGAAGATGCGAGGTTTCTTCGCTCGCTGACCGATCAACCCATTAAATGGGCACTGCCTGGTCCAATGACTATGATTGATACCTTGTATGATGGCCACTATAAAAGTCGTGAAAAATTGGCGTGGGAATTTGCCAAAATTCTCAATCAAGAGGCTTTAGAGCTCGAAGCAGCGGGGGTAGATATCATTCAATTCGATGAGCCAGCATTTAATGTGTTTTTTGATGAGGTGAATGACTGGGGCATTGCAACTTTAGAACGTGCATTAGCAGGCTTGAAGTGTGAGACGGCGGTACATATCTGCTATGGCTATGGCATTAAAGCCAATACGGACTGGAAAAAAACACTTGGTTCAGAATGGCGCCAATATGAAGAAGTCTTTCCTAAATTACAAAAATCTAAGATCGATATCGTTTCGTTAGAATGTCACAATTCCCGTGTGCCGATGGAACTGATTGAGCTCATTCGGGGTAAAAAAGTCATGGTAGGGGCGATTGATGTCGCAACCGATGTTATTGAAACAGCAGAAGAAGTGGCGGATACTCTGCGCAAAGCCCTACAATTTGTAGATGCAGACAAGCTCTATCCTTCAAGCAACTGTGGTATGGCGCCGTTATCTCGCCAAGTGGCACGCGGCAAGCTCAATGCTTTAAGTGCAGGCGCAGAGATTATTCGTCGAGAGCTTTCTGCTTAACTCAAAATAGGATATGTGAAGGGGTGTTTTTGATTGGAATATTCTGACTCAAGAAAGCCCTGAGCAATCGCTCACCCAAAGATATAGCAAGATATAGGAATCAAGTGATGGTTGACGCTACAGACTTTAAAAATGCAATGTCTTCATTAAGCAGTGCGGTGAATGTGGTAACTACGATGGGCGCATCTGGTCATCACGGCTTTACAGCATCTGCGGTATGTAGCGTCACAGATACACCACCGACCTTGTTGGTGTGTATGAATAAATCATCACGCTCACATGCTTATTTTGTTGAGAATAAAGTTTTGGCAGTCAATGTATTAGGTGCTCAGCATGAACAACTTTCCCACGCCTTTGCATCGAAAATGAGTTCAGAACAGCGCTTTGAATATGGGGATTGGACTGAATTAGCAACAGGCTGTCCGGTGTTAACGGATGCCTTAGTCAGCTTTGATTGTGAAATTGAACAAATTCAAGAAGTAGGAACACATACGATTTTTATTTGTCCGATTGTAGCTATACAAAAAAATCAACAAGATTCCGCTTTGGTCTACTTTAATCGTGCTTATCATCAGGTTGGAGAAACTGAAATAGCCTAAGTAAATTTTAAAATAAGAATTTATAAAGCTACAAATTAAATATTAATAAAAATCTTTAGAAAAAAATCAATGTAAGTAGTGGCACAACAATGGTGCCACTGTATTAAACAAGAATGATGACATAAACAGCCAATAAAGCTCTATTCGAAACTACTATTTAGAAGGGGAGCAATAAAACATTAACTGTCAAGAATAACAAAAATATTAATGAATTGAATTGCTTAGCGCTGATGTAGATTTTCCAACGTATCTACCAGCGTCCGGGTCATCTGGTCAATTTCATAATTGACCTCATCTCCAGGCTGAATATTCTTCCAGGTCGTCAGACGTAAAGTTTCCGGAATGAGATCAACCGAAATTTCTCCCAAAGCACGATCCACTCGGTTAATCGTCAAACTGCAACCATTTAACCCAATAAAACCTTTTAGGAAAAAATACTTAATATTACCGGCTGGGATAGTTAAATCTACATGCAGGGTCTCACCACGGCGTTCCAGACTGGCTACCGTCGCAGTACCTTCAATATGTCCATAAAGGTTGTGCCCACCATTTTCAGCACCGACTTTGGCTGAACGCTCAATATTGACTTCATCACCGATCTGTACATCTTTGAGTGTGGTAAGTGCGAGGGTTACGTCTGAGATATCAAAATGTATGTGCTGCTGTGCAGTATCAATGGTAGTGACCGTCAAACAGACCCCATTGATCGCCACACTTGCACCAATGAAAACATCATTAAAGAAACCCTGCTGATCACTAACGACCAAAGTGATAAAACCGTTTCCTTTCTGGATGTCGACGACTTTTTCTAAACCTTGAACGATACCTGTATACATATTTTAACTATCACCAGTTTTTCAATTCAGTCCAATTGTAAGTGGGAATCTTTAATCCAGCTACTGAATCTCATCGTTCCATTCAAAAAGAGACAGAAAAATCCTTTAAGCAGCGCTT
This sequence comes from Acinetobacter sp. GSS19, assembly GCF_028621895.1. NCBI lineage: Bacteria > Pseudomonadati > Pseudomonadota > Gammaproteobacteria > Moraxellales > Moraxellaceae > Acinetobacter > Acinetobacter sp. GSS19. Next base: position 1,225,541 of record NZ_CP117520.1, on the reverse strand, counting down.
TATTATAGAATAAAGATCCAACAATCAATCGCAGTTTATATTTACTCTCATGTTCAACAGGAATTTTATGCACACTAGGTAAGGCTTACTATTTTGAGTGATCAACTGCCTGTAGCCAAAAATATTCTCAGCTTAAATTCACAGGATAATCCCTCTAAAAATCAGAGGAACTAAAAGTGGAATTTTCTCTTAGAGTCTGGGCTGGAGATGTTGTGTCAAAACATCCAAATTCACGGTTCGTCATATTGTCTCCTGACGATCAAGTAAGTTGGGAAGTCGAAGAGAAACTTTCAGACCACCGAGCTTGGAGGGTTCAAAGCTGATTTTGCCTTTATGTAATTCAATAATTTTTTTACAGATCGATAGTCCCAAACCAGATCCTTGAGTCTGTGTCCCGAGTGCCCGATAAAAACGTTCTCCTAAACGTTGTAATACCTCATCACTGATTCCTGAACCACTATTTTCAATGCTGATTTCGACGGTATCCGCCTGCTGTTCAGCATAGATCAGCACTTGCCCTTGGTGTGTTGCATAACGAATAGCATTATCAACAAGATTGCGTATACATGTGAAAAAGAGTTGCTCATTTACCTGAACAGATAATCCAGCAGTTATATCGACCTGGATCATCACTAATTTTTGTTGAGAAAAAGGCTGTAAAGCTTGCAGCACGTCTTGAAAAACGGTGTCAAGAAATAGCTCAGTTCTAGGCAACTGATCAGCATGGGCGGGGTCCAAACGGGCCAGAAGCAATAAATTCTCCAACACCTGCACGCCACGGCTAACATCCTGCTGAACAGGAATAAAATCCTGTGCCATTTCAGGATACTTACGTTTCAAAACTTGTAAACGCATTTGAATGGCAGATAACGGCGAACGTAATTCATGGGATGCATCTGCGGTGAAGCGCTGCTCGGCAATCAAGGAATCTTTCAGGCGTGTGAGCAATTGATTTAATTGCAATAGGATCGGTTGCAATTCTTTAAAAACGGGCGAGGGTGTCTGAATCGGTGATAAATCCTCGATCCCTTTACAGGAAATATTATTGGATAGTTGCTGCAAGGTTCTAAAATGACGTCGTATCGCAAAATGTAAAATTAACCACTGTATTAACCACAAGACTAACAGCACCAAACTATAACCGGCGATACTGTTTCCAACGACCTGAAAACGTTCACCCATCGGTTGTACCAGCAGAACGCTCATACCGACTTCTGGACGATTTTCATGATAAGTTCGCCATAATTGGTGCTGCTGCCAGACCAAACCATAAGTAGAGTTAAAACCCAAATTCCATGTGGTTTGCTGGGTATCAAATTCGAAATGCTCGGATTGTGTTATCAACTGGTTTGGTGAACTCAGGCGGTATTGGATCTCAAACTCATCACTTAATTCATCTACAGATTGTTCTGTGCCCAACTGTATGCTTTTGATGAGTAACATACCGGCCACTTCATGCATGATTTCATCCTGTGTTTCCGTGGTTTGATACCAGGAAATACCGATGAAAATAAGTAATGCCAAAATCCCAGCCACAATTGAGCTGAGCAGTGAAGTCTTGATTAATTTCGTTTGTAATGAAACAACCGCTGTCATTTAGTTTTGACTCATCCGATAACCCAGTCCACGAATCGTTTTAATATATTGACTGCCTATTTTTTTGCGTAATTGATAAATAAAGACTTCAATGGCATTGCTTTCAATTTCATCTCCCCAAGCATATAACGATTCCTCTAGTTGATCTCGGGTGATGACATGATCTGGCTTTTGCATGAGTTTATATAAAATCTGAAACTCTTTAGACGTTAAGTTGATGACGTCCTTATCTTTCATCAGAGTTTTAGCGTGTGGATCCAATCTTAAATTCGCAAAACTCAGTTGCTGTCCAGTGTTGCTTTGCTGACGGCGCAATTGTGTACGGACTCGTGCGGATAGCTCTTCTAAGCTAAAAGGTTTAATCAGATAATCATTTGCACCCAAATCTAGACCTTCGACGCGGTCATTAATACTGTCACGTGCGGTCAGAAAAATGACAGGGGTGGCGAATTCTTTTGTCCTTAAGGCTGTTAAAATCTCATCACCCGTGGTTTTGGGTAAACCACGATCAAGTAATATACAATCATAGCTGTGCTGCTCAATCGCCAACAGCGCATGGTCTCCGCGCTCAACCCAATCTACATTATAACCATCCATTTCAAGCCAGGTTTTAATGCTTTCAGCCTGAGAATGATCATCTTCTGCAAGTAAAATACGCATTCGCTTACTCAGTCATGAGGTCATTTATTTGACTATAGTTGAGCCTCAGAAAAAAGAAATAAAAACCACATAAAAAATATGTGGTTTTTAAAGACTTAATCCTTAGAATTTGATCTGATCTACCTCAATTTCCACCTGCTTACGTGGCTTATGATCAATGTCGACTTCACCATGGATCGTAATTTTATTTTTTGCTGAAAGTGACTGACCCTGCAATTTATCAATATCAATATCAACCGTGATCAAACCCGTATCATCACGGAATTGATATTTTTCATCACCCATCGCTTTAACGATATAACCCGTCAAACGTACTGGAGTATCATTATTTGCAGTGAATGCCTGTTTGACAGTTGTTATCGTGTTGGCAGGGGAATGGTGTTGATCCGCTAGCGCCATCATCGAGGTCAGGCCTAAACTCATGGCTAAAATCACCTGTTTGCATGCTTGCATCTTTCTCTCCTCAAAACAAAGAATCTATCTTTCCATGCAAAAATTTAATCAAATGTAGATGAGCTGAATCTTAAGATCGCTACTCAAGCTGAATAAAATAAGTGCACAACTGTTAGACAGTGAGAAATCTAGACTTTTAGAGGAAAAGTGATAATCAAACCTCACGAATCAATATGGCTATGTTTATTTAATGCTGTAGAGACGTTAGTTTAAATATGAAATAGTGGGTAAACCTGCTGCAATCCAGGCTTGCATTCCTCCTTGAACTGAATAAAGTTTCATAAACCCCATATTTTGCAGAGCGAGCGTGGCCAAAGAGGAACGAGCTCCTGTACCACAAATCAAATAAATATTTTTCTCTGATAATTCCTTTAAAGCCAGTTCAAGGTCACAGTGGTGATTGACCACAGGGTGTTGAGCAATTTTCATCTCTAACATTCCTCGTGGAAAATTTACTGCACGATCTATTGATGCGGCTTGATATTCTTCGGGCTCGCGAACATCTATCAAAATGAGATCAGGATGTTTTAAATATTCTTCATAGAGTTTTTCCACAGAAATTTCCACGATTTGATTTTTCGCTTCAGAAATTAGTTGATCTGGGGTCTTCATGCTACACCTCATTATTATGATCTTGAGTTATTGTTTTTATAATACGCTACATAAACTGGCTTATTGTAAAAAGGCTTTCGATTTCTTTTCAATATCTCGATGAGATCAAAGGTATTGAAGATTGAAATTAAACATAAATAGCCAAAACCTATTAATAAATAAAAGCATCATGAACCTGACCTCGTAGATTGTATCTTCAGATTCAACTCATCTTGGGTTGCTATTCTGCAACGCAAATACAGTCTATAGAAGGTTTCGTATGACTCCAAATAAAGTGATATCTACTGATTTACTGGTTCGATTCCTGCATCTTGTGCTTATTTTGAGTTTTGCTGGAGCTTATCTCACTGGGGAGGAAGAAGAATGGCATCACGTGCATATGGCATTTGGCTATACGCTTGCGATTGCACTGACTTTAAGGATTTTATGGCAGTTTTTTGCCCCACGATTCGCACATACTCAGCCTGCTGGAGGGGGACGTCGATTTCATATTATCAAGCAGTTTGTGCAACGTCATTGGGCGCAACCGCGGTCATGGTTTTCTGCAACGTTTTTGAAATCGGCCACTTCTAGCCTATTTCAGCTGAGCATACTGGGTCTTTTTTGTGTAATGCCATTAACTGTACTGGCAGGCTATTTAACAGACTACACCCACAGCCATACTTTAGAAGAAGTGCATGAACTCTTTGTAAATCTGTTGTTGGCTAGTGTATTGCTACATCTTGCCTTCCTGATCTTAAATAGTGTTGTTCTCAAAAAATTACTGGCAAAGCGTATGTTTTGGGGGCATGAGTCACATTCATGGTTCACGCTGTTTTCTCTAATCCTTTCATTGGGCATCTTGCTAACTTTCTGGTTTTGGTATTTCAACTAAGGCCTCGTAAAAACAGCACAGATAAATTTGGCTACAGTCCAGCATTGCTCAAGGATGCTGGATTGCTCGATGCAATAGAAAACTCTGGAGGATACAGGGAATCATGAAACTCATTAAATTTATAGGGTACTGGATCATTACCATTACGCAATTTTTTGCGATCTATAGTTATTTTCATGATGTTCTTGAATGGAATAGCCTATTAGGGCTCATCGTTGCATTGATTACAGCCGGCATTCCTATTGTGGGTACGATCTTTGGTGTTCTTGGTGCACATTACGGATGGGATTGGGCGTGGCTTGCAGCAATTGCCTTATATTTATGTCCCTACCTTTTGATGGGCGTGATTCTTCTTTTCTTGGCGTTCTTTGATCATGAAACGCTATAAAGGGAATTTCAAAAACGATAAGTTCAGCTCAATGATTTGAGATGATTTCATCACTCTCTTGAAGCCGACCTAAACACTTCTGTGCTTATCCCATCATGCTGACTTTCGGAGATGCCTGCAAAACTCTGTTCGATCTGATGAGCACTTGTTTGCAACATACCAATCACTTTGTCCACATTGATAAATTCAAAACGGTTTTTTGAACCGAGTACGGTCAGCGCCAAAGGAACCTCTTTATTAGAAAAACAAATAGGCACAGACAGTCCGCAAATATTGGGGTCTAGTTCACCTTCTGACAGGTAGTAGCCCTGTTTTTTGATTTTTTTCATCTGTTGTAAAAAACCGGTTTCATCGATGGCAAAGTCTAGTTCTGCGAGTTGAGTGGCAAAACGGCTATAGTAGTCGCGGATTTTTTGTTTAGGCAAATGGGCCAAAATCACCTTTGCCGATGAACCAATATAGACTGGTCTTGGGCAGCCACGACCATAAGTGCCAACATCAAATGGTTCGAACAGTTCATGGTGCAGATCAATGCAGGAATCATGGTTCAGATAGGTAATCAGACAACTGAGTTCGGTACGTTCCACGATGGTTTGCATAAAAGGAATACTGATCTGAACCAACGGGTCGGTCGTACGGGAAATGTAATCTAAAATTGCAATCTTTGGGCCCAGCGTGTAATCACCTGACGTTCCACTAATACGTCTCAAGATATTGGCTGAAACCAGTTCCTTGAGATAACGATAGGCAGTGGGTTTGGACAAGCCTAGTTCATCGCAAATGGTCTCGACATTGATGATGGGGCGTGTAACTGAGAATAAATCCAGGACAGTCAGAATCTTAGCAAAACTCGAAATGGCCATGATGCGTGATTTACTCCCTTAACAATATGAAATCCTTTTCAATACCCTGTCTTATAGCAGAAAAGAGGCAGTAAAGTGCAGATTTTCGTCTGTACAGGTGAGCGCTAAACTCAGGATAGACAATACGGATCTGAGAAAATATCTAAACAATAGCCTTATTACCTAATAAAAAATGTGCTTAATTATCAAATTAAGATAATTTAACTTGACTAAAAAGCTAAGTTTTAGGTAAATTGCCTGCGCAGTTTCTTATCTAGATAATTTAATTTTTTATTTCCTTAAGAAATCTGTGCTATATGAGTGGATCGTTTGTAACCGCTCATCATCAGAAAAACTCCTGATCAGTACGATTTACATCAACGATATAAACCGCATCACGGCGATCGTGGATAGTGCATGTGTCGTGAAATCTCACGGCCGAGTACAAATTTGAGACGTGCCCATGTTATTTCAACCCTTGTTGGCTTTTAGACCGAGCCGACTTGACCTGATTTTTGCGTGCAAGACTTTTGTTGCCGCGATGTTGGCACTTTTCATCTCGTTTGAACTGAACTTGGTCAACCCGATGTGGTCCATTGGAACAGTACTGATTATTGCCAGTCCCTATTCCGGCATGGTGTCATCAAAATGTGTCTACCGCTTGCTCGGAACCATAGCCGGGGCATTAGTTGCCGTGTTACTGATGCCATATCTCCTGAATACCCCTTGGATATTTACGCTGGTATTGGCATTGTGGGTAGGGTTCGCACTCTATGTCTCATTACTTGATCGTACACCACGAAGTTATGTCTTCATGCTTGCAGGCTATTCCACCGTCCTGATTATCTTTAATGCCATTGCTTCGATTGAAACATACAGTATTTTTGACATTGCTCTGGCTCGGGTACTGGAAATTTCAGTGGGAGTGATCTCCAGTGCTGTGGTTTCAGCTAGCTTCTTTCCGGTTCATCTGGGGGCCGTTATCAGACAAAGGGTCAACAAAGCCCTGAACGATCTTGAAAATGTATTCGAGAATCTGCTGAATGGGGAAGAAACTCCAGAACGTTATGCGCAGATTCTATCTGTGATGACTCGTGATACCGCGGATATTCATACCTTGACGGTACATTTAACCTATGAAAAAGGCGAACTGAAAGGCATGACTAAACCGCTACAGGAAATGTTGCACCAAATGTCACTGGTGGTGGCAAATTTGGTGGCGTTGTCACAGCGGATCAGGCAATTACAACAAATGCAGCAGGAGAGCATAGCGCTCGAATTGCAACAGATTAAGCAGCGTGTTCTGCTATTAATCAAGCAGGAACAGCCACTTAGAGAGGATGATCTACAGCAGTATCCATCTGGATTCGACACTGATTTCGATGCGTTGATGGCAGCCGTCACTCCAGAACAGCAGGTGGTGGTTGCTGCGCTAAAAATGGATATCCGGCATTTTATGGCCAATATTATGGCAGTCAAGTTGATCTGGCAGTGTATCCAACAAGGTAACAAGGAAATTCCTGCCAGCATTACGACGCTCACAACAGATTATCCAAGCCTGCACCGTGATTATGGGGTTGCGGTACGGGGCGGTGTGAGTGCAACCTTGATTACCCTAATAGTCACAGCCGCATGGATTCTATCGGGTTGGAAAGCCGGTTACATGATGGCACAAATGGGGGTAATTACCGCCTGTATATTGACCGCTTTAGATAATCCCGTGCCCGTGCTACGGATCTTTATCGTCTGGAGCCTGATTTCAGCAGGATTGGGGTTCATCTATGCCTTTGGCATTTTTCCGTATGTGACGGATTTTTGGCAGCTGGCATTGGTGCTCTGTCCGCTCATATTGATCGCAGTCAGCATGATGGCGAATCCAATCTTAATGCCTGTAGGAATGGTATTAGGCATTAATACCATGATGGGATTAAATTTACACAATAGATATAGCATTGATACTGTGGCATATCTGGACAGTTCTATTGCGATGATTTTGGGAGTAATCACCTCCTTGATTGTGATTGACCTGGTTCGGGCGATGTCCCCGGATACCAGTGCTTCCCGTATTTTGGCTTTACATTACCGTGCATTACGACAGGCCATTTACCTGGCTTATGGGACAGATTTTAAAGTTCACCTGCGTAGTATGCTGGATCGGGTCGGGATCATGAATAGCAAAGCTGTACAGGCACCCACGCTTAAAATCGCAATCCAGAATGCATTGATCGAGAGCAGTGCCATTGTGGATTTGGTTCGTTTGCAGGAACTGATGCTGCAACTTCCGGAGGGTGACCCACTGAAACAGCAGCTCAATCTGCTGCAGCAAAACCTCGATGAATACTTCCGGACGCATGAAAATCATTTGGGACAAGCTGCAAGCTTTAATCCTGCGCTGCAACAGCAAATGGACGTTTTGCAGACACAGGCGAATGAAATTCAAGATCTCCATTTCAGACAACGCCTACTAATTTCACTGAATAATATTCGGGCAAGTATCGGTCATGTGCATACAACCGGGCAGACCGCGTCACATGAGTGAAGTCAATATTTATGGCATTTATGTGCCTATTCTACTGGTACAGGCCATTTTCGCCTATGGACTATTCAGGCTATGTACTCGATTCACACATCGATGGATGATGGACGGCTGGATTGCCGTCCCCAGTATTTTCAACCTGTGTTTTTACATGATGCTACTGCTATTTATGCATTGGCTATTTCTGTGGTGTTGGGCTTAATTTTTTAATCGGATCATTAAAAAGGTACGGCAAAAGTGAATTACATGAATGCATTTGATGTGCGAAAAGTCATCCGCCCAGTGGTGTTGATGCTAGCGATTTTGATCGCAGTTTACACGATTGTGCATTTATGGAATTACTACAATGCAGCGCCATGGACGCGTGATGGCCGGGTAAGAGGGGATGTTGTTCAAGTTTCATCAGATATTTCCGGTCTGGTCACACAGGTGCTGGTACAGGATAACCAGACGGTGAAAAAAGGACAGGTGCTCTTTAAAATTGATGTTGCACGTCAAGCACTCGATGTTGAACAAGCCAAGTCTGATTTAGGCAAGGCCAAGGCGGGACTGGCACAGGCACAAGCCAGCTTGCTAGCTGCCAAAGCTAATTTGGTGAAGTCTGCTGCCAATCTGCATCTAGCAGAACAAACCGCGACCCGATACAGTAATTTGATGCAAGGTGCAATCTCCAAACAAGAGCAGGATCAAGTCTTTGCGAACCTTGAACAAAGCCATGCAGAACATAAACAGTTACAGGCTTCCATTGAGCAGGCGAAAGCCAATGTTATGCAGAACCAAGCTCTGGTTGAGGTAGCCCAGAGTCATTTGAATATGGCACGTTTAAATTTGCAGCGTTCGGAAGTGAGCGCACCGGCCGATGGTACTTTATCGAATTTTGACTTGCGAGTGGGGCATTATGTGAAGACCGGGCAGGCAGTAGCTGCTTTAGTGGATCGCAAGCAGCTTTATATCGTGGGATATTTTGAAGAAACCAAACTGAATAAGATTCATGTCGGTGCACCTGCAACGGTTGAACTGATGGGGGATGCACAAAAGCTTAAGGGCCATGTGCAGGGAATTGCCTCAGGCATTGAAGACCGTGAACGCTCCAGCAGTTCAAATCTACTGGCGAATGTAAATCCTACTTTTAGCTGGGTACGTCTAGCACAACGTGTGCCGGTCAAAATTATGTTGGATGAAATGCCTACGAATCAGCTCGCTTTCGTTTCTGGTCGTACAGCAACCATCCATATTCTGGAAAATTAACGGATTGGCTTGACCAGAAGGCTCTATCAAAAGGATATTGAGTAATCACTTTCACCGCTTCTTCATCTTTGAATTAGAGGATATAGCGTTGTCGATCTATAATGCTTTTTTTTGTAAAAATACAGGATATTTATCGAGTAGAATTATGGTAGTACGAGTAGAACTGTGTAAAGTGTGTATGAAATAGATAGTTATTCAGATAAAGACAAAAATACACATTCAAAACGATTTAGATACTTTTTAAACTAAGTTGAGGCTGCAATGTTTTTGAATAATAAATCACTTGTATTTGGTATGGTGCTGGGGTGTCTAGCACAAATTTCATTTGCTGACGAAGTGGAATTGAGTCAGCAATTTTCTAGCTGTATGGATCGATCTGGTGGTGTTACTGTAGAAATGCTTGATTGTATTGGGGCGGAAACACAACGTCAGGATATACGTTTAAATCAAGCATATAGAGATGTAATGGCATCGCTAACACCTGAACGAAAGAAGCAACTACAAGAAGCTCAGCGTGCATGGATCAGATATCGAGATGCAAACTGTGATTTCTACGCCGATCCTGATGGTGGAACAATGGCAGCTGTGAGTAGTAATGACTGTTTTATGTCCACTACCGCTTCTCGGGCCAAAGAACTGGAGAACTTCAAGTAGGAAATAAAGTACTTATTAGGGAATGGTGGACTGCTAAACAAGATGATCAGCTTGTAAAAAGGGGAGTCGCCATCCAGTTTCTCAAAGAGAATATTTTACTTTCAGATCCTATTATTTTTAGGGACATTACCAGTATGATCCATCAGTTCATTTATCTCTAATTTAAAGATACTTTTGCTCCATATAAATTTCGCCACATTCTCCAGCCATTGAGTGCCAGAAGAATAAAAAGAAAATAGAGCACGGCTGTTAAATACAATGATTTATAGCTATACATGCCGACATAAATTACATCTAAAACACACCATAGTCCCCAGCTTTCAATATATTTTTTGGCCGCCCAATAACTTGCCACCAAGCTGAAAGAGGCCAACATTGAATCCAACCAAGGTAGTGACGCTGCGGTGAAATGAGCAAATAAAGCGCCAATCACCAGACCAGCGACAATACCCACAATCAGGCTATACACCCAGATTTTTTTATTTAAATAGCCAATCTGTACGGTAAGATCCTGGTCTTGATCTTTCTTCGACCAACTATACCAACCATACAGTTGCATCAAGATAAATACGGCTTGTAATGCTGCATCTGCATATAAATTGACGCGATAAAAAATAATGATATAGAGAAATACAGCGACAATATTCACCAACCAGCAGGCTTTATATTGTTTGGAGGTCAGCCATACTCCCAACACATTGAACAGGAACGCTGCAATTTCTATATTTTCCATGGCAATATAACCTGATTAAGCAGCCAATTTAGAAGTTCAAATTGAATGACAAGGTTGCTGTGCGTGGCGAACCCAAGAATAAATAATCGTCGCCCAAAAATTCACCTGCATCACGCCAGTATTTCTTGTTGAACAGGTTATTAATGTTCAAGCGCAGCAATGCATCGGTCGTATTCAGCTTAAATTGATAGGCTGCACCTAAATCAAATACGCTATAACCCCCAACTTTTGCAGTGCCTTCTTTGTTGGCATATTTACTTGAACTGTACTGACCACCTGCCAGAACAGTGAGACCTTCAATACTCGGTACGTTATAACGAAGATGTGTTGCGAAACGAACTTTTGGCACGTTTTGCGCTTGATGATTGCCATATTCAACCGCTTCAACATTCTCCAAACGGGCTCTGGTCCATGCCAATGATGAGGTCAATGCCAAATCATCCGTTAATGCACCATTCAGTCCTAACTCTAGACCACGACTCCGCTGCTCACCTTCTTGTACAAACATAAAGCCTGTGTCAGTTGGCTGGCTATATTGGTTGTCTTGGCGTAGATCAAAAATCGACGCAGTGAATAAAAACTGCTTGATCTGTTGTTTCAAGCCAATTTCATATTGCTCTGAATAGATCGGCGCTAGGGTTTCACTAGCGTTGTTTGCAAACCAAGGCGCTGTTTTTCCATCTGACAAACCTTTCGCATAAGAGGCATACAGAGTCGTTGACTCTACAGGACTATAACTCACTGCAAACTGCGGTAAAAATTTGCCTAAATCGGTATCGCGTACTTTTACCTGACCTTCACCGTAAGCTTGTTCATCAAGCTCAACCCATTTCCCACCAAGCAAAGTGGACCAATGTTCATTCCATTCAATACGATCTAAGGCTGTGAATGCGGTTTGTTTACTTTTAAGCGCTTGATACTTTTGTCCAGCATTCGCTGTTGATGGTGCAAAGTCTGTGGTTTCTGTATAAATATTACCCACACCAATCCATTCATTGACACCGGTAAAACGATCACGAGATTTATTGGTTTGCGTAATCTCAAAATTTAGATGATGTTGTGCCCAGTTGCTATCCATCACCCCGTCCAATTTGACTTTAAATTGGTTGGTTTTGAAAGTGTCATCAGGGTTACGATAATCATAAATATCGTAATTGCCATTCGCATCAAAGGTGTTGCCTAAGCCACTGTATTCACAGACTGAATCATAGCAACCCCAAGGAAATGTTGAATAATCATCAACCTTGGATTTACTGTGCGCTGCAACGAGTCCCAAGTTCCAGTCATCATTCAATGCATAGCTATATTTTAAACTGGTATTCAGGCTGTCAATCGTGACCGGTTTGCCCCAAGTCTGATAACCCAGCAATCGATCCCACTTCACATTTTGTGGGACTTTGCCATCCAATAATTGATAACCCGGCACTGATCTTTGTTCGGAACGCTGTGCTTCCAGATCAAATTCCAATTTGGACTGCGCTGACATCTTCCAATCCAAGGCCAATGCCGCTAGATAGCGTTCACCATCTACATGGTCGACATAAGACTCTATCTGCTCATTCACCAGATTGATGCGATATCCGAATTGTTGCTCATCACCCAAGAAACCACCGACATCACTTGCCACTGAAAACTGTCCATGTTGATCGGCAGAGAATGTTAATGCTTGTACTTCTTTCGGTCGCTTGGTGACATAATTGACCACACCACCCGGGGTCGACATCCCACTTTGAATCGCGGAAATGCCTTTTAAAATTTCTACGCGTTCTTTGTTTTCAAGCGCAACGTTTTGTTCACCACGAATCACATTACCATTAATCAGATAGCTAGATGCCAAATCGAGTGCAAAACCACGTGAGACAAAGTTTGGATAATAGCCAATCGCGGCATAACCATCACCAATAGATGCATCATTTTTTACCACATCATTCAGTACACGAGCATGTTGCTCCGCGATGAGATCTGCAGTGACGATAGAGACTGATGCCGGTATTTTTTGCAGAATGTCCGTAGCAAATCCCTCAACATTCACTTTGGCACTCGAGTAAGGGATGCTTTGATCAGCTGTGGCGACAATCGTGTCAAGCTGTTGAACATCGTCTTCAGCATAAGTCAGCGGGGCTAAACAGAGCTGCGACAGAATGATCAATTTTAAAGACTTGGTTAATACATTCTGTTTGAATTGACGATTGTTCATACGAAACCTTATGTATGTGAAATGGGGGATGATGCTGGGGTTAGAGAGAGCGACTGAGAAGATTGCAATTCGTGTTGAATGAGTCGGGTTAACGTGTGGTTAAATTGCTGACCTTGTTCGCCAAAGAACCAGTCGACGTGCCCGATGATCCAATGGTAATAAGCAGCATCGGCATGTTGTTGGTTTTGAGTAATGCCAACAAAATACTCAAGTTCTGAAAAAGCGAAATCCAAATGCACGATTTTCAGTAGTTCCGGCAAAATACTCAAATCTTCTTGTGGAGGTATCTCGGAAAAATAGGCGTGTAGAAAGGCGGTTAAACCGGTTTCATCAATCTGAATATGTGAGCTCTGTTCTAATTCTAACCAATCAATAAAATTACGTTCAATCGTCACAGCCAGATCATAAATTGCTGAATTCCGATCCGATAGACCAAAATCAATCACAGCCGTAATCTCAGCATCCGCATTAGGCGCTGACCAAAAGAGATTTGAAGCATGTAAATCGTTGTGCGTCCAAATTTTTGCTGCCTGTTGCAAAACAAGCTTAATCTTCTGATGAATCTGTGCGACTCGATCTAGAAAGCACGGTTCTAGATTTTTATCGGCAAAATAACAGCTTAATTCTGGACTTTGTATAATGCGCGATTGTATGGCTGCAACGATATTTTCACTTTCTAAAAGCTGCTGATTTGATACTAGATAACGTGCCGATCGCCCCTGCAGATCAGGGAAATCCTGCATCGCACGATGCAGTTTAGCAAGCAAAGATCCCGCTTTGGCGGCATGTTCAGCATAGAAAAAAGGCTTCCAGGATTGCTGATCTGCATATAAATCAAAACCCTCTGCTTTTTCATAGACTTCATAAGTCCAGTCACCCAACTCTAAAGCCGTGAGACCTTGATGGGTCGAGAGCAAGGTTGCAACAGGAATTTCCTTGCCGGCTAAATGCTGAAGAACGGCATGCTCCTGTAAAATATCGCGGGCACGACGAAATGAACAATGGCTGCGCTTAATAAAATACGGATGAGCGACTGTTTCATCGGTGGTCGCTGAATCCTGTACAATGGTTAAGAGTACAGCCGATGAAAAGGGGCGTGGACTATGCCATAAGGTCTGAATATTGCCTTGTAAACATGCATAATGCTGCTGCAGGCTTTGTAATTCCCGTTCAGAAATATGTGCCCAGTCTTTATTTTCCCAAGCATTCCCCATACCATGACCTAAATCATCTGTGATGATGGTCATCGTAGACACTCCTGAGCCAGATTCTCATTTCGCAATAGTGGATCTTCATCATTTAAGAAAATTTGGATGCATCATTTTGATCCACATTTAATATGTAAGACATACGATACAGTTAAGTGGTACATACCAGTATTAAGCTGAACGCAAGTTTAGCGTTTTAAATAAAAAAATAGAATGATTAGTTGTTATAAGTATTTCAGAAATTATAAAGCCTAAAAACAGTTCAAGTCGCCAGGATCTAAATTTTTACGATGAACATTAAAGCTTATACGTGTATATCCAAGGTCATTTCAATTTTGTCTTGGGACCAAATTTCGATGTCATATTCGATCACAAGATCGTCTGATTTTGAAATACGTTCAATGTAAGTTGCTGTTTGGCTTAAAGGAATTCCTAAATATTGGCTCTCGAAATGGGATACACCGGTATTTTTAATTTTTAACTGGCTACTCGTGTAATCATAATGAAAACGATTTTTAACGACTTCTTGGACTGAAGTAATCACGTCATAATTCAGTACATTTGGAAATAACCTGATAGGCAAATAGTTATATTCTAGAAGTACAGGTACATCATCCGCATAACGTAAACGAATAATTTCAATAAAGCCGAGTTGGCGACTTTCTTCACTAAACAGATCACTGCGATTAAATTGATCAATCTGTTGGGCCGAGATCAGATCTGTTCGTGCCTGAAAGCCCTGTGTCTGCATGTAGGACGCAAAATTATCAATTGAGGTTGGACAATATTGAATTTTCTTATTACTTACGAACCAGCCAACATTCTGACGTTTGTAAATTTTATCTTCAGCACGAAGCTGTTCATAGGCTTTACGCACGGTTTCCCTTGAGCACTCAAACTTTAATGCCAAGTAACGTTCTGATGGAATCATTTGATTAGAACTATAATTTTTCAATTCAGCTTCAATCAAATCTCTGATTTCCATATATTTCATTCAATAAATCCAGCTCGTCAGCGTAAGTTATATTGATGGTACTAAATTAAAGAATCGAGAAACATAAAAATAAGGGCACAGATCAGTAAAATGAGTGAATGAAGCACTCAATCAAGCAGATAAGTTCACAAAATACCGGATAATTTCTTCTTAAATGATAATTAAATAGGAGCACATCATTAGGCACTTTTGAACTTGATGATGAATATATTTAAGGCACTATTGCAAATAGCCATTGATGATAAGCAAAATGGTTTTTAGCTAAAGGTCGAGTATATAAATCTCTTCCATAGTCGGCGTTTTTAGGGTGAAACTATTCTTTGAGATGTACGCTGGTATTAGCATAGGAATTGAAGCCATGTGTGTACTACATAAAGGGCAAGCTTCGTCATTTTATTGTGGTCACAGCATCAGGGTGAAGTATATTTAGTGAAGAAAATTTTCGGCCTCTAAACACTTTTTAAAGGGAACATCACCGACTTAAATTTCTACTTTTTCAAATTGCTCTTATCTGAAACTCAACTTCAGAAAAGACCAAAAATCAGGTAAAATAAAAGACAGATCAATACCTTATTAGGATGCTTGCTGAGATAAACTTTTAAATGCTGTGAATGACCTGTTGTGAACCCTATTCAATACGCTTTGAACCGTACCGGGTTTGTCGGAGACCAACTTTCTTGAGAGAATGTCCCGATGACAAAACCAAAATATACCCCTGAAATCCGAGATAGAGCGGTTCAATTATTGATTGAATCCGAAAAAGATTATCCATCGAATTGGGCTGCAATCACTGCTATTGCTCCCAAGATAGGTTGTACTCCTGAAACACTGCGTGTTTGGTATTTAAAACATCTCGATCAACAAAATCCTATCAAAGTACAACAGGCATCAGATCAAGAAAAAATGAAGCAGATGGAACGTGAAATCAAAGAATTAAAGCGTGCCAATGAAATTCTACGTAAAGCAGCTGCTTTTTTCGCCCAGGCGGAGCTCGACCGCCCACACAAATAATGGTGGATTTCATCCATAACAATAAAGACTTATATGGTGTTGATGCGATTTGTAGGATTTTACCGATCGCAGCTTCAACCTATTACCGAACTTTAGATCTCGCGGACAATCCAGAACATCGAGCGAAGCGAGATTTACATGACTTGCATCATGCTGAACAAATTAAACGAATTTGGAAGGAAAGTTCAGGTCGATATGGTGTACGTAAAGTTTGGCAAAAATTGAAACGTGAAGGCTATATTATTGCACGCTGTACAGTTGCTCGATTGATGCAAAAGCTAGGTATACAAGGTGTTTGGCGAGGTAAGAATAAACAAACTACCCATAGCCGAGATGATCAAAAACGAGCAGATGACTTGGTGAAACGCAATTTTAGTGCTGATCACCCTGACCAGCTGTGGGTCGCTGACTTTACGTATATTCAAACAAATTCAGGCTGGGTCTATACCGCCTTTATTATTGATGTGTTCTCGCGAGCAATTGTTGGATGGAAAGTATCAACACGGATGAATACAGACATGGTGCTCGATGCACTGGAGCAAGCATTGCATGATCGAGGCATGCCAAAGAACGTGATTCATCATAGTGACAGAGGTGTGCAATATCTTTCCATTCGTTATACCAATCGTTTAGAAGCAGCAAATTTACGAGCATCAGTCGGTACGACCGGTGATTCATACGATAATGCTTTGGCTGAAACGGTGAATGGCTTATACAAAACAGAGGTGATTGAATATTTAAAAGCGGATTGGCAAGGTTTAGCGGATGTACAACTTGCGACACTAAACTGGGTAGATTGGTTCAATAAAGAGCGTGTACATAGTGCACTAGGTTATGTGTCACCTTTTGATTTTGAAGCAATGTACTATGATAAAATTAACCCATTAGGTCAGGTGGCCTAACTTAAATAAAAAGTCTCCCACAAACCCGGTACGGTTCACCACTGAGTTTCGTAGTGGGCTTTTTATTTCGGAAGTGTATTGGATATAAATAGCCTAAGTGATTAAAAAATTATTTAAATAAAAGTAGCTAAGTTAAAATCATTCATCAAACTCATAAATGAGTTTTCAATACCTTGCGACGGGTTTGTTGCAGCAATAAATAATGCTCCAATTCATCAATCGGCATCGGCTTGGCAAATAAATAACCTTGATAATGATAACAACCCTGTTTTTCTAATATATCGCGTTGAGCTTCAGTTTCTACACCTTCTGCCAAAACGGAAATACCGAGAGTTTTTGCCAGTACAATAATCATTTTTGCGATTTCCGCATCATTCGTACTCACCTCAATATCGCGGACAAAGCCTTGGTCAATTTTGAGCTGATCAATCGGAATCCGTTTGAGATAGGTAAGTGAAGAATATCCCGTACCAAAATCATCCAGCGAAAACATGACACCATAACGTTTCAGTATCGTCATTTTTTCTATGATGTCTTCAATCTTCATCACCAATGCACTTTCAGTGAGTTCCAATTTCAAGAGATGTGCTGGAGCTTGAGTACGTTCTAGAATATCAAGGACGTCTTGTACAAACTCATCACGTGCAAACTGACTGGCACTCACATTTACAGCAATACTAAGATTGGCTGTTTGTGGCTGTTTGGACCATACCGTTAACTGGCGACAGGCCGTTTCCAATACCCAACGCCCCAATGAAATAATCAGACCATTTTCTTCTGCTACCGGGATAAAGCGGGCCGGTGAAATCATCCCTTGCGTTGGATGCTGCCAACGTAACAGTGCTTCCACACCCGTGACCTGTTTTGCTCCGTTCACTTGAGGTTGGTAGTACAGGATGAACTGATTTTTTTCCAGTGCTTGACGTAAGCCCGCATCAATATCAGCACGCTGTTGCACCTGGGATTGGATTTGCGGATCAAAAAAACGATAGGTATTACGACCATAAGTTTTGGCATCACTCATGGCGATATCCGCTCTTTTAATCGGATCTTGTACATTCTCATCGGCTTGTAAGCCGAACAGGCTAATCCCAATACTCGCTGAACTACGATATTCCGAATTTCCAAAGAAATAGGGTTGAGTTAGAGCTTGTAGAATACGCTTCGCCGTACTCTCAGCCTGCTGGATTGCGCTGGCTTCGGACGTGCTTAGCGGATCCAGTAATACAACAAATTCATCACTGCCGAGACGGGCAATCATATGATTTGTGCCAACACATTCTAATAGGCGAGTGGCTACTTGCTGAAGTAAACGATCACCAGTTTCGTGACCTTCTGTATCGTTCAAAGCCTTGAAGTTATCTAGATCAATACACAGAATTACGCCAGTTTGCTTGTTAGATTCTGCATCGCGTATGCTCTGTTCAAGACGTTCTAAAAATAAGCGGCGATTAGGTAATTTAGTTAAAGAATCATAAAAGGCAAGCAAACGGACTTTTTCTTCCGAGGCTTTATAGGCAGAGAGATCTGTAATCGAGGCAACATAATGGGTGATTTGACCATTTTCATCGCGAACACTGGCAATTGAGATGTGTTGCGGGTAGAGATCTCCATTTTTGCGTTTATTCCAGATTTCTCCTTGCCAGGAGCCTGTGGTACGAATGTGGTCCCACATGGTGGCATAAAAATTTTTATCGTGCATGCCGGATTGCAGGATGTGAGGCGTATGTCCAATCAGTTCTTGCTGGCTATAACCGGTGATTTCGGAAAATGCTTTGTTGATACGTAAAATCACCAGATTGGGATCAGTAATTAACATCCCGACCTGAGATTCAAATGCTGTCGCTGCAATCCGCTGGTTCTCTTCAGCCTTTTTTCGTTCCGTAATATCACGTGCTGAACCGAAGAAAACTTGATAGTCATCAAGATGAACCATCACAGAACTGACTTCTACCGGATAGCGTTCACCTTGAGCATTTTGATAAAGCGTTTCAAAACGGATACCTTCAGGTTTGTGAATGTTTTCCTTGATCAGGTCCTGAATTTCTTGTTTATTATAACAGACGTCCCAATAACATGGGGTTTTCCCAATGACATCTTCGGGAGGGTGACCAATCATCTGAAAAAATGAGTCGCTCGCTTCTAGAAGCTTACCTTGCATATCAAGTACATGAATACCGTCTTTTGCATTGCGTAACAACATCTGGCTGCGACGGTTGGCCAAGACACTCGCCTGGATCTGCCGCCAGAGTTGCCAAGCGGCAACGCTGGTCACGATCAGAAAGAGTAATTCAAGCAATATGGCTTTGGTAATGTCATCGTACCATTGAGCAAGATAGTCATCTTCACCCAACCCCACAATGACAAAAACCGGCATACTGCTGAGCCGGCGAAAGTTGCCAATTCGTGGAATTTTATCGGTTGTTTTTCGCGTGTAAAGGGTACCCGACTGGGCGCCAGCACGAACCAGCTGGATCAGTTCCGGTGGGCCGCCCACATAACCGACCTTGCCATTCGGTGTTTGCAGAGTAGGATGACGGGCGATAATCCGGAAATCCAGATCCTGAACCAGAACTACACCTTTAGGGCCGACATCTAGATCCGAGATAAGGGTATTAAAGTAACTGGCAGGCAATGTAGCGGTTATTATCCCCACAAAATTTCCATTTGCATCATGATAAGGCCGAGCAAACACATTGACCCAATCTTTACCATTTGGTTCCTGAATCAGTTTAGTAACCAATAACTGGTCTTTAGCTTGTTGAGCTTTCTTAAAGAAAGGATAGTGAGCATAACTGAAAGTATTGGCTAAACCACCATTGCCATATCTGATCTGACCTTGAGCATCTGTGACATGAATGTTTGCAATGGAATGAATCCAGTTTTCTTGTTTTTGAATGAGCTGATTAATCTCTACAGGATTCAGTTGTTGTTTTTCACGTAATTCTTTATCTAAAAAAGTTTGCAAAATATGTAAAGATAAATCGATTTCTCTAGCGCTGCTGCTAACACTTTTTTCCAGCAGCAAGGTTAGATTTTCAACGCTGGTACGAATCTCACTTTCTTTGCGTTCACGTGAAGTCTGAAGGGTATAGGCCAACAGAGCGATCATAAAAATATTCATGATCGCGACGGTAAGAAAAAGAAAGACGAAAATCGATTTGTTCTTTTGTAGCATATTTGCTCTGAAATCTAAGATTTTATTGGCGGTATCAAGGTCGCATCCAAGCCGGATAAATTTACTTTTTTACATGATCGGTTCAGTGCTCTCTCATCAGTGGTTAAGAAATAACAGATGCATATTGTTATATGAATAATGTAATGATTTTTCGATGATTAAGCTAGCCTGCTTTAGACGAGTGAAAGCTTACCAATATGAGATATATTGGAGTTTAGACTCCTAGATAGTATTTTCTTTTTTAGATTAGATCGAAGAATGATTTAAAACTATTGCATTATTCAATTTCAAAGCGGCATACATTGATATGTTCTAAAGGTGCGCTTTTAATCCAGACACAGGCCCCTTGTGCACCGACTTTTAATTCCAGTGGCATTCCTGCGGGTAGACGGATCCATGACCAGGTTTCCATGATTTCCGGACCGGACTGAAATGAGCCAGAGACTACAAACACTTCCAACCCCGATGGATTGAGAATTGTCCGTGTGGTATTCGCACACCAGCTTTCCAGACGAACTTCTTCATCAAACTGATCGAAAAGAACCATGGAGTGGTCGTGTTGCGTGGAGAAAATCATGTCATTTGAAGGGAGGATACTGATGCGCTGATGATCATCCTGCCGAAATTGCCATAATTTGACTAAAATAGTGCAGCCTTGATCCGAGCGTGGTGTATGCATTGAACCTGGAGGATTTCGTACATAACTGCCTGCTGGATAATCTCCATGTTCATCCTGAAAAATCCCTTTAAGAACTAGAAACTCCTCACCACCACTATGAATATGTTGAGGGAATTGGCTGCCTGCTGCATATTCAACGATCGAGGTGGCACGCGCTTTTTCATTGCCGACCCGATAGAGAATTCGGCGTTTCACGCCTTGTGCTGGACTATCGATCCATGGTTGTTGGCGAGCATGTACAATCGTTGCTACTGACAGATCATCATTCACGCGAATCATAGAGTTATGTGCCATATCCAGTCATCCAGGCTCAGGATTGCATAGAGATTTTAACTTAGCATATCTTGCATCTGAATCAATGAAAATGATTGCTCAAATATCAAAAAATAACTGAATGACAATAAGATACATCAGTTGTGCTGTGCTTATCGGCAGAAGAGAAAAACCAAAATTCATCAAATAACTTAATCCTTGGTTGAAGGTAAGCCTTTCAAAACCGATGGGGATCATCAAAGAAAAGCGACGATTCAGTCAGTTAATTTCATTGACGCAGAGGGTCTAAATCTATGAAAAAGGAAAACAGTTTTGATCGGAGTTCCGATTTTGTCTGACGTAAAACAGATTTAAAAATGTTGTGATTCGGCAACGGATGCAACCGCAATTTAAACAGGTTAGATAGAATCGGACATTGATTGTTCATCCTGCATGAATATTAAATATTAAATCAGGAAATTTAAAAAAGTGTTTGCAGCACGCTAATGAAAAAAAGACCAGGGAATTTATGTCAGCATATTATCAACTGATCCAACGTGATCAAGACAGCAACGGTCAAGTGACCGCCCATTACCGTTCCACTCTTCATGCACAAGGTGCATGGAATACCCATGAACAGCATATGGCTCCAGCTACCGGCATTGTTTGTGCTGAGCTGGAACAATTTATGCCACGTTCGGATATGCGAATTGGCCGGATCAGTTTGGATATTTTTGGTCTGATTGCCTTTGGTGATTTTAGCATCCAGACGCGAATTATTCGCCCCGGTAAAACCATTGAATTGATTGAAGCTGAGATGCAGGCGAATGGAAAAACCTGCATTATCGCACGCGCATGGCGCATGTTGATTCAGGACTCGACCAATATTGCCGGTCTGGAAGACCATCCTGTCGAACATCCGGAAAACCTGCCAGTATGGCAGGGGATTAAACGCTGGCCAGGCGGTTTTATTCAAAGCGTTGAAGCGCGAACTGACCAGCACCGGCCGGGTAAGGGAATTGTATGGTTACATACTCAAACCCAAATGATTGAAGGGCAGCAAACTAGTGATTTTGTCCGCCTGATGGGCTTGGTGGATACGGCAAATGGGGTTGTACCAAGACAACAAAACGAATTTGAATGGATGTTCCCGAATTTGGATCTACAGATTCATCTTTATCGCTGGCCACAAGGTGAATGGCTGGGTATTCAAGCTGTACAGCAATATGGACAAGATGGTATTGGTCTGACGAGCGCCGTGCTGCATGATGTGCATGGACCCTTTGGACGCAGTGAACAAATCCTTACCTTGAGAAAGATGTCAGCGTAACCGTAGCAAAAGAAAAAAACCGGATGATTTCATCCGGTTTTTTAATAAAAAATAACGATCTTTACGGTCATTTCCGGTATATTTTATTTCACTATTAAAATAGCCTAAGCAAAAAAAGAAATTATTTAACAACTAAAACCGGAATATGCGTTTTATTTAAAACATCCTGAGCAACACTACCCAACATTAATTTTTTCAAGCCCGTACGACCATGTGAACCAATCACGATCAAATCGGCACCAATCTCATGCGCAACATGCACAATACCGGTTTCAGTCGGCTCACCTTTAATAATTCGGTTCTCTGAAGCAATTCCAGCTTGCGCACAAATACTTTCAATTCGGGCTAGCACTTTTTTGGCATGAGCTTCAGCCTGAATAAAATATTCTGTAATGACAGGGGTGACATTATAAAAATCGACACCTACAAATGGATCCACTGCAATGACACACACAGCCGTAATTTTACTGTTAAAGGCTTTCGCCATCTGAATGGCCTGTTTGATTGCTGCCTGAGAAATATCTGAATCATCTACAGGTACAAGGATATGTTGAAAGGTCATGATGTTCTCCTTATTGTTATGGAATCTAGCGTGTTATTCCTATCATTTTTAAGGCTAGCATATTTGCTTGCAACAGCACGCACTACAAAAAATTATTTTTGCTGTTTTAAGTGGATTCATCTGTTTAAAAGCTAGACTTTATAAAATATTCAAGGACTAAGACTGCGTGATTAATCGTGTGAGACGTTGATCTGTTCACAATAAAAATTCCGCAAAGATGCAGAAAAATGATAGGATTTATGCGATTTTGTTCTCTGGAGCGCCGGGAAATGTCGCATTTATCAAAATATGTCGAGGCCATTTTGCATCCTGAACTCAATTGTGATTATGTGATCGATGATGTCAAAACCCGCGTTAAACAGTGGAATGAAGATGAAGTGGAAGTCACACAAGAGATTTCCACTTATCATTTTACTAACGGCGCAGTAATCAAGCGGGTGGTAGAGCAAAACCATGAACCTGTCGAGTTGGAAAATTGTGCTGAAGGCTGGATTATGTATATGGTGATGCAGCAGAACCAAACATTACCTGACATTCGACCGAAGCGGATTCAATTTAACTCAAGTTGTCGTGAAGCGTTCTGGCTACGTTATTTCCGTGATCCAAACAGTGGTCATTCCGCACTGATTTCCTGATCATTTGGCTAATCATTTCATGAGCACAAAAAAGGCATATCTATTGATATGCCTTTTGAATTATGTTGCAGCTGAATTATAAGCCCGCTTCATAATCCTGGTTTGAAAGTAGCTGTTCAATATCTGCCAGGTTGTCTGCTTTAATTTTATAAATCCAGCCCTTGCCATACGGATCTTCATTGACAAAATCCGGGTCATCTTCAAGCGCAGTATTGACCTCAACCACGACACCAGATACCGGTGCATGAATATCAGAAGCCGTTTTAACAGATTCCACAACACCGGCCTGTTCACCTGCAGTCACACGGCTACCGACTTCCGGGGTTTCAACATAGACCAGATCACCTAAAGCATCCTGCGCGTGGTCTGAGATACCCGTAATCACAAGATCACCTTCAATTTTTACCCATTCATGTGTATTTGCATACTTCAAATCTGAAGGATGATGCATGAGGACTCCTTAAAAGCATTCCACAATTTTTGCATTGTTTTATACATGGTTTTGTCTTAAAACAAAAGTTCTATTATGACTTTACTTGACCTTGTCAGTGACTTGCTTTCCTGCAAGTGTTTGATGGCGAAGGGCATATCAATTTACAGTTTCAGCCAAACTACGTCGGAACACCAGAATTTTGGTGGTCGAATTCATCAGGACTTCACCATTCTGGTTAAATGCCTGACTGTTATAGCTAACCAAACCTCGGTCAGCTTTGTTTTTCGATGGCTGGATTTCACTAATTTCCACTTCTACGTGGATCTGATCGCCCGGGCGTGTCGGTCGAGGCCAGCGCACGCTGGATTCAGCACCGATCAGACCATGCACGACAGGAAAACATTCCGTCCATAATCGCATCACGACAGCGGATGTATGCCAGCCGCTAGCAGCAAGCCCCTGAAAAATAGGGTGCTGCTGAGCTTCCTCTTCATCAAGATGGAAAGGTTGAGGATCATACATCTGAGCGAATTTCAGAATTTCGTCCAGTTTCATTTCATATTTGCGGCTGATAAAGCGATCACCTACCTGTAAATCTTCCAGATACAGCATTTTATGTTCCCTTGTTTATTGTTCTAGCAAAAAACCGCCCGTTTGACGTTGCCAAAGCTGGGCATAAATTCCATTTTGTGCGATCAGTTGTTCGTGTGTGCCTTGCTCGGCAATTTGACCCTGGTCGAGTACGATCAATCGGTCCATCTGCGCAATCGTCGATAAGCGGTGAGCAATTGCAATCACTGTTTTGTCCTGCATTAAACCATTTAAACTGGATTGAATGGCCGCTTCAACTTCTGAGTCCAGTGCACTGGTTGCTTCATCCAGAATCAGAATCGGTGCATCTTTCAGGAATACCCGGGCAATTGCGATACGCTGACGCTGACCACCGGACAATTTCACACCACGTTCTCCCACATAAGCATCATAACCGCTCTGTCCTCGGCCATCCATCAATTGTGGAATAAATTCGTCCGCTTTGGCCTTGGCTACGGCAATTTGCATCTCTTCATCGGTTGCATCGGGACGGCCATATTTAATATTTTCTGCTACGGTACGATGCAACAGAGAGGTATCCTGAGTGACTAATGCAATGTTGGCCCGTAAGCTGTCTTGCGTAACATCGGCAATATTCTGTCCATCAATCAGGATTTCACCCTGTTTCAATTCATAGAAATGCAGTAGTAACTGAATCAGCGTGGATTTTCCTGCACCCGAACGGCCGACAATGCCAATTTTTTCACCCGGACGAATATGCAGGTTGAAGTTCTCAATGACAGGTTTTGTATTGTAAGCAAACTGCAAATTACGAAACTCAATCTCACCATGTGAAACCTGTAATGGTTTTGCTTCAGGCTTGTCCGTAATTGTAATAGGCTTGGCTAGCGTGTGCATGCCATCCTGAATGGTTCCAATATTTTCAAACAGGGCTGCAATCTGCCACATGATGAAAAAAGCCATACTGTTGAGTTTTAAAATCATGGCTGTAGTTGCGGCAATAACACCAACACCCACCTGTCCATTGACCCAGAGATGAATCGCCACGCCAATCACACCGATAAACAAAACCGCGCTGAGGATGTGGATACTGATGTCAAACTGCGTACCCAGACGCATTTGCTTGTACACCGTTACCATGAATTCTTTCATGGATTGTTTGGCATATTGGCTTTCACGGCCAGCGTGGGCAAACAGTTTAACGGTTTGGATATTGGTATAGGCATCGGTTACACGCCCTGTCATTACGGCGCGCGCATCAGCCTGTTCCTGGGAAAGTTTGCCCAAACGTGGAATAAAATAGGTCGCGGCCACAATAAACAAGGCCAACCAGATGAGCAGGGGCAAGATCAGTTGCGTAGAAATTGCACCCAAGACCACAGAAATGGTAATGAAATACACAATCACATAGGCAAAGATATCCCCCAAGATGACCCAGAATTCGCGTACGGCAAGAGCGGTTTGCATGACTTTGGCCGACAGACGTCCGGCAAAATCATTATGGAAAAAATCCAGGCTCTGACGTAGCAACAAATTATGAAAGCGCCAGCGTAAACGCATTGGGAAGGTACTGTACAGAATCTGATGCTTGACGATGGACTGCAAACTGGCAAAGAAAATATTGGCAAACAAAATCACGCTGAGCATTATCAGATTGAGCCGGTGATTCTCATAGAAATGCTCGGGCTTGGAAGTATTGAGCCAGTCCACCAGTTGTCCGATCTGAGAAAACAGGATGGCTTCAAAGGCTGCCGCACCCGCAGTACAAATCACCAAGGCCAGCAGATACGGGCGAACCCCCTCGGCGGCTTGCCAGATAAATGCAAAAAATCGCTTAGGTAGAGGTTCGTAAAGACGTTTCGAGGGATACGCATCAACTCGCTTTTCGAACCATTTCAGCATAATAAACTCACAATATAAAAAGTATTCAAGAATTCCGCCGGATGCGGCATCATTGATGGATGAATAAAGGGCTGTTGAGCATCGAATCAGAAACGGCGTATGTTCTAATCCTGAATCAGAGAATGTCTCAGTCTTGCAACAAGTAAACGTCGGTATGGCTTACCTTTTAGCCATCATGCAATACTCAATTCTCTGCTAAAAATAGCAGATAGAAAAAGTGATTGATCTAAAAAGCCCTATTTTTCAGTATAGAACAATCCAAACTCATGTATAAAAGCGAATGAAACGGTTTAAGCAGATACACAAACCGTTCGTCTTCTCGACTTTTCAATGCTTAGCAAAAAATCATCAGAATAATCAACTACTTTTTACCACATCAAATCATCCGGAATGACATAAGCCGCATATGGATCTTCTTCATCTGTGGTCTGTTCATTCTTTTCCGAATTATCGACGATAATAAAACCCTGCATTTTTTCATTGATGCGTTCCGCCAATGCTTTAGGCAAGCAGGCATAACGATCCTGATCTTTTGCAATGACTAGACTGCCAGCGACCAGTGCATTGTAAATTTGCTGGTTGATATACACTTTTTTGATTTTATCTTCATCGATAAACTGATAGCTGATCTCACCATCGGTATCCCGAATTTTGTGCTGGTTAATCATTTGCACAATTGATGCCTTGAGCGCTTTTTCTTCAAGTTGGCGCTGTTTTTCCTGGTTGAGAGCCTGATCTTTGGCCAGTTTTTCCTGCTGGGCCTTTTCCAGCTCGGCTTTCAGTTCGGCTTCATTGCTTTGTCCAGTGCGTTGTTCATGTTGAGCCTGTTTGCTCAGTTTTTTTGCTTTTTTATTGTCCACTAAACCAGCTTTTAACAGTTGAGCCTGAAGCGCATTTTTAACCATAACAACTCTCTAAACATCCGAACGATAGTGAAAATAGAAATAATAAACAGCCCAATAGCCCAGACTCAGCAACATGCTTAACGCCACAGGCACTAAAAACGAATCCAGGCCGAGAAGGGGATAGAGCACTGCCGCAATGATACCGCCCACCAAGAAGCCCAGTAAAATCAGAAAATGTAAAATAATCCTGCGATGATCTACATGTAAACCACGCGCCAGATAGCCAAAGGCCAGTCCCAAATCGGTCAGTACGCCGGATAAATGTGTGGTTCGAATAATGGTGCCTTTATAGTGGCTGACCATGGCATTTTGTACCCCCATTGCAGCACTGGCCCAAAGCAGGGAGTAGGCGGGGAAATACGGCACAAAAACCCAGCAGAACAACAGGAACAGCCCCACCAGTGTCAACGGAATTCCGTAGCGGTGCCCAAACTGAAAATGGCTATTACCCAGGATCACTCCGCTATAGAAAGATCCCAGTACATAACAGAACAGTACCAATGCCAGATAGAGCACATGAGCATAATCGGCCTTGATCAGCGCCATCGCGATATTACTGACATTACCAGTCATATGCGAGATGGACTGATGTAATACCGTTAATAAGCCCATTACATTGACCATGCCCGCATTTAAAGCAAGCATGAAGGCTCCCGCCTGAACCCATTTCGGCAAATGTTGTAATGGCATAAGCAACTCACTGATGTCGCGTAAATTATTTTTTGCTAATCAAATCAACAGCACAGGTGAATAATACATCAGTTGAGGAGTTAATGGCAGTTTCTGTTGAGTCTTGTAAAATTGAAATGACCATACCAATCGCAACGACCTGCATGGCGATTTCAGACGGAATGCCAAACAGGCCACATGCGACCGGAATCAGCAGCAAGGAACCCCCAGCTACCCCTGATGCACCACAGGCAGAAATAGTCGCCACTACTGAAAGGATCAGCATACTCACCAGACTCACTTCAATAGCTAAAGTATGTGCAGCAGCCAAGGTGAGTACAGTAATGGTCACGGCCGCGCCTCCCATATTTACGGTTGCACCGAGTGGAATCGCAATCCCAGACAGGGATGGATTTACCCCCAGACGTTTGGCCAAATCCAGATTGACTGGAATATTGGCTGCCGAACTACGGGTAAAAAAGGCAGTGAGGCCACTTTCACGCAAGCAGGTGAAAACCAGTGGATAGGGATTTTGACGGATCGTGATCCAGACAATGAGCGGGTTGATCACCAGTGCAACAAATAGCATGGTGCCTAGCAAAACAGCAAGAAGATGAGCATAGCTACTCAGGGTTGCCAGCCCAGCATCGGCAAAGGTCACGGCTACCAGACCAAAAATTCCCACAGGTGCAAAAGCAATCACCCAACGGATAACCTGATTAATCGCCAAAGCAAAATCTTGTAAAGTCGTTTTGGTCTGATCACTGGCATGACGTAAACCAATACCTAAACCCACAGCCCAAGCCAAAATGCCAATAAAGTTTGCTTCAGAAAGCGCGGTGATGGGATTAGTGACAAAGCTGAGTAACAAGTTCTTCAGGATTTCACTCAGGTTTCCTGGCGGTTGCAGGTTACTTTGTGCCGGAATGTCTAAAAATAGGGTACTTGGAAATAAAATACTGGCAGAGACCGCACTGATGGCGGCCAGTAACATGCCAATCACATACAGTATGAGCACGGGTCTGATGTGTGTACCATGACCAACTTTAAAATTAGCGATGGAAGACATCACCAATACAAAAACCAGAATCGGTGCGACCGATTTTAAGGCCTTGATAAAAATGTCGCCCAATAAGCTGAGGTAAGGTGTGAATTGTGGAAACAGCCATGCAATCGCAATACCGAGCACAATCGCAAGCATAATGCGTTGCACCAGACCCAATCGGGAGAAGAGAGCAGACATAACGAGGCCCTGAGGGAGAAAAACAAAGGCGGCATTTTATACCAAGAAGTCTAAAGTCAAAATGCTTTTAGCGAAATGTCATCGCTGTAATCAGCGGACTTTTGGCTGCAGTCCATATATGTCAGGATCCAGCGCCTGGACAGCCAAATAATGCGAAAGAAAAATCTGCCCGGATAAATGCTGGGGAAATTCTGCACTGTTGAGCTTGTCAATCACCGGTCCTTTAACCTCGGATAAATGCAGTTGAATACCGAGTTTCTCCAGTTCATCATTGACTTCCTCTAGCATTTCAAGAGCGCTCAGATCAATCGCAGAGATACTGGAACAGTTAATAATCACATGCTGCAGCTCAGGATTTTGGCTTACTTCGGTAATAATGTAGCCTTTAATGCTGTTGGCATTCAGAAAATTCAGGTTCTCATCAATCCGCATGGAAAAAATTTTGGGGCTCGTCCGTACTTCATGACGGGAAATATTACGAAAATGCTGGGTGCCTTCCACCAGCCCCAGTGTAGCGACGTGGGGACGACTAATCCGCCAGAGCATAAGGATAAAAGTGGAAATGATGCCGAGCAGCAAACCGCTGCTCAGATCAATCAACAAGACTGCAAAAAAAGTGATCCACATGGCCAGACCATCAGCTTTGGAATAACGCCAAGTATCAAAAAAAGTCTGAAATTGCACCAGTTTCCAGATTGAGACCAGAATGGTAGCTGCCAAAATAGCCAGCGGCAAGTGAGTAAAAATACTGGTGAAAAACAGTCCGACAATCACAATAAACAGCGAAGACAGAACACCGGCCATGGGTGTTTTGGCACCTGCTTCAGCATTCACTACAGTCCGTGACAAACTGCCAGTGACCGGAAATGCTGAACTGATCCCCGCACTGAGATTAGCCAGTCCCAAGGCGATTAACTCCTGATTGTTATTCAGGTTGCTACGTTTCTGTAAAGCCGTGGCCTGTGCAATCGATAAAGACTCGACAAAGCTGATCATGGCAATCATAAATGCACCTGGCAGCAGTTGTAGCAGCATGGATAAAGACCATTCTGGCATGTGCAACGGTGGAAAGCCTTGAGGAATAGGACCGACGGTTTTGAGTTGTTGCAAGTCAATCCAGTGGAACTGAACCACCGCAATCGACAATAACACCATAACGAGGGGCAATGACTTGATCATGAAGTCAAGCGTGTGTCCGGAAAATGGTAGAAAACTCCGTAACAATAGCGGAGTAAACAATAAAAAGGTCAGGCCGGCCAAGCCGAATAATAGGCTTTCTATGTTCGTCGCTGGCCAGTGTTGCCAAGCACTCATGACAAATTTGATCAGATTGTCACCCTGTAAGGGGATATCAAACAGAAACTTGAGCTGTCCCAGCGCAATCAGTACGGCTGAGGCGATCACAAAACTTTTAATTACGGGATGGCTGATCAGCTGAATCAGAAAACCAAAACGCAATACACCCAATAACACTGAAATGCCACCGGTCAGTAGGGCCAGCAGCATTGCGGCTTCAATATAGGCTGCGGAACCAACACTATAAAAAGGACTCAGCGCTGCATAGGTCATCATGGAAATCAGGGCAACCGGACCAATCGACAAGGTCGGGCTACCACCAAACAAGGCATAAACTAGCATTGGGAAAACACTGGCATATAAACCCATGACCGGAGGAAGTCCCGCCAACATGGCATAAGCCATGCCTTGCGGCACCAGCATGGCGATCACGATCAGGGCCGAAAGTAAGTCAGCCCTAAAGCTTTGCGCATCATAATAACGCAACCATTGGCTGGCGGGGATCAGCTGTTTCAGGTTTATGCGGGACACAGGCATCACATGTTCTAAATCATTTTTGATCTATTATGCAGAAAATGCGAAGTTAATTCCTGTGCAAATGGCCTGAATCCAGTCAGGTTGTCTCGATTTAAGAGAAGTTCAGTTAGACGTCTTCGGGCAATAGAGTTCGTACATCAAGCTGAGTACTGAAGTCAGATGGGGGTCTTTAATTGAATAAAAAATCTGTTTTCCATCACGACGGGTATTTACCACATCACTTTTACGCAGCATCATCAGTTGCTGGGATAAGGTCGGTTGCAAAATTCCGGTTTTTTGTTCGATCTCGGAAACATTCAGTTCTTCGAGTGCCAGATGACAAAGAATAAGCAAACGATCCGTATTCGCCATTGCCTTTAACACCCCAACAACCTGGTCGGCGGCTGCTCTCATTTCGAGAATTTCGCTTGGTTTATTCATTCTGGCCCCCTTTATTTTTCACCGCGCCATTATAAGAGATTCAGCATCCGGGCATTGAAATGCTTCTGTAATCTGATGAATTCACTCAAGAAAAACTAAATAGTTGAATAATCAAGTATCCTTATGATTTTTCGATGTTTTTTGTAAGTAATTTTTCCTTAGCATTTTATTTCATAAGGTTATGAAAATTTCATCATTGAATGAGAATCTAAATACGTCTTTTTTACCTATCGTTCATAAAAGTATGTGAGTTGAAAATGGCAATATTAGTGAACTAAAGCCAATAAAAAAAACCGTGAGTCGATCACGGTTTTACCCAAAGCAATCGCTGTCTAATCCAGACTATATTTCAATCGCCACCGCAGTTGCTTCACCACCGCCTATACACAAGGTGGCAACTCCTTTGGTTTTTCCAAGACGTTTTAGGGCATAAATCAAAGACAGAATAATCCGTGCTCCCGTGGCGCCAATCGGATGACCGAGGGCACAAGCGCCGCCGTGAATATTAACTTTGGCTTCATCAATACCCAAATCATGGATCGGAGCCATCGCCACCATAGCGAAAGCTTCATTGATTTCCCACAAATCGACTTCCTCGACCAGCCAGCCAGCTCGATTTAACACTTTTTTAATTGCCCCAATCGGTGCAATGGTAAATTCGCTTGGATGCTGGGAATGGCAAGAAGTCGCGACAATTTTAGCTAGAACCGGCAAGCCCATCTGCTGTGCATGCTGTTCAGTGGTAAGTAATAAGGCGGCAGCACCATCCGAAATTGAACTCGAGTTTGCCGCGGTAATCGTACCATCTTTAGCAAAAGCAGGGCGCAGGGTGGCAATCTTGTCCAGATTGGCCTTTAGGGGCTGTTCGTCTTGACTGACTATTTCGGTGCCTTTGCGTCCCTGAATTTCAACCGGTGCGATTTCATCAATAAAATAGCCTTCGGTAATGGCGGTTTGGGCTTTTTTCAGCGAATTGATGGCAAAATTGTCCATCTGTTCACGGCTAAAACCTTTCTGATTAGCTGCATCCTGCGCGAAGCTGCCCATCAGACGGCCGGTTTCTGCATCCTCCAAGCCATCGAGGAACATATGATCCTTGATGTCACCATGTCCCATGCGGTAGCCACCGCGTGCTTTTGGCAACAGGTAAGGGACATTGCTCATGGATTCCATGCCACCGGCTACGACGATTTTGGCACTGCCGGCTTTGAGGGCATCCGATGCCTGCAACACCGCTTTCATGGCAGAACCGCAGAGTTTGTTGATGGTGACGGCCCCAGTAGAATCTGGCAAACCCGCCTGGCGCATGGCCTGGCGTGCCGGGCCCTGCTTCAGGCCGGCAGGTAAAACACAGCCCATAATCACTTCATCGACCTGTTCAGGTGCTACACCTGCACGTTTGACAGTTTCACGGATCACCACTGCACCCAATTCAGGGGCGGTTAGGTCGGATAAACTGCCTTGAAAACCGCCCATCGGGGTACGGCTACCGGCAACGATCACAATATTCTGCATTTTCTGTCCCTAATTATTTTAGTTGTTTGTTGTGCTGTAAAAAGCCATCTGAAGATGACTTTCCAGCATTTTATAATGTTTTGTTACAGCAATCATTTAAACACAGACAGCCTGTGCATGTGCTTGCTGTACATGACATTTATTGATCAATGGTACGCCAGTCACCTGCTGAATCTGTTCAAAGCTGACACCATCCGCCAGCTCAATCAGCTCCACACCTTGAGGCGTAATATCCATCACACCCAAGTCGGTAATGATTCGATTCACTACAGCCTTACCCGTGAGTGGCAGGCTGCATTGCGGGACGATCTTTGGTGTACCGTCTTTGGCACAGTGCTCCATCAGTACCACCACTTTTTGCACGCCAGCCACCAGATCCATCGCGCCACCCATGCCTTTGACCTTTTTACCCGGAATCATCCAGTTGGCCAGATCACCGGTTTCAGAGACTTCCATTGCACCCAAAATAGCAATATTGACATGGCCACCACGAATCATGGCGAAGGACTCAGCACTGGAAAAAAATGCAGCGCCCGGGCGTGCCGTCACAGTTTGTTTGCCGGCATTGATCAGGTCAGCATCCACGGTTTCCGCAGTCGGGAACTCGCCAATACCGAGCAGTCCATTTTCAGACTGCAACCAGACATTGATATTTTCCGGGATATAGTTCGCGACCAGCGTTGGCAGGCCAATGCCCAGATTGACATAGAAACCGTCTTGCAGTTCTTGTGCGGCACGTTGCGCCATTTCATTACGAGTCCAAGCCATAATTACACAACCTCCGCTTTTAAAGTCATTTGTTCGATACGTTTTTCAGGATGCGCATTCACGATAATGCGATTGACATAAATGCCCGGTAAATGGATTTCATCCGGATCCAGTTCACCAATTTCGACCAGCTGCTCGACTTCGGCCACCGTGACTTTGCCGGCCATCGCGCACATCGGGTTAAAATTCTGTGCGGTTTTACGGAACACTAGATTGCCCGCCTTGTCGGCTTTATAAGCTTTGACCAATGCCACATCAGCGGTCAGAGAATTTTCCAGAATGTATTCTTTGCCGTCGAATTCACGCACTTCTTTGCCTTCGGCAATCAATGTGCCTACACCGGTTTGGGTAAAAAAGGCCGGGATGCCCGCACCGCCGGCACGCAGTTTTTCTGCCAAGGTGCCTTGTGGTGTCAGTTCGACTTCAAGTTCGCCACTTAAATATTGACGTTCAAACTCTTTGTTCTCACCGACATAAGACGAGATCATTTTTTTGATCTGTTTGGTTTCCAGCAACAGTCCCAATCCAAAACCATCGACACCGGCATTGTTGGAAATACAGGTCAGTTGTTTGACGCCGGTGTCTTTTAAGGCGGCAATCAGGGCTTCAGGAATACCGCAGAGTCCAAATCCTCCCACGGCGAGGGTTTGGCCATCTTTCACAATGTCTTGCAGTGCATCGGCTGCACTTTTAAATACTTTATTGGACATGCTGTTCTCTCTATTTATTCTGTCGTTCCATCAGGAGGCTGGTCATGTTTTATGACGGCTGCTGAGTCAGCTGAGCTGATCAGCGAGCCATCAGGCTTAGGCACAGCGGGTTTGCCAGTATACGTTCGCATAATTCGACGGATTGTCACGTTGCAGGATCTGGCTAATGTTCTGGCTGGCCTGCATCAGCGCATCAAGATTCAGTCCGGTTGAAAAGCCCATATGTGAGAGCAGGTAATACAGGTCTTCGGTAGACACATTGCCTGATGCGCCTTTGGCGTATGGACAACCACCCAGGCCGGCAATCGAGGAATCAAACACTCGGATGCCATGCTGCAAGGATTCATAAATGTTGGCGATGGCCATGCCATAGGTATTATGGAAATGTCCGGCCAACACAGACGCATCGAGTTCAGCCAGACAAGCCTGCCAGACCTTTTTCACCCGGTCTGGGGTGGCTGTGCCAATGGTTTCTCCGAGAGAGACTTCAGAGCAGCCCATCTCATAGAGTTTTTTCACCACCTGTGCAACCTGACGAGGATCGATCGCACCTTCATAAGGGCAGTCGACAATACAGGACACATAGCCACGTACGCGGATATTGCTGGCTTTGGCTTCCTGTAACACATCGGCAAACTTGTCAAAACTTTCCGCAATCGAACAGTTGATGTTTTTCCGGGTAAAGCTTTCGGAAGCTGCGGTAAATACTGCAACTTCCTGACAGCCAACAGCCTTGGCTGCTTCAAATCCCTTGATATTCGGTGTGAGCAGGCTAAAGCTGATCTCTGGATCTTTCGGCAGCATGGCATACAGTTCGTCACTGTGTGCCATCTGTGGTACCCATTTTGCAGAGACACAGGAGCCGACTTCAATGGAACGCAGACCGGTTTTCATCAAGTCCAGAATCAGGTCACGGCGCTGGCCGATGGTCAACGGCTGTTTTTCATTTTGCAGGCCATCACGTGGCCCGACTTCGACAATTTTGACAAATTCACTCATGCCACCGCCTCCTCAAAAGGCTGGAATTCCACCAGTTCATCACCGGCTTTGACCTGGTCACCGGCCTGGAAGTAAGAAGAAGCGATGATGCCGTCACTCGGTGCACGAATCGAGTATTCGATTTTCATCGCTTCCAGGGTCATCAAGACTTCATCTTTTTTCACTTGGGCGTTTGGCGCAAATAGCACCTGGGTAATCACGCCCGGCATTGGCGCTTTCAGGTTGCTGTCGGCAGCGCTGCTGTCTTCCTGCGCGTAGTCTGGATCGATATAGTCAAACTTGTAGCTCTGACCGGATTGGAACAGGGTAATGCGCTGTTGCTGCTGGCTGAAGGCCAGTTTCTGCTGCTGCACATCCAGATGGACATGTGCGGTATTTTGATCCAGCAACTCGCCTGCAACACGATAGGTCTTTTCCTGATACTGGGCAGTAAACCCGTGTTCTTCAGCGGTGAACTGTACCTTCAGCAGTTCAGTGCCATATTTCAGCTCGATGCTGTACTGGCTGCGAATATTCAGGCGCCATAACGGCTGTGCTTGCCAGACCGCGGAAACTTGCTGGGTATTTTTCTCAAGCAGGGTTAACAGTTCGATAA
This sequence comes from Acinetobacter sp. GSS19, assembly GCF_028621895.1. NCBI lineage: Bacteria > Pseudomonadati > Pseudomonadota > Gammaproteobacteria > Moraxellales > Moraxellaceae > Acinetobacter > Acinetobacter sp. GSS19. The sequence continues at coordinate 1,189,453 of NZ_CP117520.1, read as the reverse complement.
ACGCCGCAGACACCACCAGTTTGGCATCCAGCTGCTGTTCGCTCTGGAACAGGAAATCATGTTCACGCTGGATCAGATTGGTATCCAATTTGGCTTGCTTGAATGAATCGCAAAGCACCAGACGATCCAGAAACGCAATGTTATTGCCCAAACCTTCGACATGGAACTGGCCTAGCGCATGGTGCATCTGAACCAGTGCAGCTTCACGGTTTTTGCCCCAGACAATCAGCTTGGCAATCATCGGGTCATAATAGGTGCTGATTTCATCACCTTCGACAATGCCGCTATCGACACGTACCGCAGCATTCTGAGCCGGATAGTGCAGATAACTGATTTTGCCAATCGCAGGCAAGAAACCTTTTTCCGGTTCTTCGGCATAAACACGTGCTTCAATAGCATGGCCGTGAATTTGCAATTCATCCTGCTGTTTTGGTAGTGGTTCACCAAAGGCCACACGCAATTGCCACTCTACCAAATCCTCACCAGTGATCATTTCAGTCACTGGATGCTCGACTTGCAAGCGGGTATTCATTTCCATGAAATAAGCAGTGCCATCTTGCTCGACAATAAATTCGACCGTACCGGCACCGACATAATTCACCGCACGCGCAGCATCAATCGCGGCCTGACGCATGGCGTCTAGTTTATGCGCGGGCATTTGTGGTGCAGGGGCTTCTTCCAGCACTTTCTGGTGACGGCGCTGCACAGAACAATCACGTTCAAACAGATGCACATAGTTGCCGTGGATGTCGCCAAACACCTGTACTTCAATATGGCGTGGCTGAATCACATAACGTTCAATTAATACGTCATCATTACCAAAGCTGGATTTTGCTTCACTCTTACAAGAGGACAGGGAACTGAGAAAATCTTCAGCACGTTCCACCAGACGCATGCCTTTACCACCACCACCGGCACTGGCTTTGATCAGTACCGGATAGCCGATACGATCTGCCTGTTCTTTCAGGAAAGCGGTATCCTGATTTTCCCCGTGATAGCCGGGTGTTAAAGGTACACCGGCTTTTTCCATCAAGGCTTTGGAGGTGGCTTTCAGGCCCATCGCCAAAATGGCTTCTACAGGTGGGCCAATAAAGACAATGTTGTTCTTTTCACAAGCCAAAGCGAACTGGTCATTTTCAGACAGAAAGCCGTAACCCGGATGGATCGCTTGGGCACCGGTATCCAGTGCGGCCTGAATGATGCGCTCCATTTGCAGGTAACTTTGTGCAGCCGGTGCCTGTCCAATATGCACGGCTTCATCGGCCAGTTTGACATGTTGTGATTGCGCATCGGCATCAGAATAGACGGCCACCGTAGCAATGCCGAGCTTTTTCGCGGTACGGATGACACGGCAGGCGATTTCACCACGGTTGGCAATTAAAATTTTCTCAAACATATCCTTATTCCTTATTGTTGTTATGCCGATGGGCGAATCCACGCCGGGCTGTGTTTGTTTAAAAAGGCATTCAAGCCATCTTTCGCCTCAGATCCTTGGCGTACATGGGCAATATGCTGTGCTGTCTGTAACCGCAGTTCTGGCGTCAGCGCTTTCTGATCGACCAATTGAATCAGCTGTTTCGAGGCCGCCTGAGCATCCGGACCACCCAGCAGGAGAGCTTGTACCATTTCATCAACTTTTAGATCCAGTTCTTCCGCTGCTGCGATTTCGTGGGCTAAACCGATATTCAGCGCCTGTTGTGCTGAAATGTGTTCCGCAGTCAGGAAGTAACGCGATGCCTGACGGGCACCAATGGCACGAATTACATACGGGCTGATGGTTGAAGGCGCCAAACCTAAACGTACCTCGGAAGTGGCAAATTTGGCATCGGTGCTGGCGATACAGATATCACAGGCAGATGCCAAGCCCATGCCCCCACCAAACGCGATGCCTTGTACGCGGGCGATGGTTGGTTGTTTCAGGGTCGCCAAACTATGCAGCATATTGGCCAGTTTCAAGGCATCCGCTTCATTTTCTGCCTGTGAGGCTTGGCCGGCTTGTTTCATCCAGTTTAGATCAGCGCCAGCAGAGAAACTTTTACCACGACCCGCCAGAATCACCACACGCACATCCTCACGCTCATTCAACTGGGTAAAACAGTCATACAGTTCTTCAATCACCTGAGTATTGAAGGCATTGTGCAGTTCCGGACGGTTCAGCCAGACATAGACCACTTGGTCGCGCTGTTCGAGTTGTAAAAATTGATAGCTCATCTTGCACCTCTTACATGCGGAACACGCCGAATTTGGTTGGCTGGATTGGCGCATTCAAGGCTGCTGCCAGACTTAAACCGAGTACCTGACGGGTTTGTGCCGGGTCGATCACGCCGTCATCCCACAGGCGGGCAGAGGCATAATACGGATGGCCTTGTTTTTCAAACTGGTCACGGAACGGTTGTTTAAACTGGTCTTCCTGTTCTGCTGACCAGCTTTCACCGCGCTGTTCGATCTGATCGCGTTTTAAGGTGGACAGTACGCTCGCCGCCTGTTCGCCCCCCATCACCGAAATACGCGAGTTTGGCCAGGTCCACAAGAAACGTGGCGAGTAGGCGCGACCGCACATGCCATAGTTTCCGGCACCAAACGAACCACCAATGATCAGGGTCAGCTTTGGCACATTAGCATTAGCGACGGCCATCACCAGTTTGGCACCATGCTTGGCAATGCCTTCATTTTCATACTGACGACCAACCATAAAGCCGGTAATGTTCTGAATGAACAGCAATGGAATATTGCGCTGGGTACACAGTTCAATAAAATGCGCGCCTTTTAGTGCCGATTCCGCAAACAGGATGCCATTGTTGGCAATAATCCCCACCGGCATGCCATATAAAGAGGCAAAGCCAGTCACTAGGGTTGAGCCAAAGCGTGCCTTGAATTCGTCAAAACGTGAACCATCCACAATGCGTGCAATCACTTCACGTACATCAAACGGTTTACGGGCATCGCTTGGCACCACACCATACAATTCTTTGGCATCGTAGAGTGGTGCTTCGATGTTTTCATCCAGCTGCTGACGTTTCTTATTCAGATTGGCCACCACATTACGCGCAATCGCAATCGCATGCTGGTCATTTTCCGCCAGATAATCCGCTACACCGGAGAGACGGGTGTGCACATCACCACCACCGAGATCTTCACTGCTGACCACTTCACCGGTCGCGGCTTTTACCAAAGGCGGGCCACCGAGGAAAATGGTGCCCTGATTGCGCACAATAATGGTTTCGTCCGACATGGCAGGTACATAAGCGCCACCCGCGGTACAGCTGCCCATCACCACGGCGATCTGGGCGATGCCCTGGCTTGACATGCGCGCCTGATTGTAGAAAATGCGGCCGAAATGATCACGATCCGGGAACACTTCATCCTGCAGCGGCAGGTAAGCACCGCCTGAATCGACCAGATAAATACATGGCAGATGGTTTTGTTCGGCAATTTCCTGCGCACGTAAATGTTTTTTCACGGTCATTGGATAGTAAGTACCGCCTTTGACCGTAGCATCATTGGCTACGATCATGCAGGTGATGCCATGCACCTGACCCACGCCGGCAATTACGCCAGCAGCAGGCACATCATCCTGATACACTTTATAAGCCGCCAGCTGACCAATTTCCAGAAATGCCGTGCCTGGGTCGATCAAATGATCAATACGCTCACGCGGTAACAGTTTGCCACGTGCCAGATGTTTTTCACGCGCGACTTCGCCACCACCTAAAGCGACTTTCTGCGCGACATTTTTCAGGTCATCCACCAGCATCTGCATGGCCTGCTGGTTGGTTTTGAAGTCTTCGCTTCGAATATTGATTTTGCTTTGTAATTGATTCATAGAGAAACTTCCTTGTTATGTTCGTTGTTATCTGGAATTAAGCAGTTTCATTGAAAATTTCACGGCCAATCAGCATACGACGAATCTCGGAAGTACCGGCGCCAATTTCGTACAGTTTGGCATCACGCCAGAGACGGCCGGTATTGTATTCATTGATATACCCATTACCGCCCAAGGTCTGAATCGCTTCACCTGCCATCCAGGTAGCTTTTTCAGCTGCATACAAGATGGCACTGGCCGCATCTTTACGCAGACCACGGTCATGATCGACCTGGTCACAGGCTGCACCCACCGCATAAACCAAAGCTTTACAGGCCAACCAGGTCGAGTACATGTCGGCAATCTTGCCTTGCATTAACTGGAATTCACCGAGGGCTTGACCAAACTGTTTGCGGTCGTGAATGTACGGAATCACTTCATCCATACAGGCATCCATGATGCCCAGTGGACCTGCACTTAATACGGCACGTTCATAATCCAGGCCACTCATCAGGACTTTAACGCCATTGCCGATGCCACCAAGGACATTTTCCATTGGCACTTCAACATTATCGAAGAACAGGGGATAGGTATTCGAACCACGCATGCCAAGTTTGTCGAGGTGTGAACCATGACTAAAGCCCGGCATGTCTTTTTCAATCAGGAACGCGGTAATGCCTTTCGGACCCGCATTGATGTCGGTTTTGGCATACACCACCAGCACATCGGCATCACCACCATTGGTGATCCACATTTTTGAGCCATTGAGGATAAATTTGTCGCCTTTTTGCTCGGCACGCAGTTTCATGCTGACCACATCTGAACCGGCATTCGGTTCAGACATCGCAAGTGCACCCACGTATTCACCAGAAACCAGTTTCGGCAGGAAACGTTGTTTCTGTTCTTCATTACCATTTCGGTTAATTTGGTTCACACATAGGTTAGAATGCGCACCGTAAGACAAGGCAATCGCAGCAGATGCACGGGAAATTTCCTGCATCACAATAATATGGGCCAAATAACCAAGGTTGGTGCCGCCATACTCTTCGCTGACGGTCATACCGAGTAATCCCATGTCGCCAAATTTTTTCCAGAGGTGAGCCGGGAACAGGTTGTCATGATCCACTTGGCGGGCGATCGGTGCAATTTCCTTTGCGCAGAAAGCAGAAACCGAATCACGAAGCGCGATTAATGTTTCATCGAGACCGAAATTTAAGCTTTTTAGATTCATTTCTTGATTCATCCTGGGGGTTATATTTGTTGTCCATAAGCATTTTTGTTGTGCTTGATTTTTACAATACATATTTTTTTTGAAAAAGTGAACTAAAATTCACAAAATGATTTACAATTCATTTTAGCTAGTTGAGAATAAGCTATGAGCAGCTATAAACGATCGTCATTGATGCAAGAAAGAATGGAGCAGAATCGCAAAGCTATTTTGCAGTCTGCGCGTGAATTGATTGCTCAAGGAGGATTCAAGGATGCACAGATCCAAGCGATTGCTGAACGTGCTGGTGTCTCCAGTGGTTTGGTATACCGTTACTTTGAAAACAAAAGCCAAGTGCTGATTGAAGTGTTATCGGATGCGATTACCCTCGAGGTGCAGATTATTAATGCCATCGCGACGGGGCCGCTGGCACCGAAACAAAAATTGCACAAGGCAGTAACGGCGTTTGTGAAACGTGCATTGAATAGCCCTCAACTATCGTATTCACTCATGTTCGAGCCAGTTGATCCGGCAATTGAGCATGAGCGTTTTCGTAGTAAGCAGATCATTAAGCAGAGCATTAAAGAGATTCTTGCCGAAGGGAAAGTGACCGGTGAGTTCGGATTTGAGGATTTAAACACCGCAGCTTTATGCGTGGTCGGTGCCATGACTTTTGTGGTGATTGAACCTTTGAATCCTTCTCGTAATGTCATGTTTGATCCGTCTTACAGGGATTATTTTGTAAAACAGATCGCCGATTTTTGTGTAAATGCAGTCAGCGTACAGGAGGAAAATTCGATTTAACCAGCACAAAAGGGATTTGCGACTGTTTGGAAGATAGTCACGACAACAAAAAAATTAAAGTGCAGTAAAAAAACAGAATTACAAAGAATCAAGGAGAGTGATTCAATGACACAATTACGCTTAAGTTACGCCTACGGTGCAAGCAGTCAGCCTTTATTGGGTATGACCATTGGTGAGAAGTTCGATCAGGCTTGTCAGCAGTACGCGCAAAACGATGCAGTGGTCAGTGTGCACCAGAATAAGCGTTTGACCTATCAGGAGTTGCAGGCACAGGTGAATGCCTTTGCTTGTAGTCTGCTCAAATTAGGACTACGTAAAGGAGACCGTCTGGCGATTTGGTCTCCCAATTGTGTGGAATGGACAATTACCCAGTTTGCGGCTTTCAAAGCCGGTATTATTTTGGTCAACTTAAATCCTGCTTATAAAAGCAATGAGCTGGAATATGTGCTGAACAAAGTGTCGTGTAAAGGACTGGTCATTGATTCGCAATTTAAAAGCACCGATTACCAGGCGATTCTGACCAAACTGGCACCCGAGTTGCCACATGCAGCTAATAAAGTACTGTTTTCAGAACGCCTTCCGCATCTCAAACATGTGATCAAGATTGACCAGCAGGAACATCCAGGTATCCATCGCTTTGATGACCTGCTGGTCACCCCAAACCAGAAGCAGCTTGATGAGCTGGCCAGTATTGCCAATGAACTACAATTTGATGAAACCATCAATATCCAGTTCACTTCCGGCACCACGGGCAACCCGAAAGGTACCATGCTCACCCACAATAACATTTTGAATAATGGTTATTTTGTCGGTGAAGCCATTCATCTTAGCCCACAGGATCGTGTCTGTATTTCTGTGCCGCTATTCCATTGCTTTGGTATGGTGATGGGCAACCTGGCCTGTTTGACGCATGGTTCCACCATGGTTTATCCGGCGGCAGTGTTTAATCCGCTGGAAACCCTGAAAACTATTCAGCAAGAAAAATGTACGGCGGCCTATGGCGTTCCGACCATGTTTATTGCCATTTTGGAGCAGGAACGCTTTGACGAGTTCGATCTGTCCAGCTTGCGTACCGGTATTATGGCCGGTAGCCCATGCCCACGTGAAATCATGCAACGCGTGATGGAACGCATGCATATGTCAGAAATTACTATCTGCTATGGCATGACTGAAACCGCGCCAGTGAGTGCACAGACACATATCGATGATTCAGTAGAATGTCGTGTCGGTACGGTCGGACGCGTGCATCCGCATCTGGAAATCAAGATTGTGGATGAGCAGGGTAAAGTGGTGCCACGTGGCACACTCGGTGAACTCTGTGTACGTGGCTATTCGGTGATGCTGGGTTACTGGGAAGACGAAGACAAAACCAAAGAAGTTATCGACGTGGCGAAATGGATGCATACCGGTGATATCGCCGAAATGGATGAACAGGGTTTTGTCAAAATCAAGGGCCGGATCAAGGATATTGTGATTCGTGGCGGTGAAAACCTGTTCCCGAAAGAAATTGAAGATTTCCTCTATACCCATCCGGATGTCAGTGATGTACAGGTCATCGGTGTACCAGATGCACGTTATGGAGAAGAACTCTGTGCCTGCATTATCTTGCATGAACATCATAACTGCACTGAAGAAAGCATCCGCCGTTATTGTGCCGAGCATATCTCACACAATAAGGTACCACGTTATGTACGCTTCTTTACCGAGTTTCCAATGACCACTTCCGGCAAGGCACAAAAATTCAAGTTACGTGAATTGATGCGCAAGGAACTGAACCTGGAAGAGGTGGCATAACTCAGCCTCCAGCGTTCTTGAACGATCCCTTTATTTCTGTAGTCACCGCTACGGGGAATAAAGGGGGAGTCCAAGTATAGATAACAATAGAGATTCAAGGAATGAATATGCAGCGCCAAAATAACGGAACACGTAACGACTGGACACGTGAAGAAATCCAACAGCTTTATGAACAGCCTTTTCTGGATCTGCTGTTTCAGGCACAACAGGTGCATCGAGAACATTTCCAGCCGAATCAGATTCAGGTCAGCACCTTGCTTTCTATTAAAACCGGAAAATGCCCGGAAGATTGCAAGTACTGTTCGCAATCTGCGCATTATGATTCCAAGCTAGAAGCTGAAAAACGCATTGCGGTAGAAAAAGTCATTCAGGAAGCCCTGGCCGCCAAAGCTTCCGGTTCATCACGCTTTTGTATGGGTGCAGCCTGGCGTAATCCGCATGAACGCGATATGCCGTATGTGCTGGAAATGGTGAAAGAAGTCAAAGCCCTCGGACTGGAAACCTGTATGACTTTGGGCATGTTGAATGCGTCACAGGCGGAACGCCTGAAAGATGCCGGACTGGATTATTACAACCATAATCTGGATACTTCGCGTGAGTATTATTCTCATATCATCAGTACCCGCAGTTTTGATGACCGCCTCAATACTTTAGATCATGTGCGTCAGGCTGGACTGAAAGTTTGTAGTGGCGGCATTGTCGGCTTGGGTGAAAACCGTCAGGACCGCATTGGTCTGTTACATGAACTAGCCACACTGCCGATTCATCCGGAATCTGTGCCGATTAACATGTTGGTGCCGATTGAAGGTACACCACTGGCCGAGGTAGAGAAACTCGATGTTACAGAATGGATCCGCACCATTGCAGTGGCACGCATCCTGATGCCACAAAGTTATATCCGCCTCTCTGCTGGGCGTGAATCATTGAGTGATTCAGATCAGGCCCTGGCATTTATGGCCGGTGCCAATTCGCTGTTTTCGGGTGAAAAGCTTCTGACCACACCGAATAGTGGTGCAGGCCAGGACCAGCAATTATTCAAAAAATTAGGATTGCAAGTAGAAAAAGCTAGAACGACCATTTCTCAGCTTGCTGTTGACGCCATGGCTTAGATACAAGATATTATTTTTTAATCACTTATCTAAAAATATCTAGGCAATAGAGCAATAAAAAATGGCAAAAGATTTTGTGAATCCTAAAGTGGTGGACAGCTATGATGAGCATATCCGTAAACTGATCCCAGGCTATGAACTGATTCACCAGCAGGTCAACGCGATTTTGGAAAGTCGCCTTGAAGATAAAATGCATCCGCATATTTTAGTGGTGGGCTGTGGGACCGGTTATGAATTGCAGTATTTGCTGCAAAAGCATCCTTGCTGGCGTTTCACTGCGATTGATCCTTCGCTCACTATGCTGGAAAAAGCCAAACACGATATCGCCAAACAGCATGAACTGAAGCATGTGCGTTTTCTGCATGGCGATACCTCCGTGCTACACGAAGGCATGCAGTTTGACGCCGCGATTGCCATTCTGGTCGCACATTTTGTTCCGCATCAAGAAAAGCCGAAATTTTTTCAGGATATTGCCAAAACTCTGAAAAAAAATGCGCTGCTGATGACCTATGATCTGACTGAGGTAGAGCATCAAGACCAGTTACGTGCCTTGCAGTTACTGTGTCAGCATAATGGTTTAACCAGTGCACAAACCAGCAAAATGCTGGAACGTCTGGAAGATGATTTTGCGCTGGTCTCTTCAGCAGAATATGCTGCGCAGCTTAGTGAAGCCGGATTTGATCGGGTGCAGCCGTATATGCAGGTGATGAACTATCAGGGTTTTATGGCGGTGAAAGCCTAGCGCACCGTATGGGTAAAGAATAGATCATATGCCACCTTTTTGGGTGGCATTTTTATGCCGGAAGCAATGTGGTCGCCTATAAATCTTCAATATTTGCTAAAAGCTGTTCGGCATGCTGCAAAATGGCCTGTTTTTCCTCGGGTGGCATTCGCTCGAAACCTTGGTAAATCATGCGCATGCGCGGATTTGAATTCAGTTGTGCGGCATGGGGGTTCAGAAAATGCCAGTACAAGCTGTTAAAAGGACAACTGTCTTGTGCTGTCTTTGTCTTCACATTGTAATGACAATGTCGGCAATAATCCGACATTTTATGAATGTAATTGCCAGAAGCAGCATAAGGTTTACTGGCCATCAAGCCTGCATCAGCATAGAGCACCATGCCTAAAGTATTCGGTAGCTCGACCCATTCATAAGCATCGGCATACACAGACAGATACCATTGACAGACTTCTTCGGGATCCAATCCACTGAGCAAGGCAAAATTACCTGTCACCATCAGCCGCTGGATATGGTGAGCATAGGCATGCTGCAAGGTATTGCGTATAGCCTCTGCCATGCAGGCCATTTTGGTTTTTCCAGTCCAATAATAGCCAGGCAAAGGCCGCAAAGACTGTAAAGCGTTGAGCTGGGCGTATTCCGGCATTTTCAGCCAGTAAATGCCACGCACATATTCACGCCAACCTAAAATTTGCCGGATAAAACCTTCAACCGCATTTAACGGTGCATGCCCCTGCAAATACGCTGTCTCAGCAGCATCACAGACTTCACGTGGGGTGAGCAGACCACAATTCAGATAAGGCGAAAGGCGACTATGGAACAGATCATCCTCACCGTAAACCATGGCATCCTGATGATCACCAAAAGAAGGTAAAGCATGTTGAATAAAATGCGCCAGTGCCTGCAACGCCTGTTCACGCGTGGTGGCCCAACGAAAGGTTTCGATCTGCCCCGGATGATGGGCAAATTCTGTCTTGACCAGCTTCATCACGTCACGATCAATCTGGTCTTGTATAAAGGTCAGTGATGGTGGGAGAGCGGGTTGACCCGACCAGCGTTTGCGATTTTCACTATCATAGTTCCATTTTCCTCCGATCGGCTGGCCATCCTGCATCAGATAGCCGCTCTGCTTGCGCATCTCACGGTAAAAGTATTCCATGCGCAGGCTTTTATATTTGCTGGCCCAAATTCGGAATTGTTGCAAGCTGCAAAAGAAACGATCATCTTCTAGGCAGTGCACCGGAATGCCTAAAGTCTTGCTCCAGTGCTGTTCGATCTGTTGTTGTAAACGGTATTCTCCGCTCTGGGTGATCAGCAAGGCATCAGCGGCATAGCGTTGCTGTTGATGCTGGACAAAATCCAGCAGGCTTTGGATAGGACTTTCTCGGTTAAAGACCTGATAACGGATTTTCCAGCCTTGTGCTCTGAGTTCCTTGGCAAAATGGCGCATGGCACTAAAAATCAGCGCGATTTTTTGCGGATGGTGTGGCACGTAACTCGCTTCTTCCAGCACCTCGGCCATTAAAATCACATCCTGACTGCGGTCCAGATGTTTTAAAGTCGCCAGTTGATGACTGAGTTGATCACCGAGAATTAAACCAAAGCGCATGATGATCTAACCCTTCCATTTTTTATGCAGGTTTGCATCTTAGAAAGGGAGCAGTCAAATTTCTGTGAATATATTTTTGGCTCAGAACAAACCAATGAGGTTTGTTACTGTTCAGCCTTAATATCCGACCGTTGCTCCATCCGGATTACGCGGATCAGAATAGCCATAGATGCCATCTGGCAGAATTTGGATGGTCTGGGTTCTGCCCATGGTGGACTTCTGCACAATCTTATGACCTTTTTGTTTTAATAATTCGAGGGTGTCGGCACTGATGCCTTTTTCTACACGAGTTTCATCCGGTAACCACTGGTGATGAATCCGTGGTGCCGCCGCCGCTTCAGCCGGATTCATCTGAAAATCGATGGTATTGATCAGGGTTAGTAGCACGGTACTGATAATTCGGGAGCCTCCCGGACTGCCGGTGACCAGCCAGGCTTTCTGGTCTTTTAACACGATGGTGGGGGTCATTGAGGATAGTGGACGTTTTCTGGGGACAATCGCATTGGCATCTCCACCAATCAGGCCAAAGGCATTTGGCTCACCATTTTTGGCTGAAAAATCATCCATTTCATTGTTGAGTAAAATGCCGGTACCGGCCGCAACAATGCCACTGCCAAAATTAAAATTCAGGGTATAAGTCACTGAAACCGCATTGCCGTGTTGATCGACCACAGAATAATGTGTGGTTTGGTCACTTTCATAAGGCAGAGGATTGGCCGGGTGAATGTGACTCGATGGTGTGGCATGTTCAGCTGAAATGCGTTTCGCTAAAGTCTGGGCATAGCGCTTTGAACTGAGGCCCTTCACAGGCACATGCACAAAATCAGGGTCTCCCAGATATTGAGACCGGTCGGCATAGGCCAGTTTCATGCTTTCGGTCAGATAATGCAGGGTCTGGGCACTATTTGCTCCCCATTGCTGTAGCGGAAACTGTTCCAGAATGTTCAGCATCTGCACCAGATGTACACCGCCGGAACTTGGCGGCGGCATGGTGACAATCTGATAGCCTTTATAATTGCCCATGATGGGCTGACGTTCGACAACTTTATAGGCGCGCAGATCACTTTTTTGCATGATGCCCTGATGGTCTTGGATTTGTCCAATGATTTTTCCGCCAATTTCTCCGCGATAAAACATGCGGCTACCCTGTTGACTGATTAAACGCAGTGAATGCGCCAAATCCTGCTGAACCAAACGCTCGCCATAGCGTAAAGGCCGATCCTCTTGAAAGAAAATAGCGCGTGAACTAGGCCATTTGCCTAATTTCTCTTGAGCTGCATTCAGCATTTTGGCCAAAGAATGGCTGACCGGAATGCCATGTTCTGCCAGTTGAATTGCGGGGGCGATCACTTCCGAGAGGGGCAGGCTGCCCCATTTTTTCAGGGCATATTCCAGACCCGCGACTGTACCAGGTACACCAATGGCATCATGTGAATACAGCGATTTTCCGGCAATAATGTTGCCATTTTCATCGAGAAACATATTCCGTGACGCATGACGCGGAGCCATTTCACGAAAATCCAGCGCAATATTTTGACCCGACTGGCTATCATGCAGCACCAGAAAACCGCCACCGCCCAGATTACCGGCATGCGGTAAGACCACTGCCAGGGCAAATCCAACGGCAACGGCGGCATCGACTGCATTGCCACCGCGTTTCAGAATGTCCAGACCGACCTGGCTGGCAATAGCATGTTCGGAGGCCACCATGCCATTTTGCGCCCGAACCGGATGGAAAATCTCATTGTCATAGTCATAACTGCTGAGTGTTGCCTGATTGACCGTCGTATTTGCAAATAGTTCAGCGGAGAGACAAATCAGCGTAGCCAGGCTGAGTTTAAGTGCAAAACGGATGAGCATAGTAATTCTCAAGCAAACGAACAGTCGAAGCCACAAAGGATAGTGTGCCATTCAAAGGCACGATTTGTGGGGGTGCCAAGTATACGCTGAAATCCAGATCGGCTTATGAAACTCAAATAAAAAGAAGAAAACCAGTCACTCGAAATGAGAATTCACTCACATAAGCACAATTGCTAGAAGGAATGTTTAGGACTTAATTTCACAAAGGTTGATCTGAAAAGATCGAATACTGAGGTTTATTCGACTAAAGTTGTAGTTTATCGATCTATGAAGATTGATCAGCGAAAAAAACAAATAAAAACAAGAATTAATTTTCAAGGTTTTTCGACTGCTGCAAGATTTTATATGAGTAATTTCTTGATAATTGGTACGACCAATAATAAATTAATCAGACCAATATTGATCTTTTATTTGGCTAATCCTACTATAAAAACGTTTTTAACAAGTTTAATTCAAATTAAAACTTATATTGGTCTGACCAAAATTGCGATTTCTATGAAGGCGCAGACCACTATCAACGTCTTAGTGAGCATTTCAAGGAGATGACAATGCTTCAACATTGGCAGCAGATTTATGATCCGATGGGCAATATCTGGATTTCCAGTTTGGTCGCCCTGATTCCGATTATCTTTTTCTTTCTGGCGCTGGCCGTTTTTCGCTTAAAAGGCAGCGTGGCAGGGACGATTACCGTGGTACTGGCCTTACTGGTTTCACTCTTTGCTTACCAGATGCCATCCATGATGGCCTTTGCTTCCCTGATCTATGGCTTCTTTTATGGGCTATGGCCAATCGCCTGGATCATTATCGGTGCGGTATTTCTCTACAAGATTTCGGTAAAAACCGGACAGTTTGACATTATCCGTTCCTCGATTTTATCGATTACCGAAGACCAACGTTTGCAAATGCTGTTGGTGGGTTTTGCTTTCGGAACATTTTTGGAAGGCGCGGCGGGTTTTGGTGCACCGGTGGCGATTACCGCCGCATTGTTGGTTGGTTTAGGCTTTAAACCGCTGTATGCAGCAGGTCTATGCCTGATTGTGAATACCGCACCGGTGGCCTTTGGTGCCATGGGGATTCCGATTATTGTGGCGGGGCAGGTGTCCGGTGTGGAGACCATGGAAATCAGCCAGATGGTCGGCCGTCAGTTACCGTTTATGGTGCCAATTGTCTTGTTCTGGATTATGGCGATCATGGATGGCTGGCGTGGGGTGAAAGAAACCTGGCCTGCGGTGCTGGTCGGTGGTGGTGCTTTCGCGATTGCACAATATCTCACCTCTAACTTTGTAGGGCCTGAACTACCAGATATTACTGCCGCGATTGCTTCACTAGTGAGCTTAACCATCCTGTTTAAATTCTGGCAGCCAAAACACATCTTCCGCTTCAGTGATCAAGATGCCAATGTCGATGCCAACCTTGCAGCGCAAAAGCAGACCAAATATAGCTTGGCTCAAATTGCCAAAGCCTGGTCTCCATTCATGATCTTAACCGTGATGGTCACCATCTGGAGTATCAAGCCGTTTAAAGATCTATTCGCCAAAGATGGAGCACTGCATGACATGGTGATTGCGATCAAGGTGCCTTATCTGCATCAACTGGTTCAGAAAATGCCACCGGTCGTGCCACAAGTGAAAGATTATGACGCGATCTATAAGTTTGACTGGTTCTCTGCCACCGGTACGGCGATCATTATTGCGGCGATCATCACCATTATTTTCCTGAAAATGAAGCCGCTTGAGGCGGTGAAAACCTTCGGTGAAACCCTGAATGAGTTAAAAACCCCGATTTATTCCATCGGCATGGTATTGGCTTTTGCCTTTATCGCAAACTATTCAGGCATGTCGGCGACCTTGGCGCTAGCCTTGGCACATACTGGCGATGCTTTTACCTTCTTCTCGCCATTTCTGGGCTGGATCGGGGTATTCCTGACCGGATCGGATACATCCGCGAATGCCTTGTTTGCCGCGTTACAAGCCACCACGGCTCAGCAGATTGGGGTGCCGGAGGTACTTCTGGTGGCAGCCAATACCAGTGGTGGTGTCACCGGCAAGATGATTTCTCCACAGTCAATTGCGATTGCCTGTGCGGCGGTGGGTCTGGTGGGTAAAGAATCTGATCTGTTCCGTTTCACTGTTAAACACAGTATAACGTTCACGATTATGATGGGTATTATGATTACCTTACAGGCTTATGTGTTCCCGTGGATGATTCCATAACACGCAATTGAGGACGGCAGGATGAAAGTTTCCGACAAAGTAGTACAAAACCTTCGCATGTTAATTGAACAAAGCAATATGCAGGTCGGAGACCGTTTGCCTGCCGAACGCAAACTCGCTGAACAACTCGGTGTTTCCCGCTCTTCTTTACGTGAGGCCATTCAACAATTGACCAGTCAGGGCATGCTGGTCAGTAAAGTTGGAGCGGGAACTTATTTACAGCAATTGCCGACCAACTGGTCGCAGCATCAGATTGTACAGCCGCTGAGCAACCTGATTGATGAAGATCCAGCCTACCGTTTTGATGTACAGGAAGCCCGTATCATTCTGGAAGGTGGAACTGCCTGGTATGCCGCGCAACGCGCGACACCGGAGGATGTGAGCAAGATTCGTCATTATTATCAACAGATCTCGCATTTTCAGTCGATGGGTGATGATGATCAGGCCGCGATTGCCGATGCCAAATTTCATCTGGCGATTGCCGAGGCTTCGCACAATCTGGTGCTGATCCAGATGATGCGCGGGCTGTTTGATCTGTTGCAATACAACGTGGTTCTCGGTCGACGCAAAGTCTACTCGGAAGCACACCGTTATGATCAATTGCGTGACCAGCACCAGCAGGTGATGGAGGCGATTGAACAGCAGGACCCGGAGGCGGCACGTGCAGCCGTTTGTGGTCATATTGAATTTGTCGTTCAACAAGTACGTATGATTGATGAGGAAGATGCCCGTCGTCAGCGTGCGAGTCGATTAAACAGGATATAAGCATGATTATTTCTTCTGCGAATGACTATCGCGAAGCGGCAAAACGCCGTTTACCCCCATTCTTGTTTCACTATATCGATGGCGGTGCTTATGCCGAATATACCCTGAAGCGTAATGTAGAAGATCTATCCAAAATCGCGTTAAGACAGCGTGTGCTCAATGACATGTCTGAATTAAGTCTGGAAACCAAGTTATTTGATGAAACTCTGTCGATGCCGGTCGCACTTTCGCCGGTCGGTTTGACCGGCATGTATGCCCGCCGTGGCGAGGTACAGGCTGCCGTGGCTGCCGACAAGAAAGGTATTCCATTTACTTTATCGACGGTTTCAGTCTGCCCGATTGAAGAAGTCGCGCCGGCTATTCAACGTCCGATGTGGTTTCAGCTCTACGTATTGCGTGATCGCGGCTTTATGAAAAATGCCCTTGAGCGTGCTAAAGCTGCGGGTTGTTCAACCCTGGTGTTTACCGTGGATATGCCGGTGCCGGGTGCACGTTACCGCGATGCCCATTCCGGCATGAGTGGTCCAAATGCCGCCATGCGCCGTTATTTACAGTCCTGCATGCACCCGCACTGGGCCTGGAATGTCGGGCTGATGGGGCGTCCACATGACTTGGGCAATATCTCGAAATATCTGGGTAAACCGACCGGGCTGGAAGATTATATTGGCTGGTTGGGAAGCAACTTTGACCCCTCCATTTCATGGAAAGATCTGGAATGGATCCGTGAATTCTGGGATGGCCCGATGGTCATCAAAGGTATTTTGGATCCTGAAGATGCCAAAGATGCAGTACGTTTTGGTGCCGATGGCATTGTGGTCTCCAATCACGGCGGTCGTCAGCTGGATGGGGTGCTTTCGACGACACGTGCCTTGCCCCCGATTGCCGATGCGGTGAAAGGTGATCTGAAAATTCTGGTGGATTCCGGTATCCGTAATGGTCTGGACGTGGTGCGTATGCTGGCGATGGGTGCAGACACCTGTATGCTGGGACGCGCTTTTGTCTATGCCTTGGGTGCTGCGGGTGGTGAGGGTGTGAGTAACTTGCTGAACCTGATCGATAAGGAAATGCGTGTGGCCATGACCCTGACCGGCGCGAAAACCATTGCAGACATTACTTCCGACTGTCTGGTCAAGCTTGATCGTGAATTGCGAGACTAGGAGTGAAGTGCCATGCAGGACTATTCTCAAACGCCCGCTGCATTTGATGAGCAAAAAGTTTTAAAACAGCTAACAGAGATTGTGGGTAAAACCCATGTCCTGACGGAGGATGCCGATACACGCCTGTACCGTCAGGGACGTCGTTTTGGTGAAGGCAAGGTACTGGCCGTGGTTGCACCGGGTTCTTTACTTGAACAATGGCAGGTCTTGCAGGTGGCGGTTGATGCGGACTGTATCGTGATTATGCAGGCTGCCAATACCGGCCTCACCGGTGGCTCAACACCGTATGGGGAGGATTACGACCGTCCGGTGATTTTAATCAGTACACGCCGGTTGGCAGGCATTCAACTGATTGATGAGGCCAGACAGGTGATCTGCTTGCCCGGTGCAACACTCGATACTCTGGAAAAACAGCTGGCGCCGTATCAGCGTGAACCGCATTCGGTGATTGGTTCATCCTGTATCGGCGCTTCAGTATTGGGTGGCGTGTGCAACAACTCGGGTGGCGCTCTGGTCCGTCGTGGTCCCGCCTATACCGAACTGGCACTGTATGCACGGGTGAATGATCAAGGACAGCTTGAACTGGTCAACCATCTCGGTATTGATTTGGGCAATTCGCCAGAAGAGATTCTATCCAGATTGGAGCAGCAGCAGTATCAGGCGACGGATATCCGCTTTGACCACAACTGTTGTGCATCCGATCAGCGTTATGCCCAGGATGTAAAACAGGTCGATGCCAACACACCCGCCCGCTTTAATGCTGATCCATCACGTCTGTATGAAGCATCCGGTTCCGCTGGAAAAATCTGTGTCTTTGCCGTGCGTCTGGATACTTTTGAAAAAATCCCGAGCCAGGTCTTTTACATTGGTACCAACGCGCAGGATGATCTCACTGAAATCCGCCGTTTTTTGCTCGCCGATTTACCACGATTGCCGATCGCTGGAGAGTATATCCATCGTGTAGCCTATGACATTGGTGCCGAATATGGCAAAGACACCTTCATGTTTATTGAAAAATTCGGTACGGCACGGGTTCCCGCGGCCTTTGCCATGAAAGACAAGGTCGATGGTTACCTGGAAAAATTTGGCATGAAAGGCCTGTCTGACAAGCTTCTGCAAATTGTCACCAAACTGCTACCGAACCATTTACCGAAACGCATGAATGAATTTCGGGATTTATATGAGCATCACCTTATTCTGCGAATCGAACATCAGGATGTTGAGCAGGTGAATCAGTTCTTGGCGAGTTATTTTAAGCAGCATCCGACGGGTCAACACTTCCTGTGCAGTGAAGATGAAGGACGCAAGGCCTTTTTGCACCGCTTTGCGGTGGCTGGCGCAGCGATTCGTTATCGTGATACCCACCGCGGTGAAGTGGAAGATATCGTGGCTTTGGACATTGCGCTACGCCGTAATGACCGCCAGTGGGTGGAGTGTCTACCGCCTGAGATGAACCAGCAGATCATTCACAAACTGTATTATGGTCATTTCCTCTGTCATGTGTTCCATCAAGACTATATCGTGAAAAAAGGGGTAGACCCTTTGGAAATGGAACATCAGATGTGGCATTTGCTGGATGATCGGGGTGCAGAATATCCGGCTGAGCATAATGTAGGACATTTATATGTGGCTAAACCCGCGCTCAAGCAGCATTACCAGAAACTTGATCCCACCAACAGTTTCAATGTCGGGATTGGCCAAACCTCGAAACTGAAATACTGGAAATAGCCAGATTACCGCAATCAACGCTTGAAACTTGCTCCATAAACAATGGAATTATGTTTAAATAAGAGGAGTTAGAAAGACCAGTTCATTCCTTGGCCTTGACCCAACATTCTTATGGATACAAGCCCATTATCTTGGCTTGTATCGTGAACTTTGCATCAAACATATTGTAATTAGGGAATGATTGCGATGTTTAAACTAGACAGTAAACTCCTTGAGATTTTTTATTATATTTACAAATATAAGAATGTCTCGGCAGCGGCTGAAACTTTGGGGATGAGTCAGCCGGCGGTGAGTAACTGTCTAAATAAAATCAGAACGCATTTTAATGACCCGCTGTTTTTGCGGGTCGGCAATGAAATGGTGCCTACTGAGTTGGCCAAACAGTTGTTTTCACCCATCAGTGAGATCATTGGTAAACTGGAAATCGTCAATAATTTCAAGGTGGATTTTGATCCGAGTCATTCAGAGCAGCTGTTTACCATCGCGATGACCGATGTTTCGCATCTGGTTTTACTACCGAAGCTTACCAAATACCTCAAACAGCATGCGCCGTCTATTCGTTTGAAAGTGCGTCCGATCAGCCGGGAAACCAGCTATCAGATGTCAAATGGTGAGATTGATCTGGCGGTGGGATTTTTACCTGAATTCGAGCAGGGTTTTTACCAGCAGCAACTCTTTTCTCAATATTATGTCGTGATTAGCCGTAAGGATCATCCGCGGATTCAGTCCGAATATCTGGATATTGAAACCTACATTCAAGAGTCTCATGTCGATGTGGATACCAGTATCGGTCATTACCATATTGAAAATGAACTGATCAAAAGGGGACTGAAACGTAATATCCTGATGACTTTACCGAGTTATCTCGGCGTCGGTCTGGTGGTACAAGAAACCGATGCGATTGCAACAATTCCTTATTATCTCAGTGAGGTTTTACTTTCACGGGGTAATCTGAAAATATTACAGGCACCGTTAGATTTCCCAACCTATCCGGTTCGTCAGTATTGGCATACCTCTTGCCATCACCAAAGCAGTAACCAGTGGCTGAGAAAAGTCATTTTTGATTTATTTAGTGAATTGCCATAAAAACTCAGCATTTCCCAAATTCTCTTTGCATGTGCGGTTCTATAAACAAAGATTGAATAAGTAATTTCATAATTTTATTGTGAACTTTTTGAAAATCTTAAGCTGAATGGCGATTTTTAATTCTTTGTAAAAGCTGGATCGCCACGATTGACAACACCATCATGGCAACATTCATGATGACCGGGTTGAAAGCATTGGTTAACTGTAAGGGATCCACAACCATCACCAACAACAAGAGGGTGCCCAACCCGAGAATATTAAGCTGATGTGGAAGAATCGCTTTCCTCCACATCAAGAATACACAGCCAAATAAAATTTCCAATACGCCAGACACCATGACTCCAATTTGCGCGCTCGCTAAATCAAAACCAACGAATTGCCAGATTTGAAGTTCAGAAGGCGAACGTAGTAACAGTTTGGGAACAAGCCCCTGATAAATCCACATTAAGGCTAAAGCTGTCTGGATAAACTGCAAAGGTCGATTTAATTTTTGCTGAAGATTCACGAGTGGTAATAAAAAGAATTGCAAATCAGATGAATGATTTTAACTCAATTAAAAGAGGGAATGCTTTCCTAAACTTCATCTCTCTATCTAAATCCTTACCTGTTGATCTGTATGGGAAAAAAGTTTGCACTTGGCGGATTTTCTTTTTACAGCATTTTTTAATGAAAAAGCGTATGAACTCTAACTGCTTATTTCAGTCTTCAGTTTTTAATAACTAAGTTATTGAATATAAAAAATAATTACAAATATTAGACTAAAGACTATTTATTATTGTTAACAATAAAATTGATTTAATGCCGGAATATGGCTATAAAATCGATAAACCATCAAAGATTGTCAACAATATGCAAGATGTGAGCTTTAAAACAGAGCTGTCTGAAAGTCAGGGTAGAACGCTAACCGACCATGTATTCAAACAAATACAGACAGCCATCGTTTTAGGTCAAATTCCGGCAGGAAGCAAAATATCTGAACCTGAGCTAGCGCGAACCTATGGCATTAGCCGAGGCCCGTTACGTGAAGCGATCCACCGTCTGGAAGGACAAAAGCTGGTTGATCGGACGGCTCATGTGGGTGCACGTGTGGTTTCACTGTCATTGCAACAGTTTAAAGAGCTATATCAGATTCGTGCTTCCTTGGAGGGTCTAGCCTGCAAGCTTGCTGCACAGCATATTGATAAAAAGCAGATTCTGGCGCTGCGTGATGTCTTGCGTGTGCATGCGGAAGATGAAAATTTTAAAGCAGGCAAGGGCTATTACCTGCAAGAAGGCCAAGACGACTTTCATTACTGCATTATCAAAAGCAGTGGCAATAAAACCTTAGAAAAAATGCTGTGTGATGAGTTGTATCACCTCATCCGTATGTACCGAATTCAGTTTTCCAACACACCAGATCGTCCGCATAAAGCGTTCGATGAACATATTCGTATCTTGGATGCAATTGCAGAAGGTGATGGTGAACTCGCCGAACTGCTAATGCTTCGACATATCAATGCGTCTTACAAAATTATTGAGCAGGCTCTGCTACAAGCACAAGGAGAATAAACAATGTCTAATCAATCCGCAGGTCAGCTATTTCGCGATGCCGTGGCCCAGGAAAAACCATTACAAGTGGTTGGAACCATCAATGCCAATCATGCACTTTTAGCCAAACGTGCTGGTTACAAAGCGATTTACTTATCCGGTGGTGGTGTAGCAGCGGGTTCTTTAGGTTTACCGGATTTAGGGATCAGTAACCTGGATGATGTGTTGACCGATGTACGCCGTATTACTGATGTATGTGATCTTCCATTATTGGTTGATGCTGACACGGGTTTTGGTGCTTCAGCATTTAACATCGCACGTACCGTGAAATCTTTAATCAAGTTTGGTGCAGGCGCCATGCATATTGAAGATCAGGTCGGTGCCAAACGTTGCGGCCACCGTCCAAACAAAGCCATTGTGACTCAAGAAGAAATGGTCGATCGTATTAAAGCCGCAGTAGATGCCCGTACTGACGACAGCTTTGTGATTATGGCACGTACCGATGCCTTGGCGGTTGAAGGCTTGCAGGCCGCGATTGACCGTGCTGGCGCCTATATTGAAGCCGGTGCAGACATGCTCTTCCCGGAAGCCATCACCGAGCTTGCAATGTATAAGCAGTTTGCTCAGACCACTGGCGTTCCAATTCTGGCGAATATCACCGAGTTCGGTTCTACGCCACTCTTTACCACTGAAGAATTGGCCTCTGCTGATGTCAGCCTCGCGCTTTACCCACTGTCTGCTTTCCGTGCGATGAACAAAGCTGCAGAAACAGTGTATGAAACCTTGCGCAAAGAAGGCACACAAAAAAATGTGATCGATATGATGCAAACGCGTAAAGAGTTATATGAACGCATCAACTACTATGCGTTTGAAGACTATTTAGACAATGCATTTGCCAAAAAGAAATAATACGTCAACACGGCGAAGGCCGCCGTGTTCCCTAAATAATTTAAATCAATAGGAAAGGACAATCTTATGAGCACAAATGAAACAACAACAGGCTTCAAGCCAAAAAAATCAGTTGCATTGAGTGGACAAGTAGCAGGCAATACCGCATTGTGTACCGTAGGCCGTAGCGGTAACGACTTGCACTACCGTGGTTATGACATTCTTGATCTTGCCATCGGCAGCGAGTTTGAAGAAGTGGCTCACTTGCTGGTCCATGGTAAATTACCGAATAAAGCAGAACTCAAAGCTTATAAAGCCAAATTAAAAGCACTCCGCGGTTTACCAGCAGCACTGAAAACTGCACTAGAGCAGTTACCGCCTTCTGCACACCCGATGGATGTGATGCGTACCGGGGTTTCTGTTTTAGGCTGCTTAACGCCAGAACATGAAGATCACAACGAAGCTGGTGCAAAAGACATTGCGGATAAATTGATGGCGAGCTTAGGCTCAATGCTGCTGTACTGGTATCACTTCAGCAACAACGGCCGCCGTATTGAAGTTGAAACCGACGATGAATCCATCGCAGCGCATTTCTTGCATTTACTGCATGGTGAAGCGCCATCTGAAGAATGGGTTCAAGCCATGCATACTTCATTAATTTTGTATGCTGAGCATGAATTTAACGCTTCTACCTTTACCTCACGTGTGGTGGCAGGTACAGGTTCGGACATGTACTCAGCCATTACCGGTGGTATTGGTGCACTTCGTGGACCTAAACACGGTGGTGCTAACGAAGTTGCCTTTGTGATTCAACAACGTTATGACAATGCCGATGAGGCTGAAGCTGACATTCGCAAACGTGTCGAAAATAAAGAAGTGGTGATTGGCTTTGGTCACCCGGTCTATACCATTGCAGATCCACGTAATGAAGTGATCAAGAAAGTGGCACGTGACTTGGCGAATGCACAAGAGAACACAAAAATGTACTTAATCGCTGAGCGTTTAGAAGCAGTGATGAAAGAAGTGAAGAACATGTTCCCGAACCTTGATTGGTTCAGTGCAGTGAGCTACCACTTGATGGGCGTTCCAACAGCCATGTTTACGCCATTGTTCGTGATTGCACGTACCGCAGGATGGTCAGCGCACGTCATTGAACAGCGTCAAGATGGCAAAATCATTCGTCCAAGCGCGAACTACACCGGTCCTGAAAACCTTGAATTTAAACCATTGGCGGAGCGTGGTTAATGAATACCCAATACCGTAAACCATTAGCAGGCACTCAGCTGGAATATTATGACGTGCGTCAAGCCGTGGAAGATATTCAGCCTGGTGCATACGAAAAGCTGCCATACACATCTAAAGTCTTGGCCGAGCAATTGGTACGCCGTGCCGATGCAGGAAATCTGACTGAATATTTAAAACAGCTCATTGAACGCCGTCAGGACATGGACTTTCCGTGGTATCCAGCCCGTGTCGTATGTCACGATATTTTAGGTCAAACCGCTTTGGTTGATCTGGCTGGTTTGCGTGATGCGATTGCTGAAAAGGGTGGTGACCCTTCTCAAGTCAATCCTGTGGTGCCAACCCAGCTGATTGTCGATCACTCTTTGGCCGTGGAATACGGTGGCTTTGATCCGGATGCTTTTGAAAAAAACCGTGCAGTTGAAGACCGTCGTAATGAAGACCGCTTCCACTTTATTGAATGGACCAAAACTGCCTTTAAAAATGTCGATGTGATTCCAGCCGGAAACGGCATCATGCATCAGATTAACCTGGAAAAAATGTCTCCGGTGATTCAGGTGCGTGATGGGGTCGCCTTCCCAGACACGTGTGTGGGGACAGACTCACACACTCCACATACCGATGCTTTAGGCGTCATTTCTGTCGGTGTAGGTGGTCTGGAAGCCGAAAATGTGATGTTGGGCCGTGCCTCCTGGATGCGTTTACCCGACATTATTGGCGTAGAGCTGGTCGGGCAGCGTCAAGCCGGCATTACTGCAACGGATATTGTACTGGCGTTAACTGAATTCTTGCGTAAAGAACGTGTGGTGGGCGCATATCTTGAGTTCTTCGGTGAAGGTGCAGACTCTATGTCGGTCGGTGACCGTGCAACCATCTCGAACATGACACCGGAGTATGGTGCAACGGCTGCGATGTTCTACATCGACCATAACACCCTTGATTACCTGCGCCTAACAGGCCGTGAAGATGCCCAAGTGGCACTGGTGGAACAATATGCCAAAGAAATTGGTCTTTGGGCATCCGATATGAGCAAAGCGGAGTATCCACGTGTACTTCGTTTTGACTTGTCCACTGTGACCCGCAACATTGCTGGTCCATCAAACCCGCATGCACGTGTATCAACAAGTGACCTGAAAGCGAAAGGCATTGCAGGTGTTGTTGAGCAGCGTACCGATGGTTTAATGCCAGATGGTGCCATCATCATCGCGGCGATTACTTCTTGTACCAACACTTCGAACCCACGTAACACCGTAGCAGCAGGTTTATTGGCACGTAAGGCGAATGAACTGGGTTTAACCCGTAAACCTTGGGTGAAATCATCATTTGCACCCGGTTCAAAAGCTGCTGCGTTGTATTTGGAAGAAGCCGGCGTATTGCATGATTTAGAAAAACTGGGCTTTGGTATCGTGGCTTATGCCTGCACCACCTGTAACGGGATGTCGGGTGCTTTGGATCCGAAGATTCAGCAAGAAATCATCGACCGTGATTTATACGCGACGGCGGTACTTTCCGGTAACCGTAACTTCGATGGCCGTATCCATCCATACGCAAAACAGGCATTCTTGGCATCTCCACCGTTGGTTGTAGCCTATGCGATTGCCGGAACTATCCGTTTCGACATTGAGAAAGATGCCTTAGGCCACGATAAAGACGGCAACCCGATTTATCTCAAAGATATCTGGCCATCTGATGCAGAAATTGATGCTTTAGTTAAAGAAGCCGTGAAGCCTGAACAGTTCCGTAAAGTTTACATTCCAATGTTTGATTTGGGCGAAGTGGAACAAGCTGAAAGTCCACTGTATCACTGGCGTCCGCAAAGTACCTATATTCGCCGTCCGCCATATTGGGAAGGGGCTTTGGCAGCACCTCGCACCTTAAGCAATATGCGTCCTCTGGCGATTTTGGGTGACAATATCACCACCGACCACTTGTCGCCGTCCAATGCGATTTTGATGGACTCTGCAGCGGGTGAATACTTGCACAAAATGGGCGTGCCTGAAGAAGACTTCAACTCCTACGCAACGCACCGTGGTGACCACTTGACTGCGCAACGTGCCACTTTTGCCAACCCGAAACTGTTTAACGAAATGGTTCGCCGTTCTGACGGTACGGTTAAGCAAGGTTCAAAAGCGCGTGTGGAGCCAGAAGGTGAAGTGATGCGTATGTGGGAAGCGATTGAAACCTACATGAACCGCAAACAGCCGCTGATTATTATTGCCGGTGCGGATTATGGCCAAGGCTCAAGCCGTGACTGGGCGGCGAAAGGTGTACGTTTAGCAGGTGTAGAAGCGATTGTAGCGGAAGGCTTTGAGCGTATTCACCGCACCAATCTGGTTGGTATGGGCGTGTTGCCGCTGGAGTTTAAACCGGGTGTCAACCGTAATACCTTAAAACTGGATGGTACCGAGCTGTATAGCGTGATCGGCAATATTGCACCACGTTCTGACCTGGTTCTGGTGATTGAACGTGCAACGGCTGAAGGCAAAGAAGAAATCCTTGAAGTGCCTGTGACTTGCCGTCTGGACACTGAAGAAGAAGTGTCTGTCTATGAAGCTGGTGGGGTATTACAACGTTTTGCTCAGGACTTTTTGGCCGCGAAAGCGAGCTAAGAAATCTGTAGTAATGAATGAGCAAAATCATTTTGAGGACAATACTGAATGTCTTATGAACCACAAGTAAAAATTCCTGCAACCTACATGCGTGGTGGAACCAGTAAAGGCGTGTTCTTTAAACTGGATGATTTGCCGGAGCAAGCCCAAGTCGCAGGTTCAGCAAGAGATCAAATCTTGCTGCGTGTGATGGGCAGTCCAGATCCTTATGGAAAACAAATTGATGGTATGGGCGGTGCCACATCCAGTACCAGCAAAACCGTCATTCTGGCTAAAAGCAATCAGCCGGAACATGATGTTGACTATTTGTTTGGTCAGGTTGCAATTGATCAGCCTTTTGTGGACTGGAGTGGCAACTGCGGCAATTTAACCGCAGCTGTTGGATCCTTTGCCATTTCAAATGGTTTGGTTGATGCAGATCGGATTCCAGAAAATGGTATTTGTACTGTGAGGATCTGGCAAAAAAACATTCAAAAAACCATTATTGCGCATGTTCCGATGAGCAATGGTCAAGTTCAAGAAATTGGTGATTTTGAGCTGGATGGGGTAACTTTTCCTGCAGCTGAAGTTCAGATCGAGTTTTTAGATCCGGCTGATGATGGGGAAGACGGTGGTGCCATGTTCCCAACCGGAAATGTGGTCGATCAGCTTAAGGTACCGGAGATTGGGAGTTTTCAGGCAACTTTTATTAATGCCGGTATCCCAACCATTTTCCTGAATGCGGAAGATCTAGGCTATGAAGGCACTGAACTGCAAGACCATATCAATAATGATGCAGCGGCTTTGGCACGTTTTGAAAAAATCCGTGCCTATGGCGCCGTACAGATGGGTTTGATTCAGGATATTTCGGAAGCAGCGGCACGCCAGCATACGCCAAAAATTGCCTTTGTGTCTAAGCCAAAAACCTATTCGGCATCGAGTGGCAAGACAGTTAAAGACAGTGATGTTGACTTGCTGGTACGTGCATTATCGATGGGTAAACTGCACCATGCCATGATGGGGACAGCCGCAGTCGCCATTGGTACAGCTGCAGCGATTCCAGGGACTTTGGTGAACTTGGCTGCCGGTGGTGGAGAGCGTGAAGCTGTGCGTTTTGGACATCCTTCGGGAACATTACGTGTCGGTGCTCAGGCTGAATTGAGTAATGGCCAATGGATAGTCAAAAAAGCCATTATGAGCCGTAGTGCACGGGTGTTAATGGAAGGAAACGTTTACATTCCTGCAATCTGAATAGAATGAAGCTTTATTCAGCATTTAGGTTAAAAAAGCGAGTCAGTATGACTCGCTTTTTATTCTGGAATATCTTGATCTAGAACGTTTTTTAGTACGGCAAGATGGGGTATTTCCATGTCAGAAATAAGCATAAGCACCTCTAAAATACTAGTTTCCATTTCACGTTGCTTTAAAGCTAGGTGTTGATGTCACATAATTAAATAAAGCTATGTTATTGATTAAATGATAATTTAAATCAGAGCCAATATATCCCTTTGATTGATTCATTTAAATATCAATCAGATTTTTTACCATAATACATCCTTATTTTTAATTCAGTCTGGTGAAAAGATAAAGATTTCTGACCCTATACGTTCTAAGTTATTGGCTAATTTAAAATACATGAGCGTATGATTTTTGCTTTTAAGTTTTCATCAATTTTTATTTGATCCCATTTGGCCATTTGTGAAATCAACCACTCAAAATCTTTTACCTTCGGTTGTGAAGAGCCCTCCACCAAATTGCGAATCATTTGTTCAATGGCATGAAACCTCTGGCTATGCAGTGTGACCAGAGATTGAAACTGAATGATATTGAAATCAGTCAGCATTTGCCAAACTGCCGTGTAATTTTCCAGATTTTTTAACTCTTGCTGTGCTTTCTGAATGGCGATAATCATTGCCTGATGAGTGTTTGGATGTTGCATTGCCCAATCGGCAGTCACTGCCAGAACTTTATCTGCCACTTTAGGCATAATCTCCTGACTCGAAGCGACGATTTGACTAATACTTAACATTTCCCCTTGAGTATTCCAGGGTTCTCCAACACAACAACCATTAATATGATGTTTTGTTAAGGCTTCTACCATATAAGCTGGAGGAAGGGTTAACAGTTGAATTTCTCGTGCTACCTTTGGGTTAGCAAGGGCTAACCATTCTCTTAAGCAGTAATGATGAATGGATTGCTTAAAGACATGTGCCAAGTGAATGGAGCGTTGTTGCCGTAGGGCTGCCACGATTTTTTCTGCCGATGCTTGTGCGCTATCATCTGCAGTAATCCCGAGTTCATAGCATAACTCCTGATGCAGACTGATGAATGCCCTGTTATAACTTAAAATCAGTGCGGTTTGTAAGGGAATACCCAGCGGATCTTCACCTAATGCAGCGGCAGGGAGCATTGCAGATAGGCAGTGTGCGGCATCGATAAAACCAAAAGCCAGCCGGTCTCGCAGGCTGGCCCAGGATGCTTCTTGTACCAGGCTGACATCCAAACCTAGTTCTGCAAAAAACCCACGCTGTTTCGCCCAAAGAATTGCTACAGTATCCAGTAAAGGAAGATAACCGATCTGGATTTGTGTTTTTTCTAAATCATACATCGTTTAATCCTTCAAATGGTTCTGTAAAAGTTGTTGTGCATCCAGTAAACGGCGAGCCATTTCTCCAATGGTCATGCGGTGGCTCATGGCATTTTTACGTAGCAGCTGGAAGGCCTGATCTTCAGTCAGGCCATGTAATTGCATCATTAAGGCTTTGGCTTTTTCGATATCTTTTCGATCCGCCAATTTATTTTTGGCGCTTTCAAGGTCCGAGAGCAATTTTTTATGTTTTTTAAATTGCTCAATGGAAATGTGCAGAATACTTTCAAGCCTGCTGGGATCAATGCCATCCACAATATAGGCAGTGACACCTGCCTCTATGGCATTTTTGATCATGTCTTTCTGGCTGTTTTTGGTGAACAAAACGGTGGGAAGATTAAACTGGCTGACACAACTTTCAATCAGGTCACGCTGTGGGTGATCCATGTCCAGTAAAATGATGTCCGCCTGTAACTGCTCCAGACGCAGCAGGTTTAAATGATCAAAGATGAGACAGGCCACCACCTCGAAATCATGCTGGATTAACGAAGCTTTGATGTGGTTGGCACGTGCTTGATCATCATCAATCAGTGCGATTTTGAGTTTTGGCATAAGGCTACTATCATCAGGAATAACCTGAAAGAAACGTCGTTTCCAATCAGAAGCAATTAAAATGCCAAATTCGAGCAGCACATTTTCATCGGCTCTTGAATCCTGAAAAAGCATACCGAATGTTCAGGGTTGCACCTTGTTAAGGCACGGCGTATTACAACAGCGCACGCAACTCAGATTTGTCCTGATCTCTCAGTTTCTCAAACTGGAAAAAAGCTAGATATCCTTCAAAATCCCATCGTTAAAACAAATAAAAATAGTAGCTTAGATCGACTTATATTACTTTGGCACAGGCTTTGCATTATCTCAGTTGAGTCAAAGATGACTCATATAATTTTGTAAGACGGCCAATGACGTCCGCTCTGATGGAGTCTGTTCTACAGCAATCTGTATGACAGATCACTCAATAGGTTCAGTTCTGGAGAGATGGCTATGTCTTTCAATATCAATGCTAAAAAAGCGACAAAAATAAGTTTATTGAACTTCAGCAGCGCAGCGATGAGAGCCTTCCATATGAGTTGGCTGGCTTTTTTTGTCTGTTTCTTTGCCTGGTTTGCCTGTGCGCCGTTAATGCCGGTGATTGCCGGTGAATTCGATTTAACCAAAGATCAAATTGCCAATATCAACATTGCTGCAGTCGCCATCACGATTTTGGTTCGACTGATTGTTGGTCCATTATGTGATAAATACGGCCCACGTAAAACCTATACGGCTTTGCTCATTATCGGCAGTATTCCTGTGTTTGGCGTAGCTGCTGCCAACAGTTATGAATCCTTCCTGTTTTTCCGGTTATTAATTGGTGCAATCGGTGCAAGTTTTGTGATCACCCAATATCACACTAGCATCATGTTTGCCTCTAATGTGGTCGGAACTGCCAATGCAGCTTCAGCAGGATGGGGCAATGCAGGTGGTGGCGCAACACAAGCAATAATGCCTTTACTACTTTCCGCCTTGGTTATGTTTGGTGTTGAACAGGCTATGGGCTGGAGAGTTGCTTTGATTGTTCCAGGTGTGTTGATGCTGATCGTAGGCGTCATGTACTGGAAACTGACCCAAGACTGCCCACAAGGGAATTTTAAAGAATTACGTGCACAAGGCATCCAGGTCGGCAGTGATAAAAAAGGCGGCATGGCTATTCTGATGCATGCGGCACGTAACTATCGCGTCTGGATTCTTTTTGGTGCCTATGCAGCGTGTTTTGGCATCGAAATCTTTATTCATAACATCGTCGCGATGTACTACGTCGAACACTTTAGCTTCGGTTTGAAAGAAGCGGGTTTAGCTGCAGGTATTTTTGGTTTGCTGGCGCTGTTTGCCCGTGCGCTAGGCGGAATTGTTTCAGACAAAGTCGCGCTGAAAAAAGGTCTGGATGGCCGTACCAAGGTACTGTTCAGCATGATTCTCATGGAAGGTCTGTTTCTGATCGTGTTCTCGCAAATGAACAGTGCGATGCTGGCGATTTTAACTATGACGGTGTTCGCTCTATTCACCCATATGGCGTGTGGTGCAACCTATGCTTTGGTGCCCTTTATTGACCGTGATGCTTTGGGCGGCGTAGCAGGCATTATTGGTGCAGGTGGTAATGTCGGAGCTGTAGCAGCAGGTTTCTTACTCAAGGGCATGTTAGACATTCAAACGACCTTAATGGTGCTTGGCGGTTTGGTGGTGATTGCTGCCAGCTGTGTCCTGATGATCCGTTTCTCGGTTGAGCATAAAGAAAAAGAACAGCGTTTATTTGAACAAGCTGTGCATGAACGCAACATGGCTGAAGCTCAAAATTAAATCTAAGAAATTGTAAGAATCCGGAGAAAACATATGAAAATTATTATGATCGGTCATGGCATGGTTGGCCACAAATTTATCGAATCTGTTTTGGAACATGCCGGTGACGAAGTGGAAATCACCATTTTGGCCGAAGAATCACGTTTGGCGTATGACCGGGTGCATTTGACTGAATATTTCAGCGGAAAATCTGCCAAAGATTTGACCTTGTGCCGTGCGGATTTTGCCGATGCGTATGGCATCGATTTACGCTTGGACACCAAAGCTGTGGCGATTGACCCCTTGCATAAAACGGTCACCACTCATCATGGAGATGTTCTGAGTTTTGATAAATTGGTGTTGGCAACCGGTTCATACGCTTTTGTTCCTCCTATTCCGGGCAATGACCGTGAGAA
This sequence comes from Acinetobacter sp. GSS19, assembly GCF_028621895.1. Taxonomy (NCBI): domain Bacteria; kingdom Pseudomonadati; phylum Pseudomonadota; class Gammaproteobacteria; order Moraxellales; family Moraxellaceae; genus Acinetobacter; species Acinetobacter sp. GSS19. The sequence continues at coordinate 1,157,959 of NZ_CP117520.1, read as the reverse complement.
CTGCTTTGTTTACCGCACCATTGAAGATCTGGATGCGATTCGTGCTGCCAGCTTAACTGCAAAAACCGGTGCGGTCATTGGCGGTGGCTTACTCGGCTTGGAGGCGGCGAAGGCACTGTGTGATTTGAATCTGGACACCCATGTGGTGGAATTTGCTCCGCGCCTTATGACAGTACAAATTGATGATCTGGGCGGTAAAGTTTTACGGGCAAAAATCGAGAATTTGGGAGTGAGTGTTCATACCCAAAAGGCAACATCATCAATTGAAGCCGGAATTTCTAGTACTCACGTAATGAAGTTTGCGGATGGTTCGGAACTGGAAACGGACATTATTCTATTCTCTGCGGGTATCCGTCCACGGGATGAATTGGCGCGTCAGAGCGGGCTTGCTATTGGGGAGCGCGGCGGAATCATGATTAATGATTATTGCCAAACATCCAACCCCGATATTTATGCCATTGGTGAATGTGCACTTTGGAATAACAAAATTTACGGGTTGGTAGCCCCCGGTTATGACATGGCCCGGATTGCCGCCAAGCATGTAATGGAACAGGCATGCAGCCCGTTTGCTGGTGCAGATATGAGCACCAAGCTGAAACTGATGGGCGTGGATGTGGCTTCTGTCGGAGATGCACATGCCGTGACACCGAATGCACTGAGCTATTTCTATGCCGATGAAGCTGCGCAAATCTATAAAAAGATTGTGGTCAATGCTGAGAAAACGAAATTGCTGGGTGCAGTGCTGGTCGGATGTGCCAAAGAATATAATGACTTACTGCAAATGATGCTGAATGGGTTGTCGCTGCCGGAAAATCCGGAAAGTCTCATCATGCCGGGTTATGCGCAATCCACGGCAAAAACTGGGGGAAGCGGGGTTGATTTGCTGCCAGACAGTGCAACTATCTGTTCATGTAACAATGTTTCTAAAGCAGATCTCTGCAGTGCAATTGCGGAGGGTTCAACCTCGCTGGGCGCACTAAAAAAATGCACAAAAGCTGCAACTGCTTGTGGCGGCTGTACACCGTTAGTGACTCAGGTGTTGAAGGCTGAACTACAACGTCAAGGTGTTATGGTGAATAACCATCTATGCGAACACTTTGCCTATTCACGCCAAGAGCTGTATCACCTGGTACGTGTGAATGAAATCAAAACCTTTGATGATCTGATTCAGCAGCATGGCCACGGTTTGGGCTGTGATATCTGTAAACCGACGGTGGCAAATATCTTGGCTTCCTGCTGGAATGACTTCGTATTGAAGCCAAGTCATGCCGGACTGCAAGACAGTAATGACTATTATCTCGGTAATATTCAAAAAGATGGTTCGTATTCAGTCGTACCACGTATGGCCGGTGGTGAAGTGACACCCGATGGCTTAATTGCGGTTGGTCAGATTGCAAAAGAATATGGTTTGTATACCAAATTAACTGGTGGTCAGCGTGTCGATATGTTTGGTGCGCAAGTGCATCAGTTGCCTGAAATCTGGGAAAAACTCATCAAAGCCGGTTTCGAATCCGGCCATGCTTATGGTAAATCGCTGCGTACGGTGAAATCCTGTGTCGGCAGCACGTGGTGCCGTTATGGAGTAGATGATTCCGTCGGTTTGGCCATCTTCCTGGAAAACCGTTACAAAGGTCTGCGTTCACCCCATAAGCTGAAAATGGCCGTATCAGGTTGCACCCGTGAATGTGCCGAAGCACAAAGTAAGGACGTCGGCGTCATTGCCACTGAAAAAGGCTGGAATCTTTATGTTTGTGGCAATGGCGGCATGAAACCACGCCATGCCGAATTACTGGCTTCTGATCTCGATACCCACACCTTGATCCGTTATATCGACCGCTTCTTTATGTTCTATATCCAGACGGCAGACCGCTTGCAACGTACCTCGGTATGGCGTGACAACATGGAAGGTGGGCTGGATTATCTGAAAGATGTCGTGGTGAATGATTCTCTGGGGCTAGCTGCTGAATTGGAACGCCGTATGAGCCATGTAGTGGGAACCTATCAGGATGAATGGCGTACGGCGGTGGAAGATCCAGAAGTGCGTAAGCGCTTTAAAACCTTTATCAATGCTAAAGCTGAACAGCAGCAAGACCCGCATATTCAATTTGCTGAAGTTCGCGGACAAATCCGGCCAAAGACTGAAGTAGAACGTGATGCAACGCGCATCGCTATGGCCGAAGCCTAAGCAGATTGAAAAATAAAGGAGAATGAAAATGACAATTTTAAAAAAAATGAACGAGTTGGATTGGATTGAAGTGTGCAGCCTAGAGGACATCACACCGAATACTGGCGTGGGCGCTCTGCTGCAAGGACAGCAAATTGCGATTTTCCGGGTAGGTCATGAAAAACGGGTCTATGCACTCAGTAATCAAGATCCGTTCAGCAAAGCCTTTGTGATGTCGCGCGGTATTTTGGGAGATTTGCAGGGCGAACGGGTAGTGGCTTCTCCGATTTATAAGCAGCATTTCAGTTTGGCTACAGGGCGCTGTCTGGAAGATAAAGACCAGAGACTTCTGGTGTTTCCAAGCAAGATTGAAAATGGCAAGGTGCTGATCAGTCCAATTCCACAGAAGACGTATATTACCAACCCTGGAACTTCCAGCGAAAAAATGAAACTGGTGCTGATCGGCAATGGCCTGGCCGGCATGCGCTGTCTGGAAGACTTGCTGGACATGGTACCCGATCGTTATGACATTACTGTCATTGGAGAGGAACCTTGGGGGAACTATAACCGTATCATGCTATCTCCAGTACTCTCCGGAGAAAAGCACATGGATGACATCATGCTGCATTCACATGCCTGGTATGCAGATAAAGGCATTCGTTTTATCGCTGGTGATCCTGCTGTAAATATTGACCGTGCACGTAAGCAGGTCTACACAAAACATGGTGAAGTCGTGGCTTATGACCGTTTAATTCTGGCGACAGGTTCCAAACCCTTTATTCCACCAATTAAGGGTAGCGATCTGCAGGGTGTGATCAGTTTCCGTGATATTCATGATGTCAACATCATGCTGGAGTACTGCAAGCACAAGAAAAATGCCGTGGTGATTGGTGCGGGATTGTTGGGACTGGAAGCAGCTTATGGCTTGAAACAGCGCGGAATGAATGTGACCGTTGTACATTTGCTGGATCGCATTATGAATCGCCAACTGGATGCACGAGCAAGTGACTTGCTGAAACAGAGTATTGAAGCCAAAGGCATCCAAATCTTAACTGAGGCCAATACTGAAGAACTGATTGGGCAAGATGGTCATGTCATCCAGCTGCGCCTGAAAGACGGCACCTTACTGGACGCTGATCTGGTGGTATTTGCTGTGGGGATTCGTCCGAATATTGAACTGGCACAACGTGCCGGCTTGCGCTGTCAGCGTGGTGTACTGGTCAATGACATCATGCAAAGCTTTGATCCAAGCATTTATGCGGTTGGAGAGTGTATTGAACACCGCAGCCAAACTTTTGGTCTGGTTGAACCCTTGTGGGGGCAAGCCTTTATTTGTGCATCACATCTGGCCGAACGTGGCAGCCTGACATTTAAAACACCGACCGTACCGACCCAATTAAAAGTGAGTGGCTGTGATGTCTTTTCCGCAGGGAACTTTGAACCGCAGGAAGATTATGAAGACATTATCCTGAATGATGAAAAACGGAAAATTTATAAACGCATTATCATCCAGAAAGACAAAGTCATCGGTGCCGTACTGTTTGGCGATACCGAAGATGGTACATGGTATGCGGAGCTGATTGCCAATCAAACGCCGATTGCCAATATCCGCAGTAAGTTGCTGTTTGGCCGGGATTTCGCATTAAAAAATGCAGGATAGGTGCTTTAGTCACCTTTTGCCATGTGCAGAACCTTATCCCAAATCAGGAGCTTAAATGAACAGTATTTCCATGGTGGATCTCAATAGCTCCACAGAAAATTCCAGTAAAACTACACATACCACCTGTCCTTATTGTGGCGTGGGCTGTGGTGTGACCGTAGAGGTGACTCAAACAGCTTTGGGCGAAAAAATTAATGTTCGGGGAGATGCGCAGCATCCTTCTAATTACGGAAAATTATGTATTAAAGGCAGCAATCTAGCAGATACTCTAGGACTGGAAACGCGTGTATTGCAGCCCATGCTTGGACGGCAAGCCCATCGCCAACCTGTCGATTGGGAAACTGCAATTGCCACGATTTCGGATCAATTTCGGCACTGCATTGATCAGTATGGAAGAGACAGTATTGCCTTTTACGTATCGGGGCAATTACTGACCGAAGACTATTATGTTGTGAACAAGTTTATAAAAGGTTATCTAGGCACAGCCAATATTGATACCAATTCACGTTTATGCATGTCCTCGGCAGTAGCAGCACATAAACGTGCCTTTGGGGAGGATATTGTTCCGGCCAGTTATGAGGATTTTGAACAGACCGATATGGTGGTGTTGGTCGGATCGAATACTGCGTGGTGTCATCCGGTACTCTATCAGCGCATTATGCAGGCCAAAGCAGAACGTGATTTGTTCGTGGTGGTGATTGACCCACGCTTTACCAATACCTGTGAAGCCGCCGATTTGCATCTGCCAATTTTGCCGGGTCAAGATGTCCGGCTGTTTAATGGCCTATTGCAGTATCTGTTTAAACACGGATATGCCGATCAAGATTTTATTGACACCCATACTCAAGGCTTAGAGCAGGCTTTGCTTGCCAGTGAAGATGAAGCCGTATTGATAGAGGTGGCTGAACGGACGGGTATTGCCCTAGAAAAACTGCAAAGTTTTTATGAGAAATTCGCCCAGGTAGATAAAGTGATGACCCTATTTTCGATGGGGGTTAATCAGTCGTCGCAAGGCGTGGACAAAGCCAATAGCATTATCAACTGTCATTTGCTGACCGGCAAAATAGGCAAACCTGGTGCAGCACCATTCTCCATGACAGGGCAACCAAATGCCATGGGGGGGCGTGAAGTCGGTGGATTGGCGAATATGCTGGCAGCACATCTGGAACTGGACAATCCAGCGCACCAACAACTGGTACAGAATTTTTGGCAAAGTCCGCATATTGCCCAGCAGCCCGGCTTGAAGGCCGTCGATTTATTTCGTGCGGTAGAAAGCGGAAAAATAAAGGCCATCTGGATCATGGCCACCAATCCTGTGGTGAGTTTGCCTGATGCTGATCAGGTCAAACGTGCACTGGAAAAATGTGAATTTGTGGTGGTATCGGATATCTGCCTGAATACTGACACCACGCAATATGCTGATGTACTTTTGCCTGCGCTGGGATGGGGTGAAAAAGACGGGACCGTGACCAACTCAGAACGCCGTATTTCCAGACAACGGGCTTTTTTACCAGCACCTTATGCTGCAAAACCCGATTGGTGGGCCATCAGCCAGGTGGCACAACGTATAGGTTTTCAGCATTTTGACTATCGTAGCAGCCATGAGATCTTTCTCGAACATGCGCGGTTATCAGCGCTGGAAAATTCGGATCTGGCTCAGCGCACTACAAAGCCACATTTTCGTTATTTTAACCTGCAGGGTTTAACCGATTTAACCCCTGATGAATATGCGGCACTGCAACCGGTTCAATGGCCGGTCTGGTCCAGAGATCAACCGAATCCTGCAGCGATACGTCTCTATGATCAAGCGCAGTTCAGCCATGTAAATGGCAAAGCAAAATTTATCGCTACCATAGCAATCAATCCGGTACATCAAACTTGTCATGCGTTTCCTTTGATTTTAAATACCGGAAGGATTCGGGACCAGTGGCATACCATGAGCCGCACTGGGCTGTCAGCCAATCTCAGCAGCCATCGTGCAGAACCCTACTGTGAAATTCATCCGCAAGATGCATTGAAATATGGCATCCAGGACGCTGGGTTAGTTAAGGTGAAATCTCAATGGGGTAGCTGCGTGCTGCGTGCCCAGCTGAGCCAGAATATCCGCCGTGGGCAGGTTTTTGCACCTATTCACTGGAATGATCAAGTTGCTTCTGATGCCCGTATCGGAAAAGTGGTCAATCCAGTAGTGGATGTCATTTCAGGCGAGCCGGAATTTAAGCATACCCCGGTCATGATTGAGCCTTTTTATAGCCAATGGCAGGGGGTGTTATACATACGTCAAGGCTATGAACAGCGTATAAGGCCAGCATTGGAAAAGATGGCATGGTGGACAAAAATTACCCTGTTTAGTGCCGTACGTTATGAGATAGCAGACCGTAAGAAACTGGCAGAAACCACCGAACATTTAAAAGAATGGTTGCCTTTTCAGGAAGAAAGCTTTGAATGGCTGAATCTTGAAGACCAGACTGCACAGATCAGTCACAGTGTAGTGTTAAAAGAAGGACAGTTGATTACCAGTCTGTATATCGCACCTCAACACTTATTACCCGATCGGGACTGGATAGCCAGTTTGTTCAAGCGGGAACGTTTAAGTCTCATGCACCGTAAAGCCTTACTGGCTGGACAAGCGATGTCGATGCTCAATAATGATGGTCCACTGGTCTGTAGCTGTTTTAAAGTGGGTAAAAACCGAATTATTGAAACCATCCTAAGCCAAAACATGACCGATGAAAAACAGGTGACTGCCTGCTTGAAAGCCGGGGGCAACTGTGGCTCATGTTTGCCTGAGATTCGCGGGCTGATTAAAGCTTGTCAGACGGAGGTGGCACAATGAGTCGTGTTCTCAAGAAAAAAGATTACCCTGTTACCGACCTAGTGATCCTGGCCGGTGGTCAGGCACGAAGAATGAATGGCGTCAACAAGTTGCTCCAGACATTTGATGATCAGATGCAATTGATCAAAATACACCAGCAACTGAAAGCGAGTGTTGCACAGGTCTGGATCAATAGTCATCGCGATGCGTCCATTTATCAACACCTCATTGGCAGCGTTCACTGTTATAGTGATGACCAAAGCGGCTTTTTAGGACCATTGATGGGCATGAAAAGTGCCTGGTCGCACGTACAAGCGGACCACGTGCTCTTTGTCCCATGTGATGTGACTTTTATTCCACCAAATGTCCTGAGCCGGCTGCATCAGGCTTTGGCTAGACATCCTCTGGCCCAGGTGGCCTATGTTGAAATCAATGGCACAGCCTTATATCCGTTTTGTCTGGTGAAACGCGACAGTCTTGCCCAATTCCTAGAGCATTTGGCGCAAAAACAGCACAGTTTAAAAGGTTGTTTTGCTGATCTGCACGCTCAAGTTGCACGTTTTAGAAATCACGCACTGTTTTTTCACAGTATTAATTCCTTCGATGAATTGCAGCAGTACCAGCAGCTTAAATTTCTGCACAGCCACTAATTTTTTACGCCACCACAAAGTTGGAACGCTTATTGCAAATTAAATAATAACAAGATGGGGCAATGCCGATATCGCGCACTGATTATGGTCGTGTGGCGGCACAAGCCTGAAGAGGGATATTCCACATGAATATGAGGACACAGCCTAAAACTAACATGCGCTTTGTGGATCAGTTTGGTCGTCATAAACGGAAACTGCGGATTTCAGTGACAGATCGCTGCAATTTTAAGTGTGTCTATTGTATGCCTGAGCATCCAGAATGGATTAATAAAAAAGACCTGCTCAGTTTTGAAGAACTTTACCTGTTTTGCGATTTTATGGTGCGCCGTGGCATTCAGGAGATTCGCATCACCGGCGGTGAACCCTTAATGCGTCAGGGAGTGGTGCACTTTATTGCGCAATTGCAGCAACTGAAAGCGATTGGCTTGAAGCGTATCGCTATGACCAGTAATGCGTATTATCTCAGATACTATGCGAGTGCATTAAAACAGGCCGGGCTGGATGATCTGAATATCAGTTTAGACAGCCTGGATGCGGCCCAGTTTCAACAGTTGACACAAAAAGATTTGATACCGGTTCTTGAAGGAATTGAGGCCGCACAAGCTGCAGGTTTTCCGATCAAGATCAATAGCGTATTAATGCGTGGCGTGAATGAAGATCAGATTCTGCGTTTAGCACGCTGGTCAATCCAGAACAAGTTTATTTTACGCTTTATTGAATTTATGCCACTTGATGGTGAACATCGATGGTCCAGTGCACATGTGGTCAGCGAGCAGCAAATTCTGGAAACGCTTGCCACTGAATTTGATCTTACTGTCCTGAACCGGCATTCAGCTGATCCGGCACGGCAATATTTAATTGATGGCCATCCTATTGGAATTATTTCGACCATTACCCATTCCTTTTGTGGCAGCTGTGATCGGCTACGCTTAACGGCACAAGGTGATTTTTATAACTGTTTATTTGCCCCGAAAGGACTGAGTCTGAAAAATCAAATCAGAGCCTTGATGGCTGCTGAACCTTTCGCTGCATTGCACTTACAGACGGCACTTTCCGATTATATCTGGCACAAAGAATCTGGCTTTCAGGCTATTACCCAGCAGACGGGTACTCAGTTCTCACGAAAAATCAGCATGCACATGCTAGGAGGTTAGGATGCAGACCCTCAAAATTAAAATCGAAGCATTTGGTGCAATTGAACGCAACCTTCCTCAAGTTCTGGAGATACGTTGTAATTCAGGCCAAAGTGTTGCTGATGTACTTGATCAGGTGGCACAGGATTATCCAGAGTCAAATCTGCTATTGCAGCGCTGTGCCTGTGCCATTGGAGAAGACATCATTCCACGGCAAGCTATCTTACGACAAGACAGCACGCTGGTTTTGCTTTCACCTGTGGCAGGAGGATGATATGGACGAACTTAAATCCTTTGCACGCATTTCAGAGACGCGTTTGAGCCTGGACCGTTTTGATACTGTTCAGCATTTTCCTAAATGTGGTGGGGTTGGCGTGTTTATCGGGACGGTGCGTAACCATCATGAAGGTAAAGCGGTCAAGGCCTTGAGATATACGGCCTACGCACCTGTGGCAGAGAAAATGATTCGCCAGATTGAACAGGACATCCAGCAGCAATATGGCGTGTCTTATGTCCGTGTTATGCATCGCATCGGAACCTTGCAGATTAGTGAAGAAGCAATTATTGCAGTCGCTTACGCAGCACATCGGCGTGAGGCTTTTGCTGCATGCGAAGCGGTGGTCGAACGGGTGAAACATGAAGTCCCGGTCTGGAAAGAAGAGTTCTATCTGGATGGGAGCAGTCAATATGTAGAAGGTTGCTGTATCCGTCAAGATTATGCGAATGCCAGATATGTAGCAGATTTATCCCTAAAAACATCTCAACACGCTGAACATTTGCATTGCCATCATGCGCATTCTGTCTAGCACTTCACACGCCACAACCATCTTTAACATCGGAATCAGAATGAATCTAGGGAAGCCGCAATGAAAAATGTCGGAATGAAAGCTGAAAGTTATCGTACTGCCGTAGCGACAGGGATCCTGCATGCCCCGTCACATTGCATTGAACTGTTACGCAATGGCAATACGGAGAAAGGCGATGCATTGAAGACAGCCCGGATTGCAGGCATTTTGGCTGCAAAACGGACGGATGAGTTGATCCCGCTGTGTCATCCATTGCCGATTTATCGTGCGGATGTGGAATATGAACTCTTTGATGCCCATGTTGAGATTATTGCTACCGTGGAAACCATTGGTCCGACCGGTGTAGAAATGGAAGCCTTGACGGCGGTGAGCCTGGCTGGTCTGACCTTGTATGACATGCTTAAACCACATTGTGAGCCGGAAGATTTATCTCTCGATCAATGTAAATTGCAGCAAAAAAAAGGCGGTAAGTCTCATTTTACTCGCGTGCTCAAACAGGCCATGCCAGCATCGGTGATTGTGCTTTCAGATACGGTTGCTGCGGGTAGAAAACCCGATACTGCCGGGAAAAATGTTTTGCAGATTTTAAAGGAAGCCAATTTTGACGAAATTTCATATCAGGTGATTGCAGATAGTCCTGAACAATTATTGGCTCTGATCGAACAGCAAAAAAATGATTATCCTTTGATTCTAACGGTGGGTGGAACCGGACTTGGAGCTAAAGATTTAACGGTAGAAACCCTGCAACCCTTATTGCAACGCGAAATTCCCGGGTTAATGGAAGCATCGCGTAGTTTTGGCCAGAAACGTACACCATATGCGGCCTTGAGCCGTGGGGTGGCAGGCTATATTGAAAATAGTCTGGTGATGACCTTGCCTGGCAGTCGACAAGGGGCAAAAGAATCTTTAATCGCGGTGTTGCCCGCCTTGGTGCATTTATTTGACGTGCAAAAAAATATTCCACATCAAGGTGGGTATCAATAATGTCAGGATGTGATACAGAGCAGGGGTTGATCAGTGTTGATCAGGCGTTGGATCTCATTCTGCATGAGACCAAAGCTTTGAAGACAGAACAGCTCATGTTAAATCAGGCATTGTACCGGTATTTGGCAGAAGATGTTTATTCCAAGATTAATCTGCCTATATTTGCACAAAGTGCGGTGGATGGTTATGCGATTTGTGCACAATCGGTGATTGAAGAAGATACGGAATTTGAGTTGATCGGTGAAATTCGTGCCGGACAACAGGCAGCTGTGTCACTCAAGGCTGAACAAGCCGTCAGGATTTTTACCGGTGCTCCGATTCCAACCGGGACAACTACAGTTGCACGTCAGGAAATTGTCCATCGGGGTAATTCGACCTGCATTAAGGTCGAGAAAAATCTAAGTCTGGATGTGGATATTCGTCATGCTGGAGAAGAAATCACTTGCGGACAATTACTGGCCGAACAAGGACAGTATTTATCAGTCGGTGCGATTGCTTCTTTAGGTATGGCAGGTATTCAAACAGTCGAGGTCTTTTGTTACCCGAAAGTGGCTGTGGTAATTACGGGTGATGAGGTAGCAGAAAACATAGAGGACCTGGCATCCGGTAAAATTTTTGATGCCAATACCCCATTAATCCATGTCTGGTTCCAGCAAGCCGGACATTCTGTCGATATTATCCACGTCGAGGATAGTGCTGCTGCGGTCAAAACCTTACTGCAAAGCTTAAGCGAACATTATGATCTCATCCTAAGCACGGGCGGCATTTCGGTGGGAGATTATGATTTTATCCGTCCGGCTGCTCTGGATTCGGGTTTTCAACAGATTTTCTGGAAAGTGAAGCAGAAACCGGGAAAGCCAATGTTCTTTGCCCGACAGCGCCGTGAAGATGGCTCACATTGTTATTTATTGGGTTTGCCTGGTAATCCGGCCGCCGTTTATGTCGGCATGCAAGTATATGTCTCGACTTTGCTGTTCGCCTTACAAGGGCAGCAGCAACAACCCCACTGGATAACTGCCATTTTGACACATGACCTGAAACCGGATGAGAGAGAGCGCTTTTTACGTATGTCCTTGACTGTGGATCAGGCAACCTTAAAGGTTACAAGTTTATCTAAACAACAGTCACATATGCTGAGTAATTTAATGCAAGCGAATGCGCTGGTTCGTGTCCCTGCAGCGACTGCAATACATGCAGGGCAGATCGTGAAGGTTTTGCTCATCCAAGGCTAAGGAGAAGTGTATGAAAACATCCCTGGGGGTAGGCATCGCTTTGACTAGTAGTATTGTTACAGTACAGGCCGGTAGCGTCAAAGTTTATGCAGCGGCCAGCCTGAGCAATGCCCTGACGGATATTGCACAGGCCTATCAGATACAGCATCAGTCAACGCACATCATTCCGGTTTTTGCAGCATCCTCTACATTAGCCAAGCAAATCGAAGCGGGTGCGAAAGCGGATCTATTTTTTTCATCTGATCCGGACTGGATGAATTATCTGTTGCAGCGAAAGGTGGTTGATTCCAAGACTATCAAGCCTTTACTAAGTAATGAACTGGTAGTGATTAGCCGAAAAAATCGCAAGATTACCTTTACTGCCAGCCCAAATTTTAAATTTGCCCAGTCGTTCCAGGGCTATCTGTGTACAGGTCATATGGAGTCTGTTCCAGTCGGTAAATATGCCAAACAAAGTTTGAGCCAGTTCAACTGGCTAACCTCTCTGAAGGGGCGGATTGTCGGAACGCAAGATGTACGCTCAGCTCTAGCATTTGTCGAACGCGGTGAATGTGAGGTGGGTATTGTCTATAAGACGGATGCTTTGTTGAGCCAAAAAGTCAAAATCCTCGGGACATTCCCTACACAGTCACATCGTCCTATCGTCTATCCCATAGCTCTGACACAAGGCGGTGAAAAAAATCCGGAAGCCGTGCGTTTCATCCAGTTTTTACAGCACAGTTCGCAAGCCAAAGCTATCTTTCATCAATACGGTTTTCAGTTGAAATCCTGACTATAGATTCAGGAGTGTTAAGCATGTTTAGCCCAGAAGAGTTAAGCGCGTTGATCTTGTCAGCTAAGGTCGCAATATGTACCACATTGTTCTGTTTGCCTTTTGCTATAGCGCTGGCCTGGCTATTGGCCCGGTATGAATTTCATCTGAAGTTTATCCTGGAAGCTATTTTGCAATTGCCGATGGTTTTACCTCCCGTGGTGTTGGGTTATTTACTGCTCCTGACTTTCGGTCAACAGGGTTTTCTGGGGCAATATCTGCAACTGCTAGGTATTGAGCTGGCATTCAACTGGAAAGGTGCCGTTTTAGCCGCCATGCTGGTGGCCTTTCCGTTGATGGTGCAACCCATCCGATTATCCTTTCAATTGATGAATCCGCAACTTGAACAGATTGCGGGGTCACTGGGCGCAGCACCGTGGAAAGTCTTTTGGAGTATCAATTTACCCTTGGTATTTCCTGGGATTTTGATCGGCAGTATCTTATGCTTTAGTCGCAGTCTTGGAGAGTTTGGGGCAACGATTACCTTTGTGGGTAATATTCCAGATGAAACCCAAACGCTCTCGATAGCCATCTATTCTTTTCTGCAGCAGCCGAATGGCGAAAACATGGCAATACGCTTGGTGCTGTTGTCTGTACTGTTGTCATTTTTAGCTTTGTTGGCCAATTCATGGATTCTGAAAAACTATCAGAAAAGGTTAGGGAGCTGATATGTTGCAATGTGCTTTTGAATATCAACATGCCGATTTTAGGTTGCAGGTTGAGTTGAACATGCAGCAGCCCATGATGGGGCTGGTCGGTGCTTCGGGAAGTGGTAAAACCACCTTATTAAAAAATATCGTTGGTCTGTGCAGGCCGACCCAAGGCAATATCCAATTTCAGCAACAGGTACTTTTCAGCACAGTACACAATATCAATATTCCCATGCATCAACGCAGGATTGCATTAATTTTCCAGCAGGCATTGCTGTTCCCACATTTGAACGTGCGGAAGAATCTGTGTTATGCAGAAAAAATGCTGAAGCCGTTTGAGCGAAAATTTCAGTTTGAGCAAGTAGTGGAACTACTGGAACTCACGCCATTACTACAACGCCGTACATCTCAGCTCTCAGGTGGTGAAGCACAACGAGTTTCTATTGGGCGCGCCTTGTTGTCTTCTCCACATTTACTGTTACTGGATGAGCCTTTGACCGGGCTGGATGATGCACTAAAAAAGCAGCTTTTAGTGTTTTTAAAGCGGGTTAAAGATCAGATGAGATTACCTATGATTTACGTCACGCATCACTTAGATGAAGTTGAGTTTTTACAAGCGGAAGTTATGGAATTGAGAAATGGGAAATTAATTAATGTAGGCACCCATATAAATTAAAATGTCTATGCGATGTAGGTGCTGCTTGAAAAGTATATAGTCAAAGGTTGTTTCAGTCCCACTAAAGCACAGATGCAGCTGGGCCTTGAGCTTTGTATTTTTGCAATAAACGTCTGATCTGACGCTCTGAAATATGAAGTAGCTGAGCAGCTTGGGACTGGGTTATGCGTTGATCTCGAACGTCTTGCAGAACAGCAAGACGTTGAATTTCTTTGTCAGACATAGTGATCAGCATCTATATTTCATATCCAGTCCATGATGTTTAAGCCATCATAAACTAGACATTTTTATTGGTGAGAATATAGACATTTTGAATGGGTTCTAACAGACTGATTTCGCATAATGTATATTATGTTAAATCCGATTGCTAGAGTGGATAGAATGATGACTAGCTGTTATCCTTGCCCTGATTTCTTTCTCAAACTAAGCAAAGTTCCTAATAATCCATGACACTTACTCCATCATAAGTTTATTTACCTTCTAAATCCGTAAATAACTCATCAGTGTCTAGTGATGTGGTGTAGTCGCTTGTGTGTTTATATATCACATCACTAGCCTCTCTAAAAATCAGAAACAGTGGACTGCTCCCAGTATCCTAGACATGAGACCGCCTCATTTTGAAGCTGTCTCAAATGCTTCTGGGCTCATCCCATCGAGATGCGAATGACGCCTGATTCGATTGTAAAACATCTCGATATAATCAAACACATCCGCACGGGCCATTTCTCGTGTTTTATAGATCCTCTTTTTAATTCTTTCCTTCTTTAAACTACTAAAAAAGGATTCAGCAACAGCATTGTCCCAACAGTTTCCACGACGACTCATACTCGGAACTAAATTATGCTTTTGACAGAATTTCTGCCAGTCTCCGCTACTGTATTGTGAGCCTTGGTCTGAGTGTATGATCACAGGTTCATTGGGTCTGCGTCGCCATACCGCCATTAAAAGTGCATCCAAAACGATATCCTTGGCAAGCGTAGGTTTCATTGACCAACCGATGACTTTCCTTGAATATAAATCGAGAACCACAGCCAGATATAACCAGCCTTGCCAAGTACGGATGTAGGTAATATCAGTCACCCAGGAAGTATCAGGGGTGCTCACAGCGAACTCTCGATTTAAGTGATTTGGTGGCACAATCGGAGGACGGCCACAACCATAACTTTTATGCTTTTTATATCCTCGAACAGCGGCAATGCCATTGTTCTTCATGATCTTCAGCACACGATTGGGGCCACAGCTTTCACCTAGCTCTTTAAGATCCAGCGTGATGCGACGATAACCATAGATGCCATAACTGGCATCATAAGAAGAGCGGATCAGTTGTAATAACCGTTTGTCTTCAATTGTTCTGCCTGATTCGGGTTCATGTAGCCAGGCGTAATAGCCAGCACGAGCAATCTTAAGAACCCGACACATCGTTTTAATCTTAAATTGATGGCTGTACTCAAGGATAAACTGATACTTTACTCGGGCAGGCTTGCAAAGTACCTTGCGGCCTTTTTTAAGATATCTCGCTCTTCTTCAGTTTGCTTAAGCTGACTTTTAAGACGAAGGATCTCTTTCTTTGCTTCGAGTAGTTCATGTTCATCAGGGTTGTTGCGTAAAGGCTGTACGGCCTTTAGCCATTTATAAATGCTGTGCTGTGATACACCTAAACGTTCAGCCACATCAGTGACAGAATATCCACGTTCGGTAATCAATTTAACAGCTTCATCTTTAAATTCTGGGGTGTATCGTTGTCCACTCATAATGTTCTCTCCTATGCAAAAAGAATAGACGAAATTTGTCTAGGAGAGTGGTGGCAGTCCAGTAACTAAAGAGGCATACCAAGAAAAAGTAATCCATATTACTTTTAACTGATAGCTTGTTGATGAACAATTAGATTAATTCACTTGTGAACTGTTTTAAGCTATAAATTGGAGAGCTTATTGTTCTCCAATTTTCTGCTGTGAGAGAGCCATTTTTTATGAAAAGCATTCGTCACAAACTAATTATCTTGATTTACCACGAAATTTAACAGCACAGTATCTGTTTTTGTCCTGACCTTGAACCAATTTTCTATTCGCACTTTATCTTCACTAGATAGCGGTTCAGATGTTCTCACGCTGAGTTGAAGTATTTGCTTTTGATTGGCAACAGTTGGTAAATCAATGCCCTGTCCAAGAAAGACGGAGGTTATGCTTGGATACTGTGCGCGAAGTTCAGCAAAAATATCATCTGCATTGGTAAATAAGGCATTTTTTACCTTCAGTTCTTGCTGTAACTGTTTTACCTGTTCATCCTTTTGACGTAGGGCCTCTTGTCCATTCAAATACAAATCACTCAGTAATCCAGACTTCAAGGCAGTCACATCCACCTTATTATCGCTGGTTTGATGAACAATAATTTTAGTTCCTTCGAGCTGTGCAACAGCAAGTCTTCCCTCAATATTCTGCAACGTAGCCTGACTTAATGGCAAACCGACCAGAGCCAGCTCAATCGTACGTGTTTTGCTATCAATTTTTGAACTGGCGACCTGTGTATCTTTGAAGGTAAATTCTTGTGTAATGAATTTATTGGCATTGGATTTAAAGACTTCTTCATTCACTAATTTGGTTGCCAGATAGGCGCTCGGAATTGCTGTTACAATCGCAATCATCAGCAATGACATCTTCACACGTCTTTCGACTTTTTCATCAGCAAAACTATGTGGTTTTAACCTTAGAATTCGGATACCGATGATCGTTGCCAAGCTGATGAATACACAATTGATGGTATATAAATACAGTGCGCCACCGACAAAGATCAACTGTTCGGTCGCAATACCAAATCCGGCAGTACAAACTGGTGGCATCAATGCAGTCGCAATCGCCACCCCAGGGATAACATTCGACTTTTCTTCCCGGGTGACCCCAATGATCCCTGCCAATCCACCGAATAATGCGATAAGCACATCCCAAACTGTTGGGCTAGTCCGTGATAAAAGTTCGGATTGTGCATTATCGAGTGGTGATATCGAGAAATATAGGGTTGATACGACCAGACTGATCAGTGTTGCAATACCCAGATTGAAAAGTGCACGTTTCACCAGTTTAAAATCATAAACTGCTACCCCTAACCCGATCCCCATAATCGGTCCCATGAGTGGGGAAATCAGCATGGCTCCAATCACCACAGCGGTTGAATTAATATTTAATCCGACGGATGCAATAAAAATGGCGAAGATGAGAATCCAGGGAATTGCTCCTGATAGCTCAATCCCGTCACGAATCCGACGTTCTATTTCATCATCTTCAGCCTTATCTGCCAGTAGACTAAAACGATGACGGACTCGTCTTAATCTACTGATTGAGTTAGGGGGTGAATTATGTTCATTCGAGTGGTTTGTCAATTTAACATCCTACGTTTTATCCATATCAGTGAAAATCTTGAATTTCTACTGATTCATGAGTCTTTGGATTACGCTCTACCCTGGGACATATATACACTTCAGAAAAGTAACTTTACTTAAAATTACATAATTTTGTAAATCCAGCTATCAAGCGACTAAAAAATAAACAAAACTGTTTCATTTTTTATAATCGTTCCATCATGTTAACAGTTTTCCTTATGCTGTATTTGATTGTAGTGTTACAGTAAGAGGGATTATAAGTGCTTAAATTTAATAATGATATTATTCATGGGGCAATTTTCGACATGGATGGAACCATGTTCGATACTGAGCGTCTACGTTTCAAAACATTGAAACAGGCTTCTCAGGAATTAATTGGGGTTTCATTTAGTGATGCCTATTTAATGGCTTGCCTGGGACTCAGTGCAACCAGTGCACATCAACTGGCCAAACAGCAGTATGGAGAAGATATCCCTTACGCAGAGATTCGAAAACGAGCGGATGAACTCGAACTTGAAAGTGTGAGAAGTTTTGGTGTACCAATCAAAAAAGGGTTGGTACAGGTGCTAGAACGCTTACGTAAATCTGGTTTACGCATGGCTGTAGCTACATCAAGCCGTCGCTTAATTGCTGAAGAATATTTGATAAATGCAAATGTTTATAAATTCTTTGATGTACTGGTGTGTGGTGATGAAGTACAGCAAGGTAAACCACACCCGGAAATTTTTCTGTCAGCCGCTGAGAAACTTAGTTTACCCTCATCTGAATGCCTGATGTTCGAAGACTCTGAAAATGGTATTACTTCAGCCTATGAGGCTGGTGGAGTAACCATCTTGCTTCAAGACATCAAAGAACCGAATACCAATATGCTGGATAAGGCAGATTACTTCTTTGCAAGTATGTATGACTGTCTGCATGAACTGGATCAATATACACCAAGCCTTGAAATGCCCATGCTTCAGGAGCCTTTCCCACAAAGTCTGAATCAGTTAACCGTCGGCATTCATGGATTTGGTGCGATTGGTGGTGGTTTTATGGCACAGATTATGTCGCATTGGGATGGTTATACACGCCCAAAACGGATCTATGCTTCAACACATAATCCTTTGTATCGATCAGCAGTCAATGCCTTTGGCAGTTATTGTATTCGTTATGGGCAGTTGTCCTATGATGAACGTATTGAAAATATGCATATCATTGATGCAAGCAATATTGAACAAATGCAGGAGATGTATACTACATCAAGCATGATTGCACTTTGCTTGCCGGAGCATGCGCTAGCCAGCGAGGCTAAAACTATTGCCCAAGGCTTGTATGCCCGTTACATTGCATATGACGAGCAATGCACCCACCCTTTAACCATCCTCATTATCTTAAATAAAGTTGGTGCCAAGAATGTCTTACTTGAACATCTACGGACTGCTTTGAGTGAAATCACGACTTTAAACGTGGCTGAGAAGATTCTAGATCAACACTATTTTTGTGATACGGTCGTTAACCGCATGGTTTCCAAATTGACCGACCAAAATCTTTATCGGCAACTTCGTATTAAGTACAACATCTTTAAGCAATATCAGCTGGATCATGAACTTGATCAGACCGATATTGAAGATGCCACTCGTTTAAATCCTGAGCAGGAACGGTTGGCTTCAATGTATGTGGAGGAGATGTGTAACAACTTTAAACCGAGTCATATTTTACAAACCATGGATTTGATTCTCTTCCATGCAGAAGTGGATATGCCGATTTACGTAGAAAATAACAGCCCTTTACTCAGCAAAATGCGTCAAATGATTTTAGTGGAAGATATCCAAGAAATTCAGCTGATCAAAAACCGATTATGGAATGGTGTTCATGCCATGACTGCCTGGTATGCGGCACGATTAGGTTACGAAACGATTGGTTTATCCATGACCGACCTAAAAGTTCGAGAGTTTATGCAGGATCTTTTAGAAGAAGTGAAAGCGGGACTTGCCCTTACCCTGCCGCATCGCCAAAAAAACCTTAATGACCTAGCACAAAGCTTCATTAACTCCTGTGTCAATGCTTACAAAGATCCATGTGAACGTGTCGCACGTGATCCTTTGCGGAAGTTAGCCGCCTCTGAACGCGTTTTGGGGTCAATAGCTTTTAATATTCAGCAGGGCTTACCCTACCAGAACTTAAATCAGGGTGCCTTATATGGTTACTACTATGCTATTGAACAAAAAGAGATTAGTTATGGTGAAGCAATTGAACATCTAGAAATTCAGTTAGCGCAATCCGGATTAAGCGAGCAACATCAGCAAACCCTGCAGCGAAATATTGAAACACAGTTAGCTCAATTGCTCACGGTTAAGCATAAGACTCAGAATTCTTGCTCCATCCATCTCCCAAAACAAGCAGGATATATTCTGACCTGATTACCTCATACAAAGATCTTCAGGTTTTATCTGAATAAAGAACCTATATTGATGAGGTCGATCACACTGGCCTCATTTTATTTCTATGAATTCACAGAGAATACGTACGAACAAATCGTATTATTTTTTACAATACTCAACCTTTGAAGTGACTAATGAAAATATCCGCAAAAAATCCACATGCCATTGAGAATGGCACGCCCATAATAAGCCAAATACCAAACTGAAAGCTCAAATTATGAATAATTTGTCAAAACTGACTTTCATAAAACGGTTGAGGGTTCTTTATCGAGAAAAAAATAATTTCGGTAAAGAAAAATCCTACCCAGCCCACGACTAGTCCTGCTTTAAACTTAAAACAAGGGGATGCATCTTTCCCCTATCAAACTACTGCAAAAAAATATTCAATATCCAGAATTATCTAAAGTAAGAAATTCAAAAAATCATAAAGTTAAATCATAATAATTGGATTTTAATTCCATGGTCGCGTTCTAACTCATATTGAGCAGCACCGATGTGTTTCTCTGCATCGACAAGCGCACCAAATAGTTTTCATATATCACTCCACCTTTCTCCTCTTAATGCAGGTGGAATGTCTATTCAGCCATAGCCAAGGCATACACACTAAAACGATGTTTATCATGAAACTCTTCAGCTTATCATTCGTAGTTATTTGCAACAGCGCCTCTGCTGAATATAAATGAACCCGGCAAATTCATCCGATCATGCAAAAACTGCCTGGTCACGTCCCTGCTGTTTTCCTAAATAAAGGGCTCGGTCTGCTCTGGCAATCGCGTTTTCCATGGTTTCATCAGGCTCTACAATGATAATGCCGATTGTTGCGGTAATATGGATGACTTCACCACTTTCTAATTGGATCGGATTGTTATGCAGTGACTGGAAAATTCTGTCAATAATCCTATGCAGGGAATCAACATTGCTCACTTCTAGAAAGATTAAAAACTCTTCTCCGCCAAAGCGAAAAATGTTGTCCGTATCTCGAAGAGAATCACGGAGTAACTTCGCAGTATAGGCAAGAACTTCATCACCCGCCTGATGCCCATATTGATCATTCACCCGTTTAAAATAATCCAAATCCAGTAAACCGACCGCCAATGTTTTCTGGTATTTTTCTGTACTCTGACGCAGGATAGCGAATTTATTTTCTATCCCATATCTTAAAGCCAAACCGGTTAAAGGGTCATACTGTAATTTCTTGGTAATAAAATGGGTTCTAAAATAAATCAGGAGCTCAATCAAATCTCTTTGACTTGTTTGATATTGGCTGACTAAATCTGTATCTACATGCTGATCTCCACCGAGCCTGGAAAGGATATTATGCAAATGATGATGGACAAGATAATGCGCTTGTTCCAATTCCCGGGTTTTATCAGGATTGATTTGTTCAAACTTGCTGTGATTTGATTGAAACCATTTGCCAAATTGACACAATAAATGACTATTTTCAGCCGAAAATTGAGGTTCTGCAGGTGTTTTTAAAACGAGGTATTCAAATACTTTTTGCGCCCAAGTGATATGTAGTCGAATACCCTCATCGATCTCGATCAGTTCTGAATTTTGAGAATTTTTAGTTTGTTCTAATTGATCCATGGAAAAGAATATCTTAAATAAGTGAACCGTACCGGGTTTGTGGGAGACTTTTTATTTAAGTTAGGCCACCTGACCTAATGGGTTAATTTTATCATAGTACATTGCTTCAAAATCAAAAGGTGACACATAACCTAGTGCACTATGTACACGCTCTTTATTGAACCAATCTACCCAGTTTAGTGTCGCAAGTTGTACATCCGCTAAACCTTGCCAATCCGCTTTTAAATATTCAATCACCTCTGTTTTGTATAAGCCATTCACCGTTTCAGCCAAAGCATTATCGTATGAATCACCGGTCGTACCGACTGATGCTCGTAAATTTGCTGCTTCTAAACGATTGGTATAACGAATGGAAAGATATTGCACACCTCTGTCACTATGATGAATCACGTTCTTTGGCATGCCTCGATCATGCAATGCTTGCTCCAGTGCATCGAGCACCATGTCTGTATTCATCCGTGTTGATACTTTCCATCCAACAATTGCTCGCGAGAACACATCAATAATAAAGGCGGTATAGACCCAGCCTGAATTTGTTTGAATATACGTAAAGTCAGCGACCCACAGCTGGTCAGGGTGATCAGCACTAAAATTGCGTTTCACCAAGTCATCTGCTCGTTTTTGATCATCTCGGCTATGGGTAGTTTGTTTATTCTTACCTCGCCAAACACCTTGTATACCTAGCTTTTGCATCAATCGAGCAACTGTACAGCGTGCAATAATATAGCCTTCACGTTTCAATTTTTGCCAAACTTTACGTACACCATATCGACCTGAACTTTCCTTCCAAATTCGTTTAATTTGTTCAGCATGATGCAAGTCATGTAAATCTCGCTTCGCTCGATGTTCTGGATTGTCCGCGAGATCTAAAGTTCGGTAATAGGTTGAAGCTGCGATCGGTAAAATCCTACAAATCGCATCAACACCATATAAGTCTTTATTGTTATGGATGAAATCCACCATTATTTGTGTGGGCGGTCGAGCTCCGCCTGGGCGAAAAAAGCAGCTGCTTTACGTAGAATTTCATTGGCACGCTTTAATTCTTTGATTTCACGTTCCATCTGCTTCATTTTTTCTTGATCTGATGCCTGTTGTACTTTGATAGGATTTTGTTGATCGAGATGTTTTAAATACCAAACACGCAGTGTTTCAGGAGTACAACCTATCTTGGGAGCAATAGCAGTGATTGCAGCCCAATTCGATGGATAATCTTTTTCGGATTCAATCAATAATTGAACCGCTCTATCTCGGATTTCAGGGGTATATTTTGGTTTTGTCATCGGGACATTCTCTCAAGAAAGTTGGTCTCCGACAAACCCGGTACGGTTCATGGGCTTTTTTGTTGTCTAGACTTGAGTGATCAAGGTACAGATTTATATTTGCCTTGAACCGGATCAAAGCGTAAATTCTCGCTATAGTTCACATGCCGAATCGTGTCATCTGCCATCGGTTTCTCACCTGTGTAAGTCACACAAACAGGATAATAAGCTGCACCATTCGGAATTATTTTTAAAGTGCTCGTATAATTGTAAAATAACGGCGAATCTGGCTCATAATTGCCGGCATTATCTGCACCGCCATCCGCAATTTCATAACTGCGAATATAGTCATTCTCGGATAAAAATAACGCTTGCCAGCTACTCATGGTTGTTCCGGTACTGGTATAACCACTTTTGAAATAACTTCCAGTGAGCTGTTTACCGAAGGGCTGGAGATTCTGTTGAATCTGTTTAAGATCTATATCAACTCGTCCCCATGAGCCACCAAATTGTGCTTTCGGAGCACTCCGGCTGACCAGCTGGAATCGCCCATTCGGCAACTGTTTAAACAGATAAAGATCCGCATCAGCACTACAAGCATGACAACTTTGTACTGCTCCATCACTGACTTGCAGCTTTTCAATCATCACCAGATAGCGCTTCTGTTGTGAGGTATTTGGATAGCTGAGCACGGGATGCATCACGGCAACGGTTTGATTATTGTCACGGTCGGGTCTTCCTAATCCAATGTGAGGCATCTGCGCAATGCTCTCATCCTGCACATCAACATTGACCATTTGTCCTGGATATAAAGTGCGCATCAGGTTTTTAAAACTTAATGAGTCGAGCTGGGTTTTGGCGATTGTAGTCGCATTAAATACAACTGCTTTTGCTAAAACCATCGGCGAGAACATGAAGCTAGAAGCCAATACACCGCACAACATTATTTTTTTCATTGCTATCCTTCTATCAATTTTTCAGGTCAAAATTTACAGCGAGTTTGCCGTTTATTTCAGCTATTCTTAACTAGTGAATATCTTAACAAAATGTGATTTAAATCACATTTAAACCTTTTATACAAAAATTTCCATGTGCCAGTCAGCGCTCTGGCTTCACCTTCAATTATCTTTAATTGCTTAATTTTTTCTATTAAAACAGTTGTGAAGTTAAATATAAGAGGAATCATTCTAAACGCACAAAAATAGAGCATTTTCTATCATGTAGTAAAAGTACACAATCTCTGGATATTTCACATTTCTGTCATATAAATTTTATAATTCTGTCACGATTGCGAAATTTAAATTAAAAGTAAAACTAAGTTTATATTTTATATTTATTTTTCTTATATATTTAAAAATTTAATGTAACATTACTGTCATATATAAAACCTAGCATGGCTATACATTAAAAATCTTTCTCCCCCTCTTGTATAGTGAATTTCCACGATATGGACGATTTTCAGCACTCATCAAAGACCTATTTTAACCGTGAACTTTCATTATTCGAGTTTAACCGTCGTGTCCTTGCGCAAGCCAAAAATCTAGAATTACCTTTATTGGAAAGACTCAATTTCTTGATGATTTTTTCACGAAATCTGGATGAATTTTTTGAAATCCGCGTTGCGGGTTTAATGAAACAATTTGATTTAAATAATGCTACCCGAACACCAGATGGTCTTCCGACAGAATGCGTACTGAGTGAACTTTCACAGAATGTGCATCAAGCGGTACAGGAACAGTACAATATTTTGAATTATGCCATTCTGCCGCAATTGCAGGGTTTAGGCATTCATTTTATTCAACACAAAGATATTCTGGCTAAGCATAAAAACTGGATCGCAGCTTACTTCGCTAAACAGGTTCAACCGGTTGTTACGCCTATTAGCCTGGACCCTTCTCATCCTTTTCCACGCTTAGTGAACAAAAGCCTGAACTTTATTGTCAGTCTGGAAGGTAAAGATGCCTTCGGTCGGGAAATCAGTATGGCGATTGTACCTGCTCCACGCTCATTACCGCGATTGATCAAATTACCCCCAGACGTTGCGGGTGGTGCCGAAGAACATATTTTCCTTTCGGCGATCATTCAAGAGCATATCAATGACCTGTTCCCTGGCATGAAAGCAACGGGATGTTATGCTTTCCGGGTGACACGTAATGCTGACTTGACTCTTGCAGAAGATATTGATGATTTGGCTGTTGCCTTGAAAGATGAATTGTCTTCACGGCGTTTTGGACGTGCGGTACGTCTGGAAGTCAATCAGGAATGTCCAAAGGAAATTGTTGCTTACTTACTGGATCAATTCGATCTGGATGAACAACAGCTTTATCTGATTGATGGCCCGATTAATTTGTCACGTTTGACGACTGATTTTCCCTATCCAGAGCTGAAGCACACAAAGTTTACTCCCACGATTCCTAAAGCCATCTATAAGGCCAAATCGATTTTTGAATTGCTAAAAAAAGAAGATGTCCTGCTGCATCATCCTTTTGACTCTTTTAACCCAGTCATTAACCTGTTAAAAGAAGCAGCCAAAGATCCGAATGTCTTGGCCATCAAACAAACGCTGTATCGTAGCGGACCGGATTCGGAAATTGTTCAGGTCTTAGCAGAGGCGGCACGTAACGGGAAAGAAGTCACTGCCGTGATTGAGTTACGCGCACGTTTTGATGAAGAATCCAATATTACCGTCGCGAACATCTTGCAGGAAGCGGGTGCCGTTGTCGTGTATGGCATCGTCGGTTATAAGACACATGCCAAAATGATCCTGATCGTGCGTCGCGAAGAACATCACCTAGCGCGTTATGTCCATCTCGGCACCGGAAACTATCATGCCGGTAATGCCAAAATGTATACGGATTATGGCCTGATGACGACAGAAGCCGACATTTGTGAAGATGTGCATAAGATGTTCCAGGAACTGACCGGTATGGGGCGCATGGCAAAACTCAATAAACTGTTCCATGCCCCATTTACGCTGCACAATGAACTGCTTAAGCTAATTGAACAGGAAATTACTTTTGCACAGGCTGGTGAAAGTGCTCACATTATTATTAAGGTCAATGCCTTAACGGAACCACAACTGATCACAGCGTTATATAAGGCGTCCAATGCAGGTGTCAAAATTGACCTGATCATCCGCTCGATTTGCTGCCTGATCCCGCAAGTCAAAGGTCTATCAGAAAATATTCATGTGCGTTCAATTGTCGGACGTTTTTTAGAACATACCCGGGTTTATTATTTTAAACATGGCGGTGAAGATAAACTGTTTTGTGCCAGTGCAGACTGGATGGGACGTAACCTGTTTTCTCGGGTAGAAACCTGTTTTCCAATCCTCAACAAGAAAGTCAAGAAAAAAATCTTTGAAGATGGCCTGATTAATTATCTGCATGATAACCAAGGTGCATGGGAACTCAGTGCAACAGGAGAATGGCATGAAGCCCAGCCTATCGCAGGACAGAGTCCTCACAGCGCCCAGCAATATTTACTCAATCAAAAGTTGCTGAAAATATAATTCTAGGGCGTTAAACAGCATCTGCTCAAAATAAAAAAGTCTGCCCGATAGCAGACTTTTTTATTTTACCTATATTTATCCATAACTGTTATGCGATTAATTGCAGTACAGCTTTGATCAGCATATATAGCGCAACACCAATCACCGTAAAGGCAAAGATTTTTTGTACCAAACCTGCAGGAATTTTACTGATCGCCACACGTCCGATTAACATCCCGGTCACACAAGCTGCGACAAAGGTCAGTGTAACCGATACAGGATAATCAAACCCTTCGAGCACGTTAATCGCGATACTCATGCCACCGATCAGGAAAATGATCATCAGGGAAGTCGCCACGATACTGTGCATACTCAAATTGGTGGCTTTACGTAAGGCGGGTACAATCACAAATCCACCACCCACTCCGAGCATTCCAGTCAGTAGCCCGGCAATGACACCAATCATACCCAGCACACCTGCTGTTTTCACATTCCAGATCAGCTTACCGGTTTCAGGGTTGATCTTGCACGGTGGATTGGAAAACTCCGAACTGCCATGAGCGAACAATCGGTAAGCCACAATAAACATCACACCACTGAATGCCAAAGCCAGCCAGACTGCAGGAATCTGCTGGGCCAAACGCACCCCAACATAAGCCATCGGTGATGAAATCAGCGCAATCCACATGGCTGCACGATAACGTACAATTCTCTTCATCAGGCCTTGTACGGTTCCGATCAGTGCTGAAAACGTTACAGCCAGCAAACCTACTGGTGCCGCCTGAGAAACAGTCCAGCCCTGGCTTACCATCAAGGCAGGTACAGCCAGAATGCCGCCGCCTGCTCCGGTCAAACCTAGCAGTAAACCAATGAGAATGCCTTCAATCACCAATAGCATCATGAAAATTATTCCTAAGTCTGGTGGCTCTCCTGAGAGAAGCCACCGTCTTATTGAATTGGCTACAGAGCGCCAAATTGTATTGCAAAAACAGCAGATTAAACAGTTTCAACCTGTTTTTTGGGCTTGACCATCCACTCGCGGCCTTTAAGCATCCCTTGCCAGTAAATTGGTGGCAGGATCTGCTCTTTCAGCAGCCAAGCCATGCGTGATGGCTGAGTCCCATCGATGAACCATTTTGGAAAACTTGGTAACAACTTACCGCCATAACCGAATTCAGCTAATACGATCTTGCCACGCTCAACCGTAAGTGGACATGAACCATAACCGTTATATTCAAAGAATTTCTGACCGCCCTGAAGCTGGGCCAAAACATTCTCAGCCACAATCGGAGCCTGTGCACGCGCAGCAGCAGCTGTTTTCGCATTCGGGGTATTGCTGACATCCCCCAACGCAAAAATGTCTGGATAACGGGTGTGCTGTAAAGTTGCAGGATTCACACTGACCCAGCCTGCTTCATCGGTTAAGGTACTGGCACGAATAAAATCAGGTGCCTGCTGTGGTGGAACCACATGCAAGAAATCAAAATCAGTTTCAACAGTAGAAATCTGATCACCATCCGTCACTTTAAACCAGGCTTTTTTATTCGGACCATCCACTTTCACCAGTTGATGATTAAAATGCAGATTGGCCTGATAACGTTTTACATATTCCATTAATGCCGGGACATACTCTTTCACTCCAAACAGCACGGCACCCGTATTATAGAAATCGATGGAAATGTCTTTCAAAACCCCTTGTTTTAACCAGTAATCCGCAGACAGATACATTGCCTTTTGTGGTGCACCGGCACATTTGATCGGCATCGGCGGTTGGGTAAAGATCGCTTTACCCTTTTTCAGGTTTTGTACTAACTGCCAAGTATAAGGTGCCAGATCATAACGATAATTTGAAGTGACTCCATTTTGACCCAGCGTTTCGACCAGACCATCAATACCATGCCAGTTCAGTTTTAATCCTGGACACACCACCAAGGTACGGTAACTAAGCGGCATGCAACCTTCCAGAATCACTTGGCGTTGTTCAGGATCAAACGCAGCGACTGCAGCCTGAATCCACTTCACCTGTTTCGGCAACACACTCTGCATTGGTCGTGCGGTTGTCTGAGGAGAAAAGATCCCTCCACCCACCATGGTCCAGCCTGGCTGATAATAGTGCACATCAGCCGGATCAATAATGGCAATATCCAGATTCGGTTGGCGGCTAAGCAGACTAGCCGCAACCGAAATCCCCGCGGCCCCCGCCCCAACAATCACCACCGAATAACAGGCAATTTCTTGACTTGGAAAATTCTTTTTCATCAAACGCGGTACAATGGCACGTAAGTCATAACCTGCTGCACTACTGCGAGCCAACATCTCCTCATAAGATTGTGGCTGTACCTCAGATAAAGCCCACAATGAAATCGAGCGTGTTCCCGAACGGCAATAGGCCAATACAGGTTTCTCTGCAGCACGATAATTTGCAGCAAATTCTTGTGCCTGTGTATCGGTAATTTTTCCGCTCAGCACAGGCTGATATTGAATCGCGATACCATATTGCTCAGCCATTTTCTGAATTTCGATAAAGTTTGGCTGATCACTACCTTCACCATCTGGGCGGTTACAGAAAATGGTTTTAATCCCTTTTTCTGCAAGCTCAGCAACATCTTGAATGCTAATTTGGTCTGCGACCCAAAACTCAGCGTTGATCTGTTTCAATTTCATCGATTTACTCCTAATCGCTTACTTGCTTGCGCCACACGCTTTATTTGCAGGTAAGGCAATATCAATCTTGGCTGGATACGGTAGATTCAGGTTATTCATAATTTCAATGAATTCTTCACGGCTGCGATGCTGTCCCAAACGTGAATTGTATTGACGCTCATGGCCAATCGTAGACGATAAACGCCCTTTATAATCATGTCCTGGATAAACGATCGTTTCGTCAGGCAAAGTAAACAGCTGTTGATGAATACTGTCATATAGGGTGTTCGCATTGCCTTCCTGGAAATCGGTACGGCCACAACCATCAATTAACAATGCATCTCCAGTAAACACCATGTTATCGACCACATAACTGGTACAGGCATTGGTATGGCCTGGGGTATAACGTGCTTCAATCAGGAACGTGCCCACCCGTACTGCACTGCGATCCGTAATATAGATATCCCCACACTCAACGCCACTGTTACGATGCAGGATTGAACGTGAACCACAAATCTCTCTTAACGCATTCGCAGCCGTCACGTGGTCAGCATGTACATGGGTATCCAAGGTATAGAGCAGCTTTAATCCATGCTGTTCCAGCTCAGCCAAATAATGCTCGACTTCCGAAGTAACCGGATCAATCAGTACAGCTTCTTTCGTCTGTTCACATGCCAGTAAATAGGTATATGTTGAACTTTCCTTTTCAAAAAATTGCTTAAATAACATTGTCTTGAATCCATTTAATTTGAAAACCTACTCTTATAATGCAAAGGATGTGCCATATTTTCAATAATATAATTTATTTTTATATTTCAATATCTTATAAATTTTGAAAAGATATATTTGAAAGTAGCACCATGATTTTTGTTTCAATTAATGTTTCACCGATATACCATGAAACAATAGTTGAAACATTAATCACATTTTATATGACAAAACTCCTTCTAACATCATTAGCACAACTCAAAGAACGCTCTGCACAAAGTCTGCAATTATTTCCCCAAAGCATCCTGTTGCTTTGTGATCTCACGCATCAGGTCATTTGGCTAACACAAGGGACTGATTCCCCAACAATAGACATGCAAAATCTGCTTGATCAGCTCAAATCTGAATCGCCCTTATCTCCTGTCATTCAACTACAGGATAAACAACAGCATGTTATGCAGTTATTACACTATCGGCAGCAAGTGCAGCTTATTCAAGAAAAACAAGAAGGCTGGCTGTATCTGATTTTGCCCCACACCCCACCAGCAAAACAGACAGTCTATACGACGCCATCAGTCCAAGTGAGTGAACAATTTGCACAACGCTTCCACAGTAGTTCACCCAAAATGCAACAGATGTTTTCTATCATCCAACGCGTTGCGGTTACAGAGTTTCCCGTACTCGTACGTGGAGAATCCGGTAGTGGCAAAGAACTGGTGGCAAAAGCAATTCATGATTTTAGCCTGCGCAAGGATCAGGTTTTTATCGCGATCAACTGTGCGGCGCTCAATGCAAATATTCTGGAAAGTGAGTTATTTGGCCACGTAAAAGGTGCATTCACAGGGGCTATTCGCGATCATAAAGGCGTATTTGAGCAAGCTGCGGGAGGCACACTCTTTCTAGATGAAATTGCAGAAATTCCACTTGAGTTGCAAGCCAAGCTATTAAGGGTGCTGGAAACCGGAGAATTTACGCCTTTAGGGGGGGAAAAACCCATTCGTGCCAATGTGCGAATTATTGCTGCCACCCACCGTGCCCTACGTGAAGAAGCGCGTCAGGGACGCTTCCGCCAAGACCTATTATATCGTTTACGTGTGATTCCTATTTTTATCCCACCGTTAAGGGAACGCAAAGAAGATCTTCCTTTACTCACTCAATTTATCCTTTCAGAAAATACCACTGCGGAACGTACAAATCCGATCAGGATTTCTAAAGCCGCCATGCAAAGCCTGATGGCTTATGACTGGCCGGGAAATGTACGAGAACTCAGAAACACCCTGCTGTATGCCCTGATTATGGCACATGATAAAGAACAGATTGATCTTGAGGATTTACCTCAGGAAATTATGGAAAATGTCCCTCTTCAGAATTCGAATGTAACAAATACACCCGTGATTACCGCAGAAAAGCTGCGCTTAGTCTTAGCAAAATATCACAATGATCAACAACAGGCTGCCGATGAATTAGGCATCAGCCGAACCACTTTATGGCGTTATCGCAAAAAGTATCATTTATAAATGTTTTAACTACAGCTCAGGCTAAACAGCTATTCGAAAGATTACTCAACACTGCAAAATATAGATAAAAAAATACCCATTCGGGGGGATGGGTATTAGCTGCACCTTACTGCAGTGTGGAGGGAGCTTTTCGCTCTTCTTGTTGTTTAATTAATATACACACATCAACTTCGCTTAATCAATAAATCCCACACAAAAAATAAGGTTTTACTCCTGTAAAATGTATCAAAATATATATCAATCAATTAATATTGATATTTTTTCTTTATATTACTCATGAATTAAACATTAATTTAAAGACATTTAAAATCACCAATACATTATATTATTTTTTAAACTTTTAATTTAAATTAAAATTTAAAGAAATAAATTTTATTTTTAGATAAAAATAAAAAAACCTTATAAATCATAAAAATAATTTTCAACAAGCACCAAAATAAAAATCAAAAATCTCTTTAAAAAATAGATTTCCAACATATAAATACTATCAAAAAAGAGTGAAAATTCACTTTAAAAAATAAATTTTTCAATTATATGTTGATTTTTTTTACATATTTACCTCTATTTATTAAGCAAAAAACAAAATAGATCACAATTTTACCTTATAATAAAAACACCAAACAATAACTCATATAAATTTGGGTGATGCTTATGAATAAAAAATACGAAAAATTTTTGCCAAGCTATCAAGACTCCAAAAACACAGAAACTTTCCCTTATTTTTGGGTTACTCAAGTCTATGCACAATATGTTCATCAACTTGAAAAAGTGCTCAAAAAGTTAGGCTTAAATTATTCGGAAGGCAAATTTCTTCATGCGATCTATACGCATCCACATGCCAGTATTTCTGAACTTTCTGAACGCATGATTTCAAAAATGTCGACAACAGTTAAAATTTTGCAACGGTTGAAATCAGATGGCTTGATTGAAACCTACCCTTGCAAAAATGATGCACGAATTACCCGGGTGTACTTAACTGAAAAAGGCCAGAAAACGGTTCAAAAAGCTACAGAACTAACCTCTGCATTATTGGAGGATTCATTTTCTGGGCTGACCCCATTACAAATTGATAAGTTGATTATGAATCTGAAAACGCTATTTCATAATCTAGCACCTGAAATGCGTTATCAGTCTTAAATGAACATAAAGCGGCCAGTTTAAAAGAACTGGCTGTTTTCATCTTCAAATTCTTCTTAAATTTTATAATCAGCCATAAAAATATAGCCCGCTTCTCGGACGCATGTGATGAGAAACGGGCAGACCGTAAGTACAGCCAGTGAAAACTGCGCTGAATGATTGTTTGTTATTATGCTAAGCAGTATGCGCGACGTTTATGACAGAATCATGGCATATTGTCGAATCCATAAACACCTGCACATTTTTTACGTTTCAGCTATTCAGTGCATCTTAGATCGCGTATTTTGATGAGTCAGGTTTGTTTGTTTGGGAAATTTATGCTGAAGCAATGTTGTGATCTACTCGAACAAAAAAAGCTTAAAATCGCCTTCGTAGAAAGTGCTAGTTCCGGCTATTTGTGTAGTCAGTTTTCAATTTATAAAAATAGTGGTGCGAAAATCCTTTTGGGAAGCATGGTCTCTTATGACCCCAGTATTAAAGTGGAAATTCTCAAAATTGATCCTGCTTTAATTGCACAATACACAGCGGAATCACCTGAAGTCACGGCTGCCCTAGCAAGCCAAGGTCAAATGCTGTTTCAGCATGCAGATTATGTGATTGCCTGTACCGGGCTGCTTAAACCGGGTGGAAGTGCCTGCGAAAACAAACCCGTCGGAACCTTCTTTGTCTGTATTCAGCATCAGCAAATGCAATATCATTTTCACTATCTACTTTCTGGCACAGCGACTGAAAAACTGAATCAATTGACCGAATGTGTTGCCAGCGAACTAATCGAACTCATTAGTCACGAGTCAACCGACACATATTAAGTCATTCATCCAATTTAAACGAATAGATGAGGAAATTTTGCTTATTTTTTCGAGTGATGAAATCAAATAAAAACGGGCAACCTTAAGGCTACCCGTTTTTCTTGATCGGTAGAAAACTGATCAATTTTTATAAAAAATTAGTCCATTGAAAATTACGGTGCAATCGGTGCAAATGGCACGACCACATCGGCATTTTGTGCACGATGTCGCATGAAATGATCCATCAGGACAATCGCGAGCATCGCTTCAGCAATTGGTGTGGCACGGACACCTACACAAGGATCATGGCGACCTTTGGTCAACACATCGGTATCTTCACGATCAATATTGATGGTTTTTCCAGGTGTTGTAATACTAGCAGTCGGCTTTAAGGCAATCGCCACACGAATGGTCTGCCCAGAAGAAATCCCGCCTAAAATGCCACCCGCATGGTTTGCCAAGAAACCATGTGTTGTCAATTCGTCACGTGTTTCGTGGCCAAACTGTTCTGCAACTGCGAAACCATCACCAATTTCAACGCCTTTGACTGCATTAATACCCATCATGGCATGTGCAATATCCGCATCCAGACGGTCAAAAACGGGTTCACCCCAACCAACCGGAACATTTTCAGCGAGAATTTCCAGCTTGGCACCACAACTGGTCCCCTGTTCACGCAATGAAGTCACCAATGCTTCAAAACGAGGAACTGCATCGACATCACCACAGAAAAATGGGTTCTGTGTAACCTGATCCCAATCCAATTGTGTTGCTTTTTCAGTACCGATCTGAGTCACATGGCCACGAATGACGATACCAAATTTCTCAGCCAAATATTTCTTGGCAATCGCTCCCGCAGCGACACGCATCGCTGTTTCACGAGCGCTTGAACGACCACCACCACGGTAATCACGGAAACCGTATTTTTGTGTATAGGTGTAGTCGGCATGTCCTGGTCGGAAAGTCTGCGCAATATTGCCATAATCTTTCGATTTTTGGTCGGTATTACGGATCAACAGACCAATCGGGGTTCCCGTTGTTTTTCCTTCAAAAACACCTGAAATAATTTCGACCTGATCGGGTTCTTTGCGTTGTGTGGCAAATTTTGAAGTTCCAGGTTTACGGCGATCCAGATCTTTTTGCAAGTCTTCTTCGCACAGTTCAATTCCCGGTGGAACACCATCAACAATCGCCATCAAACCAGCGCCGTGAGATTCACCACAAGTCGTCACACGGAAGAGTTGTCCAATACTATTACCTGCCATGTTCACGACTCCTTATGATTGAACAGATTCTTGAAATAGTTGTTGATAACGACGGCATTGCTCGGCTGTCAAAGCAAAGATGCCTGAACCGCCTTTCTGGAATTTTAACCAGTGGAAATCAACAGTATTGAAGTTTTGCTTCATCGCCCATTCACTGTTGCCGACTTCAATCACAATCAGACCATCTTCGGTTAAGTAATCTGCGGCCTGCGCCAACATTTTACGCACTAAATCCAAACCATCCTGACCCGCAGCAAGGGCCAACTCAGGTTCATGCAAGAACTCTTCTGGCAAATCAGCCATATCTTCTGCATCCACATAAGGTGGATTAGAGACAATCAGGTCATACTGGTTTTCAGCCGGGATCTTCGCAAACAAATCTGACTCCAACAAAGCCACCTGATATTGCATGTTGTGATGTTCAACATTCAGTGCAGCCACTTCCAGTGCATCTTTCGAGATATCCGTCGCATCGACCTCAGCATCTGGAAAAGCATAGGCCAATGCTACTGCGATACAGCCCGAACCGGTACACATATCAAGAATACGGCGTGGCATTTGTGGATTTGGATTTTCTGGCAAGGCATTTAAAGCCTCGCGCATTTCACCATTTTCATCCAGACAATACGGCGCAAAACGCTGATCGATCAATTCGGCAATTGGAGAACGTGGAATTAAAACACGCTCATCCACGTAGAATGGCTTGTTACAGAAATAAGCCAGATTTAATAAGTATGAAGTTGGAATACGCTCATTGATCCGGCGCTGCAATAAATCTAAAAATTCTGCTTTTTCACTCGGCAATAGTTTTGCATCAAGAATTTCAGCATCGGCATTCCATTCCAAAGCCAGTGTTTGCAACACGAGAGCAGAGCTTTCTGCAAAATAATCCTCAGTCCCTTGCCCTAAATGTGCATCATATTGGCGTAATGCCGATACACCAAAACGAATAAAATCACGAATTGTACTTAGATGCTCCGCGGCTTCTTGTAAGCTTTCAGGGCTAATAGTCGGTCGCTCCACTCAGCGCTCTCCAAAGGTATCATTGCAAAAAACGCTCTATTCTACCTTGTTTTTCCCGCACATAGCAGCTTTTGTCGAGTAAGAGCTTATTGTAAGCAAGAAAAACCCTTTAGAGAAACAACCGAACTTTAATTCATTAGATTTGAGCATGCCATTTACCTAGAATTAGGTTGTGCTGAATCTGCTTTAATTATGAACATAAAAAAACCCATGCTAGGCATGGGTAAAGACAAAACTACAACAAGACCACTTGAAAACACATTTAAATATTGATTATTTTTTAATCTATTTGCAATACAAATTATCTTATTTTTATCCTTTTTAGACTAAAGTCGACATCTGGAATATCCGGTTAATTTTTAGCGTTTAAAATGGTCGATAACCTTATTGCTCTACATAAGGTATCAGGTCAATCATGATGTCTTGCTTGGTCTTATTCTTTTTCAAGGACAAGTTATACATCACTTGCCTCACCGCACAATTCAATACTTCATTTTCTATTTCTACGTATAAAATTTCACCTACACGTGGAACAGTGTGTAATTTGATGTCATAAACAAAATTACTTAGCTCGCCAAACGCTTCACATGCGGCAAAATGTAATTGGACTTTGATTTTTTTACTCATGGCTTTACCTTGATGTTATTGTTATTTCACTCTGTTTAAAGTTATAACGTGTGATGCTTATTTAATCAATCTAATCAATAGAGCAAATCTCTAGAAGATTGAGATTTTTCGCCCTGACCTCATATAGAAAACGTTCACTCAAGATATAAATTTATGAGCTATAAACATAACAATCTTCTCGCCATGCGCGAGCGTTACTGGAATGATCAGCACTCAGAGGAAGTTCAGCAAGAAAAACTGTTTTTGCGAGACACTTTAATACGTTATGAAGTCTTTCCAAATCCAGACCTAGAGGATGTCAAATACGTATTTTTCGCACTCCCAAGTATTGTGATTGTCAAAGGCTATGCTCTAGGCTTTCAACATGTACAAGTGCAGTCCATGATTGAACAATTTATTGCAGAGAATAAAAACCGCCTAGCTCAGCGTGAACCTGTCAAAATCCAATTTAGGATGTAAATTCGAGCCGATCCTCTGATTTTGCTAGAACTCAACGGAAGCAGAAACAAAACTGTTGTATTAATTTGCAAAATCACCCGCACATTCAGCCAACTCAACTATTTAAATAAGCCAGGAACATGTAAAATTCTTTATGTTTCATCCTCTGCTCGATTCGCTTAAAGGACTTTATCTTCATGTCAGATCAGAACGATAAGCTTAAACAGTTAAAAACTTCCTCCATGGATCGACGCTTATCGATCGCAAAAGCTTCCCTTCTCGCGGGCACGCGCTGGGCCGCTTCTAATGCAACGTCCATTTTTTCGAGTGAAGCAGATAAAGAAAAAAAGCGTAAACAGGCCATGAAAGAACAGGCGGATTATCTGGTTTCAGAAATCGGCAAATTAAAAGGTTCTATTGTCAAAATCGGGCAAATGATGGCGCTGTATGGTGAACACTTCCTGCCAGAAGAAATTACCCAAGCCCTGAATACCTTAAACAACCAGACGGTTGCCCTCGCCTGGCCAGCGATTAAAGAACAACTTAAAGATCAACTTGGTCACAAGCTTGATGATCTGATCATTGATCACGAACCGATTGGTACCGCATCCTTAGGTCAAGTCCATCGTGCAACACGCAAGTCGGACGGACTTGAACTGGTATTAAAAGTACAATATCCAGGTGTGGCCGATGCGATTGATTCGGATATGAATCTGTTTAAAAATATGCTCAAGCTGACACGGATGGTGCCACAAACACGCGAGTTTGATCAGTGGTTTGATGAAGTGCGTGAAATGATGCATCGGGAAGTGAACTACCATCTCGAAGCCACAACCACACGCCGTTTTGCAGAACGACTCAAAGACGATCACCGTTACATTGTGCCAAAAATCATTGATGAGTATTGTACCAATCGGATTTTGTGCATGACCTTCGAGCGTGGTGTTCCAATCAATAGCCCTGCGATGCTCTCCCTTCCACAGGAACGCCGCAACCTGTTAGGTGAAGCCTCCTTAGAAGTCACAGTACGTGAAATCTTTGAATGGGGTGAAATGCAAACCGATCCGAACTTTGGTAACTATCTGGTTCGACTGGGCAATGGTGCGGATGTACAAGATAAAATTGTCCTGCTTGATTTCGGTGCAATCCGTCAATTTGATGATCACCTCCTGCAGCTGGCGCGCCAGTTGATTAAAGCCGGTTATCATCATGATCCACAAGCGATGGTCAATGCCATGACTGGTTATGATTTCTTTGACTCAATTCCACAAAGCATCAAACCTGATATGGCCAAGGTTTTTTTACTCGCCACCGAAGCCTTTAGTGACCCACGAAATAACCGTGAAATGCCTGCGGGTCTTATGGATGAACATGAACGTTATGACTGGAAAAACAGCCAGTTGCATACACGCGTCATGCAACAAGCCAGCAAATCTATGGCGTCGCGTTTCTTTAGTGTGCCACCCAAGGAGTTCATGTTTATCAGCCGAAAATTTATCGGTGCTTATACCTTTATGACGGTGATTGACGCGAAAACGAATGTGCGTGCCATGATTCGCCAATACGCTTAATATTTAGAATATAAACCCCAGAAAAGTTACTTTCCTGGGGTTTTTAATGGATACAATATACTTAGGCTATTTATGGGTTATCAGCTCTTAGTTCCAATCAAATTCGTTCCAAAATTTAATGTTCAATTAAAAAGAAAATTCTAAAGCCATAAAAAAAGCGCCGAAGCGCTTTTTTTATTTCATACAGTTACTTAATTTTGGCATGAGACTTCAGGTATTGGGTGTAATCATCCAACTCTTGCTGTCCGCGTAATTGCTGATAGAGTTTTCTTAATTCCTGAGCCTGTTCAGGTGCCAAAGTAGCTGCGGCACTCTTGTTAACATTCGATACTGCAACCACAACTAACTCATTTGGCAAAGCGGCTGTTGTAACAGACCAGTAACCCGGTTTAGGCGCTGTTAAGCTAAAAGCAGCTCGCTCAATTTCTCGTTTTAAGCCTTGTGAACGTACAAAAGTACCTGCATTTTCAAAAGCCACGCCATATTTCGCCACCACTTCAGCAGCTGGCTTGCTATTAAAATCTTTAAGCATGGCTGCCAATTTTGCTTTTGCTGCATTAAAGGCTTTTTGATCTGTCAATTTTGCTTTAATGATAGGAGTTGCTTGAGCTAAAGACATCACACCACTTGGTGTATAGTGACTAACTTTAACCCAGATGGTATCGCCATTGGCCAATTGGATACTGCTTGAGGCATTGCGATCACCGTTCTTGACTTCATCATTAAACAGCTTGGCTTTAACATTCGCATCACTTAGATAAGGATGAACAGTCGAAAGGGTCATACCTTTCACACGTTCAACCCGGGTACCTTTCACTTCTTGTGCAACTAGATCCAAGGAATCACTGCCTACCACCATTTCATTCAGACTATTTACGGCATCTGCATAAGCATTCGCAGCTTTTGCTTTCTGAATTTCGGCAGTCAAACGTGCTTTTTCTGTCGCTAAACTTGGAACCGTGGTACCCAAAGTCTTGCTTTGGATCAAGTGATAACCATATTGAGTTTTCACTGGTGCAGTTACGTTATTAGCCTGAGCTGATGCCACCGCCTGATCGAATGCAGTACCAAATACGCCTACCGCGTAGCTTTCAATCAGACCACCTTTGCTCTTAGAGTCAGGATCTTCAGAATATTGTGCTGCGGCCTGTGCAAATGGCAAACCTGCTTTGATTTTTGCGAAAACCTGTTGAGCTAATTTTTGTGCTTCGGCATCCCCACGGCTCTCTGCAGTGATTAAAATATGTTTCACTTCACGTTTAGCGTTTTTACCCTGTGTTTCGACAAACTTGGCATATGCTTGTTGTAATTCAGTTTCTGTCACAGGTGCTGTAGTCGTGGACATTTGTGGAGGTGACAATACGATATAGTCAACATCGACACTCGCGATCTGCTTCAAGCTGTTTTTGTGTTTGTTGTAATAATCACTGATTTCTTGCGCACTAACTTTAATATTTTGCTTATCAGCGTTCAATGAGATGCTAGATAAATGCAGCGTACGCTGTTCAGTCTGTAAATTTGCCACCTGCTGAACATCAACTGGACTCACTAAAGCGTAATCGAGTACCGTGCTAGTCAACATTTTTAATGCATGGTCAGCACGCAAGTTCGCGATTAAAGCTTGGCTGGTCATGCCTACAGAACGCAGGTAATTTTCATATAAAGCATTTGAGAATTTACCATTTTCCTGGAAACTTGGCTGTTGAGCTAGCATTTGCTCAATTTGGGCATCACTCAAGGAAATTCCCAATTTTTCTGCCTGCTGGATCAATAAAGTACGCGCTGTCAGGCTGTTCAACGCCGCTTTTTCAATAAACGGCTGGTTCAATAGCGTTTCGTCACCATTCACCATAGGTAAATACTGCTGTTTATAGTTTTTAATCGTCGCTTCTAATTCTTTTTTCGAGATGTCTTGTCCGTTAACCGTCTGAGCGACATCAGCCTTATTTTTCCCGCTGAAATATCCTTCAATACCTACAAGCGCTAAAGGGGTTAAAAACAAAATAAGTAGAACTTTGCCCAACCAACCCCTAATGACTTTACGAAACGATTCCATAAGTATTCCAATATTTTACTTCGAGCGCATTTTAACTGAAAAGCCCGCATGAATGAACGCATTCAGCCCGGCATTTTGAGCTTTTAATAAAAAAACGCGCCTGTTGGCGCGTTTATAAGTTCAGCCCAATTAGGCAACTGAATCTTTTAAACCTTTACCGGCTTTAAAGCTTGGGACTTTGCTTGCTTTAATTTGTAGTTCTTCGCCAGTTTTTGGGTTACGACCTGTGCGCGCAGCACGCTCTTTCACACCGAAAGTACCAAAGCCAACTAAAGTTACTGTGTCACCAGATTTAAGTGCGTCAGTAATTGAAGCAATTGTCGCGTCCAATGCTTTACCTGCATCAGTCTTAGACAATCCCCCTTTCTCTGCAATTGCATCGATTAATTCTGATTTATTCATGAAACTCGTATCCTCTTAATATCGTTTATTTAAGATCCAAAACTGTCATTGAAACTACTATGATGCCTTTATAGCAATGCTTTAGGGGGAAACGCAATACTTGCCTAAAGCTTTTCAGAAAAATAAATCTCAAAAAATCATTGAAAAATAGTGAAAGTATTAAATTATTTTTATCGCTGCACAATCTGGTGCAGCATGTCCATGATGAGGCAATTATGGATAAAATTTGCACTATTTTAACACTTGCAAAAGCCCACTATTACTTTATTGAAAATTTAATTGATTTTTCATGAATTCATAAGGCACAAGTGAGGTTTTAGCTATCCCAAAGTAAACGTCCAATTCATCACAGACTAGCCCAACCGACAATTTAGACACAGCTGTTTCTCTTTGGAAAAAGTTGCCGTTTCGTTGAATTATAGAGATAGCAAAGCATTAAATGGGCGATTTTTCTTCAAAACGTGCACTTCACTCGTACCATTATATTGTTTACTGTTGGTTTTATCGGCTAGCGGCAACAGTAAACAACAAAAATATCTTTATAATATCAAGATTAAAGCTTGAACCTTTTGCTAAAGTGGTCTACAAAGCTGTTTAATTTATTTACAGGCCACGTTTTGGTGCCGTAAAACGATGAATAAAGACTATAAAATCTTTATGTATAAATGCAGGATAAATCTAGATGAGTGAAGCGAACCAAAGCAAAGATCAACAGCATATTTTGCTCAATATGCTGATCATTGCTTTAGAAACTGTATTCTCGTTTGTATTGAAATACGATCGAGTGGTTCGTCTACAAACAAAAAAATGGGTAGAACAAAAAGTTTCAGTCAAAATTAACAGCTATATTCCCTATTTTGATTTTTATGTGCAATTTACGCCAAAAGGTATTCTATTCGATTTAACTCCACCAGAAAAAATTGATCTAGAAGTAAATACCACCCTGCTTGACCTGATTCGAATTTTCGTTTTTGCCAACCGTCGCAGTGTAAAACATATGCGGATTCAAGGTGATAGCATATTAAAAGATGAGTTTTATGATTTAGTCTTACATTTCAGTTTGCCTAAATTGTTGTCCGATTGGAGAGAGTGGCTCAAACAACCGGCCGACGAACAAAATATTGTGGCATCCAAAAAACGTATCCTGCCTTTATTAGAAAAAATTGATCAGCAACGTTCGCAAATCAACAGTCTGCAAGTTGAGGTTAAACAATATAAAAACCGTTTACGCCGTATGCAGCAAAAACAGCGCTGGATCAACCTGATTTTCGCCTCTATCACACTGCTATTACTGGCAATCTTACTGTATACTTGGCTCGCAAATTAAGCACTCATACTACATTAGAATAAATCAAGCATACTAATATTAAAAAAACTTGACTATTTTAGTCAGGATTCATAAAATCAAATCATCTAGTCTAAACATGTGTATCGAATCATGCGTCTTACTACTCGCGGTCGCTACGCGGTGACTGCTCTACTTGATTTAGCTTTGCAGCCAACTGAACAAACGATCACGCTCGCAGAAATCGCAGCTCGCCAAACTATTTCAGTTGCCTATCTTGAGCAATTATTTGCCAAACTTAAGCGTCATGGTTTAGTTTCCAGCATTCGTGGTGCAAATGGAGGCTACCATTTAGCACGTAAGCCTGAAGACATCACTGTTTTAGAGATTATTGAAGCTGTAAATGAAACAGTCGATGCCACCCGTTGTGACCATAAAGGCAATTGCCAAAATGGTGCAATGTGCTTGACTCACGATTTATGGCACGAACTCTCCCACCACATTGCCGATTATCTCGCCAAAATCACCCTAGCTGATCTGGTTGCACGTGACCACGTACAAACCGTCGCCATTCGCCAAAACACTTCAGCTTACGATTCCGCCCTTTTATCGGTTACAGGTATTTGACATGAAACGTCCGATCTATCTTGACTACGCAGCAACCACCCCAGTTGATCCTCAAGTCGCTGAACGTATGATGGAATGTTTAACCTTTGATGGCACATTCGGTAATGCTGCTTCTCGCTCGCACGCTTATGGTTGGCAAGCAGAAGAAAAAGTCGAATATGCGCGTGAACAAGTCGCTAATTTGGTGAAAGCGGATCCTCGTGAAATTGTCTGGACCTCAGGTGCAACAGAGTCCGACAACCTTGCACTTAAAGGTGTAGCACAGTTCTACGCTTCTAAAGGCAAGCACATCATTACGAGCCAAATTGAACACAAAGCGATTTTGGACACTTGCCGTGAGCTTGAATCAGAAGGTTTTGAAATCACCTATCTTGAGCCACAACCACAAACCGGTTTGATCACACCTGAAATGGTAGCGGCTGCCCTTCGTCCTGATACCATTCTTGTTTCATTAATGATGGTGAACAACGAACTTGGAACTGTGACTGATGTTGCGGCGATCGGTGAATTGACACGTGCCAACAAAACATTCTTCCACGTAGATGCTGCACAGGCCGCCGGTAAGGTTGAAATTGATCTTTCAACTTTAAAAGTAGACTTGATGAGCTTCTCTGCCCATAAAGCATATGGTCCTAAAGGTATTGGTGCTCTCTTTGTACGCCGTAGCCCGCGCGTGCGTTTAAAAGCCCAAATGCATGGTGGCGGTCACGAACGTGGTATGCGTTCAGGCACATTAGCAACTCATCAAATTGTAGGTATGGGTGAAGCGTTTGAACTCGCTGGGAAAAATCTGCAAGCTGAACAAGCACGTCTGCGTATTTTACGTGACAAACTTTGGAATGGCTTACAAGAGCTTGAACAAGTATTCCTAAATGGTCACCCAACCCAAAACGTACCGAACTTCCTGAATGTCAGCTTCAACTTTGTTGAAGGTGAGTCATTAATGATGGCATTGAAAGATGTAGCGGTATCTAGTGGTTCAGCATGTACATCAGCGACACTAGAACCTTCTTATGTATTACGTGCATTGGGTCTTTCTGACGAACTCGCTCACAGCTCAATTCGTTTCAGTTTTGGTAAATATACCACTGAAGAAGATATCGATTATGTCATCGAAATCTCAAAAACAGCTGTAAATAAATTACGTGAACTTTCACCGCTTTGGGATATGTACAAAGACGGGATTGATCTTTCTAAAGTTGAATGGACAGAACACTAATTCGTTGAAATTAGTGTTTTACCCCTCATATTAATATTAGGCTGACCCCGAGGTTTGGAGAAGCAACATGGCTTATAGTGATAAAGTAATTGATCATTACGAAAACCCTCGTAATGTGGGCGTTCTAGACAAAAATGCTGAAAACGTAGGCACAGGTATGGTCGGTGCACCGGCTTGTGGTGACGTGATGCGTTTGCAAATCCAAGTCAATGATGAAGGTGTGATTGAAGAAGCACGCTTTAAGACTTATGGTTGCGGTTCAGCCATTGCATCTAGCTCGTTAGTAACCGAATGGTTAAAAGGAAAAACTCTAGACGAAGCACAGGCAATTAAGAATATCGATATCGCGAAAGAACTTGCGTTACCTCCTGTAAAAGTACACTGTTCTGTACTTGCAGAAGATGCAATTAAAGCTGCGATTGAAGATTACCGTAGCAAAAAAACGCAAGCTTAATTGTAGTGTGACCTGGATAAATTAACGGAGTTTTCATGATCCATTTAACTGAAAATGCTGCAACTCATATCAGCAATTACTTAAAAAATCGCGGTAAGGGTGAAGGCATTCGCGTTGGAGTGAAAACTTCAGGCTGTTCAGGTTTGGCCTATGTGCTTGAGTTTGTTGATGACATCGATGCACATGACCAAGTATTTGAACAGTTTGGTGTTAAAGTGTTCGTAGACCCAAAAAGTTTAGTCTATCTTGATGGTATGGAGATGGACTACGTGAAAAATGGGTTAAATGAAGGCTTCGAATTTAATAATCCAAATAAAAAAGGTGAATGTGGTTGCGGTGAATCCTTCACTGTTTAAGCCACCCCTCTTCACTGAGCATTAAAACAGTGTATATTACACTGTTTTAATTGCATTTAATTATCGTGGAAATCGTCTCCCATGAATCATTTTGAGTTGTTCGACCTTCCTGTAGCACTCGATATTGATTTAGCAGCTTTAAAATCACAGTTTTTAAAATTGCAGCAACAATATCATCCTGATAAAGCAACCGACAAAGAACAGGCACTGATTCAATCGAGTGAGATTAATCAGGCCTATAAAGTCCTGTCTGCAGTTGATAGTCGTGCCGCTTATCTGTTGGCCTTAAAAAAACAGGATCATCACCTCGACCAATCCATTCATGATTTTGAGTTTCTACAATCCGCTCTCGAAATCCGTGAACAACTGGATGAAGCCCAGGATTCCACACAACTTCAAACCCTAAAAGACGAAGTTAAACAGTGGATTGATGGACTCATCAGAGAATTCAAGATTGATTATCAGGATGAAGACTGGTCTGAAGCACGTGATACCGTACGCAAATTACGCTTCTTCCAACGTGTCATGAATGATATTGAAAAAGCTGAAGATCAACTACTTGATGATGACAGCTTTAACCTCGATGATGACTTCTAAACCAAACCTATCATGATTTGTTTTCAAGGGATTTAAACATGGCACTCTTGCAAATTGCAGAAC
This sequence comes from Acinetobacter sp. GSS19, assembly GCF_028621895.1. NCBI lineage: Bacteria > Pseudomonadati > Pseudomonadota > Gammaproteobacteria > Moraxellales > Moraxellaceae > Acinetobacter > Acinetobacter sp. GSS19. Next base: position 1,113,467 of record NZ_CP117520.1, on the reverse strand, counting down.
CAGGTCAATCAAGTGCGCCGCATGAACACCGTATTGCGATTGGTATTGATTTGGGAACTACCCACTCGCTTGTAGCAACAGTGCTTTCAGGTAAAGCCAAAGTCCTTAATGATGAACAAGGTCGTGTATTACTTCCTTCTATTGTTCATTATTCGGAAAACTCGACTGAATATGGCGATGAAGCCAAACCGTTCATTACTAGCGATCCGAAAAACACCATTGTGTCTGTCAAACGTTTCATGGGACGTTCACAAGCAGACATAAAATTCCAGCATCCTTATGATCTGGTGGGTGAAGCCAATGAAATGCCTGCTTTCGAAACACGTGCAGGACGTAAAACTCCAGTTGAAATTTCTGCTGAAATTCTTAAGCAGTTAAAAGAACGTGCTGAAAAAAGCCTGCAAAATCCGATCAATGGTGCAGTCATTACCGTTCCTGCCTATTTTGATGAAGCACAGCGCCAAGCAACACGAGATGCAGCCCAGTTAGCCGGTTTAAACGTATTACGTCTACTCAATGAACCTACTGCTGCTGCTGTGGCCTACGGTTTAGATCAAGAAACCAATCTAGAAACCGACCGCAACTATGTCATTTATGACTTGGGTGGCGGCACTTTTGACGTTTCTATTTTACGTTTTTCACAAGGCGTTTTTGAAGTTTTAGCGACAGGTGGCCATACTGCACTCGGTGGTGATGACTTAGACCGCCTGATTGTAAAATGGGCCAAAAAACAGTTAAATCTGGACATCCTGGATGATCAGCAATATGCCCATGCGATTGTCGCTGCACGTCAAGCCAAAGAAACTCTCACAGATCATCCCTCTGTCTCTCTAGAGATGGTTGGGCAAACTTTACAGCTCGACCGTGCAACCTTTGAAGAGATCATCCAAGTCGCTTTGGACAAAACCATCAGTGTATGTAAACGCGTGATGCGTGATGCTAAACTTGAACTGGATGAGATTCAAAATGTCGTATTAGTAGGTGGCTCAACACGCTCCTATGCTGTACAGAAAGTCGTTGCTGAAGTTTTCCAACAAACGCCTCTTTGTACAATCAATCCAGATGAAGTCGTTGCGATTGGTGCGGCGATTACCGCGAATCAATTAATTGGTAATAGCCAAGATGGCTCATTACTTTTGGATGTTACTCCACTGTCTCTAGGTTTGGAGACGATGGGCGGATTAGTTGAACGTCTAATTTCACGCAATACCGCGATTCCAGTGGCACGTCGTCAGGAATTCACCACCTATCAGGATGGTCAGACAGCAATGCTGATTCATGTAGTACAAGGTGAACGTGATCTCGTCGAGCACTGCCGCTCACTTGGCCGTTTTGTATTGCGTGGCATTCCACCAATGACCGCGGGCCAAGCCCGTATTGAAGTCACCTTCCAGGTGGATGCAGATGGTTTGCTTACTGTAACTGCCAAAGAAACCACTTCAGGTGTACAAGCCCATATCGACATTAAGCCATCCTATGGTTTATCGGAAACCGATACCGAACGCTTATTACTTGAAGGTTTCAAGTTTGCGGAAGAAGACAAACAGTTACGTCATCTTCAAGAAACCAAAGTGGAAGCTCAACGGGAACTAGAAGCTTTGGAACAAGCCCTGAAAGCCGATGCTCATTTGTTGACTGAGCAACAACTGACAGCGCTACAAGAAGCAAAACTTCAGTTAGAACTACAACTCAATCATGCTGATATCAAATCGATTGAAAATGCAGTACAACAACTGAAAGTCCACAGTGATGCTTTTGCTGCATTACGTATGAATCAACATGTTGATCAGGCCTTAAAAGGCACTAAGTTGGATGACTGGTCAAACTCAAACTAACCATAGGTGAAGATTATGCCACGTATTAAAGTTCTACCGCATGCACAAATTTGCCCCGAAGGTGCTGAGTTTGAAGTTGAAAAAGATGCCAATCTTTGCCAAAGCCTGCTCGATCACAACATCAAGATTGAACATGCCTGTGATATGTCATGTGCATGTACAACCTGCCATGTGATTGTACGTAAAGGTTTTGACAGTCTGGAAGAAATGAACGATGTTGAAGCAGACCTACTTGATCGTGCGTGGGGCTTAGAACCAGATTCACGTCTCTCCTGTCAGGTGATTGTTGAGGATGAAGATCTAGAAATTGAGATTCCGAAATACACCATCAATCATGCTTCGGAAAGTCACTAACTTCTCCAATAAAAAACCACTCAGTTGAGTGGTTTTTTATTTGCTTGAATTTTATATATTTTGGTGTTGTGACACAGAGGATACCGTATCACGTTTAGGCATCTGAATCACTTCGTCTTCAATATGCAATTTCACGATCCCTTGCGAATTTGTCAGCTTACGCTGTAATTCTAAACGCTGGATCATGTTTTCGAGCACCTTAATCAGCTCAGGATATTCGAAATTTTGTGCTTCATCTAAATTCAACAGAAGATGGAAACCTTTGTATTCATAATCAAACCATTGCTGATTATCGAGTTTACGAACATTATATTTTTCCATGATTTGCCAAGTCTTCACCGGCCCCTGAATACCTTTCAGAAAGATAGGGGGCTTCGGCGAACACAGAAAATCACTTTTAATCAGCTGATAGGTATCATCAGAGATCAGAATTTCATCCACTTTTGCTGCACTTTGCAAACGGGCAGCCAAGTTAGCATCTCGACCAACAATCGTATACGCCATACGGTGAGTAGCCCCATAGTTACCCACATGACAATATCCCGTGCTCACGCCCATACGGATATGTAATGCCGGATAGCCCATTTTCACCCAACGTTCGCGCAACAGCTTCATTTGCTGTCGCATGGCCAAAGCCATTTCTACACAAGTTTTCGCATCTTGGGCAACACCATTCGAATGTGGATCACCAAAGAAAATCAGGATGGCATCACCCATGAATTTATCAACTGTGCCACCATATTGCTTCGCAATATCGGTCATGTGACTGAGATAATCATTAAGCAAGAAAGCCAAATCATCGGGAATCAGGGTTTCAGATAATTCGGTAAAGCCTTGAATATCCGAAAAGAAAATGGTCATTTTCTTACGTTTATATTCAATTTTAGCTTGTGCCTCTCCACGCATAATGGATTGCCATAACTGCAGCGGTGCATAGCGGCTGAGCTGATTGGCCAGCTCCATATAACGGTTCATTTCCTCATAATAATGCTGACGATTTTTATTAAGGAAACTCGCACGCTGGTTTTGATAAAAGCTGCCGACACCAAAGTAAGCAATGAGACAGATAAAACCCAATACAATCAGTTCGGTACTGGTGTGATCAAAATATTCAGCAAAACCAAAGATAAAGATATTGCTCAGGTAGAAAACTGTAATACCCAACAAACTTGCCATTGAGACAATCAGGAATGGAATTTTGTTATTGATTGCCGTATACAACAAAGCAAATAAGGCAATAAAACTCAGGACCAAGCTCAGATGAACAGCCGATAAAGTGACCGCAACCACCATCACATCTAGAGCGAACATCACATAATTATTAATTCTTTTATTATAACGATACAGTAGCCAACGTGATAATTTAGGGTGAATCAGAAGAACAAATAAAAAAAACAGTGGGGTGTAAATCTGGTAGTTAACATCAGGTGCCGTGTAATAATAAATGACCACTAACAAAGACAGCATCAAATACCCCATCAGGCGATGGAAATACGCGAATTGTCTTGGTTCTTTCTCAACCCAGCTTGCTAATGGCACAATGGCACCCCAATGCTCAAATCTTTGTCACGCGCAATACGCGTGACAGGAAACCGATCTGGATTAATCCATACGCCAATCAAATGGCATGTCACCTTGCCCGCGCAAAGCCAACATCAAGGTCTGACGCATGTGTGCAAGGACTTCATTGCTATAAGGAACTGCTGGTGTGCCCCACACTGGTTTTGGCCATGCCACATCATTCTGATAACGCACCACATGATGGAAATGTAACTGGGGCACCATATTCCCCAAAGCCGCTACATTCATTTTATCTGCACGGAACACGCGGGATAATTGGCTGGATAACCAGCTCGATTCACGCAGAAACTGTTCCTGATCCGCCTGACTTAATTCATATAACTCAGTGACGCCTGGTACACGTGGTACCAAAATCAGCCATGGGAATTGCATATCATTCATTAAACGACATGTTGATAGCGGAAAATCGCCAACCAAAAAAGTATCTTGAGCAAGTTGTGGGTGCAAACTAAACATATCTTTATAAATGATGCAATAACTATGATGGTTAATACTACCACATCAGATGTGGTGTGAATATTGTACGTAAAGGGTTTTATGCCAAATCAGCGTATCACTTTTATACCCAATATCAGCACTTTAAAGAATCTCTTTAAATAATCAAGCCTTTGTTGGAATAAATGCTGTTTGTTTGGACAATCCGTGAAATGTAACGGAAGTCCTGTATAGGATTCCGTTACATCAGCCTTATCTCGCCAAGTCTTGTAACAGACCTTTCAGCACATCATGAATGAACTGTAAGCGTTTCGCATAATCTTCGAGTTCCACTGTCACTTTCAGACGTTGACCACCATCCATTCGGTAATACGTTGGATGCTTCTGCATCAATTGAATGATACTAACCGCCTGCACCGGTGTATCGGGGGAAAATTCAATATGTCCACCCTGGCGATTAAGGTCAACCTTGGTAATGCCCAACTGTTCGGCCTGTAAACGAATTTGGTGCACACTGAAAAGCTGTTTCACTGCTTGTGGCGAGATCCCAAAACGGTCAATCAATTCCATACGGATATGATCCAATTTCTCCTGACTGTCGGCATTACTGATGCGTTTATAGAATAAAAGACGCTGATGTACATCTCCCAAATAATCATCTGGAATTAAGGCCGGCATGTGCAGGTTAATTTCTGCAGTCAGCGATAGCGGTGCATCGAAATTCGGCGTCTTGCCTTTTTGAATGGCTTTGGTGGCTTTTTCCAGCATTTCCATATAAAGACTATAACCAATCGCCTGCATCGAACCACTTTGTTGCTCACCAAGCAGCTCTCCTGCACCACGGATTTCCAAATCCTCAGTAGCCAACATAAAACCAGCACCCAAGGTTGACGCACGCTGGATGGCATCCAAACGTTTTTCCGCATCGCCCTTCAGATGTTTGATCGAAGGCACCAGTAAATAGGCATAGGCCTGATGGTGGGAACGTCCAACACGGCCCCGCAACTGATGTAGCTGAGCTAGACCCAGTTTATCTGCCCGATCAATCAAAATAGTATTGGCATTTGGCACATCAATCCCGGTTTCAATAATGGTCGAGCACACCAGCACGTTATATTCTTTATGATAAAATTGCTGCATGACCTGTTCGAGCTCACGTTCACGCATTTGCCCATGAGCCACTGCGACACGGGCTTCAGGCACCATTTGACGTATATTTTCAGCAGCGCGCTCGATGCTTTCGACTTCATTATGCAGAAAGTACACCTGCCCCCCACGCAATAGCTCACGCAGAATCGCTTCCTTAATCGCATCGCCAGTGTGTTCCGTGACAAAGGTCTTCACCGCAAGGCGTCGTGCCGGAGGCGTCGCGATAATCGACAAATCACGCATACCGCTAAAGGCCATATTCAAGGTCCGTGGAATAGGAGTTGCCGTTAGCGTAAGCATGTCAATATTGGCACGCATAGCTTTAATGCGTTCTTTATCGCGCACACCAAAACGGTGTTCCTCATCCACAATCATGAGACCCAGATCTTTAAACTGTACATTTTCCTGCAGGATTTTATGGGTACCAATGACAATATCGACTTTACCTTCAATCAAATCCTCGATGGTCTTCAAATGTGCCTTACTCGAACCAAAACGCGATAAGACTTCAATGCGTACCGGCCAATCTGCAAAACGGTCTTTAAAGGATTCATAGTGCTGTTGAGCCAGTAAGGTAGTCGGCACCAGTACCGCTACCTGCTTATTGTTCTGTACCGCTACAAAGGCTGCACGCATAGCAACTTCGGTTTTACCAAAGCCAACATCGCCACAGACCAAACGATCCATGGGTTGTGCACGCTGCATATCATGCAAGGTAGCTTCAATTGCATTGGCCTGATCCAGTGTTTCTTCATAGGCAAAACCGCTTGCGAACTGCATATACAGAGTATGATCGAGCTCGAATGCAAAGCCAGGTTTAGATTGACGTCGTGCCTGGATATGCAGCAACTCAGCAGCTACATCATGGATCTGCTCGAGCGCTTTACGTTTTGCCTTATTCCAAGTATCGGTTCCCAGCTTATGTAAAGGTGCCAAGTCCGGATCACCGCCACTATAACGGCTGATCAGATGCAGGTTGGTCACAGGTACATAAACTTTGGCTCCTTCTGCATAATCAAGTTGCAAAAATTCATGGGTTTGCCCATCAATTTCTAGGGTCATTAAACCAGCATACCGCCCTACACCGTGATCAATATGTACTACGGGAGCACCAATATTCAGTTCTGTCAGGCTGCGAATTAAAAATTCTTCCGACACTTCCTGCTGACGTTTACGACGTCGCTGTACAACACGATGCTCATAGAGCTGATTTTCTGAAATAACGGAGAGCTGATCCGTCAGCAGTAAACCACGGTCTAAAGGTGCACTGGTAATGGCTACAGCGTGTTTCTGTGCGATAAATTCGGCAAAATTCTGTACGCTTGGGATTTCACCCAGACTGCTTCTAAGTGCATCTTTCAGCGTTTCACGGCGTCCCGCACTTTCTGCAACCAACAATACAGGTGAATTTGACGCCTCAACATATTGCTTGATTCTAAAAAAAGGTTGCTCTTGCTTCGGATCAACTGGGAGTTTAGGCGGTTCCTGCGTTTCTAAATTCAGCGCTCCCGCCTTGAGTTCCACCTCATCAGCAGATGCAATTATTCGCGGGAACTGATTGAGCATGGACAAGATCTGATTTACCGGAATAAAAATCTCTTCTGGCGGTAAAATCGGCTGATCAATATTATGCTGACGTTCTTCATAACGACGGATGACATCTTTCCAAAAAGCAGTCAGCTCCCCTTCGATCTGCTTATTTGTAATGACAATGCAATTCCTTGGTAAGTACGATGCAAGGGTTGATTGACTTTGCATCATCTCTTTACTAAAGAAAAGTGGAAAATAAAATTCCAATCCGGGCGTCGCAATGCCTTCCAATACATCTTGATAGATCGGATTTTTCTTTGGATTTGCTGTAGGAAAACTTTCCGCGTAGCGATCTCTAAAAGTCGAGCGTGCTTCTTTTAAGGGAAATTCTTTGGCCGGCAAGATACTGAAACTTTGCAAACTTTCGGTTGTACGCTGGGTTTCAGGATCAAAAAATCGTAGCGTTTCAATTTCATCATCAAACAGGTCGATGCGGATCGGCGACTGCTGACCTGATGCATAAATATCCATGATACTGCCACGAACGGCGAACTCACCATGGTCATATACCGTATCGACCAAATGGTAACCTGCCTGAATCAGACGGCTTTTTTGTTGCTCCAGATCAAATTTCTGACCGACCTGAATATCAAAATGTTCACCTAGAATCCAGGAAACCGGCGCGACACGCTGCGCAAGCGTGGATGCCGAAAGCAGCAAAATGCCCTGTTTTGGCATATTGGACAAGATGGACAAACGTTCAGAAACAATGTCTTGGTGCGGAGAAAGACGGTCATAAGGCAAAATTTCCCAATCAGGAAAAATCGTGGGTTTCACCCCATAAAATTCCAGTTCGCTTTCTAATTGGGCCAGATGCTGGTTATTTCGCGCAACAATCACCAGAAGCTGCTGTGACTGTTCACTGATTTCTTTAAAGACTAATGCTGCTGCTGAGCCTAAAATTGAACCGATCCAACGTTTTTCACCGGCTTTGAGCTGTGACAAATTGAGCTGAGAGATTTCTTTTTGAAACATGTAGATAGATCTGGGCCTAAATGACATTGTTGCTAATACTAGCATGATGCGAACGTCAGTTTAGTTAATTTTTCTCAACTTCGATGATGTGGTAACTCACAATTATTCTGCACCTGACTCCAGCCAAAACGAGCCTATTGGAATTGACTAATCTGCCCTTCTGAGCACTCTCATTTTTATTTATTTCGTTGAAATTTCACAAAGTAAGCATTCAATTTCTGGATAATCTGTTTCAACTCATTTAGGTTAGCCTGAGTATTACCCAAACGCTCCACAAAACGTTGCGTGGCGATTTCCAGATCAATTTTTTCGTTGATCTGCGGGGTAATTTCAAACAGTTTTTTGAGATCATTAAAATTTTCAAGTTTTCGGTTAGAAAAATACTCCAATCGTGCAGCCAGAAGATTCACGACAATACCATCAACAATTGGACCCTGTTCCGGATCAAACTGGATATTCTGTTCACGTAAATAGACTTGCTCTTCAGTTTCCTTAGCGCTTGGTTTAAAGAGGTCAGTGAGCTTCTTTAACATTTCCTCATCCTTTTCTGATTCAAAAAAATATTACATCTATTTTAACTAGGTTTTTTCCACACTTGTTTGATTTACAGAAGTAATTGTTTACATGCTTAGGCTATTTTATATTGACTCAGCATCTAGCAAGTTCAGAAGAACCCGTTTCTTATCCGAACAATTGATTTTTAAAGTACACGTTTAGATTTTATGTATTTTCGTTTTGAGTAAAATCTTTTCCTATCCATCATAAAAAAGACAGATAAACGATTTATCTGTCTTTTTTATTGAGTAAAAATAGCAAGGGTTTTACTTGTTTAAGGCATCGACTCGTCAGGCTAAATTCACCAAAGCTTGTTTTGCCACCACGATACCGTTGTTATCTGCATAAATGTAATCACCGGACTGAATGGTAACACCACCAAAATGCAAAGTAATATCAACTTCACCTAGACCTTTACGGTTACTTTTTTGCGGAATAGCGGCCAAAGCATGGACGCCGAGATCCAGCTGAGCAATCGCGTCTACATCACGTACACAACCGTAAATAATCACACCATTCCAATGGTTTTTTACCGCAGATTCAGCGATTAAATCCCCCATCAAGGCACAACGCATCGAAGCGCCGCCATCCACAACCAGAACTTTCCCTGTTCCGTCGGTTGCAAGCAGCTCTTTGACTCGAGAATTGTCTTCAAAACATTTTACAGTGACTACCTGCCCACCAAAGGTTTTGCGTGCTCCGTAACTTTTAAAAAATTTACCATCCAATGAAGGGCTTACCACTTGCAAGTCCAGCTCAGGATGATCATCAAGTAAATCACAGGTTACAAATGCTGCTGTAGTCATTTCTCTCTCCGCATCTATCGGTTTTTTTGTAGGCTTAAATTATCATAAATTTGAAAGGCTTCCGTTTGCGATTGTGCAACCTCGACCATAGTATGAGCCAGTTGTTGTGCTGAAATCGGTTTATAGCGAAATCGCTTTTTAATCCAAGGTTCAACAATGCCATAGGCTTTTTGGGCAAAATGCTCCAGAACACGTGTGTCTTGACGTTGTCCTAATAACAGCGACGGTCGAAAAATAGACACCTGAGCCAGATTCAAACTCTGAATATAGTCTTCGAGTTCGCCTTTGACCTGATTATAAAAAAACCAGGAATTTGAATCTGCACCGAGTGTGCTCACCAATAGGTAATGAATCGGTTTATCTTGTAACAGATCAGCAAAATGCGCATTGATTTCAAAATCAATATCGTAAAAATTTTGTCGAGAACCTGCCTTTTTCAAGGTCGTCCCCAAACAGCTAAACGCATGGGTATGGCCATTCACATCCTCATCATTTAACAGGAGAAAATCTTCGAGTACCAATTGCTGGACTTTTTCCAGATGCTCAAACTCGCTAATCGCGTGCCTTACAATCACTGTGATTTGTTCGCATTGCCCCAGCTCATGCAAGCTTTGCACCAAGGCTCGCCCAACCAGACCACTCGCCCCAAGTACAATTGCTTTCTTAATGATTTTAGTCATTTTTTATTCTATCTCCGGAGATTTCTTATAATCTAACGTTTTCTTTCATTTTTATCTTCATCTAAAATGTTGTCAAAGCGTCTCAAAGCTTGACTTCGGTGTGCCATTTCATCAAAATATGGCACTTGTTTACGGGCTGGTGATAGTGTGTTCTGGCAAATGTCAGTTTAAACTACAGCCCGCCCAGACCAATCAATTTCAAGGAGTGCAAGAGTGGCAAACTCTGCTCAGGCTAAAAAACGTGCGCGTCAAAACGTTAAAGCGCGTAAACACAACGCAAGCTTGCGTTCTATGGTTCGTACTTACATCAAACGTACTGTAAGTGCAATCGCTGCTGGTGATTATGCTGTTGCTACAGAAGCTTACAAAAAAGCTGTTCCTGTAATCGACCGTATGGCTGATAAAGGCATCATCCACAAAAATAAAGCTGCTCGTCATAAGAGCCGTTTAAATGCTCAAGTTAAAGCACTTGCTGCTAACTAATTGATGCATGTAAAAAAAGCCCTTCACAGGGCTTTTTTTATGACTAAAGATTGATATCCTGTTATAAAAATTGTATTTCTTTCAAATTGTTAGTGTACAGAATGACGCTGTAAAAATTCTGGAATATGCAACTGCTGTACCTTACCTCGCCAGATCCATTTCAGTTGACTGTTACTAAATTCTTCACCTTCAAACCAAACAAATAGCCCTTCCATCATTGCTGGCCAGTCTTCTTGGGCAATTTGCTTGTGTCCTGAGATGACCGCAATAATCGCGGCAATAATCGTATCATGGCTCACTGCCAAACTTAAGCCCTGCGCGGTTTGTGGATGGGTGTTATAAATCAGCTCCAGCACATCAGCTACCCCATGAATCGGATGTTTCATACCGGGTAATGCATTATTAACAAAGCTGTTAATAAATCCCAATGCACCTTGTTGCTTAAAATACGGTGCGGCTTGCTTGATATCCAACACAAAACTGCCAGGCTCAACCAATAAGCCCTGCTCCACAATTTCAATGCGATGTGTATTATGTTGGGATTGCTTGACCTGATCTGCACCCTCAATCATCAATGCCGCTGTATCGATACAACGCTGGATCGGACTGGAAATACAATGCTGCACTACACGACCGGTATTTTGAATCAGGTATGCTCCCCACGCTTGAGCAAGCTCACGCCCCTGCGGGGTTAATTGCAAATCATAGCCGGCCAGTCCCTGCCCGTCCTGAATTTCTCTTACCGAATGACGGGTAAACAAGGTCACCGGTGTTTGAGCATCGGGAAGCAAATCAATAGCATGTAACATGCTGGAGGGTAGCAGTTCGAGAGACATGACGTTATCTGTTTCTATCCTGAGTTATGCTTTCACTATACCCCATCCATACGACAGAGGAACCGTTAATTACACTTATCATGATTTTGTAAGGCATCCAGGGCAAGCTGACGTGTTTCAGGACTTACAAATGCGATAAATCCTTCATTTAATACTGTATCGCGCTGGTTATACACAAAAGGCTTACCTTGTAAAGTTAACAAACCACCTTGAATACTTTCCAAAAGTCCCTGACCTGCACTGGTATCCCATTCAGAGGTCGGGTGGAAACGAGGATAGATATCAATTTCTCCCTCGAGCATCATACAGAATTTATATGCACTGCCCGCTTCACGACGCACTACAGGCTTATGCTGCTCAATCCATTCAATATAATTTTGATAGCGCGGATCACGGCTGTTATGGCTTAAGCCCACCTGGATGGTTTGCTCTGCACGTGGCTGCAAACAGTACTGTAACCAGACCTGCTGTGAAAATTGATATTTGTAAGGCAACTCATGCGTATAGCCCAGATAAACCACCTGCTCACAAGGCACCACAATAATTGACAGCACAGTTTGATGCTGCTCAATCAAACTTAAATTGATGGTGAATTCATCACGCTCATGGATAAACTCTTTGGTTCCATCCAGCGGGTCTAACATCCAGCAACGTGGCCAGTGATGGCGCTGCGAATAATCACTCTCTTCAGAAAGCACAGGAAGATTGGGGGTGAGCTCTGCCAGCTGTGCCAATAAAAAAGCATTGACTTTCAAATCTGCTTGCGTCACGGGTGACTGATCATGCTTTTCATCGATATCAAAATCTTGACCGGCACAGTAAGCCTGATACTCCTCCAGTAAAATCTGACCAGCCTGTTGTAAAATAGGCAGTAATTTGAGCATCAGCTCATCAGTAGGTGCTTGAGTGTGTACAAACATAGATTACCTATCTCCACACGACCTGATGCTGAACAACAGACATCACCTGCGTGCTAGATCTGGAAAGATTTATAAATGTGATACCGTTAAAAGAACAACTGTCTATGAATCCACTTCCAGATTGATCACTCAAGGTATTTCTTCTTCCTATATTAGACCAATCCTGCTTAAAACACCTATTAGTCTTTCAGACTAGCTTGTATAGGTGCATTGCTGTTGACTTTCAACATTGGAAAAGAGCACACACTTACGTCACCCGCCTTACTCCACACCTTGTAGAATCAGAATGGATTCTCTAATCTTGAACGCTCAAGGCTATCTATCGGGAAAATGACTATGAGCGGCTGCGGATGTAAATCGACTCCAGCGGACTCACCACAGCGTGCTGTTTTGATTGAACCAACACTCTCCTTTATTAGTGATTATAAAATCCCACAGATGGACTGTTCTTCAGAAGAGCAATTGATCCGAATGAAGCTTGCCAATATCAGCCAAATTCAGCAACTAAAATTTGATTTGCCACAGCGTAAATTGACTGTTTGGCATCAAGATCGTGCAGAAGAAATTACAACAGCCTTAGAAAGCCTGCGTTTAGGTGCTGAATGCTTGCAAACAGTATCAGCTACAAACCCTGCAGAAATCAGCTATACGACGTGTTACCACATTTCACAGATGGATTGTCCAGCAGAAGAACAAATGATCCGTATGGCTTTAGCCCCCTTAAAGCATATCCAGCATCTCACATTTGATCTCAAACAGCGCACGCTTGAAGTTCAACATTCAGGAGATACAGCCGCGATTAGCTCTGCACTTGAACAATTACATTTGGGCAGTACTTTACAATCGTCATCTAAAATTCATGCTTCAATACCAGTGCAAAACAGCCCCGAACAACAGCGCCGAGTTCTACTCGCACTGTTAGCCATCAATGCTGTGCTGTTTATCGTTGAACTGGTCACGGGTATTTTGGCTTCCTCAACAGGTCTGATTGCAGACTCTCTGGATATGTTTGCTGATGCTGCCGTTTATGGCATCGCGTTATATGCGGTCGGTAAAGCACAAAAATATCAACTGCAAGCAGCACATATATCCGGCTGGTTACAGATTTTATTGGCCTTTATGGTGATCAGCGATGTGATCCGACGTTTTATATTTGGCAGTGAACCTGAGGCAGGGTTAATGATGATCATTAGCCTGATTGCCCTTGCCGGTAATGCTTACTGCCTGTATTTAATTTCTGGTCACAAGGAAGATGGGGTACATATGCAGGCAAGCTGGATTTTTTCTTCCAACGACGTCCTCGTCAATGTCGGTGTCATTGTGGCAGGAATACTGGTCTATGTCACACAGTCTGCCTATCCTGACCTGATCATTGGTTCAATTGTCGCTGTACTGGTTTTTAAAGGCGCGTGCAAAATTCTCGCATTAAAATAGACTTGAATATTCCGAAAAACACACCATTCTATAAACAAAGTTTCTGGCAAAAGACTAAAAGCCAAATACTCAAATCTCATGAAATTTCGACTTTTAAAATTAACTCAAGGTTGCCACCTTAACATGCAAAATTTCGCTGTGCCGATCGATTTTCAAGCCTGCTGTACCATAAGGAAACATACATGACCCGACCGATTATCATGTTTGACATGGACGGTACTCTTTTAGATTTGGCCTTCGATGATCTGATCTGGAATCACCGTTTACCGGAACGTCATGCTCTTGCTCATCACTGTTCATTACAGCAGAGCCAGGCCACTTTGTTTGAGTTTTATCAGCAACATAAACATACCATTTCCTGGTATTCATCACGTTATTGGACCGAAAAAGTCGGTGTCGATACGTTAGAGCTGCAAAAAGAATTCCAGGCACACATCAAACCTCGTAGGGGTTGCTTTGAACTACTCAAAATGCTCAAAGAGCAAGGTTATCGCTGCTGGCTAGTAACGAATGCGGACTGTGCTGGTCTAGCGCTTAAGCTTGAGAATGTCGACCTACAACCCTATTTTGACGTGATGATCAGCAGTGAGCAGATCGGCTATTCCAAAGAATATGTTGAGTTCTGGCAGATCCTGCAATCCATGCATCCTTTCGATCCAACCCAGGCTGTATTAATCGATGACACTGCAGCCGTCCTTGCTGGTGCGCAACGTTTCGGGATCCAGCATTTGGTGACCATAACCCAACCCTCCACCCAAAAAGCACAGCGCCAGTCACATGAACTTGACTACCCCGCTATTGATCATTTAACCGAATTCCTTCCCCTACTCGCTCAATTCAATTTAAAGGACCTCGATGCAAAAACAGCTTGACCTTTCGACCACTGAAAGTATGCGTGTGGACAAGTGGCTTTGGGCTGCACGTTTTTTTAAAACCCGTTCAATGGCTAAAGCGGCCATTGAAGGTGGCAAAGTCCACCACAACAATGAACGGGTGAAAGTCTCCAAAGAAATCCGTATTGGTATGGAACTGACGATTCAACAGGGTTTCGATCGTAAAACCGTGGTTGTAGAAGCCCTTTCAGCTGTACGTGGACCTGCACCGATCGCTCAGCAACTGTATCGCGAGACAGAAGTCAGTGTTGCTCGTCGGGAATTAATCGCATCGCAACGAAAATTGCATAATCTAGCACGACCTGATCATCGACCAAGCAAAAAGGACCGTCGTCAAATCAGCAAGTTTAAACAGGATAATGATCAACAATATGACCAGCATTGGTCTTATAATGATGATTAAAACAGGACGTCATATCATGTCGTAGCAGACGGATATGACATGGAATATAAAAGAAAGATCTGTCACTATAAAACGGTGGAAACAAGTTGAAAGTTTAACCATCCACTTAAGTGAATAGTGAATGTGTATCGTTTTGAGGTTACGAGATGGATGAGAATAAGAGTAAAGCGCTGAATGCTGCTTTAAGCCAGATTGAAAAGCAATTTGGTAAAAATACCGTCATGCGTTTGGGTGATAACACGGTTCAGGCGGTTGAAGCCGTATCAACAGGTTCGCTTACCCTAGATATCGCGTTAGGCATTGGCGGTTTGCCAAAAGGCCGCATCGTGGAAATCTACGGTCCTGAATCTTCAGGTAAAACCACTATGACTTTGCAAGCAATTGCGCAATGTCAAAAGGCTGGTGGCACCTGTGCGTTTATCGATGCAGAACATGCACTTGACCCACAATATGCACGTAAACTGGGTGTCGACATCGACAATCTTCTGGTCTCTCAACCAGACAATGGTGAACAGGCACTAGAAATTGCCGACATGCTAGTTCGTTCAGGTGCGATTGACCTGATTGTCGTCGACTCCGTGGCCGCCTTGACGCCACGCGCCGAAATTGAAGGCGAAATGGGTGATTCCCACATGGGTCTGCAGGCACGCTTGATGAGTCAGGCACTGCGTAAAATCACCGGTAATGCCAAACGTTCTAACTGTATGGTAATCTTCATCAACCAGATCCGTATGAAGATTGGCGTGATGTTTGGTAGCCCCGAAACCACTACTGGTGGTAATGCCCTGAAGTTCTATGCTTCTGTACGCCTGGATATTCGCCGCGTAGGTCAAGTCAAAGAAGGCGATGAGATTATTGGTTCGGAAACCAAAGTTAAAGTCGTGAAAAACAAAATGGCTCCACCATTTAAAGAAGCCCTCTTCCAAATTCTGTATGGCAAAGGGGTCAACCATATGGGCGAGTTAGTTGATTTAGCGGTACAACAAGATCTAATCCAAAAAGCTGGTGCATGGTACTCTTATCAGGGCAATAAAATTGGCCAAGGTAAAAACAATGTTATCCGTTACCTAGAAGAAAACCTGGCTTTGGCAGACGAAATTGAACGCATGATCCGCGATCAATTGCTAACCTCAGCCAATAGCGCACCTGCGAATGCAGAACTTGAAGATGATGAACAACCTGATTTTTTAGAAGGCTAACCGATATTCAATAAAAAACGCCCTTCGGGGCGTTTTTTACATCAAGGGATCATGATCAATATGACAGCAAATGAAAAACCTCAGCGCCAGCTCCTGACTGGCAGCCGTTTACGCTCTTATGCCTTTGCCCTACTGACCAAACGGGAATACTCCAAAGCAGAGCTACTTGCCAAACTGGGTTTGCATGCAGCGGATTTACAGGAAGTCGAACATCTGGTCGAAGAACTGAGTGAAAACCACTATCAGAGTGATCAGCGTGTGGCCGAACTCATCGTCAATAGCCAAATTCGTCGTGGCAAGGGACCCAACCGGATCAAACAGGCACTCAAAGATAAACAGATCGATACGCTTTTGATTGCTGAAGATTTACAAGAAATGGATTGGGCTGAACAGGCTTATCAATTAAAAGTTAAGAAATTTGGAACAGCAGTCGCACCAGATATGAAAACCAAAGCCAAGCAGATCCGCTTTTTGCAATATAGAGGTTTTGATATGGAAGCGATAATGAAAGCAATTTGTCGAACGACAGAAGAATGATGGTGGCAACCCTACTAGCAAAACCTCGGCACATTATAGATCTGCTACCGTTGCTACCTTCCGGTCCTGGCGGGGTTTACAGAGTACAATTGCGAAGCCACCAGCAGGGCTACCATTGCAGGAACAGAGTATAGAGATTTTTCATTAACTTGCAAGCCCCAGCCACTCATTTTGAGACATTCCCATACTATTTGCTTATTTCCTCAACAAATATATAGAGATAATGATAATTCCCCCCATAAAAATGCCCGATCACTCAATAAGATTTAAATAAAAATACTTGAACATTGTAAAACATGATTGCAATTCATAAACGAGCCGTTTTAAATGGCACTATTACTCAATTATGGTGGTAAAAGCATCTGCTAGCTTTAGCTAATGGCTTTATACCCTTTGCATTACACGATGGATTACACTCTTATGCTCAAACAGCATGTTTTCTCTCTACTTGCCCTAATGGGTTCCGCTTCCGTTTATGCCAATATTCCGATTGAATCACGTGCTTTGAGTGAATCAAATCGCAGCAGCCCAAGCTATGCCCTTGCTCCACAAGAATCACCTGCAGGCAATTTAAACTGGCAGCTCATTCAAAAGAATCAGCAACTGGAAAATGATATTCGCAGCCTACGGGGCAAACTAGAAGAACAAGAAAATGAAATTGAAAAACTAAAAAGTGAACTGACCAATCGCTATACCGATCTAGATCAGCGTCTACAGTTATTACAACAAAAAATTGAACCTGAAACATCTACTGAAGAAGAGAATCAGACACCCCCTCAAGATACTGTAACACCAAGTCAACCAGCCGCCGTACCGACTTCCCAAGTAACTACGCCTAGTTCTGCAATAGCAAGTACGCCCCCATCAATAACGGCTGCAAGCAAAATAGCAGAATCGAGTGAATTGGAAAAAGCAGCCTACACAGTGGCATTAGACGCCTATAAGCAAGGGGGAGCAAAAAAAGCCATTACCCCCATGCAAAATTTTGTGAAGAACCATCCAAACAGCGTTTACACAGGTAATGCCTATTACTGGTTAGCTGAATTTAATCTAGCGATTGATCCGCCAAACTATGCGGAAGCGAAAAAGAATTATACGATAGTCTCCACCAAATTTTCTCAGTCAGCAAAGGCTCCCCGTGCTCTGTATCAACTCTACAGTATTGCCAAGAACGTTGACCGCAATAATATCTTAGCCAGTCAATATCGCACAAAATTGTTGGCTACTTATCCAAAGTCTGAAGAAGCAGGTTTTGTGAAAAAATAAAATCTGCTTCGCACATGCCTGCATAAAAAAAGACACCGCCTAGGGTGTCTTTTTTTATGCAACTTAACAATTAACGCACAATACCACGAGCGGAATTCTCAAGTGAATCCACTAACAACTGTGCTTCAGGCACCTGTGGAAGAATTTCTGTGCGGATCTGTGCAACTGCTTGTTCAGTCGTAAGATTGGCTTTATAAATCAACTTGAATGCTTCACGTAAACCTTGAATTACATCTTTTGACCAACCCTTACGACGCATTCCTTCAATATTTAAACCAAAGGCATGTGCAGGGTTACCCGAAGCCATGACATAAGCCGGCACATCTTTAACAATTAAAGAAGCGCCACCGATCATACTATAGGAATCAATCTTACAGAACTGATGGATTCCCGAGTTACCACCAACCACTACATGACTACCTACATGAACATGACCTGCGACACCCACGTTATTGGCAAAAATGTTATGGTCACCGACGATACAGTCATGGGCAATATGTGTGTTTACCATGAGCAGATTATGACTACCGATTTTGGTCAAACTGTTATCTTGAACCGTACCACGATGCAGACTGCAATGTTCGCGGATCCGGTTATGATCACCAATCTCTAACCAGGTTTCTTCACCACGGTATTTCAGATCCTGGCAAACCTCACCCACACTCGCAAACTGAAAGATTTCATTATGCTGACCAATGCGGGTAAAACCGCCGATCACCACATGCGAATGAAGTTTTGTACCTGCACCAATCGTCACGTTTGGACCAATAATACAGTAAGGACCAATCTGAACATCGGGAGCAATGACTGCGGATGAGTCAATAATAGCGGTGGAATGGATTAGATCGTTATTGCTCATGCCTGCTCTATTTTCTAAGGTGCGAAATCATGATTTCGGCTGTGGTTGCAACAATGCCATCAACAGTAGCCGTACAATTATATTTGTAAATGCCACGTTTTTGCATTACCAACTCAGATTTTAATACGAGTTGGTCACCTGGAACCACTTGTTTTTTAAAACGTACGCGTTCAGCACCTGCAAAGAGAAATAAAGATCCTGGTGTTGGCTTCTCACCATTCATGATGAAACTTAATACACCTGAAATTTGAGCAAGTGCTTCAACGATGAGCACACCCGGCATAATAGGATATTCAGGAAAATGCCCCTGTAAGAATTCTTCATTAATTGAAACGTTCTTATAACCCACAATGCTATTTTCATGTACTTCAGTTACACGGTCTACCAACAGGAACGGATAACGGTGCGGTAGATATTCACGCAACGTCTGGCTGTGCATTGGCAATTCAGGAATAGTAAATTCTGGAGATTTTGACTCAGTTATCATATGTCTACTTACGCAATTTAAAAGTTGATTCAAGAGACTCAATTTGAGCCTGCATATGATCAAGTCGTTTCATCAGTTGGGTCAATGGCACATCTGCTAATTGTCTCAGACGTACAACAGAACGTTTCCACTGACTATTTTCCATAAAGCTGGTGCCTGAAGAATACGTCCCTGACTCAGAAATATTTTTTGTGACCATTGACATTGCTGTAAGTGTCACATTATCCGCAATAGTCAGATGCCCTGCGACCCCACATGCACCACCTAGGATACAATTTTTGCCAATTTTAGTGCTGCCAGCTATCGCACAAGTTGCAGCTATCGCGGTGTTTGAACCAATTTGTACGTTATGTGCGATTTGCACAAGATTATCAATAATCACACCATCTTTAAGAATCGTGTCATCGAGGGCGCCTCGATCGATACTACAATTTGAACCGATTCGGACATCATTTCCAATATGCACTGAACCCAACTGGGCGATACGATGCCATTTTCCCTGATAAGGGGCAAAGCCAAAACCCTCACTACCGACGACAGTATTGGCATGAATACGTACACGATCGCCTATTTTACATTCACCTGTTAAGGTCACATGTGAATCAATAAAGCATTGTTTACCAATTTCAACCCCATGGTCTATTTTTACATGTGATTGGATGACTGTGTCATCGCCGACCACACAATTTTCACCAATGACTGCATAGTGCCCAATATAAGCACTATCCGCGATAATGGCTGACTCATGGATCTGTGCTGTACTTTCAATGCCTCGTTCCGCGACTTTCTTCTCAAAGACATGAGTTAAAATAGCAAAAGCGAGATAAGGATTAGCGACAACAATAAAGTTCTGATGTTCGGGGATTTTTTCTCGAAGATCTGCGGTTACAATCAAGGCTCCTGCTTGTGACTGACGTGCCTGATCCAGATATTTATCTGCATTGACGAAGGAAATATGCTGTTTTCGAGCAGCGTCTAAACTTGCAAGCCCTTGTAGTTTAAGATCTACTTGGCCGACTGGCTCACCTTGGACCAGATGAGCCAAATCTTCTAAACGGTATTGATGACGATTCATTGATTATTTGTATGCGTTAACCTTTTGGATCATTTTATCAGTTAAATCATACTTAGCGTCATAAGCAAGCGCAGAGTTTTTATTCAAAACAAAATCTAATTTGTTTTCTTGACGCAATTGCTCCGCGGCCTGTTTAACCCGACTCTCCATGGTTTTATTCATGGTTTGCAGAATTCCCTGCACGGTTTTTTGCAACTGTTGCTGAATCTGATTGAATTCATCCACTTTTGCCTGATATTGCGTTTGCAATTGAGCGACTTCAGTAGCAGGAGCAGTTTGCGCCTGCTTTTTGAGTGCTTCGATTTCACGGCTCAACTGTTCCAATTTGGTCGTCGATGGCTTAATTGTCTGACCAAGATTGGTATTCTGCTGCTTCAGATAAGTGCTATTCTCAACCACTTTTGCCAGATCTACCACCCCATATCCTGCAGCATGGCTCAATGCGGACAACCCCATCCCCATTGCTAATAACAGCATTTTTATTTTCTTCATCATTACCATCCTGTTATGAGGACTGAAATTTTTGCTGAAAAGGCCGTACTTAGAAAGTACGACCGATTTCAAACTGAACGGACTTAGTTTGATCACCTTCTTTGTCGTTCAGCGGGAAGGCATAACTTAATGAAAGTGGACCAATCATGGTAATCCAGGTAAAGCCTACCCCTACACTATAGCGTAGATTACCAAAGTCAAAAGCATTGTTATCTTCACAGTATTGCTTTGCATCCACACCATTAATCGGTGTAGTTGGAACATTACACTGAGTATCAAACACTTGTGCGCCTTCAGCAAAGAGGACTGGTCTTACTTGACGCGTCCAATCACCTTTAAATGGTAATGGTAAAGCTAATTCTGTACCAAATTGTACTAAGGCATTACCACCGACCTGTTCAGGATTCGTATCCGGGGTACCATTTTTTACAGAATACACACTTGGATATTCAGGCCCTAAGGTATTGACATCATAGCCACGTACCGAACCATAACCACCTGCGTAGAAGTTTTTATAGAATGGCAAGTCATTACCATAGCCCAATTTACCATAACCACGTAGTACAAAATCGTGACCTAACGGCAAGAAAGCTTGAGCATCATAAGTGACTTTTTGGTATTCGACATCACTGCCCGGTACTGCTGTTTCAAAGTTGACACGATGCGACATCCCTGAGGTTGGGAAAATCGGACGGTTGAGTGTATTGTAAGACCAGCCCAAATTCAGGTTATAGGTCAAGAACTGGTTATCTGTTCCACCATTCGCTGCAAGGTAGTCAGCGATATACGTGGAGACATACTCACCTGTTTTGACATCAGTCTGATCGACATTGACTGAAGCACTGAGGCTCTGATTTTCATCAATTGGATAACCAAAACTTAGACTAGCACCCACACTATCCGTTACGTAGTTGTTCACGTTATAACTACTATCAAGCTTGGTTTTACGATAGTAAATATTATAACCACGGCTTACACCATCAATGGTGAAATACGGATCAGTGACGCTCAAGTTATAATAATCCTGAGTCTGTGAACGCGACAAATCAATGGATACACGGTTACCAGTTCCTAGGAAGTTGGTCTGACTTAATCCCGCCTGGAAGGTAATACCCCCACTTTGTGAATAGCCGACAGCCAGCGTACTGGTGCCTGAATGCTGCTCTTCTACATCAACATTTAAATCCACTTGGTCTGGCGTATTTGGAATACGGACAGGTTTGATATTCACGGTCTTAAAGAAGCCCGTACGCTCTAAACGTACACGCGACAGATCAATTTTTTCATTACTGGCTAAAGCACCTTCCATTTGGCGCATTTCACGACGCAAAACTTCATCTGCCGTTTTGGTATTCCCAGCGAAATTAATCCGTCGTACAGTCACCTGCTGACCTGGGTTGACATAATAGTTGAGATCAACAACACCTGTTTCATTGTTGATCTGTGGAACTACATTCACTTCGGCAAAGTAATAACCAGCATTACCATACTTACGTAGCAATAACTGTTTAACATTATTTACCTTTTCCTGCGAGTAGATTTCGCCAGCTTTATAGAGCTGCAAGGCTTGTAGTTCTTCAGTTTTATAAAGGGCATCACCTAAAAATTTGGTTTGACCAAATTTGAAGCGCTCACCCTCATCAACCGACACTTCAATAAAGATATGCTTCTTATCTTCACTGATGTTGAGATTAGAACTGTTAATCGTAAAATTGATATAACCTTTATTGAGATACAATGCACGCAATGCTTCTAGACTCGCCGCCATTTTTTCACGTGCATAACGATCGTTGCGCGAAATAACAGAAGTCCAACCCGTTTCTTTTACCGCAAAGACCTGTTTGATTTCATCATCTTTAAAAATGGTGTTACCGATGATATTGATATCGAAGACTTTGGCTGCTGTGCCTTCTACGAAATTAATCACAACATCAACACGGTTGTTCGGACGAGCAATCGTTTCTACCCGAACATCAGCATCATAACGGCCTTGTTGAGCATATTGCTGCTCAAGTTCAGTTTCCAGGGTTTGTAAGGCCGATTTTTTCAGCACCTCACCTTCTGACATTCCCATTTTTTTCAAGCCATCTTCCAACGCTTCTTTTGGAATCAGCTTGTTGCCTTTAAATTCGATTTTTGAAATGACAGGACGTTCAACAACCTGAAAAACTAAAACATCATTCTGTTTAAACGCTTTGATATCATCAAAAAGTCCAGTGGCATACAAGGTACGGATTGCACTGGCCAAACGGGCATCATCAACACGATCCCCACTGGTGATTGGCAACATGCTGTACACATTGGTCGGCGTTAAGCGAACGAGGCCTTCAATTTTTATATCACGCGCAATAAACTCATCTGCCGCATATGCTTGTTGTATTGTTACCATCGCACTGACGAGTGCCAAAGGCATAAATAAATGTGTGTGCCGCATGCCAAATTTCCAGTAAAAGTTAATTTATTCCATCTTCTACGTTGTTATAAACGCATAAAATCATTAAATAATGCTAAAAGCATCATACTTCCGAGCAGTACCATACCAATTTTTAAACCGATTAATTGTATTTGTTCAGAAACCGGCTTGCCTCGAATGGCCTCAATAAAATAATAGACTAAGTGGCCACCATCAAGCATTGGGATCGGTAATAAGTTTAAAATTCCCAAACTCACACTCATGAGCGCCATAAAAGAAATAAACGTCTGCCAGCCCATTTCAGCACTTTGCCCAGCCACTTTAGCAATCGTAATGGGGCCAGACAGATTCTCCAAACCAATCAGACCACGAATCATTTTGGTGATTGAGTTCAAAATCATGCCTGAAAGTTGGCCAGTTTTGTCCACTGCCATCATCAATGCTTCTGCCGGATTATATTGCAAAGTCTGTTTGTATTCTGCAGGAATGGAGACTTTACCGGGATTATTTTGTACGCCCAGCACACCACTCACATTCCCCATATTGTCACGCTGACCTTGTGGCATGACCTCAAGCTGTACGAGCTGCCCTTGGCGTAGCACGTCAATTTTCAACAGTTTTTCCGGTGATTTTTGCACCTTATCGACCACATCAAACCAGTCGTGCATCTTGACGCCATCAATCGCAACAATACGATCTCCCTCTTTCATTCCTTGACGGATTGCAGCCCCATCCTCACTCAGCTTGTGCACAACTGCCGGAATGACAGGACGATAAGGGACAAAGCCCAAGATCTCTAAAGGTGATTGACTTTGATCTTTCAGAAAATTTTGAATCGGTAAATTAAAATTTTGTACTTGGCCTTGACGCTCAACCTGCACCTGAACCGTACCGGTTTCTCCTGCACGATCCACCAAGGCATAGTTTAATTTTTCCCAAGTGGCTGTCGGTGTACCATCAATTGCAGTAACTTTGTCTCCGACTTGTAATTGCGCAGCTGCCGCAGGGCTTGCTGGAAGCACTTTACCAATACGGGTATTTAACTGCTCCTGAGCTGGCAAAAATAAAACCCAGAACAACAGAATTGCAAAGATCAGGTTAATGAGCGGACCCGCTGCAACAATCGCAATACGCTTCCATGGTGCTTGGCGGTTAAATGCATAAGGTAAATCCTGCTCAGCAACATCACCTTCACGCTCATCCAGCATCTTGACATAACCACCCAAGGGTAATGCCGAAAGCTGATATTGAATGCCCGATTTTTTTGAGGTCCATTTCAACAACGTCGGACCAAAACCGATGGAATACACCAGGACTTTCACGCCAAGTTTACGAGCTACCCAATAATGTCCAAATTCATGAATCGCAATCAATGGACCAAGCAAAAAAATTGCAGCAACTATGATAAACAAGGCATTCATCATCAACTCCTGAGTTGCGTTATATATTGATGGGCGCAATGACGAGCACGTGCATCAGCCTGCAGAATCAGCTCTAGCTGATTCGCTGCTCCATTTTCAACCGTTTGTAAGGTTTGTTCAACGACTTGTGGAATTTCAGTAAAACCAATTTGCTGATTCAAAAAGGCAGCAACTGCGATTTCATTTGCCGCATTCAGAATAGCCGGACTCAAACCGCCTGCCTGCATCGCTTGACGCGCCAATTTCAGTGCAGGAAAGCGAACAGTATCGGGTTCCTGAAAATTCAGCTGTTGATGAACAAACAGATCCAATGCTGGCACATGGGTATGAATACGTTCTGGCCATGCCAATGCATGTGCGATCGGTGTACACATATCAGGATTTCCTAATTGTGCCAACGTAGAACCATCAACATATTGCACCATAGAATGGATGATACTTTGTGGATGCACCACAACTGTGACATAGGCTTCTGAAATAGAGAAGAGATGACAGGCCTCGATCAACTCCAAACCTTTATTCATCAAAGTAGCTGAATCAACAGAAATTTTTTGTCCCATGGACCAATTCGGGTGTTTGCATGCCTGTTGCGGTGTCACCGTTTTGAGCTGCTCTAGACTATGCTGTAAAAATGGCCCACCTGAAGCAGTTAATAAGACACGAGACACACCCAATTTCGGCTGTCCATCACGTGGGGCATGCAAATAATCCGGTGGCAAACATTGGAAAATCGCATTGTGCTCAGAATCTACGGGCAACAACAACGCCTGATGCTCATGAACTGCCTGCATCATCAAGTCACCGGACATTACCAAAGCTTCTTTATTGGCCAGGAGAACCCGCTTGCCTGCTTTTACAGCGGCCAAGGTCGGTAGCAAACCGGCAGCTCCGACAATAGCAGCCATCACGACATCCACTTCCGGATGCTCAGACACTGCAATTAAACCCGCTTCGTCAATGAGAATTTCAATATGCTCAAGTTCGACCTGTTTTAACATCTGGCGTAATGGATCTACATGTTCAGCAGGAACCACAACGACTTTAGGATGGTAGCGTTTACATATTTCGACCAGTGCTTCAATTCGGCTATGTGCGGTAACTGCAAAAACAGAATACTTATCAGGATGTTGTTCTAACACCTTAAGTGTACTTTGACCGATAGAACCTGTAGCCCCTAATACGCAAACTGCTTGTGACATTTATAAATCCACACCCATAAGTTTTAGTACATACATACCCGCAGCAAAAACAGGTGCTGCAGCCAGTAATGAATCGATACGATCCAGCACTCCACCATGGCCGGGTAAAATACGTCCTGAATCTTTGATGCCGGCACGACGCTTGATCATCGATTCAAACAGATCACCCAACACCGAAGCAAAAACCGTAACCAGAGAAAGCACCATAAACAGGATATGCTGAGAAAGAGTTAAATCCAAATAGCTCGATTGAACCAATACGATAATGATGGCTACAGTAATAATCCCACCATACAAACCTTCAACCGATTTATTTGGACTCACGTCTGGTGCTAGTTTCTTTTTGCCAAACTTACGCCCAACAAAATAGGCCCCACTGTCTGCGCCCCAGACCAGTAGGAATAGATACATCAACCACCATGGTGAACTTTGCCAGACGGAAAAAATTGCAGTAACGGCAGCGGAAACTAGAACAAGTCCCAAGAGATATAAGCTTGGATTATACCATCCCTCATATTCGGGATAAGACTTCACCCAATAAGCCCCAAACAACCAGGTTAAGATGGATGCTGACCATAGCAGCATAACCATATCATCACAATATAAAGCCAGCCCTGATAATAAGGTTGTTAAAATACCAAAACCCCAAGCCAAAGGTTTAATGACAAATTTGCTTTTTCTCGGCATGAGTTTAAACCACTCATAACCTGCCACCCCGGCCGCGACCATCATCAAGATCAACATTGGATAATAAGATTGCGTAGCAAACATGCAGCTCAGTACAACTGCCACCAAGACCAAGGCGGTAATAATCCGCTCTAACATTTATACGTTCTCAATTGTTCTCTTGTTGGATTTGCTCTGATGTTTTACCAAAGCGTCTCTCACGTCCAGCGAAGACTTCCAAGGCATGATTAAATTCTTCAGCCGTAAATTCAGGCCATAAGGTTTGGGTAAAGTACAACTCAGCATACGCCGTTTGCCATAACAGAAAATTTGACAAACGGTAGTCTCCACCTGTGCGGATTAATAAATCGACAGGAGATAAATCAGCCAAGCTGACATATCGACCAAACAACTCCGCATCAATCTGGCTGATGTCTATTTCATGATTGACTGCAGCTTGCGCGATTTTCTGTGCGGCTTCTGCAATATCCCACATGCCACCATAGCTAATCGCGATAGTCAGTGTCATTCTAGTAAAACTAGCGGTACGCTCTTCTGCATAGGTCATCAATTCACGTAATTTTGAGGACAAACGTGAACGATCCCCAATAAAACGCAAGGCAATATTGAATTGCTCCATTCGCGGCAATTGCTCATGAATGGTCTCTTCAAGCAATGCCATGAGAAGATCCACCTCAAACTGCGGACGATTCCAGTTTTCACTGGAAAATGCAAAAACCGTCAGCGCAGAAATACCCCGTTGAACGCAGTGATCAACAATGGGGTCGAGAATGGCTTTTCCTTTTCGATGCCCTTCACCTTTTTGCATGTGATATTTTTTGGCAAAGCGATTGTTGCCATCCATAATGATGGCAACATGCTGAGGAAGATGCTTGTCTTCAGAAGAGGTCATTGAATTAGACCTTCATCAATTCAGCTTCTTTAGCGGCAAGACGTTTATCGACTTCTGCAACGTATTTATCAGTAATTTTTTGGATGTCTTCTGCAGCACGGCGGTCATCATCTTCAGAAATTTCTTTTTCTTTCAATAATGCTTTTAAGTCACCTAAAACATCACGACGGATATTACGGATCGCGACTTTAGCATTTTCAGCTTCAGAACGCGCCACTTTCTGCATATCGCGACGTGTTTCTTCAGTTAACGCAGGTAGCGGAACACGAATAGAATCCGCAGTAATCGGGTTCAACCCTAGGTCAGACTCACGAATTGCTTTATCAATTGCAGAAACCATCGTACGTTCAAATGGCTGCACGATCAATGTACGGGAATCCTCAACACCGACGTTCGCCACTTGGTTTAAAGGCACGTCAGAGCCGTAGTAAGGAACCATCACACCATTCAGAATGGATGGATGCGCACGGCCGGTACGAACTTTGGCAAAACCCTGATCTAAAGACTCAAGGGTTTTTTGCATGCGTTGTTCGCTGTCTTTTTTAAGATCGTTAATCATAAGATCTTCCTTACTGATTTATTCAAAGGTGTTTCGTTATAACAAAATAGCGCTAGTATAAAGAGCTTTAGGCCAAGCGTACATTAGTTCGTGACGCGGGTACCTTCTTTTTCGCCCATAACCACAGAAAGCAATGCACCTGATTTATTCATATCAAATACTTGTAATGGCACATTATGATCACGGCATAAGCAAATCGCCGTTAAATCCATGACACCCAATTTCTCATCAAGTACTTGGTCAAAAGTCAAACTGTCATATTTCACAGCATCTTCATATTTACTTGGATCTTTATTGTAAACACCATCCACTTTTGTAGCTTTCAAAATGAGGTTAGCTTCAATCTCGATCCCACGTAAACACGCAGCAGTGTCTGTCGTGAAGAATGGGTTGCCTGTACCGGCCACAAAAACGCAGACCTCACCCTGTGATAAATGACGAATTGCATCACGGCTCGAATAGGGTTCAACCACCGTACCAATCGGCAGTGCTGACATTAAACGGGTTTTAATGTTACGGCGCACCAAAGCATCACGCATTGCGAGACCATTCATTACAGTGGCTAGCATTCCCATCTGATCGCCAGTTACACGACCAACTAGACCATCTTTTTGTAACTGGCTACCACGGTAGAGGTTACCGCCACCGACCACAATACCCACTTGCACACCTAGACCCACCAAGTGTGCAATCGATAAAGACATCTGATCCAAAACTTGAGCATCGATTCCCATATCTTTATTGCCGGACAGAGCTTCACCGGAAAGTTTCAACAAGATACGTGAGTAACGTGGGGTTTTTGAGTCTGCCATGTTGCTGCTCCAAATAAGGTTTAAAAATGAAAATTCTTTTTAAGTCTAGGTCTGTACTTAGGCCGATTTAATCTGAATCAACTTGGCAAACAGATCGTATTCATCCGCGTCGGTAATTTCGACTTCTAACAAATCGCCCGGCTTAATTTTGGATTTATCAATGTCTTCGACAAATACATTACCATCAATTTCAGGTGCATCTGCATAAGAACGCGCCACAGCGACCGGGAACTCTTCTTCGAGACTATCGACCAATACAGTCATGGTTTGACCAATACGCTGCTGGAGCTTGGCTGCAGAGATTTCTTGCTGTACCTGCATGAAACGTTCATAACGCTCTTGCTTAATCTCTTCCGGCACATGGTCTGGCAAGTCATTTGCTGTAGCACCTTCAACCGGTGAATAGGTAAAGCAACCCACTCGATCCAGCTGGGCTTCTTTCAGCCAGTCGAGGAGCATCTGGAAATCTTCTTCTGTTTCACCCGGGAACCCAACGACAAAAGTTGAACGAATGACC
Organism: Acinetobacter sp. GSS19; assembly: GCF_028621895.1. Taxonomy (NCBI): domain Bacteria; kingdom Pseudomonadati; phylum Pseudomonadota; class Gammaproteobacteria; order Moraxellales; family Moraxellaceae; genus Acinetobacter; species Acinetobacter sp. GSS19. Next base: position 1,084,123 of record NZ_CP117520.1, on the reverse strand, counting down.
AAGTCAGGGCATTTTTCACGCCAAACTTTGAGACGCTCCAGTGTATTTTCACTGTGTGCCGGGCGTTTCATCAATTTGAGAATTTTCGGGCTGGCATGTTGGAAAGGAATATCCAGATACGGCAGGATTTTACCTTGAGCCATCAAGCCAATTACGGCATCCACATGCGGATATGGGTATACATAATGTAACCGCACCCAAATGCCCAACTGGCCCAAAGCTTCACACATGTCATAGAATTTGGTTTTAACAGGCTGACCGTTCCAGAAATCCAGCTTGTACTTTGTATCTACGCCATAGGCCGAGGTATCCTGGGAAATCACCAGGATTTCTTTCACACCCGCACGCTTCAGTGCTGCTGCTTCTTCTAAAACAGAACCGACCGGACGCGATACCAGATCACCACGCATACTTGGGATGATGCAGAAAGTGCAACGGTGATTACAGCCTTCAGAAATTTTCAGATAAGCATAATGTTTTGGCGTTAAACGTACGCCCTGTTCTGGAACCAGATCAATAAACGGATTATGCTTTGGCGGTGCCGGAACATATTCGTGTACAGCTTCCATCACATCCTGATAGGCTGCAGCACCGGTCACTTTTAAGACGTTGGGGTGCATTTGACGAATTTTATCTTCATCTTTACCTAGACACCCCGTCACAATCACGCGACCATTTTCATTCATGGCTTCGCCAATCGCATCTAACGATTCTTGTACTGCAGATTCAATAAAACCACAGGTATTAACAACAACTAGATCAGCACCTTCATAATCCGATGCTACTTGATAACCTTCAGTTTTCAACTGAGTTAAAATTCGTTCAGAATCTACCAATGCCTTAGGACAACCTAAAGAAACGAAACCGACTTTGGGGGTCTTCATGAATCTGCGCTCCACTAGAATGGGCGTATTGTATGTCTTTTCCGTTGATAAAAATAGTTGTCCAGCTGACTCTTTGTATAATGCACCAAAATACAACCTATCTTTTTGCAAAATAATTCAAATGCACCATTTTGGCTCAAGTATTTTTTTCAGGTAAGATCAGAGTGCAAATCATCACAACGATAAAGACCAATTTCAGCGCACTTTTCATCTTCATCTCTTTCAAATTCACTTGACCTAAAAAGTTGGCGTGCATTTTGCTTATTTAGAGGGAGTTTTTTTCACCAAGATGTCTCATTACAGGGAGACAATCAAAAAAATGAAGATGCCATTGCGCTATTTTAATACAGGAATCATTCGCTAATGGATCAAAGCCCTACTATTGACTACCGCCTCTTGGTAGATAATCTGACCACTGCAATTATGTTGGTCGATAGTAACCTGAATGTCTTTTATTTGAACTCTGCGTGCGAAGCCTTATTCGATATTAGCCTGTTACGTGCCTCTGGCCAGCCTGTTTTAAATCTATTACATGCACCTGATGACCCTTTCAACACGCATGAAGCACTGCTCAATACACTAAAAACCGGTCAACCCTATACCCGCCGTGAAGCAGTCATCAGTGTTAATTTCAAACCTATTCATGTCGATTACACTGCATCCCAACTCAACTCAGGCAAAAAGTACCATCCTTTACTCCTGATCGAGTTAAATGCGATTGATCGCATGCTAAAAATTTCCAAAGAAGAAAATTTCATTCAGCAGCATCAGGTCGCTCGTCAGCTCATTCGCGGTGTCGCACATGAAATCAAGAATCCTTTAGCGGGTATTCGTGGTGCGACCCAACTCTTAGCGCGCAGTTTAAATAATCCACAATATGCAGAATTCACCGACATTATCATTGATGAAGTAGATCGTCTGCGTAATCTGGCAGATACCATGCTGGGCTCACGTCAGTTACCCAGCTATGAATTGGTCAATGTGCATGAGCCTCTTGAACGTGTCCGTTCATTGATCGTGAATCAGACCAAAAAGAAAATTAAAATTTCCCGCGATTATGATCTATCACTTCCGGAAGTACTGGCAGACCGTGATCAGCTGATCCAGGTCATGCTCAATATCAGCGTGAATGCCGTACAAGCCGTAACAGAAAACAAAGAGTTTTTTGTCGAGCATCAACCAGAATTGATTTTAAGAACCCGTATTCAGCGTTTGGTCACCATTAATGGTGTATTGCATCGCTCCGCGGTTCGGATCGACATTGAAGATAATGGGCCAGGTGTTCCGGAAGGAATTCTGGAATCCGTGTTCTACCCTTTGGTTACAGGACGTGCCAAAGGAACCGGATTGGGCTTAAGTATCGCCCAGAACATCATGCACCAACATAACGGAATGATTGAATGCCAATCTGTTCCAGGAAAAACAGTCTTTAGCTTATATTTACCTTGGGAGTCAAACCATGTCGCGAAATAAAATATGGGTAATCGATGACGATCGCGCCATGCGCTGGGTTTTGGAAAAAACCTTTAAAGAAGAAGGCCTGGATGTCAGAAGCTTCGAAGAAGCCCAAAGCGCGCTAGATCAGTTAGCCGCAGATACCCCAGATGTCATCTTAACCGATATCCGTATGCCGGGTGTCGATGGTTTGACATTCCTCGGCAAGGTAAAAAGCAGCTACCCGGATTTACCTGTCATCATCATGACAGCCCATTCGGATCTTGAGTCGGCTGTATCCAGCTATCAAACCGGTGCGTTTGAATATTTGCCAAAACCCTTTGATATTGATGAAGCATTGGCACTGGTACAGCGGGCAATTCTGCATGTCAACAAACTACAACAGCAAGAGTCTGCCAAAACCGTTTCACCGATTCAGTCAGCAGAAATTATTGGTGAATCTCCGGCCATGCAGGAAGTATTCCGCGCCATTGGTCGTTTATCACAATCGCATATCACAGTACTGATCAATGGTGAATCGGGTACAGGTAAAGAATTGGTAGCACATGCGCTACACAAGCACTCGCCACGTAGTAGCAAGCCATTTATTGCTTTAAATATGGCAGCCATCCCTAAGGACCTAATCGAAACCGAGTTGTTCGGCCATGAAAAAGGCGCATTTACCGGTGCCAACAGCCAGCGTCAAGGTCGTTTTGAGCAGGCCAACGGCGGCACACTATTCCTCGATGAAATTGGTGACATGCCATTTGAAACCCAAACCCGCTTACTGCGCGTTTTGGCGGATGGCGAATTCTACCGGGTCGGCGGGCATATTCCGGTGAAAGTCGATGTGCGTATTGTGGCAGCGACACATCAGGATCTTGAAAAACTGGTTCACGAAGGTCGTTTCCGTGAAGACTTGTACCATCGTCTGAATGTTATCCGGATTCATATTCCAAAGCTGGCACACCGCAGTGAAGACATCCCGATGCTGGCACAGCACTTCTTGGCACGCGCCGGTAAAGAACTTGGCGTGAGCCCAAAAATTCTACGTCCGGAAACAGTCGACTACATGCAACAATTGCCTTGGCCAGGTAACGTTCGCCAACTGGAAAATACCTGCCGCTGGCTCACGGTAATGATCACTGGACGCGAAGTTTACCCAGAAGATTTACCTTCTGAACTGAAACAGATTCCTATTCAGAAATCAGGTGAACCAGCAACTATTAGCAATAGTTTTGACCGTGTTTCCTTGCATCACTGGGATGAATTACTGGGCCAATGGGCAATTCAAAAACTCAAAAATGGCGAGATGAAAATTCTGGACATCGCGACTCCAATGTTTGAACGCACGCTGATTAATGCGGCTTTGCAGCAAACCCGTGGTCGTAAGCGTCATGCCGCTGAATTGCTGGGTTGGGGCCGTAACACACTCACGCGCAAACTCAAAGAGTTGGGCATTACAGCAGAAGATGACGAAGAAGATACAAAGTTATCTTATTCTGAATAGAAACCTGCTTTCTTTATCACGGTGAATGTGCGATGTATAAAGCATGGCAACCTTAAGAGGTTTTAAAGATGCGCTATACATCCTTATTCATCGGCCCAGCTTGCATCTTCATCTCCATGAACAGCCTGGCAACGGTTGGTGGCGGACAACATATTGAATTTTTAGGTTACGAAGCCAAAGATCAAAAACTCTATTTACTCCGTCATTTCGAAGATGGTCGCGGTCGCTTGCCACAACTGTATTATTATCAGTTCTCCAAACATCTGCGCTATGCGAAACTCACACAGGTGAATTCTTTATATGTCAACAAACGTACAGGTCTGATTGATTATGATCAGCAGTACAAAGTACTTGAGCCTGAACTGAACAAGATTAAGCGTCGTTTACAACCGATCCAATGCATTACTCCCAAAATTTTTAAAATTATTATTAATAAACAGCAACAAAGAACAGTACCCGCAATCTGGGTTGACCCCAATATCAAAGTTCAACAATATCATTATCAATATCAGGTCGCTTCAGTCTGGTTTGGCAGTCAATTACAGCAAGCGATTAGCTATAAACCCGAATTAAAAGTCAAACAGGCTTTTTATATTCCCCAGCAAAACAAAGTAGTGCTCACCACGCAATATTTAGCATTTCCTGAAGAAACTGGCTATCTCAACGAAGACCCTGTATTACTAGAAGTAAAAACCAGACGCTAACCAGACTAGAAATAAAAAACAGAGTAAAGCCTCTGTTTTTTATTTCTGCTGAGACCGATGAGTTGTCACCTCACAAAGAGGTTGAATTTTAGGTCTTTCTCTAGCCGTCAAATCAGAATCAATAATTTCATCGATGCAGCCGTAAACCGAAATACTGAAACAGCAAAAGCCTGATCAATCAAACAGTTTTCATCACGTTGCATAATTTCTTCACCTCAAACAAAGATCAAGTAAAGACGTATCCACCATATGTTTTAGCAACGCTTCAAAACAAACCTCAATCTTTGTATTTTCATGGATCAATTTTTAACGTAACAATAAACCGCTCCGAGCGCAGGCTTACAGCTATTTAGCATTGAATTGGTTATAATCGGCTCCATATTTTTAATTATTCTGCTTCATTTAGCCGTCTGTCTATGCACGAACCCGCTGCTCCTTCCGATCCTCACGATTGCCAGCAACCCCAGACGCGTCGCGGCATCGAACGACGGCTGGCTTTATTGCTGAGCGCCACTGAGCTTTTTCTACAAAATGGTTATGATGCTGTCTCCCTAGACGATATCGTGCAACATGCAGGGGGCTCCAAGACCTCGATCTATAAATATTTTGGCAACAAAGATGGCCTATTTACTGCCATTTGCGATTATCGACGTGAGCTGTTCTTTCAGGACATCTGTATTCCGTTTGATGGCAAAAATATCGACCTGCGCAGATACCTGATCAACACCTTAATCAGCTTCTACCAGCATATTCGCCAACCTCAGAATATGGCTTTTATGCGTCTAGTGATTGAACAGTCACAACGCAACCCCAACCTCGCACTCTACCTGCATCAAAAAGGTCCTCAATATATTCAGCACACCATTGCCACTGCCTTAAGTAAAGCACACGAACAAGGACAATTAGACTGCCCCAATCCGTTATATTCCGCGATGATGTTTTTCAGCATTCTGCGTAATTATGAATGGTGCATTATTATGGCGATTGAAGTACCGTGCGATGATCAGGAAGTGATCAATTACCTCACTTATTGCGTTGATCTTTTCCTAAAAGGCCATCAGAAGGCCTAGTTTTTTTGCATTTTCTCGCGCTTATAGTATATTACTCGATTCTCTTTTCTATCCAATTAACCAGCAACTAATTGTTGTTTCACTCGGCAATTATTGTGGAGTAACCATGGCTCTACGGCATTTTCTTACTTTACGTGACTTATCTAGCTTAGAACTCAACCGCATTTTAGAACGTGCGCACGAACTTAAACGCATGCAACATGACAATACGGTTTATCAACCTTTTGTCGGTAAAGTATTGGGAATGATTTTTGAGAAATCGAGTACACGTACCCGTATTTCCTTCGAAGCAGGGATGTGCCAGTTTGGTGGTAGCGCCATTTTCCTTTCGCCACGTGACACTCAATTAGGCCGCGGTGAACCGATTGAAGATTCTGCACGCGTTATTTCCAGCATGCTGGATATTGTGATGATCAGGACTTTTGGTCATGACATCGTTGAACGTTTTGCATCTTACTCAACAGTTCCAGTGATTAATGCGTTGACTGATGATCACCATCCCTGCCAGCTGCTTGCGGATATGCAGACTTTCCAGGAACATCGTGGTTCAATTCAAGGCAAGACGGTTGCCTGGATTGGTGATGGCAACAATATGTGTAATTCTTATATCGAAGCGGCACATATGTGGGGCTTTAAACTCAAAATTGCAGCACCAAAAGGTTATGAGCCAGAAGAAAGATTCCTAACCGAATTTGCCCACTGTGTTGAACTGGTAGACTCCGCTGAAGACGCTGCAGTCAATGCCGACCTTATCGTGACTGACGTGTGGGCCAGCATGGGTCAAGAGGAAGAACAAAAGATCCGTGAAAAAGCCTTTGCCAATTACCAGGTCAATGAAAAACTGATGGAATTGGCACACCCAGACTGTTTATTCATGCACTGCCTTCCAGCACACCGCGGTGAAGAAATTTCAGAAAACATGCTCGACCACAAGAACTCTGTGGTTTGGGATGAGGCAGAAAACCGTCTGCATGCACAAAAAGCATTGATGGAATTCTTGCTCAATGAAAACCTGAAAAAAGACTAAGTAGCTTTTTGTATATAAAGCACCTTCGGGTGCTTTTTTTTGCCGAGCATATCCTATAATGATACGAAAATGTGAATATGTGGCTTGAATAAAATGCACTTAAAGACAATTGTTTTAGTCTGCTCCACAGTACTTTGTAGCCTAACTGCAAATGCACAACCGACTGAACTCGACCATTATTTGGTCGAACAGCATATCTTGGATGCTCAATACAAAATTCAGAATCCACAAGCACTAGCTGAAATACTTGATGTGTTAAGTGATGAGGATTCACGTACATTCCCTTATCAGGTCGACCAGAACACCGTTCTAGAACAGGTTCAGCTCTATACTGATCATATTGAAGTACGTGGCCTGATTATTACCCCTGATTTTGAACAGTTTGTGGCGGATATAGGGAACCATCAAGTCAAGCATCTGCTGCAAAAAGCGATGGTCAATAATTGTCATCATTTTTTCGAACATGAATTTCAAAAGGTTAACCCTTATCAACTACACATGACTTTAAGCTCAGAGAAAGAAGTCTACACATTTGAAATGAAAAATAGTGAATGTAAATTTTAACTATAAGTGATAAAGGAATACTGGTTAGGCCTAACGTATCAAACCATGCGGTTGTAAGATCATCAGGCTCGCACTAACCCACACGACTAATCTTCCCAACAAATCCCAGCGTGTGAGTGCCACCTGATCAACAAAATGTAACCAAAGCAAAGCCGTAAAAATATAAATGCCTGATAAGCAGCATAAATCCGCCCAGAAGCGGCAGGATGTAGCGTTAATAGCCAGACAAATATCGTCAAACTCAAGATCGCAGACATCCATATAACCCACGGATTTCCCTTGCTTTAAAATCAAGTAAGGAAAATAACAACCTAAAATTTCCGCGACAGCTTTACAACCAAACAGCAAAAATGCCGGTACTATTTTACCCAAAGAAAAATCCATTCAACCTTGCAAAAAATAACCCGTGTCACAATGACACGGGTTATTCACAATAAAACGACTAAAAACTAGGCAGGTTCAGCCGTCTGATCTTCAAAAACTTCGAGTTTCAAACCAACTGCCTTACCATTTTCTTTTTTCACGGAAACTGCAACATTCCCACCATGATCAGCCAACTCACCAAACAGAATCATTTCAGCAAGTGGTTTCTTCAAGTGTTCCTGAATCAGACGTTGCATTGGACGGGCACCCATTAAACGGTCATAGCCATTTTCCGCCATCCATTCACGTGCGCTCTGATCAACCTCCAGAATGACTTTTTTATCATCCAATTGTGCTTGCAACTCAGTCAAGAACTTATCCACAACAGATTCGATTACGGTCGTTGGCAAAGCTTTAAATTGAATGACTCCATCCAGACGGTTACGAAATTCTGGAGAGAAGGCTTTTTTCATCGCTTCCTGATTGTCATTGCTATTGTCCTGCTCCATAAAACCAATACTGGTTCGAGAAATGCTTTCAGCACCAATATTGGTGGTAAGCACAATGATCACATTACGGAAATCTGATTTACGACCATTGTTATCTGTCAATGAACCGTGATCCATCACTTGTAGTAACAAGTTAAAGACATCAGGATGTGCTTTCTCTATTTCATCCAATAAAAGTACACAATGCGGATTTTTGTGAATCGCATCAGTTAGCAAGCCACCTTGGTCATACCCCACATAACCTGGAGGTGCACCAATCAGACGTGAGACCGCATGGCGTTCCATATATTCAGACATATCGAAACGTACTAATTCCACGCCTAACATTTTCGCCAGCTGTTTAGTGACTTCAGTTTTACCTACACCAGTTGGACCTGCGAAGACAAAACTACCCACAGGTTTATCTGGTGACTTCAAGCCTGCACGTGCCAATTTAATTGCCGATGCCAGAGCAGTAATCGCTTCATCCTGACCGAAGACCACGCGTTTCAGGTCACGTTCCAAGTTTTCCAGAACACTCTTGTCATCTGTAGAAACCGTCTTCGGTGGAATCCGGGCAATTTTTGCCACGATATCTTCAATATTCTCAACAGTAATAAGCGAACCATCATTTTCGGCTTTCAGACGGCGCTGTGCGCCCGCCTCATCAATCACATCAATGGCTTTGTCTGGCAAGAAACGGTCATTAATATATTTTGCAGACAATTCAGCAGCCGATACCAAAGCTTTATCATCATATTCAACATGATGGAAATCTTCGAACTTGCTTTTTAAGCCACGCAAAATATCAATGGTTTCCTGAATACTTGGCTCATTGACATCAATTTTCTGAAAACGACGGGAAAGCGCGTGATCTTTTTCAAAAACCTGACGATATTCCTGAAAGGTCGTTGACCCGATACAACGCAATGTTCCATTGGCCAATGCTGGCTTGATTAGATTTGATGCATCCATCGTGCTGCCCATACTGGAACCAGCACCAATAATCATATGAATCTCATCAATAAACAGTACAGCATCAGGCTTTTTCTTCAACGCATTCAGCAATTGTTTCAAACGTTTTTCGAAATCACCACGGTACTTGGTTCCCGCCACCAGTGCACCAATATCCAGACTGTAGATTTCTGCATGGCTAAGCGGCTTAGGTGCTTTACCATTCACAATCAGCCACGCCAGACCCTCCGCAATTGAGGTTTTACCCACACCAGGATCACCCACCAATAACGGGTTGTTTTTCCGGCGGCGACAGAGAATCTGCGCTGCACGCTCGATTTCTTTATCACGGCCAATCAATGGATCCGTTTTGCCTTTTTGTGCTTCAGCATTCAGATTGACTGTATAAAGTTCAAGTGGACCTGCATTGTTAGAACTACTGGTTTCACCTTCAATATCTTCAGACTCCTCTTCCACTTGGACTTCATCTTTACGTGTACCATGGGAAAGATATTGCGTCAGTGTCAAACGGTTGATTTGATGACGTTTTAATAGATAGACCGCAAAAGAATCACGCTCCGAATACATGGCCACCAGAATGTCAGCACCTTCTACTGTACGGTCACTGCCACTGGATTGCACATGAAAAATGGCCCGCTGCAAAATACGATCAAAACTTTCTGTTGGATGAGGGGCTTGATCATTATTTTCGCCCAACTTCGGTGTATGTTGTTCTACATATTCTTCTAATTCTTTACGCAAAACCACAACATCTGCGCCGCATGCCTTTAAGGCATTCACGGCAGAATCATTATCAAGTAAGGCCAACAGTAAATGTTCGACTGTTAAAAACTCATGCCTTTTTTGTCGAGCCATACTCACAGCCAAACGTAAGGATACTTCTAATTGACGACTAAGCATGCGCAACCCCCTTTATTCTTTTGGCTCAATTTGGCATAACAACGGATGTCCTTGTGCTCGAGCATAATTATTGACTTGGTTTGCTTTCGTCTCCGCAATGTCCCGTGGATAAACACCCGCAATCCCTTTTCCTTCATAATGTACTGTTAACATTACTTGAGTTGCCTGGTCAAGATTCATTGCAAAATATTGTTGTAAAATTTCAATTACAAAATCCATGGGGGTGTAATCGTCATTCATCAACACCACCACATACAGTGGTGGACGTTTTAATTGCGGTGGTGCAGTCTGCACCGCAAGATCACCTTCTTCATGCTCATGCGGTACGTCAGCTAAGCGAGGTTGTAAGTGCCAATCGGTATATCCCGATTGCTGAAAGGACGTTTTGATTTCACCTAAACTGATAGGACGCTTGTATGTTCGCATAAAATGGACTTTCACTATTTACTGAGCATTTGCTTCGGCTTGAGGAATCTCAGCGACAAATGCGGAAGAATTTTCAACAGGCTTACCACGTTGCCAGCTGTAACGCTTAATTACAGGTTGCGTTCCGCCATTTAAACGCACTTCAATAAATTGAGGAATAAAGCCTTTAGGCATGGTCCAGCGCCCGGTTAAACGTTCAAACTCATCAAAGTTAAACTGGTTATCCTGCATCGGAACCACCAAAACTTCAGTTTCACGAATCAAACGCAGCTCAACAGTTCCCGCAGCACGACGGCGTGCTGGACTGATCTGGGCCAAATCCAGTTGATATTCATATGCTTCCTCTGGCAAAGGCTTAATGGCCAGATTCTGTACGCTAAGGCTCAAACCACCACGCTGACGCAAGGTTTCCCGATATAATACATTCAAGCCTTGCATTTGGGCTTTATCATTACGGGCTTGGGTCAGTGCTTCAGTTAAGTTATTGGCATTGCTCACCGCCATGTCACGTTCCTGAACCGCAATATTCAGGCTTTTATTGAGCTGATTCAGCGTTTCTTTTTGCTTTTGCACCACTTCAACCAACTGTTCAGCATCCGCGTCATAGCCCACAACCGTTAACCCTTGACGATGCCCCACCGAATAACCTAGTCCCAAGCTGCCCGCTCCCAAAATCACAGCACCAATAATTAAAGGCAAATTAGTCTGCAAAAAAGGTTGTTTAGGTGATCGTTGTTGTGACGTATTTTCTTCTGATGGACTGTTATGCATCGTCATCTCGGTTCTTGATCATTGCAAAACACACATTTAAATCCAAATTTAAATGTGTGTGAAGTGTTAAAGCGTTTTTTATGGTAATAGGCCAATGCCGTTTAAACCAGCATCTTCAGCAAAACCGCACATCAGGTTCATATTCTGGACAGCTTGACCAGCAGCACCTTTTACCAAATTATCCTGTGCAGCCAGAATCACCAGTTTATTCGGTTGTGGCTTATACAATGCGATACGCAACTGGTTTGCCCCACGAACTGAACGGGTTTCTGGCGAACTATTCGCTGGCATGACATCAACAAACTGCTCATTGGCATAGAACGTTTCATATAATGCCTGTAAATCAGCTTGATCGCCTTCTTCGGTTAAATTGACATAAATCGTGCTCAGCATGCCACGGATCATTGGTACCAAATGGGGTACAAACAGGATGTGATCAAATACATCTTTCTGGCCTGAAATATTTTCCAACGCTTCCACAATTTCTGGATGATGGCGATGTCCTGCCACACCATAGGCTTTAAAGTTATCGGCATTTTCGCTATAAATCATGCCAAGGCTCGCTTTACGACCTGCACCGGATACCCCTGATTTAGCATCAATGATAATACTTTCAGGTTGAATCAAAGCAGTGGTCGCTTTGAGTAAAGGAGCCAGGCCTAATTGAACAGTCGTTGGATAACAGCCTGGATTACCAATCACGTTAGCCTGTTTAATTTTTTCACGGTTTAATTCAGACAAACCGTAAACAGAATCTTGTAGAATTTCTGGACAAGCGTGCTGCATGCCATACCATTTTTCAAATTGCGCCAAATCCTGCAAACGGAAATCCGCTGCCAAATCGATAACTTTGGTATTGGCTGCGACCAACTCACGTGCATGCTGCATGGCAACACCATGTGGCGTTGCGAAAAACACCACATCACAGGCCTTGAGTGCTTCAACATCTAGATCGGAATATTGTAAATCGGTATGACCACGCAGACTTGGGAACATATCATCTACTCGGCGACCCGCTTCAGTACGTGAGGTTAAAACACTGACTTGAACCTGCGGATGACGTAATAAAAGACGCAATAATTCAACGCCTGTATAACCTGTTCCACCTACAATTCCGACAGTAATCACGCTTAGAACCTCAACTTAAAAGTATCTATAAAATAACATCCTAGTATGACAGGAAGTTAGGACTTTCTGAACTGTTTTAGTTGAGTTTTATTATTTATGAATCACTTAACCCTGCAACGCAAAATGGATTTTCAGTATGCGGGTTGTCAATGCCATCGACAGAGATAAAGCGCAAAAATAAATGCCGGCAAGGCAAACAAAATAATCGGATCAAAGCACCGGATGAAAGGACTTAATCCGATACTCCCCAAAAACACCTCCCATGATGGGAAGCACTTTCGATAAATGTAGGTTTCTAGCCCAGGGAATTCCCATCCAACTCAAGAATAACTATGCCAACATCCCACTTGGTCAAAATCACATAACCATACAAAGAGATGCTAAATGAAAGGCGTACTAAAACCTTAAAATGTGTCAGGAGATAAATGGAATAAAAAAATAATGCGGGTCATGAAGCAAACAATATTCAAATTAAAGTATCTGTTCTTTTATAGACCATCTTTTATCTGATTGTTTTTATATTTGGATCGCAACTATTTTAAAGCATGCCACCAATAAGGTAATGCTCTGTTTTTTAACTGATAACGATGCTGCTGAAAATTTGCATCATGTTGATAAACCTTCGCCCAAAATTTCGCACTATGATCAAAATGTCGGGTATGTGCCAACTCATGTACAGCAACGTAGCGCACAATTTCTGGTGGGAAAAGCACCAATCCAGCGTGTAGCATGATGTCATGCTTGGCTGAACAACTGCCCCAACGGGTTTTGGGTTGGCGAATCGTGCATTTTGCAAATGGTAAGTCACATGCTCGACTCAACTGTTGCAAATAGTCAGGTAAATGTTCTTTGGCATAAGACAAAACAAACGCTTTTAAATGCTGCTCTGGCTGCTGATCACTGACCCACAACTGCTGCTGGGCTATATGAAAAATAAAGGGACGGTCCAGGCTTTGATAAATCACTTGAATGGATTGATCGAGATTAAATAGTGAGAGTTCTGCAGGAAGTGTACTGACTTTCTGTTTTTGTTGCTGTTGCCAAGTATCCAATAACCATTGTTCCGATTGACCCAAAAAATGCTGAATCTGTTTTTGCGAACAACGTAGTGGAACAGTCAAACGAATGGTATTAGGCTCGACACGCAAGCGCAGACGCACCGCCCTTGCATGCCGAACAATCTTAATTTCAGGCAGCTCAGCAAACTGAACGGCCTGATCAGCATTAAATTGCGCTACGCTCTTCAATACCGTGATCCGTTGCAACAATCGCAAGGGTCGCCTTGTTTAAGGCGAAAATACCATTGGTGACCACACCCGGGATATTATTAATGGTTTTTTCCAGCTCAATTGCGTTCAGAATATTCAGGTTGTAGACATCTAGAATCACATTACCGTTATCCGTCACCACGCCTTCACGATAGACTGGATCACCCCCTAATGTCACCAGCTTACGCGCCACAGCAGAACGTGCCATGGGAATCACTTCTACCGGAAGGGGAAACTCTCGACCCAACTGCTCAACCCATTTTGAATCATCAACGATACAGACAAATTTTCTCGCAATTGAAGCCACAATTTTTTCGCGAGTTAAAGCTGCACCTCCACCTTTAATCATATGCAGGTGACGATCAATCTCATCCGCACCATCAACATAGGCATCTAGACTCCCCACCTGATTCATATCAACCACTTCAATCCCGAGTTTTTTTAAACGCTCAGCGGTTGCTTCAGAACTGGCCACAGCAGCTTCAAGTTGTAACTCAGGCAACAAATCGATCAAAAAATTGACGGTGCTGCCTGTACCGACGCCTAAAATGCCACCTTTAGGCAAGTGTTTTAAAGCAGCTTTGGCAGCAGCTTGTTTCTTCTCATCTTGGGTTGCATATAGACTCATGGATTCACTCAACTAATTTTGGATATTTGCCCAATTAAACGGCGCAAATGCAAAGGGGTTTGTTACAATAAATGCTTATTTTAAACTGTTAGATGGAAGATTAACATGCTGTCTCGTTTGGTTCGACAAATTTTGCAAGCCACCGTCTATGACGTTGCAATCGAAACCCCACTCGAAGCGGCGCCACGAATTAGTGAAAAACTAAACAATAACATTCGCTTTAAACGCGAAGACTTACAACCTGTCTTTTCCTTCAAACTGCGCGGTGCTTACAACCGTATCAGCCAGTTACCGAAATCTCAGCTCGAACGTGGCGTGATTACAGCTTCAGCGGGCAACCATGCCCAAGGCGTTGCCCTTTCAGGACAAAAACTGGGGATTCGTGCCATTATCGTGATGCCTAAGACCACCCCGGACATTAAGGTACAAGCGGTAAAACGTTTGGGGGGTGAAGTGGTTCTGCATGGTGATTCTTTTGATATCGCCAATAAATATGCAATTCAGCGTGCCCAAGAAGAAGGTCTGACCTTTATTCCACCTTATGATGATGAACTGGTCATGGCGGGCCAAGGAACCATTGCTAACGAACTATTACGTCAGTGGCGTGATGTCGAATATGTCTTTGTCGCTGTCGGCGGTGGTGGTCTGATTGCGGGTGTTGCCGCTTATTTGGGTGATGTTGCGCCACACGTCAAAGTGATTCCAGTGGAGTATGAGGAGTCTGCTTGCTTAAAAGCGGCTTTAAAGGCAGGTGAACGCGTCATTTTACCGCAAGTAGGCTTATTCGCCGACGGGACTGCTGTGGCACAAATTGGTGAAAAACCGTTTGACGTGATCCGACTGCAAAAATCTGACCAGTCGGGTCCAATTGTTGAGCCGAATGTCGTAACCGTAAATACCGACGAAATCTGCGCAGCCATCAAGGATACCTTTGATGAAAACCGCAGCATCGTTGAACCGTCAGGTGCCATGGCATTGGCTGGCATCAAGAAGTATGTAGCGGAACATGGTATCGAAAACAAAAACATTGTTTCGATTGTCTGCGGTGCCAACATGAACTTTGACCGATTACGTTATATCGCTGAACGTACAGAATTAGGTGAACACCGTGAAGCCATCTTTGCTGTGACGATCCCCGAAGAAAAAGGTTCTTTCCTCAACTTCTGCCGCGCACTACAAGGTCGCAACATTACTGAATTTAACTATCGTGCCAGCGAAAGTGAACAAGCCCAAGTGTTTGTCGGCATCAGTTTGAAAGCAGGTCAGACTGAACGTAAGGAAATCTTTACCGCACTGCAAGAAAACTATGATGTCGATGACCTGTCTGACGATGAAGTTGCCAAATTGCATATCCGTTATTTAATCGGTGGTCATGCCAATCTGGAAGATGAACGCTTATTCCGTGTGGAATTCCCTGAACGCCCGGGTGCTTTACTCACCTTCCTTGAGCGTCTCGGTCCAAGCCACAACATTACTCTGTTCCATTATCGTAACCATGGTGCAGCAGAAGGTCGTGTTCTGGTTGGCTTACAAGCAACAGATGCCAAACAGAATCCGGATGGCTTAATTGAAACGCTGGAACAGATTACCTATCCGTATGAAGAGATCAGCGATAATCTAGGTTATCGACGTTTCTTGAAATAAAATCGTTGAGCATGGTAAAACTCGTCTGCAATGGGCGGGTTTTTTATTTCACTGTATTTTTTATGCTTCGGCTATTTTTCAATATTAAGTCATTCCTTCTTATCATGAAAGTAACCTCCAAAAATTGCTTGCTGACATGATCCAAAATTTTTATAGATTAATGCAGTTACTCCACGCTTTTCAACGATCCATAAAATTCGAACCTTATGGCACGATAAGCATTCTTGCACGCATAAAAAATGGCACCTTTAGATTGGAGATGCCATTTTTGAGACTTAAAAATTAAAAAATCATCTTACTGATCAACTGAAGCGCTTAGTTGACCTGTTTAATTTCAAATCCTAATTGCTGCAACACATCGCGCTTAGCAAACGGTGCCACCACTGATTTCATCGGTTGCTGCTCGATTAAATACTGCTGGGCAACACGTTTTAAATCATCCAGTGTCACGTTCAACAGACGTTCGCGCAAGGTTTTACGAAATGCAGGAGTACGGCCATGCAATAGTGCATAACACGCCGTAATGGCTTCACCCGCTGGTGAACCTGGTTTATCCATACTGGCGATCAATCCCAGAATCGCTTCTTCCAACTGATGCGGTTGCTGCTCCGCCTGCATTAACCACTGTAAGCTGGCTTCGAAATCAGTAAAGGTTTCTGCCAGACGTGGATCGCGGTAACTATAAAAACGGAAGGCACAGGCATTGCCATCATAGCTCGCACCACCACCATAGGCACCCCCCTTCTCACGAATCGCACTATGCAAGAAACCATTACGCAGGTAGGCTGCCAATACCATCAGAGGTGCCGCATCCGGATGAGCGACTTCTACTGCAGCATAGGCTGAAGCACAGAACTGAACATTGGTTTGAATCAACCACGCCTGATCCTGATCTGTATCTTGATACACAACTGGGGCAAGATCGACAGGACTTCTTTCAACGGCAAGTTTGTCCCACACCTGTTGAATTTCTTCCAGTAATACCTCTGTATGCTGTTCTTCACATACCAGTAAAAATTGTTTCGGTGATTGCAACAGCTTTTGATGGATCCGTTGTAATTCTTCGATCAGTTGCTGATAGGCGGTTTCATCCGTTTCAATTTTGCTGACCAGTTCAGATAACCAGTTCAGTGCCCCTAGCCCCGTCGTCTGATAATCACGCTGTGCCAAGGCACTCATCTGGCGTGAAGCCACCTGCATCGCGTAACTATGACCTGAACCAGAGATACGCGATTGCCAACGGGTTTTACGTTGCTGTAACAGCTCGATAATCCGTGCTTTTTCATCAAAACGGAGCTGTTCAAACGCGATCTTTAACAAACGAATGGCATCTAGTTTATCCGTGAGGGATTTGGTTGTCAGAGTCATCCACGCAGTGATCTGCTGTTTATCATCGACTTTACTGCGTAAAGAAGCCCCCATCCCCAATCCACCACTCACTGCGGTTTGTAATTGCTGTAGCTCTAGATAATCATATTCACCGGCACCGACTTCACCCATCAGGATTGACAACAGACTGAAATACGGCGATTTCACAATATCATCCGGAATCTGGATCAGCACCTGTTGATAATAAATACCATTGGTGCCGGCATGATAAAGGTTTAATGGCGTATCCAAACCATTACAAATAATTTCGCGTAGCTGCCCCTGAACGATCTGCAAATCTGCCGGTACATCTTCAAGGCCGACTTTCGGTAACAGGTTCAGATCATCCGGAGTATCTTGACGGATTTTCAATGCCTCGGTCTGCTCTACAATTTCAGCACGCTGCTCATCGGTCAGTCCAGCAGCAATTTCCGCTAAACGTGCTTGCTCAGCCTGCTGCTCTTGTGCAGATTTAGTCGCATCCGGTACCAACGTCATTTGTACACGATGTGGATTATCCAGCAGATGGGTATTGATTAAACTAGACAACCACATTGGGTCTTGCAGTTCTTCTTTTACTTGTTCAATCGCTGAATCTACATCCCAGACCTGAACAGGATCATTGTGATGAATGACACTGCTCAAGCCATTCAGAATCAGGCTCAAACCATAAGGCATACCATCGCCATTGATTTCGCGTTGATGTAATTCAATTTGATGCAAAATCGCATCAACTAAGGTTTTATCGACCGGTTGAGACGCGACCTGTTGCAGAATATTCAATACACCCTGCTTGAACTCTTCCGCATGTTCCGGATTAGACCCCTGCACCCCACAGTAGAAAGTCATTTCAAAATTGCTGTCATCCACCCCCATCATTGGACCGGTAGACTGCGCATAACTACAGGTTTCCAAATAATGGCGCAATGGTGAAGCCGAGTTTTCCAGTAACACACCTTCAACCAAGCGCATGCCCAGGCGCAACTTTATGTCGCTCGCTTGTGGAAGTAACCAGGCCATCACATGATAAGTTTTGTCTTTCAGCTCATCTGCATCAACCGCATAGGTCTCAGTGACTTCGATCGGCGCATGCAAGCGTTTTTCAGGATGCGAATGCAAGGTTTTACCTGCCTGAAACTTATGTAACGCCAGAGTTTCAAATTGTTCCTGCAACTCATACGCGGACTGGTTGCCAAAGGTCATAAACACCGCATTGCTCGGATGATAATGCGATTGATAAAACTCAACCAGTTGTTGATAGCTCAGATCAGGAATATCTTTAGGATCACCACCCGAGTTGTAATGGTAGGTCGTTTCAGGGAATAAATGATGCGCCAATTGATGGTACAACTGATCCGCAGGTGCACTCATTGCTCCTTTCATTTCATTGAAAACCACCCCTTTAAATACCGGCTGGTCATTCTCAAGTTCGATCCGAATCCCTTCCTGAGCAAAATCTAAAGGATTCAGGTTGGCTGCAAATGCAGCATCCAGATACACGCTAAGCAGGTTTTGGAAATCTTTTTTATTCTGTGTGGCAAAAGGATAAGCCGTCCAATCCGCTGCCGTAAAAGCATTCATAAAAGTATTCAGTGAACGGCGCACCATCAAAAAGAACGGATCACGTACCGGAAATTTTTCAGAACCACATAATGCTGTATGTTCTAAAATATGCGCTGTTCCTTTTGAATCCATCGGCTGGGTACGGAACGCGACCAAGAAAACATTTTCATCGTGTTGCGTAGCCAAATGATAGTGCACCGCACCTGTCACTTTATGTTTGTATTCAGATACACAAATATCTAAGGCTTCAACATGGTGTTGACGAACCAACTGAAACGCGGGATGGACAGTATGAGCAATGGTTTCAGTGACATCGACAGTCATGTGATCTCCTAGTAAAAAAATCAAGAATAAAAGTTTCAGGCATTATACCTATAGTTCTAATCACAATTCACGTATTTCACTTGCGATTATTGAGTCGGTCAGGATGACCCCACAGCTGCAATACGAAATGCCTCGTCTAGCTCGGATAGAGTTGAATTTTTTTCATCAAACTACAGCAATCCTGAGCATTCGTGTAAACTTGGCTTTTTATTTCAGATGTGATTTCTAACATGGCGACTGTTGAGCTTTTTGCAATTGGTAATGCATTAATTGACCAGGAATTTAGAGTATCCGATGACTTTCTCGTTCAAGAAAATTTGCAAAAAGGCACCATGCAGCTCTGTGATGGTGAAACTCAAAGCGCCTTATATCAACATTTAAAAGCCACTCAACACTATAAAGGTCAAGCAAGTGGTGGTTCTGCAGCCAACACCACCGTCGCTTTTAGTGCGTTAGGTGGCAAAGCTTTTTATGGTTGCCGTGTAGGTAATGATGATCTCGGTGAAATTTATCTCGAGGGTTTGAAAGAAGCAGGGATCCAGACCACAGCTAAGTCAATCAGCGATGGCGTGACTGGTACGTGTATGGTGCTAATTAGTGAAGATTCAGAACGTACCATGCAAACCTTTTTGGGTATTACCGCTGAGCTCTCTGCAACACAAATCGACTTTGAACCGCTCAAGACCGCAAAATGGTTGTATATCGAAGGCTACCTGTCTACCAGTGAAACTGCGCGTCAGGCGGTTCGTGAGGCCCGACAGATCGCACGTGCGCACGATGTGAAAATTGCCTTGACCTTGTCCGACCCGGCAATGGTGCAATATGCTCGCGCTGGTCTGGATGAATTGCTGGATGATGGGGTTGATCTGCTGTTTTGTAACGAACATGAAGCCATGATGTATAGCCAAACGGATAATGTGGAAGATGCTTTAGCCAAGCTACAGACCATTAGTCAGATCACCGTCATCACCCGCAGTGAAAAAGGTGCAGTGATCGCAACCCCTGAAGGGAAATTTGGCGTAGCCGGCCGATCAGTTAAGGCGGTAGATGCCAATGGTGCAGGCGATGCATTTGCCGGTGCTTTGTTGTATGGTTTAACCGCAGGCTTTTCGGATCAAGCTTCTGCTGAGCTTGCTATCCTGATTTCCAGTGAAGTGGTGGCTCACTTCGGTCCACGCCTCGCACTATCAGACTACAGCCGCCTTCTACATAACTTTCAGAAGGAATGTGCCTGATATGAATAAAATTTGTATGATGGAAGATATTCCTGAACGCGAAGCACGTGCTTTTGAAACCATAAATGGGGAGACTATTTTTATTACCCAACGGGATGGCTGTTTTTATGCCTATCAAAACTTGTGTCCACATCTACAGGTAGAACTTGAATTTCTCGAAAATCAGTTTCTGGATCGGGATCAAGAATACATCGAATGCTCAACACACGGTGCATTGTTCCAGGTTGAAACGGGGCACTGCATTTCCGGACCTTGTGTAGGCCAATCCCTTGAAAAGGTCTCAATCACCGTGCATTCTGACGGTGGAATCTATTTAGAAGAATAACGAATACAGGTGAGCCATGGCTGAGTTTCTAACCCACTATGATTTGATGCTTTTCCATTTAAGTGTTTTCATTCTGGTGTTACTCAGCATGGCTGAAACCATCGGCTATTACATCGGCTTACGGCCCAGCCGTTTTTTAGCCCGTAGATCACCCCAATGGCTAAAACGCTCCCCTCTCTTTCAGGTTAAGTTTTCCAAGATCCTGATTATTGTCTTCTTACTGCTAAATTTCAGCGTGGCAGGCTACTTCCTGCAACTTGTCTGTTATGCCAATCAGGGGCATTTCATCTCCGCATTCTATTTGATTATTCCTGCGCTCATCATCGCGATTTTTTTTACGGTATTTATGATTCACTGCCTGGATCAAGTCATCAAACCTAAACGTGACACACATAGCACGCCGCTACTCGGGCGACTCGCCACAATTTCTAGTGGCAATGCACGTCCAGGGTTTTCAGCTCAGGCTCGAGTCCGGGATGAATTTGGGCAACTCCATTATGTTCAGGTAGAACCTGAATTTGGTGAGCTTGAATTGCAAGCTCAGGTCATCTTAATTCGCTTGAAGAAATCCCATTATATTGCGAAAAAAATTTCTCAATCTAATCACTTATTTAATCCCGACTAATTTTGTTACGATTAACTTTATACCACCATTTATTAAATAAATATAAAAGATTAAAATATTTAACCTCTAATATTTTATTATCAAAACATTAATTACAACTGTTTTAATCAGAATTAAACAATATAAACACAACTGTTTTAATAGGTTTTTATTTCATTTTATTTCATTTTAAATACTCACTAGTCACATACCTAAAATATTGTTTTATATAAATAAATCAATATATTTTTATTTTAACTATCCAAGGTATTTCTTTTTCGTATATTTTTGTTTAATAATGGTTGTAAGTTAAAAAAACAGGCTTATTTCTATGAGCTTAGTTAGCAAAAATCTCAATCGTCGACTCGTTCGAGAAATTACGATTATTTTAATAATCAAAGTCGTACTTTTACTCACGATTAAGCATATCTGGTTCGACGCTCCCACTATTCCCAAAAACTTTGACAATCAAGTTGCTGAGCATATTGCCAGCAGTCCTTCCCAAATCAAGGAGACACGTTGATGATTTCTGAAAGCGTGGTCGATCTTTCGCGGTTCCAGTTCGCTATGACCGCGATGTATCACTTTATTTTTGTTCCTCTCACACTCGGTATGGCGTTTCTTCTTGCCATTATGGAAACGACCTATGTCGTTTCTGGTAAAGAAATCTATAGAGACATGACCAAGTTCTGGGGAAAACTTTTCGGTATTAACTTCGCTTTAGGTGTTACGACCGGTCTGACCATGGAGTTCCAGTTTGGTACCAACTGGGCTTATTACTCGCACTATGTGGGTGATATCTTTGGTGCACCATTAGCCATTGAAGGTTTGATGGCATTCTTCCTTGAATCGACGTTTATTGGTCTATTCTTCTTCGGATGGGATCGCCTATCTAAAGTTCAACATTTGGCTGTGACTTGGCTGGTTGCACTTGGCTCTAATATGTCAGCCTTATGGATTCTGGTCGCAAATGGCTGGATGCAAAATCCTGTAGGTTCAGCCTTCAATTATGAAACTATGCGTATGGAATTGGTGGACTTTGGTGCACTCATTCTCAACCCAGTCGCTCAGGTTAAATTCGTCCATACCGTTTCAGCCGGTTATGTGACTGGTGCAATTTTTGTGCTGGCGATCTCCAGCTATTACATGCTGAAAAAACGTGATCTTCCATTTGCGCGCCGTTCATTCGCAATTGCCGCAATCTTTGGCTTGGCGTCATCTCTCTCCGTTATCCTACTCGGTGATGAATCAGGCTATGAACTCGGTGACGTTCAAAAAACCAAACTCGCTGCTATTGAAGCGGAATGGGAAACAGAACCAGCACCAGCGGGCTTTACACTTTTTGGTTTCCCAAACCAAGAAGAAATGCGTACCGACTATGCCATTAAAATTCCATATGTAATGGGGATCATTGCAACACGTTCTCTTAATACTGAAGTCACAGGTATTAAGGATCTAATGAAACAGCATGAAGCCCGTATCCGTAACGGTATGATTGCATATGGTCAACTTGAACAACTACGTGCAGGCAACACATCAGCTGAACTTAAAGCGGCTTTTGAAAAAACACAAAAAGATTTGGGTTACGGCCTACTTCTTAAAAAATATACACCAAACGTGGTGGATGCCTCTGAACAACACATCCAGGCAGCTGTGAAAGACAGTATTCCAAACGTTGCTAGCCTATTTTGGTCATTCCGTGCAATGGTCGCTTCTGGTTTCTTGATGCTGTTACTCTTTATCTTGGCATCATGGTCTGTTGCAAAACGTAATGCAGAAAATAAACCTTGGTTGCTTAAATTTGCATTGTTTGCACTTCCATTGCCATGGATCGCAGCACAAACTGGTTGGTATGTTGCTGAAGGTGGTCGTCAGCCATGGACGATTGGTGAGGTTCTACCTACACACTTATCTGCATCAACATTAAGTACGGGTGACGTTTGGGGTTCTATCATTGCCCTAGCAGCGTTCTATACTGTACTACTGATCATTGAAATGTACTTGATGATCAAATTCTCTCGTCTCGGCCCAAGCTCGCTTCATACTGGTAAATACCACTTTGAAAAACTAGAAGCTGCACAAAAGCCATCTGAGGAGGCTCAAGCATGATCGAATATGAATTACTCAAAATCATTTGGTGGGTTCTGGTTGGTGTTCTACTGATTGGCTTTGCACTCACTGACGGCTTCGACATGGGCTCAATGGCGATTATGCCTTTTGTCGGCAAAAATGATGAAGAACGTCGTGCAGCAATCAATACGATTGCTCCTCACTGGGACGGCAACCAGGTCTGGTTTATCACTGCAGGCGGCGCGCTGTTCGCTGCTTGGCCAATGGTCTATGCAACAGCATTCTCAGGTATGTATTGGGCTCTGCTTCTCGTCTTGTTTGCCTTATTCTTGAGACCTGTAGGCTTCGACTACCGCTCCAAACTTGAAAACACCAAATGGCGTAATTCTTGGGACTGGGGTTTGGCAGTTGGTGGCGCAGTTCCAGCACTCGTCTTCGGTGTCGCTTTCGGGAACATGTTCTTGGGCGTACCATTTGTTTTAGATGAAACTGTACGTTCAACTTACTCAGGTAGCTTCTTTGCCTTGCTTAATCCGTTTGCACTGCTTTGTGGTCTAGTCAGCTTATCGATGCTATGTGCGCATGGTGGTGCATGGTTAATGCTACGTACCGATGGTGCATTACGTGAACGTTCCGCTAAAGCCACTCAACTTATGGGTCTACTCTATCTCGTGACCTTCTTGGCAGTTGGTGCGTGGTTGTATTTCGGTGGAATTCAAGGTTATACCCTTGTAACCCCTTACGATACCAATGCTGCAGCGAATCCATTAGCTAAGCAAGTTCTAACAAATGCAAACCCAGGCTGGATGAATAACTATACCACCTACCCAATTACCATGATTGCACCGATCATGGGTATTTTAGGTGGCTTGCTGGTTGTTTTGGCGGCAGGTAAAAACAAAGCAGGCTTAAGCTTTACCGGTACCAGCCTTGCGATTATCGGCGCGATCCTGACTGCTGGCTTTGCACTCTTCCCATTCTTGATGCCTTCAAGCCTCAACCCTGTTTCCAGCTTGACCATGTGGGATGCTGTATCTAGTAAAACCACCTTGACCGTCATGACTGTTGCAGCTTGTATCTTTGTACCAATCATTTTGAGTTACACAACTTGGTGCTATTACAAGATGTGGGGCGTGATTACTAACAAGCACATTCAAGAGAACTCACACAGCCTGTACTAAGGCTGTGTCCAAGGAGAAGAAATTATGTGGTATTTTGCGTGGATTCTCGGTATTTTAATGGCATGTTTCGCCGGTGTACTGAGTGCTTTGTATATTGAGCATCATCAGAACTTAGATGAGGAATAACACCATGACTGAACAAGCAATGACAACAACCAAGCAAAGTAAACTGCACACTATTGCAATGATCCTTTCATTTTTGTTGGCATTGCCTTTAGCAGTTGTGTTGTTAATTCACCCTAGCTTGATGCTGGATCACCGTGGTGAGTATAGTCACAATGTGATGATGCTCATCATGATCGGTATTTCTGGCGGATTTATTCATGGCGTTGGTTTTGCTCCACGCTTCTGGTTATGGAAATGGTTATTTAGTCCATTTGTTGCTTGGCCTTTAATGTTTTTAGGTTACTACACTTGGTTCCTAACCTGATTGTCTAAAACCAATAAAAAAAGACCTCTTGATGAGGTCTTTTTTATATTCATCTTTAAAATTATTGGGCTTGTTCTGCAAGCCAAGTCATGAATTTTTGACGTTCAACTTTTGATGCTTTTTTCCATAATTCAATGAGTTGCTGGTCTGTTGCATTTCCTGTTGAAATTGCTGCATTTGCAGGCTGTGCAACTGCAGTATAAACTGCTGCTGGCTGATTAACAGGTGTGGTTTTTTTCTGTGTCAAGTCGTAGGCACGACTAAATAGACCACCAGTTAGCCACGGTTTTGCTTCTGTATTAGCACCTGTCTGCTGTACTAGTAATTGGTTATTTTTATTAAATAAACCAATTGTTGGCTGCTCAGCGTATTTTTTTGCTGCGTCAAAATCTTGAGGTGCATTCACCAAAGCCAGTTTGTAATTTTCACCCTCTGTCAGAACTGGAGTTTTCAAGGTCACAACACCAGATTTCACCACGTCATGCTCACCATTCAGATGCTGGAAAAACTGCACATAGCGCACACTTAAACTGGTCTCACCTGCATCCACTTTGTATTGATTATTTTTGGCACGAAATAAGCCTGCATTTACTTCCTGATCATTCACTGCCAGGATGGCGATTTCTTCAGGCGCGTTAATGGTGACTGCAGAAAAAACAGAACCACTGATAGCCAAACCCAAGCTGGCAATTGCTAATCTTAAAGTCATGTTAGCCTTCTCTATTGATATCGTCGTGAAAATTTAACTGCACTATGCTATGCAGTTGTGTCAATTTTATGACAAAAATATGAATCAGAACGATAACTCATTGATATTTTTTATGATATAGATTTCAAAATCACTCATAAACCATTACTCAAATCTACAAAATTCTGATTCATATTTCATTTGAAAAATAATTTCAATTAAATACTTTAAAACAAGTATGAATATTCAGATCGGTTTTCTCCTTTGGCTCTTCTTCAATTGATCCAAAGACCAACTGAGCCTTTAATTGCCATGAAGCTGGTAACTCAAAGTGTTGAGTGACTATTTGATCTACAACAGGGTTGTAGTGTTGCAGATGTGCGCCCAATCCCGAATTTGCTAAAGCAGTCCAGACTGCATATTGTGCCATTCCAGAGCTTTGCTCTGCCCAAATGGGAAAATATTCGGCATGTAATGGGATCTGTTTCTGTAAACGTTGAATTACACTTGAATCTTCATAAAAGAGTACTGTGCCAAAAGCAGCTGCACATTGTTCAATTTTCATTGCAATACCCGCAAATACTTGTGAGGGTACTAATTGCCGTTGTTTTTCTTTAACGATATACCAAAATTGCTGATGTGATTTATTAAACAGAATCACAATACGGAAACTATGGGTATTCAAAGGTGCAGGACATGAACGGACAGCCTCTTGAATCAAAGATTCAATTTCATCTAGTTGAATAGCAACCTTTTTACCGAGGGAATAAATGCTACGGCGTCGCTGTAATTGCTGAGCGAAGCTTTGTTTATCCTGAGTTATATCTGTTTTCTTAAACTTCAAATCTTTAGTAAGATCAGTCGTCAACACCTGTCCAATTTTATTGAGTAGCGTCATTAAAAATCCCCAACCTCAAATACCTTAAAATTTATATGGTTTTATTTTACCTGGGTTATCTCAATAGAAATCAAAACAATACATCCACATGATGCTTTTTAAAACAAAGAGTTATCATCAAAACGAAAAACTCCGCACTTAGCGGAGTTTCTGTGAATCAAGCAACATTTATTGTTTTTGATCGGTTTCAAACAAAGCCGCAACGAAGGACTTGGCTGAGAATGGACGCAAGTCATCAATCTTTTCACCCACGCCAATAAAGCGAATTGGCACATGAGTTCGGCTGGCAATATTAAATAGGACGCCACCTTTGGCTGTCCCATCTAGCTTGGTAATAGTAATACCAGTCAAACCTACAGCTTCATCGAACATCTCGACCTGATTAATGGCATTTTGCCCTGTACCAGCATCAACCACTAACATAATTTCATGCGGTGCCGTTGCATCAATTTTCTGCATAACCCGTTTCACTTTCTTGAGCTCTTCCATCAAATTGCTCTTATTGTGTAAACGGCCGGCTGTATCAGCGATTAATACATCTACACCACGTGCACGCGCACTTTCAAAGGCGTCAAAAATCACGGATGCACTATCTGCACCATGACCTTGTGCAACCACAGCGATATTGTTGCGCTCACCCCAAATTTGTAGCTGTTCAGTCGCAGCTGCACGGAACGTATCCCCTGCGGCAAGCATGACTTTCTTACCTTCACCCTGCAAACGCTTAGCAAGCTTACCAATCGTGGTGGTCTTACCGACACCATTCACACCGACCATTAAAATCACATAAGGTGCTTTATTCGGATCAATATGAAGAGGCTTAACACGTGGTGCAAGTAAAGCCACCAATTCTTCCTGTAACGCTTTATACAAAGAGTGTGAATAAATCAAATCACCACGTGCTGTACGTTCAGTCAGATTGGCGATAATAGTTTTTGTGGCTTCAACACCAATATCTGCAACTAAAAGTTGCTCTTCAACTTCTTCCAGCAATTCATCATCAATTTCCTTACCACCAATCAGGATATTGACCATACCATCTGCAAAACTCTTGCGAGTCTTAGTCAAACCCTCTTTCATCCGGCTGAAGAAACCACCTTTCGATTTTTCTGATTCGGTCTGCGTGACCGTTTCAGTGGGTGTTTCTACTTGGACAGATTCAACAATGGGAATATCAACAGCAGGTAAACTAGGTAAGGTGACATCATCATCGCCGATATCAGCATCAATCAAGAATTTATTTTGCATATTAGATTGCTGTTGCATGCCGATTCCTTGAAAAGCATTGCGTTAAAAAAATCGAAGTTTAGCATATATTCAACCGCTTTCCCGCAGCAATGGCAGCTCTGCTCAACTCAGTTCACAGTGACTCATGTTACAGTTCTTCACTCTTGAGTGCTGGAAAATGCCTAATCTCAGCCTGTTCAAATTGATAGCCATGAAGCAATTTTAAATAGGCACGTTTCCGTATCGAAGACTGTTCAAGTAATGTGATCGCCATCGCTTGTGTTTTAGGATAATTCGCTTGCTGTGCTAATACACTTACCTGTTGTTGCTGCTGTGGCGTAACCGGCCGAAAGAGTGCAATCGTCGCGAAAATCAGAATACAACCTATCATCATGATGAGAATCATGTAATAGATATATTCTATTTTTAATCTGGATATATAGAGAGAGAACCTACTAAAAAGATGTTGCATACATTACCTCGAGTTCGAGATAGTTTAGGAAGCAACAAGCTGAAGCACAAGATCAAAACGCAAGAGCAAATCTGGAGTTTACTCTTGCGCTAAACAAGTAGGTAGCAAAAACGTTTAACCTACAATCGGTGGAATTACGGCCAAATATAGAATAGTGGCAATAATCACCAGTACAAGAAAAATAGCAAATACACTTACACCAGATTCAGCATCTGCAGGATGTAGATCTTCATCATCGGCGATACGGCGTAACTCGCCATCGTAAACCAGATAGAAATGTCGGCGCTGTTCAGGTGGTAATTCATGTACCAAATCTTTCACTTTTTTGCGTTGACCAAGACAGAAATTCCCTAAATGAATTTCATGATGAAAAACCGCCTCATCGAGTTGTTGTCGATGATACTGCGCCAATGAAACAATTTGTGAGTCCGTAGGGGGAACATCAAAATTAAAACCGTCGAGTGTTTTCATGTTATTCTCCTTGTTAGCACTTTCTTTCCTATTAATTTTAATAAAAAAACTTTTTGATTATTGTTTAATCATGTAATCTTGAAATTATTAAAAATACACCTATATAGAGATTGACACAGATGGGTATCTGTAATATTAGTTTCACATAGAACGAGTAAATTAATATGAAGACCAAAAGGGTCTAAGCGTCGTAATCATAATTAGAATAAGGAGTTAATATGATTCAACACATCTCTCACCATGACTTAGAACATACTTACGCAACTGCAGTTAGTACGATTCAATCGCAAATGAATTTCCAAGATGCTGTAAAACAGTTGGAAGAAGCAGCACGTGCGGGTCATGGTAAAGCTGCACTATTCTTAGCTGAACTGTACTATCAAGGTTTTCGCGTTGAACGTGACTCGATGAAAGCACAATACTGGCAAAAGATGGCCACAATGAAAGCATAAAAAAACGTCACTTAGGTGGCGTTTTTTTATGGGAAAATTAATATTTACTTACGATTTTCAGCAAAGCTTACACGGTAATTTCATCTAATTTTTCTACAATAAGGCCAAGTTCAAATCGCACTAATGACTTATGCCTAAGTTCAAGCACCTATCCCCTGTTTCGCAAGAATTGATTCTCAAGATTTCCATCTTAAAAAGCATGATGTACTGTGGGGTCCTTTGGGGACTTTATCATCAGGGCTGGGCCATTAAATCAGACCAAGAGGGTTTTACTTTTCCTTTTTGGCTAAATGGCGTACAAGCTCACCGTTACGCTCAAATTCACTGGCCGAGCTACACTCCGCGCAAAATTACTCCGCATGATTTTCAGCAATCTTTGCTTCCCACCTTGTCTCGACTAAAAGTGACACCTGCCATTTTTAGCGCAAAAGGTCTCAAGCTGAAACTTTCAACCCAGCAGATGCGTCATTTCTTTTTTCAGGACTCGCTGTGGCAGGCTGCTTAATTCAAACCTAAAGTCCCCTTTTGTACAACCGATGGTTTTTTATTCAAAAATACGTGATAAGTGACTGAAAAGTATTTGCAATATTTATGAATCCCGCTACTTTAAAATAAAACCCTATAACAAGAGCAAGGATAACAAGACATGACCAATGTAGCACAAGTAATTCAACACAAAGCTGATCAACAGGTTTTTACCATTTCTCCAGACTCTACCGTGCTAGAAGCCATTTCGGTCATGGCAGATAAAGGCATTGGGGCTTTAGTGGTCACCGATGGAGATCGCATCGTCGGTATTCTCTCCGAACGAGATTACACACGTAAGATCGCGCTCATGGAGCGTTCTTCCTATAGCACGACTGTCAATGAAATTATGACCAGCAGCGTACTCACCGTGACCTTGTCACACACGGTGGAAGATTGTTTACAGCTGATTACGGATCGTCATTTACGTCATTTACCTGTAGTTGATCAAGATAAATTAGTGGGACTTGTATCGATTGGCGATTTAGTGAAAGCTACGATGGAAGACCAAAAAAAAATGATTCAGCAATTACGACAATATATTTCCGGTTAATCACAAATCTATTAAATCTAAGGCACTATCAAAATGCCTTAGATTTTTTGAGACCTTACAGACCTAATTTTTGCGCAACATAATCCGCATCTTTATCACCACGACCCGATAGATTCACCACAATTTTAATGTCTTTCGCCATTTTTGGCGCTTCACGTAAAGCCCACGCAACGGCGTGAGAACTCTCTAAAGCAGGAACAATTCCTTCAACACGAGACAAGGTCATAAAGGCATTCAGGCACTCTTCATCCGTTGCTGTAGTGTATTCCACGCGTCCGATATCTTTCAGGAAACTATGCTGAGGACCTACACCCGGATAATCGAGTCCTGAAGCAATCGAATGTACCGGTAAGGGTTCACCATGTTCATCTTCTAATACATAACACGCCATACCATGTAATTGACCTGGTTTACCCAAAGTGAGTGAAGCAGAGTGCATATCGGTATCCAAACCATGTCCTGCCGGCTCAACTCCCACTAATTTCACATCAGGCTCATTTAAGAATGCCGTAAATGCCCCCATGGCATTTGATCCACCACCGACACAGGCCACGACATAATCCGGATTCTGGCCAAAACGTTCGTTGGCTTGGACCTTAATTTCATCTCCAATAATGGATTGGAAGTCACGAACCATTTTCGGAAATGGATGCGGCCCCACCACTGAGCCAATTGCATAAATATAGTTCTTCGGGTCTTTCAGGTATTCTTCAAATGCACTATCTACCGCATCTTTCAGTGTTGCAGTACCACGGGTTACTGAAATCAGATTGGCACCCAGAATCTTCATTTTCACCACATTCGGGTGTTCTTTTTCGATATCCACTTGCCCCATATGAATTTCACAAGGGATACCTACCAATGCACACGCGGTTGCTAAGGCCACACCATGCTGTCCGGCACCAGTCTCGGCAATCACCTTACTTTTACCCATATATTTCGCCAATAGGGCTTCACCTAGACAGTGATTGATTTTATGTGCACCTGTATGGTTAAGATCTTCACGTTTCAGATAAATCTGAGCGCCACCGAGTTGATCTGATAAGCGTTTTGCATGAAACAATGGACTTGGTCGACCGACGTAATGGGCAAACAGGTCAGCAAGTTCCTGCTGAAATTCCGGCATATGACGGATTTCTTCATAGGCTTGATTGATGTCATCCATGGCCTCTTTTAAGTGAGGTGGAATAAACTGACCACCGTACTCACCAAAAAAACCTTCTTCGTTCGGCAAAGCGATACCATTGATTTGATGTTGCATATTCCCCCCTGAGAAATTAACGTGCTAAATAACGTGTCATATCCTCAATTCCACTCAAGGTCATGGGATACATATGATCTTCAAAAATCTGCTGAATCAGGCCAATCGTGCACGTATGAGACCAGTAATTTTTTGGTTCCGGATTTAGCCATGCAGTTTTGACAAAATGTTGCCGCAAGCGATGTAACCACATTTCACCAGATTCAGTATTCATATACTCGACCGAGCCACCTGCGACCAAGAGCTCATAAGGTGCCATACTGGCATCCCCTACGACAATCACCCGATAGTCTTGCCCATAAGTATGCAGTAAATCCCATGTATTCATACGCGTGCTGGAGCGACGTGTATTGTCTTTCCAGACATAATCATAGAGACAGTTATGTAAATAAAAATATTCCAGATGAGCAAACTCTGCTTTAGCTGCACTGAATAGTTGTTCACATTCAGCAATGTGCGCATCCATAGAACCACCGACGTCAAACAGCATCAATACTTTGATCCGGTTACGTCGTTGAGGCTGCATTTGCACTTGGAGCAATCCCTGTTTTGCAGTTTCCCGAATGGTATTCTCCAAATCAAATTCATCTGCTGCACCTTGCCGGGCAAATTTTCGCAAATGACGCAAGACTAACTGAATCTGACGTGAGCTCAGAATCTGTTCATCATCCAGATCCCGGTAACGTCGCTGCTCCCATACCTTGACTGCCGAACGCTTGCGTCCAGGGCCAGCGATGCGTACACCTTCAGGATGATCACCATAAGCACCAAAAGGCGATGTGCCCGCTGTGCCTATCATCCGGTTACCACCCAGATGTTTATGTTGCTGTTCACGCAGGCGCTGTTCCAACAGCTCTAGAAGACCTTGTAATGTATCTGCTTTGGCAAGAACTTGACGCTGATCCGCACTGAGCTGCTTTTCCGCCAACTCGAGATCAAACCATTCTGCTGGCAGCTGCTGTAACTGTTGCAAGAATTGCTCAGTATCCAGTGATGCCAAGCCATGAAAATAATCCTGCATAGCTCGGTCAAATTTATCGAAATACCGTTCATCCTTGACCAGAATCGTACGCGCCAATTGATAAAATTCATTCTGATTGGCAAAGACAACGCCGAGGTGAGTCGCTTGATTTAAATCGATAAGCTCACGTGTAGTCACCGGTACGCCATATTTGCGCAAGGTATAAAATAACCGTACAAACATGTGATAAGCTCTAACGTCGAGCTAAAAAAGCTAAACGTTCCAGCAGCTGTAGGTCCTGTTCATTCTTAATCAAGGCACCGTAGAGTGGTGGAATGACTTTGCTCTGATCATGTTGATGCAACACCTGTTCAGGCAATTCATCTGCCATAATGAGGGTCAACCAGTCAATCAGTTCTGAAGTAGAGGGCCGTTTCTTCAACCCTGGAATTTGGCGTAACTGAAAGAAGATTTGCAAAGCCTGTTGGAGCAAAGTTACCGAGATATGAGGGAAATGTAGCTCAACAATCTGACGCATCGTGGCTTCGTCAGGAAATTCAATGTAATGAAAAAAACAGCGACGCAAAAAGGCGTCAGGGAGCTGTTTCTCATTGTTAGAAGTAATAATCACAATGGGTCGGTGAATCGCCTGAATAGTTTCGCTGGTCTCATACACATAAAATGACATACGGTCGAGTTCGTGCAGCAAATCATTAGGAAATTCGATGTCCGCCTTATCAATTTCATCAATCAGCAATACACAGCGTTGCGGACTGGTAAATGCCTCCCATAGCTTGCCAGGTTTAATATAATTTTTAATTTCATGAACTTGTGCATGACCGAGCTGACTATCGCGCAATCGGGATACTGCATCATACTCATACAGCCCCTGCTGGGCTTTTGTAGTGGACTTGATATGCCAAGTTATCAATTTCAGTCCAAGACTTTTTGCGACTTGTTCCGCTAGTAAGGTTTTTCCGGTCCCCGGCTCACCTTTAATCAGTAAAGGTTTTTGCAATGTTCGTGCGGCTTTCACGGCCAGTTGAAGGCTGTCTGTTGCGATGTATTGGTCAGTTCCTGAAAATTGTTGTACATCTACAGACATATACTCACCTATTTTTAGAGTGGTGGAATTTTCTTTATAGCCTTGCGTGTCGCAGTATATTTAGACCAGTAATAGCCAAGCAACAAACCCAAACCGATTACAAACAAAATAACAGATAAGTTCAACCAGATCAGTAACGTTTGCTTGGTGACTACACCAAATAATAAACCAAAGATCGCAGGTGCGATCGCTGCATTATTGCCATCAGAGACTGTTGGTGTCAGCAAAATGGCGAATAACACGATCCAACTGATGCTACCCAAGGGTTGAGGTAAACGCTTAACAATCGCATACCAGCACCATAACAGGATCACTGATCCCATCAGATAGACCGTGACCGCGATACTATCCTCTGGGATAGTATCTAAGATGCCGGTCACACTTGCCCAGATGCCAGCAAATGAATCAAGCACCACGCAGACCCTCTGGCGCTACGGCGTTTGGATTAATCAAGCCTTCAGGTGGCAACTGGATAAAGAATCCTTTAGTCTGCAAAGAATCCATCACATGCAGTACATTGGCACGCGCCAGCTTGCGGCTCTCACTCAACTGTAAATGCATCACAAAACTGGCACGACCGAAGGCAGTGCGGATGGCTTCTGGTACAACATCACCAAATGGGTTGTCATGATCTACGTCCTCATTCGGGTGGTTCGGACGTGCAATGTAAATGTACATTTCATCTTTTTTGCTTGATCGATAAATATCACAATGCATTTTGGCTATACCAACTCATAAAACACTTGTCACAGCATACATGAAAAAAAAGCCCGAGACATTAGCCTTTGTGAACACAACTGTCACGTTTTTATTGGGCTTTTTAAAGAAATCCTATTCTGCCACTTGCATCTGTGTCGATAAATAATTTTCATCGGCATGTAAAATTTCAACAAGTGGTTTGGTCAACAAATCATAGCGCCAGCCGAGAAGATAATCCGGCAGGTCTTGCTCATCTCCGTGGAATACCACATGCTGATAGATGGCATTTAACCACTTTTTGCGCAATAGAACTTCTTTGGGCACCGTAATATCATCGCTGACCTGTTGTAATAGCAAATTGACTTTACTGCCCACATCCTGAGAAGAATGACGGATCGGCCGTGCCATACGCAATGGCCAATATTCAGCGTCAGGTAAAAATTTCAACAGATCCAGAATAGTTTTGCCATGTTCACGGATAATATTCGGACGAATATCTTTGACTTGCGATAATTGAAACTGATTACGCGGATTTTTTTCCACCAAATCAATCATGGTCGAGTTTTTCAGAATAAAGCTGCGCGGCTGATTCAAGGCTTTAACCATCTGCTCGCGCCAGACACTCAACTGTTGCAATTGCATCAATTGACGACGAGAATGTCGATAATTCCCAACATCTAAATATAAATCTTTTAATGGAGTTTCACTGGCAATTTCACGAGTCAAATTCGTGCAATCTTCCAATACAAAGTCATACAGCTGCTTGGAGATTAAATCCTGTTTGATCTTATCCGCGAGTTTCATCAGATAAAACACATCATTCGCAGCATAACTGAGCTGTTGTGCGGTTAAAGGTCGTGCCAGCCAATCTGAACGGGTCTGATCTTTATCAATTTCAATATCTAAAAACAGTTTCAGCGCATTTTGATAACTGATCTGCAGGCCATGCCCTAAAAAAGACATCCCCACTTGGGTATCAAACACATTATCGAGTTGCTTTTTTTGTGCATAATGATAGATGAGATCAATATCCTCACCACAAGCATGGAAAATATTCAATTTGGCCTGAAAAATTTTATCCCAGAGTTCAGTTAAATCGAGTGTGGTTCCATCAAGTAAGAAAATCTGTTCCGCAATATTAATTTGAAAAACCCCGAGTTTTGGCCATAAGGTGTCTACCTTAATAAATTCGGTATCAAGACCATAAATCGGGTATTGATCCATCAAAGACAATACTTCAGCAAGGTCACTCTGGTGTTGGACAAATCTAAACATAACGGTGCAAATC
This sequence comes from Acinetobacter sp. GSS19, assembly GCF_028621895.1. Classification (NCBI taxonomy): domain Bacteria; kingdom Pseudomonadati; phylum Pseudomonadota; class Gammaproteobacteria; order Moraxellales; family Moraxellaceae; genus Acinetobacter; species Acinetobacter sp. GSS19. Next base: position 1,048,639 of record NZ_CP117520.1, on the reverse strand, counting down.
AAAAACGAGGAAAAACGCCCTCTTGGATGAGATAGTTATAACATTTAACTCTAATTTATTTCTAGTTTATCCATCAGAACCATCGATCCAGGAGATTATTAAGAAGATGAAAAATCTCATTTAACCAAAATTAAATCACCTTTTAAGTGATTGATTTATTGTTTATTTTATTCAGAAAGCAGGATTAATTCGAAAGACTTCAATTTAAATAAAAATGACTTCCAATCTCATAAAAGCACCATTCTTGTGCAAATAAAAGATCTCATTGGTTTATTTTTCTAATAAATTCATAGACTAACCAAACTATTTTTTGAATATATGTTCAATTTTTCCATTTTAGAATAAAGGCTAACCGAATGCTTATTTCATGCGCATTCGGTTGTGTACAGCCTGGCTGAGCGTATGACTATCGACATATTCCAGTTCTCCCCCTTGCGGAACACCCTGTGCAATTCGAGTCATGTGGACTGCCAAATGCTTGGTTGCTTCCACCAGATAATGTGCTGTTGCTTGCCCCTCAACCGTAGCATTGGTTGCCAAGATTACCTCTCGGATATTGCCTTGCGCCAATCGCTGAATCAGATAAGGAATACCAATTTCTTCTGGTCCAATTCCATCAAGTGGTGAAAGATGTCCACCAAGAACGTGATATTTACCTTTAAAGCTGCCACTCTGCTCAATCGCCATTACATCTGAGGGTGATTCAACCACACATAACAGCTGATCATCACGTTCTGGTGATGCACAAATGTCGCAAATCTCATGTTCGGTCAAAGAATGGCAAATCGAACACTCATGAATATACGATGTCGCTTCATTTAAAGCCTGTGCTAGCCCTACTGCACCTTCACGGTTTTTCATCAGTAAATGCAATGCCATGCGTTGTGCTGATTTAGGCCCAACGCTTGGCAAAATACGCAGTGCTTGTACAAGTTGATCAAAACGATCACTAAACACGTTACGTTATCCTTAGAATAAGCCAGCTAAACCAGGTGGCAAGCCCATACCGCTATTGGCCGCTTTCATTTTTTCATCTGCAATAAGCTCAACCTGACGCGAAGCATCATTGATCGCTGCAGCAATCAGATCCTCAATCATGTCTGGTTCATCCTGTAAAAGTTCAGGATTGATTTCAATACGCTTCACCACATAACGGCAGGTCATGGTCACTTTAACCAGACCACCACCGGCTTCAGCCTGAACTTCCGTTTGCGCAAGCTCTTCTTTGGCTTTTTTAACGTTGCTTTCCATTTCTTTTTGCATGCGCTGAGCTTGTTGCATCAACATATTAATGTTCATAATTTTCTCCGAACAAAATGATCCAATCAGATTAATGCTAAACCACGAGATAAATCGCGGATAATATCATCAATATCTTCAAGGCCAACCGAAACACGGATGAGACCTTCACGAATACCGGCTGCTTCTTTTGCCTCAGCGGAAAGTTTGCCATGGGTTGTGGTCGCCGGATGAGTAATGGTTGATTTCACATCACCCAAGTTACCAGTAATCGAAATAAATTGAGTATGATCAATCACGGTCCAAGCCCCTTCACGACCACCTTTCACCTCAAAAGAAACGATCCCACCAAAGCCATTTTGTTGTTTTGCCGCTAGTTCATGACCAATATGAGTTGGCAAACCAGCATAATAAACTTTTTCCACCTTATCATGCTGACTTAACCATTCTGCTAATTTTTGTGCGCTTTCAGAGTGGGCTTTCATGCGAAGCTTCAAGGTTTCCAGACCTTTTAAGAATACCCAGGCATTGAATGGACTCATTGAAGGTCCCAAAGTACGCACCATACCAAAGACTTCTTCAAGTAACTGATGTTTGCCGACAACGGCACCACCCAAAGCCCGACCTTGGCCATCTAAATATTTAGTTGCCGAGTAAATCACTAAATCCGCACCAAATTTTAGAGGTTGCTGCAAAATAGGTGTACAGAAACTGTTGTCAATTGCCAGCAAAGCACCGTTGGCATGAGCGACATCAGCTAAGGCCTGAATATCCGCAATTTCCGCTAGCGGATTCGATGGAGACTCAACAAAGAGTAATTTGGTCTCTGGACGAACCGCTTGTTTCCATGCCTCAACATCGGTTAAATCAACAAAATCAACTGCGACGCCAAATTTGGCAATATATTTTTCAAATAAAGAAACTGTCGAACCAAATACCGCACGTGAGCAAATGACATGGTCACCAGCTTTTAAATAAGCCATAGCCACTGCAAGAATCGCAGCCATCCCGGAACTGGTTGCAACGGCTCGCTCTGCACCTTCAAGTGCAGCAAGACGTTTTTCGAACATGGCTACAGTTGGATTAGTAAAACGCGAGTAGATGTTGCCAGGAACCTGACCAGAAAACTTGGCTGCAGCTTCCGCCGCATTGGCATACACAAAGGAAGATGTCAGGAAGATAGGTTCTCCATGCTCACCTTCAAAACTGCGGGTATGGCCGGTACGGATAGCTAAGGTATCGAGTTGATAATCAAAATCGTCTTGTTGGCTCATGTCTACTACTCTGATTCAGTCTGTAGGACTGCTGATATAAAAACTGCCAACATTTTGAGCGCCGGATGTATTGCAGGTCAAGGTAAAATATAAAAATATCGTCTAGACTGTGAACAACATAATTGCTTACAGAAATTTAAATTATCGAATCTGCTCAATCGACACGCTATCAGAACAAGAGTTACTCAAACCAGTTACCAGCGCCCACTAGGGATGAATGTAATGAATGCATTTATATAAAATAGAAAAGATTCGATATAGGTGGATATTATTTGGTTGATTTCTATTGATCAAAAAGTTAAATGTTTTATTTAATCTAATAGCACCAGTTTTATTTAAAATGCTGGGATTTAAATTTATTCCATCATTCCGAAGAATTACTTAACTTTTTATTACTGTGAGGGACCAGACATGATCCAATCTGTCGCATTTATTGGTTTAGGTGCCATGGGCTATCGTATGGCGGCACATTTACCTAAACATTTTAAACAGGTCTATGTCTGGAACCGTAACTTTGCCAAAGCTGAACAACATGCAGCTGAATACCCTACCCAGGCTGTACCACTCGAACAGGCCGTTCAAGCCGATGTGATTTTTTCCTGCTTGCCTACGAGTCAGGATGTTGAAGCATTAATCACGCCTTTAACCTTAAAAGCTGGCTCAATCTGGGTAGATTGCACCAGTGGTGTTCCTGAATCAGCCAGAAAACTCGCCTCACTTCTCAAAACCCAACAAGTGGATTTCCTTGATGCGCCTGTCAGCGGACAAACGATTGGTGCAGAAAATGCCACATTGACCTTTATGGTGGGTGGTAATGTTACAGCCTTCGAACGTGCTTTACCCGCAATGCAGGCAATGGGTAAGCTCATTCAGCATGTGGGTGAATCTGGCGCTGGATTTGCTGTCAAGGCTGTGAACAATATGCTAATGGCGGTAAATTTGTGCGCTGTTGCAGAAGGCTTCTCCACCTTAAAAGCCCATGGTGTCAGTTTAAACGCCGCATTAGAGTGTATTAATGCCTCGAGTGGTAAAAGTGCCGTGACCGAAAGTGTCTTTCCGCAGCGCGTACTGAACCGACAATTTCCTCTTACATTTGCGCTTTCTTTATTGGCAAAAGATACAGGAATTGCACAAGATCTGGTTCGCGAAGCAAGGCTATCGACCCCTGTGATCGGATTAACACACAGTCTTATTCAGGCTGCCAATTCACTCGCCGAAGAACCGGGTGATTTTTCTACTGCCATCAAAATGTATGAATCTTGGAGTAAAATTACATTGGAGTAATGATTCGCCATTGAAAATTGAATCATTCAACCTAATACTTAAAGTGTGCAGATGTGCACTGAAATATTTAGAGGATAGCCTCATGAATAAATTTGCTGTTGCGATGATTGCTGTTTTAGCCAGCATGACGGCATTTCTTAGCCAAGCCGCAACGCCGGAGCAAGAATGTCAAAAGCTCAAAGATGATTACAATATCATCTACGCCTCTAAAGGTTTCTGTTTTAAAGATCCTGAAGCGAAAGCAAAGTTTGGCAATGAAAACTGTTATACCAGTAAGCCAAAATTTACCGAGAAAGAGCAACGACGTCTTGACGAAATCAAAGCACGTCAGAAAGAATTGAACTGTAAGTAATCCAACTTTCTAGGAATTAATAATGGCATACGATGATCAAAATATTTTTGCAAGAATTATTCGCGGTGAACTCCCTGCCATCAAAGTATATGAAGATGAGCAGGTTCTTGCATTCATGGATATTATGCCACAAGCAGATGGGCATACCCTGATCATCCCTAAAACGCCAGCCATGACTTTGCTTGACCTACCCGCAGAGGCAGCAGCTTATACCATTCAAATCGTACAGCGAATTGCACAAGCCATTGAAACAGCCTTAGATGCGCAAGGCATTGTGTTGATGCAACTCTCTGGCTCAAGCGCCGGTCAAACTGTACCGCATGTACATTTCCATTTAATTCCAAGCTCGGTACATGAACTTGGTAAGCATGCTGCCCAAATGGGTGATCAAGATCGTATCAAGCAACTTGCTGAAAAAATTAAGGCTGCTCTATAATAATCAATTCTAAAAAGGGAGCTTGGGCTCCCTTTTTTTTATTAACAATAAATTCAAAAACTTAAGACGCTCCACTCATTCTTATTACAATTTATTACGTGTCATCAAACTGTCATACTTTTTTCACGTCTCTGTCACAAAGTTTACAGATACTGCATAGCAAGTTGGTGAGCTTATGTAACGTTTTGTACAAAAGCACACTATAAAAAGCATGAGCAAGGCAAATGCCATTTTAAAAAGTGTTTTGGAGAAATCTCAATGAAAAAATTGCTTCTAGCAGCTGCAGTTGCAACAGTGGGTATGAGTGCAGCACAAGCGGCACCAACTGTGTACGGTAAACTAAACGTTTCTTTAGACCAAGTTGAAAATAACGGTTTTTTAAAAGATGCTGATACTACTGAAGTAAACTCAAATGCTTCACGTCTTGGTGTTAAAGGTGAAGAGAAACTCACTGAGAAACTTGCTGCTGTTTACCAAGCAGAATGGGAAGTGTCTACAGATACTGGTACTTCTGTTGGTGATAACAAAGATTCTAAAGGCACAGACTGGAAAGCACGTAACCGCTTCCTAGGTCTTAAATGGGCTGGTATCGGTACTTTAAAAGCTGGTTATTATGATTCTTACTTCAAAACTGCTGCAGGTAATGCACAAGATATTTTTAACGATCACAACCACCTAGATATCACTAACATGATGTATGGTGAAGATCGTCTTAAAAATGCAATCGGTTTTGAAACTGACAAGAAATTGCTTGGCGGTGTTCAATTCAACATCATGGCTCAACAAGGCGAAGATTCTACCACCGATTATGCTTCTAAAGGCCAAGAAGGCAAACGTGATGGTTTCGGCGATTCTATCTCTACTTCTTTAACTTATGACAATAAAGACCTTGGCCTTGCTCTAGGTTTGGCTGGCAACTTCGGTGTAGAAGGTAAGTATGCGGGTGCTAAAATTGCTGGTTTTAGCGAAAAATATTATTCTGACGCTGTTCGTGTAACTGGTTCTTATGATTTTGGTAAGATCGGTGCAAACGGTTTAGTTCTTGGTGCCTTATTCCAACAAGCTGAACCTACTGATGAGGTAACTGGTGCAGAAGGTCTTAAAGAACAATCATGGTTAGTAGCTGCAACATATAAAGTTCCTAACACTGCATGGGCTCTTAAAGCTCAATACCAATCAGCTGAAACTTCTGCTGACTCTTTAGCTGACGATGTAACAATCGATCAATATGGTCTTGGTGTTGATTACAACCTAAACAAACAAACTCGTTTCTACGGTGTTGTTGCTCAACAAAAACTTGATGGTGTTGCAATCGACCCACTAACAGAAGACGATAAAAAAACTGTATTCGGTATCGGTATGGAATACAGCTTCTAATTTCATGATTAAACGTTGATTCAAAAATAAAAGGGCTTTATGCCCTTTTATTTTTTGTCATTTAAAAAATTAGAAATTTTCAACTTTGCTATATCGTACTAAAAATCCTTTCACCCTACCCTACACTTCATTCATGAACTGTTCAGGCTGCTAAATTTTGGATAACATTTTCCTGCATACAGGTAATCAATACCCGTATTTTACCCATCAGCGTTGAAGAAAATTTACCAGCGATACTTATCCCAATTTTCTGGATTTGCCCAGAATTTTGAGTTAAACCAGTCGGGTACATGCTTATAAGTCAGAATATTAAATTGCCACAAAGCAAAATCGCTGTCATGGGCAGTTTTATCAATCAGCTGGGTAAAACCCAGCGCACGCAGAAGTTTTTCATCCTGCAAGCTGCTTACCACAACAATACGTTTCGCCATTAAGTCACGCAACTTCACTAATAGTTGTGATTTATGTATATCCATCAAATCACGCGTATCTGTTGTATCAAAGAGCACAAATGCCAGATCATAACGTTGTGTAAAAGGCAGATTTAAAAAATCAGTTACGTTAAAATAATTCCATTGTATCGTCGAGTTTAGGTCATCCTGAGCTAAATTCTGGCCTATACATAATGCAGTTTGAATCGGCTGTTCTTTTGATAAATCGTCTAACATTGAAGTAATGACATTCAATTCAGCCATAACTGCATCCTTTTGATATGAAGAGAGTATTCACGTATGGAACTACAGGGCATTTGCCATAAAATGCATGCAGGTCTTAAAGACCTTAGTGTAACTGATCAACAGACTCGTAAGGCAAATGTTGAATACAAATTTATTCTGGACCGTTCAGAAATTAACCTTCCTTTTACCTTGGGTGAAGAATTGGAAATTGAATGGACCGGTAAAATTTTTTGTGTTTCCTGCGGTGCAAAAACCAGTAAGTCTTTTTCACAAGGACACTGTTTTAAATGTTTTAAAACCAAAGCATCCTGTGATCTTTGTATTATGAAGCCGGAAACCTGCCATTATCATTTAGGCACCTGCCGGGAAAATGATTTCGCCCATGAAGTGTGTTTTCAGCCGCATATTGTGTATCTCGCAAATTCGAGCGCCTTAAAAGTGGGCATTACCCGCCTCAGCCATATGCCAACGCGCTGGTTGGATCAGGGTGCTACCCAGGCCTTACCGATTTTAAAAGTCGGTTCCCGCCGTCTGTCTGGCCATCTTGAAACCTTATTCGGTACTCAGGTAGCTGACAAAACGGATTGGCGAAAACTACTTAAAGGTGAAGCTGAACCACTTGATCTGGTCAAAACACGGGATGAATTACTCGAAGAATTCGCACCAAAAATTCAGGCCATTCGAGAAAAATTCAATCAACAGCTTGAGTTTAATGAAACACTCGAATTTTTGGATCAGGAACTGGTGAACGAATTTGTTTATCCTGTTGTTCAATACCCAGACAAGATTAAATCTCACAATCTGGATAAAACCGCAAAAATCCGGGGGATCCTACAAGGGATTAAAGGCCAGTATTTAATTCTGGATACGGGCGTCATCAATATCCGTAAATATTCAGGTTATGAAATTATTTTAAGAAGTTAAACCTTTCAACTCATTGGAAACTCAATCAAAGCCAGATTCTTGCCTTTGCAGGAATCCGGCTATCGTTGTTATACCAGAAGCTGCGTAATCGCTTGAACAGGATCTTCTGTATTATCTGAAAGCAAGCGTTTATGCATACTTATATGTTGCATCACCTGAATTTGGGCAATTTCTATATCCATCAGTCTTTCCAGCTCAGCAGCTAAACGTTCTGGAGTCGCATCCTGTTGAATTAATTCCTCAATAACTTTCTTACCAGCAATGATATTAGGTAAAGAATAATAAGGGATTTTCACCAAAAAACGTGCAATCCGATAAGTTAGCCAATTCAGTTTATAGAAAGTCACCATTGGGCGATGTAACAACATGGCTTCCAGCGTTGCCGTTCCAGAAGCCAAAGCAATGATATTACTTGCCCCCATAACCAGACGTCCAATTTTTGATTCGGTTCCTGTATTATCCATGACCTTGACCTGATGGGTAAAATCAGCTGGATAATTCATGAGAATTTGTGTGATCTGCTGCTTACGGGCTTCATTAATCGCCGGAACCAAGAACTCAATCTGTGGGTATTTCGTGTGTAACTGCTGTGCAGCAGAAAATACTAGCGGTGCCAAACGTTCTACCTCTCCCCGACGGCTTCCCGGCAGTAAAGCAATATACTGTTTTTGCGGATCAAGATTTAATTGCTGCCGTGCCTGTTGCATCGGGTTATCTAGAGGCAACTGGTTAGCCAAAGGATGACCAACAAAAGCGGCTGCGACCTGATAGCGCTCATAAAATGCTTTTTCAAAGGGTAACAAGCAAAGCACTAAGTCTACACTTTGTTTAATGCCATGCACACGACCCTGCCGCCATGCCCAAACCGAAGGACTGACATATTGTACGGTTTTGATCGGTAACTGTTTTTGCTTCAGGCTGTTAGATAAACGTAAATTAAAATCGGGCGCGTCAATCCCAATAAATACATCCACTGGCTGTTCAGACCAACGCTGTACCAAGCCATCTCGTACTGCAAATAATTTTTTCAGATCTTTAAGCACTTCAACAATCCCCATGACCGATAAAACATCCATGGGATAATAACTGTCAAATCCTTCTGCGATCATTTGTGGGCCACCAATCCCCCCAAATTCAGCATCAATGCCCTGCTCACGAAAACGACGAATCAGTTGTGCGCCCAAAGTATCTCCAGAAACTTCTCCGACCACTATGCCAATTTTAAGTTTTCGATTTTGCAAAATTTTTTCCTCATTGGTGATTTTTTCAATTTTAGCACAATGACTCTGTAAATCTGCGCTCATACGGTTTTTATTCTAAAGCCATCCAATTCTTTCTACTTATGTACTAAGTTCCACTTTTCACCTGTGAATTTACGCGTCTAAATCAGTTTTTGAGATAAGCAATGCAATAATCATCACAACCACTAAGTTATAAAAGTCATAAGATATGCTCGTTTCCTGATATTTGGCATTGTTTCATGTTTGGTCCTATCGAATTTATCTTAGCAGGCGTATTGGTTGGTTTTTGTGTAGGGATTACCGGGGTTGGTGGTGGTTCGCTCATGACACCCATCTTGATTAGCCTGTTTAAGATCGAACCACACATCGCGATTGGTACAGATTTATTGTATGCCTCGATCTCTAAATTCTGTGGCTCTGTAGTCCATGCCCGCAAACTGAATATTGTATGGCCGATTGTCATCTGGCTAGCACTGGGAAGTATTCCCGCTTCTTTTGCTACGCATTGGGTACTTGATAATTATCTCAGCCAGTCCACACACTATAAAGCGGTGTTAACCATGGTGCTGGGTTTCATGCTGACGCTTACCGGTGTGTCAATTATCTTCCGCAGCCAAATTGAACGATTCTTTAACCGTTTTCGCAAACTGGATGTGTCAACCACGACAGAACTGCAACCTGAAGCCATCAAGGCCAAACGCTTTTATATCCTGATCATGGGTGTGGTTCTGGGCGTATTCGTCACCCTGTCTTCAGTCGGTGCCGGTGCTTTTGGTATCATGGCGCTGATCCTGATGTTCCCGAATCTGCCGATGATCCGCATCATTGGTTCTGACGTGGTTCATGCTGTCTTGCTAACACTGGTTGCAGGTTTGGGACACATGAGCTCGGGGAATGTCGATTTCCATCTGCTCGGCTGGTTGTTGGCTGGCTCGATTCCTGCCATTGTGATCGGCACACTGATCAGCTCACATTTACCTGAACGAATGATTCGTAAAATTCTAGGTATTACCCTGTTCGCTCTAGGTGTCAATTTCATGCTCAATCCGGTAAAAGCGAAACCCGTCCAGAAACCACAAACGGCTATGGTTGTAACTGTAGAAAAATCATCCATTGTTTAATCTATGCCACGGATTCATTGGTTCTTTTCAACGCTTTATTACGCTTTTGTATAGTAACTCGATGATTAATTCGTGGTATATTCAGATGAATAGAACAACTTTTGTATGATCAATCCAGTGACAGCAATGAATACACTACAGTCAAAGCCAATTACACAATCTGATATCGATGATGTGAATGTACAAAGCATTCAGCCCCTTGTAACACCAGCACAACTGAAAGCTGAACTACCTTTGACTGAAACCGCTTATCAAACCGTATTGAAAGGCCGTGAAACCATTCGCAATATTCTTGATGGCAAGGATAAACGTTTGTTTGTGGTGATTGGTCCATGTTCGATTCACGATACAACTGCCGCACATGAATATGCAGATCGTCTTAAAGTACTCAGTGAAAAAGTCAAAGATTCTCTTTATATCGTGATGCGTGTTTATTTTGAAAAACCACGTACAACAGTGGGCTGGAAAGGTCTGATCAATGACCCGGATATGAATGACTCATTCAATATCGAAAAAGGTCTACGTATTGGCCGTAAGCTATTGCTCGAACTCAATGAAAAAGGTCTACCATGTGCAACGGAAGCCCTTGATCCAAACTCACCTCAGTATTATCAAGACCTCATATCTTGGTCAGCCATTGGTGCACGTACCACAGAGAGCCAAACACACCGTGAAATGTCCTCTGGCCTTTCTTCTCCGGTAGGTTTCAAAAATGGTACAGATGGTGGTCTGACTGTTGCAACCAATGCAATGCAATCTGTGAAACATGGTCATAGCTTCTTAGGTCTGAATGAAGATGGTCAAGTTTCTGTGATTCGTACCAAAGGCAACCCATACGCACACGTTGTATTACGTGGCGGTAACGGTAAACCAAACTATGATGCAGGCTCTGTTGCTGAAGCTGAAAATGCATTAGCCAAAGCAAAAGTTAGTAACAAGATCATGATTGATGCCAGCCATGCCAATTCCAACAAAGATCCATTCTTACAGCCGTTGGTGTTACGTAATGTAACGCAACAGATTCTAGAGGGTAACAAATCAATTGTTGGTTTGATGGTAGAAAGTCATTTGAAAGGTGGACGTCAGGATATTCCCGCAAACTTATGCGATCTTGAATATGGAAAATCAGTGACAGATGGCTGTATCGACTGGGAAACTACAGAACAGACCCTGCTCGAAATGCATGAAGCATTGAAAGACGTGTTACCAAACCGTTAATCAAGAAAACGCCATCTTTTAGATGGCGTTTTTTAATAACCTAAAGGAACCAGCCATGACTGACCTTGAATATACCTTAAGCCAGATTCCGCACTTTGATTATGTCCATGAACATTTATTTTGTTCAGGACAACCTTCTGCCGAACAGCTGCAGCTTATCAAGGAATATGGCTGTTCTACCATTATTAACCTTGCATTGAGTAATGCCCCAACCAGCCTTGCACATGAAGATCAGATCTGCTTAGAACTTGATTTAAATTACATTCATATCCCGCTAAATCTTGAGCGTCCTTCTGCTGATCAAGCTATTTTAGTCTTGGAACTGCTTGATCATTTAGTACAGCAACAAACTGTCTGGCTACACTGTGGTAACAATCAGCAATGCAGCAGCCTAATCTATTTATATCGCCTATACTATATGAATATGGATATGGCGACTGCTCAAGACCATCTGCATAAAATCTGGGAACCTAACGATACCTGGACTGGCTTGATTCATGCTGTCAGCATGCAACTCCAGGGGCGTAAAGCCACACTAGAGTTACAACAAGCTTTAGTCACTGAGCATCATTTTGCTTGATGACTAATGAGTACCGTTGCTGTTGCTAAAATACCTTCCTGACGGCCGGTAAAACCTAATTTCTCGGTGGTGGTGGCTTTAATACTGATTTGTGTTACATCGACATCCAACACATCCGCGATGCTTTGACGCATCTGTAAATTATATTTCGCCAGCTTAGGTCGCTCACAGGCAACGGTGATATCCGCATTATTGAGTACATAGCCCCGATCTAAAACCAGTTGATATACCTTTTTTAATAGTACTCTGCTGTCTGCGCCTTTAAATTCGGGATCTGTGTCCGGAAAATGTTGTCCAATATCCCCTAAGGCCAATGCACCCAACAAAGCATCACATAAGGCATGTAACACCACATCTCCATCCGAATGAGCTTTTAAACCATAGGTATGTGGAATCTGCACCCCTGCCAATGTGACAAATTCTCCCTGTTCAAAGGCATGCACATCCATTCCCTGACCAATACGCATTTGTAGCATCATTTGCCGCCTCCAGACCTTTAGAAATAAACTTGCAAAATGTTGTATTCACGCTTTCACTTTCGCTATAGTTACAGCAGCGTTATATCAATGAAAGTATAAGCGATCATGCGATCAAATACAGAACTTCATCATGGTAACATTTTGAAATTATTACTACTAGCAAGCGGTCTGATCACTTCAGCGGCTCATGCGGATCGTATCATTGCCTGTCATCACGACCAGCTTTCTGCAGGGATCAAAAAAATATGTTCCACACACTTTGATCAACAACGTAACGAACTGAACAATAAGACCCTCAGTGCATACCTGATCAGTGATGCACCGATGCAATTATTACAGGACACACAACAGTTGTGGCTACAACGTCTTACCGAATGCAAAAGTAGAAACTGTATAGAACAACAGTTCGAACAGCGTTTCTTTGATTTAGATCTCTATACTTCAATGAAGCAAAGTTTAACCCAACATTACATTAAGTTTGAAAATGGGAAAATAGCAACACAACCCGTGCATTTTAAAATTCATCAACTCAGTAAAGACCGAATTAAAATTGAAGGGATTGCTTACCGGAATCCGAATAATCGTACAGAACGCCAGATTTATCCTTTTTTGGCCTATACCACACCTGAACAAAAACAACATATTACTGATAATGAGCACAATTGCAGCTATCAGTTTGATTATCAAAAAGCTTTATTAAAAATCACAACGCAACAAAAAGGTTGCGAACGCTTTACCGGCCTGTATCGTTTATATGATTGACACATCACAAATCGGCATTTTTATTTTCTAGAAATACTATAAAACACAGCACCTTCAAACTGATTTTTGTTGAGATTGCAGAATTAATCTTGCCAGTTCCAGATCTTCAGGATAAGTAATCTTGATATTATCCGAACGTCCAGTCACCACGTGTACTGTTGCACCAATGTACTCGAGTGCACTCGCTTCATCCGTAATCATCACATGATCATGCAAAGCCTGCTCTATGGCATGCTTTAGCATACCTAGCTGAGCAATTTGCGGTGTTTGTGCCTGCCAGAGCTGCTCACGACTGACCGTTGTTTTAACCTTTTGTGTCTGATCTACATATTTCAGGGTGTCTCGCACCGGAATCGCAAGAATTGCACTGGTTTTATGGGTTATAGCATACTCAAGTAAAGCCAGAAGGTTCTCTACAGCTACACATGGACGGGCAGCATCATGAACCAATACCCAATCTTCGGGATGGGCGATTTGTGACAGATAGTTCAGCGCATTAAGCACGGAGTTCACACGTTCCACACCACCCTGACAAAAATGGGCTTTTTCAATTGCTCGAAAAGGCAATTTCTGTGCAATATCGTCCTGTGCACCAATCGCCAGAACATAACCCGTGAGAGGTAAATCATTTAAACGCTGGATTGTATGCTCAAGAACAGTTTTTTCTTCAATGATTTGATATTGTTTTAATTCAGTTTGAGAAAACCGACTACCAGAACCTGCAGCGGGAACAATCGCCCATAACTTAAGGGATTCGAGGGTCTGCAGGTGTTTCATTGGTGGTTAAATCTACTTTTGCGTTTGGATTGATATAAATCGGTTTGTAATGGGTACTAATGGTACTCATTTGAATAAATGTTTCATGAGGCTTGATCAGACCGAGGTCTAAACGTGCATGTTCTTCAATCGCTTCAATGCCATTTTTCAAGTCATACACTTCTGCCGCCAGAATACGGTTACGTTCTTTTAATTCTTTATTTACTTCAACTTGCTGTTGAATCTGTTGAGTAAGTGTTTGGTGATCGTGATAGCCACCCTCACCAAACCAGAACAAATACTGAAACCCTGCTATCAAAACGATAGCAAGGATCAGTACTGCTTTACTCGAAGTTGATCGAAAAACTTCTTTCATAAATAACAAAGATTAATTCAAACCTTTGAATTCAGCACGACCACGGTAAACCGCTTTGGTCAACTCTTCAATACGAAGCAATTGGTTATACTTCGATACGCGGTCTGAACGGCAAAGTGAACCGGTTTTGATTTGACCTGCTGCTGTACCTACTGCAAGATCCGCAATGGTTGAATCTTCAGTTTCACCAGAACGGTGAGAAATGACAGTGGTGTAACCATTTGCTTTAGCAAGATAGATTGCATCCAAAGTCTCAGTCAAAGTGCCAATCTGGTTGTATTTGATCAGAATCGAGTTTGCAACTTTCTCATCAATACCACGTTGCAAAATCTTAGGATTGGTTACGAATAAATCGTCGCCTACCAACTGGATTTTGTCACCTAAGATTGAAGTCAGGTAAGACCAGCCTTCCCAATCAGACTCATCCAGACCATCTTCAATCGAAATGATTGGATATTGTTTGACCAGACCTGCAAGGTAGTCGGCAAACTGATTGCTGGTAAATGCTTTGTTGCCTTCACCTTCCAGAATGTACTGACCATTTTTGTAGAATTCTGAAGATGCACAGTCAAGTGCAAGCATGATGTCAGAACCCGCTTTATAGCCAGTCTGTTCAATGGCTTGAAGAATCACAGTGATCGCTTCTTCATTAGAGCGAAGGTTTGGCGCAAAACCACCTTCATCACCTACGGCAGTGTTTAAACCTTTTTGGTTAAGTACAGATTTTAGTGAGTGGAAAATTTCAGCACCCGCACGTAACGCTTCAGAGAATGAAGTGAAGCCCACTGGCTCAATCATAAACTCTTGAATATCAACATTGTTGTCTGCGTGTGAACCACCATTCAAGATGTTCATCATTGGTACTGGCATAGACAAAGTCTGTTGACCACGCAAGTTGGCGATGTACTGGAATAGAGGAAGTTTTTGTTCAGTTGCAGCAGCGCGTGCAGCAGCCAAAGACACTGCTAAAGTTGCGTTTGCACCCAACTTCGCTTTGTTTTCAGTACCATCAAGTGCGATCATTTTGTCGTCAAGTGCTTTTTGTTCAAAAACATTTTGACCCACAAGCAACTCATGGATTTGGCTATTGACGTTTTGTACCGCAGTGCGAACGCCTTTACCTAAGTAACGTGATTTGTCACCGTCACGAAGTTCTAAAGCTTCACGAGAACCAGTTGAAGCACCAGATGGTGCACATGCACGGCCAACAACGCCAGATTCCAAAATTACATCTGCTTCGATGGTTGGGTTACCACGAGAGTCCAAAATTTCACGTGCACGAATGTCAACGATTTGGCTCATGAACAATTCCTCAGTTGAATGAATAACAAGATACGAACACCCGTATCAATGAGTATCTAACTTTTTGAATCCTTTGACTAAAGTATCCAATTCTTTTAATTGTGCCAAGAATGGCTCAAGCTGTGATAAACGTAAAGCACATGGACCATCACACTTTGCCTGATCTGGATCTGGGTGCGCTTCTAGGAATAAACCCGCCAAGCCAGTCGCCATACCCGCACGTGCCAAAGTCGTGATCTGCGCACGACGACCGCCCGCTGAATCCGCACGGCCACCTGGTGTCTGTAGTGAATGGGTGACATCAAAGAACACCGGAACATTCATTTCCTTCATGATGTCGAAACCCAACATGTCAACGACCAGGTTGTTATAACCGAATGCTGAACCGCGCTCACACAAAATCAGCTTATCATTACCCGCTTCTAAACATTTGTTCAGAATATGGCGCATTTCATGGGGTGCAAGAAATTGGGCTTTCTTGATATTGATGATCGCATCAGTTTTCGCCATCGCTTCAACCAGATCGGTCTGACGACTTAAAAACGCTGGTAACTGGATAATATCGGCAACTTCAGCCACGGGTGCCGCTTGATACGGCTCATGTACATCCGTGATGATCGGCACATTAAAATGTTTTTTAATGTCAGCTAACCACTCGATGCCTTTTTCCAGACCTGGCCCCCGGAAAGAATACAGGCTTGAACGATTGGCTTTATCAAAGCTTGCCTTGAATACATACGGGATCTCTAAACGCTTACAGATCTCCACATAAGTTTCTGCAATTTCAAAAGCTAAGTCTTTCGACTCCAATACGTTCATGCCGCCGAATAGTACAAATGGCAAATGATTTGCCATTTGTATATCGCCTAAACGTACAATTTCTTGTGGTTTTAATTGTGACATTTAAACTTTCCTAGTTTATCCCTAGTTTTTTAATTACTTCTGATGCTGCTGTTTAGCTGCCGCAATAAAGCTAGCAAATAACGGATGACCTTCACGTGGCGAACTGGTGAATTCCGGGTGGAATTGTACCGCGATAAACCAAGGATGATCAGCAATCTCAACCGTTTCTACCAAATGTTGTGCAGTTGAATAACCCGAGATTTTCATTCCTGCTTGTTCAATTGGTGCAATAAAGCGATCGTTCATTTCATAACGATGGCGATGACGTTCGGTAATTTCTGCTGCACCATAAATTTCACGAATCTTGGTACCTGCAACCAATTCTGATTTTTGTGCACCTAAACGCATGGTTCCACCCAAATCTGAATCAACACTACGATGCTGTAATTCACCGCGCTCATCTAACCATTCAGTAATCAAACCAATCAATGGGAATTTTGTAGAGCGATTAAATTCGGTTGAAGTCGCTTCTGGCATACCCGCTACATTGCGTGCGTATTCGATTACAGCAAGCTGCATCCCTAAGCAAATACCAAAGAATGGAATTTTATTTTCGCGAGCATAGCGAATCGCAGTCATCTTACCTTCAGTACCACGCTCACCGAATCCACCTGGAACTAGAATCGCATCTGCTTCAGCAAGAACCTGATTGACATCTTCAGATTCCAAACGTTCCGCATCTACATAATCAATCTGGACTTTTACACGGTTTTTAATACCTGCGTGTAACAAGGCTTCATTGACAGATTTATAGGCATCTGGCAGTTCAACATATTTACCCACCATTGCGACACGAACGGTAAATTCAGGGTTCAGCAACGCTTCAACCACATTATCCCAATCGGTTAGATCCGCTTCTGGCAAATCCGTATAACCAAAACGCTCGCAGATAAAGTCATCGACATCCTGTTCATAGAATGTACGTGGAATTTGATAAATGGTTTTGGCATCTTTACATACCACAACTGCACGTGCTTCTACGTTAGTAAAGAGTGCAATCTTGCGGGTGGTATCGGCATCAACATCATGCTCGGTACGGCAGATCAGAATGTCTGGCTGAATACCAATCGACAGCAATTCTTTCACCGAATGCTGTGTTGGCTTGGTTTTGAGTTCAGCAGCAGACTTAATATATGGTAACAAGGTTAAATGCATGAGCATTGAACGCTTGTGGCCCAATTCAACTAAAAGTTGGCGTACAGACTCCATGAAAGGCAGAGATTCGATATCACCTACTGTTCCGCCAATTTCAACGATCGCAACATCGTAACCTTCGCCGGCACGTAGTACACGTTCTTTAATATTGTCTGTGATGTGTGGAATAACCTGAACAGTACCACCAAGATAGTCACCACGACGCTCTTTGTTCAGTACATCCTGGTAAACACGACCAGAAGTGAAGTTGTTGAGCTTGGTCATTTTTGCGCGACGCAAGAAACGCTCGTAATAACCCAAATCTAGGTCAGTTTCAGCACCATCCTCTGTGACAAAAACTTCACCATGTTGGAATGGGCTCATCGTGCCTGGATCGACATTAATATATGGATCCATTTTCACCATGGTCACTTTTAAACCACGAGCTTCTAAAAGTGCAGCAACTGAAGCAGCTGAAATACCTTTACCTAGTGATGAAACCACACCACCAGTCACGAAAATAAAATGGGTCATTGAGTTTCTCGTACAATCGAGCCTAAATCGGCATGCAATGCTGGGCAATTTTACTTTACTCTGCACCTATAAAGCAAAGTCAATCCGCATCAATTCATGGAACAATAAACAATTGGCTATTCTATCAGCATTTTTTATAAAAATTTAGCGCCTCATATGATGATTTTTATCGGGCGTTTTATTGTTATAATGGTGCCACTTCTATATACAGCTGAATTTTGTGTGACGATGAACAAGAAACTTTTAATCTGTGGCTTAATCGCGACTGGTCTGGCACTCAGCGCATGTGTAAAAAAAGAAACTCCTCAGGAAGATGAAAAAACTCAGAGCGAAACTGAGCAGCAAGTCACCTCTGAAGTTGAGTTTAAACCTCTAGACAATACACAAGCCGCATCTGAAGCCAAAACTGTCACCATCATTCGTGAAGAAACCAAAAACACCACGACTGAAATTCGCCGCGAGGTTCGCGAACAGCCAGCCGAGAGTAAAAACACGAATAAAACTGAGAATGATACTGCCCAAAGCAGTACACCTAAATCGAAAGATGAACCGCAAACTGAAGAAGATGCAGTTGCTGCTGCTATTGCTGCTGCTTCACCTGCATTGGAAAAGTAAGTCCAGTCTTCTGTTCCTGTTAAAAAGCCCAGTGAAACAACTGGGTTTTTTAAATTATAAGATGGCGCAATTCATCCAATTTATTCTTTCATATCAGAGCAGCCAGTTCAGCCCCTTGACGGATCGCCCGTTTCGCATCCAGCTCGCCGGCTTCTTTTGCGCCACCAATCAAATGAACCTGTTTTCCGGCGGCTGCTAATGACTCATACATCGCCGTATAAGATTCCTGTCCAGCACAAATCACCACATGATCTACAGCTAGTAACTGCGACTGTTCATTGATACGGATATGCAGTCCGTCATCATCAATCTTTTCATACTGCACACCCGCCAGCATTTTGACATGACGCAGTTTCAAACTCATACGATGAATCCAACCTGTCGTTTTCCCCAAACTGGATCCAACTGCCGTATTTTTGCGTTGCAGCAAATAAATTTCCCGTTCTGCCATTGATATATGTGGTGCCTGTACGCCTCCGGCATGCTGATAATGAGGATCAATCCCCCACTCTGCATAAAATTTTTCTGGATTCATACTAGCACTTTCACCTGAATGAACTAGATATTCAGCCGTATCAAAACCGATCCCACCAGCACCAATAATCACAACGCGACGACCAACAGGTACTCGCTGCTTCAACACTTGCAGATATGACAAAACCTTAGGGTGGTCAATTCCCTCGATCTGCAACCGCCTTGGCATCACGCCTGTTGCCACCACAATGTCATCAAAATTTGACTGGCTCAATTCCTCAAAGGTCACGGTATGATTCAGTTGCAGTTTAATATTCGGTTGTATTTCGATTTGGCGTTTAAAATAACGCAGCGTTTCGTGAAATTCTTCTTTACCCGGAATAGTCTTCGCGATATTAAACTGCCCACCGATCTGATTTTCAGATTCATAAATCGTAATCTGATGCCCACGCGATGCCGCATAAATCGCAAAACTTAATCCCGCTGGCCCCGCACCCACAACAGCGATAGATTTTGTTTTAACCGCAGGGATAAATTGTAATTCTGTTTCATGGCATGCACGCGGATTGACCAGACAAGTGGCTATTCGTTTAGAAAAAATATGATCTAGACAGGCCTGATTGCACGCAATACAGGTGTTGATTTCATCACTTCGACCTTCACTGGCCTTCAGTACAAATTCGGGGTCAGCCAACATCGGGCGTGCCATCGAAATGAGATCGGCTTGTTCTGAAGCAAGCACATGCTCTGCCATTTGTGGGGTGTTAATCCGGTTCGAAGTAATAAGAGGAATACTAACTGCACCTTTTAGCTTTTCAGTGACCCAGGTGAATGCCGCACGCGGTACTTTTGTTGCAATTGTAGGGATACGTGCTTCATGCCAGCCAATCCCACTATTAATAATGGTTGCTCCCGCCTGTTCAATCTTTTTGGCTAATTCAATCACTTCTTCGAGCGTAGAGCCGCCTTCAACCAGATCCAGCATGGATAAGCGGTAAATAATGATAAAGTTCTCACCAACCGCCTGACGGGTACGTCTGACAATTTCTAAAGGGAAACGAATCCGGTTTTCGTAACAACCGCCCCACTCATCATCACGGTGATTAGTACGCGCTGCAATAAATTCATTAATCAGATAACCCTCTGATCCCATGATTTCGACCCCATCATAACCTGCCTGTTGAGCAAGTTGAGCGGTATAAACAAAATCACGGATGGTTTGCTGAATCTCCGCAATGGTTAGCGCTTTGGGTTTGACTGGATTAATGGGGGCTTGAATCGCTGAAGGCGCAACCAGATTTGGCTGATAAGAATAACGCCCCGTATGTAAAATCTGCAGGGCCATTTTACCGCCTTCTGCATGTACCGCCTGGGTAATAATTTTATGTTTTTCAACATCTGCGACTTGGTTGAGTATGCTGCTACCGGGAAACGTCACCCCTGCTTCGTTAGGCGCTACTCCACCAGTAATAATCAAACCCACACCACCTCGTGCCCGTTCAGCATAAAAGGCTGCCATTCGCTCAAAACCCTGAGGTGCCTCCTCAAGTCCCACATGCATAGAACCCATTACAACCCGGTTCTTTAATGTCGTAAAACCTAAATCCAATGGGGCCAATAAATGAGGGAAAGTGGACATACAAGCTCCTTGCTAGGTCACGATAACGCCGTCTTCAACATATGGATAAGTTGAATGTTTCATTTATAAGTGATGGTTCAAGCTGAGACAAGCAGCAGAAATCGACCTCAACAGTCACTTTCTAGCAATATATTGATCCCCACTACTGGTTAAGAAGAATCTCAATAAAAAGCCACTCAGTAATATCTACCGGCTTAAATATGAATAAATAGATTAAGCAACCCTTCAGAAACAATAAATCAATCTACTGAAGTACATCCGATTTTTCTTAATATTTTTATCACCCCACACAAACGATCATTAATTAAACAAAAACTACATCCACATAGAGCTTGGTTCAGGCATAAAACCCACCTAATTTGACCTGTTTTGGATTCCCCTCATTAGCGAAGTTGATACTTATTGGGTATTTGAGCAAATTTCACCCTACCGAAAGTAGTATGCGGAGCCGACTTTCAAGCTAGAGATAAAAGTTACATTAGCTATACCCAAGCACACTTTGTAATAAGCAAGAAATACCGAATCAGGTATCGACAGACTTTCATCAGAAATTTACATGAAATGGAAAATTTCCATTCATGATGCTGAATGATAATTAAAAAAGACCATTTAAATTAGCTAGGAGAAAAAGTAGTGAGATTTAAATAGAGCTTAAAAAACATAGACCTATACAAATATAAATCAAACAAGCAGCTCTATTTTTTTAATTATGTAGAACATCACTTAATTATTTTCCATATCCTTATTTCACTATTACTCAAATACCTGCTTAGACTTGGCTTGCAATTTCAAAGGCAACAGCACGATAACAATCTTATTGCTCTACAGTCTTTACGGCACTTGTACTAGAGCTTGGCATTATGAAAATAAGATAAAAGCCACCGTTAAGCTTGTAGTAAAGAATAAAAGAAGATAAAAGATATTTGAGCAAAAAGTAATCAACAAGAAGGTTTTAACGACCACAGGAAAAGAATCACCCTTCAAACAACAGAAAAACGAATATTTTTTTCATCTTTTTTTAATCATTTCTCTGTAAGTTGAAGGGCTAGATTAGACTAAAGGCGTAGTCAAAGAACCGTACGGTCGTATTTAATCGCCTCCAGGTCGTAGACCTGATAGATACAGTCAAACAGTGAACGGATATCTTCACTTTCATCCATATTACGAATCGCCAGAAAGATCGGACTCACCGCAGCATCATCTAATAACGGGATGTAATTTAAGTGTGGGAAGCGAATAGTATTGGCACTTTCCGGCACTACACTGATCCCTTCTCCAGCAGCCACCAAACCTAAAGCCAGCTGAATTTCACGTACTTCTTTAAAGTTTTTGGGTTCTAAACCATATTCAGAAAAGATTGACCGCATTTGTGTCGAGAAATTTGGTTTTGGATTTGCCGGATAAAGAAAAATATTTTCATCAACAATATCAGATAGATGAACACCTTTTTCATAACGAGATAAAGGATGACTGACATGAACAGCCACCATCAAACGTTCTTCACGCAGCAACACACGTCGAATCGCTGGATCAGAAATACGTAAACGACCAAAGCCTACATCGATCTTGCCTTCTTTCAGGGCTTGGATCTGTTCTTTGGTGCTCATCTCAATGAGCTGAATTTGCAGATGTGGTTGCTGCTGGCGATATAAGTAGACAATTCTCGGTAATAATCCATAAAGCAGTGATCCTACGAATCCCATGGTTACTACACGTTCAACCATCCCGACACGCTTGGTCATCGATTTGATTTCTTCAGCATTCGACAGCAATTTGACCGCATGCTGATAGAAAAACTGGCCTGCTGGAGTGGTCTGCAAAGGGCGACTTCCACGCTCAAATAATTGAATTCCCAACTCATTTTCCAGATTTTGGATCTGGCGACTCAGTGGCGGTTGGGCAATAAACAGCTTTTCTGCTGCCTTTGTAAAGCTTTGTTCCTCTACAACGGCTACAAAGTAACGTAAATGTCTGAGTTCCATGCTCACCTCATACCATTAAGGTATATTAAAATGCATATTTGATCTTAGACACAGTTTAATCATTCTTTTAAGGTATACACAAGAGATAACCAACCCAGATAACGAAGATGTATAAATCAGTAGAAACCTTGCTTGTAGAGATCCCAACGATCCGCCCGCACAAAATGGCGGTGGCGACGATGCAAACTCAAACTTTGGTTTTGATCAAAATCACTACTGAAGACGGCATCATTGGTTGGGGTGAAGCGACAACAATTGGTGGCTTAGGCTACGGTGAAGAAAGCCCGGAAAGTGTTAAGACAAATATTGACACTTATTTTGCACCACTCTTGACGTCGATTAAAGATTTAAATGTTGCTCAAACACTAAGTTTGATTAAACGCAACATTAATGGCAACCGTTTTGCAAAATGTGCAATCCAAACTGCCCTGCTTGATATCCAAGCCAAGCGTTTAGGTTTGCCAGTGAGCGAGTTGCTCGGCGGTCGTCTGCGCAACAGCGTGCCGGTGCTTTGGGTATTGGCTTCTGGTAACACTGAAAAAGATATCGCTGAAGCGAAAAAGATGATTGAGCTGAAACGTCACAACATCTTTAAATTGAAAATTGGTTCACGCAAAGTCCAAGAAGATGTTGAGCACGTATTGGCGATCAAACAAGCTCTAGGTGCAGACGTTTCTATCCGCGTTGATGTGAACCGTGCCTGGTCTGAGCTTGAAGCGATCAAAGGTATCCAGTTGTTACAAGACGGTGGTGTAGACCTGATTGAACAACCATGTGCAATTGAAAATTTAGATGCCATGGAGCGTTTAACTCGTCGTTTCGATGTTGCGATTATGGCGGATGAATCCTTGATGGGTCCTGCAACAGCGTACCAAATCGCGAAACGCAATGGCGCATCAGTATTTGCGGTGAAAGTAGCACAATCGGGTGGTCTGATTGAAGGTTGTGAAGTTGCAAAAATCGCCAAATTGGCAGGCATTGACCTTTATGGTGGAACAATGCTAGAAGGTTCTGTAGGCACTATCGCATCTGCGCATGCCTTCTCAACTTTCGATAATTTGGCCTACGGCACTGAACTGTTTGGCCCCCTCTTACTCACCGAAGAAATTTTAAAAACACCGCTTCGTTACGAAAATTTTGAACTTGCAATTCCACAAGGCCCAGGTCTGGGGATTGAGCTAGATGAAGACAAACTTGACCAACTACGTCGTAAGTAAGGAGTAAACACATGCTGTTTCAAGTACGCATGGATGTAAACATTCCATTAGATATGCCGGCTGAGAAAGCGGCTGAGATTAAAGCTGTTGAGAAAGCTTACTCACAAGACTTACAACGTCAGGGTAAATGGCGTCACATCTGGCGTATTACTGGCCAATACTCAAACATCAGTATTTTTGATGTGGAAAGTAATGAAGAGTTACACAATATTCTGCAAGGTTTACCGCTTTATCCATATATGGATATCGAGGTGATGGCACTCAACCGCCATCCATCTTCAATCCGTGAAGATGACACCTGATTGAATCGTGGTGATGAATTGTGAGGGCTCTTCATCATCACAAAAACTCCGGTCATCCGGCCGGTTATTAAAATCGTGGTTAGCGGGAAATTTGCCAGCATTTATGCAAGCTTAGCTGACCACTCAATGAAAAAAGCATACATTCAAGGAGCAATTGTATGGATCGTCAAGCGATTGAAAATTTAGTTAAAGCATGTAACGTAGACACTTCTGAAGGTCCAGTTGACGCACGCCTACAACAAGTTGTTGTTCGCCTAGTGACTGACTTCTACCAAGCAATCGAAGATCTTGATCTTACTCAATCTGAAGTTTGGAAAGGTGTTGAAGCGATCATCGACATGGCGAAAGCTGATGAATTTGCTCTTTTAGGTTCTGCTATCGGCCTAGAACACTACCTTGACCTTCGTGCTGATGAAGCTGATGCTAAAGCAGGCTTAACAGGTGGTACTCCACGTACAATCGAAGGTCCATTATATGTCGCTGGTGCGCCTGAATCTGTAGGTTTCGCTCGTATGGACGACGGTTCTGAAGAAGGCAAAATTGCAACGCTTATCATCGAAGGTAAAGTGACTGATACTGATGGTGAAGTGCTTTCTGGTGCTAAAGTTGAAATGTGGCATGCCAACAGCCACGGTAACTACTCGTTCTTCGATAAGTCTCAATCACACTTCAACCTGCGTCGTACCATTTTCACTGATGAAAACGGTAACTACACAGCACAAACCACTATGCCTGTAGGTTACGGTTTGAACCCAGAAGGTCCGTTACAACAAATGTTGAACAAACTTTCTCGTCACGGTCAACGTCCTGCGCACGTGCACTACTTCATCTCTGCGCCTGGTCACCGTAAATTAACCACTCAGTTCAACATCGAAGGCGACAAATACCTTTGGGACGACTTTGCATTCGGTACGCGTGAAGGTCTAGTTGCAACTGCTGTTGACGTAACTGACGAAGCTGAAATCGCACGCCGCGGTTTGAAAGGTTCTTTCAAACACATCCAGTTCGACATCGTTCTTCAGAAAGACAAAGAAGGTGCGCCTTCTACTGAAGTTGAACGTCGTCGCGCAAGCGCTTAATTAGCTGAAACCCAAGGAACCGAAATGTTTAACCTCCCTATTCTGTTAAGCATTTCGGTGACTTCCTAACATTTGGAAAGTCGGAGAGCGGACATGCCACGTATTCCTGTAATCAATACTAGCCATCTAGATCGCATTGATGAATTACTTGTTGAAAACTACGAAACAGGTGAATTCAAACTTCATCGTTCTGTCTTCACGGACCAGGACATTTTTGACCTTGAAATGAAATATATCTTCGAGGGCAACTGGGTATACTTGGCACATGAAAGCCAAATTCCAAATATCAACGATTACTACACGACTAACATCGGTCGTCAGCCAATCATCATTGCACGTAACCGTAACGGTGAACTAAATGCAATGATCAATGCGTGTTCACACCGTGGTGCAGAGCTTTGCCGTTACAAACGTGGTAACAAAGCAACTTATACCTGCCCATTCCACGGCTGGACATTCAACAACTCTGGTAAGTTGTTAAAAGTTAAAGATCCTACTGATGCGGGTTATTCTGACTGCTTCAACAAAGAAGGTTCACACGACCTGAAGAAAGTTGCACGTTTTGAAAACTACAAAGGTTTCTTGTTTGGTAGCTTGAACCCAGACGTTCCTTCTCTTGAAGAATATCTTGGTGAAGCAACTAAAATCATCGACATGATCGTTGGTCAGTCTGAAGATGGTCTTGAAGTTCTTCGTGGTGCTTCTACCTATACTTATGAAGGTAACTGGAAACTGACTGCTGAAAACGGTGCCGATGGTTACCACGTTTCTGCTGTTCACTGGAACTATGCTGCGACAACTCAGCAACGTAAAGAAAAACAAGGCGGCGACAACATCCGTGCGATGAGCGCTGGTTCTTGGGGTAAACAAGGCGGTGGTTCTTACGGTTTCGAAAATGGCCACATGCTGCTTTGGACTCAATGGGCTAACCCGGAAGACCGTCCAAACTTCCCGAAAAAAGACGAATACACCGAGAAATACGGTGCAGCTATGGCGAAATGGATGATCGAGCGTTCTCGTAACCTTTGTATCTATCCAAACGTTTACTTTATGGATCAGTTCGGTTCACAAATCCGTGTTCTTCGTCCATTGTCTGTCGATAAGACTGAAGTAACGATCTACTGTATCGCGCCTAAAGGTGAAGCACCTGAAGCACGTGCACGCCGTATCCGTCAGTACGAAGACTTCTTCAACGCTTCTGGTATGGCTACTCCGGATGACTTGGAAGAGTTCCGTGCATGTCAAGCAGGCTACCAAGGTATCGCGCTTGAGTGGAACGACATGAGCCGTGGTTCTAAACACTGGATCCAAGGCCCAGATGATGCTGCAAATGAAATCGGTTTGAAACCAAAACTTTCTGGTGTCAAGACTGAAGACGAAGGTTTATACCTGGCTCAACACGAGTACTGGTTGAAACTTATGAAGAAAGCGATTGCGACTGAAAAAGAGATTGCTGCTGAAGGAGAACAAGCATGAGCGCGATTACTTTAGAAAACATTGCTCAATTCCTTTATCGTGAAGCACGTTTCCTTGATGACGAGCAATGGGATAACTGGTTAGAGTGCTACGCTCCGAATGCACAATTCTGGATGCCAGCTTGGGATGACAACGATACGTTGACCGAAGATCCTCAGTCTGAAATTTCTTTGATTTTCTATCCAGATCGTCAAGGTTTAGAAGACCGTGTGTTCCGTATCAAAACTGAACGCTCTTCTGCAACTATGCCGGACACCCGTACTAGCCACAACATCAACAACATTGAGATTGTGGAACAGAACGGTGACCAAGTGACTGTACGTTTTAACTGGAATACTTTGAGCTTCCGTTACAAGAAAAACTACAGCTACTTCGGTATGTCTCGTTATGTGATCGATTTCTCTGGTGAACAGCCAAAAATCGTAAGCAAGTATGTCGTATTGAAAAACGACTATATCAACCAAGTGATTGATATCTACCACATCTAAGCTTATTAGATTATTGTAAAGAAACCCCGGCCCTGGCCCAATGGAATGTTGGCCCGGGCCATCTGATGTTTTAACTCATTTGTAGGATACTTGCCATGTCAAACCATAATGTTGCACTTCAATTTGAAGATGGCGTAACGCGTTTTATCACTGTTGTTAATGGCGAAACCCTTTCGGACGCAGCATACCGCCAAAAGATCAATATTCCGCTAGATTGCCGTGATGGTGCATGTGGTACGTGTCGTGCATTTTGTGAATCAGGCACTTATGATATGCCTGAAGATAGCTATATCGAAGATGCTTTAACTCCTGAAGAAGCGGCTGAAGGCTATGTATTGGCATGCCAATGCCACCCGACTTCTGATGCAGTATTCCAGATTCAAGCAACCTCTGATGTTTGCAAAACTGAAATTCATACTTATCAAGGTACCCTCACTTCTGTTGAGAACCTTTCTGAATCAACGATTACTTTTGAAATCGAACTTGACGCTGCTGAGCCAGAAATCAATTTCTTGGCAGGCCAATATGTCAATGTAGGTATTCCGGGTACTGAAGAAACCCGTTCTTACTCATTCAGCTCTAAACCAGGCGACCGCAAAACTGGTTTCGTAGTACGTAACGTGCCAAATGGCAAAATGAGTAGTTTCCTCAGCCAAACTGCTAAAGTTGGTGACAAAATGACCTTTACTGGTCCATTTGGTAGCTTCTATTTACGTAGCGTTACTCGTCCAGTATTAATGCTTGCTGGTGGTACTGGTATTGCACCGTTCTTGTCTATGTTGTCTGTTCTTGAAGAAAAAGGTTCTGAACAACCTGTACGTCTTGTATTTGGTGTGACCAACGACTTTGACCTGGTTGCATTGGATCGCCTCAATGAACTTCAAGCAAAATTACCATGGTTCGAATACCGTACTGTTGTAGCTAACCCAGAATCTGCGCATGAGCGTAAAGGTTATGTTACTGGTCATATTGACACTGAATGGTTAAACGGTGGTGATGTTGATGTTTACCTCTGTGGCCCAGTACCAATGGTTGAAGCGGTACGTGGCTGGTTAGATGCAGAAGGCGTGAAGCCAGCAAACTTCCTGTTTGAGAAATTCTCTGCAAACTAAGTTTGAGTTCGGTTATACAGTCAAGATAAAGGAAACAAAGATGAGTCAACAACGTTTCAGCAATAAAGTAGTGATTGTTACAGGTGCCGCACAAGGCATCGGTCGCGGTGTCGCGCTACGTGTTGCCCGTGAAGGCGGCAAAGTAATCATGGCCGATTTCTCTGAGTATGTTGAAGATGTACTGAAGGAAATCGTTGAGGCCGGCGGTGAGGCAATCACTGTACGCGCCGACCTTGAACACTTTGAAGGTGCTGAAAAAGTTGTCAATGCGGCTTTAGAAAAATATGGCCGTGTTGATGTACTCATCAACAACGTGGGCGGTGCGATCTGGATGAAACCTTTTCAGGAATTCCAACCTGAAGAAGTGGAAAAAGAAGTTCGCCGCTCATTGTTCCCGACCATGTGGTGCTGCCGTGCTGTGTTGCCAACCATGATTGCCCAACAAGCCGGTGCCATCGTGAACGTTTCATCGATTGCAACCCGTGGGATTAACCGTATCCCTTACTCTGCTGCAAAAGGTGGTGTAAACGGTTTAACTGCCTCACTGGCTTTTGAACATGCCAAAGACGGTATTCGTGTCAATGCTGTTGCAACAGGCGGTACCGAAGCTCCACCACGTAAAGTGCCACGTAACAGTGCACCAATGTCTGAACAAGACAAAGCGTGGATGCAAGAAGTCGTGGATCAAA
The DNA here is from genome assembly GCF_028621895.1 of Acinetobacter sp. GSS19. Taxonomy (NCBI): domain Bacteria; kingdom Pseudomonadati; phylum Pseudomonadota; class Gammaproteobacteria; order Moraxellales; family Moraxellaceae; genus Acinetobacter; species Acinetobacter sp. GSS19. The sequence continues at coordinate 1,019,597 of NZ_CP117520.1, read as the reverse complement.
CCATTGACCGTACCTTCTTCAAACGCTATGGCACGATTGATGAACAAGTGAATGCCATTACCTTCCTGGCCTCTGATGAAGCCTCTTACATCACAGGTAGTGTTGTACCTGTAGGTGGTGGTGACTTAGGTTAACCGGCAGAACTGACAGAATCGTGAGCATGGAGGCATGCGATGTCTAATCTGATCCAAACATTAAAAGAGGACTGGTCGATTTCAGCCACCGTTGCAGGATTCTTAGCGGTACTGATTTCCTACTCTGGTCCCCTGATTATTTTCTTTCAGGCCGCACAAAAAGCCAATGTTAGCCCCGAGATGATGATGTCCTGGATCTGGGGCATTTCTATTGGTGCAGCGCTTACCGGGATCTACCTGTCAATCCGGTTTAAAACCCCTGTGATTACAGCTTGGTCAGCACCCGGAACTGCCCTGCTGGTGACCCTGTTTCCAAGTATCAGTTTAAATGAAGCCGTTGGCGCTTACCTGATTGCTGCCGTCGCGATTTTTCTGATCGGGATTAGTGGCTATTTCGACAAATTGTTGAAATGGATTCCACAGGGACTGGCAGCAGGCATGATGGCGGGAATTTTGTTCCAGTTTGGCCTGGGTTTATTCAAAGCGACCAGCTCTATGCCTTATGTGGTATTTGGCATGTTGGCGTGTTATCTGCTCGCAAAACGCTTTTCCCCACGCTACACCATGGTATGGGTATTACTGGCCGGTGTGAGCTTGGCTTTATTGCTCGGTCGGATGAATCCAGTCGACATCAATTTTTCGCTCGCCCTCCCCCAGTTCATCACGCCAGAGTGGTCATGGAATGCAACCTTTAACCTTGCTATTCCGCTGATTCTGGTCAGTCTGACAGGACAGTTTTTGCCGGGTATGGCGATCTTGCGACTCAGTGATTATGAGACGCCAGCCAAGCCAATTATCGCAGCCTCAAGCATTGCTTCGCTTGCAGTAGCCTGCGTGGGTGGTATTACCATCGTGTTGGCCTCGATTACCGCAGCACTCTGTACCGGTAAAGATGCACATGAACTGAAAGAAAAACGATATATCGCTGGTATTGCCAACGGTATTTTTTACATTTTAGGCGGGTTGTTCGCAGGCAGTATTGTCATGCTATTCAGCCTGCTTCCGAAAGAGCTGGTCGCTGCCCTGGCGGGTCTTGCCCTTCTCGGTGCAATAGCCACCAACGTTACAGTGGCGATGAAAGAAGAAACCCAGAGAGATGCTGCTTTAATCACATTCCTTGCCACCGTGTCGGGAATAAGTTTTTTAGGTTTAAGTTCCGTATTTTGGGGGATTTGCATCGGCTTTATTGCCCATCTGATCCTCTCCAAAAATACACCGTTGACCAATACAACGCCTCCAACATCTTCACGCGCTTAACGCGTCTGCAGATGAAGTTTGATTAGGAAATATTATGATCGACAAAAGCAAAGCTTCCTTAACAGAAGTGCTTTCACAAATTAAAGATGATTCAACCATTATGATTGGTGGCTTCGGCACCGCAGGTCAGCCCGCTGAACTGATTGATGGCTTGATTGAACTGGGCGTGAAAGATCTGGTGATCGTCAACAACAACGCCGGTAACGGTGACTACGGTTTGGCGAAGCTTTTAAAAGCCGGTGCCGTACGTAAAATCATCTGCTCGTTCCCACGTCAGTCTGACTCTTGGGTATTCGACGAGCTGTACCGTGCTGGCAAAATCGAGCTTGAATTAGTGCCACAAGGTAACCTCGCTTGCCGCATCCAGGCTGCAGGTATGGGCTTGGGCCCAATCTACACCCCAACCGGTTTTGGTACTTTGCTTGCTGAAGGCAAACCAACCCTAAACTACGATGGTAAAGACTACGTGCTGGAAAATCCGATCAAAGCAGATTTTGCCTTGATCAAAGCCCATAAAGGCGACCGTTGGGGCAACCTGGTGTACCGCAAATCTGCACGTAACTTCGGCCCAATCATGGCGATGGCGGCAGACGTAACGATTGCCCAAGTGTCTGAAGTAGTAGAACTCGGTGAGCTTGATCCGGAACACATCATCACCCCGGGCATTTTCGTAAAACACGTGGTTCAAGTAACCCCAGCACAGTAATTGGCGACTAAGGAGAACTTCATGAGCTATAGCAAACTTACTCGCGACCAAATTGCTGAACGTGTTGCGCAAGACATTCCAGACGGTGCCTATGTGAATTTGGGTATTGGCCTACCAACCAAGATTTCAAACTACCTACCATCAGACAAAGATGTGTTTCTACACTCTGAAAATGGCCTGTTGGCATTTGGTCCACCGCCGGCAGAAGAAGACCGTGATCCGGAACTGATCAATGCCGGTAAAGAATTCGTGACGATGTTGACTGGCGGCTGTTTCTTCCATCATGGTGACTCTTTCGCCATGATGCGTGGTGGTCACCTCGATATCGCAGTACTGGGTGCTTTCCAGGTGGCTGAAAATGGTGACCTAGCGAACTGGCACACTGGTGCACCGGACGCGATTCCTGCCGTAGGTGGCGCGATGGACCTGGCTGTTGGTGCGAAGAAAGTCTTCATCACCACAGATCACGTGACCAAAAAAGGCGAACCTAAAATCGTTGCAGAGCTCAGCTATCCAGCAACTGGCTTGAAATGCGTGGATCGCATCTATACCGACCTGTGCGTGATTGATGTAACACCAGAAGGCATGAAAGTAATTGAGAAGGTTGACGGTTTAAGCTTTGAAGAATTACAAGCGATGACCGGTGCCAAACTGATTGATGCCACTCAGGCTTAAGGGGAAAGGAATAACAACATGAAAAATGCATATATTATCGATGCGATCCGTACCCCATTTGGCCGTTATGCGGGTGGTTTAGCCCCTGTACGTGCAGATGATCTGGGTGCATTACCGATCAAAGCCTTAATGGAGCGTAATCCATCGGTGAACTGGGAACAGGTGGATGACCTGATCTACGGCTGTGCCAACCAAGCCGGTGAAGACAACCGTAACGTGGGCCGTATGTCTGGCCTATTGTCTGGTTTGCCACACCAGGTTCCAGCAACCACATTAAACCGTCTTTGTGGTTCATCATTGGATGCGATCGCGACTGCTGCACGTGCAATCAAATCAGGTGAAGCGAATCTGATCATTGCCGGTGGTGTTGAATCGATGTCTCGTGCCCCATTTGTCATGGGTAAATCAGACAGCGCGTTCGGCCGTAGCCAGAAGATTGAAGACACTACCATGGGCTGGCGTTTTATCAATCCAAAGCTTAAAGAAATGTATGGCGTGGAAACCATGCCACAAACTGCAGAAAACCTGGCAGAACAATTCAACATTTCGCGTGAAGACCAAGACAAATTTGCCCTGCAAAGCCAACAACGTTGCGCAGCTGCACAAGCACGTGGTTACTTCGCTAAAGAAATCGTGCCAGTGGTAATCCCACAGCGCAAAGGCGATCCAGTGGTTGTAGATACCGATGAGCATCCACGTGCATCAACGACTGCTGAAGGCTTGGCAAAACTTAAACCTGTGGTGAAAGCAGACGGTACGGTCACTGCCGGTAATGCTTCAGGCATTAATGATGGTGCAGCAGCGCTACTGATTGCATCTGATGAAGCAGTTGCACAATACAACCTGAAACCACGTGCCAAAATCATTGGTGCAACCGTGGTCGGTGTAGAACCACGCATCATGGGCTTTGGTCCAGCGCCTGCAATCAAGAAACTGTTGGCTCAAACCGGTTTAACCCTTGAGCAAATGGATGTGATTGAGCTAAACGAAGCATTCTCGGCTCAAGCCTTGTCTTGTACCCGTGACTTGGGTCTTGCAGATGATGCTGCACATGTGAACCCGAACGGTGGTGCGATTGCCTTGGGTCACCCATTGGGTGCTTCAGGTGCACGTCTGGTCACCACGGCATTGAACCATTTGGAAGAAACTGGTGGTAAATACGGTCTGTGCTCAATGTGTATCGGTGTGGGTCAAGGCATTGCCTTGATTATCGAACGCGTATAAGGATTGGAGAATCGCAATGCCAACTTTTCAATCGAATGATGCTGTCATCAATTACCAGACTTTTGGTGATGCGAGCAAACCGGCTTTGGTGTTTTCTAACTCTTTAGGCACCAACTACGGCATGTGGCAGAAACAGTTCAATGTATTTAAAGAGAACTTCTTTGTCATCTGTTACGATACCCGTGGTCACGGTTCATCTTCTGCACCACAAGGTCCTTATACCCTAGAACAATTGGGTCAGGACGTCGTAAATTTGCTTGATCACCTCAATGTTGCTAAAGCAAGTTTCTGTGGTATTTCGATGGGTGGTTTGACCGGCCAATGGTTAGCCATTAACAAACCTGAACGTTTTAATCACGTGATTGTCTGCAACACGGCAGCGAAAATTGGTCAAGAAGCTGCATGGCTGGATCGTGCCAAACTGGTACGTGAACAAGGCTTGCAACCAATTGCCTCAACCGCAGCATCACGCTGGTTTACCGATCCCTTTATCCAGAGCCAAGCGGCAGTTGTGGAAAATCTGAGTAACGACCTTGCAGCTGGCAGCGCAGAAGGTTACGCAAGCTGCTGTGAAGCTTTGGCTAAAGCGGATGTTCGTGAACAGTTGAAAGACATTACCGTTCCGGTATTGGTCATTGCAGGTAAACAAGATCCTGTAACAACGGTTGCCGATGGCCAGTTTATGGTGGATCGTATTCCAAATGCAAAATTGTTTGAAATCGATGCATCTCACATCTCGAATGTGGAAAAACCTGAAGACTTTAATCAGGCTGTGAACGCATTCATCTCAGCTTAAATATGAATTTTAAAAAAAGCCTATCAACCGATGGGCTTTTTTATTTTCCGTTACAAATCAATATTATAGAAGAATAAAATAAAGATAAAAATACTGAAATTTTGTCAATTTTCATGCTATTAATGATACAAATTATGTGAATATTACAATATTTATAATTTTAAAAAACCTCCTGTATTTAGATGAGAAAAATTGATAAGGATCTACCGATGAGTGAAGTGATCTATAGCAAAGAAGAAAAACGTAAACGCGTTCTAGGGATTGTCGGAGCCTCTTCAGGCAACCTGGTGGAATGGTTTGACTTTTATATCTATGCCGTCTTTGCCATGTATTTTCAGCATGTGCTGACTGCTCCCAACATGAGTTCAACGGCTCAGGCCATTTATGTCTGGGGCGTATTTGCTGCCAGCTTTTTTATGCGCCCGATCGGTAGCTGGATTTTTGGCCGCATCGCGGACAAACATGGTCGCAAACAGTCCATGGTGATTTCGATTAGCCTGATGGCTATCAGTTCTTTCCTATTTGCATTTCTGCCTACCTATGAACAAGTCGGCATGTGGGCACCCTTCCTGTTATTGATGGTACGTTTATTACAGGGCCTGTCTGTCGGGGGTGAATATGGTGCGGTTGCCACCTACATGAGTGAAATTGCCTTAAAAGGCCGACGTGGCTTTTATGCCTCATTTCAGTATGTGACCCTGTCTGGTGGTCAACTTCTGGCCAGTCTGCTGGGTGTCATTCTGCTGGCTTTTTTAAGTGAAGAACAGTTGATGAATGGCGGTTGGCGTATTCCGTTTATCATTGGCGGAATCACAGCAATTATTTCCCTCCTTGCGCGTAGCCGTCTGGAAGAAACCCTCTCACATGCAGATCGTGAACGCGAGGAGTCCGGCAGTTTAAGAGCACTCTTTAAAAATCATTGGAAAACCTTTTTACTGGTGGTGGGTTACACTTCAGCAGGTTCATTGACCTTTTATGTCCTGACTGTTTATTCCAAAACCTATCTGACCAATATGGGCATTGATAGCAAAACGGTCGGCTATATGATGACCTTTGCCCTATTTGTCTACATGCTGGCACAACCGGTGTTTGGCCTTATTTCCGATCGGATTGGTCGTCGAGCTTCCATGCTGGCTTTTAGTGCGCTGAGCGCCATTTTCATCTATCCGGTGATGGTGATTGGCATGAATCATTTCAGCTATTCACCGGTGATCGTGACTTTATTACTGATCTTTTTAATGATGATTTTGAGCTTTTATACCTCCATCAGTGGTCTGGTCAAAGCAGAAATGTTCCCACCGCATGTACGTGCCTTAGGTGTAGGTTTCTCTTATGCGGTTGGTAATGCCCTATTTGGTGGATCAGCACCTGCGGTGGCTTTACAATTTAAACAGGCGGGTATTGAAAACACCTTCTTTATTTATGTCATCGTGATGTTAATGATCTGTTTCTTATGCAGCTTTGCATTACCAAAGGAACCTGAATACCTGCATCATGACCATTAATTAGAATCAATCATAGTAAAACCCGCCATGTGCGGGTTTTATCTTGCAGTTTATCTGTATTGCTTGCAAAGTTTGTCAAGTGAGTATCCAAACCAATAAAAATACTAAACAGGCAAATCCTGCTCAATCAAGGCCCCCAACATCACGGCGGTTGCAGCAGAAAGCGTCCAGCCCAAATGACCATGTCCGGTATGATAATACACCCCACGTCGTTTACCTCGCGACACCACTGGCATCATATTCGGCATCATTGGTCTTAATCCCGCCCAAGGCACCACCTGAGCCGTGGAAAGCTGAAAATTCTGATTGACCCAATTAATCAGCGGTTGAATCCGATCCGCACGGATATCCCGATTGTAACCATTAAACTCCGCTGTACCCGCCACACGTAGACGCATCAAGCCCAAACGACTGCTGACAATTTTGGCACTTTCATCTAACAGGCTGACCCAAGGTGCCTGCTGCTGGCTTTCTGTATCATTCAACTGCACAGTAATTGAATAGCCCTTGACCGGATAAACCTGAATATGATCACCGAGCATTCTTGAAATGGCATAACTACTCACACCACCACAGACCACGATCGCATCCGTTTGCAAGTGAACACGATCCTGAGGTTCAGCATGCATGTTCTCTGCACTCGCCTGATAAATCAGCTCAATACCTTGTTGCGGATGGACAAAATCTACAACTTCAACTCCATATAAAAATTTCACACCTTTCTGTGCACAGACTTGCGACAGACCACGACAAAATTTATGAATATCTCCTGTTGCATCACCCGGTGTATAAAATCCACCTGCATATGTTCCCGTCAGGGCTGGCTCGATCTGACGCATTTCTTCAGGAGTTACCGCATAACGCTCTAACTGAGCTCTGTTCAGTAACTGGTTAACCAAATGGGCATGATGAAAATCTGTCTCGTTATGAAAAATATGTAAAATCCCTTTCTTGACCAGATCAAACTCAAAACCCTCAGTTTCCGCAATCTCAAACATTTTTTCCCGTGCCAGCAGGGCTAAACGTACAGTCTCTACAGTATTGGTTTCATAAGCTGGGATATGCCGTAAAAATTCAAATAGCCAACTATATTTCTGCAGGCTAAACGAAGGATTGAGTAATAATGGCGCATCCTTTTTACTCATCCATTTCAGACCTTTTTTGACCGTGGCCTGTGTGTTCCAGACTTCCGCATTACAAGCTGAAAGCTGTCCACCATTGGCATAGGAAGTTTCCATGGCCGCATAGAGGTGCTGGTCGAGTACTGTGACCTGATAGCCCAGACTATTGAGAATATATGCGGAGGTGATGCCGGTAATACCGGCGCCAATCACAGCAACATGTGACATAGACTGCTCCTTATCAAAGCCGAGCCTTGATGATATGCCCCATCTGTCAGGGTACCTGAGAGCTTCGATCGATTGCGCGTATAGTGCAATCAACTTTCCCCTTGGGTGTGCGTGTTAACGCCTCTCTCCAGAGTTGTGCAATCAATGCAGTCCTTTTACCTGAGAGTTTCTGGGGTCGTTGCTCCTTCGGCGCAGGGAATACCTGTCTCTCCTGCAATGATCTTTTTTATTTGTTGTTTGATAACAGCAATGTATATGCCAAAAGCGAAATCTTGCAAGCAGTTTTATCCTCAACCGATCTCATGCTGGAGCTTTCAGCAGTTTTGCATAAAGAAAGCAGATTGCCTCAATTTGCAGATTGCTCTCAAATACGGCATGTTGAAATGCCTATAAAATCAATTGAGGGACACATGCGTAAACTGGTGATCTTTTCAGGTGCAGGCATGAGTGCCGAAAGTGGTATCAATACTTTCCGCGATAGCAACGGCTTATGGGAACAGCACGACATTCATGAGGTGGCTACGCCTGAAGCCTGGGCCAAAAATCCGGCACTCGTGCAACGCTTTTACAATGACCGCCGTAAAAATATTCTGGCAGCTCAACCCAATCAGGCTCACCAGATTATTGCGGATCTCCAACAGAATTTTGATGTCCAGGTGATTACCCAGAATATTGATGACTTACATGAACGTGCCGGTAGCCTCAAAGTCCTACACTTACATGGCAATATTCGTTTCGCCAAGAGTTCAGGTCCTGGTGCACAATATAGTGACATCCTCTATCCGATCACAGGCTGGCAACTCGATCTGGAAAAAGACCGTTGTCCTGAAGGTTATCTCCTACGCCCACATGTGGTGTGGTTTGGTGAAGCCGTCCCGGCCTATGAACAGGCTGTCGAGCTGGTGCAAGATGCTGAAATCTTTGTGGTGATCGGCTCAACCCTGAGTGTCTATCCCGTAGCGGGCTTAATCCATCAGATTCCGGCAAATTGTCTGGCTTATTATATTGATCCACAAGCTGATTATCAGCGTGTGCCGCAACGCTATCACCTGCTAAAGCACTCAGCCACTCAGGGCATGCAGCAGTTACAGCAGATCCTTGCCGACTTGATTGATCCTGCTTAAAGCTTATTTACTGCGAAACAGCCGCATACCCGGAATTTTTTGCTAAGATGCAGCATTATTTTGGCCTTTGTTTTTTGATTGTTTATGACCTCTGCCTACCAAACTCAACTCGATGAAAAAGTTCAGCGTATCACGGCGCAGTTCTCTGAATTTAATCCGCCTGCTTTGGAGGTATTTGCCTCTCCTGAACAGCATTTTCGTATGCGTGCGGAATTTCGAGTTTGGCATACCGACAATGACTTGTTTTATGCCATGTTTGAACGTGGTGAAGATGGCAAACAAAAAACGGTGGTTCGTGTAGACCAGTTCCCGATCGCCGCTCAAAGCATCAATGATCTAATGCCCGTCCTGTTGCAGAAAATCAAAGCTCAGCCGCTTCTTGAACAGCGTCTGTTTGAAATTGATTTTCTAGCAACCTTGAGTGGTGAAATGCTGGTGACGCTGATCTACCACCGTAAACTGGATGCCGATTGGGAACAAGCCGCCAAAGCGCTGGCGGATGAACTCAACATCAAGATTATTGGACGTAGTCGCGGTCAGAAGCTGGTATTGAGTGATGATTATGTGGTCGAGGAATTACAGGTCTTCGATCGTGCATTTAAGTACAAACAAATTGAAAGCAGCTTTACCCAGCCGAACGCCCAGGTCTGCCAACACATGCTGCAATGGGCCTGCACGTCTGCTGAAGGGGCATCGGGTGATCTACTCGAATTGTACTGCGGCAATGGCAACTTTACCTTACCTCTATCACTAAAATTTAACCGTGTTCTGGCTACCGAACTGGCAAAAAGCTCGGTATATGCTGCACAGTGGAATATTGAACAGAACGCGATTGACAATATTCAGGTAGCCCGTCTGTCCGCAGAAGAGTTTACCGAAGCCTATCACGGGACACGCGAATTCCGCCGCCTACAGGAAGCCGAGATTGATATCCAGAGCTACCAGTTCAGTACAGTTTTTGTTGATCCACCACGTGCCGGGATTGATGATGCCACCCTAAAATTATTGTCAGGCTTCGAACGGATTATTTATATTTCCTGTAATCCGGATACCCTGCACGATAATTTAAAAACTTTGTGTACCACCCACAAAGTGACGCGCTTCGCCCTATTTGACCAGTTCCCTTATACTCATCATGTGGAGTCTGGTGTACTACTGGAAAAAATTTAAACAATTTATGACGATGTAAATGCATAAAATCGACTGGAGAGCTTCGGCTCTCCGTTTTTTATGAAGTTTTTCCAAAACATAAACAATGACAAAGCTTATCACTGTCACAAAAATAGCAAAAACGATAAATTTTCTGTGAAAAATGGCATGTTCAACTGCTGCTTTTCTGACTCAAGCATTATTGCTTTTTTAACAGATTTGGCTATATTTCGAGCTATGTTAGGTCGTAAATGAAGGCTCTATGAGTTTTTGGCAAAAGCTGTTAAAACCAGATCAGCATAACGAACACAAGAACCAGATCGTTTGTATTGAAAATGACTGTTCTTGTAAAAGCAATGAACAACTGCTTGAAGCATTGCGCAAGAGCACCGATGCTGAAGTCATTCAAGGCATCAAAAAAGTATTGATTGCACGTGGCTATAGCCGCAAAGAATTAACCGAATTCCTGCAAAAACCTGTTTAAACAAAAAACCGCCTGTATACGGCGGTTTTTTGTTATTTCAGAGCTACAAATTAAACTTTTTTAAACGGTAATCCAGCGTAGCACGACTGATACCTAACAGACGTGCAGCCTCGGAAACGTTATTGCGGCTCTTCTGCAGCGCATGCTGCAGTATTTTCCGCTCATAGTCTTCCAGCTTGAAGCCCTGAACCAGCAAATCATCCAAATCTTGAGATGTGGTATTGCTTTCCGAAGCATCATTTTCGGTCAATTGTGGCAGCAAAGCTGACAGTTTGATCATCTGCTGGTCATCTGTAAGCAACACAGCTCGCTCGAGTAAATTTTCCAACTCACGGATATTGCCCGGCCAGTCATAACTCATCAGGTAGTTTTTAGTTTTGTCACTAATCCCTTGCAGACGTTTACCATACATCGTTTCAAAGCGTTTCAGGAAATGATTCACCAAAAGCGGAATATCCTCACGGCGCTCGCGCAACGGTGGTATATAGACCGGAAAAATATTTAGACGATAGTATAAGTCAGCCCGGAAGCGCCCGGCTTTCACGGCTTCCAACAAATCCTCATTGGTTGCCGTAACCACCCGCACATCAATTTTTCGGGTTTGATGGTCACCGACCCGCTCAAATTCTCCCTCCTGCAAGATACGCAACAAGGCTGCCTGAGCACGCGGAGACAGTTCTATCACTTCATCGAGAAAAATGGTTCCGCCATTCGCACGTTCAAATTTGCCCATCCGGCTTTGGGTTGCTCCGGTAAAAGCGCCTTTTTCCACACCAAACAGTTCTGATTCGATCAACTCTGCAGGAATCGCGGCACAGTTCACCGCGACAAAGGGTTTGTCACGGCGCTGGCTGTTTTCATGCACGCCGCGGGCAAAAGCTTCCTTACCCACTCCAGTTTCGCCTTGCAGCATGACCGTGACTTTACTGGCTGCGGCCTTTTTTAATAAATCACACACCCGGCGATAGGCGGTCGACTCTCCAACCGAGCTAAACATGCTATAGTCAGCTTCAGCATTTTGGTAAATGGATTTTTTCAGTTCTCGCAGCTCCGACTGTAATGCGATCATTTCATCTTCCAGTGAATCAGGCGACATGAAACTGATTAGTTCATCTGCATTTTCCCATTCCTGCAAAGGCTTACCAATAATACGGCAGTGCTCATCCCCACAGGCCACACAATGGGTTTCCTGATAAATGATGGTGGTACCCATCACATAACTGCTATATCCGCAAGCATAACCAAGCAGCATCCAGCAAGCCGGTTCATCGCTTGGGCCAAACTCGCTCAGGTGCACTTCCGCTTCAAAAGAATGGTACCAGTTGAGATCGGCAAAAAACTGATGGTTTTCCAAGTTGAGGTTGAGCTTGTTGACTTCCACCTGCACCATGCCCCGAATCCCATGCATCTGTGGACCCGCCATAAAGGCATCATAGCCGCTTAAATCCGGACGAAGTTTGGTGGTGACCTCTGCATCTTTCATCCCGGCTTTATAACCCAGGCGGATAAAGAAACGTTTGGTACGCTCAACGCCCATGATTTCGCATAAATCTTTGCGTAAATACCCCATGATGCTGGTATGCAACAGCAGCATGCGGTACTCATCAAACCAGATTTGGCCTTTTTTCGTATCAAAAGTCAGTTTTGAAAGTAAATCATGAATATTTTTTGGGTGTTCAGCATAACGCTGGGCACTGTTCAGCCTGACTTTCGTCATAAGTGCATCGTCCATTCCGTGGCAGCAACTTCTATATCTTACGAAATCGCTCAGCTTTCCCCTATTACCTTAAATACATAATTAGATACTTTTTAGGTATAAAAAATTCAACCTAAGACATTTTTTCCACTTTGCATCGAAATCATCAAGAGAATTTCTGCAATTTTCTGCTGTTTTTAGACTAATTTCATCATTTGATGAAATAGATCGCCTGATGGCTTCATCAGCTCATGAAAATCAAAGTATCCACTCTCCTCTATCGACCAAAAAACAAAACATAATGTTTTGATTTTTATTAATTTTTAAAAGTTGGCACGCCTTTTGAAATAACAACCCCAGACACGCAAGGTTGCGTTAACAGAAACAAGATTGCATTGATCTTGTTGGAGAGAGGCATGAAGGATCTTAAAAAACCGCAAAACGCGTTACCTACTTTGACCAAATATATTCGGGTTACCAGTGACCGTGATGGCAAATTTGTCGAGTTCGACTTCGCCATTAATGATCCAACGCTGTATGTGGAATTAGTCCTGCCGCAACAAGCGTTTCAAGAATTTTGCCAGGTAAATCAGGTCATCGAAATGACCGCTGAACAGCAAGCCTGCAACGATGCCAATGAAGAAAAATGGCGTTATGGCAGTGAGACAACCCTGGTCGGACAGCAACGCAACTCTTTTGATCATGAAGATCAGTATTAATCGCTTAAGGAGCTAAGCCATGACCTTAGAAATCAAAACTTCCGGTATAGAACCGATCCGTCAGAGTTATGCCTATATCGAGCGCCGCTTTGGTAATAAACCGGCCACTCGTTATCAGGAAGTCAGCTTTGATATTCAGGCTGAAACCAACTTCCACTACCGTCCTTTGTGGAAACCGGAAAAGACCTTAAACGATAAAACCCACACAGCTCTGCAGATGCAGGACTGGTATGCGTTTAAAGACCCTCGCCAATTCTATTATGGCACTTATGTACAACATCGTGCCCGCTTACAGGATATTGCGGAAAGTAATTTTGCTTTCTTTGAGAAACGTGGGCTGGCTGAGCATTTAAGTGATGAAGTCAAAGCCAAAGTAATCAAATTTCTATTGCCATTTCGTCATGTTGAGCAAACCGCCAACCTGCACATGATGTCGGGCAGTGCTTATGGTTACGGTACTGTATTAACTCAGGCCTGCATTTTTGCTGCTATGGACCGTCTAGGTATGGCGCAATATCTGTCACGGATTGGCTTGGCTTTGGATGGCAACACGGCGGATTCATTGAATGAAGCCAAAGACTTCTGGATGAATGATACAGCTTGGCAAGGTCTACGTCGCCTGTGTGAAGTCAGTTTGACCGAACAGGACTACTTTAAACTGTTCACCTTACAGAACTTAGTTATTGATTCGTTCTTGAGCGAACTGGTCTATACACAGCTAGATCAATGGTTCAATGAACACGGTGCGCGTGATCTGGCGATGTTGACCGAATTCATGCAGGAATGTCTGAGTGATTTGCGTAAATGGTCAGATAGCGTATTTAAAACCGCATTAAAAGAATCTGAACATAACACCCAATTGCTACAAAGCTGGTTAGAGCAATATCTGCTAGAAGTAACAGCTGCATTCAAGCCTTGGTGCGATGCAGCGTTGGGTGCAGAGGCAATCACTGCAGCGGTACAAGCAACATTAGAACGTGCCAAAAAATTAGGTTTAAACATTGAATTCGCGGCAAACGCTTAAGGAGAAGCACATGTCTAAAGTTTATCTGGCATTACAGGACAACGACACCTCACGCTACATCATTGAGGCGATTGAAGAAGACAATCCACAAGCCACCGTTCAGTACTTGCCAGCCATGATCCGTGTCGAAAGCGAAACTGACCTGCTGATCAAGGCAGAAACTGTTTCAGAAAAACTCGGACAGGATTGGGATATTCAAGCCCTGCAACTGAACATGATCACGCTGGGCGGTAACGTTGAAGAAGATGACGATACTTTCCGCTTACATTGGAACTAAGCCCTAAGCCTCAAGATTTAAGGATGATCTGCCATGAATTCACAAGTAAAAAATACTTCTAAAAAACTGAATGCCAAAGACCGTTATCGTGCACTGACACGTGATCTGGACTGGGACTTCTCTTACGCTGATCGCAAAGAAGCCTTCCCGTATGAAGAATTTGAAGGCATCAAAATCACCGACTGGTCAAAATGGGAAGATCCATTCCGCTTAACCATGGATGCCTACTGGAAATACCAGGCGGAAAAAGAGAAAAAACTCTACGCGATTTTTGATGCTTTTGCACAAAACAACGGTCAGATGAATGTGACCAATGAACGCTACCTGAATGCGATCAAGTTATTCCTGACCGCTGTTACCCCACTAGAATATCAGGCCTATCAAGGCTATGCCCATGTTGGCCGTCAATTTGGCGGGATTGGGGCACGTATTGCCTCACAAATGCAGTCAATCGATGAATTACGTCACGTGCAGACCCAAATTCATGCGATGAGCCATTACAACAAGTTTTTTGATGGCTTCCAAGACTGGTCACACATGCACGACCGCGTCTGGTATCTCTCTGTACCAAAATCGTTCTTTGAGGATGCACGTTCAGCGGGTCCATTCGAATTCTTGCTGTCCATCAGCTTTGCCTTTGAATATGTCTTGACCAACCTGTTGTTCGTTCCTTTCATGTCAGGCGCAGCATACAACGGCGATATGGCCACCGTGACCTTCGGTTTCAGTGCACAGTCAGATGAAGCACGTCACATGACGCTCGGTTTGGAAATTGTGAAATTCTTGCTGGAACAACATGAAGACAACGTGCCAATCGTACAGGAATGGATCGATAAATGGTTCTGGCGCGGTACCCGTCTGCTCTCCATTGTGGGCATGATGATGGACTACATGCTGCCAAACAAAGTGATGTCATGGAAAGAAGCCTGGGAAACCTATTTTGAAGAAGCCGGTGGTGCTTTGTTTAAAGACTTGAGCCGTTACGGTATCCGTATGCCGAAATACTCTGAAGTGATTACCAAAGAAAAAGAGCACGTGTCACATCAGGCATGGTGGATTTTCTATAACTTCGGTCATGCAGCCGGTTTCCATACCTGGATTCCAACCGATGAAGAAATGGACTGGTTATCAGCGAAATATCCAGACACTTTCGACAAATACTACCGTCCAAAATGGGAACTAGCGCGCAAGATGGAAGCCGAAGGCAAACGTTTCTATAGCGCAGGTTTACCACAACTGTGTCAGGTCTGCCAGATTCCAATGACTTTCACGGATATGGGCGGTGATCCGACCGAGTTTACCTATCGTGACAGTATCTTTAAAGGCGAGCGCTATCACACCTGTTCCGATGGCTGTCATGACATCTTTGAACGTGAGCCGGAAAAATATGTCCAGGCATGGTTACCGGTCAACCAGATTTTGCAAGGCAACTGTGGTGGCCCAGATCTCGAAGTCATGCTGCGTGAATACTACAAGTTCAATGTCGGCGCCGACAACCTGGATATTGAAGGCTCGCCAGACCAGCAACGCTGGAGAAAATGGAAAGGCAAGGCCGCATAACCCGTCAGGATGAATCAGGAGATCGCTGCGATTGTAGCTATCTCCACCAAATTAAGGAAAATAGTCATGTCAGTACGCGCAATTCATTCAAATTACGATTTCGAGCCACGAGACCTGCAAAAAAATTATGGTGACAATATTCTGATCTATATCGGTTGGGATCACCACACGCTGTTCTGTGCAGCCCACGCCATGCTGGTTTCACCTCAACAAACTTTCCAGCAACTATTGGATCAACAAATGGTTACCGGTTTTGCCCAGCATCCTGATTTTGCACAAATCCAATGGGATCAAGTGACATTTACCCTCGATCATCAACAGATTCAGCCGCAATCACAACAGACCTTGGCCGAACTCGGTTTTGGACAAAAATCTCTGTTACGTTTCGTGACCCCAGGCCTGAATGGCTATAACGGTTCACACGTCTGACAGGCCGCATACAGGAGATTGAGGATGAGCTATCAAGTAACAATTGAGCCGATTGGCACCACCATTGAAGTCGAAGAAGATCAAACGATTCTCGATGCGGCATTGCGCCAAGGCGTATGGTTACCTTTTGCCTGCGGTCATGGCACCTGTGGAACCTGTAAAGTTCAGGTAACCGATGGCTTCTATGATGTCGGTGAAGCGTCACCTTTCGCGTTAATGGATATTGAACGTGAAGAAAACAAAGTCCTAGCTTGCTGCTGCAAACCGGAATCTGACATGGTGATTGAAGCCGATGTCGATGAAGATGAAGATTTCTTAGGCTATTTGGTTCAGGACTATCAGGCAGAAGTGATCGAGATCAAAGACCTGTCTCCGACCATTAAAGGGGTCCGTTTAAAACTGGACCGTCCGATCGAATTTCAGGCCGGTCAATATGTCAACGTGCAATTCCCAGGCATTGAAGGTACACGTGCATTTTCGATTGCCAATGCCCCAAGCGAGATCGGCATTGTTGAACTCCATATCCGTCAGGTACACGGTGGGGCAGCAACCACATATGTGCATGAGCAACTGGCTGTTGGTGATGAACTGGCCATTTCTGGTCCATACGGTCAGTTCTTTGTACGCAAATCCGATGCTCAGGATGTCATTTTCATCGCTGGTGGCTCTGGCCTGTCCAGCCCGCAATCGATGATTCTAGATTTGTTGGAATCTGGTGATACACGCACGATTTACCTGTTCCAGGGTGCGCGTGATCTAGCGGAGTTGTATAACCGTGATTTATTTGAACAACTTGTTAAAGACTATCCAAACTTCCGTTATATCCCTGCACTCAACGCACCAAAAGCTGAAGAGGAATGGAACGGTTTCACTGGCTTTGTACATGAAGCTGTGGCAGATTACTTTGAGAACCGTTGTGCAGGACATAAAGCCTATTTATGTGGCCCACCGGTGATGATCGACTCTGCCATTTCAACCCTGATGCAAAGCCGCCTGTTTGAGCGGGACATCCATACGGAACGTTTCCTCAGTGCAGCGGATGGTGCCAGTGGCAATAGCCGTTCAGCATTATTCAAACATATCTAACAACAATACCGGGTGCCAGTGCTGGCACCTCTACTTACCATAGGAAGGAAAATAACCATGGATCGTCAAGCGATTGAAAATTTAGTTAAAGCATGTAACGTAGACACTTCTGAAGGTCCAGTAGACGCGCGTTTACAACAAGTTGTTGTTCGCCTAGTGACTGACTTCTACCAAGCAATCGAAGATCTTGATCTTAGCCAATCTGAAGTTTGGAAAGGTGTTGAAGCAATCATCGATATGGCGAAAGCTGATGAATTTGCTCTTTTAGGTTCTGCAATCGGCCTAGAACACTACCTTGACCTTCGTGCTGATGAAGCTGATGCTAAAGCAGGCTTAACAGGTGGTACTCCACGTACAATCGAAGGTCCATTATATGTCGCTGGTGCGCCTGAATCTGTAGGTTTCGCTCGTATGGACGACGGTTCTGAAGAAGGTAAAATTGCAACGCTTATCATCGAAGGTAAAGTGACTGATACTGATGGTGAAGTGCTTTCTGGTGCTAAAGTTGAAATGTGGCATGCAAACAGCCATGGTAACTACTCGTTCTTCGACAAGTCTCAATCACACTTCAACCTGCGTCGTACCATTTTCACTGATGAAAACGGTAACTACACAGCACAAACCACTATGCCTGTAGGTTACGGTTTGAACCCAGAAGGTCCGTTACAACAAATGTTGAACAAACTTTCTCGTCACGGTCAACGTCCTGCGCACGTGCACTACTTCATCTCTGCGCCAGGTCACCGTAAATTAACCACTCAGTTCAACATCGAAGGCGACAAATACCTTTGGGACGACTTTGCATTCGGTACGCGTGAAGGTCTAGTTGCAACTGCTGTTGACGTAACTGACGAAGCTGAAATCGCACGCCGTGGTTTGAAAGGTCCTTTCAAACACATCCAGTTCGACATCGTTCTTCAGAAAGATAAAGAAGGTGCTCCTTCTACTGAAGTTGAACGCCGTCGCGCAAGTGCATAACCAAATAAAACAATAACTTGATCATCCAACTCTTGCACACGTTTTTCAAATCTTATTGAACAACATGTGCACCGAGTTGTTTTACTTTTTGCAACAGAACAGTCCGTTCACTCTTGTTACAATCAGCTCGCTACTTTGTGCTCCTCAAATTAGCTCATGAATGACAATAGACTGAGATGGATAATTAACCCTCATAATTCTCCATCTTGCTTTTTCCAGATATTCAAGCTTTGCTTTTTTACTTTTGCTTTCATGATTTTCTATAGACCTTGAGAGTGACCTATTGAAAAACACCATAATAAATACGCAATTATGGGCAAATATTTCGACTATTTCTCTCTTTGTGACCATCCAAAAACCAAGTTCTTCGTTATAATTTCAACGTCAATAAAATACACATGTAGACTTTATTGGATCAGCCGGAATATGCAACAGCGAGCAAAACGCTTTCCTCTCGGAGCTCATCTCATCGTCAAACATTTGGGCTATTCACATCATGGCATTTATGCTGGGCGTGGCCGTGTCATCCATTATTCCGGTTTTGCCCATCTCTTCAAAAAGCATCCGATTGAAATCACCAGTCTGCAAAAATTTTCCCACGGCAAAAAAATTCTGGTACGTAACTATGATCAGCCGAAATATAAAGGTCGTACAGTCATTCGGCGTATGCGTTCTCGCATGCATGAAAACAACTATCATCTAATCATCAACAACTGTGAACACTTGTGTTCTTGGGCCATTACCGGAGTAGAAAGTAGCACTCAGGTGGTCAAAATGATGCACAGGTTAACAACGATTGGTTATGTCAGTTCACTGATGTCCTTTATGAACAGCGCGATACTCACCGTGACCACCACCTGTTTTGCCTTGGTGCTCTATATCAAGAAAAAATTGCGCGATAAAGCCAAGATGCAAATACCAACACACCTCTTGTTAAAAGAACAACATCCGAAAAAATAAACTCAGGAGCAGCCAATGTATCAACTCTGGATTGGTGATAAAAATTTTTCTTCCTGGTCGTTACGTGTCTGGCTGCTGATGCGGGTCAAACAAATTCCTTTTCAGGAACAGATGTGTACTTTTAGCCCGCTGGATACCCGTACACAACGTTACCTCAGCTTTTCCCCAACGGGCAAAGTCCCATGCTTGCATGACGGCAATACGGTGATCTGGGAATCTTTGGCGATTATCGAAACTCTGGCTGAGCACTATCCACATGTATTTCCAGCCTCTGCACAGGCGCGTTGCTGGTCTCGTTGTGCCATCGCCGAGATGCACGCCGGATTTCCCCATTTACGCCAAGACTGCCCAATGAACTGCACCCTGGATCAACCCTTCACTGAACTTTCATCTGCACTGAAAAATGACCTAGAACGTATGGATGCTTTGTGGCAACAAGGTCTGGAGCGTTTTGGCGGTCCTTATCTGGCTGGGCCAGATTTTACCGCGGTAGATGCCTACTTTGCGCCAGTGGCTTTTCGGGCAAAAAGCTATCACTTACCCTTTTCCCAAGCTAGCCAACAATGGATGGAGCGCATGATCGCCTTGCCAGAAATGCAGCAATGGGCTGCAGATGCCAAACAGGAAATTTTGAGCCAAAAGCCCTGCATGGATTGATCTACTGATCAACTGAATCAACCATAAAAAAACCCAACAGCAGTTGGGTTTTTTTATAAAGAATCCAAGCAATTACTTGCCCGGTTTAAAGCTGTCTTTTAAGTCCAGAATACGGTTAAACACTGGTTTTTCTATGCTGTGATCATAACGGTCTGCAACAAAATAACCTTCACGTTCAAATTGGAAGCGCTGTTCTGGGACTGCTTCAGCCAAGGCTGGCTCAACCACTGCCTGAACGATCTTTAATGAATCAGGGTTTAGATTCGCCAGGAAGTCATCCCCTGTTTCTGGATCTGCTTCATTAAACAGACGGTCATAAATGCGGACTTCAGCAGGAATGCCTTTGCTTGCCGATACCCAGTGAATCACGCCTTTGACCTTACGGCCTTCCGGATTTTTACCTAAAGTTTCTGGGTCGATTGAACATTTCAGCTCAACAATTTCACCATTTTCATCCTTCAGAATTTCATCGCACTTGATCACGTAGGCATGACGCAAACGCACTTCCCCACCCGGAATCAGGCGTTTAAAGCCTTTTGGTGGCTCTTCTTCAAAGTCTTTACGGTCGATGTAAATTTCACGTGTCAGCGGAATCAAACGTTCACCCATCTCCACGTTTGGATGACGGGCATGGGTCAAGTCCATCTCTTCCGGTAAATTGGTCAGAGTCACTTTTAACGGATTCAATACGGCCATACCACGCGACGCGGTATTTTCCAGTGATTGACGGATACAGAACTCCAGCATCGCGACATCGACAATACCATCGGTTTTCGACACGCCTACACGCTTACAGAAATCACGCAGACCTTCCGGGGTAAAACCGCGACGGCGCATACCCACCACGGTTGGCATACGTGGGTCATCCCAACCTTGCACATGACCACCTTCAACCAGCTTACGTAATTTACGCTTCGAGGTAATGGTGTAGTCGACATTGAGACGGCTAGATTCGTACTGGTGTGGTACTGCTGCTGATTTTACCTTTGCCACCACCCAGTCATAGAATGGACGGTGATCCTGGAATTCCAGCGTACATAAAGAGTGAGTAATGCCTTCAATCGCATCCGACAATGGATGGGCATAATCGTACATCGGGTAGATTTTCCACTTGTCGCCTGTCTGATGGTGAGTCGAATGTAAGACACGATACAGAATCGGATCACGCATGTGCACATTTGGTGATGCCATATCAATCTTGGCACGCAAGACGGCTTTACCTTCACCTAGCTCACCGTTACGCATTTGTTCAAAACGCGCGAGGTTTTCCTCAACGCTTGTGTCACGGTACGGTGAGTTTTTACCCGGCTCTACAAAGTTACCACGGTTCAGTTTGATGTCTTCCGGGCTTTGCAAATCCACATAAGCATCCCCCTGTTCAATCAACTGGATCGCCCAGGCATACAACTGGTCAAAATAGCTGGAGGCGTAACGTGGCTCGCCATCCCACTGAAAACCCAGCCATTTTACATCATTGGCAATACCATCAACATATTCCTGTTCTTCTGCATCCGGGTTGGTATCATCAAAACGCAGGTTGCATAAGCCCTTGAATTCTTCAGCAATACCGAAGTTCAAACAAATCGCTTTGACGTGACCAATGTGCAAATAGCCATTCGGCTCTGGCGGGAAACGGGTAATGACTTTTTCAGTACGGCCCGCAGCCAAATCATCGGTAATCACCTGACGAATAAAGTCTAAGCCAGCCTGTTGTTCTTGCTGCGCAGCATCGACAGAGGCATTGTTATCTAGTGTCGGGTTCGTTGGCAGGGATGAAACAACATCATTCGGCTTCATAATCGATTGATCACTTCTTCAATAAAATTTGGAATAATTAAAACGCAAACTTTGATTTTTCACAAAGAAATTCACGTTTCTACTTGCCTTGTAGTTTACAGTTTGCTTATGCTTCTCTCAACCAAAAAACCCATGGCTTTACTGTCCATGTTTAGGAGATTGTCTAATGAGTTTTCCTCAAGTCGAATTAAACACCAATAAAGGTCGTATTGTTCTTGAACTGAACACTGAAAAAGCACCAAAAACTGCTGAGAACTTCCTGCAATACGTGCGTGATGGTTTTTATGACGGCGTCATTTTCCACCGTGTGATTGATGGCTTCATGATCCAAGGCGGTGGCATGGACGAAAACTTTAAAGAAAAAGCAACCCGCGATTCAATCGAAAACGAAGCGGATAACGGTTTGAGCAACGATGTCGGCACGATCGCAATGGCACGTACCCAAGCACCACACTCAGCTTCTGCTCAGTTCTTCATTAACGTGAAAAACAACAGCTTCTTGAACCATACAGGCAAAACTGCTCAAGGTTGGGGCTATGCCGTATTTGGTAAAGTCGTTGAAGGTATGGACGTCGTGAATGAAATCAAAGGCGTGCGTACTGGTAACCGTGGCTACCACGCAGATGTTCCACTAGAAAATGTGGTGATCGAATCTGCTAAAATCATCTCTGAGTAATCCATACCGAGTGATTTTGTGACCTATCTGTTTATCTCAGATCTACATTTGTCACCTGAACACCCTCGACTTGTTCGAGGGTTTTTAGATTTATTGACACACTATCAGCACCAACAAACCAATCTGTATATTCTGGGTGACTGGTTTAATGCCTGGATTGGCGATGACTATTCTGCACCCTGGCTCGATGAAATCATTGTGGCTTTACAACGATTTACTCAAGCGGGTAATCAGGTATTTTTCTTGGTCGGTAACCGTGATTTCGCTTTACATCACGTGTTTTTAAACAAATTTCAGGGGCAACTGTTGCCCGAAATCACCACCTTAAACATTGCTGGTCAAACGATACGTCTTGAACACGGTGATTTACTCTGTACCGATGATGTGTCCTATCAGCGCTTTCGTAAAATTATCCGTAATCCCCTGTTACTTGCCCTGTTACGCAAAACTCCGTTAAGCTTCCGTCTCCAACTGGCCAGCGGTTTCCGCAAAAAAAGCCATGCAGCACAACAATTCAAAAGTTATGAGGTGATGGATGTCAATCCACAAGCGGTTGAACAGGCCTTGGCCAATGTGGATATCCTGATTCACGGCCATACCCATCGTCCCGCGATTCATACCCTGGGCAACAAACAGCGTATTGTGCTCGGAGATTGGCGCGAGCATGACGCACAAATTCTGGAGATCAGTCCAGAACAACCCGCAGCATTACAGTTAAAAAAATGGTCATACTAATATCAGTATGACCTTAGCTAAAAACTGATGATATCCAGCAGAATTAATAACCACCTTGTGGCTGTGGAACTTGCTCATTTTCTTTGTATTTGGCCAATAACTGACGTAAGGATTGCATCAGCACACTGGTATCAACACCCACCGCGACAAATTCTGTGCCGAGTTCAATATATTTTTGTGTGATCTCATGCGAGGTAGACAGAATTCCTGCCGCCTTACCCGCTGCACGAATCCGTTGAATGGCATCCACGACTGCTTTTTGTACTTCCGGATGGTTAGGATCACCCTGAAAACCCATCGTTGCCGACAAATCCACTGCACCAATAAAAACACCATCGATGCCATCAACTTTTAAAATATCATCCAGATTTTGCAATCCGGTGACCGATTCAATCTGAATCAGCAAACAGATATTTTCATGCGCAATGGCATAATAGTCCGGAATACTGTTCCAACGGGTTGCACGTGCCAATGCAGCTCCAACACCACGGATACCTTCTGGCGGGTAACGCACTGCTTTGACCATTAATTCGGCCTGTTCCACGGTTTCCACCATCGGAATCAACAGTGTTTGTGCACCAATATCTAAAAGCTGCTTGATCAACTGTACGCTGCCAATCGGTGGACGTACCACTGCTTGAGACGGATACGCTGCAATACTTTGCAATTGTGACAAGGTGGTTCTAAGATCACTAGGTGCATGTTCACCATCGATCAATAGCCAGTCAAATCCCGCATTCGCGGCGATTTCGGTGCCATAGGCATCCGCCAATCCCACCCACAAGCCAATCTGCTGTTGGGTTTTTAATTTTTTCTTAAAATAATTGGTATGATCCAAGCAAAAATCCCTCTCAAATATCGTCTTTTCGGGTCGGTCGTAGCATGATTTATCTATACGTCTTTTTAAGGCCAAACACCAATAGATAGATTCAATGACTTAAGCGATTTTATTGATAAGCACGTCGTTTCAAAACACAAGAAATTGTTCAACTTTACTCGATATTCGCATTATCATCCTCCAAGTGAAAGACTGTTCATCGAAATCAGCTGACACACGGCTGGTTATCACACATGTTTTATTATTCTCCTGATGATTAGGTAAAAAATCATGGATCTACTCAATATCGCACAAACCCGTTATACGACTAAAGCGTACAATCCAGAGAAAAAAATTCCTCAACAACAATTTGAAGCTTTACTCGAAGTCCTCCGTTTTACGCCGTCGTCTATCAATATCCAGCCGTGGCATTTTTTAGTGGCAGACAATGATGCCGCGAAACAGCGTATTGCAAAATCACTGGTAGGCCGTTATGCCTACAATGCACCTAAAGTACTAGATTCATCACATACCATTGTGTTCTGTACTCGTACAGATATCAGCGAAGACTATCTCGATACCCTGTTACAAAATGATGAGCAGAGCGGTCGTTTTAAAGATGAAAAAGCCAAGCAAGGACAAAAAGACAGCCGTATCGGTTATGTGAATTTCTACCGTGACGAAAAAGGCGATTTGCAAGGCTGGATGGAAAACCAAACCTTTATTGCCCTTGGTCATCTGCTCCTGGCGGCAGGGATTGAAGGGATTGATGCAACGCCGATTGGTGGCTTTGATGAAAACATCCTGAATACTGAGTTTGATCTGGCCAGCAAGGGCTTAAAAAGCTCTGTCATCATGACCTTAGGCTATCGCAGTGACAATGATTTTAATGCCCAGCTGCCTAAATCACGTTTGCCTGCAGAACAAATTTTTACACACCTGTAACATGTCCTTACCGCAAAGGGCGGATCGCCCTTTGTGCTGACTTATTATTTTCATAATACTGCTCTATCGTAACTCTAAAAATAAGGAGCATTTTAAAATGGCATTAAACACAAAATTCCCAATGAAATTTATCTGTCCACTGTGTCAGCGTATTTATCTATTTAGATTTAAAAATGATGTGGTGTTCTACCCTGCCTGTCCTTTATGTACCAAACCGGGCAAACTTTTAGGATTATCTAGCCGACTTGATCTGTTTCGCTATCCCAAAGCGTTTTTAAAAACCTACTTGGTGTAAATCTGTAGTCAGGCAGGCAATGACATGGCAAAGGTTAGGCAAAATATCGCTGCCACCCCCAGGATCAAGCCAAATGTACTCGTCAGACTTAAACGTTCTTTAAAAAATACCAGTCCCGCACCAACACCTAATAAAACCACCAGTAGATTCATCCCGGCAAAGACCAGTGCAGGAGTGGCTTTAAACAACATATGGGCTTTGACATACAAGGCGATATTGGCAAAATTCACGATACCTAAACCCAACCCGGCCAGAATACTTTGATGGTTCCATTGATGCTTTTTGCTTAGGCTAATATAAGTGCTCGCAAACAGCCAGGCACAGATAAAAATCAAGTTCAATGCCAAACTAAATTGCAGTCCTAAACTGGTGGTATATTTCAATAGAACATCAATCAGTGCATATCCCAACCAGACCACTAATAACGGCCGGATCGCTGCATATTTCGCCTCATGATCTATGACTTGTGTCGTTTTACCCAACAGAATCAATAAGACACCTGCGATTCCTAAAGCAATACCGAGTAGTTTGAACAGGTTGAACTGCTCCTGAAAAATCAGGAAAGCCGCCAACAATGACCACACGACTGATAAGCGCTGGGCAATTTCGGTCTTCAGAATCCCCGCGTTCTGCAATGCTTGTGATAAGGCCACAAAAACACCTGGCAATAATAAACCCAAAGCCACAATCAACCACCATGGTGTCTCGATGACGGATAAATGCTGGAAGTCGGGTTCAAACCAGAAATAAGCCAATAGACTGGCGGAGATATAGTTACAGGCAATCATCTGTAGGGTATCGAAACCCCGTGTTTTACAGACTTTGAGCAAAATTGAGACCAGTACACTACACAGTGCAGCAGCAAAGATGAGTTCCATAAAACGATGTGCTTCTTTTAAATCAAAAACATAGAAAAAGCCCACTCAGGGTGGGCTTTCACATTTTTCGCAATGGCTTACAAGTACATTACTTGTAGCGTTCGACCATTTTCTCAAGAGAGATTGGACGAATCTTGTCGGCATTGCCGGCTGTACCAAATGCTTCATAACGGTCAATACAGATTTGCTTCATTGCATCGACAGTTTTCGCAAAGAATTTACGTGGATCAAATTCGCTTGGATTCTCTGCCATAAAGCGGCGCATTGCACCTGTAGAAGCTAAACGCAAGTCAGTGTCGATATTGATTTTACGTACACCGTGCTTGATCGCTTCGACCAGTTGCTCAACCGGAACACCATAAGTTTCCTTGATTTCGCCACCGTACTGGTTAATCACAGCCAGCCATTCTTGTGGCACTGAGCTTGAACCGTGCATCACAAGATGGGTATTTGGGAGTGCTGCGTGAATTTCTTTAATGCGGTCAATCGCCAAGATATCGCCTGTAGGTGGACGAGTAAACTTGTACGCACCGTGTGAAGTGCCTACCGCAATCGCCAAAGCATCGACATTGGTATCTGCCACGAAGCTACGTGCTTCTTCAACAGAAGTCAAAAGTTGAGAATGGTCAAGTACGCCTTCTGCACCCACACCATCTTCTTCACCGGCCATACCTGTTTCAAGAGAACCTAGGCAACCGATCTCACCTTCTACAGATACGCCACACGCATGTGCCATTTGTACGACACGGCGAGTCACATCGACATTGTATTCATAAGAGGTTGGTGTCTTACCATCTTCACCCAAAGAACCATCCATCATGACTGAGCTAAAGCCCAACTGGATCGAACGTTGACATACGTCAGGGCTAGTACCGTGGTCTTGATGCATCACCACTGGAATATGTGGCCATTCTTCAATTGCCGCTTCAATCAAGTGGCGTAAGAATGGAGCACCTGCGTATTTACGGGCACCTGCTGATGCTTGAACAATAACAGGTGAGTTAGTTGCATCCGCAGCTAACATGATTGCGCGCATTTGTTCTAAGTTGTTTACGTTAAAAGCTGGTACGCCGTAGTGATGTTCTGCAGCGTGATCCAAGAGCTGGCGCATTGAGATAAGAGCCATAATATCCTCCCAGGTAATGCGGCATATTCTACCTTGTCATTTATTTCAATTCAGCAACAAATCACAGGATTTATTAAAAAACCCCGCAGTTGCGGGGTTTTTTAATAAAACTCAAACAATTATTGAGGTTTATTTGATGGCGCTAATTGCAGCAGCATCTTTTTCATCAGCTGGAGTCGCAACTTCTGCTGGTGCATTGGCTTCTTCAGCAGTCAAGTCAGTATTTTTTTCATCCATCACTGGCTTATCGATCGCATCGATTGCCGCTTGTTGCTCTGGGGTCACTTTTTCATCAGCTGGTGCAGCTGTTTGAGTTTGTTCAGCCGCAGGCGCTTCTTCTTTCTTAGAACAAGCAGTTAAAGCCAATGGCGCGATCAATAAAGCTGCTAGTGTAAGTTTTAACTTCATCACATTTTCCCACAACAGGTGATTTATTGATGACAATTGTATTTCATACATATGACAGTTTTGTGACCAGATCATAAAAAAATAGGCTGATTCAAATCAGCCTATTTTCAATCGCTTAGAGCAATTAAGCGCGTTCAAGCAAAACGGCTACAGCCGGAAGAGTTTTACCTTCGACAAACTCAAGGAAAGCTCCACCACCGGTAGAGATATAGCCAATCTTGTTAGCCACGTCATATTTATCAATCGCAGCTAAAGTATCGCCACCCCCTGCTATTGAGAAACCTTCTGATTCAGCAATCGCGAGAGAAAGTGCTTTGGTTCCGTCACCGAATTGATCCACTTCAAAGACACCTACTGGGCCATTCCACAAAATAGTTTTTGAAGTTTTCAAAATTTCTGCAAAAGCTTGTGCAGTTTCTGGACCTACATCCAGAATCATGTCATTTTCAGACACATCGGCCACGTTTTTGATAACGGCTTTGGCATTCGCCAATGAGCCCAAGAAATCTTCAAAATTGATTTCAGCGGCATCTGCAACCACAACATCTGTTGGTAATGGTACAGAAACTTTCGCTGCAATTTGTTTTGCTGTGTCGACCAGATCAGCTTCGTATAAAGATTTACCGACATTG
Organism: Acinetobacter sp. GSS19; assembly: GCF_028621895.1. Taxonomy (NCBI): domain Bacteria; kingdom Pseudomonadati; phylum Pseudomonadota; class Gammaproteobacteria; order Moraxellales; family Moraxellaceae; genus Acinetobacter; species Acinetobacter sp. GSS19. Next base: position 991,499 of record NZ_CP117520.1, on the reverse strand, counting down.
TAACCCGCCGCTGCAAGGAAGGTATTGGCGATACCACCACCCACAATCAGCTGGTCACAAATAGTTGAAAGTGAGGTCAAAACATCGAGTTTGGTCGACACTTTAGAACCCGCCACAATCGCCACCATTGGTTTTTCTGGTGTTTTCAAAGCACGGCCGAGGGCATCTAGCTCAGCTGCAAGCAATGGACCTGCTGCTGCGACTTTGGCAAAACGAGCCACGCCTTCAGTTGACGCTTCAGCACGGTGAGCAGTACCAAACGCATCCATCACAAACACGTCGCACAGTGCTGCATATTTTTGTGCCAATTCAGGGTTGTTTTTCTTTTCACCTGGGTTGAAACGCACGTTTTCCAACAACACGACTTGACCCGGCTGAACGTCTACACCATTAAGATAGTCTGTAAACAATTTCACGTCCTGACCCAAGGCTTCAGTCAAGTAAGCAGCAACAGGTGCAAGTGATTGTTCAGGTTTTGGTTCACCTTCAACTGGACGACCCAAGTGTGAGAACACCATCACTGCAGCGCCTTGTGCCAATGCTGCTTTGATGGTGGGTAAAGCGGCACGTAAACGTGCATCACTGGTAATCACACCATTTTTAACTGGCACGTTAAGGTCTTCACGAATAAGGACACGCTTACCAGCCAAATCAAGGTCAGTCATACGCTGAAAGTTCATGTAATGCTCTCTTTATAGATTTGAAAACGGCCCGATTTTAAATGATTCTCCTAAAAAAGGTTAGTTTCTTTTGCAAAAAGCTGCCTAAAGTAGAAGATTTGATTATGATAGCCAAAAAGACTTGTATACGAATTTATGTCTATTCATCCAAAACCAGAATTGAACCGTCTCAACGTACTTGGTGAACCTCTCGCAAGCTGTTGTTTTGACCCGATTACCGGCTATTTCCGCAACGGTTTTTGCCATACTGCACCGACCGATCTCGGCCAGCACACCGTTTGTGCGCAGATGACGTCTGAATTCCTGAACTTCTCGCAAAAGGCCGGCAATGATCTGATTACGCCATTACCGGAGATTGATTTTCCGGGTCTAGCTCCTGGAGATTTCTGGTGCATCTGCGTCAAACGCTGGGTTGAAGCCTATCAGGCCGGTGTTGCCCCCCCCGTTAAAATCCAGGCCTGCCATCAGACGGTCCTAAGCTATGTTCCGCTCGATGTCCTGATGGATTTTGCTGTCTGATGCACGAAATTATTCTGGCCTCCAGTAGCAGCACACGCCGGGCATTGATGGATCGTTTGCAATTGCCTTACCGTTGCGTTGCTCCCGAAATTGATGAGTCTGCTCAGGGTGAAAATCATGCGGATGATCTGGCTAAACGTCTGGCCTTTCAAAAGGCGCAAGTGATTGCTCATACTCATCCTGAGGCGATTGTCATCGGATCTGATCAGGTGGCTTGGCGTGAACATCAACCCGATGTATTTATTGGCAAACCACTGAGCGTTGCCAACGCAATTGCGCAGCTAGAGGCCAATTCTGGCAAGACGGTGTATTTCAGTACGGCACTAAGTGTGCAGCAACAGTCCAGTGGATTTACACAAACTCTGGTCGAACATTTTTCAGTACAATTCCGTGCTCTTTCACGAGCTGAAATTGAACGATATGTAGCACTGGATCAACCGTTACACTGTGCGGGAAGTTTTAAATGTGAAAGTCTCGGCATCAGCTTGTTTCAACAGATGAACGGAGCCGATCAGACCACATTGATGGGTCTGCCGATGATTCAACTGTGCAACATTTTGCGCCAGCTTGACCTCCAAATTCCGTAATTCATAAACTCTATAGGGAATATCCATGTCACAACCTCTTGATGTTCTGGGCGGTGTCACAGCTGAACAGTTTCTGGCTGAATATTGGCAGAAAAAACCGTTACTGGTCCGTAATGCCATGCCTGAAATCGCTGGAATTCTTGAACCGGCCGATGTGATGGAACTGGCACTTGAAGAACATGTCAGCGCACGTTTAATCAGACAAAAAGACAAAGATCCAAACCAGTGGTCGGTAAAATCCTCTCCTCTGATCAAAGGCGATTTCCAGAAACTGCCAAAACTGTGGACCCTGTTGGTTCAAGCGGTAGATCATTATTCTTTAGACCTTGCTGAATTATGGAAAAAATTCCCGTTTATTCCACAATGGCGCCGCGATGACATCATGGTGTCTTATGCACCAAAAGGCGGTTCAGTCGGCAAGCATTTCGACTTTTATGATGTTTTTCTGGTACAAGGCTATGGCCAACGTCGCTGGCAGCTCGGCCAGATGTGCGATGCAGACACCGACTTTGTACCAAAACAGCCATTGAAGCTGCTGCCCGAGATGGACGTTCATTTTGATGAAGTACTGAATCCAGGTGATTTACTGTATGTACCTCCAGGTCTGGCACACTATGGTGTCGCAGAAAATGACTGTCTAACCTTCTCTTTTGGTTTCCGCATGCCGAATGTCGCGACGATGATGGATCGGGTCAGCGATAAATTTGCCGACAATGCCCTACTGAAAAATCCGCTGAGCGATATTCTGCGCAATCAGGCCACACCGATCGGTGAAATGACCCGTACAGAACTGGATTATTTAAAAACCACCCTACTTAACTATCTGAACAATGCGCCGGAAATTGATGACGCCATCATGAGCCTGATGTCTGAACCGAAGTATCCGGATAATATTCCGGAAGCGGATGAGATTGCTGCAGGTGATCTGGCGGAAATTCTGGATCAAGGCTACAAGCTTATGCTAGAGCCAGCTTCAAGACTACTTTACAGCTTTGAAGACGAACAGTTACTGTTTTGGGCAAATGGTGAAGGCATTTGTATTGATGTCGAGTTTGAAGAACGCCTAAAACGTCTGGCAGATGGTGAAACCTTAAGCCTCGATGCAAGTTTCAGTGAAACCGAACTAGAAGATGTGGCCCAGCTACTCAGTGATTCGATCTTGATGCTATTACCACCTGACGAAGAATAATTTTTCTCAATCAAAAAATCCCGAAGCAAGCTTCGGGATTTTTTGAAGCCCGATCAACCCGGCCTTAATTAATAATAATTGCCATACTGTTTGGCATGTAAAAATGCCGGAATCAGTCCCGTCAGTGCCGCACGAATATCAGCACGTTCATTGATAAGCTGGTGCGAGCCTTCTTCGAGCATCAATAAGGTCTGCAGACGGAACTTGGTGCGGATAAATTCAATGTTGTAACGCCAATCCACCGTTTCATCCAAGGCGCCTTGTGCCATCCAGACCGGGATGCGGCACGCGGGCCGGCGCTCCATTTCCAACATCCATTTTGACATGGCCAAAATCCAATCCATGCCCATCATGCGCGGCTGTAATGGATCTTTCAGACGAATAAAACGTAAAAATTCCGGATTGTGATTATTACGGCGAAAATGCCGTGGTACCTGACGCCGGATACGACGGATAATGCCCAAACCAATCGAGTTATGCCACCAGGCAGTTTTGGCCGGACGAATCAATGGTGAAAGCAGCAACACACGTCCGACAATTGGATTCTGGCGTTTCTCGGCATACTCCAGCAAATGATGCATCCAGATCGCTCCGCCGGTACTCTGTCCGATGCCCAGCCAAGGTTGAGGTAACTGATCGGCATGTTTCACATAATGATGAACTGCCTGTAGCACCTGCTGATAGTGATCAAAGCTTTGGATACTGGCAGGTGAACCGTCACTCAAACCATGCCCAGGCAGATCATAGGTAAGAACACTAAAGCCCTGCTCCAGTAACTCCTGAATCATCGGCTGATAGATACCACTATGCTCCAAATAGCCATGCAATAAACAAACTGTACCTGAAATTTTTTCTATTTTCGGCTGAAATACTTGTACGTGCAACCGAAACAACGGCATTTGCACATAACCTTGCCAATGTTCGCAGTCCAGCAACTGCAAACCATACAGATGGCGATAGGCCTGAATTTCCACCGAAGGCTGATAAGGCCGGTTCAAATTTAGCGGCTCCAAAAGCTGGGAGGTAATTTCACGGCTTGGAATAGGTAAATCGAGCTGTTTGAGGACACTCGGATTTAAAAATGGAATATCCGACATTTAAGGTACCTCCCGGCAATCACTTGAGCCAAACAGCACATCCCGAATCGTGGCCAGTAATTCATAATTGGCACGACGGCTATGATCATAATTCTGCTCACTTGGACGCCAGCGTGTCAATTGAGTTGGCATTGGTGCTTCCACAGGAATTGTTTCAATGCCATTCAAGGCAAACAAACGGCGTGTACGTGGCATATGATAGCGATCAGTAATTAAGATGACTGTCGGTGCTCCACCTTTTTTTTGTAACAATAGCGAACTAAACCGGCTATTTTCACAGGTGTTCATGCTGCGGTTTTCCAGCAGTTTGGCATCCACATGACGCTCTTTCAGCCAGGCCTGCATAAAAGGTGCTTCCACACCACTCAATACTATCGGCAGCTGGTTTTGCCGTTCCACTTCCAGGGTTTTTTCCAGACGTAAGCGGGTATAGTTATTCACCACGATATCTTTCTGGTTTGCTGCCAGTGTTAAGCCACCACCCAAAACCACAATTGCATAAGGTTGTGACAGAACCGGTTTTTCCTGCTTCTGACTATTCTGATTCTGTAGCAGTGCAATTTCCTGTTGCAGTTCCGGATCGACGACCGGTTCAGAAGCAGCTTCAACAGGATGCGTACGTAAAAATTTCAGGTAACGTTTCATCAAGGCCTGATTTTCACGACTGTCGAGCTGCATCAGTTCACGCATAGCCTGTGCAGGATCATTTTCTGCTGACGAAGCCTCTTCTTGGTTCTTGTCTTGCAACAGCGGAATATTGGGCTCATCTTCATCGTTACGTTCGGCTTGCTGTTCCTGAATGATCTGTTGCAAGGCTTTGTAACGCTGCTGTAGCACCATCAGATCTTCCGCTTTTTCGCTCTGCATGGCTTGCTCCATCAGCTCCAGATAAGCTTGTCGGGCAATCCATAAATTTGAACCAGGTTCCAGCGTATCATGCTCGCTTAGAGCGGCCATCTGTTGGCTTTTTGCGGCCACTTGGTCGACTTCAACGGGTACAAAACTATTGAGCAGTTTTACCACAAGTTGCGAATAAAACGGAGAATAGATAAACAGCATCAATACGCCCAAGAGCCCGAACAATACGGCAACCATTCGGACCAATCGAACCATTCTCGGCGCTTTTGACATTGCGTTTATCCCGTATGCGACTGAATTAAACCCATCTGATTAAAGAGTACGGGCTCAGGCTCGAGGTGAATGTTAAATTTCTGTAGCACGTCCTGCTGAACCGCATGATAGGTCGCTTGTACATCCACCAAGGTAGCCTGCGCATAATTGACTAAAACCAAGGCCTGTTTATGGAACATGCCCACTGCTCCTAAACGTTTTCCTTTCCAGCCCGCCTGATCAATCAACCAGCCTGCTGCAATTTTCACATCGCCATTCGGCTGTGGATAATGAGGCAGATTCGGAAATTGGCAAGCCAAACGTTCATACGCTACCGCAGTAATTACCGGATTTTTAAAGAAACTGCCGACATTCGGATATTCTTTAGGATCCGGCAATTTGCTTTGACGAATTTGGATCACCTGCTGTTGCAGATTCTCTGCGCTGAGATTTTCTCCAACGGCCTGTTTTAAATCGCCATAATTCAGTTTAAAGCTTGGGTTTTTTAATAATTTAAAGCTAACCTGGGTGATGATATAACGGTTCGGTTCATCTTTAAAAATACTATGCCGATAGCTGAAATGACAATCTGCGGCAGCAATCTGTTTAAAACACTGCTCATTTCGATCATACACCGAAACATGCTCAATAAATTCGCCCGCTTCTACGCCATAGGCGCCAATATTTTGTACCGGAGAAGCTCCGACTAATCCGGGAATCAGGGCCAGATTTTGCAGACCATACAACTGCTGTGTGGTCGTAAACAAGACGAAATCATGCCAGACCTCACCCGCTCCTACTGTCAAGGTTTTGGTCTGTGCATCTTCAGCCGTCACTTCAATGCCATGAATCGCCATATGCAAGACCAATGCCTGAATTTTTTCTGGCAACAGCATATTGCTGCCGCCAGAGAGCACCAACACATTCAGATCATGTTGCTGGGCGAATGTAAGGGCTGGAATCAGCTCTTCAGGCTGGTGAATTTGACAATAGTGTGATGCGAGAGCAGGCAGATTTAAGGTATTAAATGCTTGAAGTTGGACGTTTTGTTGGATTTTTATCACGTGAAAAACCTTTAGCTACGCTGCTGCATGTGTAATTTTAAAACATTGACCCAAGCCAGACTACTCGACTCACACTGGTCGAGTACCCGCTCAAAGCCGTCTTCCCCACCATAATACGGATCGGGTAAGGCATGTTGTGGATAGTACGGATCATGTTCGCTCATCAAGGCAATCTGGGCACGCACCTGTGCATGTCCAAATTCCACCAAGGCACGTTGCAACAAGGCTTGTATATCCAGCAAGTTTTGTTCATCCATCGCTAAAATCAGGTCAAATTCGACAAAATCGTTGAGCTGGATTTGGCGTGCTCGCAAGGCGGAGAGATCATAGCCACGTTTTTGTGCATGATGCTGACTGCGTGGATCAGGAGCTTTATTCGGATGGTAATTACTGGTTCCGGCTGAATCGACCAACACATTCAGTTGATGTACATCGCAGTAGTGTCGCAAGATCACTTCTGCCGTGGGAGAACGGCAAATATTGCCTAAACAGACACATAACACCTTGTAGGGCGTTGCGGATGACATAACAACCTCAGCACGTGTTTATGATGAAAGATCTGTATGTTAAGTGATTTAGAACATGAATCCTATAGACCGCTCATAGAATAATCTTCAATTTATCCTGCACAATCAACATCTGTAAAGATTATGTAAATCACCAGAAACCCTTGCAAACCCAATATTACTGCCTTTGTGCATGCTGGGCATAACGGATTTGATTACCTATAAACTTAGCGGATCACGCGTTTATGGTTTGAGTTGAATATTCTGGATTTCAGCATCAAAAAGTTCGATCAACTTCTGTACTGCAGGTTCCTGTTGCAATAGTTCGGCGGCACGTTGGTAGGCTTTCTCTTTACGCACATTTTGCATCATATACGGCGTCGTTTGTTCCAAAGTACCGTACTGCACATTGAAACGGGTTTCCGGCCATTCGCTGGCTAAGGCATCTTGCAGACTTTGCTGCTGCTGTGACAACAGGTTTTCATATTCCTGTGGGATATGAAACACTGATACTCCATTAATTTCACCGCTCATTACACCCTGTTGTGCCAGTTCTTGCAAGGCCGGTGACAGGTCACTGTTTCTAAACCAGTATTCCCACTTCTCCACCGTCCATTCACCCGAAAGTTCTTGCGGAGGGAGTTGCAGGATCTGTTGTGGTAGTAAACCACCAGCTTCTGCAACATCTTCTGGAGCTAAAATCTGTGTCTGTGTTTTTGGCTGCTGATCTACCTGATGAATATTCGGCAACTCTGCTTCAACGACAATCGGTGTGGCAGCAAATAAATCAGCGACAGGTTCAACAGCCGAATATTGATCTTCTAGAGATTGAACAAGGGAAAAATCTTGCGGTACTTGCTGCTCCAAAGGTGCAGACTCAGAATGTCCAATCGGCTGCAAGGCTTCCGGAGCCAACCAGAAATCCTCATCTGCTGCAGGACTTTCTGACAGTGGCGCATGATTCTGAACTGATGGCAGTGAATCAAAATCGATCAAGCCATCTGGTGCCGTCGGATCAAAACTAACCACATTTGCCGAGGCTTGATCTGGAGTGGATACTTCCTCAGCAACGGTTGACGGAATGGAATCAGCAAAATTTTCATCACTCTTGATCGGTGCTTCAATTTGCTCTACTTCGCCTGTTGAGTCTGGGGCCGGTGCTGTCTCAGCAGTTACCGTTTCGGTTTGAACTAGAGCTTGAGTGCTCTGCTCAGTCACCAGCATTTCATTGGGTTGCAAAGGTCGGAATGCCAGCAAACGCAGCACACACATTTCAAAACCCTGTTCCTGGGTTACAGCGAGTTGCAGTTCGCTACGTCCCTTACAGGCAATCTGGTAGTAAAGCTGTAAATCCTGTGCCGAGATCAGCTGTGCCAACTGACGGATTTTTTTATTGATTTCTTCACTGTATTTCAGACTGAGATCCGGCAAATACTGCATAAGAGCCAGCTCATGCAAGGTCGAAATCAGCTGATCCAAAACCAGTGACACATCGAGCGCTTGTTGACGGAATTGCATGAGCAACTGGCTAACCCGCTGCTGCTGGTTCTGATGAATCGCCAAAATCAGGTCATAAATAATGCTGCGATCAATCAGGCCGAGCATTTCTTTCACGTCCTGATGATGAACTTCACCCTGACCATAGGCAATCGCCTGATCGGTCAGCGACAACGCATCACGCAAGGAACCTTGCGCCGATTCGGCAATCTGCCAGATCGCATCTTGATCAGCCACAATCTGCTCTTTGGCCAGAATCTGGGTCAAGTGCTCAGTAATTTCATCCACCGCCAACGGACGCAAAGTAAATTGCAGACAGCGCGAAATCACGGTAATCGGCAATTTTTGCGGATCTGTCGTCGCAAAGAGGAATTTTACATGTTCCGGCGGTTCTTCCAGCGTTTTCAGTAACGCATTAAAAGAATGCGTAGACAGCATGTGCACTTCGTCGATCAAGTAGACTTTGAAACGACCTTGCGTCGGGGCATAAGGCACATTGTCGAGCAGCTCGCGGGTGTCTTCGACTTTGGTTCTTGAGGCAGCGTCAATCTCGATCAGGTCAATAAAACGGCCTTCGTTCACGGCCCGACAGGTCGAGCAGACTTCACAAGGCGTTGAGGTAACTCCGGTTTCGCAGTTCAGGCATTTGGCCAAGATACGGGCAATAGTGGTTTTTCCGACGCCACGCGTCCCGGTAAACAGGTAAGCATGATGCAAACGTCCTCGCTCCAAGGCACTGGTCAATGCACGTGAAACGTGATTTTGTCCGACAAGTTCATTGAAATTGCGAGGGCGATATTTTCGCGCAAGTACCTGATACATGGATGCTCCTTTTTACAGGCCTAAGCATACTGTGTTTTAGGTGTGGAGTGAATGCTTTGTCTTTTATTGTCAGCAAATTGAATGAGGATGCCTCACACCGATGGATTTACTCAGATCCGGCCGTGATGGGGAGCAGACAGATGTTAAATCCTCCCCGTTTTCACCCCGAAGCATTGACCATCAAGCTTTAGAGTTGGATGAAAAAAGCCCCGACCAGCTGTCAGGGCATTCGGTACAATACAGATCACAAGGCTTGCAATACACCGGTCATATGCGGCTTTTTCGATTGAGCATTACGGATTAAAAAGTCCGTTTGTTGCCCTTGCTGGCAGGTCATAAACTCAACTGTTGACGGTAAATACAACGGCAATTTAAAAGTAACTTCCACCTGATAGGCATCCGGTAAAGCAAGGCTGGCCAATGCACGCGCTTTACTCCACATACCATGTGCAATGGCACGTTTAAAACCAAAGGCTTTCGCGGTAAACGCATGTAAATGAATCAGGTTGAAATCTCCTGAGATCATCGCATAACGGCGTCCGGTATTTTCCGCAACTGACCATTGTTCTTGCAGCACATAATCGAGTTGCACAGCATCGGCTTTCTTTTGCATTGCCCCTGTAGCATGCTGTTTTTGTCGTGACAAATAGGTACTTACACCCTGCATCACAATTTCATCTGCCACTTTCGCTGTAATTTTAAAGTCAAACTCGATGCCTTTTTCATGCAGACGGGATTCGGCAAATTCGCAGGACAAACTCAAGCTTTCATGCACATTGATTTTACGCTTCTGGCTGACCTGATTGCGAATGTGCACCAGACCTAACACCGCAAATGGAAAATCTTCCTGGGTCATCATGTGCATCTGCAAGCTTTGCGCCAAAACCGCCAGGTAAATCGCTGGCACGGATTCATCCTGAGCAAAACCACAAATTTCCTGGTAATCCTGCAAGTGTTGCGGATCAATCTGCAAACTTTCGACCACATATTGCAGCTCAGGCAGTGCCAGCTGTGCTGACTTTTTTTTACGGATCAAGCCTTGGATAATTTTTGGATAGGCCAGATAAGGTTTAGGCAATTGGTCAAAATGGCGAATATTCATACTTGTCCTGTTTTTTAATTTTCAAAGTGATAGCAGCGAAACCTCAATGCCTCGCTGTCTTTTCTGTCTGTTTTTTTCAGGCTTATGCACCCAGCAGACTTTGCCCACATACCCGGACAATGTTACCGTTCACGCCACCTGAGGCCGGACAGGCAAGCCAGGCGATAGTTTCGGCCACATCCACCGGCAATCCCCCTTGGTTCATCGAATTCATGCGACGTCCAATTTCACGCGTAGCAAATGGAATGGCGGCGGTCATCTGGGTTTCAATAAATCCAGGTGCAACAGCGTTAATGGTGATGCCATTGGTCAACACAGGCGCAGTATATTTAACCAACCCAATGACGCCGGCTTTTGACGTGGCATAATTGGTTTGACCAATATTGCCAGCAATCCCAGAAATGGAAGACACACAGACAATCCGAGCATTGGCGTTGAATCCGGTATGATTTAGCAAATAATCATTAATCCGCTCAGCTGCAGCGAGATTGATGTTTAACACCAGATCCCATTGTTCAGACTGCATATTGGCCAACAGTTTATCTCGAGTAATACCGGCATTGTGTACCAGAATGTCCAGCCCACCATGACTTGCAGCAGCCGCCTGAATTTTTTCACCTGCATCGCCTGCAGTAATGTCCAGTGCCAAGGTCGATCCACCAATCTCATTCGCCACCCGGTCCAGGTCAGCCTGCTGTACCGGAACATCCAGGCAGATCACATGCGCGCCATCGCGTGCCAGCACATGGGCAATCGCTTCGCCAATCCCCCGGCTCGCACCTGTTACAATAGCCGTTTTACCTGCGAGCGGTTTGGCCCAGTCCAGTTCTACAGCTTCTGCTACTGTCACCCGAATCACCTGTCCAGATACATACGCAGAACGTGGCGAAAGCAAGAAACGTAAGGTTGATTCTAAATTTTCAGCAGCCACTGGATCTGCATAGACCAATTGCACCGCGATGCCCCTTTTCACTTCTTTGCCTAGTGATTTCACAAACCCTTCTATCGCGCGCTGTGCAATCGCCTGTTGCACACTGGGTGCCGTCTCCGGCGTTAATCCCAGAATAATCACCCGCCCTGAAGCCTGAATCTGACGGGCCAGCGGATGAAAAAACTCATACAGGGCTTTCAGCTGATCCGTGTTCTGGATACCTGAGGCATCAAAGACTAATGCCTTAAAACGGGGTTCTTTGTTTTCAGGCTGATAACAGCCCAGATTTAACCCCACACTTGCAGCGGCTTGTTGTAATTCAGGATGGTTGGCACTGTAACTGTTGGCATGAATATTACTGAGCACCTGGGCAATGGCAGCAGAAAAAAGACCGGCAGGTGCCGCACCCAGTAAAACGGGGCCTTTAATGACCGGTGTGGCAGATTCAAATCGTTCAAGGAATGTCGGTGCTGGTAGTCCCAAATTGCGGATTACCAGTTTACCAATTGTGGATCTTGCAAAAGTTTGATATTGATCGGTCATAGTTATTATCTCTAATTGGCAAGAAAGTACTGTGAGATCTTATATTGCGAGGTGATGTTCGACTGAGCGGAGCCTAGGTTACCCCAATAGATCTATCATATAAGATCATTCATGATACTGGAGTTACATTCGCGATATCTTGACCTAAACACTACACGCACTGTCAGTGAAGTCAATTCGGCGATTGGCAAAGTATGTTATGGTAAGCGGCAATAATAACCTCAAACATGCTTGGAAAAGCTTTATGAGCAAAACAACACCCGAGAATTCAGTACCAACTATCAGCACACAACAACCATTGTCAGATCGGCCAAAACGCAGCCGCCGCAGCAAGAACAGTGATCAGCACACAGAGGTAACGACTACAGCGGTCACGCCCGCACGCAAACGTACTCCAAGACCTAAAACAAGTAGCCCAAAAACAATAAATTCACCTCAAGCACAACAAACATCATCACAGGATACAAATATGAGTCAAACTACCATTCGTCGCGTTGCCATTCTGGGGGGTAACCGTATTCCTTTCGCCCGTTCTAATGGTCCATATTTCACTGCATCGAATAGTGACATGCTGACTGCAGCACTGAATGGTCTGGTTGAACGGTTTAATTTGCAGGGGCATCGTCTCGGTGAAGTAGTGGCCGGTGCCGTGCTCAAGCATAGCCGTGATTTTAATATGACCCGCGAATGTGTGCTGGATACCGAACTGGCTGCCGAAACCCCCGCTTATGATTTGCAACAGGCTTGTGGAACTGGTTTGCAAGCAGCTTTTCTGGTCGCCAATAAAATTGCGCTCGGCCAGATTGAGGTCGGCATTGCCGGAGGGGTTGATACTACGTCGGATGCACCTTTGGCATTGGGTGATGGCCTGCGTAAGGTTCTGTTACAACTGAATGTCGCCAAAACGGCTAAAGAACGGATTCAGGCATTGAGCAAACTCAATCTGAAAAAACTGATGGATGCTCCTCGCAACGGCGAACCACGTACGGGTCTTTCCATGGGTGAGCATCAGGCCATTACTGCGCTGGAATGGGGAATCTCGCGTGAAGCACAGGATGAACTGGCAGCGGCTAGCCATCAGAAACTGGCGGCTGCTTATGAAGCCGGTTTCTTTGATGACCTGATCACGCCATTTATGGGTCTCGAACGTGACCAGAACTTGCGTCCCGATTCTACGCTAGAAAAACTCGCCAAGCTAAAACCGGTGTTTGGTAAAGGTGAAGCCGCCACCATGACCGCAGGCAACTCGACGCCACTGACGGACGGTGCATCCTGTGTCCTGCTCGCCTCAGAAGAATGGGCCAAAGCCAACGGCCACGAAGTGTTGGCTTATCTGACTTTCTCGGAAACTGCAGCCGTTGATTTTGTAGGTAAAAAAGAAGGCCTGCTCATGGCACCGGCGTATGCAGTACCTCGCATGTTACAACGTGCCAATTTGACGCTACAGGATTTTGACTATTATGAAATTCATGAAGCCTTTGCGTCACAGGTTTTATCGACGCTTAAAGCCTGGGAAGATCCTATCTTCTGTAAAGAACGTCTAGGACTCGATGCCCCTTTAGGCGCAATCGACCGCAGCAAATTAAACATTCATGGTTCCTCGCTTGCGGCTGGACATCCTTTTGCGGCAACCGGTGGGCGTATCTTGGCGACTGCGGCGAAAATCCTGCATCAAAAAGGTTCAGGACGTGCGCTCATTTCAATCTGTGCCGCCGGTGGTCAGGGCGTCGTTGCGATTATTGAAAAATAAGCCAAATATCCTTTTCCTTATACCAGCAAGCACCCGATCGGGTGCTTGTTTTATATCGACATCTGCTTGCGGATTCAGCCCAGGCATCGTGACAAGGTGTATTGCCCTTTTTCTTCTCCGCTACGGATCCATCGCATACGCGGCTTCGCTGTCCATCCACCTTGAGCTCTAAAGCTGTTGGCGCTTCCATGATCTTCTTCATCAACATGAAGATTGCCCTATTCCAAATGCATGGGCAGGCATTGTTCGTTTTTTGATTGATCAGATGCAGAATCAAAGAAAAAATAACATTTTTACAAATTGATTTACTATATAGCCCTTGGGTTCGCAGCAAATTATGCGTTATAACTGAATGTAGAAACATTCAAAGCAAGAACTAAACAATGACATTATCTGCACTCGACCAATTAAAAAATTTAACCACTGTGGTGGCTGATAGTAGCGATTTAGAAGCGATCCGCCAGTTCCGTCCTTTGGATGCAACCACCAACCCTTCATTGATTACGGCAGCGGCAGCGCAACCGGAAAATAAAGCCCTGATTGAGGCGGCGTTCGAACAGGCCCGTGCGGAAAATTATGAAAATGGAGAACTGATCGAACGTGCGATTGATATTCTGACCGTGAAATTCGGGGTGGAAATTTTAAAATTAATCGAAGGACGCGTATCGACTGAAGTGGATGCCAGCCTTTCTTATGACACTGCGGCCACTGTTGCCAAAGCCAAGGAACTGCTGCATCTCTATCAATCTTATGGCATTGCCAAAGAGCGTGTACTGATCAAAATCGCCTCCACTTGGGAAGGCATCCAAGCGGCTCGATTGCTGGAAATCGAAGGCATCCATTGCAACCTCACCTTATTGTTTGGTTTACATCAGGCACAGGCCTGTGCAGACGCCAAAGTCACCCTGATTTCGCCCTTCGTTGGTCGTATTCTCGATTGGTATAAAAAAGCTGAAAATGTGAGCAGCTACCCGATTGACAAAGACCCAGGCGTACAATCAGTCAAACAGATCTATAATTATTACAAACAACAAGGTATTCACACTCAAGTGATGGGCGCCAGCTTCCGTAGCATTGATCAGGTCTTGGGCTTAGCCGGTTGTGACCTACTGACCATTGCCCCAGCCTTACTGGAACAATTGGAACAGGATCAGCGTGAAGTAACAGCCGCCCTCAGTGTGACAGCAGCGCAACAGGCGTCTGTCATCGAACGTCCGGTACAAGATGAGCAGAGCTTTAAGGCTGAAGTAGAGCATGACCTGATGGCGGCGCAATTGTTACAAAGCGGGATTGATGGTTTCATCAAGGCACGTGAACAGTTACATGCGCTATTACGCCAGTCTTTCGGACTAGATGAAGAAATCAAAGCTTAACTATTTACCTGACAACCACAAGGCCAATTCTATGGATACACAGAATTGGCTTTTTTATTGAACTCAATCCAGCTGGATTTGCATTACTATTGCCAAGACCAATCATTCTGGCAAAAGAACAAGAAACCGATTCATCCTCTGGCGCTTTAAACACGCGTTTTCAATCACGGAAAATGACTTTCCCCGTATCAGAAAACTTAAGTAAATCCTTTTACCGCATCAAAACGGCTATGGCGCTGAATAAACTCAACGGTGCGATAGAACGTTTGCTGGCTGGCTTTTTTATTCAACATAAATTGATATTCATGAATCAGCCATTCCTTCGAGTCCTGATAAAATACCGGCTCGACCGGAATCTTATGCTGTTGTAATTGGGCAACAAAAGGCATCGCTTGTGTTTCAGTCAGAAAATCCTTATTGCCGCCACTAATAAATACCGGTGGATAATTTGCGCTGAGATATTCTGTCGGAGAAATGCTTTTGAGCCAGTCTGCCTGGTCCTGTTGTTGCCGGGTGTAGGCAGCCAACAAATTTTCCACCGTCCATTCGACAATTTTCAGCTGATCCGGCGCAGTTTGCTTAAAGGCATGCAAATCATAAATCCCACAATGTAAAATCAACCCCTTGATTTGTGCTGAGTGGATTGAAGGCTGCAGTTGGGATTGCTGGGCAAAAGCTGGATTGCTCACCAATGCAGCATAGTGACTGGCCAAATTAGCTCCAGCTGAATCACCTGCCAAATAAAACTGTTGCGGATCAATCTGATAATCGGCAGCGTGTTGTTGCAAAAACTGTAAGGCCTGATCAATCTGCAGTAATTGTGCTGGATAGATGATCTGCGGTGCCAATTGATATTCAACAGCGACCACATTAAACCCTTGTGCAGCCAACAGTTGAAAATAACCACGGGCACGATCTTTGGCGCCCGCCA
Source organism: Acinetobacter sp. GSS19 (assembly GCF_028621895.1). Classification (NCBI taxonomy): domain Bacteria; kingdom Pseudomonadati; phylum Pseudomonadota; class Gammaproteobacteria; order Moraxellales; family Moraxellaceae; genus Acinetobacter; species Acinetobacter sp. GSS19. The sequence goes on along the minus strand of NZ_CP117520.1, from coordinate 975,798 downwards.
GCCAGCCGCCACCATGCAGCCAAATCACCGTCGGACGGGTTGAAAACTGCTGAGCGTACTTGGGCTGATAAATATCCAGGGTCAGATCAGGTTGCTGCTGATACAGGACATTCTTCTGAACCTGCACATTCGCAGGCGCAAAGCGATCCAAACGTTTTTGCTGGTAACTGGTTGCAAAATTAAACGCGTGTGCAATCACCTGACTGTTCCATTGCACACTCTGACACGCTGTCAAGCTGACTAGAGCCAATGAGAGACCGATATGCCGAAGGGGGCTTGCCAGATTTTTTCGCAGCACCTCATACCTCGCTCATAATTCACGCACCACCACAGTTTTGGCGATTTTGTCATGCCAGCCCTGCTTTTTACTATCAAATGCAATCCAGATAAAACCCAAGAAGAAGACAAGCGTGGATGGAATATAACCAATATAACGCAATGCCGCCTGCCCAAAACTCAGTTTATGCCCAGTTCTTTCATCCAGCACTTTCAAGCGCAGCAAACGCTTGCCCGGTGTGCCTTCAAGATAAATCCAGAACAGTACACTATATAAAAATGGGAAAATGTAATTAATAACAAAATCAAACAATAAATTTGGTGCACTTTCGCTGAGTCCAGTTGCAAATACCAGATCAGAATCCCCCTGATAAAAAATCCATGCCACTGGCAAAATGGCCAGAATCATAATGAAACTGTCAATCAGCGCGGCCACCACGCGTAGCCAAAAGCCCGCATATTCATATTTATATGACATTTTATTCTCACTAATTATTTTAAAGCTGTAAAAAAGCCCGGTCGAAAACCAGGCTTTAAGCTTAAATTAAACCTCAAATGAAAGAAATACTCCCTACGATCCCATATTTAGTTCAACATGAGATGGCATGAGGTTTGTTGATGAATAGACTGTAATGAATCCTCTAAACAACGAACTGATTATTAAGCCTCAGAAATATTCTGTCCAATTACTCATCAACCCACGATTTTTGTTTGAATCTCTCTAACTACACTTCCATAAAAAAGCCCTGAATCATCAGGGCTCTTTGACTATTACACTCAATAGTCTTCTTGGTTTTGTTGACGTTGTTGTTCGCCTTGTTGATTTTGCTGGCGTTGTTGGTCCTTTTGTTGGTTCTGTTGACCTTGTAGCCCACTTTGCTGATGCTGTTGACGTTGCTGGTTATTTTGCTGGTTTTGTTGACCCTGCTGACCCGTTTGTTGATGCTGTTGATCATTCATCGGGTTACGCTGGTTTTGCTGCCCTTGCTGATTTGACAGGGGATTCTGTTGATTTTGCTGACCCGTTGGTTGACCTTGCTGGTTTTGTTGACGTTGTTGATCATTTTGTTGATTCTGTTGTCCTTGCTGACCACCCTGCTGGCTTTGCTGACGTTGTTGATCATTCTGTTGATTTTGTTGATTAGCCATATCCATGCCCTTCCTTTTAGTAGTAGTAGAGGTACGCCGTTAAACAAGCGACTGTAGTTATTAATCTACCTGTCTCTAGGAATTATCCAAGCATGCGGCTGTGACAGACTGCTTCAATGTAAAATGGGCAAAATCAGAATAGATTGATCTTAAAGGAATCCTTGCTTTTAAGTGTGACGTTGTTAACACAATCCTCACATCCCTACACATTCCCGATATATTCGCAAATCAGGTTTATTTTTGGTCATCAACCCTCGGCTCGAAAAACCTGCAGTGAATCCATCTGATGGATATCAGCAGGATTTATCAATAAAAAAGCACTATTTCCCCTGAAAATTCAGGGAAAATAGTGCTCTGACAGACAACTTCTAGCAGATTAGACCGCTAACATGCTGTTCAGCGTTTCTGCCACATTTTTGGATTTCACCTGAGGTTGCAAGGCTTCAAGCGCCTGCTTCACCTCCGTGCGATGCGGTTCAGCTAAGGTGTACCAACGTGACAGCACCTGTAACAGGCGTGAACCCACAATCGGATTTTTCTCATCCAGATATTTGGCCAGCTCGACAAAATGCTGCACGCCAAAACTCCAGGTATTCACCGGATTGAGGTTAAGCCCCCCACTCACCGAACGAATGCGGTTCGGTGTTCCCAAATCATAATCAGGATGAGTGGTGAGATAACGTAAAGTTTCCTCGGTGGCTTTTGGATGCGCCGCCTGTACCATGAACCATTGATCCAGTGCCAATGCTTCATCATTAAAGCGGGTATAGAAATCCTGCACGGCCGCTTGCGCTTGTGGTGCATCATTCCAAACTAGCACACGTAAAGCACCCAGACGTTCTGACATATTGCGAGTGCTCTGGTATTGCTGGTCTGCCCATTCGAATGCCAGTTCATCTCCTTGACGTGCGATCATGCTCAACATAATGTTTTTCAGTGCACGCTCGCCCATCGCCTGCGAAAACTCGTTTTGTAATTCCGGATTCAGTGCTTGATAAGTCTCTTTCCAGAAATCGCCCAGTTCACGTGCCAGCGTATCGAGCAACGCATTACGTTTTTCCTGAATTAGTACTGGACTGTAATCTTGATCGATCCGGCTGCCCAGATAGTTCTCGCTTGGCACATCCAGTAAACGTGAAGCCAACAGCGGATCTTTGCTGACCAAGGCAGGCAAGGTATGACGCATCGCATCGATGTAGCTCTCGACCGTATGATCTTCCAGCAGAATACGTTCTAGCAGGGTTTGTGTCGCCTGCCACTGGTTAAAGCCGTTAGTTTCATGCTGGATCAGGAAAGCCAGTTCTTCATTGGACGCATCAAACTCCAGATTGACCGGCGCTGAGAAATTGCGTAGCAAGGACACGACAGGTTTGGCGGTAATGCCGCTAAAAGTAATGCTCGCCTCTGCTTGATCAAACAGATATACACCGTCTTTTACACCATTTTCAAAGAGATCAGCTGAATTCAGCACGTATTGCTCGCCGGTTACAGCATTGAACAGTGCCAGGGCCACTGGAATCGGCACAGCTTGCAAAGCTGGATATTTGCCATGTGCTTTCAGGCTTTGTTTGAATTGCAAACGGTAAGTTTGTGTCGCGGCATCATATTCACCCAGTGCTTCCAGTTTTGGTGTACCTGGCTGGTTATACCAGTGCAGAAAAGCAGATAAATCCACACCTGAACCGGCTGTCAAAGCAGCGATCCAGTCTTCTACTGTCACCGCTTGGCCATCATGACGGCGGAAATATTCATCGGTACCCTGACGGAATTTTTCTTTGCCGAGCAGGGTCGCCATCATGCGGTTGATTTCCGCGCCTTTTTCATACACGGTGGCCGTATAGAAGTTGTTGATTTCCACAAAATGGTCGGGACGTGGCGGATGTGATAACGGACCGGCATCTTCCGGGAATTGATGTGATTTCAGTACGGCGACATCATCAATCCGTTGTACCGCAGCCGATTGCAGGTCTTCCGAGAACGACTGATCACGGAACACGGTCAGACCTTCTTTTAAACATAACTGGAACCAGTCACGGCAGGTAATGCGGTTACCGGTCCAGTTATGGAAATATTCATGCGCGATCACCGACTGCACACGCATGATTGCTGCATCGGTGGTGTATTCTTCATCGGCCAGAACACAGGAGGTGTTGAAAATATTCAGGCCTTTGTTTTCCATCGCCCCCATATTGAACTGGCTGACCGCCACGATCATGTAGTTATCGAGGTCATAGGCACGGCCATAATGTTCCTCATCCCAACGCATGGAATGTTTCAAGGCTTCCATCGCGATGTGGCATTTTGGAATGTCTTTTTCAATCGCATAAATCTCGAGTGAAACATCACGGCCTTCCGAGGTCACATAACGGTCTTTTAAAACCGCCAGATCACCCACCACACAGGCAAACAGATAGCTTGGCTTTTTGGTTGGGTCTTGCCAAATCGCATAATGACGGTCTTCGCCGGCTTCACCCGTTTCCAGCAGGTTACCATTCGCCAGTAGCACCGGATATTTTTTATCGGCTTCCACACGCGTGGTAAACACCGACAAGACATCCGGACGGTCTGGATAGAAGGCAATTTTACGGAAACCTTCCGGTTCGTTCTGGGTCACAAACAGATCACCCGCCTGATACAAGCCTTCCAGCTGGGTATTGCTTTCTGGATGAATCACCACCTGAGTTTCAACCGTAGCATGATCTGGGGCATTGAAAATGACCAGTTGCTCGCTATCCAGCTGATAATCCTCTGGGTTGAGCAGTTGGCCGTTCAGTTTAACTGCTTTCAGTTCAAGATCTCGTCCCAGCAAGACTAGATCACCCGCGCTTTGACGTTGCATGATCAGCGTTGCATCAACAAGGGTCTGCTGGTCAAACACCCGAATATTTAAATTAACCGAATCCACCAGAAAGACAGGTTTCTGATAGTCTTTTAAATACACTGTTTGATCAGTCTGCACAGAGGGATTTGCCGCGATATTCATAGAAGGTCCTGATTATTCTCATCTCAATTGAGATGATTGTCATATTTTTTAGGGATGGTATGGGCAAACAACCTGACACCATCCTCGAATTACGTCATGGATGTTTATGTATATAGGCCTGTCTGTATGATTTTTCAATCAGAATGATGTGCAGTGGGAGTTATTTCAACCAATAATGCGGCTTCATCAGGAGATCGGTTGATAAAATATTGACCAAGAAAATCAAAAGGATGACCCAGATCGATAAAATAATCACAGCAGCCCAACGACTGGAATAGTCAAATTCCATGGCTTCGGCACGCTGGCGGTTTTCTTCTAGCAGGGACTCGGGAATCAGACGCATCACCCACCAAATCCCCAATGGTACAATAATCAGATCATCCAGATAGCCCAAAACAGGAATAAAGTCAGGAATCAAGTCAATTGGGGAAAAGGCATAAGCCGCTACAAACAGCGCCAGGAATTTCGCAAAGCGGGGCGTGCGAGGATCGCGTGCCACCAACCAGATGGTGACTGCATCCCGTTTGAGGCCTCGTGCCCATTGCTTGAGTAGATCCATCATGTTTATGCTCCTCAATTTCCCATGTGAGGTTGCTTTTATTTTATACAATTTAAAATAAAAATTCGCCTAACTCATACCAATCAACACATAAACTACGCAGTATTTTCCAAAATACCGCCTAATACACCTATCTTTTCAATACCCTTACAGTTATGCCACCGACATGGCTTGCCTTCTGAACGCTAAAGCGCACTATATTGATAAGTTTCGGCACAAACAAAAGAGGTGCAACATGTATCTAAAAGAGCATATTGTCCGAGTCGAGAACATGAAAATCCTGCAAGCGCTCGATGCAGCGAAAATCGACCATAAAGTGATTGCCATGTTTATGACCTGTGAAGGAATCCCGATGCAGGAGCAGGAGGTCAGCGTATTGCTCAATCAGTATGAAGTGCTGGGCCAGCAAAAGCTCCCGACACAAAAAGTGCAGATGCTGATGGAGGCAAAATATTTTGCCGAAGAAGATGACACCCTGCCTTGTCCACCCGCTTATTAACTTCCCTACACTCAAAAAAGCTACCGTATTAACGGTAGCTTTTTTCTGTATGGCCAAACGGTTGTTATCACTCATCCACTTTATCAACACCCCCTCAGGATACAGCCGTGTATAATCAACAATAGATTTCCTTGGTTCTGATCGGCAAATGTCATGCTCCTGAATATTTTGCAAAAACAGTTAGACGAAAGCACGCTCTGTCCGTTGTGCCAAGCGTCAATGTACTGGGTGGAAGCCGAACAGTATGATCAGCAAGTAGAGTTTCATGAATGTAGCCACTGTCAGCACCGACTGTTTGTTGAGCCACAACATACCTGCCATTGTGCTCGCTGCACCGACCAACGCAAGAAACTGCTCAAGGAGACCCGCCTGCAGGAACAGCGCAAACTGCAAGCCAAAGATACGCAAGAACACAGCCTGCATGAATTGAGCTTCCTGCATAAGCTGTTTCTATTAAGCCTGCTGGATGATCATATTCAGGAACACAGCCGTCATGATGAATATATTCATTGGGATGCGTTGAAATATCAGCCGATTACGCCGAATTACTTATTTCAGAGCCATTTAATTAAAGTCTTACTCAAAGAAAACATCTTGCTGGCCAAGGATTTTTCGGACGAAACTCATTGCTACTATGTCAACGTTCGCCTCGATGGTTATTCGGAACCCAGTCTGTTCAGTATCACCCAGCAATTACGTCACTGGTTTTATGAAAATCTGAGTTTAGGGATTCCATTTAAAAGCAGTGATGAGGTCAAACAGACGCTGTATTTAGTGCTGTATCAGGAAATTGTGCAGTTCATGCAATTCTACTGCCGGACTTGGGGCATCCAGATTGCGGGAAATCAAGCCTTCCAGAGATTCTGTTATGGCCTGATGGACAGTCTGGCAGTTGGGCAGATCTATTACCTGATCCAGACCGCATTGGATTATCTGCACCAGCAAAAAGCATTACAGACGCGTAATGAGAATTTCATTAACAGCAATCTGCTGAAAAAAACGCTGCAGCAATACCGTGAACGTGCTCTCAGTGAAAAATGGGAAACCTCCACCCTGCCACGTCCACCCCAACTGCCGTTGAGCAAAATGAGCAGTATTTTATTTTTTAAATTTCTCGGCTACGATGAACGTATCTTCGTGCAGCCTGTATGGCGTTCCTGGAAAAAAATTGAGCCGCGTCTGAATTTTTATTCGCAGAAGCGCTGTATGTATTGCGGGTCGAATGAACTGACCGTGGATTATGATGCGGAACATTATGTTTCCCTGATCTGCCGGAATTGCAAACATCAGGATCACTACTTTACCCAGTAAAGCATGGGTCTTGCAGCCGAACAACTTGCTTAGTGATGGATGACTTTTATGGATCGAGTCTATACGGTATTGGAACACGTAATTCAGGCCTGGACGGCTTTACATCAGCAACAACCTTTGGTGCAGTGTATGACCAACAGTGTTGCTGGCAATTATGTCGCTAATGTACTGCTCGCTGCGGGCGCATCACCGGCGATGATTGACAATCCATTTGAAGCTGAGGGTTTTACCGCAATTAGTGGGGCTTTAAGTATCAACACGGGTACGCCGACGACAGAACAAATGCAGGCCATGCAGATCTCAGCCAAGGCAGCCTTCATCAAAAACAAACCTTGGGTGCTGGATCCCGTCGGTTATGGAGCGGCACTTCCTTGGCGTAGCCGTCTGGTCGAGGATTTACTGGCCTTTAAACCGGCAGTCATTCGTGGCAATGCATCCGAAATCAGCGCACTGGCAGGCAACCAGGCGGGCAGCAAAGGTGTCGATAGCACGGTCAGCAGCCATGACATGTATCAGCAGGCTTTGCCCTTATTGGACAAATGCGAATGTGTCGCAATCTCTGGCGAATCGGACTATATCCTGTCCCAGCAGTGGGACACCATTATTCAGATCAATGGCGGTAGTTATTTGCAGCCGAAAATCACTGCCAGTGGCTGCGCACTCGGTGCCCTGATTGCCGCCTATTCAGCAGTCACTACACCGACCATCGCCGCGATTGCTGCGCACCTGCATTTTGCGATCGCCGGAAAACTGGCTTACCAAAAAGCCCAAAGTGTGGGTAGCTTTAATGTGGCATTTCTGGATGAGATCTATCGCTTGAATGCTGATACCATCTCCCTGCATGCGGATCTCAACATGCTTTAACTATTCAAAATTTTGCCTTGAGTTCAACGAGGCACAACTTGAATGGTTATACAGCTGAATACATGCGTAATACTTAAAAGATACCCGCAGTCGTTGATTCGACTGCCCGTTTAGATTGCTAGCGTGAAACAATTATTTAAGCTTTGAGCATTCGCACATCGCCAACCCGATAGTCGCTACGCGAAATGCCTTGACTCAATCCAGTTCAGAAATTTTATTTTTCTGGCTATTAAGGACGTGGAGCCATTCGGTTCGACCAGCCCAGCTCATCCGTTGCCTATTCAACAAAGAGAAGCGCCAAACGTACCTGATCATAGCCCATACGCGGGCTAGTGGCTTCCACAATCGGGCGTAGCTTGATCGAACCATCCTCAGCAAAATGTTCTGGGCTTTGCCGTTTTTGTAGACGTTTATAAATTTTGCGTACCTGCTCTACCACTTCCTCACCAGGATGAGCAACTGAAATATCCAGCCCCTGTTCTTTGTGCAAACGTGCCAGATGATTAATAATCGTGGCTGGGGTGAGACCCCGTTCCTGCGCAATATCCATAATGTCATAACCCTCTTCAAACAGCTCGCGGGTTTCATCGAGGGTAGCTGTCGCATAACTCTGTTTGCCATCAGCTTTGGCTATTTTTTTCTCGTTACGGCTGATTTCCGCATCATTTAAAGTCCCCCCACAATGCCGGATAAAAGCGCGGTGCTGCGGGGTCAAATCAATATGCGAAAAATGGTTTTCAGCCTCCGTCGAAAGTTCCTGAAAACGACGATCCGCTTTGAGTGCCAGACTGTCCAACTCCAGTGCCTGTTCGTTAAAGCCCAGTAAGCGTAATCCATCCAGAGATTTCAGACGTGATAGGGCCACATAACCCTGGCCTTTTTCAAAGGTATGTGACAGGTTGATTTCCGCGGCTTCCAGAGTCATGCCCTGACTTTTATGGATGGTAATCGCCCAGGCCAAACGCAGCGGAATCTGCTGAAAACTGGCAATCACTTTGCCTGCTTCGTTTTCAATCGACCAGGTTTCCGGTTCCACCAGCAACACGCTACCATCGGTCAGTTTGACTTTTGGCAAAATGCCATGTTCATCATCTTCTTCAAAGCCAATCACCTCACCCAGACTGCCGTTAATGTAGCCCAGATCGAAATTGTTTTTGACAAACATAACCTTGGCATGTTTTTTCAAGGTCAGTTCTTCCGGCGCGCGTACCGAGGATTTCAGGGTCTCGATCAGCTTTTCGTTCCCGTCACATACGGCATTAAACTGATGTCCCTCATTTTCAATTTCATTAAGATGCTGATAGTTGATCGTATCGACATCCATATTATGGGTATATAAACGGGTAAAGGTTTCGCCGATGTCCTGCTTGCGAGTTTGCTGTAGCGCCTGTAAATGTTGTGGCTGAACATTCTGCGCGCGGATGGCATTCAGAATCTGGTTCAGTATTTCATCATCCTGACGGTGCTGTTCGGTCAGATAGCACACCCGGAATTTGGCCTCGACCCAGGCATCCGACATAAAACAGAACTTGTCACGGTTGCGCTCGTCATTTTTCCCCACAGGCGGCAACTGGAAAAAGTCACCCGCAACAATCACCTGAATACCGCCGAAGGCTTCTTCACTCTCTTTAAAATATTTTAGTACCTGATTGACCAGATTCAGTTGCTTCGCGTGCAGCATGGAAATTTCGTCAATGATCAGCACCTGGGCATTTTCCAGATGCTCTTTTAGGTACTTGCGCTCTTTCATGCGCTTGAGGTCATCTTCACTCAGCGCATCTTTAATCCCAATGCCTGCCCAGGTATGAATGGTCATGCCATTCATGTGTGTAGCAGCAATGCCAGTGGAGGCCGTAATAGCCACCGGTACCTTGCGTGCTTTCAGATAATTGATGTACTGGTTTAAGGTGTATGTTTTTCCTGCACCCGCCGAGCCAGTCAAGAATACATTTTCTCCGGCTTTGAGAAGTTTGAGTGCAGTTTCCTGTTTCATTGGACCATACTGATTTGAGAAGAGAGGCGCTATAGCCTACCGATTTTTCCTAAAAAAGTTAAGCCCGGCTTCCTGACAATGCTCATCAAGAGGCATGTAACTGGGCATTTAAACGTGCTACAAAACGCTCGGCGATCTGTATAGCAGTCTGATCCGCTTTCTGGTTCCGTGGCAATTCCAGTTGATCAAATTCAAAAACTCCAGCCCGGTAATGACAACCCAGTGTATATCCCAGCTGGGAATTTTTCCGGTGTCGCATATGAAATGCCACATAGGTTCCATCCACAATACGCTGGCTGTAACTTAAGGCCAAACAATGCTGGAAGCGTTGAGATTCCTGAATAATCCGTTCAATACTATGCAGTTCCTCAAAGCTCCACTCCCCCCAGAGAATCCGCTCGGTTTGCGTGAGGGGTGCCCAGTGCTGGGTGCTGACCCGCTCGACCAGCTGCGTCAGCATATTTTGCCGCTGCATCTGCTGATGCCAGGTGACCGCCTGACGAAACAGGCCTGTCCAGGTCACATTTTTCGGTACAATCGGATGTGTATCGAGATAGGTTTCCAGATAATCACAGACATAAGAACTAAACAACGATTGGCGCTGGCGCGGTTCCTGTAAATAAAATCGCTGACGAAACTGGCTAACATCCAGCTGATGCTGTTGCAAACAACGAAAAAAAGCTGGGTCCTGTTGCTGGCGCGGCTCAAGAAAATCCAGTAATTCAATCGGGAGTAAATGGGTAATTTCCTGCACATGCTGCATGTAAGCCTGCATAATCCGGCTCAGAGGCTGATACAGTTGTTTCAATATCTGCTGCGAATCAGGATGGATCAGCTGCAGTAACTGCCACCACTCCTGCAAATACAACGCTGAAGGTGAAATCAGGCGACGGTTTGCTGTTATGCCATTCTGACCATACAATGCAAACTGCTGATTATCAGGATGTTCAAACCAACCTTCCTGCAGAGCGAGCTGCCGACAGCGCTGCAGCCATAAACTGACCATGACATGCTGAAAATGACGCAGGGTCAGCAAAATTACCTGTGGTGCCACCCCTCGGGTATCGAGGAAACTGCACGCCGTGACAGCATAGCGTACCCCGGTATGCGATAAATGCTGACTGATCCAATCCAGCACGATGGCATCCTGCTTGTATAGCCAGTTCACGGCGCGACTGGACTGAAATAAAGCGTGATTACCAACTTCCGGTAGCCACCAGTCCTCACTCGGCATTAAAAAATGTTTTTTAGCCAACAATTCATCATTCGACCAATGTTGCGGTTGCACCTGCAAGACAAAGCCCAACAGCGTATTGTGCTGATCCACCAATTGTAGCAAACGCTGCAACGAATCTTGCATTTGGATACACTGCTGCAAAGTAAAACGTTCCGGAAACAGCAACTTCAATACCCGAAACCAACGTGCACCGAGCCATTGCTTTGCAAAGAGGCACAATCGATCATAATCCGGCATGATGTGTTGCACCGGTAAAAAATTATCACCCAGAACTGAATTGATCAGACACATATGCTTGAAATTCATCATCACGTCTAGCGGAATCGACTGATGTTGTTCGAGGGCAAACTGCAGATACGGCTGCGCATAATAGCCAGCCGTGATCATCAACCGATCAATCTGTTGTGCCTGTTGTAGCGTCATGTTCTGGAAAAAAGTCTCTACCCGAGCCTCGCCATCAATCCAGATAAAAACCTGCTCAATCACAGCCTGACGTAAGCGTTGAGCTTTGGTCTTTAAAAACAGTGAATGTTGGGGTTGCCGATCACCGGTCAGAAAGGCTAATTCATTCAGAAAAAAATCAACCAGATATTGAGGATTTTTATCAGCAAAACAGCACTCAACGCACACGATTGCCTGCCCTGCCGTTTCACAAAGTCGAATTTGCAGCCAGCCATCCAGCAGCGCTAGCGTTCGGGGCACGACCCGCTCATATAGTCGTTCGGCATGCAGTGTATGGAGCCATTGCCATTGTTCCTGATAAATCTGAGCAAAGTCAGGCACGATGGCCAACAGCTGCTGGCAAATCTGCTGATGAGCTGTGGTAGATAGCGCATGGTGCATGGCTCTGGCCTGAAGGAGTGAAAGGGCGTGAGCAGTGTGACAAGAAAGCGCCGACTATGCAATTTTACGCAGCAACTCATTTTTATTATTCAAACAACCATCTGTTTTATTTTGATTTTATTTCCCTTCTTCAAATCATTTGTGAATGGTAGGTCTTTGGTAGGTAGGCAAATCATCTGCCAGACTCAATACTAGGTTTCAAGGTGAGGGTCACCTGTCAAATAACAACGAAGGAAGAAGGAAAGATTCATGGCTTTTAAAAATATCGCAGATCAAACCAATGGTTTTTATATTCCATGTGTATCACTCTTTGGCCCAGGATGTGCCAAAGAAATTGGTAACAAAGCACGCGATTTAGGTGCAAAAAAAGCACTCATCGTCACAGATGAAGGCCTGTATAAATTTGGTGTTGCACATACCATTGCAGAATATCTATCTGCTGTCGGTGTCGACAGTCACATTTTCCCGGGAGCTGAACCCAACCCGACAGACACTAACGTCCATAACGGCGTCAACGCCTACAATGAGAATGGCTGTGATTTCATCGTATCTCTAGGTGGTGGTTCATCGCATGACTGCGCCAAAGGCATTGGTTTGGTGACTGCTGGCGGTGGTCATATTCGCGACTACGAAGGTATCAATAAAAGCTCAGTCCCAATGACACCACTGATTGCCGTGAATACCACCGCGGGTACCGCTTCAGAAATGACCCGTTTCTGTATCATTACCAACACCGACACGCATGTCAAAATGGCAATTGTCGACTGGCGCTGTACCCCGCTGATCGCGATTGACGATCCAAAACTGATGATCGCAAAACCAGCCGGTTTAACGGCGGCGACTGGTATGGATGCCCTCACGCACGCGGTTGAAGCTTATGTTTCGACAGCTGCCAATCCAATTACCGATGCCTGTGCCGAAAAAGCCATCAGCATGATCAGTGAGTGGTTACGTCCAGCCGTCGCAAACGGTGAAAATCTTGAAGCACGTGATGCCATGAGTTATGCACAGTACCTTGCCGGTATGGCGTTCAACAATGCTTCTCTGGGTTATGTCCATGCGATGGCACACCAGTTGGGCGGTTTCTATAACCTGCCACACGGCGTGTGTAATGCCATCCTATTACCGCATGTCTGTGAATTCAACCTGATTGCCTGCCCGGATCGTTATGCCAAAATTGCTGAATTGATGGGCGTCAATACTCAGGAGATGACAGTGACGCAAGCTGCGCATGCTGCAATTAATGCCATCCGTGAATTGTCTAGCTCAATTGGTATTCCATCAGGTCTCGCTGAATTGGGCGTGAAAGAGGAAGATCTGAGCATTATGGCGGAAAATGCCCAAAAGGATGCCTGCATGCTGACTAATCCACGTAAAGCGAATCACAGCCAAGTGGTCAATATCTTCAAGGCAGCCCTCAAACCTCATGGCCAAGTGGTCAATATTTTAAAAGCGGCGGTGTAAGTCTACTCTCCTCCTATTACTTGTGACTTACTTTTTTGGGGAAGATCATTCTGGTGATCTTCCCTCTTTTTTATTGGGCTCAGATACAAGCAACAATTGACAATAAGAGGAGTTTATTGAAGGATGAAGCGGTATCGACAGGACACGACTCTCAGACATGACCGAAACACCGCATACTCCACGCTACCATACTGACATTCTGGGTGATGGCTACCAGCAGCTAACCCTGCATTTTCCAGATGACTACGACGGTCCTGTTGTCGCAACCCTCATCCGTAAGAAAGGCACGATCGCCAGCACTAAAGCCGTACTGTATATCCATGGTTTCATGGATTATTTTTTTCAGACCGAAATGGCCGAACGTTTTAACCAGCAAGGTTATGACTTTTACGCCTTGGATTTACGCAAATATGGCCGTTCCAAACGGGCGCACCAGACCCTGTTTACCGTCCATGACCTGCGGGAATATGATCCCGAAATTAGCAAGTCCCTGCAGATTATCGGAGAAGAAGGCCATGATCAGGTGATCTTGGCGGGCCACTCGACAGGTGGCTTAATCTGTACCCTTTATGCTGCACACCATCCGTTCCATCCGTTGATCAAGGCACTCTGGCTTAATAGTCCGTTTTATGATTTCAGTGTCAATCTGCTCAAGAAAAAAGTTGGCCTTCCATTACTGAGTAAACTCGGTGCACACTTACCGAATGTACGGGTGCCGAGTGGTTTAAACATCTGGTATGTGCCAAGCCTGCATCGGGATTTTCATGGTGAATGGGATTTTAATATCTTGTGGAAACCGAAAAGATATTCGAGTATCAGCTTGGGTTTTATTCATGCTATCCATGAGGCGCAGAAGGAATTACGGCATGGCCTACACCTACCTGTTCCAACGCTGGTGATGCATGCCCATCAAAGCTATTTTCCGAAAAAATGGGGCATTCAGGCACAAAAAAGCGACCTGATTCTCGATGTTAAAGATATTGAACGCATGGCAAATAAATTACAAGGTGATGTCACTGTAATGACAATTCACAATGGCATGCATGATTTGGTGCTTTCCGGCCCTACTGTTCGAGATTGGGTGTACCAGCAATTATTTAGCTGGCTGAGCAACAAAAAACTGTAAGCCACGCTTAAATATCCTGCTGGTATTTATTTAGCCATTGATGAGCCGGATGTTCTAGAGGCAGCAGCTCAATCAAACGCTCGACCGCATCGATGGCTTCAGGAAAATGGGCCACATGCTTAAGCAGTACATCGGTTTCCTGAGCCTTATAGATCGCATCACTCAGTCGGGATTCCAAGCAAGCACGCCAAGCACACAGGAAGGGACTTTCCGTTTTTGCCAGAAACACACCGGTACACAATTTTAATGCAGACTCAATATAACCTGCATCCAGCGCGCGTTCAGCCTGTAAAAAATCGGCTTCAACATTTACCAAGAGGCGGTATGGACGCGAACCCAACATGCCTCCCAATACTTCACGTAGTTGTGACATTTCAGCTTTCAATGTCCCGATACTGACCTTGCGCTCGCCATACAGTGCCTGATGCAAATGGTCTAAACTCATGCCTTGCGGGCAGAGTGCCAAGATGGTCAGAATTTCGATCTGACGTGGCGTCAACACCAGTGTTTTACCATTAAACAATACCTGCGGCACTGCAAATGCACGAATATAGAGCTGCTGTTTCTGATACTCAAGCAAGGCCGTTTGCACGATTGAAGCACAACGTTCAGCCGCCAGCAGACCCAGACTGTTATGCTGATTCCAGGTCGTGGATAAGTCAATGACCCCCAAAACCTGCTTGGAATAAGGATCCAGAATGGGAGCCGCATAACAGACCCAGTCATGTACAGAGCGCATAAAATGCTCGTTGGAAAACACACAACTCGATTGCTGGGTTTTTAACGATAAGGCCAACGCATTGGTTCCCACCAGTTCCTCTCGCCACTGTCCACCTTCTACAAAATGTACCCGCTCCGCAGCGCTGCGCATCTGCATACTCGGTGCACTCCAAATGATGGTGCTGCCAACATCACCGATCGCCACGACCATCGAGGACTGCTCGGCAATATGCCTTAAATCTTGCGCACAATGGCTAATCGCGATTTCGAGCGCAGTGGGGGTATGTTGCGTTCGACTTTCCAGCAAAGGGGCTGCCACTCGGTCTTGAGGAATTTCAGCCGTGACTGAACGTTGCCATGAGCTTGCAATACTCTGGCCTAACTGTTGGGCATGGCTGGGTGATACGCTGAGTTGCTGCCGCAGGTTTTCAATGCGTTCACGCTGCTGTTGTAATTCATTTTTCGTAAACATTTACACATTCCTTGTTTTAAACCCCTGATTCCTACCTTTCTCCTACCTTCTTTTAATTATGCTAATCCAATAATGTACGAAAGTACCTTATACCAAAGCTGTAGGTTGACTCCAGCTATAAATTATAAATAAAGGAATATTGCTATGCGTTATATCGATCCGAACCAGCCTGGCTCAAAAGTTCAGTTTAAAGCTCAATATGAAAATTTTATTGGGGGTGAATGGGTCGCTCCTGTGAAAGGAGAATACTTCGACAACATTTCCCCTGTCGATGGTAAAGTGTTTACCAAAGTTCCGCGCTCTTCAGCTGAAGACATCGAATTGGCACTGGACGCTGCCCACAAAGCAAAAATCAGCTGGAACAAGGCATCGGCCACCACCCGCTCAAACATGCTGTTAAAAATTGCCGATCGTCTCGAAGCGAATCTGGAACTGTTGGCTGTTGCAGAAACTTGGGACAATGGTAAACCTGTCCGTGAAACACTGGCTGCCGATATTCCACTGGCGATTGATCATTTCCGTTATTTCGCTGGCTGTGTACGTGCACAGGAAGGCGGTATTTCTGAGCTGGATGAAGACACCATTGCCTATCATTTCCATGAGCCTTTGGGTGTTGTCGGCCAGATTATTCCATGGAATTTCCCGATTTTGATGGCTGCATGGAAACTGGCACCGGCTTTGGCTGCAGGAAACTGTATTGTGCTCAAACCGGCAGAACAAACGCCTGTCAGTATTCTGGTATTGGTTGAGTTGATCCAGGATTTGTTACCGCCAGGTGTTCTGAACATCGTCAATGGTTACGGGGTTGAGGTTGGCCGTCCACTGGCAACCAACCCGCGCATTGCCAAGATTGCTTTCACCGGTTCCACTCAGGTCGGTCAGCTGATCATGCAATATGCTACAGAAAATATCATTCCGGTCACGCTGGAACTCGGTGGTAAATCTCCAAACATTTTCTTTGAAGATGTCATGGCACAAGACGATGACTATCTGGACAAAGCCCTCGAAGGTTTTGCCATGTTCGCACTGAACCAGGGTGAAGTCTGTACCTGCCCTTCACGTGCACTGATTCAGGAAAGCATTGCGGATCAATTCCTGGAAAAAGCCATTGAACGGGTAAAACGCATCAAAACTGGCCATCCACTCGATACAGAAACCATGATTGGTGCACAAGCCTCTCAGGAACAGCAAGATAAAATTCTTGGCTGTATCGCCACAGGACGCAATGAAGGTGCACAAGTGCTGACTGGTGGTGGCGCACGTCAGGAAGTGGGTAGCGGTTTCTATATCGAACCGACGATTTTCAAAGGCAACAACAGCATGAAAATCTTCCAGGAAGAAATTTTTGGACCCGTTCTTTCCGTCACGACGTTCAAAGATTTTAATGAAGCCATCAAAATTGCCAACGATACGATTTATGGTCTCGGCGCCGGTGTCTGGTCACGTTCAGCGCATACCTCCTACCGTGCAGGGCGTGCAATTGAAGCCGGTCGCGTCTGGACCAACTGTTATCACATTTATCCAGCGCATGCTGCCTTTGGTGGTTACAAAAAATCAGGTATCGGTCGTGAAAACCATAAAATGATGCTGGATCATTACCAACAAACCAAAAACCTGTTGGTCAGCTATTCAACCAAACCTGCCGGTTTCTTCTGATTGCTTCAGTGAGAACGCCACAAAAAACCGGATGGAAACTTCCATCCGGTTTTTGACTTTGCTCAATCGAGCATTCTTATTCAGTTGGTTGTTGTAATGCTGTAAATTCGTGAAATGCCTCGACAGCATTTGCTGCAAACATCAATGAAGGTCCACCACCCATCAGAACAGCGACGCCCAACACTTCCGTTAATTCTTCAAAACTGGTACCCAGTTTCACCAGCGCTTTGGTATGAAAACCGATGCAGCCATCACAACGGTTCGCCACCCCAATCGCCAGTGCAATAAATTCTTTGGTTTTGGGATCTAATACCCCCGCTTTCAATGCATTTTGACTCAATGAATGAAAGCTCTGCATCAAATCCGGTGATTCTTTATGCATGTGTTTCAAATTCTTGGAAATATGATGGGTCAATTCTTGATAGGACATGATCTTCTTACCTGAGCAGGTTGAAATTTTATTTATTATACAATTTTATAATATATTTTTTAATATTTTATTTAAGATATTTCCCGTTGATTAAAATCAGGTTGGTTTTTTTCGAACTTTTGCTTAAGGTGAAAGCAAGTTTTTTATTGTGCTGATCCCATGACACCATCTAGCTTTCAAAAAACAATTTATGCCATTCAGCATCTGGCTTTTGAAGATTTAGGCTCCCTTGAAGACCTGTTTTACCAACTCGGCTACCGGGTACGTTATTTTGAAGCGGGGGTAGATGATCTACGTCAGGCTCTCGAATTTAAGGGTTTAACCATTATTCTCGGTGGCCCGATCGGGGTTTATGATCATACTGATTACCCGTTTCTCAGCGCGGAAATTGAGTTATTAAAAAAACGGCTGGCACAAAATCTGCCAACACTCGGGATCTGTCTGGGTGCCCAACTGATTGCACATGCCTTAGGTGCACGGGTATATGCCGGAACACAGAAAGAAATTGGCTGGAGCAATCTTAACCTGTTGCCGGTAGCTGACAACCCGCTCCAGGCTTTACAAAATACCCCTGTCTTACACTGGCATGGCGATACTTTTGACCTTCCCGCGCAGGCAACTTTACTGGCAGGAACAGAACTTTATTCCCATCAAGCCTTTCAGGTCGGTCACACCATTCTAGCCTTACAGTTTCATTTAGAAGTTGCGGAAGAATACTTGGAAAAATGGCTGATCGGCCATCATTGTGAATTACGCCAGGCACAGATTTCTATTCCAGCCTTGCGTGCAGATAACCAGCGTTATGCTGCAACATTAGAAATACAGGCCAAACACATTATTCAAGGTTTTCTGGAGCAGATCAGTACGTCGGCATAATTTACTCACCAATAAAAAAGCACCCGATTGGGTGCTTTTTTGAGCCACTAGAACCGCTTATTTTTGTGCCGGTACAGAAGCTTCGGTAGTGATGTTTACCGTGATTTTATCACCTACGTTTGGCACATAAGCACCTACGCCAAATGCAGAACGGTCAAATGAAGTTGTTGCATTGAAACCGATGGCCTGTGCTTTGGTCATTGGGTGTTCGCCTTGTTTATTCAATACAGCATTCAAAACTACTGGCTTGGTCACATTTTTAATAGTCAAGTCACCCGTAATTTTATATTTGTTTTTACCTACAGGCTGCACCTTAGTACTTTTGAAAGTGATGTTTGGATATTTTGCCGCATCAAAAAAATCCGCAGTTTTCAAATGCTCATCCAACGCTTTTACGTTGGTATTCAGACTTGACAATGGAATGGTTACATTCACTGAAGAATTAGATGGTTTAGCATTATCCACATTGATCGTACCCTGAATATCAGAGAAGTTTGCAGATGGTGTAGAGAAACCGAAATGGCTCCAAGAGAACACTGTGGCCGTGTGAGTCGGATCAATCTGATATGCTACTGGCTTTGCGAAGGTGAATGTTGTTGCAGTTGCGACTGCTAGGCCTAGACCTAAAGCTTTTAAAGAAGTCATTGTGTTATCTCATCGAAGAATTTATCAATAGTGCTTATTTTAGAGATTATGGTTTGAATTTCATTGTCATAGATAAAACAGATCGTTTTAAATATAGAACATCATTTTTTGCTGCATGTGATTAACTCAGCATTTATTGTCCCAATTTAAATCCTCTTATTCTAGGTCGCTGTAGTACTGTGTATGGATTTGGTTACACTATTTAAAAACCAAAAATCCTTTGCATAAAAAAACGCCCCGAAGGGCGTCTTCACACTCACAGTCGATTACGCTGTTAATTCTTTCACTGCCGCAACCACAGCTTCAGTCGTGATACCAAAGTACTGGTACAGATCTTTGGCTGGCGCAGACTCACCATAGGTCGTCATGCCGATAACTTTGCCGTCCAGACCTACAAACTTCCACCAGTAGTCCACATGCGCTGCTTCAACTGCAACACGTGCACGAATCGCAGCTGGTAATACTGCTTCACGATATGCGGCATCTTGCTTCATAAATTCTTCAGCACACGGCATAGATACAACACGCACACCGTCAAGCTGTGCATAAGCTTCCATCGCCAAGGCAACTTCTGAACCTGTCGCAATAATGATTGCCTTCAATTCGCCTTTTTCTTCAGCCAAGACATAACCGCCTTTCGCCGCATTCTCAATTTGTGCTGGAGTACGCGTCTGGAATGGCAAGTTCTGACGAGAGAAGATAAGAGCCGTTGGGCCTTCTGAACGCGTCAAAGCGGATTTCCAAGAAATTGCTGCTTCAACCGTATCTGCTGGACGCCAAGTGTTCAAATTCGGTGTACCACGCAGTGAGGCAATCTGTTCAATTGGCTGATGCGTCGGGCCATCTTCACCTAGACCAATAGAGTCATGGGTATACACGTGAATCACGCGCTGTTTCATCAATGCCGACATACGTACCGCATTACGCGCATATTCCATAAACATCAGGAAGGTGGCTACGTAAGGAATGAAACCACCATGCAATGCAACACCATTCGCAATCGCGGTCATACCAAACTCACGCACACCATAGTGTACGTAGTTGCCTGCAGGGTTATCTTGTACACCTTGCGCACCTTTCCAAAGGGTCAGGTTAGAACCGGCTAAGTCAGCAGAACCACCTAGAATTTCAGGAAGTTCCGGTGCAAAAGCCTGAATCGCATTTTGGCTAGCTTTACGGGTCGCAATTGTTTCAGCTTTTGCATTGACTTCAGCGATGTAGGCATCGGCCTTTGCGACAAAATCGGCTGGCAATTCACCTGAAAGACGACGTTGCAATTCGGCTGCTTCAGTTGGATATTTCGCTTGATATTGCGCAAAGCGTTCATTCCAGGCTGCTTCAGTTTCTGCGCCTTTGGCTTTCGCATCCCATGCTGCATACACGTCAGCAGGAATCACAAATGGCTCATCCTTCCAACCCAATGCTTCGCGAGTCAAGCTGATTTCGTCATTACCCAGTGGTGCACCGTGACAGTCTTCTTTACCTTGTTTGTTCGGAGAGCCTAAACCGATAATGGTTTTACAGATAATAATCGTTGGTTTCTTCGTTTCTGCTTTCGCTGCAACAGTCGCCTGACGGATGGCTTCAGCATCGTGACCGTCGACACGAATGACCTGCCAGCCATACGATTCAAAACGTTTTTGGGTATCGTCAGAGAACCAGCCTTCGACTTCACCATCAATCGAAATCCCGTTGTCATCATAATAAGCAATCAGTTTGCCCAGCTGTAAAGTACCCGCCAATGAACAGACTTCATGTGAAATCCCTTCCATCAAGCAGCCATCACCTAGGAAACAGTAGGTGTAATGATCGACGATACTCAAGTCATCTTTGTTGAATTGTGCTGCCAGTGTTTTTTCAGCTAAAGCGAACCCCACTGCATTGGCAATCCCTTGACCTAAAGGACCTGTCGTCGTTTCCACACCTGGCGCATAACCGTATTCAGGATGTCCTGGTGTTTTTGAGTGGAGTTGACGGAACTGTTTTAAGTCTTCAATCGAAAGCTCATAACCGGTCAAATGCAAAAGTGCATAGTGCAGCATTGAGCCATGGCCATTCGACAACACAAAACGGTCACGGTTCGCCCATTGCGGGTTGCTTGGGTTATGATTCAGGAATTCACGCCAAACCACATCAGCGATATCTGCCATCCCCATCGGTGCACCTGGATGTCCTGAGTTGGCTTTTTGCACAGCATCCATAGCCAGTACACGAATTGCATTTGCAATACGACGTTCGTTCAAAGGGGTCGTCATAGGTCAGATTCCAAATCAACGTTTAAAGAGAATATGAATCGAAGAATTCAAAAATTGCGTCTATTGTCTTAAAAAATGCTTAAAGGGTAAAGCCTAGACTGCTCAATAGTACGGTTTTTTTCAGTTTCTATAAAATCAGACGTCGAAAATCTAACACAGGGTAAAAGAAAATCTGCACTTGACTTCAGCTCTGTAATGGACTTTAAAATAAGATTTTTTATTGATGGCTCAATCAAACTGAATATTGTTCAGCTTAATTTATTGGGAAAAATGAAGAAATGAATACAGCCATTAAAAGACTGGAATTTAGCCTTTAAGGCTATAAATTACACAATCCTCATTCTATGGAGTGCCTTTAATACCCTCTCTTTGTTCTGAAATTATCAACTCGATCCAGCCTTCTCAGATCGCCATAGCATTTAAAATGCATTCAATTTGAAATTAATTCATCTAATTTAGTCAGGATAAGCTAGTCCTAAAGTCTAACTCGATGTAACATATTGCGTCTTTTGAAATAACTGTGATAGGACTTTCATGCGCGAGTACGCTGTTTTTACTTCGGAATCTGTAAGCGAAGGCCATCCAGATAAAATGGCTGACCAGATCAGTGATGCTATTTTGGATGCAATCTTAAAAGAAGACCCTTATGCACGGGTTGCTTGTGAAACCCTAGTTAAAACGGGTGCAGTTGTCCTTGCGGGTGAAATTACTACAACTGCCAACGTTGACTTTGAAGCGATTGTACGCCAAACCGTGAATGGTATCGGCTATCACCATTCTGATCTTGGTTTTGATGGTTCTACCTGTGCCGTGATCAACATGATTGGCAAACAGTCACCTGAAATTGCACAAGGTGTGGATCGCCAAAAGCCGGAAGATCAAGGTGCCGGTGACCAAGGTTTGATGTTTGGTTATGCCAGCCGTGAAACGGATGTCTTAATGCCAGCGCCTATTTCCTATGCGCATCGCTTAATGGAAAAACAGGCTGAACTTCGTCGCAATGGTGCATTGCCGTGGTTACGTCCAGATGCGAAAAGTCAGGTGACATTTGCTTATGAAAATGGCATGCCTGTACGTCTAGACGCGGTGGTACTTTCAACGCAGCATGACCCTGAAATTTCTCAGGCTCAGCTTAAAGAAGCCGTGATTGAAGAAATCATCAAGCCGGTGATTCCTGCCAACATGTTCCATGCGGATACCAAATTCCACATCAACCCGACCGGGATGTTTGTGATTGGTGGTCCAGTGGGTGACTGCGGTCTCACAGGCCGTAAAATCATTGTAGATACCTACGGCGGTATGGCACGTCACGGCGGTGGCGCATTCTCGGGTAAAGACCCTTCTAAAGTGGACCGTTCTGCTGCCTATGCAGGCCGTTATGTGGCTAAAAATATTGTCGCTGCTGGCTTGGCAGATAAATGTGAAATTCAGGTGTCTTACGCGATTGGTGTTGCTGAGCCAACCTCAATTTCAATCAATACGTTTAATACCGCAAAAGTGGATGAAGAACTGATTATTGCACTGGTTCGCGAACACTTCGATTTACGTCCTTACGGCATTACCCGTATGCTGAACCTGATTCAGCCGATGTACCGTAAAACAGCAGCTTATGGCCATTTTGGTCGTGAAGGTTCAGATACCGCCTTTACCTGGGAAAAAACCGATAAAGTGGAAGCGCTTAAAGCCTCTGCTGGTCTGTAAGTTTCTTTGTAGAAAAAACCCGCAATTGCGGGTTTTTTTATTGATAAAAACACACAGATTGAGTATTCACAAATAATCGTTCTTTCAAAAGCAGCATAAAGATGGCCGTTTTATTACAAGTTGATTTTCCCAGTCATGGACCTTTCCAGCAAGAGATGGCCGAAGCCTATCGCCCCCTCGCAGAAAGCATTAATCAGGAACCTGGTCTGCTCTGGAAAATCTGGACAGAAAACAGTGAAACCAGTGAAGCGGGTGGCATCTATTTATTTGAGACTCAGGAACATGCAAAAAATTACTTGGAGATGCATACAGCGCGTTTACAAAGTTTTGGCATACAAAACATACGCGGTAAGATTTTCGAAGTGAATGAGTCTTTATCACGCATCAATCAAGCCCCCCTGTAACTTTATACAGTGAATGGCTAGCGGAACTAAAAAATCCTGCCGATTAGCACCGCGCAGGGTTTTATTAGGCTACTGATTAGAACGTTCCTGATTCAAGATCTGCAGGATAGTCTGTTGTGTGGGTGGAGTATCTTGATGACCCTGAAAATAAACCCGCACGACCTGAAATACCACAGCTACCGCTAAACAGGCAGCCATACAAAAGATCCAGAAACCATAAGGGCTACGAATGGTATGGGAGCCACATTCTGGACATTCCTTATCCGTCGCAGCCAGAACTCTATTGCAGCAAGCACAACGATATTGATGGTACAACATAGGGAGCCTCCTACTTTGTCCGTCGATTTATTATTATTTTTACACTACTTATACTATAGAAATGACTGACTTGATTATCCATGGTGCTTCTGTGAAAGTTTGTAATCCGCGCGTCGCAATATAAAACCATTTTATGTCGAGCTGATGACATCAGAATCAAAGCATTATCTGTCACCAAATAAAGTCCCGTTACTGTTCCCAACTCAGGAGTTACAGCAGCCTCCACACAATTTTCAAACGCATCCAAAGCAAGATTTGCTAAACTGACAAAGAAGTATCAATGAGGTCAAAACATGACACAGTTAATTAATAAAGGCGGTTTTCGTGAGCGTGCAAACCGTAGTCGTCGTTATGCCCATTCGGAAAATCAGCAGACCAGCCTGCCACCACATAGCTACAGTGAAAAGTCGATCCCGACACATCACGAAACAAATGGTCATCCAGTACCAAGTGACCAAACTAAACAACAAGGCATCGAAAAAACTCAGGATTAAAACAAGGCTTTCAGCACATCTAGCCATAGCCACAGGGCAAACATCATAAATAATGCGCCCGAGATCAGATCAATATAGCCTCCTGAACGCTGATAAAGTGTCTTAATCCGAGGTAAAGACATAATCCACATAAACAGCACAAAGGTCAGAAACGTCTGCAGTGGTATAAGCACAGCAAGCTGCTGTTTGATACTTTCCGATGCAGATGAACTCAGTGCCAGAGAAAACACACTGCTAAAGTAAATCAGTGTCTTGGGATTGGATAGATTGGTCAACAAACCCAACACAAAGTAATTTTGTGCTGCTTGCACTTTCCCTTCTTGCCAAACCGTGTTGTGTTGCAATGTCGCACGTCCGGCCTGCCACATCCCCCAACCCATTTTTGCCAGGAAAAAGCCGCCGAACAGCATCAGGAGCTGCTGGATCCAAGGCCATTGCTCGATCAGTACCGTAAAGCCCAATAAGGTCAGCACGACCCAAACCACAATCCCGACAGAAATCCCCGAGATGATTTTCAGCGTATTAGCACGAGTGTTAGATGCCGCACTTTTGGCGATCAATAGCACATCCGGACCCGGGCTCAACTGTGCGACAAAGTGCAATATCGAAATGGTTAATAACAGAGACATCAGGATTTAATTCTTCAAAACAGGCAAAAACTTAATGCTGGCTAAATCCGAGATAACGGTACATGCCCTCGATACCCAGCTCAGCTTGAATCTGCTGTTCGACCACATAATTTGCACTGGCTAATGTTGCAGGAATATTCATTTCAGGATCTTCATGGATATCATCCACGCTCTGTGTCAAGGCTGCTTCAAACCGATCACTGATAAACTCAAAGCCCAAATCCATCGCGATGTATAAAGTATGTTCACACGGCTGCACATACTGTTCCTGCTGCCAATCAATCACTGCCTGCTGGCAAAAAGGACAAGTAATGTTGGCGTCTGCGGGGAAAATATGCGGCATGGTAAATCCTGCTAATCGGAACGGAACTTGGAGTTAAGCTATTATAACGGGCTTCTCTGCACAGACTGTGTATAAATCTCAAGAACGGTCTGGTTTTTATACAATACACTTGAGCTACATAGCATTTTCAGATTTGTTCGTATCAGCACACAGACATAGCATCATTCTAAAAACAGAACAAAACATTGCATGAATACCTATAGGCACTGATTTTGTCCTTCGTCATAATAAGGTTAGACACATCAATAACGGGTTTAGACCCACCAGCCGAGGGGATTTCTGATGAACGCCTATTTGCATAAAAGTTCCGACCGTGGCCATGTCAAAGAAGGCTGGCTCGAAACTTATCATAGTTTTTCCTTTGCCAGCTGGTATGATCCACGCTTTATGGGCGTGAGCGCACTACGCGTGATTAATGATGACACCATTGCAGCACATAACGGTTTTGGCACGCATCCACATGACAACATGGAAATTTTAACCTGTGTATTGTCCGGGCAGATTACCCACAAAGACAGCATGGGCAACCAAGGCCATATCCGTGCCGGTGAATGGCAGTTGATGAGTGCAGGAACGGGTGTGCGTCACAGCGAAATCAATGAAACAGATGAACCCGTCCATTTGTTGCAGATCTGGTTATTGCCGAATGTCCGCGATGCTGAACCAACCTATCAGCAAATTGCGCTGAATCCTAAAGATTTACCGAACCAATGGCACACTATTGTAGCGCCGACACAAGAGGCTCCGTTATTTATCCGTCAGGATACGGTGATTCAATCGGCTTATCTTTTGAAAGATCAGAAACTTCCGATTCAAACCAGCAAAGGTTTGAATTATGTCCATCTGATTGAAGGCTCGGTTCAAATCGGTGAATATACGGTCAATGCGGGTGATGCCTTGGCCTTTGCTGATCCTAGCGAAATTATCGCCAGTGACAATGCCTTGATGATCTGGTTTGATTTGCCTGCCAAAGCATAAGCACAAAATACAGAAAATAAAAAAACCGAATCTTAGATTCGGTTTTTTTATGGTCTAGTGTGAATGAACTACTTCACATCTTTCATTTCAATTTTTTTTGCTTCGGGTGTAATTTCACGTGCTTCACCATCGATCACGCTCGAATCTGTACCACGTTGCTGGCCTTGCATTTGCTGCATTTGACGCATCATTTCTTCAAACGGATTACCACCCTGACCGGACGCACCCATTCCCCCCATCATACCGCCCATCATTTTATCCATCATGGCTTGCTGACGTTTGGCCATAGTTTTCATCAAGGCATTACGAAACACCGTTTGTACACCTGGAATCATGACTAAAACGGCTAGAACATCCGTAATCAGACCCGGTAATAACAACAGAAAACCAGCCATTGCAGTGGCCAGTTTTTTGCTCACCGCAGGATCATTGCCCAACTGACCCGTCATTTGCATTTGTTGTAATTGCGGCATGATATTCGCGGTACTCGAACGAATCAGGTTCAAGCCAATAAAAAACGCGATAATAAACCAGAAAAAGACATACCAGCCACTGATGAACTGCGCTACGCCAATCCAAACTGCAATTTCAGCAATCGCACCAAGTACAACGATAAGAAGTAAATTCATGTAAAAACTAAGTCTAATCTCAAGAAGAAGGTTCAGTTCAGTATCAAGGCAGCCAAATTCAGCATCAAGCTTTTTTCATACCGTTATGTAACAATATGGGCGTTATTGTATTTTTAAAGTCTTGGCATGTCACTTATTATTGGTATCGACCCCGGTTCACGTTTAACAGGTTATGGCATCATTGAAAAACAGGGTCAGCAGTTACGTTTTGTCGATGCCGGAACCATTCGCACCGAAAGCACCGACATGCCGGAACGTTTAAAACGCATCTTTGCCGGCATTGAACGCATTGTAAAATTCCATGGCCCAACCGAAGCCGCCGTAGAACAAGTGTTTATGGCGCAAAACCCGGATTCCGCCTTAAAACTGGGTCAGGCTCGTGGTGCTGCGATTGCAGCACTGGTCAACCTGGATCTGGATGTGGCGGAATATACCGCACGCCAGATTAAACAGTCGGTTGTGGGCTACGGCGCGGCAGATAAAGACCAGGTACAAATGATGGTGATGAAACTGCTAAATCTGAGTATTCGACCACAAGCCGATGCGGCAGATGCCCTCGCTGCAGCAATCTGTCATGCACATGCTTCAGGCAGTATGACCAAACTGGCGGTACTCAATGCGCTCGGCGGCATGGCACGCGGCCGTAGCCGTAACAGCAGCAGACGGCGCTAAAACCTAATCGCACAATTAACGATTCACCAATTGTTGAATCGCCTGCCTCATTTCATGGGCTTGCAGGCCTCGCATACCCTGTTCAGCCAAGCAATCTCCAGCTTGGGCATGCAGCGTGACAATTTCATGTAAGGCAATCTGCTGGTGTAATTGTGCCTTTAAACTGGCAATCATCCCAGCCAGCACATCTCCCATGCCACCAGTTCCCATCCCCGGATTGCCTGCAGTACAAATCCATAGTTGGCCATTTTCCAAGATCAGGCTACCGGCACCTTTAAGCAGCCATTGCCCAGCATAACGCTGTTGCAGCTGCTGAATGGCTTGCGCCCGGTCGGACTCCACCTGCTGCACGCTGCTATTCAATAACCGTGCTGCTTCGCCTGAATGCGGAGTGGCGTAGATATGTGCTGCGAGCTGAGCCTCGGGGTGAATGGCTAAAAACCACAAGGCATCCGCATCCAGCACCACCTCTAGCTGCTCATTGTTGAGCAAACGTGGAAACCAGCGCTGGAATTGTGCCTCGGCCCAAGCATCACGCCCAAGCCCCATCCCAAAACAGACGGCATCAATATGTACTAATACTTCATCCAGATCGACATCCGATAAGGCATCTAGATCTTTCAGCATGATATTGGGGGCACGGGCTAAAATGGCTGCATGATGTTTTGCGTCGCAGGCAATGGTCACTTTCCCTGCACCTGCAGCAAATGCGGCTTCTGCCGCCATAATCACGGCACCGCCCATATTGGCATGCCCCCCTACCACCAGCACATGTCCATAACTCCCTTTATGCCCATGGGCTTCACGGCGTGGCAATCGAATCTGCTGTGGCGATAAATATGCTAAAGGCTGTAACTCACGATCTGCTGGGATCAGGGAAATACAACTCACCTGTCCTGAATATTCTTTGCCTTGTCCGGTAAACAATCCAGCTTTTAAGCCCAGCACCGTATAGGTATGCTGGACCTTGACGGCACACGGTAGAGGCATACCTGTATTGGCCTGCAAACCACTTGGAATATCAATCGCGACTTTCATCCCCGATTGAACATTGAATTGCTGAATGGCAGTTTGCCAACCTGTATCCAACTCTCGATTTAAGCCAATCCCAAACAACGCATCAATATGACAATCAAACGGCTGTTCAGGTTGAAAATGGGGATGAATGGTCAGTCCCAAAGCACTGGCCTGAGCATGCGCCTGTTGCAGATCAACAGATTCCCCCAACGGCGCAGCAAATATTTCCACATGATAGCCTTGTTGCTGTAAATAACAGCCGACCAGATACCCATCGCCGGCATTATTGCCCTGGCCACACCACACGGCGATGCGCTGGATTGGGTTGGAATGATGCTGAAAATGCTGCTCTAAACGCTGAGCAATCTGCCAAGCTACCTGCTGCATCAGGCCAAATGAGGAGTTTTGCTGTGCAAACCAGCGGCGTTCCCATGCTTGCACATCACGGCTATGATAAACTGGCTGACGCATTTTTTTATTCTCCATCGACTGGTCTATGACTGCATCTAAAGCAACCCGAAATATTCCTATTGAACAGATTGATCCTAAAAGCCTCAAAGCTTGGATTAAGGCTCAGGCGCTGGAACTGGGTTTTGCTGATTGTGTCATTGCCAAACCGGATGCTCAAGCGCAAATCCCGCATCTAAAAAAATATTTAGAACAGGGATTTCAAGCCGATATGCATTTTCTCTCGGAAAATCTGGAGAAACGTGCAGACCCAACCTTACTGGTTCCCAACACCAAAAGCATTATTTGTGTGCGCATGAATTATCTGGTGGAACGTCCACAACCGCGGCATGTGCCCGATGAACCGAATGCCGGGATTATTGCGCGTTATGCGCGGGGGCGGGATTATCATAAAACCATGCGTGGCCGTTTAAAGACATTGGCCAGCAAAATCCGGGAAAAAGTCGGTGATTTTGAATCACGTCCATTTGCCGATTCAGCACCTATCTTTGAAAAATCACTGGCCGAAAGTGCAGGTATGGGCTGGACGGGTAAACACACCTTGCTGATCCATAAAAAATCCGGTTCTTTTTTTGTCTTGGGTGAATTGTTTACCTCGTTGGAATTACCTTTTGATGAACCCGCCACGGCACACTGTGGCTCCTGCACTGCTTGTATTGACATTTGCCCCACTCAGGCGATTGTTGAGCCGTATATGTTGGATGCACGAAAATGTATTGCCTATCTGACCATTGAATATCAGGGCGTTATTCCCGAAGCATTACGCGCCGGTATTGGTAACCGTGTTTTTGGCTGTGATGACTGCCAGCTGATCTGCCCATGGAACAGTTTTGCACAGACCACGACCGTCGCGGATTTTGAACCACGCCACCAGCTAGATCACAGTAGTCTGCTGGACTTATGGCAATGGGATGAGGCCACCTTTCTGGCTAAAACTGAGGGTAGCCCATTACGACGTACTGGTTATCAGAGTTTTAAACGCAATATTGCTATTGGTTTAGGCAATGCACCGTACTCGGAAGAAATCATGCAACAGTTGGATTCAGGCAAAGCTCTGCATGATGACCTTGTGAATGTGCATATTGACTGGGCCTTACAACAGCAACAGGACAAGAAATTGCAATCTTGAAAAAATCATGAACCCAATGCCTCAGCTTTAACCAAATGACCAGTTAAATTGGAGAATTGTCATTTTATTAACAAATTTTTCTCTTTTTTAGTCACATAAGAAAAGTAAAAAAAGACGTTTAAGTGTATCAGTAAGAAAATTTTGTGATTAACTGAGCAATTCCTAATTTCTATACAGGGTTTGGCTCTCATCGGAATAAATTATCATTTACCGACAATTATGAAATATTTTGCCCTACTGTTTTTGCTGAAAAAGGTTAATATCAGGGGAGTTTTTAAGGAATAATGGACTCATCATGCAGCTCAGAAATGATTGGACACGAGAAGAAATCCAAGCACTCTACGAAAAACCTTTTTTAGATCTTGTATTTGAAGCACAACGTGTCCACCGCGAACATTTTGCTGCGAATACCATTCAGGTCAGCACACTGCTTTCTATCAAGACCGGTAAATGTCCTGAAGATTGCAAGTACTGCTCACAATCGGCTCATTACGATTCTAAATTAGAAGCTGAAAAACGTATTGCTGTCGAAAAAGTCATTGAAGAGGCCAAAGAAGCCAAAGAATCAGGTTCTTCACGCTTCTGTATGGGGGCTGCATGGCGTAACCCGCATGAGCGCGATATGCCTTATGTCTTGGAAATGGTGCGCGAAGTCAAGGCATTAGGTATGGAAACCTGCATGACATTGGGTATGCTGAACCAGTCACAAGCTGAACGCTTGAAAGAAGCGGGTTTGGATTACTACAACCATAACCTGGACACCTCTCGCGAATACTATTCAAATATTATCAGTACCCGTACCTTTGATGATCGTTTGAACACTTTGGATCATGTGCGTCAAGCTGGTCTAAAAGTTTGTAGTGGTGGTATTGTCGGTCTGGGTGAAAGCAGCGATGACCGTATTGGTTTACTGCTGGAGCTTGCGACCCTGCCAATTCATCCGGAATCTGTGCCAATCAACATGCTGGTTCCGATCGAAGGCACGCCAATGCAAGATGTCGAAAAACTTGATGTGATTGAATGGATCCGTACCATTGCCGTGGCACGTATTATCATGCCGAAGAGCTATATCCGTTTGTCTGCAGGCCGTGAATCTTTAAGTGATTCTGATCAAGCGCTTGCTTTTATGGCCGGTGCTAACTCACTCTTCTCGGGTGAAAAATTATTGACCACACCAAATGCGGGTGAAGGCAAAGACCGTGAATTGTTCAACAAACTGGGTTTAACCGCTGAAAAAGCTAAACCGACGGTAGCTGCACTTTCAACAGATGCGATGTCTGCATAATCGGCCTGTCCTTAAAAAAGCCCGTGATAAACGGGCTTTTTTATTTAGGACTATTTTTATTTAAGAAGCCGTAATCAAAATCCCATAACGGGCATTGAGAAAATTCCCCTGACGGATCACATCCGTCCCCGCCGCATGAGTGACGGAAAGTTCCTGAGTCAGCACATCAAAATGAAAGGAGTCAAAACTGTCTTGATGATGGCAAAGCCAGGTTAACGTATCTGCTAGATTATCATCCACGATATATGTTTCAGCCTTAAAATCCTTCATGACATGTGTCCTACTTTGTCTTACACTTGCCGATATGATAACGATTATTCAGCGAGTTGAATGCACTCTGCTGCAAAATCCTGTGACTTATAAGGCCAGACAGATCAATCATTAAGGCAGCAATTCGATCCCGAAGGGTTTAATCGCATACGCCAAACCGATAAAACAGAGAAGGGTGATGACAACACTCAACCCAATCGCTCCCCAAAAGCCAAATTTTTCTAACAACATCGGAAACACAAAAAACATCGGCAGGGTTGGCAGTACATACCAAAACGTATAGTAGGCATGACTGGCGATTTTCTCGGTTGGTTGACGTTCAAAATACAGCCAAAACAGGGTTAAAAGTGTCACCAATGGCAATGCGGCAATCAGCCCACCCAACTTGTCACTGCGTTTGGCAATTTCGCTAATCACGACCACCAAAGTCGCCGTAATTAAATATTTAGTGATGATCCATTCCATAATGAAGCACAGTGGTTGGTGATAAAGCTAAAATTAGCATAGTTATATGTGGCGTATTTGAATAATCAAAAGATGGGCATTAAAATACTTAGGCTATTTACAGTAAAACCAATAAAAAAGGACCAATTAAAGGTCCTTGTATCGATAAAAATCAACTTAGATGCAGTGCATTAGCAAGCAAATTTTTTCCAAACTTTATTCTCTTGATGCGTATGTAGAATAAAAGTGAAACCACTATCCGCTTTAACCAAGAAGCTCTCTCTATATTCCAAAATTACGCGAAATAGTGTGCCCGGATTAAAATCAATAGGTGCACACCCTTGTTTTTCTAAGTGTACTGGTGCGATGAGTTCAACAACCGTATTTTCCATGATTTCTCTCCCTACACTAAAAACGGTCAGCGGAAACATTTAACAGTGCTCCACTACCTGCTTGATTAAAATAATATGACTTATATCACAATATTTCAAACATTTTACGATGAATGCACAGTTGAAAATTACCTAAATATGTAAACATCTACCGAAGAAAAGCTCACTTAAGATCAGCAAGAAATATGAAGAGATTTATTTTCAAATAGATAAGAGAAATTTTCGATCTTTCCTCGTTATATGTC
Organism: Acinetobacter sp. GSS19; assembly: GCF_028621895.1. Lineage (NCBI taxonomy): Bacteria > Pseudomonadati > Pseudomonadota > Gammaproteobacteria > Moraxellales > Moraxellaceae > Acinetobacter > Acinetobacter sp. GSS19. Next base: position 943,022 of record NZ_CP117520.1, on the reverse strand, counting down.
GGGTGACACAGTTGCATTTTTACAATTTTTCTTGCTTGTGATTCGAGAGAGCACTTGCAATCCCGACAGTTTTTGTATACTTTAGTCGAAGTGAATTGCCGTCCTAGTATTGTTCTTGACTAATAAGAACAACAATCTGCTCCTAGTGGACAAAACTGGTCATTACCCTCATATATTTTTTGACTGGTTTGGAAAATACCCGCGTTATGCGGGTATTTTTTTATCTGCAGTTTTATAAATTAATACAAGCATTAAGAAAAATCAGTGTTAGGTTAGCTCATACCATTTTTTTAAGCTTTCCTTCCCCGAAAAACTAATCAGCTTGATCCTGTCGATTTTTCCATGCAGCTTGAACAGCTTTCCCTTTTTAAGTTTTTTCTATAATCGACAACTAATCCTTTAGTCGCATTTCTAGCGCTTCACTCCCGCCCCATTCACACTCCATTCACAGCCAATTGCGTAATTTCTTTTCATGAAATTATGCTTGAGGGAGGTGAAAAATGAAGACCTTGCAAAAACTAAGTATTCCAATGTTGGCAGTGCTATCACTCATCGGCTGTAAAAGCGTGCCGAGTTCAACTTCAGATTATCGTATAGCCAAACAGAATATTCAGGGTGTTACGCTTGATCAGACGCAAGCCACCCAAATCGGAACAAACTTTGTTGCGACTTTTAATACCCTAGGTACCCCATCCTTCATAAAAAATGTGGATCAACTGTACGCAGACCGGCTGTTTATTAATGACACCCTATCACAATTTAATCATAAAACAGCCCTGATGCAGCACTTTAAAGGGATGAACCAGCGGGTCAGCAATGTCAATGTGCAGCTGGTCAGTGCCACTTATCATCAGGATTCTGCCTATGTGCACTGGTATATGGCCTATGACTTTAAAATCTTCGGTAAAAACAAAACCATGCAGTCCTATGGCATGAGTGAAATCAAGGTGAATCCGGCTCAACAGATTATTTTCCAGCAAGACTACTGGGACCCAACCAATGGCTTATACCGTTCATTACCATATGTCGGAGGCGTTTATTCATGGCTGCTACCATTCAAAAAGTCTCACTAATCATATTGGGGCTGGCTGCATTCACTGTTCAATCTGCTGCTTATGCAGCCGGATTGCAACAGTGTAGTTCAGCCCCTTTACAGCTCGGCACAAAAACGATTGGTCGAGCCAGCTATTTTGCTGAAGATTGCCAACAGCTGTGGAACCGCCAATCCATTCGGGTCGATTTTGCCTACAGCCACAGCATACCGGATTGGGCTTTTAAGCGTGCAGCCACGCATTTTTTACAGCGCAACCTGCAAAATTTTTCCGAAAAGTCCGAGCTGCACCGGATCACGCAGTGGTACAAAGCGGTTAAACCCGGCGATTTATACAGCCTGTCCTATCAGCAGGATCAACAGCGCATAACCCTTGCACTCAACCGGCAAATTCTGGGTTCACTACAAAGTGCACAGGCCAATCAATATTTTTTAATCTGGTTCGGTTCCAAACCGTTTAATGTTAAATTGAAACAACAACTTCTGAACTGACCGTAGCGTGATGTGAGCCATGACCCATCATTTTATTTTAATGGTTGAAGACCATTATGAACTGGCATCGACCGTTTGCGAGTTCCTGGAAGCCCATGGTTATGTCGTTGATCATGCGCGCAATCTAGAATCGGCAAAAAACCTGCTCAAGCAGCAGCACTATCACCTGTTGTTATTGGATATCAATTTACCGGATGGCTCCGGCTATGACCTGTGCCACTGGTTACGCAATGAACATGGTTTATCATTGCCGGTTCTCATGCTTACCGCACGCGATACGCTGGATGATAAACTGCGAGGTTTTGCAGCCGGAACCGATGATTATCTGGTTAAACCTTTCGATTTTAATGAACTGGTCGTCCGTATACGAGCCTTGATTAAACGTGCCCTCGGAGAAGTGTCCAATAGCAAATTACAGGTTCACGACCTGATTCTGGATCAACGCCTGCAAAACGTGACCCGAGCAGGAAAACAGATTGAATTGCCTCCAATCCAGTTTAAATTACTCAAAATTCTGATGCGCAACTCCCCACAAGTGATCAGCAAACAGGAAATTATGGCCGAGCTCTGGGGGGATGAGGAACCGGAAAGCGACGCGTTGCGAAGCCATATCTATAATCTGAGAAAACTGCTGGACAAACCCTTTGAGCAGAAATTGATTCACACTGTATCCAGTGTTGGTTTCCGTTTATGTCTGGATCAGGATCAGTCCTGAGCCAGATAAACCACCACAATCAGCCCAGATGTAGCTGCTAACTGCAGCTCGGGATGAATATTCAAATAATATTCTCGGTCAAACAGCTCCACACGCCATCCCAGCTGTTTACATAGTTTCTGCACCAACTGCAGACCAATACCATGGCCTTTGGGCTTCAGCAGGGACTGACTTTCTGATAGTTCTGTGACTTTACTGTCATCTGGCAGATCAATCCCAATCCCATCATCCGCAATCAGAATCTGGTTTTTTCTCTGTAAAATCTGAACAGTCGCACCCTGTGAGTAATTTAATGCGTTACGCAAGATATTACTAAACACCATTTTGCTCATGGACGGATAGAGTAACCTTGTCTGTTCCGGTTCCTCCAGTGTATAGAAAATCTCAATGCCTTTAGAGCGTCCGACAGGCGCCAGGTCTTGTACCAGTTCTTGAATGATGGTCGAAACTTTGCTGTGTTCGGCTGTCAGTGTGTTGGTGGTGTTACGTGCAATCGCCAGTAAGGTATCCACCAGCAACTCCATGTCTTCAATGGTATTGCTCAAACGCGTTAAAGCACGGTCATGGCCATAACGCGCCTGACAGAGCTGAACATTGCCACGTAAAATAGTTAATGGTGTGCGTAGTTCATGACTGACATCGCCACTAAACTCCCGCTCACGCCGAATAAAATCGATTAATACGGCGTGATATTGCTCCAAGGCCTGTTTCAGGTAAGCCGCTTCGAGATTGCCATCGGTATTGATATCTTGAAAGGGTGAGGGTTGTTTTAGCTGATGTTCCCAATCAATCTGTTCTAGTGCATTGGCTAAACGGGTAATGGGAGAAAAGTAACGGCGTGCACGGCGATTCGACCACCATAAGAAACTGTACAACACAATCAGGCTAAACATCAGCGGCGCCAGACCGAACAGCCAAATCAACTTGTTGACGTTACTTTCACCAAAGACCAATAAGACATGCTGACCATAACGCTCTCCATACACCGTCATCCGTTCTTTTCCATCGATATAAATACGATGTACGCCTTCCTCAAGCGTTAAACTCTGCAAGCGTGTGGGTCTTTGCTCGATCCAGCGATAACCATACAGATTTTTGGTATCCGGTAAGGGCGCCTGTGGATCACGCTCTACTCGCATCCAGTAATGCTGCATCTCCTGCTCAAGTGCGGTCTTGAGCAGAGAGCCTTTAATTACCCAGGCGCTACAGCTCAATCCGATAATGATCGACAGCGCGATCAGCCCGATTTGCAGCCAATAATAGCGATTAAACATTTTGCTGAGGGGACGCGACACCTTAGCGGTCTGTAGAGCTGCAATTTTCATGATGGCGTCCCTTGAGCATTATTTTGAATCTGTGAGCAGTTCATTTTTACGGAACAGGTAATGACCGATCACCCACTCCTGACCTTGCTCCAAACCAAACAGTTCGGCACAGGCCATAAAGAAGATCCGCCAGCGCTGCCACCAGATCTGGGCGTCATTGCCATAAATCTGGGTGAAGAGCGGTTTGAGATGCTGTTGCTGTTGATCCATATTGTCCAACCAGGCATTGGCTGTGCGCTGGTAATGTTCGCCTGACCATTGCCAATGCTGTTCCAACTGTAAATGTTGCTGAAAATGCAAAAAGGTACTGGTTGCTGGCATCAGGCCACCACTGAAAAAGTAGCGTGACATCCAATCATATTCTGTTTTGCTTTCAAACGGATAGTGCAAAAAGCGATGGCAGAAAATATGACACCACAAACGCCCTTCAGGTTTCAGCCAACGCTGGATTTTTTCAAACAGCTTTGCATAATTGCGCACATGCTCGAACATTTCCACCGAAACCACACGGTCAAATGATTCTACCGGCAGCTCAAGCAAATTGACATCCTGAGTGATCACCGTGAGGTTATTGAAATTTCGCGCTTTGGCTTGTGCTTCAATATACTCACGCTGGGTCGCCGAATTAGAAACCGCGGTGATTTTCGCATTCGGATAATGCTCGGCCATCCACAAGGTGAATGACCCCCAACCACACCCCAACTCCAAAATCTGTTGGCCATCCTGTAATTGGGCACGCTGACTATACAGACGGAGTGCTGCCTCTTCAGCATCATTTAAAGAAGTGTGCTTGTCGGCAAAATAACAGGCGCTATATTTCAAGCGTTTGCCCAGTACGGCCTGAAAAAAAGCCGTAGGCAATTCATAGTGCTGTTCATTGGCCTTATCGGTTTCAATCGCAATTGCGCTCCGTTTCAGATCCTGCAAAACCTGCATATAGCGTTGTGCGGCACGCTCGGGATCATAACGTCCCTCCTGAGCCAGACGTTTTTTACACAAGGTCCGAATTGCGGCACGAATCGCCTGATCAGGAATAATGCCCTGCTCAATCAGTTTGAGCGATTGTTGAATCATAAAATCCATGCTGTTACCTACTGTTTGGGTTTCCACGGAATAAAGATTGAAGTTCTGGACTGATAATCACGATAATTCTGTCCCCGGTTTCTTAACGCCTGCTGCTCACTGAATGGAATTCCGGTGATGTAGTACAAAAATAGCCACATCAATAGCGGGTAAATCCATAACCAGTACATGCCAGCGGCCAATCCAACTAGTGGATAGGCAAACCAGTGCAACCATTCAAAAAAATAATTGGGATGGCGCGAGTAACGCCACAAACCTTGATCGAGCGTTTTGCCCTGGTTGGCAGGGTTTTGTTTAAAACGGTACAATTGTTGATCAGCCATACTTTCACCGATAAAGGCGACTGCCATCACTACAATAGCTACGACCAGTGCAATCGGCCAACCGTTCTGCCACTGTTCAGCCGGAAGCTGCAGCAGACTGACTATTGGCGCTGAAAATAGAATTGACAGTCCTACCTGAAAAATAAAAAATAGCAAAAAACCCAGATGCTGATAGCCTCCCATCGCGCGGCGCATGTTGGCATAACGACGGTCTTCTTGTTTTTCTTGCGCATAACGGCGCAGCAAATGCCAACTCAGCCGTGCAAACCACAATGCACTGCACAGCCCAAGTATCCAGCGAACCGCCCAGGGTGCTTGCGCGAAAAACAACAGGGTGATCAGGATATTCAGCAGAATACAAAAGCTCCATGCAGCATCTACCAGACCAGCACGCCGATTCCGGCTACACAGCAGCCAGCAGAGCAACATGATGCCTAAATCAAGATAGAATAATAGTGACCATTGCATGCAATACTCCTGAGATTCGCGGGTGAATCTTCTGGCCTAGTAGGCACTCGCTTCAAACAGCAAATGCACATCACTGATCACACCTTCGCGGAATCCGCCTTCGCAATAGCACAGATAGAAATCCCACATCCGGATAAACGATTCATCAAAACCTAGCGCGAGAACCTGCTCACGTGCCGTCAAGAAACGTTTGCGCCAGTGATATAAGGTCAAGGCATAACTCTGCCCAATATCATCGAGCTGTTTTAAACGTAATTTCTGTTCTGAAGCCGTTTGTGTCAGTACGCTGATACACGGAATAAAACTGCCCGGGAAAATGTAACGCTTAATATAGTCCACAGTTTTCAGGGCTTTTTCATAGCGCGCATCTTCAATGGTAATCGCCTGAATCAGGGCCAGACCATTCGGTTTCAACAACTCACGGCATTTGTTGAAATAGGTCGGCAGATAGTCTGCCCCTACTGCCTCAATCATTTCGATCGACACCAGCTTGTCAAACTTGCCTTCCAGCGTACGGTAGTCCTGTAACTGCACATTGACCCGGTGAGCCAAACCGGCGGCCTGTACCCGTGCCACAGCTTCATCGTATTGCGCCTGTGAAATGGTAATGGTGGTGACCTTGCAGCCATAGTTCTGGGCGGCGTAAATGGCAAAACCGCCCCAGCCACTGCCAATTTCCACCAGATGATCCAACGGTTTCAGTTGTAACTTTTGACAGATCAATTCTTTTTTCAGCTCAGAGGCCTGTTCCAGACTCATGTCTGGATCTTTAAACACCGCACTGGAATACATCAGACTGTCATCCAGAAACAGCTTAAAAAAGTCATTGCTGAGGTCATAGTGCTCGGCAATGTTTTTACGGCTACCGGAAAGCGAATTCTTGCGTGACTGATACCATGCCTTGAGTAGCCACTGACTGGCCTGCGCCAGTGGATGCTGGTTCATACGATCCAGAATTTCGCGATTACGTGCCAAAATTCGGATCAGCTCGACCAGATGCTCACTCGACCAGTAACCGTTGATATACCCTTCTGCGGCTCCGAGTACCCCATTTTTAAACACCAGTTCCAGTAAACGCCGATCATGGACTTCTATTTCTGCATATAAGTCTGATGCTTCACCGACACAGCCGTTAAACACCCCATGAAAACGAATCTGTCCATGACGCAGCAGTTTCAGGCTGCGTAGCGCGAGAGGAAGTGACGTATTTTCACCAAAAATGAGTGATTTCATATTGTTTATACATCCTTAATCTTTTTCGGGTGCCGGTAAAACGGAATTTTTTTGCACCACAACCGATACGCATGTAGATAAATCAGGCCAAGCATTTTCAACGGTTGCAGTGCACTTTTCACAGCATAGGCTGCTTGCTGTGAAGGCGTTGTGATGGCATGCAGCACAAAGCGCATGGTGGCATCAAAAATGAGTTTTTCATTCTCAATCAGTTGCATATGAATGCAGGACTGTTCAGGCGAGAAACTAAAGTGCCAGCGATAATGCAGTGTCATGGGCATAAAGGGCGAAACATGAAAGCTTTTGTCAAAATCGAACTGATAGCGTTGATAAGGTGGATGACGCTGTGCTGTCATACGGCAGTCATGCACATAAACCTTGCGCTCATTCCAGGGTGTGTTGGTAATCTCACTCACGATAAATAATAGTTGCTGGCAAGCATCAGCAATAAAATAGAACACCACCGAATTAAAGCGAAATCCCATACTGCGGGGTAAAGTCAGAATCCGGATCAGCGCAGATGCTGGCAGTACATAATTCGCCTGATGCATCAGCACCTTGGCCAGTTTTTCACGTAAATCACCGCTGTAACCCGCTAGAAAGTCTTGTGGATGTAAACTCAACAGATTACATTTCTGGCTAGACCATAGCCAGGATGCTCGGGTTAAGTGATCTAGCTGATCTGGATCAAAGCATAGATAATCTAACGTCGCAGTGAAATCATGTGCTTTAGGCACATAACGTCGATGCCGGATGGTACTTTGTGCAATCGCCAGCGGTGCTTCAAACATGCTCATAAGCCTTCTGGCTCTGGGTCTTTTCACGGGATAAAAGCTGTACAACGCGCTCGGCACTGCGTGCACCATCCTCATGGAAACCCCAGCCCCAATATGCGCCACAGAACAAGGTATTATTTACACCATTGATCTTGTACCATTTTGACTGGGCTTTAATGGCCTGCTGGTCAAACACAGGATGACGATAATGGCGTTCGATCAGAATCTTGTCGGCACGAATCGGCAAGTTCGGATTAAGGGTGGCAAAGACTTGTGGTTTACACTCCAGTTTTTGCAGGTTGTTCATCCAGTAGCTAAAGCCGTAATGAATGTTGTCCTGCTCATCTTGTGTCACATGCACATGCCAGCTCGCCCACTGTGATTTCTGTTTTGGCATGATCGACTGGTCGGTATGAACCACCATGCGGTTGTCCTGATAGCAGAATTGGGATAAAACTTCGATTTCATCTTTAGTCGGATCCGCCAGCAGCTGCAAGGTATCATCGGCATGGCTAGCAAAAATTACCCGGTCATAGTGTTCGGCTTGTTCTGCTGTTCTGACCTCGACGTGTCTCCCCCCGCGCTTTACGCTCAACACTTCAGCATTTTTCCATTGTAAGGTTGGGCATTGAGTTCGGATGGCCTCGATATACTGGGCTGCACCGCCCTGTACCGTAAGCCATTCAGGTCGTTCTTTTAGTTGCAGCATGCGGTGATGCTGAAAAAAACTCACCACAAATTTGTATGGAATACGGCCAATCTGCTCAATCGGACTTGACCAGAGTGCTCCGCACATCGGGTACAAATGCTCCTGCCGGAACACCTCAGAATATCCATGTTCATCCAGATATTCTTCCAGCGTATAGTCCGGTGAGTAATCATCCAGCACGATGTTTTTATTTTGCTCATAAAACCGCAGCAGATCACTCAGCATCAGACGGAAACTTTTTTTCAGTAGATTCTGCGGTCGGGTGACCAATGACCATTTTTTTGAAGGATTGTATTGCAGGCCCGTTACCAGATTATTGACAGAAAAACTCATATTGCTTTTCTGCACGGCTACCCCCAACTGGCTAAGCATCTGGCTAAAGAGCGGATAGTTATATTCATTAAATACGATAAATCCACTATCAACAGCGACCTGTTTTCCACCGAGACAAAATTGATGAGTATCCGTATGGCCGCCGAAATAACTGTTTTTTTCATACAGGGTGACCTCATGCTGTGAGGCCAATTTCCATGCGGCATACATGCCTGAAATACCGGAACCAATGATCGCGATTTTCATGGTGTCTCCTGATCCTGAATATTCTGCTGCTGCAAAGCCAGCGGCGATGTTATTTTTGTGGCATAGACTCGTGCAGGGACAGGTTTCAAGCCCCAGACCAAACCCAGCCAAGACATGAATTTCAACACATAATAGGTGATATCAATTTGCCACCAATAAAAGCCCTGACGGACACTGCCCGCATAAAAGTGATGGTTGTTATGCCAGCCTTCACCAAGGGTAATCAGAGCCAATAACCAATGGTTACGGCTATTATCCTGTGTGGCAAAATCACGCCGACCATAGACATGGGCCAGAGAGTTAATGCACAAGGTTGCATGAATCAACAACACGGTTGAGATCACAAAGCCCCACACCAGCAGCTGCGGACCAGAAGTCCCCAGCTCGGGATAGTGATTTCCCAACCATGCCCCCAGTGCATAAATTGCCAGCGCGGTGAACAGGACAATCGGCAAACTAAAACGATCTAGCCAGACCAGTTCAGGATATTTCAGCCAGTCGCGGATCACCTCTTTACGGGTTGAGAAATTTTGCTCATTTAAAAACCAGCCGACATGGCTGTACCAGAAACCATGCTGTGAGGAATGCGGATCCTGATGCGTATCGGTAAAACGATGATGGTAACGGTGATGGGCAGCCCACCATAACGGCCCACGTTGGGCACTCATCGTCCCAATCAGTAGAAAAATGAATTGCAGCAACCGGGATGTTTGAAATGTTTTATGCGACAGGTAACGATGAAAAAAGGCCGTGATCGCGAACATGCGTATCAGGTAAAATCCCAACATAAACAGTACAGCTGTGCTCGAAATTCCAACCCAAAACACAGCCAGACAAGCAAGATGTAACAGGATAAAAGGCAGAATCCGCATCCATTGTATTTTGCTGTCTTTACTGCCGATTCCCCCAGCAGCGTCTTGTTCCGTATCGTTTGGACAAGCCGACCAGCTATCTACCCATCGCAGAAAAAATTTAAACATGGATTAATCCTGGCAATGATGATTCAGTTTCTAATTTTTGCAATTGTAGGTTTGCTTTAATCAATTTTGTGTGAAGGACAGCATAACTTAAATACTGCGACCTGTTGCACTGATTGAAGAAATATTGTTATTTTTCTTATGATTGTCACAAAATCAAGAGACACAACAAATCTGATGCAGACATTAAATGGTAGACTGAACTGGATCTGTAAATAAGGTAAAAGGAAATTGAAAGTAGTGGAAAGAGAAAGTGCTTAAAGCCTTTCTGAAAACGACACATCAGCGGTATATCGTATAGGATAAGTGTTTAGTTAAAATGCTGAGCACAGATTTAAGGGGTTTATAGTCAACATAGTCGTAAATTTGAACCACCCAAAAACAGCTTCATAAAATCTTCAGTCACTCAATTTAATCTTTTTTTCCACCCTATCATCCCTTTTACCGGAATCTTTCCCTTTTATTCAAATTGCATTTTCTGTTTTTAGTCTTCTGCGCAACATGTAACATTCCGGATATTTTCACAGTCTCTTCACATCAACCCTCCTAATGTGGCTATGCAGCAAGCGATAAATGCAAAGTCCTATAAGCAAACTGAAGTCGAGTAGAACTAAAAATTTTATCTATGAAATTGATAAGAGATACCCTCACACCTTTAGCCTCACTTAGGCAATGCTCTCATCAATCATGAGAGCATTTTTTTAATACTCGATATTGTATACAAAGAACACGAGCCAGCTGAAAAGTATGCGCATCGAGTCAACATCAATTAATTTTCTTAATGAGCACAAGCCAGATAGGCCACCAACAATAAGAAAATTCCAATAGGAATAAAGAAAAGCTCCGAGAGAAAAATTCCAATTGCCGCACAAATCAATCCACTTGCTAAAAACAAAATGCTGAACATTATTTTTAGAATCGTCACGGTTACACCTAGCACATTGTTATTTGCTGATAAGTTATGTGAAAAGTATATTGCTTTGTGTAAGTATTATTGTGGTTACGGTAAGAGGAGATGCTCAACCCAACAGAAAAACAACATGACGTTACAGGCTATAAATTTTTATAACATAATTTATTTAAGTCACGTTGGTGAAATCAAAGAAGAGAAAAAACCATCCAGTGACACGGAATAACAACAAAAAAATATTAAACTTCAATCACAAGAAAGAAATTAAACATCAGTATCTAAAGTCAGAATAATTATCGATCAGTTTAAAAAAACTCTTTTCATTAAAAAAAACAGTCCGGCTAATTCATTTTTTATTTTTACAATACCTCACACAAGTCACCTTAAGTTACATTTCCTCTAAGCTTGAGAAGCTATTGTTTATTTCATTTCATTGAATAGCTGGTTTTTTATCCTCTCCTACATTTTACAGTAAATTTGAATCAAAAAATCTCATTTAAGCCAACCACTTTTTAGTGATATGGCTTAAACGAGACAGGATCAATTAAACGTTAGGTACTTTAGTCACGGGTAAAGCGTCCATATTCATCACGTTTTTGTTGACCGCGGCCACGGCTACCTGAACGGCTGCCACGATCATCATCTTCGTCATCATAACGGCTACGGCCACGACCGCCTGAACGGTTGCCGCCACGGTTGTCATCTTCGTCATCATCATAACGGCTACGGCCACGACCGCCTGAACGGTTGCCGCCGCGGTTGTCATCTTCGTCGTCATCATAACGGCTACGGCCACGACCGCCTGAACGGTTGCCGCCACGGTTATCATCTTCATCATCATAACGGCTACGGCCACGACCGCCTGAACGATTGCCGCCACGGTTATCATCTTCGTCGTCATCATAACGGCTACGGCCACGACCGCTTGAACGGTTACCGCCACGGTTATCATCTTCGTCGTCATCATAACGGCTACGGCCACGACCGCCTGAACGGTTGCCGCCACGGTTGTCATCTTCGTCGTCATCATAACGGCTACGGCCACGACCGCTTGAACGGTTGCCGCCACGGTTATCATCTTCGTCTTCATCATAACGGCTACGGCCACGACCGCCTGAACGATTGCCGCCGCGGTTGTCATCTTCTTCGTCATCATAACGGCTACGGCCACGACCACCTGAACGGTTGCCGCCACGGTTATCATCTTCGTCTTCATCATAACGGCTACGGCCACCTGAACGGTTGCCGCCACGGTTGTCATCTTCGTCGTCATCATAACGGCTACGGCCACGACCGCCTGAACGGTTGCCGCCACGGTTATCATCTTCGTCATCATCATAACGGCTGCGACCACGACCGCCTGAACGGTTGCCGCCACGGTTATCATCTTCGTCGTCATCATAACGGCTGCGACCACCTGAGCGGCCGTTGCGATCATCATTTTTGTGGCTTAAAGCACCGGCTTCACGAGCTTCTTCTGAGGTAAATTCGTGGGCATGACCACTGGCGTGAGCAGCGCGTCCCGCTTCGCGTGCTTCCTCTGAGGTGAATTCATGTGCATGACCACTGGCATGCGCTGCACGTCCACCTTTACTTGCAATTTCACGTACGCGTTCCGGGTCCATGCTAGCGAATCCGCGGTTTGAAGTTCCTGAGTTATTATCATCGTCGTGTCGAGTATTTTGATTAGCCATAATTATATCTTCCTCTATTCAAATTATATTTGCCGTTTAACTCACGACAGAATTCAAGATAAAAGATATAAATGGCTTACCCCATCTCTAGTCTGTATCAATAGTTTTAAATGTATCTATTAACAGCACCCTATAATTAGAACAAGCATCCATTATATAACAATAAACCCTCTCCAAATTTCCAATAACATTCTATGTCAAATTAACGGATTCCATCATTCAGATAAATAAGTTTACCTAAAATAATAAATTACCCTCATCTCAAAATATTCCTATAAAACAATAAAAACACACGACACATCAATAAAAAATTGAATAAAAAATCAAAAATCTCCCCCTCGATCTATACATTTATTTTTCAGAAATACATTTTCATATTATTTCTTACACTATCCTATTAAAAGAATAAAAATAAAACCAATAAAAACCATTTTATAACCCGATATAACAATCAAAGCTTGCATGATTTCTTTATTTATTCAAATCTAGCAGAACGGGCAATTTTATGAGCAATAATGAAAGCCACTATCCTACTTCAGCACCAGCTCAAACCCAAATTCAACAACCGGGTGAACAGGAAAGTATGTATCCTCAGCCCGAAATTATTAAGGAAAATTATCAAGGCAGTCACAAGCTGAAAGGTAAAATTGCTCTGATCAGTGGCGGTGACAGTGGCATTGGACGTTCAGTTGCTGTGCTGTTTGCCCGAGAAGGTGCTGACGTTGCCATTATCTATTTAGAAGAACAGCAGGATGCCGAAATAACGCGGCAGCTGGTTGAGAATGAAGGTCAACGTTGCCTACTGCTTGAAGGAGACTTAAGCCAACCAGAGCTAGCCGCAACGTGCGTGGAACAAACTTTGCAGTGTTTTGGCAAGATTAATATCCTGATTAATAATGCTGGTGTGCAATATCAACAGTCTGATATCGGCGAAATCAGTCATGGACAGTTGGAAAAAACCTTTAAAACCAACTTCTTTTCAATGTTCTATCTTACGCAAAAAGTTTTACCGCATCTACAGGAAGGCGACAGTATTATCAATACCACCAGTATCACCAGCTACCGTGGTCATGATGAACTCATCGATTACGCCAGTACCAAAGGTGCCATCACCACATTTACCCGTAGCCTGTCGACTAATTTACTCAAACAAAAAAAAGGGATTCGAGTAAATGCCGTCGCGCCAGGACCGATCTGGACGCCTTTAATTCCCAGCAGTTTTGATGCGCAAACTGTGGCAGAGTTTGGTACCAGTACCCCAATGGGTCGTATGGGGCAACCGAGTGAAGTAGCACCCGCCTACTTGTTTTTAGCTTGTGATGGAGCCAGCTATATCAGTGGACAAGTCATCCATGTGAATGGAGGTGAAATCATTAATGGCTGATTTTATACAATAAAAATAAGGAAAAATCATGAATCAAAGTGTTCATCCTGAGCTTGCACAGCAACAGCAGGCTCTGCTTTTTTTACTGGATTATTTAAAACAGCACCGTTATCAATTTAGCGTCATTACCCCTCTGTCTCATCAACGCATTGTCAATCGAAAATTGCGTGCGATGCAAACTGCAGTGAGCTTCCAGGACATTTTTGGCTGGAATCTCCCTTTTTATGCAGCTGATTTTCCACCGGAATTATTTCATATATTACAGGCTGCTCAACTCATCCGGCCACAACAGCAGCAATGGGTCAGTACCGTCCGAGTAGCGAGTTTAGGAGAGGAACTGTTTATTCACTCCGCTTTCCCCACCGTAGAGCAAGACGCCGTCTTCTTCGGTCCAGACACTTATCGTTTTAACTATCATTTAACCCAATATCTAAATCAACAACCGCTTTCTCCACACAGGATAGTAGAAATTTGCTGTGGAAGCTCTGCGGCTGCGATTACCCTCGCGAGAAAGTTTCCAGATATTCGGGAAATTTATGCTACGGATATTAATCCGAAAGCATTGTTTTACAGTGATATTAATGCAAAATCAGCGGGAGTAAATCATATACAATTTTTATATAGTGATTTATTTAATCAGCTACAAGGTGAATTTGATTTAATTTTTACCAACCCTCCTTATTTAATCGATCCACAGGAGCGTCAATATCGGCATGGTGGCAACCAATTAGATGGCACTGATTTAGCCTTTAATATTATTAAACAAGGAATGCATAGATTAACATCACATGGCAGCCTGTTTTTATATACAGGTGTTGCAATTCATGAACAAGGAAATAAATTTCTCAATGCACTAAAACAGCTCATGAATCAATATTCCGATTTTCATTATGATTATTCAGAAATAGATTCTGATGTTTTTGGCGAAGAATTAGATCAACCCGGCTATGAACAGATTGAACGAATTGCTCTGGCTTTAGTCAAAATTAAACGTCTTGTTCAATAATATTGATTTATAAACCTTCACCTTTATTGTATGACTTATTTTTAATAGCGGCCTGCATGGGTATTAATATTTTCAATTTTTAAATAAAAAAAGCTCCTAATGGAGCTTTTTTTACTTTGTTTTTTATGCTGGAACCAGAGCAGCTACTGGCTCCCTAGACCAGACACGGTGCTGACGCAGCAGTTGTTTTAATGGCTCAGTCACCTGCATAAAATCAGCTTGGCTAAAGGTGCCTTCGTCTTCATAGAGTCCGAGCTGTTCGAAGAAAGCCGTCCGATTCCCCAAGAACACAATCGGTTTTAAGTGTTTGTACGCCTCGAGCAGATAATGTTTGACCATGCCATCTTGCAGTACTGCATCCAGATTGGCTCCATCCGGTAAAATCACCGCATCATACGCAATCGATGGTTCTGCACTTTGCATGCCGTCAGAAGGCAGTGTCTTGCCCTGTGCATCTTTGACCGGTGCCACACTTGGGGTGAGCAGCTCAATGATAACCCCTTCCTGTGCCGCCCAGGCTTTGACCTGTTCCAGACCATCACTATAGACCTGATCATGCAATAACACGGCAATCTTACGGCCCTTGATATCTTCCGGGATAAAGGCCTGCATCGAAAGTTTGGCCGACTTTTCCACCTGACTTTCTTTAAACTTTTGCTCCAGGTCAATGACTTCTATCCCTAGGTTCTTACCAACCTGCTGTGCCAGATCAGGATCAATATTGGCCAAAATCTGTTGCACCTGACGTTGACGGATTGCAGGATTTTTGACTTTGCTCAGCTCAAAGGTATAGGCTTCCACCACATGCTTTTGTTCATGAGGTGCCAGGCTCTTATAATACAGTCGTGGTTGCGAAAAGTGATCTGAGAAGGATTCACTACGCTGACGAATTTTAGAGCCATCGATACGCTCCTGATAACTTTCAAACCCGCCATTCTGCTCCGCAGGAGGCGTCTCAATCGGCCAGTTATCCCCTGTCGAATTCGGCTGATAGGAAGACTGTCCCTTAAATACCCGCATTTGATGCATACCATCACGCTGGTTGTTATGAAATGGGCAAACCGGCTGGTTAATCGGGATCTGATGGAAATTCGGTCCGCCTAGACGGCTCAGCTGAGTATCGGTATAGGAAAATAATCGCGCCTGTAACAGTGGATCATTAGTAAAATCAATTCCAGGCACAATATGCCCCGGGCAGAATGCGACCTGTTCGACTTCCGAAAAGAAATTATCAACATTACGGTTCAGTACAAAACGGCCCAATGGGGTAATTGGCACCAATTCTTCTGGAATAATTTTAGTGGGATCAAGCAGGTCAAAATCAAAACTCATTTCATCTTCTTCTTCGACAATCTGCACACCCAATTCCCATTCCGGATAAATTCCCTGTTC
The DNA here is from genome assembly GCF_028621895.1 of Acinetobacter sp. GSS19. Lineage (NCBI taxonomy): Bacteria > Pseudomonadati > Pseudomonadota > Gammaproteobacteria > Moraxellales > Moraxellaceae > Acinetobacter > Acinetobacter sp. GSS19. The sequence continues at coordinate 926,905 of NZ_CP117520.1, read as the reverse complement.
AATGGCCTGATACAGATCACGGCGGTGAAAATCCGGATCTTTACCGGCCAATTTTTGTGCTTCATCCCAAAGCAAAGACTGTAAGCCCTGTTTCGGTGTCCAGTGGAATTTCACGAAACGCCCTTTCCCTTGAGCATCTACCAAACGGAAAGTATGCACCCCAAAGCCCTGAATCGCGCGTAGCGAACGTGGAATGGCGCGATCGGACATAGCCCAGATCACCGCATGGGCCGACTCGGGTACCAGAGAAACAAAATCCCAAAAGGTATCATGCGCAGATGCACCAGTCGGAATTTCAGTATCCGGTTCTGGCTTCACCGCATGTACAAAGTCTGGGAATTTAATGCCATCTTGGACAAAAAATACCGGCACGTTATTGCCGACCAAATCATAATTGCCCTCTTGAGTATAAAATTTAATCGCAAAACCACGGATATCACGCACGGTATCCGCGGAACCACGCGGCCCTTGCACCGTCGAAAAACGCACAAAAATCGGCGTTTCAATATCAGGATCCGTCAAAAAACCTGCTTTCGTAAAACGTTCATTACCCGGGTATGCCTTAAAATAGCCATGTGCCCCGACCCCGCGGGCGTGCACAATGCGCTCAGGAATACGCTCATGGTCGAAATGGGTAATTTTTTCGCGCAGAATAAAATCTTCGAGTAAGGTTGAACCACGAATGCCAGCTCGCAGGCTATTCTGGTTATCTGCAATCTTGACTCCTTGATTGGTGGTGAGTACCTGATGCGTTGGGTCACTACGCACCTGATCCAATTGCTCATTTTTTTGATTTTGATTGTCTTTATTTTGACTTTTCATTTTATCTTTCATGTCACGACCTTTTTATGGAGAATGAATATTTTGAGGGGTTAAATGAATGGGCTGGTTCGAGATCGGATGATGGATCACATAAGGGAAAAGGCATTCCACGAATTTCTGGGTACTCCACAGACCGATATTTTTGTGATGTAGTCCGGGAGCAAGAAACGGGATCAGCTTGCAAATTTTATGCGCCACGGTATGCGCTTGAGCGATTTTATTTTGTAGGGTTTCCAGCTCGTCATCAGCAAAATAGTCGAACAGATGGGCCTGAATGTGCTGGTCTTGATGCATGATTTTTTTACAGGCCAGATAACTGCTGCCACCGTTATCTCCCGCAATCCAGTCATGGATCATCTGTTGTTCTGCTAGACTAAATACCCCATACATCTTGCCATCGACATGATGGATCAATTGCCAGAAACGGCTTTGTTCCGGATCGGCATTCAATTGGATCCAACGATGTTCAACCAGATGCTCAAGGAATTGTTCTACTTTTTCCGGCTGTGAAAGCCACTGATTCACCGATCGATTGGCGAACTTACATTTATCATTATGGATTAACTGACCCACTCGGGCCTTCCGTTTAAAAATTTTATAAACCCACTGTTGCAGATCAAGATTCTGAATGATCTGTGTTGAGCTGACTCCACGATAATTCAGTACATAGCCTCGTTTTAATCGGTGCAGGAACTGGGCCTGATCGGGATATTTTTCAGAAAAGCATTCAACCGCTTGGATGGACTTATACGCATGGCCGCTGTCGAGATTATCAATGGTGATATGCTGATTAAAATATTTAGAATCGATCCCCAATTCCGCTAGCTCATAATTGGTAATCAATAAATGTAAAGGCAGCTGTTCATAGCCCAAATTGAAGCCGATAATTTCAGGAATAAACTCGGCTGGTGCATATGCTAAAGCCAGCTGAATAGCCGGATGGTGATAGTATTGATCTTCCAGCAGATCTTCAAAATCATCGAGCCCCAAGACACGCAGCAAATCATCATACATGCAGACGTGATTAGCGCTGGTCTGCCCGAGTCCTAACTCTTCTAGATAAATCAGAATCAGGTCATGAAAAGTCGGGGCATTCCAGTATTGCAGTAGACTATACAGCCAAGCACCATCCACTTTCTTTACTGGTGCAATCTTGACCAAGAACTCAAAAGCTTGCCCGATATGGGGAAAATATTCACGCTTAGCTCCGCCACGCCGCCGTTCTAGATAGGCTTGATATTTGACACCCGTTGTTTGATTTTCTGCCTGACACCAGGCGGGAATCTGGCTAATTTCAACAGGAAAAGCCACTAGAGATAAATCAATCTGCTCGAGTTCTTTATTCAGAAAATGTGCTGCGTGTTTTTCTTTTTCATAATCACAAATATTGGGATCTAAAAAAAAACCGACCCACTCATAATAACTGTTTAATTGTCCCTGCAAGAGATTCAATAATCTGTCTTTCACGATTACTGTCATTTCCATTCTCCGAATTAGAAATCTAAAAAACACCTTACGTGAGTGCTTGTTTATTCCTACGTGAATTTTGTGAAATTCAGTAATCCGAAAACCACGATAAGTACAAAAATATGATTAAATACAAAACATTAAGTTTTATAATAAAAATTACAAAATTATTTTTTGAATCAATTTACAAATTAATAAAATCTTTCTTAGCAATATAATTTACACAACCCATTAAAAACACAAATAAACTTCTAAAATTTTCAACAATATAAATCTCTAATGGCTAAAAAATTGATGCTATTAAAAATAGTACTAATAGGAGTGCTTATGTTTAATCGGTGTTGTAAACAACTCTCGCAAAAAAAGATTAAAGTAGCTTTTTTTGAAAGTGCTTCGGCAGGCTATCTCGCTTATCAATTTTCCCTCAGTCCTTTTTCAGGTGACATCCTGATTGGAAGCTTGGTCAGCTACGATTTAACAGTCAAAGAAAATGTCCTAGGGATCTCTTCAGAACTCATTGAGCAATACACTGCTGAATCAATGCAAGTGACGCAAGAGATGATCCATAAAGGAAAAAAGTTTTTCCTCGCTGATTTATATGTGGCTTGTACCGGATTATTAAAAAAAGGTGGCTCTGAAACACATGAAAAACCCGTCGGTACTTTTTTCTATTGCATCTGGTATAAGGATAAAATCTATAATTTTCGCTGTCATTATACCGGCACACCCGAAAAAAAATTAAAAGACCTGCTGAAAGAAATTACAGAAAATATTTCAAAAATCGTCAGCAATCAAAAATAAAAAATGTTCTAAAATACAGAACGGGGTAAATTACACATCTATTCTTTTTATTTTTATAAAATTTCATGAAAGCCTAAATCATCATTTTAGGCTTTCATTTTAATTATTCCATTTTATTTATTTTAAAATACTCAATAATCTCTTCGCCATTATTTACAGGTACTGTGGGGGATGCTGGGTTTTCTTCATTTTCATATGCAGATAAGCTGATCTTCGCTTTTAACGGTGGTAGCTCTTTTTTAGCCCCTACAGTAATTTTTTCAATTGCTCCCGCCAGCCATAAGATAAATTCCTGCGAGTTACGGCTCTTAGGAATCAGGCTCAAATCTAACTTGATATTGGTATCATTAACCGGGTTGACCATCAGCTCGGCAAAATCTATGTAATTGTATAATAATTTGATTTCTGTTCCTTTAATGGCATTTCTTAACTCAATCATCAAATTATTCAGATCTTCGAGGGGATCATCAGTAAACCCTTTCTTTTCTTTCACCGTTTGATAAATTCTCTCAGCTATCTTTAAGCATTGAGGCATCTCAGTTCCTTGTTCTTTTATAGATTTTACTGAAATGCATTCTGTACGATATCACGTAATTTGATGTCGAGGTTTGATAGTAAGTTTGCAACCAAAACAGCCCATGACAACAGTGTGTTAACACTAAAGTGCACAGACCACAACAAAGCGTGCATTTTTTAAACTTTCAAGTCTTTTCTGGACAACCTTCTATTGAACTGCCATACAAACTTTCGGTGAATGGCTAATCTGATCGTTAATGAAGTGGATGACCTGACCACAAACACTGGTTTGAATATAAATACATGATGATTAGATTTAAATTTCCGTCCTGCTCAGTGGCGTTTATATTGACGTGAACAATAAGCACGGCTGACTTCAGGCGCACGTAATTTTAGATGTTTGGTTTTTCGTCCTGCTACACGCTCACGCCATAATTTGAAGCTACTGGGTTTTAAATGATTTCGCATTAAACGAATCACCTTCGACTCATCTAAACCAAACAAACGTTCAATGGCTTCGAAGGGTGTCCGGTCTTCCCATGCCATTTCGATAATACGTGAGGTTTCATCCAAGGAAAATTCGTGAAGATTCTGCAATTCATCACCTGACTAGAATTTATATAAACTTGGACTTTAATGTAATCGATCAGCTAGAGGATTGGCAGAAACTTTTGATGAAAAAATAAGTCTCTTTCTCAATTTCGAGTGAAATAAAGAAATTCCTATATAGGGCTTACATGGATTTTGGCAATAAAAAATCACTTAGGAATTTAATCTCTAAGTGATTGATATATTTGGTGGGCCCAGACAGACTTGAACTGTCGACCAACGGATTATGAGTCCGCTGCTCTAACCGACTGAGCTATAGGCCCTATAAGTTTTAAAACATTGTGTTTTCAATGTCTTAACAACAATGCAATACTAGCTAACACATCTATTTTTTGCAAGTATTTTTTGCAAGTAGACTCATGGTAGACGCTAGAATCTATTGTGCTATATTGCTAAGTGTTGCAAACAATAAGCGATTCTAGCCATGTCGTCATCAAGAGTAAAGCTAACAAAGTCATTTATTGACCAACTTGAATTGGTTCCGGCGATTTATCGTGACAGTGAGCTAATTGGCTTTGCTATCCGTGTGAATGCTTCATATAAAACTTACATCGTTGAGAAGAAGGTTCTAGGCAAAACAGTACGGTCTACCATTGGTCTACATGGCAACCTTACCCTTGTCCAGGCGCGTGAAATCGCCCGTGAAAGGCTGGCTAAGATGTCACAAGGCATCAATCCAAATGAGGAAAAACGAAAAGCCATTGCAGATGAGAAAGCTAAAAGTGACTTATCAAAAAGAAAGCCAACACTTGAAGAAGCGTTCGAGAATTACTTTGAACATAAGAACCTAAAGCCACGTACGCTTTTTGACTATAAGATCGTTCTAAATAACTATCTGGATGACTGGAAGGCTATCAAGCTGGATGAAATATCCAGATCTATGATTCAGCAAAAACATACCGAGCTGTCAAAAAGAAGTATGGCCCAGGCAAATATGGCAATGCGAGTATTCAGAGCTATATATAACTATTCCGTTGAGCATTACTTAGATGAAAACGATAAACCACTTTTAGATGCTCATAACCCGGTTAAAACACTTACTGCAAAAAATGCATGGAATAAAATCAAAAGAAGAAAGAGCTATATCAATGAGGATCAGCTGCCAGACTGGATCAAAGCAGTCTTTGAATATTCGGATCGTGGCCAGAAGAATGAAACCAACAGAGACTTTCTACTCACGTTGATTTTGACCGGATTCCGCCGAGATGAATGTGAATCCATTGCATGGAGCAGCATTGATCTCAAATATGGTCACATTACGTCTATAGATCCAAAGAATGGCGAACCACACACCCTACCTATGGGTGACTTTCTGTTTGAGCTGATGAAGAAACGCAGACGTCAGATCCAAGGTGAATGGGTCTTCCCTTCCGCCAAGTCTACTGCTGGCCATATCGTGAATATCTCAAAAGTAAGAAATAAGATTAATGAATCATGCGGGATACACTTCACCTTTCATGATTTGAGAAGGACATTTGGCTCTATTGCGGAAAATCTAGATTATGGGCGCTACACAATCAAACGGTTACTCAACCATAAAGAAGATGATGACCGTGATGTGACTGCTGGTTACATTCAAGTGAGTGATAAAAAACTACGTGAAGCGATGAATGCCATTGAAGATATTGTGCTTGGTGGCTATAAAGCCAAATACATAAAAGAAATGAGAAAATTTTAAATTTAGGATTCTTTTGTGAAATTTTCTGGACTATAAGGATATGTAGGTTGGTTGAGATAAGCGTAAGCGTCCGCTGAACCCCATAGCTATTTTTTAATTCGGTTCAGGTTTCCAGCGGTGTGGTAGTAATTCTTCTATTTGGGTCACTTTGTGTGTCGGCAGCCTTTTCAGCACATCACTTAAATAGGTATACGGATCCAGCCCATTCAGTTTTGCTGACTGGATTAAAGTCATGATATTCGCCGCTCGCTGACCACTGCGCAGTGAGCCAGCAAACAACCAGTTCTTACGGCCCAAGGCCCAGGGACGCATCTGGTTTTCTACCCAGTTATTGTCAATCGGTAGATTGCCATCATCCAGATAGCGGCTTAAGGCTGGCCAACGCTTCAGAGTGTAATTGATGGCCTTGGCGGTGGCAGAACTCGATGGCACCATCAGATGATGTTGGTTGAGCCATTCATATAGTTGTTGCATCACAGGTTGACTATGCTGTTGCCGGTATTCGCGGCGGTGTTCCGCTGTACCATCGGTCTTTTTTCTGAGTTCTGCTTCTATAGCATAGAGTTTTTGAATCAGCACTAAGATCTGTTCAGCGACCTGACTTTTCCCGGTCACATGCAGTTCATGGAATTTACGACGTGCATGTGCCATGCAGCCCACCTCAATGACCTGGCCTGATCTAAAGCGTGCTTTATAACCACTGTAATCATCACAGACCAGATGACCCTGCCAGCCTTTCAGGAAGTCTTCAGCATGCTGACCAGAACGGCTATCCTGAAAGTCATAGATCACCGCCTGAACTGGATTGTACTGTGTGGTGGCATAGGCCCAGACATAACCTTTCTTCGGTTTTTTCTTATCATCACCCATCTGCATGATGGTGACCGGTGTTTCATCTGCATGCATCACCTGCTGTTGCAGCACCACCTGTTTTAAGGCATTGGCCAGAGGCTCCAGTTCCACACCACAGCGGCCAATCCAGTCAGATAACGTGGATCTGGACAGATCAACACCTGCGCGTAGAAAGATCAGGCGCTGGCGATAAAGAGGTAAATGATCAGCGTATTTGGAAACCAGCACATGGCTGAGCAATTCAGGTGTAGCGATTCCTTTATCAATGACATACGCAGGCATCGCTTGCTGAGTCAGGGTGTCACACTGATCACAGACCCATTTGCCACGTACATGCTGTTCCTTATAGAACTGTGCCGGTCTGAAATTCAGTTTTTCACTGATATCTTCGCCGATACGACGTAACTGGCAGCCACAACTGCATTGCGTTGATGCCGGTTCATGCTCGATACGGAGGGTTGGCAGGTGATCCGGTAGCGGTCGACGTTTAGGTTTGTTTACTGTGGCTTTCTGTGTCGCTGCATCAGTTTTATCTGCATTTAGCCGTTCCAATTCTAAATCGACTGCTGCGATATCTTCTTCAACCGCCTCATCCCACAGATGAATCTGTTTTGCTGTGAGATGTTCGTTTTTACTGCCGAATTTGTGCTTTTTAAACAGCGCCAGTTCATGCTCGTACTTTTGAGTGAGAATGGAAAGATGTTGAACTTTGGCATCCAATTGTTGGTTTGATTTTTCTAATTCTTGATTTGATTGTGCCAGAGACTGATGCTGCATCGCCAACTGCCGGGTGAATTCCAGCAGTTGTTCATGGGTCAGTTGGCTTAAATCGGGCAGCGTATTCATGACCGTAGTATGCCTGAGGTCATGAGAAGAATGAAATAGAACGTTTGGAGAATGGCAGAATGCACTGGCCTGATTTAGAGCATAGTGACCACCTGCTGCAGTCCAATGCGCTGCCAGGGCAAACCCTGGATCAGTGCCTGTAACTGTTCCGGGCTGAGGGCCATGGTTTCACCCTGATGAACCTGCACCCAGTGAAATTTACCTTGTTCCAGCCGCCGGGCACACAGCCAGATACCTAATCCATCATGTACCAGCACTTTCATACGATGGCCACGTTTATTACAGAACAGGTAGGCGCAATGCGGTTTGATCGAGCCAAAGGCTCTCAGCACCTGAGTCATGGCAGTATCCATCCCCGCACGCATGTCCATGGGTTGGGTAGAGAGCCAGATTTCATCGATGCGGATCTGTTGCCAATGCCTTGAGTAATTCTGCCAAGGCGGGCATTTCTGATGCCTGCCATTTTAACTGGATCGCGTTATTGGTATGAGGCACAGTGATGTGCAGTGTGATCATCACATCAATAGGTTGACTGATCGCAGCTGTATAAGGCAAAGCAATAAATGCTGGCTTAACATGAGCAGGATCCTGCACGACACCATCATGATGACTGAAGATTCTAATCCAACGACTGACGAGGTTAGCATTAAGACCATGCTTCAGTGCGACCGAGGCGATCGAGGTATTAGGGTCTTTGCAGGCATTTACAATGCTGAGTTTGAATTCTTTGCTGTATTTTCTGCGTTTTTTAGCAACGGGAGGTGCTGCAGAATATAGATCTGGACTGCTCCCAGTATCCTAGACATGAGACCGCCTCATTTTGAAGCTGTCTCAAATGCTTCTGGGCTCATCCCATCGAGATGCGAATGACGCCTGATTCGATTGTAAAACATCTCGATATAATCAAACACATCCGCACGGGCCATTTCTCGTGTTTTATAGATCCTCTTTTTAATTCTTTCCTTCTTTAAACTACTAAAAAAGGATTCAGCAACAGCATTGTCCCAACAGTTTCCACGACGACTCATACTCGGAACTAAATTATGCTTTTGACAGAATTTCTGCCAGTCTCCGCTACTGTATTGTGAGCCTTGGTCTGAGTGTATGATCACAGGTTCATTGGGTCTGCGTCGCCATACCGCCATTAAAAGTGCATCCAAAACGATATCCTTGGCAAGCGTAGGTTTCATTGACCAACCGATGACTTTCCTTGAATATAAATCGAGAACCACAGCCAGATATAACCAGCCTTGCCAAGTACGGATGTAGGTAATATCAGTCACCCAGGAAGTATCAGGGGTGCTCACAGCGAACTCTCGATTTAAGTGATTTGGTGGCACAATCGGAGGACGGCCACAACCATAACTTTTATGCTTTTTATATCCTCGAACAGCGGCAATGCCATTGTTCTTCATGATCTTCAGCACACGATTGGGGCCACAGCTTTCACCTAGCTCTTTAAGATCCAGCGTGATGCGACGATAACCATAGATGCCATAACTGGCATCATAAGAAGAGCGGATCAGTTGTAATAACCGTTTGTCTTCAATTGTTCTGCCTGATTCGGGTTCATGTAGCCAGGCGTAATAGCCAGCACGAGCAATCTTAAGAACCCGACACATCGTTTTAATCTTAAATTGATGGCTGTACTCAAGGATAAACTGATACTTTACTCGGGCAGGCTTGCAAAGTACCTTGCGGCCTTTTTTAAGATATCTCGCTCTTCTTCAGTTTGCTTAAGCTGACTTTTAAGACGAAGGATCTCTTTCTTTGCTTCGAGTAGTTCATGTTCATCAGGGTTGTTGCGTAAAGGCTGTACGGCCTTTAGCCATTTATAAATGCTGTGCTGTGATACACCTAAACGTTCAGCCACATCAGTGACAGAATATCCACGTTCGGTAATCAATTTAACAGCTTCATCTTTAAATTCTGGGGTGTATCGTTGTCCACTCATAATGTTCTCTCCTATGCAAAAAGAATAGACGAAATTTGTCTAGGAGAGTGGTGGCAGTCCATATCTAACTAAAAGGTGTCTACAAAATCGGTGGCTATTCAATCCATGCTCATAGACTAAGTCCCCACTTGTTTTTAAGTGGGAACCAAATTAAGGCTTATAGGGTAGCTTGGTAAGATGAGTTAGCCGGACGCTTACAGATAAGCTATTAAAATTACTGAATATAACTTTACCAAATTGAATTTCAAAAAATTAAAAAGCCTCACGTTTGTGAAGCTTTTTAAAAGTATTAAATGATTAAATTGGGTCTACAAGTTTTGCACAATTTGGCCCATCATTCGGATAAGTAAAACCACCAAAGTACACGATACTATAGCCTGTAGGACATCCGCCTGGTTGAACATTTGGTTCAATACCATCAGGTCGTTCTAGGGTGTTGATTTCAGCATAAGGTTTTAAGGCTTTATTCTTGAAAGAATAATCAGTACCAAAACGATAGAAGTCACCTTGGCCAGCTACAGTTGCAAGGAAGTCTTTATTTGTGAATGAATACCCAACACCATAATTACCCATAAAATTACGTTTACCAGCCACATATGCTAAACGTACACCATCCAGTTTTAAACCTTGGTTGTATTTAACACGGACATTAAAATCACCACCTTGTACCGTGTCGCTTGACTCAACATGAAGTGAACGAAAGCCTAACAAGAAATCAGGTTTTAAGCCTTGTTTGTTACCCCATGTCCATACTAATCCAGCATAAGCATTACTATCAGTATGTGAAGTTTCTTTAGATGAAGCAGGAATCTCAGGTTGAATATCATAACCACTGAAAGGATCAGTAAGTTGAGCAAAACTAGTTGCGCTCATAAATCCAACTAATGCGCCAAGTAGCGTTGTGCTTAATTTCTTGTACATGTGTAATTAACCAACCATGGTAGATGAAAGACTCGTTTGCAAAAAAAATCACAATTTTTTACAAATTTATGAATTTTGTCACATTATCAATATTACTAACAATAATTCAACAAAAATTACGCATTCTTTGGCCACAGAGTTATAAATCAACTCAGCAGGAAGAGATTTATATCAACAATGTTTCTTTGATCTTTATGGTTATTACTATAGTTAATTTCTTTAAAAACTCAGTCCTTAGACCTCTACGATGTCAATATTAGGTAATCCTCCCATAAATAATCGAAGTTAAAAGTAGAGGTTAAGCAGCCAATAGAGGTGGCTTTCCTTTGTTTGCTTGGTGTGGTCTTTCATGGTTGTAATGCCACAGCCAACTCGTTGCATAATCTTGCACTTCTTCCAGTGTGTCAAATAGATGCTTGCTTAGCCAGCTATAGCGTATAGTCCTATTATAACGTTCAATATACGCATTCTGCTGTGGCTTACCTGGTTGAATATATTCAATACGAATACCTTGTTCAGTTGCACAGCGTACAAATTCATGACTGATAAACTCCGGGCCATTGTCACACCGAATAACTAATGGCTTTTCTCTCCATTCCAATAACTGATTCAGTGTACGAATAACCCGAATTGTGGGCAATGAGAATCCTGCTTCAATCGCTAAACCTTCTCGACGGTAATCATCAATCACATTCAACAATCGGAACTTGCGACCATCGATCAGCTGGTCATGCATAAAATCCAGTGACCAGACCTAATTTGCCCGAATTGGCTCTTTGAGTGGTTCTGGTACGTGTCGTTTTAACCTTCTTCTTGGCTTAATGCGCAGATTCAGTGCTAATTCACAGTAAATACGATAAACACGCTTATGATTCCAAACATGGTTTTCAACATGACGTAGATAAGAGGAACACAGACCAAAGCCCCAATCTGTATTTTCTTCAGTAAGTTCGATGAGCTGTTCTGCAATTAATGCATTGTCATCTCTGAGTTTAGCCTGATAACGGTAGCAGGTTACTGATACTAAACGCATTGCAAGCCAAACGAATACTAATGGCATGTTGAGCGACTGCCTGTTGAGCCATCTGACGTCGACAAGATGGCTTCACCACTTTTTTGCCATCGCTTCCTGAATGATCTCTGCTTTTAATCGCTCTTCCGTATACATCTTTTTAAGTCTGGTATTTTCGGCTTCCGGTCTTTGAGTCGAGCCATCAATGAGGTATCCATACCCCAATATTTGGCACGCCATTTATAAAACGTGGCATTACTCATACCGTCTTCACGGCAAAGGGTCGCTACAGGTATGCAATATTCTGCCTGCTTCAAGATAGATATGATCTGACTGTCAGTAAATTTAGATGTTTTCATGCAGAATCTCCTGCTTGTATCTTAAGAGAAAATTCTACTTTTAGATCCTTTTATTTTTCGGGGAATTACCTACTTTACTCCCCCTTCCTGAGATGGATATTTCTTCGGCAAATTTAAAAATCTTTCATAGAAATTATGCAGGTTAAAACAGGACAGAATCGCAAAAAACAGCTAAATAATGTACAAATTATTGCTCTAACCAAGCCTTATTTATTTTTTTTACCTATATATTGATTTTTCATACAAATAAGCCCGGTTAAAAACCGGGCATTTAAGCACTTAATTTCTATCATAGTGACATACTTTGAACGACCAAAAACAATAAAGAGATGAATGTCAGTTTAAAGGTAAATTATGCGATAAATTAACGCTGTTTGCGGTTCTCAAGCTGAAACTCGATGAAAGACCATAGTAAAACAAGCATTAAGATCATCATTGCAACTGAAGATACCGTGATGTATGTCATGCTAACTGCCCCTCTATCCTCTACAACTTAAGTGTGAAAAGAAAATGATGAACCAAAAGTTCTAGACGAAAGTCTAATGCCATATTCGGATAATGAATAGTCATAGGAGAAAAAATATTAATACAAAATAAATATGAATAAATTTTATCCACTACACTTTTTTACTTTTATATAAAAAAACACTCAATGCTGAGTATTCACAGCTTCTATAGGCTGTGTTTGGGACACTTGGGATGATTAGTTTGCATATCTATCCTCTATGCATCAAGAGGCTTGACAGAAGCGGTCAACAAGCAGAAATTACTCGCTCATTTTTTCTATGTCTTGATTTATGTTACCTATGAAAAAATTTATCGGCGCTGCGGCTTTTAAACTTGCCGGCTGGCAATATGATGTCGATCCCAACATTCTGGAAGATAAACAGGTCATTGTCGGCTTTGAACATACCTCAATGATGGACGGCGTACTCTCCCTCGCTTTGTTCCAAATGTATGACATTAAAATTCACACGCTGATTAAAAAAGAACTGTTTAAAGGTCCAATGAAGCCCATCTTAGATGCGATTGGTGGCATTCCCGTGGATCGTCACAACAAACAGAATATCGTAGGGCAAATGGTTGAGCTTTTTCAGAAGCATAAGAAATTTAGTCTGGTGATTGCCCCAGAAGCTACCCGTGCTAAACAGGGTGAAGCGCGTAAACCGATTCGCACCGGGTTCTGGCATATTGCCAAAGCCGCCAATGTGCCGATCATTTTGATGTATGCCAATAGCAAGACCAAGCAGGGCGGAATTTTCGGTAAACTCTATCCGAGTGAAATCCATCATGATTTGGCAGAAATGAAACGCTTATATAAAGAGCATACAGGTCTGGATATCACGATCCCTGAACCGCAAAATTAATCGATTTTCATGGCATATTTTAAAAATGAAGTACTTTCTTCAAAAAAAGTGCTTATGGTAGAATCTGCGCAATTCGATCTGGCAGTCAGGCCTATCTAACAGGAGCATATTTCGCATGGCGGGTCATTCCAAATGGGCGAACACAAAGCATCGTAAAGCAAAACAAGATGCGAGCCGCGCTAAAATATTCACAAAATTCATCCGTGAATTAGTTACAGCTGCACGACTAGGCGGTGGTGATGTTGCCTCTAACCCACGTTTACGTGCCGTAGTCGAAAAAGCATTGGCTGCCAACATGACACGTGACACTGTGAACCGTGCGATTGCACGTGGTGTAGGTGGTGAAGACAATGATGACTTAAAAGAAGTCACTTATGAAGGTTATGGTGTTGGTGGTGTTGCGGTTATTGTTGAAACAATGACGGATAACTTAAACCGTACTGTTCCTGATGTTCGTCACTGCTTCTCTAAAACTGATGGTAACTTGGGTACCAACGGTTCGGTTTCCTTCTTGTTTACCAAACGTGGTGAGATTAGCTTCGAAGATGTTTCTTTAGAAGATCAAATCATGGATGTTGCGTTAGAAGCGGGTGCTGAAGACATCGAAGTCGATGAAGATGGGATTCTGGTCATTACCACCCCAGAAGCATTTGGTGAAGTACAAGATGCCTTAGCTGCAGCAGGTTTAAAATCTGACAATGCTGAAGTGGTGATGAGTCCTTCGACTAAAGCTGAAATCACGGATATCGAACAAGCGAAAAAAATCATGAAAATGATTGATATGCTTGAAGATCTGGATGACGTACAAAACGTCTATACCAACGTTGAATTCTCTGATGAGGTTTTGGCTCAACTTGATGCCTAATCCACACGTTTTCAGTAAAAAACGCACTCAATTGAGTGCGTTTTTTATAGGTATTGTTTAAAGTTTATGTAGCATTTTATAGCAGTTAAACACGTCATATTTTTTAATCACGAAGCTCGAATGCAAAGCTGCGACGTTATCCAGTTTACCGATACGGCGTAGTAAGATTTCACTATAGCTGTCCATATTCTCTGCCACCAGTTCCACAATAAAATCAGCACTTTGTCCAGTGACCAAAAAGGCATTGATTACTTCAGGAATATCTTCAATTTCCGCCAGAAACTTGTCAAAAGTTTCACTGTCATGTTTGCTCAACGACACTTGTAGCAAAATATGTAAATTAAATCCCAGCTTGGCAAAATTAATCTGATGTTTTGCAGGACTCATCATTTGGCTATCAATCAGGTTCTTGATGCGACGATGCACCGAGCTTACCGAGAGATTAATACGCTCTGACAGCTCATTTAAATTGACATCTTCATGGGACAAAATTTCAAGAATCTGTTTATCAAAACGGTCCAGTTGCATTCGAGGCTCCATTGATTATTATTTTTTAAAGCATGGATCTGAAGGCAGTTTGGGAAAGGATATTCCGGGTCAAGGGAAAACGCTCGGTTTACTTCACGCCCTACGGTTATGGATCAGCCGTAGATTTACAAATTCACTTCTGGATCCTTTGCTCACGAAGCCGAACCGCCATCTTGTGGACCTAAGCTAGTCCTCTTCTCCCAAAGAGCCTAACTGTACGGTTCGATCCCTCTTACACCCTACTGTCTAAAGTACCAGCATCTGCTCTGAATTATTTCCCTAAAATTCCAAAAAACCAAGCATGAAATGAAATTTTTTATCTATTTTACAAATAAATTTAGAAATATATTCATCTTAAAAGAAGTGTACCAACAAAAAATCCCGGCTTACCGGGATCAAAATGCGATACAGGTTGTTTTAAACTCCACGCCAGTCAACACGGGCATTGCGTTCAGTCTGGTAAATACGCTGTACATATTGACCTAAAGGCAAACTCAGCAAATGCTCTTTAAATGCTTGGGCTGGTAATGAGCAGCTTTCGCCCTGCTCTTTTTCCCACGGTGTTCCTGCAAGTTCCAGAATTGGAGCCAACATTGCACACACCGCGATATCCGCCAGTCCAAAGCGATCCCCAACCAGATAGCGACCATGGTTGGCAATCAGAACCTGATTGAGTTGCTGGATCAATTCATCCATACGCTGTTTGGACTGATCAACACTAGGCTCATCCAAACGGTAGCTTTTTGAAATCCAGCTTTTTAATAAAGGCTTGGAAAATTTTTCCAACTGGCGCAAATAGCCTTTTTCCCCCAAAATAATTTCCAAGGGTTCATCACTTTCAGACAAGCTATGCGCCAGAGTCCAGCGTCGCACATGTGAACCCAATTCATTGGCCAATTGGTTCATCGCCAGCCCCTGTTCTCGTAATTTCGGATCAGCACGCAACAAGGCATGTTCCGGATAAGTTTGATCCAGATACAAGGCTATTTCAGTCGAGTCTGCGATATAACGTTCGCCATCTTTTAAAATGGGCAATTTGTTCTGGCCAGTTTTCAATTGAGCAAAGGCACGATGCAAACCGGGCACCAGATTTTGTGCCACGTAATCCAGCTCTTTATGATCGAGCAACCAGCGAGCTTTCTCACAAAAGTGAGACAAGGGAAACTGGTACAACACACGCATAATCGCTCCAGAGAATTCGGTCAGGCCAAGAAGATCGTAATGATCGGATAGCGATACTGTAGTCATCCCCCTAGGTAAATACAATGTGATTTTCACTCAAAAATCATGCAATTTAGATTCGTTTTGATCCGCTGATTTTTAACTTTTATCCCATGTTGGCTCTGATCTCTCGACTCATTCATCTAGAAAGCGATGGATGATTCATCCCATTAACAAAACCCGTTGATTTTCTTCAGGTTCAGATAAACCTCCCGCTCTGACCTGACTTTATCCTGACTTTCATGTAAAATCGGCGGCAATTTTTAAATAACACGTTGTGAGTCATTTCATGGGTTTTAATTGTGGTATTGTCGGCTTACCAAACGTAGGTAAATCTACACTTTTCAATGCCTTAACCAAAGCTGCAATTGCGGCAGAAAACTTCCCGTTCTGTACCATTGAACCAAATACCGGGATTGTCCCTGTGCCGGATACCCGTCTGGACAAACTTGCAGCGATTGTTAAACCACAACGCATCCTGCCAACGACTATGGAATTCGTGGATATTGCCGGTCTGGTCGCAGGTGCTTCTAAAGGTGAAGGTTTGGGTAACCAGTTCTTGGCCAACATTCGTGAAACAGATGCGATTGCCCATGTGGTTCGTTGTTTTGAAGATGAAAACGTAATTCACGTAAATGGTAAAATTGACCCACTCGATGACATTGCCACCATCAATACGGAACTTGCCCTGTCTGATTTAGACACCGTAAACAAGTCGATTACGCGCCTGACCAAGACAGCCAAAGGTGGTGATAAAGAAGCTATCGCGACCAAAGCCGTATTGGAAAGAATCCTGCCATTACTCGATGAAGGTAAACCTGCACGTGCCGCTGATTTATCAGATGATGAACGTAAATTGTTGCGTGGTTACGGTTTATTAACCTTAAAACCAACCATGTATATTGCGAACGTGGCGGAAGATGGCTTTGAAAACAATCCACATTTGGATGCAGTGAAAAAACTGGCAGAAGAAGAAAATGCGATTGTGGTTCCGCTATGTAACCAGATCGAAGCTGAAATTTCTCTGCTTGAAGAAGATGAACGCGCAGAATTCTTAGAAGCAATGGGTATGGAAGAGCCAGGCCTGAACGTGGTGATCCGTGCAGGTTATAAACTGTTAGGCTTACAGACTTACTTTACTGCGGGTGTACAAGAAGTGCGTGCATGGACTGTGAAAGTAGGGGCAACAGCACCACAAGCAGCCGGTGTCATTCATACGGATTTCGAAAAAGGTTTTATCCGTGCAGAATGTATCGCCTATGACGACTTCGTGCAGTACAACGGTGAAAATGGTGCCAAAGAAGCTGGAAAATGGCGCCTTGAAGGTAAAACTTACGTAGTACAAGACGGCGATGTTTTACATTTCCGCTTTAACGTCTAAGTTAAATGCATAAAAAATAAGCTCCGATCGGAGCTTATTTTTTAACAGCATCACTAAAATCCTCGCGAGGCTACAGCAGCCTTACTTTTTAAATATAACGATATACCTGATTTATCTCCCGCTGCAGCGAAAAGAATGAAATAATCAGCTTTGCAGGACGCTAAAGCGATGGACACATGGAACAAATTATTGCGGTTATTCTTCCTATTTTGATTATTCTCGCGGCTGGATATGGCAGTGTGTTTTTCAAAATGCTGGAACGCAGTCATATTCAGGCGATCAGTCAATATATTATTAAAATCGCACTGCCTGCTTTTTTATTGCATGCCCTGTCCACCCGGCCATTTGCTGAAATCTGGCAAGCTCCCTATTTTTTTGCCTACCTGATCGGCTCATTGCTGTTATTTTTTGGCACCTATCTGCTCTACCGCAAATGGATTCAACTGCCGCAAACCCAAGCTGCCGTGATGGGATTTGGCGGTTCAATGTCCAATACCGGTTTTATTGGCACCGCAGTTTTAACCTTATTGATTGGCCAGGCAGCTGTACCTTATCTGGCCATGACTTTGATGATTGAAAATATCATCATGCTCACCCTGATGCTGGTCTTGGCCGAAAGTGGTCTCAGTCAGCATAAATCCCTGCATGAACTATGCTATGCAAGTCTGAAAAATATCAGTAAAAATCCGGTGATTTTATCGATTATTTTTGGGCTGATCGGCTCAATGCTCTCCATTCAATGGCCGGATGCCGTCGCCTTTTCCCTGAAATCACTCGCAGCAACCGCTTCACCATTGGCGATTCTGGTGATTGGAGCCAATCTTGCCGGATTGGATCTAAAGCAAATTGGTCAGGATGTGACGATCATGTGCAGTATTAAACTGTTACTGATGCCACTGGTGATTGGCACCGCTCTGTATCTAATGCCTGCCACCACGCCGCAAATGCTGTATGCAGGAATCATTTTGGCGGCACTGCCGATGGCAAGTGCCTTTGGTATTTATGGGCAAATTTACGGTATTCCGGAACGCAGTGCGGCACCGGTCATGTTAAGTACTTTACTGTCCTTATTGGTGATTGCGGCTATTCTACATTTTGTTCCCTCACCCTTTTAAACCTCAATACCAAGTGATCTTGAGCGATTAAAAAGCCCACATAAACGTGGGCTTGTTTGTTTAACCTTTCTTTTTCGGATCAGTATTGCCTAATGCCGGATTATCGATGGCATTTTTACACTGGGCTTTATCCCGTTCATAGTCTGCTTTCTTCTGTGCCACATCATGACGATTTTCCAGAATGTCACGAGCCCAAATATCCAAACTGGTCAGAGCCTTACGACACAGGGCATATTTACCTTCGGTTACCGAGTCGGTCATTTTGACGTTAATGCGCCAGTCGGTACTGAGTTGACGGACGGGTTTACGCACTTTCTCTTCAAGCAGATTGCGCTGGGCACGGTATACATAAGGATCTACTTGATTGATCAGTTTCCAGGCCTGCTGAGCATATGCTGTCGCGTCATTACTCAATTTGGGCGCCGGTTTGATCTCGGTCTTTTCCCGCGGTTCCTGACCAGAGTTTCCACATGCCTGCAAACCACCTGCTAGTGCCAGCACGACAACGGCACAGTTAAAACTTCGCTTTGTTGCCCACATCCCAATCGTCCTCACAAACATTTCGGCACTATGCTAGTGAATTCAGCTACAATACTCAATCTTTTGACCTGTTGTTCAATTTTTCCCGCAAGGTGCAGCGTGTCCGAGCACAATCCTTCTCCTCTCCAACCTGCCAGTTTCTGGCAAGGCGCAAAAGATAGCCAAGCGATTATTTTTACCTACTTACCTGTATCTTTTGCCTTTGGAGTATCTGCAACCCAATTTGGCTTTACACCATGGGAAGCGCTATTTTTATCCTGCTCTATGTATGCCGGTGCCAGTCAGTTTCTGGTGGTGGCTTTATTGGGTAGTGGTACGTCTATCTGGCTCACGGCACTGACCGTCATCGCACTCGATATCCGTCATGTACTTTATGGGCCAGCGTTGTATCACCTGATTCAAGACCGGCTCAACCTGAAAAAAACCGCCATCTGGGCCTGGGGTCTCACCGATGAAGTCTTTGCCAGTGGCATGATTCAATTGTCACAGCGTCGGCAACAATGGTCTGAATCCTGGATGCTCGGCTTGAGTCTGTTCAGCTGGATGTCCTGGGCGCTGGGGTCGCTACTCGGTGGTCTATTTGCTGATCAGGTCAGCCAGTTACCACAATTTTTGCAGGCCGCCCTAGATTTCTTGCTCCCAGCGTTATTCTTGAGTTTCTTGCTGGCGGCCTTTGAGAAAAAACATACCTTGGTTGTAAGCGTTGCGTTAATCGTGTCGGGATTGGCCTGTTACTGGATCAATCTTTCCGCTGCAATTTTTATCGGTATCTTGGCCGGGATTGCGGCAGGTTTATGCAAACACTATTTATTCCACGCTGCTGATGAGGATCATGCAGGATGAATCTCGAAATTCTTTTAGTCGGCCTACTGGTCGGGATTGCCAATTTTGCTTCACGTTTCGGGCCATTTTTTGTCATTCAGAAACGTCAGCAGCATCAACAGCAACGTGGTGCGATTTGGCTTAAAATTGCCTTGGGAAGCATCGGCATTTCCGCCATCAGTTCGATGCTGGTGGTCGCGACCCTACCGCCGCTCATTGAGACCCCCAATAAAAGTTTAGCGATGCTCTTTGGGTTTATCGTGTTAAGCGGGCTGTATTTTAAATTTAAGAAGATTGTCCCGGCGACGCTCACTGCCGCCTTAGTCTATGGCCTGATCTATACTTATGTGCCTTTTTCAGCGTAAAGTTGAATGAATTTAAAGATTTAGTGTTCTGCTCACAATTCAACAAAAAATTGGTTTTTCTGTGAATCAGTGCTTAACAGCCGCGTGAGTTCTGCTATGCTTAATCACCACTTTTACCAGGATGATTCGCATGAGCGTGACTTTAGGTACTCCACTTCAATCTTCTGCGTTTAAAGTTCTCCTACTCGGATCAGGTGAACTGGGCAAAGAAGTCGTGATTTCCCTACAGCGCCTAGGTGTCGAAGTTCATGCAGCAGATCGTTATGATCATGCACCCGCCATGCAGGTAGCACATTTTTCTCATGTGCTGAATATGGCCGATCCTCAACAGCTCAAACAGCTAATCCAGAATGTACACCCCCATCTGATCGTGCCGGAAATCGAGGCGATTGCCACCGAAGTGTTGCTTGAGATTGAACAGCAACAACTAGCTACCGTGATTCCTTCGGCCAAGGCCGTCAATCTGACCATGAACCGTGAAGGTATCCGTCGTTTGGCCGCTGAAGAACTGGGGCTGCCAACTTCGGCCTACCGTTTTGCTGATTCTCTGGAAAGTTTCCGTGCAGCCTGTGACGATATTGGCTATCCAAATTTTGTGAAACCGGTCATGTCCTCCTCAGGCAAAGGACAATCACGCGTGAAAAGTTTTGCTGAAGTCGATGCCGCCTGGGATTATGCGATGCAGGCTGGCCGGGTCAATCAGGGTAAAGTGATCGTTGAATCACAAATCGATTTTGATTTTGAAATTACTCTGCTGACCGTACGCAGCAAAAATCCGCATACCGGTGTGATAGAAACCCAATTCTGTGACCCGATCGGCCACCGTCAGGATGCGGGTGACTATGTAGAAAGCTGGCAGCCACAACCGATGACAGCAAATGCTTTGCAGGAAGCCAAACGCATTGCGGAGAAAGTGACACAAGCACTT
The DNA here is from genome assembly GCF_028621895.1 of Acinetobacter sp. GSS19. Classification (NCBI taxonomy): domain Bacteria; kingdom Pseudomonadati; phylum Pseudomonadota; class Gammaproteobacteria; order Moraxellales; family Moraxellaceae; genus Acinetobacter; species Acinetobacter sp. GSS19. The sequence continues at coordinate 905,936 of NZ_CP117520.1, read as the reverse complement.
GGTGGCTGTGGCATTTTTGGCGTGGAACTATTCGTGAAAGGCGATCAGGTCTGGTTCAGTGAAGTCTCCCCACGCCCACATGATACCGGTTTGGTCACGTTAGCTTCGCAATATCAAAGTGAATTTGAGTTGCATGCCCGCGCAATTTTAGGCTTGCCAGTCAACACAGCTCGACATAGTGTAGCGGCGAGTGCAGTGATTTATGCGGGTGTGGATGACCAAAACCTGCAATACACTGGCCTAAATCTTGCTTTAGCTCATCCAGATACCGACTTACGCCTGTTTGGCAAGCCGGAAGGCTTTAAACGTCGCCGCATGGGTGTTGCGACCGCACGTGCAGCGACCACCGAACAAGCACGTGAGCTAGCGCAGCAAACGGCCGATCAGGTCAGCGTACTGCAAAGCCAATAGGATTTTTATATTTACGGACTCACTTTCTATGATCAACACATCTCCTCTGCTGAATTACGTCAAGAGTAACCATGACATCCACGCCATTAACCAATGGCGTACTGATGTCGAGAAGCAGCTTCAGGATGGTTTTGAAAGTGGGCAATCCATTCGGGACGTGGTGAATACCCGTTCCAACCTGATCGATGAAGCCCTGATTTTCTTGTGGCAACATGCCGGACTGGATCAGACCAATCTCGGCCTGTTTGCAGTGGGTGGTTACGGTCGTCGGGAAATGCTCCCTTACTCGGATGTCGATATCATGATTTTGTCAGAAGATGAAATCACGCCCGAGCGGGAACAGCTGATTTCCACTTTTATCTCATCACTCTGGGATGTCGGCAATTTTAAACCCGGGATCAGTGTCCGCACGATTCGTGACTGTGTCGATGCAGCAACCAGTGATCTGACTGTTGCCACGGCGCTGATTGAAGCCCGTCTGATTACCGGTAACAGCCTGTTGGCGAAATGGCCACGCAAAATTGTGTCGAAAAGCTGGACCGATAAAACCTTTTACGATGCCAAAATGGCAGAACAGGCCAAACGTTATGCGCAACATAACAATACCGAGAGCAATCTGGAGCCAGACATTAAAAATGCACCGGGTGGCATGCGGGACATTAATCAGATTGGCTGGATTGCCAAACGGCATTTCCGGGTCAACCGCATTTATGATTTGGTGCATCTGGGCTTTATCTCGGAGTTTGAGCTGGGCGTACTGGAAGAAGCGGAAAGTTTCTTGTGGGAAATCCGTCATCATCTGCACCGTTTAACCAAGCGGGATGAAAACCGTCTGTTATTTGATTATCAGCGTGAAATTGCCGCGAAATTCGGTTATGTCCGTCAGGATGATCAGCATCCGAATTATCCAATTGAACAGTTCATGAAGCGCTATTACCGTACTGCGCAACAGGTTTCAACCCTGAATGAAATGCTATTGGCCTATTTTAACGAATCGGTCATTACCCCACGTCTGCCCAACTATGAACGTCAAATTGAAGAGATCAACCAGAACTTCAAGCTGGTGGATGGGAAATTGGCAGTACAACATCATAAAGTGTTTGCCGAAAATCCAAGTGCCATTCTGGAATTGTTCTACCTGTTGGCTAATCGGCCGGATATCGAAGGTATCCGTGCGCGTACCCTGCGTCTGGTCACTTTGGCAGCCAAGCGGATTGACCTGAGCTTCCGCAACAATCCGGAACATCAGGCTCTATTCATGGCCATCATCCGATCTCCCCAGCGACTATATGACACGCTGGTGGCAATGAAACGTTATGGCGTACTGGGCAATTACATTCCGGCATTTGGCCAGATTGTTGGTCTGATGCAGTACGACCTGTTTCATATCTACACGGTTGATGCCCATACTTTATTGTTGCTGCGCAATCTCAGCCGTTTCAAGGCACCGGAATTTGCCAAAGACTTTCCAGTCGTAAGTTCGGTTTTCCAGCGTTTGGCACGCCCTGACATCGTCTTTCTTGCTGCGCTATTCCATGATATTGCCAAAGGCCGTGGTGGTGACCACAGTGAACTCGGTGCAGTCGATGCGATTGAATTCTGCCGTGCACACGGCTTTAGTGAACGCGAGTGTCAACTGGTTGCCTGGCTGATCCAGAATCACCTGTTAATGTCATTAACCGCGCAGAAAAAAGATATTTCCGATCCGGATGTGGTGCAGGCTTTTGCCGAAAAACTCGGGGATATGGAACATCTGGATTATCTGTATACCCTGACTGTGGCGGATATCAATGCGACAAATCCCAAACTCTGGAACAGCTGGCGTGCTTCACTGATGCGTCAACTGTATACCCATGCCCGTGATGTCATCCGCACCGGTTTAGGCCGTCCAGTAAACTATCAAATGCTGATTGAAGACACCAAATTCGCGGCCAGTGAATTGCTGGTTGAGGAGTTTTCACTCGATGAAGTCGAAAAAGTCTGGCATGAACTGGGTGATGAATACTTCCTGAAAGAATCGGCGGATGAAATTGCCTGGCACACCCGTGCCATCCTGCAGCATGGCAACAATCCAGCACCACTGGTCTTGATGCGTGCGCACCGTAAATCGGCACAGGACGCGGTTCAGATCTTTATTTATACCCAAGATAAGCCCAACCTGTTTGCCACCACAGTCGCCGTGCTCGACCGCATGGATCTCGATGTACAGGATGCACGGATTATCACGGCAACTAAAGCCTTCAGTCTAGATACCTACGTGGTGCTAGACCGTTTTGGTACCTTGCTCACCGATCCTGAACGTGAAGACACGGTGATTCATGCACTGGTCAGCGCCTTGAGCGAATCAGAAAAATATCCAGGATTAATGCAACGCCGTATCCCGCGTCAATTGCGTCATTTTGAGGTGGAAACCACCGTTGATATTACCCTCAACCCTGCTTTACAGCAGAATATGGTGGAAATTTCAACACTTGACCAGCCAGGTTTACTGGCACGCGTCGGTGGATTGTTTATGATGCAGGGTTTGGATATCCATTCTGCTAGAATTGCAACTCTGGGTGAGCGCGCAGAAGATATCTTCTTTGTCACGAAAAAAGATGGCACCCCGCTGGATGATGCGGAAACCCGTCAATTCGCTGCACAATTAAAAGCGGCGCTTGATGAAGCAACCAGCCAAGTGGTAATCCCACATTAAGTTCAACTGTTCGGTATTGATTCCATGAACTCTAGTTTGTCATTATTGCATCCTTATCCTTTTGAAAAGTTAAACAAACTCTTTCAAGATGTTACCCCTGCGGCATTACCTTTGATTCCGTTATCGATTGGTGAGCCGAAACATCCTGCACCAGAGTTTGTGAAACAGGCGATTATTGACAACTTCCAGCATTTATCGACCTATCCCAACAGTAAGGGCTTGCCAGAATTACGCCAGAGCATTGCCGACTGGCTGACCCGTCGTTTCAAACTGAATAGCATCAGTGCTGAACAGCACGTCTTGCCCGTTTCCGGAACCCGTGAAGGGATTTTCTCCTTTGTACAGGCCCTGATCAAACGCGAAGATGCCCCTTATGTGGTGATGCCGAATCCGTTCTACCAGATTTATGAAGGTGCAACACTGCTCGCAGGTGCACAGCCATATTTCATTAACTGTACGGAAGAAAATCATTATCTTGGTGATTTTGATGCCGTACCAGCTGCAGTCTGGGAAAAAACAGCACTCCTCTTTGTCTGTACACCCGGTAATCCAACCGGTGCGGTGTTATCGAAAGAACAATTTAAAAAGTTGATTGCACTGTCAGATCAATACGGTTTCGTCATCGCTTCGGATGAATGCTACTCGGAATTGTGGTTTGATGAGGCTCCAACCGGTCTGCTAGAAGTGTGTGCAGAATTGGGTCGCGATGACTATAAAAACTGTATCGTGTTCCATTCGCTTTCAAAACGCTCTAACTTGCCCGGCATGCGTTCCGGTTTTGTCGCCGGTGATGCGGCATTATTAAAACCTTATCTGCAATACCGCACTTATCACGGTGCAGCAATGCCGGTTCAACACCAATTGGCGTCAATTTCAGCATGGAATGACGAAGCACATGTGGAAGAAAACCGTCAGCAGTACCGTGCGAAATTCGATTTGTTCCAATCTGAACTCAGTCATTTATTGCCTCTACAAAAACCAGATGCCGGTTTCTATTACTGGCTGAAAGTGGACAATGATGAAGTCTTTGCCAAGATGCTCATGGAAAAAGCCCATATCAAGGTACTTCCGGGCCGTTATTTATCGCGGGATACTGAACAGGGTAATCCGGGTGAAAACCATGTACGTATGGCTTTGGTCGCAGATCTTGCCCAGTGCGAGCAGGTCATCCAACGCTTAAAAGCGATTTTATAAAAGACTGTCGTCAGGCAAAATGAGGGCGATTAAATGATCGCCCTTTTTATGCTTAGGCTTGTGCCAACGCCTTTTCAATATCTTCGGCCAAAGCCTCGGGCTTGGTGGTCGGTGCATAACGGTTTAATACCTCACCATTTTTACCGACCAAAAACTTGGTAAAATTCCACTTAATACTCTGGCTGCCTAACAAGCCCTTGGCCTCCCGAGTCAGGAAGCGGAACAGGACATGCGCTTCCGGACCTTTCACATCGATCTTGGCAAACATCGGGAAGCTCACCCCGTAATTTTTTTTGCAGTATTCACCAATCTGCTGGTTGGTTCCGGGATCTTGCCCTCCGAACTGGTTACAGGGAAATCCCAGAACTTCCAGTCCTTGTGCATGGTACTGCTGATAAAGTTTTTCTAATCCAGCAAATTGCGGCGTAAAACCACATTTACTTGCGGTATTCACGATCAACAAAACTTTGCCACGATAGTCGGCAAAAGACTGGGTATCCCCATTTAAACGTTCAGCTTCAAACTGATAAATATTGGTCATGGATAATTTTCCTCATCGGTTTTTTCTTGTGTTTTTAATTCTAAAGAGGCTGAATTTACGCAATAACGCAGTCCTGTCGGTTCAGGACCATCCGGGAAGACATGCCCCAAATGTGCGTCACAATGATGACAAACGATTTCAGTTCTGTTCATACCATAGGAACTGTCCTGATGCTCTTCAATCGCAGCAGAGTTGACAGGACGGTAAAAACTTGGCCAGCCACTGCCACTGTCATATTTGGTTTCAGACGAAAACAATTCTGCACCACAGCAGCGACACACATAGGTTCCATGCTGTTTGCTGTTCCAGTATTTACCGGTAAAAGCAGGCTCCGTTCCCTTTTGACGCGTAATGCGAAACTCTTCTGGTGATAACTCTCTTTGCCATTCTCGGTCTGTTTTATTGAGTTTTCCCATGACTAACTCCTTTAAATCGATAGCATTCGGTGTCATGCTTCTGTACGTCCATATTTACGCTAGAGATTGATAAATTTCTAGCGAAATTTCACCATAGATTGTGCATTTTCAGTGAATCTATTTTTTTCTTAACATACATATAATTGGATGAGATTATGTCCGTTTTAGGTAACACGACACCACGCGAAATTAAAAAATCGTCTAAGCTTGAGCATGTTTGCTATGACATTCGTGGACCAGTGTTACGAGCGGCCAATGAAATGGAAGAACAAGGGCATAAAATTATTAAGCTCAATATTGGTAACCCTGCTCCATTTGGCTTCGAAGCTCCACAAGAAATTATCAATGACGTTGCAATGAACCTGCCAAACGCAGTGGGTTATACCGATTCCAAAGGGATTTTCCCCGCACGTAAGGCCATCTGCCAATACTACCAGCAAAAAGGCGTGTTTGGCCTGACCGTTAAAGATGTCTATATTGGTAATGGTGTATCTGAACTCATCATGATTGCCATGCAAGGTCTGCTCGATGATGGCGATGAGATGCTGGTGCCAATGCCGGATTATCCGTTATGGACAGCTGCAGTAAACCTATCTGGTGGTACTGCGATCCACTATAAATGTGATGAAGAAAATTTCTGGTATCCGGACATCGCGGATATGGAAAGCAAAATCACGCCAAACACACGCGGGATTGTCATCATTAATCCGAACAATCCAACAGGTGCTGTGTATCCACGTCACATTCTGGAACAGATTGTGGCTTTGGCGAAGAAATATGACCTGATCCTGTTTGCTGACGAAATTTACGACAAAATTGTCTATGATGGCATCGAGCATGTCTCTGTCGCCTCTTTAGCAGGCGATCAGTTGTGTATTTCCTTTAATGGTCTGTCCAAAGCTTATCGTATTGCGGGTTTCCGTTCCGGCTGGATGGCAATTACCGGTGATAAATCCCGTGCACAAGATTATATTGAAGGTCTGGATATGCTGGCTTCAATGCGCTTGTGTGCCAACCACCAGGCTCAATATGCGATTCAAACCGCACTGGGCGGTTATCAATCGATAAATGATCTGACCCGTCCGGGCGGCCGTTTGTATGAACAGCGCAATATTGCCTGGGAAATGCTGAACGAAATTCCAGGGGTGTCTTGTGTCAAACCAGAAGGTGCAATGTACTGTTTCCCACGTCTTGACCCAAATGTTTACCATATTGAAGACGATGAACAACTGATGCTCGATCTGCTGCGTGCGGAGAAAGTATTGTTAGTACAAGGCACGGGGTTTAACTGGCCAAGCCCCGATCATTTCCGTGTGGTGTTCTTACCCGCAGAGAATGAATTGCGCGAAGCCATTAACCGTTTAAGCCGTTTCCTGGCAAAATTACGGGCCTGAGTTTAACCGATGTAAAAAAGGAGCTTTAATCAAAGCTCCTTTTTTATGCGTAACCTTAAAACCGTAATGGATTGCCAAAGCGTTTTAAATATTCACGTCCAAGTTCGGTAGACCCTTGATAGTTAAGATGGTCATCGTCCTGATCACGATAAAGTGGCACCTCATTAAGTGATAGCTGACAGACCTGCTGATCACACATAGCTCGTGCAGGATCAATCACGACTAAATCTGGATACCTTTGATTGAGCTGCTGCACCATCTGCAGAAATTTTGCACTTTCCTGCTGAAATTGCAGATAAGAACCTTGGCAGACGTTCTTCAAATGCAATGCTGTTGCACGTACAGGACAACTGGCGCGCAGTTCCTGCAAATCGGGGGTATCCATCAATATAACGGGTTGTGCCCCGGATGCCTTGATCTGTTGTATCGCATTTCTCAAGCCTTGCATATACGCCTGCTCAGTGTGCTGGGCGGTTGCTGTACGCAGTTTTTCATCAAAATAATGATTGAAGTAACCCGACAATACGACAAATTTATACCGATGCTCTTTTAAATGGGCTGTGATCGCCTCATTCCGCGCTTTAAAAGTTTGATCCACGGTATCAGCGCTGACAGAAGACTCCTCCAGCATTTCAACACCTGGCAAATAGACTGTAGTATCTTGTGTGACATCATACCCACGCAGGTGCGCATCCTTCGCCCAAACATCCAGCATGCCCGTGAAATGGTTGGCGTGGGAATCACCAATCAACAGAAAATCAATTTCCGCTTTATGTTCACCTAAAATGCAGCGTTTTATACTCGGCAATTCCTCTGCATTCGGATAACCATGACAATTAATCCGGATCCGATGGGCAAAGGACTGTAATGCAGCAATTTGCTGATTCACTTCAGGTGAAAAGCGCTGGGGGAAACCTTTGTGTTGAATCACACTGGCTGCAGCCGTAGTGACAATTACAGCAGGTATCACGAATCCCCACAGAATCACTTTTGGAGTCGCCACACGAATGAAGGTCTTACAAGGCATTTCAACCCAACGATAGGTGATATAAGCCAAGATCAGCGTTATGCCGATGATCAAGAACTGATTGAATAGGGTTAATGGCCATAGATGCAACTGAAACAGAACAATCAGCGGCCAATGCCACAAATACATCGGGTAGGATAACTTACCGAGATAGCGACTGAGTGGATTATTGAGCAGAAGATTACTCTTGTGATCGAGTTGCCCAAGATAAATAATCAGTGCCGTAGCCAGACAAGGCAACAAAGCTGTACGCCCTGGAAAATGGGTATTCTCATTAAAATACAATGCACAGAATACCAAGATGACAAGGCCTAAGGTAATACCCAGCCACGACCAAAAACGTTTCAGTGGCCATGTGGGCACGAAAATGATGATTGCGCCCAAGAGCAACTCAAACGCGCGCACTGGCATGGTGTAATAGGCCTTGGCAGCATTTTCTGCAATTGCGAGTTCAGCATTGAGCAAAGAGCACAAAATCAATCCTGCAATAATGACTCCAAGCCATTTCAAGGGAACTTTGCGCAGCAAAAACAACAGAATCAATGGCCAAAAAATATAGAACTGTTCCTCTACCCCTAAAGACCATAAATGCAGTAAAGGGGTTTCATCCACGCTATTGCTGAAGTAATCCCCGACTTCTTTACGCATATAGATATTGGCCATTAAAAAAGTCGAATAAATCAGACTTTTGGAATATTGCACCAACTCCTGCGGCAGCAACAACCAATACCCCACTGCACTCACCGTCAGTAGCACGGTAAAGTAGGCAGGTGCTAAACGGATCACGCGTTTCTTATAAAACTGCGCGACCGAAAAGCGTTGCTGTTGCATGTCTTTCAGCAAAATCGTGGTGATGAGATAACCTGAAATGACGAAGAAAATATCAACACCGATATATCCTCCAGAGAAGAAACTCCAGCCGACATGGTTGAAAATGACCAACAACACCGCGATAGCACGCAGACCATCAATATCCGGCCGATAATTTATACTCATAAGAGAACAATCAAAGAATTTGTGAAATTTTAAAATTTCCCTACAAAATAGCAATCAGTTATTTTGAGGTGATGCCTGCACTAAAAATTCTTTTTGCGAAAATATTCAACAAATTCACTCGAGATAGCATGTTAAAATGTTCGGCGGTCTAGGTAAGGGTTAATCTATGCGGTTTGTTCATTTGGGTATTCACACAGAATTTTCGATTACCGAATCCATAGTCCGGGTCCCTGATCTCATCAAAGCAGCAGTCAAAGAGCAAATGCCAGCTTTGGCACTCACCGATCTGTCCAATCTGCATGCAGCAGTCAAGTTTTACCGCGCTTGTCTGGGTAAAGGCATCAAACCGATTCTGGGCAGCACCTTGCGCCTGAACGATGCACAACACAAAGTGATCCTACTGGCCATGACCAATCACGGCTGGCGCAGCCTGACCGAACTGGTATCACGTGGCTGGATTGAAGGACAGCAACAAGATATCCCCTGCGTAGAAAAAGACTGGATCCTGCAACAACATCAGGATCTGATTGTCCTGCTCGGCATGCATAGTGATGTCGGACAAATGCTATGTTCATCCAATCCACAAAAAGCCGAACCGTTGCTGGAAGCCTGGATCGAAAAATTTGGCAATCGCGTCTATCTGGCTGTTACCCGGACCAATCGCCCAGGTGAAGATGATTTCATCAGTGAAGCAGTCAAACTGGCAGCAAAATACCAAATCGGTGTCGTGGCACACAATGATGTGCACTTTATTGACTCTGAAGATTACGAAGCACATGAAGCGCGTGTCTGTATTGCCGATGGTTATGTGCTCGGGGATGAGCGCCGTCCGAAAAACTATAGTCCTGAACAATACTTTAAAAGCTCAAGTGAGATGACCGAGCTGTTTGCCGATCTGCCATCGGCAATTGAAAATAGCTATTACATTGCTCAGCGCTGTAACGTCACGCTGCAATTAGGTAAATACTTCCTGCCCGATTATCCAATTCCAGAAGGTCATACCATTGAAACCTTCTTTGCCCATCTCTCCAAAGAAGGTCTCGAAGAACGTTTAGCTCACCTCTACCCGCCCGAGAAACGGGGTGAAGATTGGCCCGAGATCCGTAAACCTTATGATGAACGAATCGTCTATGAAATCGACATCATCAATAACATGGGGTTCCCGGGCTACTTCCTGATCGTGATGGACTTCATTCAGTGGTCAAAAAATAACGGCGTTCCAGTCGGTCCAGGACGGGGCTCAGGTGCAGGTTCCCTAGTGGCCTATAGCCTGAAAATTACTGACCTTGATCCATTGCGTTATGAGCTGCTGTTCGAACGTTTCCTCAACCCGGAACGTGTTTCGATGCCCGATTTCGATATTGACTTCTGTATTGCCGGTCGAGATCGCGTGATTGATTATGTGGCACAAAATTATGGCCGCGATGCCGTTTCACAGATTGCCACCTTCGGAACCATGGCCGCGAAAGGCGCTATCCGTGATGTCGCACGGGTTCTGGGTAAATCCTATGGTCTGGCCGACCGCCTATCCAAACTGATTCCCTCCAAACCGTTGGGTGTCGATCTGGCAACTGCGCTGGAGATGGAACCCCAACTGAAAGACATGGTGACCAATCCGTCTAATCCGGATTATGACGATGCCTCTGAAATCTGGGAAATGGCACTCAAGCTGGAAGGCATTACCCGTAACACCGGTAAACATGCCGGTGGTGTGGTGATTGCACCGACAAAAATTACTGACTTTTCTGCCGTTATGTGCGAAGCGGATGGTAGCAGCCGCGTTGCACAGTTCGATAAGGATGATGTGGAATCTGCGGGCCTGGTCAAGTTTGACTTCTTGGGTCTGCGTAACCTGACCGTGATTGAAGATGCCGTACAGAACATTAACAAGCATAACCAGTTAGAAACTCCACTAAATATTTCCCATATTCCGCTAGATGATGCAGATGCCTATCGAGTGTTCGCGGATGCCAACACCACGGCGGTATTCCAGTTTGAATCCGTCGGCATGAAAAAAATGCTGAAAGAGGCACGTCCAAGCAAATTTGAAGAAATTATTGCCTTCGTTTCCCTGTATCGTCCGGGCCCGATGGACCTGATTCCGGACTTTATCCACCGTATGCACGGCGGTGAATTTGAATATCTGCATCCTCTGCTTGAGGGCGTGCTGGAACCGACTTACGGCATCATGGTGTATCAGGAACAGGTGATGCAAACGGCACAGATTTGTGCCGGTTATACCCTCGGTGGTGCGGACTTATTGCGCCGTGCGATGGGTAAGAAAAAACCGGAAGAAATGGTCAAACAGCGCCAGATCTTTAATGCAGGTGCCGCAGAAAAAGGTATTGATGAAGTCACCGCCAACCATATCTTCGACTATATGGAAAAATTCGCTGGTTACGGCTTTAACAAATCTCATGCCGCTGCTTATGCGCTGGTGGCCTATCAAACCGCCTGGTTAAAAGCACATTATCCGGCAGAGTTCCTGTCTGCGGTAATGTCGTCGGAAATGCAGAACACTGACAGTGTGGTATTCCTGATTGATGACTGCCGTAATAATGGTCTAGAAGTCCTGCCACCTTCCGTAAATATGTCACTGTACCAGTTCCATGCGCCAGATGAAAAAACCATTGTTTACGGTCTGGGTGCGATTAAAGGCGTGGGTGAACAGGCCATGCAGTCGGTGATTGAGTCGCGGCAGAAAGAAGGTCCATATAAAGACCTATTTGATTTCTGTCATCGGATTGATCTGAAAAAAATCAATAAGCGCACGCTGGAAGCCTTGATTCGTGCCGGTGCGCTTGACTGTCTGGGAATCGAACGTTCCAGCCTGATGGCCCAGCTGCCCGAAGCGGTACAGGCGGCTGAACAGGCCCGACAAAACCGTGAAACCGGCATCATGGACCTGTTTGGTGAAGTGGAGGAAGTGCAGCGTAAACCGGCCAAGCCAGTCAAACCATGGAGTGATGAAGTCCGCTTAAAAGGTGAAAAAGACACTCTAGGCCTGTATCTCACCGGTCACCCGATTGATGTTTACCGGCAGGAATTAAAAGCCTTTATTCCAGCTCGCATTAATGAGCTAACACCAACACGGCGCGGTGTCACCACCGTATTTGCCGGGTTGGTCATTGACGTGGCCAATTTCCCGAACCGGATGATGGTGACCCTAGATGATGGTACAGCACGGATCGAAGTCAGCTGCAACCACGAACGTTTCCAGCGTTTCAAAGAGATTATCGTGAACGAGCGGGTCGTGGTCATCGAGGGTGAAATCTATGAGCGTGAAGGCTTTGACCGTCCGATGGGACGTCTCACCAAGGCCTTTACCTTAAATGAAATCCGCCAGAAACGTGCCAATAGCATTAAAATCCAGCTTGATCATGAAATGCTGACACCACAACTGGGGCATGATTTACAGCAAATCTTGCTGCCGTTCTGCAATGTCGACATGTGCCAGCATATTCCGTTGCAACTGCATGTGGAAACCGACTATGCCACAGCAGAGTTACATCTAGGCATGAACTGGAAAGTGGCCCCACAGGATGAATTGCTCAGCAAATTGCGTGACTATTTCGGTAAACAAGCCTTGCATGTTGAATATCAAGTGAAATCCAAAGCGGCAAAAGCAGCAGAGCCTTCCCCAGCAATACCTGTAACCACGCCGCTATCCCCCAATATGAGCATGGATGAAGCCTTAGATCTGTATCAGGCCGAAACCAGCCAATATTCTTAAAACATTTTCCGGATCAAATATGAATCAACTGGACAATGCCGCAATTTCGGCATCTCTCTCAAATGTACGTATTGTCATGGTGAATACCACCCTACCTGCCAATATTGGTAGTGCCTTACGTGCCATGAAAACCATGGGGCTGAGTAAACTGGTCCTGGTTGCACCCAAAACCTATCCACATCCGGATATTGATGCGTTGGCAGCCGGTGCCAGCGACCTGATTGAACAGATCGAGATTGTAGAAACGCTGCAACAAGCCATCCAGAACTGTCATCTGGTATTTGGCACCAGTGCCCGCAGCAGAACCATTCCCTGGCCTTTATTGGATGCCCGCCCAGCCGCAGAAAAATCCATGCAGGCCGTGGTACACCATCAGCAACAAGTCGCTGTGGTATTTGGACGGGAAGATCGTGGTTTGACCAACGAAGAACTGGCTTTAGCGAACTATCACGTCACCATTCCAGTTAATACTGACTATGGGGTACTGAATGTTGCCCAGGCCATTCAGGTGGTCTGCTATGAAATGCGCATGGCCACCCTACAGTTGCATGTGCAACCGACTGCACATGAAGAACAAATGCCGGTCACAGAACAGGAATCCATGCAGTGGGATGAACCGCTGGTCACCCATGCACAAATGGAGCAGTTTTATCCACATATGGAAAAAATGCTGCAAGATATTGAATTTTTGGATCCAAAAAATCCGCGATTATTACCTTTACGCTTGCGCCGTTTGTTTGGGCGGATACAATTAGATCGTATGGAATATCACTTATTACGTGGCATTTTTAGCCGAGTACAGGCATTAACGCATGGCACATGGAAAAAATCGACCGATCAAGAGGATCAATCAGATGCTTAAACAGCTCAAAGAAGACGTCCAAGCTGTATTTGCGCGAGATCCCGCCGCTCGCAATACTTTAGAAGTTTTAACAACCTACCCGGGTATTCATGCCCTGATCATGCACCGTATGGCGCATGAACTGTGGAAAAAAAACTGTAAGGGTTCTGCCCGCTTATTGTCTTCCTTCAGCCGTTTTGCGACCGGCATCGAAATTCATCCGGGTGCCAAAATCGGTAAACGTTTTTTTATTGATCATGGGATGGGCGTGGTCATCGGGGAAACCGCCGAAATTGGTGATGACGTGACTTTGTATCATGGAGTGACTTTGGGTGGTACGACTTGGAACAAAGGTAAACGTCACCCGACACTAGAGGATGGTGTAATTGTAGGTGCTGGTGCCAAAATTCTGGGGCCGTTTACTGTCGGTAAAGGTGCCAAAATCGGATCAAATGCAGTCGTCACCAAAGAAGTTCCGGAAGGTGCAACTGCGGTCGGTTACTCAGCACGCTATATCCTGAAAGACCAAAAAGAGCAGGATAAAAGCAAGCAGGAACAGGAAGCACGTCGCCGTGATTATGCCGAGCGGATCGGCTTCCAACCGTATGCCACCACACAGGATCAGTCCGACCCTATTCTGGAAGGTATGCGTGTTTTGCTGGATCGTTTGCAGCTGAATGAAAAACGTATTAACAGTTTATGTCAACGTCTTTCCCAGCTGGATCCGACCTTTAAATCCCAGCAGCAAAATGAACAGCCTTATAGTGCAAAAGAACTGCAAATTATCGAAGATGTGCGTCGTGAATGCGAAGCACAAAACAGTCAGGCCAAGCCTTAAACCACTCAATAAAGACTGTAACAAGGACAGCGTTGTATGTTGCTGAGCTTTTTCTTAGACTCAGCTACAACCTGTCTAATGATAAAATAGAACAACGGATGAATCTTATGCGTCTAACACCGCTGGCCTGTACTTTGATTGCGACCTCACTCCTTACCACAGCCTGTAGTACCGTTTCAACCCAACCAGAAAGGGTTGAGCCGATCATCTTTATCGAACCTGAAATTAGCCCGGCCTTCTATGCGCTGAATCCGTTTAATTATGATGCACCGCCTCCGTTTGAGCTGGCCTTAAAACAGGCCGCAGCACAACCCGTCAACAAGATGCAGATCAAATCACCTCAGGATCCAAGCAAAACCATTATCTTGGATGTGAACAAATTGATTATTCCGACAGTCAATCAACCTGAACGCACCATGAAATTTGCTGTGATGGCTGGTGAAAATGAACTGGATGTGACGGAGATTGACGATTTTCTGCAACTGGTCGAGGGTAAAGCAAGGCATTATCCCCCACGCTTTACCGACCGTCAGGAACGTCGAGGTTTTGAAAGCAAGCTGCGTGAAGTCAGCCAACAGCTCGATATGTTGGCCAGCCATCCGAATGCTTCATTTGATGTACTAATGCGCGCGTTTAAAGCCAGTGTCATGGGCCGCAATCTGGATTTAGGTCATGCCTATACCAGCAAATCCTTAACCTATGCACAGCGTATTCTCAAAATCAATCAAAATGATGCGGAAGCGAATTTCTGGTTTGGTTTTGGCTTGTCCGAAGGGGGTGGTCAACGTGAAGCGATTCCTTATCTAGACAAAGCCATGAAGGCAGGGGTACAAGAAGCTTATTTGTCTGCAGCCAACAATTACATTGCCATGGAACAAAAGAAAAACGCCATCAACACCTTAAAAGCCTATAAAGCCAAGTTTCCAAGTGAAGCTGAGGTTGCCGACCGTTTAATCCAGGAAATTGAAAAACAGGGCCGCTGGAACGTCTGGCAAGTCCTCAATTCCGCTTCTTAAATAAGGTTGGTATTACAAAAATGCTAAAAAATAGGCTGCCTGTTCAGCCTATTTTTTATACGTAATACATTACAAAAATTCTGCCTTCACGTATGATGACTGCATCTGTTCTACTTTGTTGAACTATGCCAACGCTCATAACAAAAAAAATAATTGCTGTGTCGATGGGTCTCAGTTTGCTATGGATAAGCGGCTGTCAGGTGGTGAGTGTCAAACAGCAAGCGCTGAATGTCACGATTGCCAATGAGCGTGACAGCATTCTGACACGCAATAAACTGAGTGAAGCCAGCCTGAATGTACTGTCCATGACGGGTCGAGAAGCCAAAGCCTGTATCGAGCAGGCGGTTCATTGCGTTGCCGAGCTCCAACAGATTCCACAAATCCAGGATGAACAGCTCCTCTCGACCAGTAGTGAAATTTATCTGGCGCGTGCCATGCAGCTTGGTGACTCCACCGCTTGCCAATACAGCCCAACTGAACAGCAAGCTAAAAATCCGCAACAGCACAATCAACAACAACAGCATGAACAGTGTCTGGATCAGCAACTGGATTTACTGGACAAAAGTATTCGTTACAGTTATGCCTATCTGTTTAAAACCAAACGTCAGCCACAAGAACGCATTTTTGACAACCGTCAGGTTCAGATCCGTGATTTTTATAATCAGGCGGTCGCCAAACTGATCATGACCTATGCCAGCCGCCATCAAAGTGGCAAAGTCGAGTCCCAAATCAAGGTCGGTAAAAGCATCTATAACATCGATTTTTCACACTTCCCGCAACTAGCTCATCTGCAAGTAGAACAGTTACTGTCGAGTTATAATCTTAACTTTTCCGGATTACGTTCCATCAACCGCCGTGATGGCTTCGGTTCTGAATTCGTAGTGGTTCTGGCCAAAGATCAGCAACCGGTCAATGACCGCTATATTTTGGATCCGCTCAATTTTTCCTATCGCAATGACCAGCATCCCAATATTCATCAGGCACGTTACTTGGCAGCTACAATTGCCATGCAACCCAAATCGCTACAGAGTGTCGAGGATATTCTGAATCAGCCGGAAATACAGATTCAGCTTTATGACCCCTACCGGGTCGACAAAATTAGGGTGGGCAATAAACAGTATCCTCTGGCAGCCAATTTTTCTGCACCCTATGGACTGTGGCTAGCACAAAATAATCTTGGCATTGCAGCCTATCTCTCCCTGATTGACCGAGAAAAAAATCTGGCGATGCCCCATTTATATATGCTGGAGCCGTATAACCCGCAAAAAAAAGTCATTGTACTGATACATGGGATGGCGAGTAGCCCGGAAGCCTGGATTGCACTGACCAATGACATCATGGGTGATCAGGTATTACGTGAACATTATCAGGTCTGGCAGGTTTTTTATTCCACCAATATGCCCATGATCGAAAGTCGTTTGCAAATTTATGCCTTATTGAAACATGCCTTTGGCCAGCTCAATGCACAAGCACCGGCCAAACAGGATGCCGTTTTGATTGGGCATAGTATGGGCGGAATTATCAGCCGTTTATTAGTCAGTAATGCTGATCTTTCCCGAGATGCGCTACACGCCATGAATGCAAGACAGCAAAGCGCTCTGAAAAATGACCCGATGCTGAACGAACGTTTACAAATCCGTTCAATTGATCAATTCAATCGTGCAATTTTTCTGGCTACGCCACACCGCGGAACCGAGTATGCTGAACGCTGGTTCACCCGCGCAGCACGAAAAATCATCCGCCTTCCGGGTGTCTTTGTTTCCAGCCTGAGCGAAGCCATCCAAGCGCAAGACCCCAATATGAAATCTCTGTTACAACAGATGGATCGGGGGCTAATTCAGAATGGCCCCAGTGACCTCAGCCATCAATCGCGTTTTATTGCCCTGACGCAAGATGTGATGCCACGTCAGGGGCTGATTTATCATTCAATTTTGGGCAATCAGACGGATACTGAACAGAAAACACAAATGAGCGATGGTATTGTCAGTTATCAAAGTGCCCATTTGCCGGGTGCACGTTCAGAAAAGATTTTTAAAGGTGGACATTCCATTCAGATGACACCTGATGCTGTCTTAGAGCTACGACGAATTTTACGCCAGCATTTAACGGAACTAGGTTTGTATCATCCCTAACCCTCTTAAGGAAAGGATTAAAAGATCTCTTCAGTTTTGATGTATGTTATGAATCTCCGATAAAAAAGAATCCCGAAGGATTCTTTTTACTCTGTTGGGTGAGGAACTCGGCTTAAACGCGCTCAACCGCTAAAGCCACCCCCATCCCGCCACCGATACATAATGTTGCCAAACCTTTTTTCGCTGAACGGCGTTGCATTTCGTGTAACAACGTCACCAGAATACGACAGCCGGATGCTCCAATTGGATGGCCCAATGCAATCGCGCCACCGTTCACATTAACCTTATCCATATCCAGGCCTAATTCTTTCGATACCCCTAAGGCTTGTGCAGCAAAGGCCTCATTCGCTTCAACCAGATCCACTTCTTGCAGTGACCAACTTGCTTTTTCCAGTGTTTTTCGTACCGCATTAACCGGTCCTAGCCCCATCACTTCCGGTTCAATACCCGACATGGCATAAGATTTAATTTTGGCTAATGGCGTTAGGCCCAGTTCGGCGGCTTTATCAGCACTCATCACCAAGACTGCGGCTGCTCCATCATTAATGCCCGAAGCGTTTCCTGCAGTCACTGTCCCATCCTTCTTAAAGGCCGGACGTAGTTTGGCCAGACTCTGCTCGTTGCTGTCCGCTTTGATATATTCATCACGCTCGAAACTCAGCGGATCACCTTTACGTTGCGGAATCTGAACCGGTACAATTTCCGCATCAAATTTGCCTTCAGCCTGCGCTTTGGCAGCACGTTGCTGTGAAGCAAGTGCCAAGGCATCCTGATCTTCACGGCTAATCGACAGTTTTTCTACAATATTTTCCGCGGTAATGCCCATATGGTACTGGTTATACACATCAGTCAAACCATCATAGACCATACTGTCTATCAGCTGTGCATTGCCCATTTTTTGGCCATTACGCATCTGGATAATATGGGCACTTTGTGACATCGACTCTTGGCCACCCGCCACCACAATATCCGCTTCTCCGCTTACAATCGCCTGTGCCGCCAGATGTACAGCACGCAATCCTGAACCGCAAACCACGTTCAAGGTTGAAGCCGGCACCGAAACTGGGATACCGGCCGCAATAGCTGCCTGACGTGCTGGGTTTTGACCTACACCTGCAGTGAGTACATTCCCCATGATCACCTGATCCACCTGTTCCGGTTTGATGCCAGCATCTTCGAGGACAGCACGAATCACAACCTGTCCCAATTGAGGTGCGCTAACACTAGCAAGACCCCCCAAAAAACTTCCAATCGCAGTACGTTTTGCAGCAACAATCACAACTTCTTTCATTTTATGTCCTATCTTTTCATTTATCTATTGCTTGAAGTGCCTGCACTTATACTATAGGCCGGCACTGATAATGCCCAAATATTAAAATAGACTGGCCTGTACATAACTGCCTGGTGCAGCTTCCTTGACAGGATAGGCAACACTGCCTAAGCTGCGAGCCGGCACTTGCTCACCGGTATAAGGGGCAAGCCACTCCTGCCAGCGTAACCACCAGGATTCGGGATGGAATTGCGCATCTGCGAGCCACTGCTTAGGATTTTCATAAGCTGCTTGATTGGTATAACAACCATATTTATTCCGGCTGGGTGGATTGACGATCCCTGCTACATGGCCAGATTCACCTAACACCAAAGTACTTTCGCCCCCAAGATAGGTTGACCCTTTAAAGCAGGCATCCCAGAGTGCAATATGGTCTTCCTGAGTCGAGATAAAAAAGTTTGGTGTCTTTACTTTTGACAGGTTCAGACCTACGCCATTGACCTTGATCTTATTCGGCTGAATCAGTTCATTATTTAGATAAAGATTACGCACCAGGAAATTATGGACATGTCCGGCAATATTGGTGCCATCACTGTTCCAGTACAAAATATCAAAGTCAGAGGGATGCTTGCCCTTTAAATAGTTTTCAATGTAATAGTTCCAGTACAGGGTATTTTCACGCAACAGGCTAAACGTTACTGCCAACATGCGGCCATCAAAATAGCCCACCTGCTGATTCAGAGTTTCAATCCCTTGAATGACCGGTTCATTAATAAATGCACCCAAACTGCCTGGATTATCAAAGTCCAATAAAGTCGCGAGATAGGTCGCACTTTTGACGTGATTCTTCAGGCGTTTCGCAACATAGTAGGCCTGCGTCGCTGCGAGAACCGTCCCACCAATACAATAACCAATCGCATTGACTTCTTTTTCTCCAGTCATTTCCTCAATGACCCGCATCGCTTCAACCGTACCCGAGGTAATCAGGTCATCAAAGCGCATTTCCTTTTGTTCAGCCCCCGGATTCCGCCAGGACATCAAAAATACGGTATGCCCTTGCTGACGCAACCAATTCACAAAAGAATTCTGCTCACGCAAATCCAGAATATAGTATTTGTTGATAAAAGGCGGAACCAACAGGATCGGTGTCTGGTAAACCGTTTCGCTTGTCGCTTCATATTGCAACAGTTGGAAGACCGGATTTTCAAAAATGACTGCACCCGGCGTATAAGCCAGATCTTTCCCTAAACGGAACGAGTCATTATTGACCATACGTACAGACAGATATTTGCTGCTGTTCATGACATCATCATGGAAAATTTCCATGCCACGTACCAGATTCTGTCCATGTTCCTGTACGGTCTGATGAATCACTTCAGGATTGGTCCACAAAAAATTCCCCGGAGAAAAGGCATTGACCATTTGACGGGTAAAAAAGTGGATTCGGTGACGCACTTTATCCGGAATGCCTTCCACCTCATCCAGCATCTCTTGCACCAATTTGCTGAAATGCAGATAGGACTGGGTCAAAAGATCATAATTCGGCTCCTGCCACAGTGAATCTTTGAACCGGCGATCCCCCTGCTCGGGGGTGACCAAAGGCTGGATATCCTTGTTGACATTACGCAACATGATATTTTGATAGATCTGCATCTGGCCAATCCACCATTTGCTCTGCATCTCGATCAAGCGAGCCGGGTTTTTGGTTAATGCCTGAAAGAACAGCGTCATGTCTTCATTATTGACTTTACTCAATGCTTCATTGAGTGGATTATCACCATAATAAAGTTCTTGTACTTTCTTCCAGATTTCCTCATGTACATCAAAAAAACGTTGGACGTTCTGGTTAAACTGAAAAATGTTCTGTTGCATTGCGCCACTCCGTCTACTGGGTCATTCCTCATGCTTTATCAGGAATGGGATAGCAAACGGGGAAGTGATTTCCACTTCCCCGCATACTAGTCTTCAATCTTCATCTGGATTGCAAACCATTATTTATTGTTCGGCATTGATTCGCTCACCAATTTGTCAAACTCGGCTTTAAATTCAGTCGCCAAGCTTGCCAGCTTTTGTCCGTCCTCAATCATTTGCTGGCTGAGTTTAGTCATGGTTTCCAACTGTTTGGTGCCACAGTTGATCATGCTTTGCATATCTCTCACTTCGCTGTTGGCAAACACTTGTGACAAGGTGATGTCAGCATAATGACGCGCCGCGTTGAGCTGTAAATTGGTCAGGTCTGCAAAGTTTTTTGCCACAAGACTGTTAAATTTTGCATAAGGTTCAAACATATTTTTGTATTGAGCATTCATGTTTGAAAAGATATCGCCGTATAGCATTGGTACTACTCCATGGATTTATAGTGCTTAAAATTTAGTTATTGTTCAAAATGTCAAAAAACAAATGCCATCAGCATAAAGCTTACTGCATGTATAGACCACCATTGATCGACAAGGTCTCACCGGTAATATAGGTGCCATATTCGCCCACCAGATACATGACGGCTGCTGCAATTTCTTCAGGCTGAGCTAGACGGTTTAACGGAATCTGGTCTTCAATACTTTTGACTACTTCTTCGCGCATCGCAGTCACCATTGGTGTCGCGGTGTAACCAGGTGCCACCACATTCACGCATATATTCGAGCGTGCGCCTTCTTGGGCCAGCGCTTTAGTAAACCCAATCATGCCTGCTTTCGCAGCTGAATAGTTGGCTTGACCAAACTGTCCTTTTAGACCATTCACCGAGCTAATATTGACAATCCGTCCCTGCTTTTGCTCAAGCATTTTATTAAAGACTGGATGGGTCACGGTAAACAGGGTTTTTAAATTGGTATCGAGTACCTGTGACCACTGATCAAATGACATTTTTTTGAATGTCGCGTCACGTGTGATCCCTGCATTATTCACCAAAACATCTACACGACCTTCAGCTTCAATTGCTTCCTGAATCGCTGTCGTTGCATCAGCATGGTTGGTCAGATCGGTTAAGACAAAACGTACATCTTCTGGCTGAAATCCTTCACTTTCTAGCCATTGCTTTTCACGGTCTTCCTCACGTGGAACAACCGTTGCAATAATTTTATAATCTGCTTTTACCAGCTGACGACAAATTTCACTACCAATACCACCTAGTGCCCCTGTCACAAATGCGACTTTTCTTTCGGACATATCTTTACCTTTAGCAACTCGAAAAATGGTTGAGTGGATCCACAAAGATTCCTCAGAATCTGCACACAAATTAACCTTTTCTATGTTAAAGCCCTATTACAGCTGCTTGATGTTTTTATGTACAAATGTAAATAACGATGTTTTTAAGTAACACGATAAAACTGAGAGGGAGATGTGCGAGGAGAATCAACGATATAAAAATACAGATGCTTTCCAAAAGTTTTTATGGTTCACTCCTTGTTACCGCATTTTTGTCATAAATATGGTCTTAAAAAATTCAATTAAAAGGAAGGGTAAAAACACCTCAATTGCCAGAACATTTTTATTTCGCTACTTTTTCTGGTTTTAAATAGATGAACAACCTCCCAAACCAACTTAAATCACTGTAAAAATATGGGCACCCGCTGCCTCTTCTTTCAGCAAGAATCCCATATTTCAACTTGATGCTACTGGTAATATATTTTGGATCAAGTTATTAAATTTGCTAGACTTGAGCCGTGATTGCGCTTCAGGTGAACGCTGCCTGTTGATAACAAGAATGCCCTGTTCTCTTGTGCACCACGGTTCAATTCTGCAATCATCCTGTTGGCAAAACAGACCTCTATTTCCCTGTAATTTTATTGTTCAAATTGAAGGACCTCCCCTACATGAGCATGCAAGACGTCATGGCTGATCTCTCCTCGCATACCCCGATGATGCAACAGTACCTTAAGGTCAAAATGCAGCATCAGCATGCGTTGCTGTTTTATCGTATGGGGGATTTTTATGAGCTGTTCTTTGACGACGCCCACAAAGCGGCCAAACTGCTCGGTATTACCCTAACCCATCGCGGTAAAACCCAAGGCGAGCCGATTCCCATGGCAGGCGTGCCCTATCATTCTGCCGAAGGCTACCTTGCACGCTTGGTCAAGGCTGGTGAAACAGTGGCAATTTGTGAACAGGTCGGAGAAGTCACCGGTAAAGGCCCGGTTGAACGTCAAGTAGTGCGTATCCTGACCCCTGGAACCCTCACGGATGATGCCTTACTGAACAGCCATCAATCCTCCAATCTGGTGGCTTTATGTCTGCAACAAAACCAGATCGGGATAGCCTTACTCGACCTGAGTGCGGGTATTTTTAAAGTTCAACAACAGGAATATAAGCCGGAACAACTGCTGATTGAACTGGCACGTCTGATGCCCAGTGAAATTCTGATTGATGAAGACCTGATCGATCCCAATATTATTGAACAGATCAAGAAACAGATCGAGTGTCCCCTGACCAAACGCCCTAATGTCGATTTCAACCTAAATAACGCACAAAAAACCCTGTGTGACCAATTTTCAGTATCGACCTTATCTGGATTTAGTATCGATCATTTACCTCTGGCCAAAGCTGCTGCAGCCGCGCTCATCCACTACGCAAAAGAAACACAAAAAACCGCCTTACCGCATATCCACTCTGTACAGCTTGAGCAAAGCAGTGACTTTATTGCCTTAGATCCGGTCACCCGACGTAATCTGGAAATTATTGAGCCCCTCTTTGAACATGGGACTTCACTGTTTCAACTGATTAATGATTGTGAAACGGCCATGGGGGCACGCTTACTGGGCCGAACATTAATGCAGCCCATGCGCGATACTGCACTGCTAGATGCGCGTCTGGATGCCATTGAACAGCTGCTTAAAGGCTATCATGAAACACCACTTCGTCTGGTGCTGAAGGAGATCAGCGACATTGAGCGGGTGTTAAGCCGTGTCGCATTGGGCAGCGCGCGTCCCCGTGATCTGGTCCAGTTACGTCAAGCCTGTGCCCAAATTCCATTTTTACGTCATGCTCTGCAACCCATTATTGAGCAAAAAAAATCACTGCTATTGCGACAGCTAGACCAAGAACTAGGCGATTTTAACGGATTACATCAACGATTGATGGCCGCGATTGTCGAGCACCCTCCGGTTTTGTTGCGTGATGGCAATGTTATTGCAGAAGGCTTTGACAGTGAGCTGGATGAACTGCGCAAGATCCGTGACCATGCCGGACAATTCCTGATTGATCTGGAAATTCAGGAACGTGAAGCAACGGGGATTCCGACCCTAAAAATTGGCTATAACCGGGTGAGCGGCTACTACATTGAACTCACCCGTGCCCAGGCCGAACAGGCTCCTCAGCATTATATTCGTCGGCAGACGCTCAAAAATGCCGAACGCTATATCACGCCTGAGCTTAAAAGTTTCGAAGACAAAGTCCTCTCCAGCGAATCTCGTGCGCTGGCACGGGAAAAAATGCTGTTTGAGATGTTGCTAGAAGAATTACGACAAGACATTGCCAATTTGCAGATCATGAGTAGTGCGATTGCCCAAATCGATTTGCTAGCAAACTTTGCCCATCAGGCCCGTTTGCGTAACTGGGCACGTCCAGAATTTCACCCAGAAATCGGCATTAAAATTGTCGCAGGACGGCATCCAGTCGTAGAGGCCTTAAGTAAAACGGCATTTACCCCGAATGATACCAGCCTGGATTTTCATCACCGTCTGGCCATCATTACAGGTCCAAATATGGGCGGTAAATCAACCTTTATGCGACAAACGGCCTTGATTACCTTACTAGCCTATTGCGGTAGCTTTATTCCGGCACAATCCGCCCGACTCGGACCGATTGATCGGATTTTTACCCGTATTGGTTCTGCAGATGACCTGTCAACAGGCAAATCAACCTTTATGGTAGAAATGACCGAAACCTCGCAGATTTTACATCATGCCACTTCGCAATCCTTAGTCTTGATGGACGAGGTCGGCCGTGGAACCAGTACCTATGATGGTCTGTCTTTAGCTTGGGCATGCGTTTTAGAACTGGCCAAACGTGTGAAGTGTCTGTGTCTGTTCGCCACCCATTATTTTGAATTAACCGAATTGGCACAAGAGCCGGGGATCGACAACTACCATGTCACCGCCAAAGAACTCAATGGCAATCTGATCTTGTTACATAAAGTCCAGCATGGCCCAGCCAGTCAAAGTCATGGTTTACAGGTGGCCAAACTTGCGGGTATCCCGGCTAGCGTGATTAAAGAAGCACAAAAACGCTTAAAAATTCTGGAAAAGCAGCAACAGCAACATTTACATACCGCCGTACAAAATGACCTGTTTGCACCATTAGATCACCGTGTTGAAATCGTTCCAGAACCTGAACTGATTGAGGTAGTCCCACCTTCTCCTGTGCTGGAAAAATTACAACATCTGGACATTGATGAGCTTAGTCCGCGTCAGGCGCTCGCTGAGTTATATGCATTAAAGGAATTACTGGCTCAACAAAATTAAAGCGGTGTTGATCTTCTAAATATGAACGGACTTTTTTGGGGAAAAGTCCGTTTTTATAGGAGCCATACACGCTTTTGATCAACTTTTATTAAATTTAGTAGCCCGGCATATAACAAATATCAATAAAAGCAATTGTTACTAGAGGCTTTTTTTGCCTAAAATAAGACAATTAATTAAAACCATATTTTTAGGTAGCTGTCGCCATGACCTTTGTTGTCACTGAAAATTGTATTAAATGTAAATACCAAGACTGCGTAGAAGTCTGCCCAGTAGACTGTTTCTATGAAGGTCCAAACTTCCTCGTAATCAATCCAGATGAATGTATCGACTGTGCGCTTTGTGAACCAGAGTGCCCAGCAAATGCCATTTTCTCTGAAGATGAATTACCAGAAGGCCAAGAAGTATTTATCGAACTGAATGCGGATTTATCACAGAAATGGCCAAATATCACACAGATTGGTGAACAGCCTGCTGATCGTGAAGAATGGAATGGTAAACCTAATAAATTGCAATACTTAGAAAAGTAAGATCAATAAAGGACCAGCACATGCTGGTCTTTTTTTATACATAGTCGGAACATTTGATTGCAATTTAAAGCATTTTTTTGCGGCGATTTAGATTAAAATACTGGCGGTAGTGTATTAAGTAATTGATTTTTCGATGAAGCAATTTTTGAAGGGCCTGCTTACCACAAGTATCGTCCCACTTGTTATGATCGGGTGTGCGACCTCCCCTCAAAAAACCGGTCAAATGACCTCTCCTAGCGGATCACGTATTTATATCCCGCAAGAACGGATCAGCATTGAACGTCCGACATCCCCTAAGGTCACACCAGAATCTTTCTATAATTGGACTGCAATCGGCAATAATTTGGAACAGATGCAGGAATATGAACATTTTCTTGCACGTAATAATGTTTCCAATATTATCCCCACCTTTGAACTGTTACGTACGGCACGGGATTGGCAACGCTGTGGTGGCTCACAATATGCTGTACCGAACCAACAGCTCTGGGACAATCAGCTGGCGACTATTCGAATTTTTAAATATATGGTAGCTGCAAAAATCCTGACCGATTTTGAAGTGACCTCTGTGTATCGGGATTTGCCATTAAATCAGTGTGCGGGAGGGGCAAATTCTTCACGTCACCTGTTCAACTCGGCCATTGATTTCCGGATTGGACCCGAAATCCCCCAACCGGAAGATTATGCCTTTATTGAGAATACCAAGTTTAAATTATGTCAATTCTGGATTGAACATGGACAAAGTTTAAATATGGGCTTAGGCCTCTACCGTTCAGGGCAAATCCATATTGATACCCAAGGCTATCGGACTTGGGGGCCTGACCTCACCCGTAACAGTTCGATGTGCAGCAGTTATTCTTGATTTTAAGATTTTCTTGATACTAATTTGTTGAAGATTTCAGCAATCTACCTGTTAAAAATTGCACTCTAGATTGAAAAGTTTACAATGCGCTTAACGCATTATAGGGAACACGCTCATGCAACAAATGTGGACAGAAGTCGATCAATTCATTGATTCACATTTAATTCCTGAAGACCCAAAGCTGCTACAGAACCTCAAAAATACAGCCGATAAAGGTTTCCCGGATCATCTTGCCGTGGCTCCCAACCAAGGTATGCTGTTGCAAATGCTGATACAGATGAATCACTGTAAACGTGTGCTGGAATTGGGAACTTTTGCCGCCTATAGCACTATGTGGCTGGCACGTGCATTGCCCGACGATGGATATATTTTGACAATTGAAGGTCGTGATACACATGCGGCTTTAGCGCAAGAGAATATCGACAATGCCCAGCTGCCTCAAACGATTGATCTGCGCGTGGGTCGTGCAGCCGATATTTTACGTGGCATTGATGTCAGCAACTTTGAACCCTTTGATTTTGTGTTTATTGATGCGGATAAACAAAGCTATGCCGAATACCTCGAGCTCAGTCTGAATTTGTGCCATTCGGGCAGCGTGATTGTGATGGATAACGTCATTCGTGCCGGAGAAATTATTAATCCGGACAACAAGAAACCCAGCATTGAAGGGATTCGCGAACTTTTTGCAACCTTACAAAATCACCCGAAAATTTTATCCTGCACGGCGCTGCAAACAGTGGGCTGCAAGGGACATGATGGCTTCGCCTTGGCGATTGTGAAATAAACACTTACACTTGTACAAAAAACAAACATGTCTTTTTTTACAAGAATTATCAAGTGATTAACGTGCTTGTCCATACAGTTATCCACAATAAATGCGGATAACTATGGATAAATTTAAATCACAAGCTAGGGATTATTTCGCCACCAACAGTGGCACACTGGCATTACGGAAAATAGTCGTTGCAATACTGCCCAAGAAAAACTGGTGAATCTTGCTATGGCTGAATGCACCGAGCACGATCAACTGAATAGAATGTTCGCGCTGGTACTCTAGGATATTTTCCGCAACATCGCCATAACGGTATTCAAGCACGACATCGAGTCCTGCATCGCGGAGATATTGCTCAGGCTCATTCAGTACTTCAGGTTGATCGCCCACATACAGCAGATGACATTGCAACTGACGCAACAAATCACTTTGTGCAATCCGTTTCATCATTTTTTGACAGGTTGGGGAATATTCATAGGCAAAAATAAATCGTGTCGGTGGCGTAAACTTTTCTCCGACTGTAAGCACAGTTGATTTTGCACCACGAATAAAGTTTTCCACATTGGTGCCTATCGGTTTATGGCGGTCTGCAGAATGATCACCCACGCGACCTATCACCGCAATGTCATCTTCCTGCAGAATGTGGAAACTCTGTTCCAGAAAATCGCCTTTTTCCTGGATTTTGCTGGCAGTAATGCCGTATTTTTCCTGGATCAATTCACTGATATGTTTCAACAGGTTATTACTGTAATCAAGTGCCAGTTCACTTTGCTTCTGTTCGAGTTCAGCCAGCTCCTTCAGTAACATGGCATTACTTTCAAAGCCGATAACACCGCTGATTTCCCCCAAATGATAGCTTGCCGGATAGTAGTCTAAAATCTGTAAGAGGACCAATTCACGTTGGGTTTGACTGGCAATCCATGCCGCAGCTTCTGCAATCGCATTAATACACGGCGACGAATCAATACAGGCAATCACTCTTTTCATTTTAATCTGCCTCTCTTCGGGCTTAAGGCCTTGGTTTTTTCTTATTTTTTAAATTAACACAACTTTTTTGCAAAGCAGTCGGATTTCTGTAAGAAAATTCCTAAAAGCGCATTATTTGCTGTTTTATTCACGCCAGCGAATAAATTGTGCCGGATTTCCCGCCACAATCTGGCGTGGCTCAACATCCTTACAGACCATGCTATTCATGCCAACAATCGCCTGCTCCCCGATATGGACACCATCTTTAATGCCGACATGTGCTCCAAGCCAGACATCTCGTCCAATTTCAATGCCTTGTGAGCGGACAGCTTGCTGATAGATGGGCTGTTGCAGATCCATGCCATGGTCGAAGGCGTATAAATGACTATAGGCGGCAATACGCACCTGATCATGCAGGATGATACCTGCACGACCACCATCAAGAATACAGTGATGGTTGATCGCGACTTCACGACCAATCGTTAATGGACCATGCAAGGTACAATCTGCTGCAATAAAAGTGTTGTCACCAACGATGATTTTTCGGCCAGGTTCGGCAAATATATGCGCGAGCGGTGAGATAAAGCAGTTCTCTCCAATCTCTACGGTTTCCATTTCCATCAAATAGGCTTGGTAGTCTTTTTGCCAAGCTTCTGCCCAAGCACGATGTTTGGGCTTAAGTGAATAATACAGCCAAGGCATATAATTCAGACGATGCTGATGCTGTTCACGATATTTTAATAGAGGATCGGCTTCAGTCATTTTCTTCATCTTCCATGATTTTTAACGACTCACGACCACGCGTGATATCCCGAATTTTTAAAGCAAACGGTTCAATTTGATGGAGTTGCATTAGAGCTTCAATCCTCACCCCATCGGCTTCGTAGTGTTCCTGATAGTCGATTTGCTGCTGGGTCAATTCATACTGCAAAATGGCCCATTCATTGAAATGGCAATGAAATGCAACCTGTTTTTTCAGAATAAGCTCGATTTTTTCTGCCAGTTTCAAACATTGCCCTGCACAGCCACCATAAGCGCGAACCAATCCACCCGTTCCCAACTTAATGCCACCATACCAGCGGTTGACCAAGACCAGCACATTAGTCAGTTCATTGCCTTCAATCGTAGCTAAAATTGGACGTCCCGCTGTACCTGAGGGTTCCCCATCATCATTAAAGCGTACCTGATGACCAATTTTCCAGGCCCAGCACTGATGTGTGGTGGTAGGATCTTTGTTTTCTTCAAGAAAGTCTTTCACCGCTTGCTCACTGTCAACAGGCACAGCCATCGCCTGAAAACGGCTTTTTTTGATTTCTTCTTCAAACTGAACAGGATAAGCAAGCGTGAATGGCATAAGATCAAATCAGCATACGGCTACAAAACGGTAAAATTATAACGTGTTTTGCTTTTTGCTTTGAAAATAAAAAATCCCCATGCAAACATGAGGATTCTGCAACAATCGAGAATAGCTTAAACTGTAAAATCTTTACCTAAGTACACCTGACGGACAGTTTCGTTGTCCAGGATTTCTTGTGATGTGCCTTCTGCAATCACCGCACCTTCACTGATGATATAAGCCTTTTCACAAATCGCTAGCGTATCACGAACATTATGATCGGTAATCAAAACGCCGATACCACGATTTTTCAGACCACGGATAATTTCTTTGATATCGCCGACAGAAATCGGGTCAACACCAGCAAAAGGTTCATCCAGCAACATGAATTTCGGATTAGCAGCCAAGGCACGCGCAATTTCAGCACGACGGCGCTCACCACCGGAAACACTCATACCCAGAGAATCTTTAATATGGGTAATTTTAAAATCGTGCAACAGCTCGTCTAAACGTTGCTGACGTTGCTGTTTATTGAGATCTTTGCGGGTTTCCAGAATTGCCATAATATTTTCAGCAATGGTCAATTTACGGAAAATCGACGCTTCCTGCGGTAAATAACCAATTCCTTTGCGGGCACGCTCATGCATCGCGAGATCAGATAAATCCAGATCATCCAGATGAATCTCGCCTTTATCCATCCGCACCAGTCCGACCACCATATAAAAACTCGTGGTTTTTCCTGCACCGTTTGGTCCCAACAGTCCAACAATCTGGCCGCTTTGCATGGTAAAGGAAACATCTTGCACGACCCAGCGTTTACTGTAATTTTTTGCAAGATGCTTGATACATAAGGTTTGTGGTTGCTGAAGTGATTGTTCCATTAATCACGTGCTCCCGGGAAGGTCTTGCTCGCTGACGGCGGAATAATAATTTGTACACGACCTTTACCTGTACCATTTGTTCCACCCGTTGCTTCGATATCGCCCTTGTTCATACTATAGCGTAAGGTTGAACCGCGAATACTTGCCCCATCCTGAACAAGATAAGCGCCACCCGATAGGGTAATAATACCCGTTGAGGCATCATAAACAATCTTTTGTGCCTGACCGCGTGCCAAGCCTTTTTTCACATCAATCTGCTGCTGGAATTTTGCCGGACGTCCTGTAGCCGTAATTGTACTAATCTCACGATTCGCATTTAACTTCGCTACAATCGAATCGGCCTGCAAGCGCATGGTGCCCTGTTCAATCACCACATTGCCACTATAAGTCGTTACACCGCTTTGCTCATTATAGGTCGCACGATCCGCCACCAAAGAGATTTGCTGGTTACGATCCGATGGTAAAGCCCAGGCAGCCGTAGCAAACGCGGTCATGCATCCCACAAAAGCCGCTTTTTTCAGGAAAGCGTTGAATAATGATGATTTATGAACTTGGTGCATACTTTCCTCGAATATTAAAAAACTCGTACTGCCCTTCATTTAAATTGGCTTTAAGCCCCTGACTGATGAATTCAGCCTGTGGCGACTGCACCACGACCTGGTGATTGGTCTCAATCTGGCGGAGTTTTGGATAACCAGTTAACTCATCGGTCCGGAAATCCAGTTGTCCTTGGGGGCCAAACTTGCGAGCAACCACAGCTCCGCTCAAGACAATTTTTTCATTGTCATTAAAACCATTGCCCTGTTGTGCAGAAAAAGTGGCATCCACTTTGCCCTGCTGATACAGGCTGGCATCCAAGTGTTGCAAATGCGAGGTTTTGCGCTGCATGTCTTGCTCAAGACGATCAATTTTTGCACGAACATGCAAATTGCCTTGCTCGTCTGTTTGAGTGAGTTGGATCCCCTGTGCGGCATAAGTCATATTACGGCCAGATTCAATGTCCAGCTTTTGACTTTTTCCGCTGAAATAGTAATAGCCCCCACTCACGGTCGCAACGGTAATGGCTATTGCATAGAGAACTTTGGTATCCATAGGTCAGGCACTATTTCCATTTCAAAAGAGGCTTAAAGGTTTAATGTGGCACAGCCAAGTATTTTTCAAGCAATTCCTGATAAACACCCTTAGCTGTTAACAACATGTCACAAACTTCACGTACCGCACCACGTCCGCCCATAGCTTGAGTGACCAAATCCGCACGACGTCGCACTTCTACATGACCATTTGGAACAGTCACGCTCATCCCAGCAATCGAGAAAGCTGAAAGGTCTGGCCAGTCATCCCCCATATATAGACAGTCTTCAGGAAAGATATTGAGCTGTGCACAGGCTTCACGCAGTGCAACACCTTTATCTTCACGCCCCTGAAAAATCAGGTCTACGCCCAGATCAGTCATACGTTTATTAACGATATGACTTTGACGTCCAGTGATAATAATCACTTTCATACCGGCTTGCTGTACCAGCTTCATGCCTAGGCCATCACGGATATCAAACGATTTAATTTCATCACCACTATTGGTTAAGGTAATAAAACCATCACTTAAAATACCGTCTACATCCAGAACCAATGCCTGCATATGACGTGCATGCTCTAACAATACATACGATGCCATGATTTAATTTACCCCTGCTTGAATCAGATCATGCATGCTGATGACTCCAATGACTTTATTCGCTTCATCTACTACGACAAACTGATTAATTTTCTTATCGCGCAGTAATTCCAAAGCTTCTACCGCACGTGCTTCCGCAGAAATTGTAAACGGTTTTTTTGTCATGACATCAGCAACCGCTACATTGATATCAAAACCTTGCTGACGGTCAATCATACGACGTAAATCACCATCAGTGAAAATACCCAATAAGGTGTCATGTTCATCGACTACGGTGGTTAAACCCAAACGTTTATCACTGATTTCGTAGAGTACTTTACTCATTGGCATATCTGGTCTGACTTTTGGCAATTCAGCCCCTTTATGCATCAGATGTTTCACATGCAAAAGTAAACGTTTGCCAAGAGCACCAGCCGGATGTGAACGGGCAAAATCTTCTGCAGTAAAACCGCGTGCATCAAGCAAAGCAACAGCTAATGCATCACCCAAAGCCAACGTTGCGGTGGTACTCGAAGTTGGCGCCAAACCGAGTGGACAAGCCTCGGTCAACTCACCCAGCGTCAAAGCAACGTCGGCATTTTGTGGCATCGGTCCAGTATCATTCGCGCTTATCGTAATCAGTGGCACACCGAGATGCTTGATTAACGGCATCAACATCATGATCTCATCACTTTTACCAGAGTTCGAGATCGCAATCAGGACATCACCACGTACCAGCATCCCCAAATCACCATGTCCTGCTTCGCCAGGATGCATAAAGAAAGACGGTGTTCCAGTAGAGGCAAAAGTTGCCGCCATTTTACGGCCAATATGACCGGATTTCCCCATTCCCGTCACGACCAAACGGCCTTGGCACTGCAAAATAATTTCACAGGCACGACTAAAACGCTCATCAATTTGCTCAGCCAATACATGCAGGGCTTGTTCTTCGAGGCGCAATGTTTCGCGTGCCACTTTTTGGAAATCGATCTGATTGGACATGTTCGATGAATTCAAGATAAACGTACCTTCACTCTTATTAGAGTCGCGTAATTTCAATCAAAATATTGTGCTGAAGTTTAACATATCTACGCGAATCTCAGCTTTCAAAATATGAACTTTTCACAACACCATAAAAATACTGCATAAAACTTTGTGAAAAATGGAGCTTCAGTTATGATGAGTAACCTGTTTTTGAGCCTTTGAAGACCTTTATATATGCAGCCTTTTGTTCTATACAACTCAGAGCAACGTAAAAAAGTTGAATTTGTCCCTCGCGTCGAAGGTCATATCGACATGTATGTTTGCGGTATGACGGTTTATGATTACTGTCATATTGGCCACGCTCGAGTCATGGTTGCATTTGACTACATCATCCGCTTTTTGCGTAGTCAGGGTTGGCAAGTCAAATATGTGCGCAACATTACAGATATTGACGACAAAATTATCAAACGTGCCAATGAAAATGGCGAAACCATTCAGGCCCTGACCGACCGTTTTATTCAGGCCATGAATGATGATGCTCATCATTTGGGTTGTCTGGATCCGGATGAATCTCCTCGCGCGACCGAATATATTGATCAGATGCAAAGCATGATTGGCACTTTAGTTAATAAAGGTGCTGCTTATCCGGCAGACAATGGTGACGTATACTTCCAGGTCGACCAATTTGCCAAATATGGTCGTTTATCGGGTCGTAAACTCGATGATATGCAAGCAGGTGCCTCAGAACGCGTCGATGTCGAAGTCGAGAAAAAACACCCGTTTGACTTTGTACTTTGGAAACATGCCAAAGAAAACGAACCGTTCTGGAATTCCCCTTGGGGCAAAGGCCGTCCGGGCTGGCATATTGAGTGTTCTGCAATGTCCACTTGCTGCCTAGGCAATCATTTTGACATTCATGGCGGTGGTAGCGATCTACTGTTCCCGCACCATGAGAATGAAATTGCACAAAGCGAAGCGGCGACTGGTGAGCAATATGTTAATTACTGGATGCATGTCGGCTTCATCAATGTCGATGGCGAAAAAATGTCGAAGTCACTGGGGAATTTCTTCACCATCCGTGACGTGATGGAGAAATTCCATCCTGAAGTAATCCGCTACTTTATTGTTTCTTCACATTATCGTAGCCCGATCAATTTCTCGGATACAGCGTTAAAAGAAGCCAAAACGACCTTGAGTCGTTTCTACCATTCATTCAAGGCCTACCAGCAAGTGTATGGCGAAAAAAAAGTTGAAACTCTAAATCAAGAACTGGTTGAACGTTTCAATAGCGCAATGCGTGATGACTTTAATACCGCAGAAGCAATTGCTGTACTGTTTGAAATCAATAAAGAACTGAACCGTGCAGTCAAAGAGCAGCAAGCTGAACAAGCAGCAGTGTATTACTCTACTCTACGCCATCTCACCAACATTCTCGGCATTGTGCAGCATCCAGTTGAAGAGTTCTTAAAATCAGATATTGGTCAAGAAACTTTAGGCTTGTCAGAAGCTGAAATTGAAGATCTAATCCAACAACGTGTTGATGCAAAAAAAGCCAAAGACTTCGCGAAAGCAGATGGAATTCGTCAATCTTTGCTTGAGCAAGGTGTTGTTCTGGAAGATACCCGTCAGGGTACCATCTGGCGTCGTGCCGATTAATTAGACAGTCATGCTGATAGAGTGTTGACAGTTTAATGAAACACTCTATAATGCGCGACATAGATTGCGGGAATAGCTCAGTTGGTAGAGCACAACCTTGCCAAGGTTGGGGTCGCGAGTTCGAGTCTCGTTTCCCGCTCCAAAATTCAAAAAGGCCTTATCATTGATAAGGCCTTTTTTATGGATCGGTTTTATATATGCTTCACTTGCAGCATATCCCAAGCTAGTCCCTCAAGCCAAGTACGCTCAGCTTGAGGAAAACGGATCAACATCAGGCAAGATCAAAACGGTCCGCATTCATAACCTTGTTCCAAGCCGCAACGAAATCATGAACAAATTTCTCCCGATTGTCATCCTGAGCGTAATGCTCCGCATAAGAACGCAATACTGAATTAGAGCCAAAGACCAGATCCACACGAGTCGCTGTCCACTTCACGGTACCGGTTGCACGATCAATCATCTGATAAGAATTACGTCCGGTTGGCTGCCAGCGATAAGCCATATCGGTCAAATGAACAAAGAAATCATTGCTCAAAACACCTACCCGATCGGTGAAGACCCCATCTTGGCTACCAGCATAATTGGTTCCCAAGACACGCATCCCCCCCATTAGCACGGTCATTTCGATGGCGGTCAATCCCATCAGATGCGCACGATCCAGCAGTAATTCTTCCGGTTGCGCAACATAATGCTGTTTTAGCCAGTTACGGAAACCATCAGCAAGTGGCTCCAACACTTCAAAGGACTGCACATCGGTTTGCGCTTGTGTCGCATCACCACGTCCAGGCACAAAAGGAACTTCGATCTCAAAACCAGCGGCTTTGGCAGCCTGTTCGACCCCCAGATTACCTGCCAGCACAATCACATCCGCAATACTCGCACCCGTCTCGGCAGCAATTTTTTCATAAATCGCCAGAACCCTAGTTAAACGTTCAGGTTCATTACCCTGCCAGTCTTTCTGAGGAGCCAAACGGATACGAGCACCATTGGCACCACCGCGATAATCCGAGCCACGGAAAGTACGTGCACTGTCCCAAGCTGTTGCCACCATTTCAGCAATTGGCAAACCCGCTGCAGCAATTTTTGCTTTAACAGCAGCCACATCATAGTCACGGCGGCCTGCTGGAATTGGATCCTGCCAAATCAGGTCTTCAGCAGGTACTTCCGGACCGATATAACGGGTTTTTGGACCAAGATCACGATGTGTCAATTTAAACCAGGCACGTGCAAAGACTTCATTAAAATAAGCAGGATCCTGATGGAAACGTTCGGAAATCTTGCGGTACTCCGGATCCATTTTTAATGCCATATCTGCATCGGTCATCATCGGCATACAGCGAATCGAAGCATCTTCGACATCAGCCGGTTTGTCTTCTTCCTTGATACTCACCGGTTGCCATTGCCAAGCACCTGCCGGACTCTTGGTCTGCTCCCAATCATGGTTCAGCAGCATATCAAAATAGCCGTTGTCCCATTGGGTTGGATGAGTGGTCCATGCTCCTTCAATACCACTAGTAACAGTATCGCGACCAATACCACGTGTCGTGTGGTTCACCCAGCCTAAACCTTGTTCCTCAATATCAGCGGCTTCCGGTGCCGGACCTAAGTTGGCAGCATTGCCATTACCATGCGCTTTCCCGACAGTATGTCCACCCGCAGTCAAAGCCACCGTTTCTTCATCATTCATGGCCATACGGGCAAAGGTCACACGCATGTCTTGTGCTGTTTTTAACGGATCTGGGTGACCATCCACCCCTTCAGGATTGACATAAATCAACCCCATCATTACCGCAGCCAACGGATTTTCCAGATCACGTTGCCCTGAATAACGGCTACCTTCACTTCCAGTTGGTGCTAACCATTCTTTTTCAGCACCCCAGTAAATGTCTTTTTCTGGGTGCCAGACATCTTCGCGTCCGAAAGCAAAACCGAAAGTTTTGAATCCCATCGATTCATAAGCCACATTACCGGCCAAAATAAACAGATCGGCCCAGCTCAGTTTATTGCCATATTTCTTTTTAATCGGCCAAAGTAAACGACGGGCTTTATCCAGGTTACCGTTGTCTGGCCAAGAGTTAAGCGGAGCAAAACGCTGGCTGCCGGTTCCTGCCCCACCACGACCATCCGCAATTCGGTAGGTTCCGGCAGAGTGCCAAGCCATACGCACCATCAAACCACCATAATGGCCCCAATCTGCTGGCCACCAAGCCTGGCTTTGAGTCATGAAATCAGTCAGGTCTTTTTTCAGTGCAGCGACATCCAGTTTTTTAACTTCTTCACGATAATTGAAATTTAGTAATGGATTGGTCTTGCGATCATGTTGATGCAAAATATCTAGATTGAGTGCATTCGGCCACCACGCCATATTCGATGTGCCACTCACGGTATGTGCACCATGCATCACCGGGCACTGACCTTTTGTTGTTGAATGTTGTTCACTCATATGCATCTCCGTTTATCATTTTAATAAAGTTCTAAACTTCCCTCTGCGATGTGCATTCTATGATTGTCAAAATTAAATGTCATCGCGCTTGAAACGTGCTTCACCTGATTAAAAATAGATCCGTCTCTAAGACAGTTTTTTTGTTATGCACGTGTTGCTTTTATTACAAAAAACTCAAGCTATAGCTTGATCGTAACTGAGCCTTGGCTTTTTTGCTATTGTTTTGTTTGATTATGTTGTTGTCTATAGATGGGTATAAATTCATGATGACATCGCGCTAAAAAATCTGCTTTTGACAGCTCTACATGACCAAGCAATAACAATTAGCGATGTTTGCATTCAGCGTTTTTTTGAGATCAAGCTGCTTAAGAAGACGAATTTTGCCGGAAATGTTTAGCTTGATCTGCTTCGAATCTGTAGAAATCAAATTCTTCCAGAAAGTTGGATTTGCAGTGCTTGGGAATAGAACAACGCGTCGGTGAAATCAGTAAAGAATTTAGAGCGGCTCAAGCAAAAGAGCGTTATACACCCTTTTGCTTGATGACTAGATTTACACTCAAGAGTTTATCTTAATCGTAGTGCACCACACTACGGATCGATTTTCCTTCATGCATCAGATCAAAAGCTTCATTGATCTGATCCAGCCCCATGGTATGGGTTACAAACGGCTCTAACTGGATTTCACCTTTCATAGCATCTTCTACCATGCCAGGTAATTGACTACGACCTTTAACGCCACCGAAGGCAGTGCCTTTCCAGGTACGTCCGGTCACTAACTGGAATGGACGGGTTGAGATTTCCTGACCGGCACCGGCTACCCCGATAATCACGGATTGTCCCCAGCCACGATGTGCACACTCCAGCGCCGCACGCATGACATTCACATTGCCAATACATTCAAAGGAATGATCGACACCCCAACCAGTCATTTCTACGATCACCTGCTGGATTGGCTTGTCATAATCTTTCGGATTGACAAAATCGGTTGCACCAAACTGTTTCGCAAGTTCGAACTTGTCAGGATTGGTATCAATCACAATAATACGGCCCGCTTTCGCTTGGCGTGCACCCTGTACCACCGCCAGACCGATGCCACCTAAACCAAAGACTGCAACACTATCACCTTCCTGCACTTTTGCCGTGTTATGTACCGCACCAATGCCGGTCGTTACACCACAGCCCAACAGGCAGACATGCTCATGGTTGGCTTCGGGGTTGATTTTGGCCAGCGAAACCTCTGCAACAACGGTATATTCACTAAAGGTTGAACAGCCCATATAGTGATAGATTGGCTGGCCGTTATAAGAGAAACGGGTCGTACCATCCGGCATTAGCCCCTTACCTTGAGTTTCACGTACCGCCACACACAGGTTGGTTTTACCCGACTTACAGAAGAGACATTCTCCGCACTCAGCGGTATATAAGGGAATCACGTGATCGCCAGGTTGAACACTGGTCACTCCTTCACCCACTTCCACCACAACACCCGCACCTTCATGGCCTAGGATGACTGGAAAAACGCCTTCTGGATCATCACCCGATAAGGTGAAAGCATCGGTATGACACACGCCCGTATGGCTAATCTTGATGAGCACTTCTCCGGCTTTAGGTGGAGCGACATCCACTTCTACAATTTGTAGAGGTTGACCTGGACCAAATGCGACTGCTGCACGAGATTTCATAGAAATATCTCCTAATGGTGCTACTTTAAATAAGATTTGAGGATTTTGCTGATTTCGACCAGCTCCTCCGCTCTGTCCTGCTCTGAGGTTTCACCCGATACCAGGGTGTCTTTTAAATGGATCTCGAGAAGCTCGGTCATCAAACCATTGGTTGCTCCGCGAATGGCACAAATCTGCTGAAGAATAGAAGCACAGGCGGTGTCGTCTTCTAGTGCTCGTTCTAGTGATTGAATTTGCCCTTTAATTCGGCGTACCCGTAACAGCATTTTCTTTTT
Source organism: Acinetobacter sp. GSS19 (assembly GCF_028621895.1). Lineage (NCBI taxonomy): Bacteria > Pseudomonadati > Pseudomonadota > Gammaproteobacteria > Moraxellales > Moraxellaceae > Acinetobacter > Acinetobacter sp. GSS19. Next base: position 866,942 of record NZ_CP117520.1, on the reverse strand, counting down.
GTCTTCTACTTGTTTCGGCATCATTGAGTCCAATATCTATACTATACCCTAGTATAGTATTTATAAATAAACAATCCAGCCTTAAAATTGTTTCGAGTTTTTTCTCAAACATGAATCGGACGATTCAAACACACAATATTGGCTTAATGTAAGCCAAAGATTACAACTCAAAGCGTTTTTGTCGGCTTTATTCTTGGTGCCATTTTTTCTATATTTAAGACATGCGGAACAGGATGTTCTACAGACATAAAACAATAATTATAAGTCAAATGCAGGAAGCTCGAAAAAGAGTACCCCCAAACCCTAATACCCTCAAGCCCCTGATCTCAAGTCAGGGGCTTGTTGCATTACGACAAAACAGTTTTTCCCCCATACACCTAGACTAAAAAGATATGTTACATGTGGCCTTCCTCTAGTTTCACAACTCAACTGAGCTATAAAATTCTTATAAATGCGAATAGAAATTACTATTCCTCTCATTTTCTTCATAATTTTACGTTAAGCTTCCACAAAATCTCTCATATATGAACTCGCTGGATTGATTATGAAGTCTCAACGCATTGAAAGGAAAATCACGTCGCTGAGCTTAGCCCTCCTTGCCATCACCTCGCCTGTGTGGGCAGCAGACACAATGCCTTCGGCAACACCAACAACCGAATCTACTCCACAGATCCTCAAAACCCTGACTTTTCAGGCCAGCCCTGACAACCAGAGCAAAGACATTAGCGCCGTCGCCAAAACGGTCGTGACACGCGAAGAAATGTTGCAATATGGCGATCATTCAGTGAGTGATGCGTTACGGCGTGCCGCCGGTTTCCAATTACCTGCACCCGGACAAGGCCCACGTGGCAATAGTGCAGCCTCAGGGATGCGCTTTCGCGGTGGAGGTGGCCCCACTTTCCTGATTAACGGAGAACCCGTACAAGGTGGTCCACGTGGTGGCATGTCGGTCGTCGACAGCATTACCACTGATATGATTGAACGGATCGAGATTGTCAAACAGCCTAGTGTGGCACAGGCTTCAGTTGCCTCTTCAGCGGTCGTCAATATTATTTTAAAAGAACCGCTTGATGCTCTAATCAATGGCAATATTCGCATCGGTTATGGCGAAGTTGATTCTGGCCAAGAACAGGAAATGCGTAAACAACTCAGTGTACAAACCGATGGTCGCCAAAATGCATGGAGCTATAGCCTGTATGCCAATCAGATGTGGCTAGATACCACAGCGATGAGTCAGACCACCGATCACACGGGAAAAAGCACCGTGCAGAAACGTGTCACCGACCGGGTGATGCAAATGCTGGCACCACGTGTTGAATATAGTCTGGATGATGAACAGAAACTGGTCGCTGAACTGTTTTATCGTGATATGCAAAGTCGGGGTCAACGCAACGGACAATTACAGGATGATGACAACAGCAGTATAAGGCTAAACACACGTTATGAACGCAATGCCAATCACGCTTCAGATAAAGTGCGTCTCTCTACTGAGCGCCAGACAGAAACCCAATTAACCCGTTCTTTGGATCGTTCAATCTATACCGATGAAACAATTCATGAGTATGGCTTGGCTTATGATGGCTTGCGCAAGCTGGATGATGATAAACAGATCAAATTTGGCACAGATTTGCGCAGTAATGAACTGAAAAGCAATGTAGCTGAGACACTGGATGAACGGCGATATGCTTTATATAGTGAGGGCAGTTGGCGTTTTACCCCGCAACAAACCTTAACGTTGGGGGCTCGGCAGGAATGGATTCAACGCAGAGGACTGGTCGATTATGATGATCAGCATTTTAGTCCTGTCTTGGCACATCGCTTTGAATTGACCGATGCCTGGTCATTACAAACCAACCTGAGCCGTGCTTTTCAAAGTCCGCAAAGCAGTCGTTTAGCACCCACGATCAGCATCTCCACAGATAGCGATGCCGGTAGCCTGAACAACCCCGATCGCGGCGGAAATCCTGCTTTAAAACCGGAAAAAATCACTGCACTTGAAACCACTTTAGGCTATAACACCTCATCAGGTGGTATGAATATGACAGCTTTCCAGCGCAACATTGTGGATTATATCGAAAACGTGATTACTCTCGAAGGTGACCGTTACGTGCAGCGCCCTCAAAACCAGAGCAAAGCAACCGCTTATGGGGTTGAAATTTCTGGGCGTTATGCCATCAAACAAACGGCTACAGGTCACCCTTTAATGCTGAATGGGCAACTTTCCAGCATTCGCGCTAAAATTGACAATGATACGACCGGTGAACGTCTGGCGAGCGATGTTGCACCGTACACTGCCAGCATGGGTCTATCTTATAGCTACCAGCCTTGGCAGCTCTCCACCAGTTTCAATCTGAATTACACACCAAAATTTACTCGTGCCTTGAACAATCAACCTTATGAACGTACCACCAATCAACGTATAAACCTGGATCTCAGTGTAAGCAAAAAACTCGGACAGGGTTGGGGCACAACTTTGACGGCTCGCAATATTCTGGCAACAGATTACAAGGAATTTTTGACCCAAAAATCCGATGGTACGCTCTATGAATCCCGAGTGAACTCTTCCATCCCGAGTGTATGGTTGACCCTGGAAAAGAAATTCTAATATCCCATTAAACCGCTAGCACCAAATGCTTGCATGAATACCCGCTCAAATAAGCGGGTATTTTTAACTCTACTCAATAAATGGGCCAAAACATAAGATTCAGCACACATGTTTCTTTTGTAATGACAGAAAATACTGCTCACACATTTATTTACGGCTTAAACTTAAAGATCAGTTATTTATAACTTCCGTGAATGTTCTTTCAATTTATAGTTAGGTTCAGCAATTCGGCTGTGACTAAGCACCTCAATCATCAAGAAAAAGTAGATTGCTCAAAATTTGATAAATCGCCAAAAAGTTCATTGTGATATTCATCACTAATAGGCAACTTAAATATAAATGTGATCACGATTCAAAAAAATTAAAACAAAATGCTTAAATTTAAGATATTTACATTCAATTATTTTTTAGGTATTTATGATTTTTAATACGAATTAAATATTATTAAATATGATAGAAAATTCAGTTGCCGTCAGTATGGGAGAAGTCGCTACCGACTTTTGTCCTACATTGAACAGTTGTGGCTATTTTGCCCGGGGTGCCTTTGCACTCGAAAATTTATGCGTCTTTAAATGGTTTGAAAACCCTACAGATTTGAGTGATCACCTGCTTGAAATTGAAATGCTGATGTTTCAATTAGACCGTCGTCAATTAAAGGCACTCTATCAGGTAGTTTGGCCCATGTTGCATGATTTAACCCATGAAACACTCACCAGTGAATTACGTGAAGAAATCAACCGGCAGTTCCAGGACATGTTGATTCTTGAATGGTGGGGGAGTTTTGAAGATTTGGCTTTCGGCTCTTCAGCCTTCGCAGGCAAGGTTCGTAAACATTTTCGTTTTCAGAAATTAGAATTGTCCGACGCTCCCTTGCATGTCAACGAACAAAACCAGTTTATTGAATATATCCGCTCTTATGGCCTGAGCAGATCACCTGGCTGGCAGCCTTGGATTAGGACTGAAAGAATATAAACATCTCCCATTCAACTAAAAATAATAGCAATTAAATACCCCATCTATTCAGGTAGATTACCCAACATAATCTACCTGTGTTCTTACAAAAATTCCTGAATAAGATCAATTACCTGATCTGGTTTTTCTGCATGCAACCAGTGTCCCGCCTGTTCAATGATTTGCACTTGTGCCAAAGGAAACTGAGCCTCAATCGCGGATAGATACTGCTCCTGCACATAAGGGGATACCCCACCTCGAATGAACAAGCTTGGCTTTGTAAAAGCGGTTTGAATTTGCCAAGACAGAATATCGGCATAATGGGCCTGGATCGCATGGATATTAAAACGCCATTTTCCAGCAGCAAAAGATTTCATTAAAAATTGAATGACCATGTCTTGCTGCAAATATTGACGCATAATTTGAGTCGCTTCAGCGCGTGAACTGACCCGGGCTTGTTCCACCGCAAATAAAGCTTTGAAGATTTCATCATGCTGCCGTACCTGGTAAGCAACGGGTGCCATATCCAGAATAACCAGCTTTTCTACACGTTCTGGAATTAAATTGGCCAGCCGCATCGCCACTTTTCCACCCATTGAGTGACCGATCAGAATACAGGATCCGATGCGAAGGGCATCCAATGTTTCTCGGACATCGGCAGCCATGTGCGCATAGTCCATTTCTTCAGATTGTGGTGATAAACCATGATTACGCATGTCTAACTGTAAAACAGGATAGCGTTCCTTCAAGGCACGCGCGATCACACCTAGATTGCCAATGCTGCCAAAGAGTCCATGGATTAGGACAATGGTCGGGGCATCGGAAATTACAGTATCAGCTGCTGGCTGCAAGTCATAATTCAATAACATGATTTGATTCTGTGTTCAGATTTTTCAGGGCTTATCATATGCGCAATTTTGCTCGGCGCTCAATCAATCACGCTGATAATTTTTTTATCCTTCGGCGAATTGAATCAATATAAAAAGAGAGCTACCGGATTGTTCTTTTGTTAAGTTTTTGTTATATAAAATATTAAATAATAACTAGAACATTGCTGATGAAATTTTCCTCTAATAATATCTTGATTATTCTGTCTCTCATTGTCCTCGTTGCGACTTTCATCATTCTGATCTATCGGATTGTGATGGCTTAATTCGAGTGACCCTGATATCGCAATGTGAGCGATCATCAGAATCATTCGGCTGACTCATCTCAAAACCTCATACAAAGGCATCGATCCTTTTAATTGTGATCCGATATTTCATAGAGAAGATATAGAATCATTTGCGCGTTTTAAATATTGCTCACAATACTGCTTTTATTCCACATACCCTTATGTGCAAATAGCAAGGCGAAGCAGTCGCTGCATATTTCATTCAGACGACTGCTTCATCTTCACACTATAGATTTGCTCTATTTGCTACTTAAAGCGCAAGTTGTTGCCAGATCTTTTGCAGACGTGTTGGGGATACTGGCATTTTGGTTTTCATCGGCTGTGAAAATAGGGAAATCCGCAGTTCTTCCACCATTGGGTACAACTCATCTTGCAGACGTTCCTCATTTTTAAAGTTGAATAACTTATCCATCCAGGGATCCACTTGCATAATCGCCTGTTCATCACGCTGTAAGTTATTTGGCAAGCGCTCTAGACGGATCAGCAAGGCTTTCAAATAGCGTGGATATTCAACCCAAGTCCGGGCCTGTTTACAGTAAACAAAATCTTTCAGACTCATTAAATCCAGCTGATCCTCAACATCATCGATACTACGGCCAAAAATATCAGCATCCAGCATTAACAGTTTGCGTCGAATCTCTTGCCATTGGATATAAATTTCGCTCAAGATTTTCAGTGCCTCCTGTCCTTGCGACAAGAAGCTCTTTTTCACTGTATCCAAGGTCTGATGAAATTCAACCGCATTGATCGGCAAATCCGCCATGGCCAATTGCAAGGTGGCATAGACCAGCATCTGTTCCAGTTGCGCTTTATCCCCCAATGGCGAATAGGCAAGTGCCAACGGTTTGGCAATCTGCTTTTTCAACTGACGGATTAAATCACCCAACTGCAAATGAATCAGACGGATCACCCCTTCACGGTGCTGGCGGATCGCTTCGGCCTGATCATTAAAGGTATGAATCACCACACCGGATTCATCCTTAGCCTCCAATTCTGCAAATGCTTTGGCAGCAACCAAAGCCTGATACTGCTTGACCACCACCCCGGTCACTTTCTGGCTGGCTTCAAAAACAAAACTCTCCGGGAAGGTTTTAAACTCCCCTTTTAGTTGCTTCACAGGACGATGAGTTTCGACACGGCAACGGGCTTTTAATTCACTCAGATCACGTCCCTGCTCGATCACCCGGCCTTTTTCATCCACGACCTTGATCAAAGGCAATAAATAGGGCTCGACCCGTTCAAACGAAAAGTCTTTTTCCGCGATCTGCTCACCGCGTAATTGGAACGCTAGAAACTTAAACAGATGTTCACGCAAATGCACCGCATCGATTTTTTGTAGCAGCTTGCGTGCAGTATCCGGAATTGGCACTAGATTGCGGCGTTTGTCCTTGGGCAAGGCTTTCAGTAAGGCCTCAATCAAATCCTGACGCCAACCAGGAATGCCCCACGACCAGATGTTTTCATCCACTTGCGGCAAAGCCTGTAACGGAATTTTCACGGTCGCACCATCTTCGTCATGGCTTGGATCAAAGCGGTAACTGGTCGCCAGCTTTAACTCACCATTACGTAAATAATCTGGGAACTGTTGTGTAGTCGGCCGGTCATTGAGCCACAGCGCATCATCTTCGACAAATAAATAACGCGGATTTTTCGGCTCAACTGTGGCACGCCAGTCTTCAAATGAGCGTCGGCTCGCCACTTCAGCCGGAACTCGCTCAGCATAAAACTGGTAAATAGTTTCCTCATCCACCACCAGATCACGACGGCGCAATTTATCCTCAACCCGTTCCACCTCTTCCAGTTTGAGCAAATTATGCTGCAAGAATGGCGGCATAATGCCAAGATTGCCAGTAGTGAGTGCATCACGCAGGAAAATTTCATGCGCGGCGGCCTGATCAACTTTTTCAAAATTGACTTGCTGTTTCGGCTGGATGATCAGACCAAACAGCGAGATTTGTGCATAAGCATGTACGACTCCAGCCTTCTTCGACCAGTGCGGCTCAAAATAGTGATATTTCAGCAGGTCACGTGCCGCCAGCAGAATCCATTCCGGTTCAATTTTGGCCAAGGTGCGCAAATACACCTGTGAGGTTTCTACCATTTCGAAGGCCATCACCCAAGGTGTATTGGTCTTGTGCAAAGTCGAAGCCGGGAAAATCCGTGCTTTCTGCTGGCGTACCGCCATAAACACATTGCGTTCATCAGTTTTATTGGCAATAAACGATAATAAACCGGTTAACAAGGCACGATGCAGATTCTCATAACTGGCCGGTTTTTCGTTAAACGACAACTTTAAACCTTCAGCCAGTTCGGCCAGTTGCCGATGGGTCTGCTTCCATTCACGCAGGCGTAACCAGCTTAAAAAATGCTGACGGGCAATAGTACGCCGTTTGTTTTCACTTTGAATATCTTGATTGTTGCTGAGCGTATCCCAGAGTTTTAAATAAAACAGGAAGTCGGAATCCGCTTCTTTAAACAAGGCATGTTTTTGATCTGCTTGCATCTGTTTATCGGCCGGACGTTCACGTGGATCTTGTACCGCCAGCGCAGACACGACGATCAAGGCTTCTTTCAGCACACCAAAATGTGCACCGCCCAGAATCATTCGGGCCAGACGCGGGTCAATTGGCATCCGCGCCATCATCTGTCCAACTTTGGTCAGTTCACCTTTATTTTCATTCAGTGCGCCAAGTTCAACCAGCAGCTTACGTCCATCATTGACCAAACGATGATCCGGTGGCTCAATAAAGTCAAACTGTTCCAGTGAGCCCAGACCTAGACTCTGCATTTGCAGAATCACTGAAGCCAGGTTGGTGCGTTTGATTTCCGGTTCGGTAAATTCCGGACGACTGAGAAAATCTTCCTCACTATACAGACGAATACAAACACCCGGCGCAATACGGCCACAACGGCCTTTACGCTGGTTGGCTGCTGCCTGTGAAATGGCTTCAATTGGCAGACGCTGTACACGAGAACGATAGTTATAACGCGAGATGCGGGCAAAACCACTATCAATCACATAGCGTATATTGGGTACAGTCAACGCGGTTTCTGCTACGTTGGTGGCAATAATAATCCGTCGCCCTTTACCACTCGGGCTGAAAATCTTTTGCTGCTCGGCAATGGCCAGACGGGCAAAGAGCGGTAAAATTTCGGTATGGCGTGGGCCGTATTTCTGCAGGGTTTCCTGCAGTTCACGAATTTCCTGCTCGGTACTGGCAAAAATCAGAATATCAGCATGTTCCGGATGGCCTTTTTCTTCGGCATCCTGAAAACACTCTTCCACAGCTTGCACCACCGCTCGCGGCAGATTTTCTTCGAAATCATCAAAGTCATCATCGTCACTTCCGCCAATGGTCAGTTCAGAAATCGGACGATAGCGCACTTCAACCGGATAACTACGGCCTTCGACTTCAAAAATCGGGGCATTATTGAAATATTGGCTGAAACGATTTACGTCTAAAGTCGCTGAAGTCACAATGATTTTCAGATCAGGGCGTTTTGGCAACAATTGCTTCAAATAACCCATAATGAAATCGATATTTAATGAACGTTCATGCGCTTCATCGATGATAATGGTGTCATATTTACTCAGATATTTGTCATTGGCCAGTTCTGCTAGCAAAATCCCGTCCGTCATCAAACGGACAATTGAGTCTTGTGAACCCTGTTCATTAAAGCGGATTTTGAAACTGATGGCTTCGCCCAATTGCTGCCCGACTTCTTCGGCAATCCGCTGCGATACACTGCGTGCCGCCAGACGACGCGGCTGGGTATGACCGATCAGGCCAGTAAGGCCACGACCGGCCAACATGGCAATCTGTGGTAACTGGGTGGTTTTACCAGAACCGGTTTCACCAGCCACAATGATCACCTGATGCTGCTGAATCGCCTGAATCAGCCGATCCGCATACTGGGTCACCGGCAGTTCCTGGTTCAGCTTGATCTGTGGAATGCGAGCCAGACGTTCACGGACTTTATGGTTGGAACGTTCAAACAGTTCCTGATATTCTTCTGGATGGGCTTCTTTACCTTTACGCAGTCGATTTAAACGATGTCGGTCACGCGCCATGACAAATTGATCTACATTTAAATGACTCAACACCGGGCTCATATCCTTGTATATACAAAATCTAGGTTGGTCGCCTATTTTACGTGGGAATGCCGACTAGAGAAAGCAAACCACCAGGGATATATTTTTTCTTTTTTGAAATATCTGGCCTTGAATTAAGATCATTCGTCCCCATAAATTTGAAAGCGCTAGAATCGCGATGTAGTTGTCATATGGATATCATCTGATTCCAGTTCAATAGACAAAACAGCGCGTGTGATGAAATAGCACCGGGAAACGGATAAAATTCATTTTTCCGATTCCTTCAATAAAAAAATACTATTTCACCAATAACACAAAGTTATTTAAGATAAACCTCGAAATCCAATAATCATCTCAATCATGGAGACAATGATGAGCTTAATTAATACTGAAGTTAAACCATTTAAAGCAACTGCTTTCCATAACGGCCAATTCATCGACCTTACTGAAGCTGATCTTAAAGGCAAATGGTCTGTATTCTTCTTCTATCCAGCAGACTTCACTTTCGTTTGCCCAACTGAATTGGGTGACCTTGCTGACAACTACGCTGAATTCAAAAAGCTAGGTGTTGAAATCTATGCAGTATCGACTGATACTCACTTCACTCACAAAGCTTGGCACGACAGCTCTGCTGAAATCAAGAAAATCGAATACCCAATGGTTGGCGACCCAACTTGGACTTTGGCTAAAAACTTCGAAGTATTAATTGAAGGTGCTGGCCTTGCTGATCGTGGTACTTTCGTTATCGATCCAGAAGGCAAAATCCAAATCGTTGAAATCAATGCAGGCGGTATCGGCCGTGATGCGCAAGAACTTCTTCGCAAAGTAAAAGCAGCGCAATACGTTCACGCTCACCCAGGTGAAGTTTGCCCTGCTAAATGGAAAGAAGGCGATGCAACACTTGCTCCTTCAATCGACCTAGTTGGTAAAATCTAATCTGTAAAGAATAGATTTCAACTAAAAACCACTCCTCTGTGAGTGGTTTTTTATTGTCTGTGATTTATTTTAAGGTTTTCATGCAATCCCTCTACCCAGGTTGCAGAAACAGGAGTACATTCAAATCAAACAAGACCAATAAAGACATTAGCCTTTAAAAAAAACAGGACGTTTTAACATATACAAAAATAACAAGGAGGGACGCGTATGGAAAAAGTGCTTGTGGTCATCCACTGGAAATATAGCCCTGCATCTCGCTACTTAAAGATTTTTTATAGTAATGGTACGGGGGAACTGTACCATCCGGTTCCGGAATTTATTTATAACAATTTACTGCGCTCTGAGAATAAAGCGGCTTTTGTAGAAAAATATCTGCAATATGATTTACATTTTAGCAAGTTATCAATTGCTTAACGCTTTCAGACGTGAAGCCCATTCTTCACGTCTTTTTTTCATTTAATCCAAGGCTTGTAGCAATTGAAAACGCGCCTGCCAGTGTCCATCAATTTCAACCTGTTCAACAAACATACTCAATGGACGAACCCACATCGAATAATCGCCATACAGACATTGATAAACCACGAGTGCTTCTCCTGTTTCACTATGCCGTGCCACGTGAAAGACCTGATAAAGCTGTCCTTTATAATGCTGATAAATCCCTCGAGCCAACTGCATTGCTGACCTCTCCATCTCCAATATGCAGCGTTATCATGCAAATTTACCGTAAAAAATAAAAGTATTTTTTGATGAAAAATAAAGTGCCTGCCCTAAAAATTTAAAAACCCAATCATTAATTTAAAAAAACGATCGTTTTTATAAAAATAAAACATTTCACCAATCAAGAAAGCTATCGTATGATAAATCCATTGAAAAGAGACACTATATTGGGAGCATAAGCCGTGTTAGATCAGAACACTACAGCACAACTGAAAACTTTATTACAACGTTTACAAGGCCCAATCGAACTGGTGGCGTCTCTCGATGACTCTGACAAAGCCGTCAAAATCAAAGAACTGGTGGAAGAAATTGCCGTATTGTCTGACAAAGTCACCGCTCGCTTTGACGGTCAAAACAGCCGTCGTCCAAGTTTTGGCATTGCGAAAACTGGTGAACAACCCCGCGTGAACTTTGCCGGTTTGCCGATGGGACACGAGTTCACCTCATTGATTCTGGCCTTATTACAAGTTTCCGGTTATGCACCAAAAGTGTCTGACGAAGTTCTAGCCCAGATTAAGGGGCTGAACCTGACCGCTGACTTTGATGTATTTGTGTCGCTTAGCTGTCATAACTGTCCGGACGTGGTGCAGGCACTAAACCTGATCGCCATTTACAACCCGGGCACCACAGCGACCATGATTGATGGAGCTTTCTTCCAGGAAGAGGTTGAAGAACGCAAAATCATGGCGGTTCCCATGGTATTCCAGGACAACCAGCATATCGGTCAAGGTCGAATGACGCTGGAAGAAATCATCGCCAAATTGGACAGCAACTCAGCCGCGAAAGATGCAGAAAAACTCAATGCCAAAGCGGCCTTTGATGTGCTGGTGATTGGTGGTGGCCCTGCAGGCAATACCGCTGCGATTTATGCCGCACGTAAAGGCATCAAAACCGGCATTGTGGCGGAGCGTTTGGGTGGTCAGGTCATGGACACCATGGATATTGAAAACTTCACTTCCGTACAGAAAACCCAGGGACCTAAATTTGCTGCGGCGATGGAAGAACACGTTCGTGAATATGGTGTGGACATCATGAGTCTGCAAAGAGTGAAACATTTGGTCGGTGCAGACAAAACCGCGAATGGTCTGGTGCAAGTGGAGCTGGAAAATGGTGCAAAACTTGAATCGAAAACCGTTATTCTCTCAACCGGTGCGCGCTGGAGAGAAATGAATGTTCCGGGTGAAGCGGAATACCGTACTCGTGGTGTGGCTTACTGTCCACACTGTGATGGTCCACTGTTTAAAGGCAAACGTGTTGCAGTGATTGGTGGGGGGAATTCAGGCGTAGAAGCGGCAATTGATTTGGCCGGGATTGTAGAACATGTCACCCTGCTTGAATTCTCGGATACTTTGCGTGCCGATCAAGTATTGCAGAACAAATTAAACAGCTTGCCAAATACCAGCGTAATCAAATCAGCCTTGACCACGGAAGTCGTCGGTGATGGCAGCCAGGCGACGGCACTCCGTTATCAGGACCGTACGACGGGGACAGAACATGAAATTGCCTTGGCCGGGATTTTCGTTCAGATCGGATTATTACCAAACACTGAATTCCTGAAAGAAGTGGTGGAACTGAATAGCCGTGGTGAGATTGTGATTAATGAACGCAATGAGACCAATGTAAAAGGGGTGTTTGCCGCAGGTGACTGTACCACAGTGCCATACAAACAGATTATCATTGCGACCGGTGAAGGTGCGAAGGCTTCTCTCTCTGCCTTTGATTACATTATCCGTAATGGGCAATAAATGTAACGGTCTCTTATTTTTGATACTTTTCAGCTGAGATCTGTGAACAGATCTCAGCTTTTTTAGCATTGTTTAACAGTCTCGCAACAGAATAAACAAATTGCATTTATTCACATGACTTTTTTTGTGTTTAGATTCTGCTGGAATCACAACGAAAAAAGGAAAATCAACAATGAATAAACTACTGATTGCTTTGGGTCTTGCTACAACAGTTGCACTGGTCGGCTGTAATAAAGAAGAGAAACCAGAGACCGGTGCCACCACAGGTGAACATTTAGAAAAAGCCTCTGAACAAGCTGCACATGATGTGAATGATGCTGCACGCAATGCAGCAGCTAAAACTGAAGCGGCTGCTGAAGAAGCTGCGGAAGAAACTCGTGAAGCAGCTCAAGAAGCAGAACGAGCCGCACGTGATGCCACAGCTACGGCGGCAGATAGTGTGGAAAAAGGGGCTCGCAACGTGAAAGAAGACGCGAAGAATTAATCGTCTTTAAGTCTTTGCCTACAGAAAAAAGCCCAGAAGGGCTTTTTTCTTTTTAACGGGACAATTTTTCGGCATGGGGTCATCATTAACACTGGCTGGTAAATCACTTATATCAGGAATATAGAAGTGTATTTCGACATATCCGTATCATTGTATACACATGCTTTAAAATTGAATCCTTCTGATCAATTTGATGCAATATTTTTGTATAAAATACTGAATATTGTTTGCTTTAGAAAAATGATTTCGACTAAGTTATCTGTATGAACTGGAGCAGTTACTTATGTCAATTCTAGAACAATTATCCATTAAGCATCCAATTTTGCTTGCTCCAATGGCAGGCGTGTCTACTCCTGAACTGGCAGCTGAAGTTTCCAATTCTGGAGCATTCGGCAGTTTAGGTTTAGGCGCAAGTTCCATTGCATCCGCCCGCCAGCAAATTGAAGCGACCCGCGCCCTGACTGAGCAACCTTTTCAGCTCAACTTTTTCTGCCATGAAACTGAAGCACTGAATCCAGAAACCGCTGCTCGCTGGATTAAATATCTACGTCCAGCTTTTGCTGAATTTGGTGCCACACCACCAGAAAGCTTGCAATGTATTTACCCTAGTTTTCGTGATAATAATGAATTGTTAAATCTGGTACTGGACACGCGTCCCAAAGCGGTCAGTTTTCACTTTGGTATCCCACATCCTAAACAGATTCAGGCCCTGAAACAGGCTGGTATTATCACGATGGTTTCTGCGACCAATCTAGCGGAAGCTCAAGCGATCGAAGCAGCCGGAATTGATATCATTATCGCCCAAGGCATTGAAGCCGGTGGCCATCGTGGTATTTTTAATCCTGCGATTGATGCCTCTATTAAGACCGCTGACTTGGTCCAGCTTATTCACAAACACTGTCAACGTCCGATTGTTGCAGCGGGCGGCATCATGAATGGTCAACAGGCCAGATTGATGTTAAAACTCGGGGCAGAGGCCGTTCAACTGGGGACTGCCTTTGTACAGTGCCGCAGTTCAAATGCCAATACAGCCTATCGCCAGGCTTTATTCAACCAGCCGCTCACCCAAATCACCAGCAGCATTTCCGGTCGCCCGGCTCGTGGTCTGATCAACCGCTGGCACATGCAGATTGAACAGCCACACCGTCCTGAAGTTCCAGGCTATCCTTATACTTATGATCTGGCGAAACAACTGCATGCTGTCGCCAGCGCACAAGGCGATCAAGGTTATGGGGCTTTCTGGGCTGGCAGTAATGTCGCACAAATACGTGAGCTTGAAGCAACCGATCTGATCAACCAGCTGGTTTTAGAAATAAAACAAGGTCATTAATTCACGCCGGGGCAACTGTGGTTCAGTTGCCTCAAGGGTTTTATGATGCTTAATGCATTACAAGCAGATTCACATTTTCCGTCTGTACGTCATTGAGGGTTTCACCCTGCGCGAGCAACTGATTAAAATACTGCTCGACTACTTGCGCTTGTTGTGCAGTGCTTTCCACCTGATACATCTGCTGGCGGAATTCATTACTCGAATGCAGACCTTTGGTATACCAAGCGATATGCTTGCGTGCGATTCGGCAACCTGAATATTCGCCATAGAATTCATAGAGTTCGGCCAGATGTCCGAGCAAGACGGCTTTTACCTCGGCAATCGCGGGTGCAGCCAAATGTTCCCCAGTTTGCAGATAATGCGCGATCTCACGAAAAATCCACGGACGCCCCTGCGCGGCGCGGCCAATCATCACCGCATCTGCACCGGTATAATCCAGCACATATTTGGCCTTTTCCGGACTGTCGATATCACCATTCGCGATGACAGGAATTGTTAGCAGTTGTTTGACTTCTTTGATCAGCTCATAACGCGCAGTATTTAAATACATGTCTTCACGGGTTCGTCCATGCAATGCCAAAGCAGCTATCCCCGCCTGTTCAGCCCGTTGTGCGACACGCAAAATATTTTCCTGTCCATTTAAATAACCCAAACGGGTTTTTAAAGTCACGGGCACATCGACCGCAGCCACCACAGTGTCCAGAATACGTGCCACCAGATCTTCATCTTGCAACAAGGCGGAACCTGCCAGTTTATTGCAGACTTTTTTAGCCGGACAGCCCATGTTGATATCAACAATTTGTGCACCATTCGCCACCTGATAACGTGCTGCTTCAGCCAGTTGTTCAGGATCAGAACCTGCTATCTGCGCGGAAATCGGAGCCAGCTCCCCATCAAAATTCGCCCGGTAGAGACTTTTTTTACTCATACGTAAGGTCTTGTCGGCTGTCATCATTTCACTCACCGCATGCCCAGCACCAAAGTACTTGCATAACGTCCGGAACGGGCGATCCGTCACGCCAGCCATAGGCGCAACGATTAAATTATTTGACAGCTGATAAGGACCGATATACATATATATTCATACTTTTTGCAACCCGCATAGTATACTGCATCCGCCCTGTCGGCTCATCCTTTTCTGAATGTGTTTGCATCAGCATGAATAAATCGTCTCAACCTTCCCGCTTGTTGAAAGCTACCACTCTCATTACCTTGACACTTGGTCTTGCTGCTTGTGGCGACAGTTCATGGTGGTCTAAAAATGATGAACCCGAACTCGAGGATCAACATATTGCCCGTCTGATTCCAGGCCGTGTGCAAAACAAAGCATCCTGGGCCAAAGACATCCATGACATCATGCAACAGCTCGGGATTCCACGAAATAAACAAAATGTCTGTAGCGTCATTGCGGTCGTAGATCAGGAATCCAACTTTGTTGCAGATCCTCAAGTGCCGGGACTCGGGTCTAAAGCCGTCAAGGAAGTCAGTACACGTCTGGAAGAAAAATTTAAAGAAAAATTCGGCGACAAGCTGGGTGGAACGATTGCCGGTTATTTTGAAGATGTCTTAAAGAATCAACCTAGTCCTGATAACAATTATTTAAGTCAAATGCGTAAGGTCAAAACCGAGCAAGAACTCGACCTGTTGTATCAGGAAATTTTTGACTACATGACCAAGCATTACCATGTCAGTGCCTTAACTGGTGCCGCCAAACTGGTGGGACAGGATATGGGAGAAAAAATGAACCCAATTACAACGTTGGGTTCCATGCAGGTCCATATCAGCTACGCCAAGGAACATAAACGTTCCAGCATGAATATAGCCGAATTGCGCAGCGATTTATACACGCAGTACGGCGGTCTGTACTACGGGATCCATCGTCTGATGATGTATCCGGCAGACTATGAAAAACCATTGTACCGTTTTGCAGACTATAATTCAGGCATGTACTCTAGCCGTAATGCAGCGTTCCAAAGCATGTTGAATGACCTGACTGAAGAAGAACTCGATCTCGATGGCGACTTGCTGTTATATACCAAAGATGGTGATGTACGTTCTACCCAAAGCCAGTCCGAACGTGAGCTGATTGCCGTCTTTGCCGCTAACAATGTACTGGTCACCCCTCGCCAGATCCGTGCGGATCTCAGTAAGGAAAAAGAAAAAGATTTTGAAGAAACCCAAACTTACATTGCAGTGAAAAAACTGTACCAAGCCAAAACAGGCAAACAACCCATTTATGCCATCATGCCTGAAGTGGTGATTTCCGGCCCGAAACTGAGCCGGGACTACAATACCAACTGGTTTGCAACACGTGTAAATGGACGATATACCTCATGTATGCAACGCGCCAAACGCGTCAAAATATAAATCTCGCCCTGTTTGATTTTGATGGAACCCTGTGTAAGCGTGACAGTTTCACCGGGTTCATTTTCTTTGCCTTGTCTAAACGACATATTTTGCGGCAAGGTTTAAAAATTCTTCCCTGGATCCAAGCCTATTATTTAAAGCTCTACCCTGCCCATGCCATGCGTCCAAAACTATTTGCGGCCATGTTCAAAGATACCTCTGCGACTGAGCTAGAAAAACTGGCTCAAGATTATGCTGAGCTGTTACTGGATGATTTAGATCCGCAATTGCTGGAACGGTTGCAACAGCATCAGCAACTTGGAGACCGTGTGGTCTTGGTTTCTGCGTCAGTTGACGTATATTTAAAACCCCTATGTGATGCTTTGGCGATTGACTTGATTTGTAGCGCAACTGAAGTGCAGAACCAGCGTTTTACTGGAAATTACCTGAGTGCAGACTGTAGCTGTGCCGAGAAAAAACGCCGGGTGTTACAACAATATCGACTTGAGGAATTTGCACAGGTCTATGCTTATGGCAATAGTCATGAAGACCTAGAAATGTTAAGCCTAGCACAGCAGTGTTTTATGGTCGGTGTCGATCAGCAACTTCCGCCACTAGTAAACATAAAAAAGCTCGCCTAAGCGAGCTTTTGATAACAGAGCAGCACTGAATTAATAAATTGCCATGTGGTCACGGTGAATCATTTCCAGAGAACGGGCCTCACCTAATACCTGCAAAACTTTATCCGAAGACAGACCTTTCACCCGTTCTGCTGAACGCGAACTGAAATTCACTCGTCCTACTGCAATGCGCTTGCCTTGTGTATCGACACATTCCACCACATCACCGCGCTCAAAATGCCCTTCGACGGTTTTCACGCCCACAGGTAATAAACTGCGGTGCTGTTCCTTGATGGCTGCGACTGCACCATCATCCAATACCAGACGGCCTGCAGTTTGCAAATGTGCCGCTAACCATTGCTGGTGTGCGGTAATACGGTCATTGTCCGTTGTAAACAAAGTGCCCAACATTTCACCGGCCATCAGACGTGATAAGACGTTGTCACTCTCACCACTGGCGATCAGCGTTGGACAGCCTGATTTTGCGGCCAGACGTGCAGCACGGACTTTGGTTACCATACCACCCCGACCCAACACGCCGCCGCCGCCCGCCATCTCAAACAGTTCATCATCCAAGGCACGGACACTGGTCAACAGTTTGGCATTCGGATTTGAACGTGGATCAGCATCAAACATGCCTTGCTGATCAGTCAGAATAATCAGTAAATCCGCATGTACCTGACCCGCTACCATAGCCGCCAAAGTATCATTATCACCAAAGCGAATTTCATCGGTTGAAACCGTGTCATTCTCGTTAATGACAGGAATCACGCGCCACTCAATCAGATGTTGCAGGGCATCACAGGAGTTGAGATAACGACGACGATCCGCAAGATCATCATGGGTCAGTAGAATCTGGGCAGTTTTGATATCATGCTGATCGAGCACGCTCGACCAGGTTTGAATCAAACCCATTTGACCAATCGCGGCACAAGCTTGCAGACTCGGTAAATCGGTGGGTCGGCTCGCCAGTTTCATGCGAACCATCCCTTCAGCCACCGCACCAGAGGACACCAAAATAATTTCATGTCCGGCATTGTGTAGATTGGCAATCTGATTCGCCCAATGCGAAATCGCGTCCAAATCCAAACCTTGCCCATTTGCGGTGAGTAGAGATGATCCAATCTTTACAACGATCCGTTTACACGCTGTGAGCTGACGTTGCCCATTTACCACTTCTATCATCTTGTCCTCGGTTCTACTTAACGTACGTAGATCACTTCCACATCGTTATCATCATCTTCGTCGTCATCGAAGTCGTCATCCTCACCTTCTTCAAGGCTTGCAAGACGCTGTGCCTTACGTGCAGCACGGTAGGCTTCTTTCGCAGCGATGGTTTGCTCGCGTGTCTCTTCTTCCAGCTGATCACGGAAGGCTTTCATTTCACGTGCATATTCAGGATCTTCAACTTCGCGTTCACGTTGCTGTTCGATCTGATCCATCAGGTAATACACGACTTCTTTTGTGCCTTCGGCCATCAAGCCAGAGGTTTTAAAGACTGGACCTGTCCATTGCAACTCATCCAGAATATGTTGGCACCATTCATCACGTGCTTCGTCTTCCAGCTGATCCAGCTTGTTCAATACCAATACAATCGGTAATTTCGCCAAGGTTGGTGAGAATTTTTTCAACTCACCCATAATCGCTTTGGCATTATGTACCGGGTCTGAACCATCAATTGGCTGTACATCCACGATATGCAACAAAATACGGGTACGTGCCAAATGCTTCAGGAAGCGTATGCCCAGACCAGCACCTTCCGCAGCACCTTCGATCAATCCAGGAATATCAGCCATGACGAATGAGCGGTGACGGTCGGCATCGACCACGCCCAGGTTCGGTACCATGGTGGTAAATGGATAATCGGCAACCTTTGGTTTTGCCGCAGAAACAGCACGGATGAAAGTCGATTTACCAGCATTTGGCATACCCAACAAACCAACATCAGCCAGTACTTTCAGCTCAAGACGAATTTCACGGAACTCGCCTTTAATGCCGTGAGTACATTTACGTGGTGCACGGTTAGTGGATGATTTAAAGTGAGTATTACCCAAACCACCATCACCACCTGCAGCAACCATAACGCGTTGCCCATCGGTCACCAAGTCACCAATAATATCGCCTGATTCAGTATCTACGATGGTTGTGCCTACTGGAACTTTCAAGATCACATCTTGACCGCCACGGCCTGCACAGTTTGCGCCTGCACCATTTTTACCACGTTCAGCGCGAAATTTACGGGTATAACGGTAATCGACAAGGGTACTGGTATCGTCGTCAGCCTGAATATAAATGCTGCCGCCACGACCACCGTCGCCCCCATCCGGACCACCGAAGGGTACAAATTTTTCACGGCGAAAACTGGCTACGCCATTGCCACCGTCGCCCGCCTCTACGGTAATGACTGCTTCATCAACAAAGCGCATCTGCCAATCCTCTAGAATCTTTAAAACCGTCTATTCTGCCATATTTTAACGAAATGCACGAATAGAAAAATTCATTAGCAGATGATTGCTGTTCATGATGGTAAGTTTTCCAGCCATCTCTCAAGAAAATTCTCTATAAATATAAGTAAAAAAACATTTCTGCTGATGAGAACCAATGAAACGATAAAAATAAAAAAGCCCGGTTGGAACCGGGCTTTTTGTCGCTGAATTACAAATTATGCATTTGTTTCAGCAGGAACTTTTGGATAGCTTACGCCGCCCATTTGTTCAGCGATACGCAATACTTGGCAGCTATAACCCACTTCGTTATCGTACCAAACATAAGCAGTTAAACGGTTGCCAGAAGTAATCGTTGCCTGTGCATCGAATACACCCGCAGTACGCGAACCGATAAAGTCAGAAGATACCACTTCACTTGAGTTGGTATAACCGATTTGACCTTGTAGGTTTGAGTGGATCGAAATTTGACGGATATATTCGTTCACTTCTTCACGGTCTACGTCTTTCTCAAGCGTCAAATTCAAGATTGCAAGAGAAACGTTTGGTGTAGGAACACGTACAGAGTTACCTGTCAATTTACCTTTCAAGGCAGGAAGTGCTTTCGCAACTGCTTTCGCTGCACCTGTTTCAGTGATGACCATGTTCAAGGTCGCAGCACGGCCACGACGGTCCGCTTTGTGGTAATTATCGATCAGGTTCTGGTCATTGGTGAATGAGTGAACAGTTTCAACGTGACCGTTGATCACTTTGTATTTGTCATCCAATACTTTCAATACTGGGGTAATCGCATTGGTGGTACAGCTTGCAGCAGAAATGATGGTATCTTCATCAAGGATGTCTGCATTATTTACGCCATACACCACGTTTTTCATTTCACCTTTGCCTGGTGCAGTCAAAATCACACGTGCAGCGCCTGGGCATTTCAGGTGTTGCGCAAGACCTTCAGCATCACGCCATTTACCAGTGTTGTCGATCACCAATGCATTGTTGATACCATAAGCGGTGTAATCAACTTCTGCAGGGTTAGATGCATAGATCACTTTGATAAAGTTACCATTGGCAATGATGGCTTCATTTTCTTCATCAACAGAAATCGTGCCGGCAAATGGACCATGGATCGAGTCACGACGAAGCAGCGATGCACGCTTTTCCAAATCGCCATCGGCAGTTTTACGAACAACAATCGCTTTCAAGCTTAAGCCACGGCCCAAACCAGATTGACCAATGATCAAACGTGCCAAGATACGACCGATGCGGCCAAAACCGTAAAGTACGACATCTTTAGGCTCAACAGCAGTCGCATTGCCTTTTAGCGATTCAACCGCTTTTGCAACAAACGCGTCTACATCACCGCCTTGTTCTTTATATTCAACTGCAAGTTTACCCAAATCGATTTCAGCAGAACCGATGTTTTCAACTTTTGCCAACGCCTCAAGAATTGGGAAAGTGTGAACAACTGAAAGTTCCACATCCATCATACGGGTACGACGGTGAGCTTTCAAAATCTGGATGACTGAACGATTGACTAAAGAACGACCGTAAACAGAAGTCACAATATTTTTTTCACGGTATAACTGACCGATCAAAGCAATCATACGTTCCGCGATTTCTTCACGGTTTTTCCAACGACCTTGGTGTTCTGCATGTAGGGCGATGATAGTGTCTTTGCTCACAGATACGTCCTCTAATTAATTCTATCTAGGCGTGAATTTTAAAACCCGTCAATTGTAATGGAATTATTCTGAAGATTGAATCAAAAGCTGTGAAGGGAGCGGATAATTTCCTAAATATTCATTATAACCTTACAAAATACCATCAATTTTTTGCGTGATTTTACAGTTTGGGCTCAGTGAGTTATAAAATCGACCTCATTACCGTGAGTTTGATCGATTGAATCATGATTTCATTCAATAAATTTTAAACTCAAGATGGAAAATTATGTTTTAAAAGCATACCACCAAGCTCGTCATTAAAAGAGAAGCTTGACCGCACGAATCGAGTCACACAACTTCATCCATATCCCAAAAAACAAAACCATGCTGATCAGCATGGTTCTTTGAAGTGTGAAGACTGAATAAAGTTATTTTTTCACTTGCTTGGTCCGGATCACATCATTCAGGTTGTACCCTACAGACTTAGCATAATCCAGATATTCTTGCACCACGGCTTCATCTGGATGCTGGCTGCGCGACAAGACCCAGAGATATTTACGTTGCGGTTCACCGACCAACACCGTTTGATAATCCTCATCCAGTTTTAAAATCCAATAGTCGCCACGTGCCACGGGAATCCAGCGAATCGCTTCCGGTAAAAAGCTCACCTTTAATTGACTGTTAAAAGGGGGATTACTGATAAAGGCCTCCCCAAGTGCCTGCTGTAAACTGCCATCTTTTTTATAGCAGCGGTTATCTACATTGATATTGCCATTTTCATTTAGAGTATAGGTTGCACTGACATTGTGATCACACTGATTTTGGAAATACAAGGGCTTACGTGCCACCTCATACCAAACCCCCAGATATTTATCCAGCTCAACCTTTTCCACCGAAGTTAAAGGTTGAGGTTTAGCATATGCTAGTGTTCCGATGGCCAATCCCGCCAATAGCACGCCACCCACGGCAAGTTTTGTCATTTTCCAGCCAGCTTGTGGGATCGACTTCTTTATCTTCATCACCATACTCCTGAAATTTTGCGCTACCGATTCCATTGATTCTGTTACCTTAATGGAAAATCACCTATTGTGTGTAGCATTATGTAGCGCATCAACTGTGAAAGCTGCGTGAACCCCACCCCTTTCACTGCAACATCTGTGCTTTTAAGCGCAGGATTTCATCTCTCAAACGCGCAGCCTGTTCAAATTGCAGCTCTTTAGAGGCTTTCAGCATTTCTTTTTCCAGTTTCGCCATATGCTTAGCCAGCAATTTTGGATCAGATAACAGATGTTGTTCATCCGCAGTTAAAGCCAACGCCTGTTCTGTCAGTTTATCCTCGATCTGTTCATCACTGAGCACCTCACCGGTATCGATTTCTTTGATCACCTGACGCACAGCACTACGGGGGATAATGCCATGTAACTGGTTGAACTCGATCTGCTTCTGACGACGGCGGCTGGTTTCATCCATGGCTTTTTGCATCGAATCGGTGATGCGATCCGCATATAAAATCGCCTTACCTTTCAAGTTACGGGCAGCACGACCAATGGTCTGAATCAGAGAGCGTTCCGAACGCAAGAAGCCTTCTTTATCAGCATCCAGAATGGCAACGAGGGAAACTTCCGGCATATCCAGCCCCTCACGCAACAGGTTAATCCCGACCAGCACATCAAATACCCCGGTACGCAATTCATGGATAATCTTAACTCGCTCCACAGTATCAATATCCGAATGCAGGTACGCCACCTTGATACCATATTCCTTGAGATAGGCCGTGAGATCTTCAGCCATTCGTTTGGTTAAGGTGGTGACCAGTACCCGCTCATTCAGATTTTTACGCAGGTTGATTTCCGACAGCACATCATCTACTTGGGTCAGTACCGGGCGGACTTCAATTTCAGGGTCAATCAGACCGGTCGGACGCACGACCTGCTCAACGATCTGTTCCGATTTTTCCAGTTCATACTTGGCCGGTGTCGCACTGACATAAATGGTGGTCGGGACAATCCGTTCCCACTCTTCAAATTTCATCGGCCGGTTATCCAATGCACTCGGCAAACGGAAACCGTAATTCACCAGATTTTCTTTACGTGAACGGTCCCCTTTATACATTGCACCGATCTGCGGCACGGTCACATGCGACTCATCAATAATCAGTAAGGCATCTTCCGGGACATAATCAAACAAGGTCGGTGGTGCTTCACCTGCCGGACGACCCGATAAATGGCGCGAGTAGTTTTCAATGCCGTTGGTGTAGCCGAGTTGCTGCATCATTTCCAGATCATAACGGGTACGCTGTTCAATGCGCTGTGCTTCAAGCAGTTTGTCATTGGCTCGGAAAAATTCCAGACGTTCGGCCAGCTCTTCTTTAATCGTGCCAATGGCTTTCTGCAAATGGTCTTTAGGCGTCACATAGTGACTTTTCGGATAAATTGTTACCCGTGGCACTTTACGCAACATTTTCCCAGTCAACGGATCAAACCAGCGAATGGAATCAACTTCATCATCAAACAGTTCGATCCGGATCGCATACTGATCTGATTCCGCCGGGAAAACATCCAGAATTTCACCACGAATACGATAAGTACCACGCAGGAATTCCAGCTCATTGCGAGTGTATTGCATTTCGACCAAACGACGAATCAGCTCATCACGATTGATCCGATCTCCCTGCACCACATGCAGGAGCATTTTCATATAGGCTTCAGGATCACCCAGACCGTAAATCGCTGAAACAGACGCAACAATAATTGCATCACGACGCTCCAACAAGGCACGCGTCGCCGAAAGACGCATCTGGTCAATGTGATCATTGATCGCCGCATCTTTTTCAATAAAGGTGTCCGACGATGGCACATAAGCTTCCGGCTGGTAATAGTCATAATAACTGACAAAATACTCGACCGCATTGTTCGGGAAAAAGGCTTTGAATTCACCATAAAGCTGGGCGGCCAAGGTTTTGTTATGCGCCATGACAATGGTTGGACGTTGTAATTGTGCAATGACATTGGCCATGGTGTAGGTTTTACCCGATCCTGTCACTCCAAGCAGTAACTGGTTACGGTAACCCTGCTCGATCCCATCGACTAATTTTTCAATCGCCTGAGGCTGATCCCCTGCTGGCTGATAACTGGTCACCAATTGAAACGGTTGTGCGTCGTTCACGTGCTTTGCGGCCCTCTGCAATGGAGATTCATCCTGATGCATGACTGATCTATTCCTCATCCATCAGTCAGAATCAAATTAGGTTAATCAATATGGAGATAATAGAAGTAAAATCCAAGTCAAAAAGAGTTTTATCTTGCATGAAATAACAACAACTCCATCCTTTTTCCAGCCGAACCCCACGCCCCATCTTAAGCATCAAAAGCCGACATAGTTTTCACTTGACCCTTATGCAAATCAATTGCAACATGCAAGAAACTCTATGAAAAATATAATGCCATGCCTTACCAATATCATGATGAAAGCATCATCACCAGTTTACCGGAAGACACCGTTTTTGTATTTGGCAGTAACCTTGCCGGCCAGCATGCTGGAGGAGCCGCACGCACAGCGCATAAATATTTTGGCGCAGTGATGGGTGTGGGTCGCGGCTGGGCAGGACAAAGTTTTGCGATCCCCACGTTAAATGAGCATTTGCAACAAATGCCGTTGTCACAAATTGAACATTATGTGGAAGATTTTAAGGTCTATGCCAAAAATCATCCAAAAATGAAATACTTTTTAACCCCAATCGGCTGTGGAATTGCCGGTTACCAAATCAAGGATATTGCTCCGTTTTTTAAAGGGATCAGTGCTAACGTCATTTTGCCGCAATCCTTTCAACCCTATGTGGAACAAAAGGCCAAACAGCTATTTCCAACCCTACGCCAGGATTGGGTCAAGGCATTTTTACAAGACAAAATTATTTTCTATCCCAATTATGGCTATAGCAGTTATGAACAAGCGCTGGAGGACACCCGTCTAACTAAAGCACAAAAACAGATCACTCTGCAGGTTCTACAAGAACCGATGTATCCTGAAGATCGTTATGGACGTGGTCGTGAGTTTGAAATCAGTGACACCATGAACCATTTATCCAAGATTTTTCATTTTCAGGACAATTCAGAAGGTCCGATGATCTTTGTCGGTACTATTATCGCGCTGATGGAATTGTATGAATTTGATGAGCAGGAATTTATTGAATTGTGGCAAGGCCAGCGCGAAATTGTACATCCCGCTTATCGTTGAACACTGTTAACTTACAGGAATGCACCCGAAGGGGTGCATTTTTAATGGTAGGTAAAATACTGGTCATCTGAATACTTGATCGGCTCAAGCTATGACTCGTGACTTAAAGCCTCTGCAGAGGAATGATCAAGCTAAGCTCTCAGACATAAAAAAATCGCAAGCGGTTGTCTTGCGATTTTTTTAATTAACGTTTACCCATCGATCTACGGGTACCACGCGGAGGCATCCAGGTTCGATCAGCATAGCGCTGAGGTTTAGGACGCACGTCTTCTAAAGTACTGTCAGCATTGGCTTCCTGTTCTTGTTTGATCGGAAAAGGAAGCTTAACTAATGGCTTCTTTGCTGGGGAATTCGAAGTACTCATAATACTGACTCTAACACGCTTCAGCGTATTGTACGGGATTTTGCCTTGAGCTGCGAGCAGTGACTCAAAGGAATCCAGTGCCGTCCATTCGACTAAAGCTGCTGGGAATTGCTGTTTTTTTATTAATTTGTTGTGATATTCACCCAACAAGCTGTCATTTTTAGGCTAAAATAATCTGCTTTTTATTTTTTTATCCCTATAAGAAGGAATACCGCCGTGGACGTACGTCTCTCTGATCGTGTAAATGCCATCAAACCGTCCCCAACACTTGCTGTTACTAACAAAGCTGCTGAATTAAAAGCGGCAGGTAAAAACGTAATTGGTTTGGGTGCAGGCGAACCTGATTTTGACACGCCTCAACACATCAAAGATGCAGCAATTGAAGCGATTAACAAAGGCTTCACCAAATACACTGCTGTCGATGGTACTCCAAGCTTAAAAAAAGCAATTATTGCAAAATTCAAACGCGATAATAACCTTGACTACCAACCAAACCAGATTTTGGTTTCTTGTGGTGGTAAACAGTCATTCTTTAACTTGGCACTTGCGTTATTAAACAAAGGTGACGAAGTAATTATTCCTGCACCTTACTGGGTAAGCTATCCAGATATGGTGATCATCGCTGAAGGCGTTCCAGTAATCGTAAAATGTGGTGAAGAACAACGCTTCAAAATCACACCTGCACAATTGGAAGCAGCAATCACCGATAAAACACGTCTTTTGGTATTAAACAGCCCATCAAACCCAACAGGCATGATCTATACCAAAGAAGAGCTTCTTGCTTTGGCTGAAGTGCTTCGTAAATACCCAGAAGTTCTCATCGCTTCTGACGACATGTATGAACCAATCCGTTGGGAAGATGAGTTCTACAACATCGCGACTGTTGCACCAGATCTTTATGACCGCACCATCGTGTTAAATGGTGTATCTAAAGCCTATGCAATGACTGGCTGGCGTATCGGCTATGCAGCAGGCCCTGCAAAACTGATTGGCGCGATGAAAAAAATCCAGTCGCAATCGACTTCGAACCCGACTTCGATCTCACAAGTGGCTGCTGAAGCGGCATTGAATGGTCCACAAGACGTACTTCAACCAATGATCGAAGCCTTCAAACGCCGTCATGACTTGGTTGTCAATGGCTTGAACGACATCAAAGGTATCTCTTGCTTACCTGCAGATGGTGCTTTCTATGCCTATGCCAACATCCGTCCATTAATCCGTGCCAAAGGTTTAAAATCTTGCACAGAATTCTCTGAATGGTTATTGGAAGAAACGGGTGTTGCGGTTGTTCCTGGTGATGCATTCGGTCTAGGCGGATTTATGCGTATTTCTTATGCAACTGCTGACGAAGTTTTGGTTGATGCGCTTGCTCGTATCAAGAAAGCGGCTGATTCGATCGAAGGCGTAGACGCAGCGATTGCTTCAATCGAAGCAGAAAAAGCGGCAAAATAATTTATACATATTGCTTTAAAAAAACCGCCATTCGTTGGCGGTTTTTTTATTGCGGCTTCAATACCCTCCTCTCTCATCAAACCCGAGTAGGCTTAGCAAGAGTGAGAATCACCAACCAAATACCCAATAACACCATCAGGGTTGCCACGATCATCCTGAGGTTCACTGACTCTCCAATCAACCAGGTTCCACCCAAAATCGCCAGACAAGGTACACTCAGCTGCACAGTGCTCGCTGTCACCCGGTCAATTTTTTTCACAATCGCATACCACAGCACATAAGCACCACTCGATGCCAAACCACCCGACAGGATAGCCAGCACAATACCCTGGACGTCAAAATAACGGTCCATATTCAATAAAACAGTACTGATCAGCACCAAGGGTACTGCAAGCAGGAAATTTGCCAGACTACTGCTCAGTGGATCCTGATTACGTTGTCCCACAACACTATAGGCTCCCCAGGCTAAACCAGAGAGAATCATCACTAGGGAATACTTCAAATCAGGTGCCTGAGCACCGGGCAAGAGCAAAAACACGATCCCGGCAAAGGCCAATACCAATCCGATTCCACGGGGCAGGCTGACCCGCTCCCCTCGCCAGACTGCATAAAGCACCATGCTGAGTTGTACTGTTCCAAACAACAATAAAGCGCCCACACCTGCATCTATTTTCAGATAGGCAATCGAAAACGCCAGCATATATACCGCGAGGAAAACAGCATGCAGCCAATTCCATTCAATTTTATGGCGATGCGACCTGCTCAAAAATAGCAGCATTAAAACCACAGCTCCACTGCTCACCCGAAGGCTGGTGAAACTCATGGGATCGATATGCTGCCCGACTAAGGCTAGGCGGCACAGCACTGAATTCGCAGCAAATGCGAGCATGGCCAGTGCAATTTTCCAGAACATGCTTGAACGTCCATTTTCAATAACCCGTATCTAGCACCATATCCAAAATTGCACATAAAATACCAGTACTTATCTTCGATTTAGCAAATCAAAATTTCTGTTATCAAAACCAACGAAGGATGAGATCTATAAATCCAGAGCCAGGTGATCATTAGCAAGATTACCGCAGCAATAGGTCTGAAAACAGTCAATAGACTGATGTGATCAAAGTGATGACTTTAACGCATCTCGCAAATTTCGCTCAGGAACTTCTGGACGTGACGTGCCCCGATACAGGCAATAATATTTAAAGACGCTGTCCAGAGAGACGGACAAGGTTTTCTGCTCGGAACGCGACCAGACTTTGCAGTGATTACGCCCAGATAAGGCACTACCACTCAGTTCATATAAGTACAGATCCTTTTCACGCTGTAGCGGCTGTTTACGTCCATTGCTACGGGCTTCAAGTAATAATTGGCAAGGTGACTGGATCAGCCACTTTTCGGAAAACCACAACTGTAACAGATCACCTAAATACAACGGCTGTCTACCCACAGGCCACACTTGAATAAATGCTCCCTGTACTGGAGTAAAATATTGCTCGGGCTGAGCGATAATCGAAAGATAATGATCTTGATAAAAAGAAAAATCAGAAAAGATTTCAGCAATCGTAAGCGTTTGCATACGCTGTCTCCATTTTAGCCATTTCAGTGCTGGCAAGTTGGTTAAATCCACACGGTTTGAATCAAATTCAAACACTTTATTCAAGTTAATCTAGCCTTTCAGTGCATTTCAGGCAAGGCTTTCAATCTAATTCGCCCCATTTGTTTAAATAAGAATCAGACAGTCATCAATTTTCTGAAATCTATGCAGAATCACTTGACCCTAGGCAAAATCTGCTTATAATCGCATGCAGATTCTCCCATAGCTCAGTCGGTAGAGCGACGGACTGTTAATCCGCAGGTCCCTGGTTCGAGCCCAGGTGGGAGAGCCAAATTCAAGAAAGCCCGCAGCATTAAAGCGGGCTTTTTTATTTTCTGTCTTTTTTACAGATATAAAAAATCCCCTAGTGAATAGAGGATTGAGTTTTAAGAGGATTCTGTCGTTTATGCCGCCTGAGCGGGTACGCCACTATGAAAACGGAACGTATCATCTTCAGATAAGATCAACTGCTTTTCCACTTCACGGATATGCGCGATACGTTGCTGAATATCCTCTTCCGGATTTTTTAGTTTCGCCGTCTTCGCGACATCCATTGCAAGCGCCAGATAATCTTCATAATGACGTGATTCAGACTTGAGCAAATAACGATAATAGCGTCCAAGCTCCTCATCCACTAAGGGTGCCAAGGCATAAAAACGCTCACAGGAACGCGCTTCAACAAAAGCACCAATAATCAGCACATCAATTAATGCTTCCGGTTCATAGGTGCGGATTTCTTTACGCAAGCCACCCGCATAACGTCCTGCACTTAAACCTTTCCACTCCTGACCGCGTTTCGCCATGAATTCCAGAACCTGCTCATAATGCAGCATTTCTTCACGAACCAGTTGCGCCAATTTAACCTGCAAATCGGTAAAGAAGCTATAACGGAACATCAAATTCATCGCTGTGCCTGCGGCTTTTTTCTCGCAGTTGGCATGGTCCTGCATCAACAAATCCAGATTATTCAGGGCTTCATCCAGCCAGGCTTTTGGTGTTTCACAGCCTAAAAAAGCGATCACCGGCTGCATCAATTCATCATAATCAATCGTGGACATCAAATTATCTCACCGCTTCAATCGCCGCTTTCATACGTTTAACTGCCTGCTCCAGCCCGACAAATACCGCATCGGCAATAATGGAGTGACCAATATTTAATTCGTGAATTTGTGAAATCGCTGCAATCGGTGCAACATTGTCCAGATTCAAACCATGTCCAGCATTCACTACTAGACCTTTGCTCGCAGCGTATTCAGCACCACGAATAATGCGCTGCAACTCAGCCTGTTGTGCCTCCGGTGTTTCTGCATCAGCATAGGCACCAGTATGAATCTCAATCGTTGGTGCACGACAGGCAACTGCAGCATCAATCTGTGCAAGATCCGCATCAATAAACAAAGACACATCACAACCGATTGCCGTCAATGCCTGTGTTGCAGCTTGCACTTTTTCGAAATGGGTCAGAACATCCAAACCACCTTCGGTCGTCACTTCCTGGCGGCGTTCTGGTACAAAACACACATGCTGAGGCTGAATTTCTTTTGCAAAAGCCACCATCTCATCCGTCACGGCCAATTCCAGATTCATACGGGTCTTCAAGACGGGACGCATACGGCGTACATCATCATCCTGGATATGGCGACGGTCTTCACGCAAGTGTAAGGTAATTCCTTGTGCACCGGCCTGCTCACAAACCAGTGCTGCCTGTACAGGATCCGGATAACAAGTGCCTCGTGCTTGTCTAAGCGTAGCAACATGGTCAATGTTTACACCAAGCAATGCAGCCATAAAAATTTCCTCAGTTACGATTGAGTAGGAAGATGTTGAATCCACAACTGTCGACTTTTAAGAGGCCGGTCGCCTAAAAGTGACGTGATCATTTGCCGGTAAAGTTTACCCAATAATTGCAGCTGCTGCGCGTTAAATTCCGGCTCAGATACTGCATCTTGCATGGATTGGATTAAATGCCCCGAGAGTGCAGCATGTGTCTGAGCATGAACTGGTACAAAGCCTTCACTCAGATGAAATTGATAATGCCGTTCAGGCTGGATCAGTTCCCGCTGCGCATCATATTGAAAATCGAGTGCATATCCGAGCTCTTGTAACAGCACATGCTCAAAACGCCGCAGAATCTGACGTAAAAAAATATCCGGTTGAATATGAGCAGACAATTGTTGCAGCTGAGAGACCGCAACATGATATTGCGCAAATGTTTCCGGCATGGGTTCTTCTAGAGGACACAAACGCAGTAGAAGTTCATTCAGATAAAATCCGGCAAAAAAGGCATCACCCGCAAAAAAAACTGGCTGATGCATGGTTTCCAGCTGGCTAAAGTTCTTCAGCTCACTTTTACCACTGGCTTGTACCCGGATAGGTTGATATTGCGGTGGAGGTGTCTGCCTGAGTACACCATCGATTCGCCCATATTCCTGGGTAAACAGATGCACAATGTAACTGCGTTCACGATATTTACGGGAATGGATCAGATAACCATGCAAGCTCTGATTGCGCATCATCTGCGTTTAGTCATCCTGCTGAGCATCTTCATCATCTTTGTTTTTTCCATCGTCATCCTCCCCGTCAGGGATGACAGCACCCACCACGATTGCAGTCCCTTTGACTACACCTTTGGTGGTTTTATAGGCAATTCCGACTGGAACGGTGACCACTTTATAAATACATCCCTGCAACAGCATCACACAACTGAGCACAGTCATGATTTTGAATATAATCATGTGATCACCACTCTGTTAAGGTTTAGATATCACTATAACCTAAACTTTTCAAGGCACGCTCGTCATCCGACCAGCCACCTTTGACTTTCACCCAGAGTGTCAGCATGATTTTCTGCTCGAACATTTTTTCCATGTCCGCACGTGCATCCATCCCGATACGTTTCAGTTTCGCGCCCTTCTCACCAATGACAATCGCTTTCTGACCTGGACGATCCACAAAAATAGTGGCGTCAATATAGGTACAGGGTGCTTTCATGCGACCGGTTTTTTCATTTAACACTGCCTCTTCAGTTTTAAACGATTCGATTTGTACCGTTAAATCATAAGGCAGCTCTTCACCCAATTGACGCATGATCTTTTCACGGATGATTTCTGAGGCAAGGAAACGCTCTGAGCGATCTGTAATCTGGTCAAATGAATACAACGGTGGCTGGAATGGCAAATAACGCTCAATCGTGTCGCGTAAATGTTCGAGATTGGCACCGCGCAAAGCAGAAACCGGAACGATCTCAGCGAAGTTCATGAGCTTGGCACGTTCCTGGATCAAAGGTAGTGCCATATTTTTATTTTCAAGGGTATCCAGTTTGTTAATGACCAGAATCACCGGCATTTCCGCATTACGCAGTTTTTCCAGTACCAGCTCATCATTCTGCGTCCACTTTTGTGCATCCACAACAAACAGAACCAGATTGACATCACGCAGTGCGGAGTGTGCTGCACGGTTCATCATTTTATTGATGGCACGCACTTCTTTTTTGTGCATCCCTGGGGTATCAACAAATACCGCCTGAGACTTTTCACGCGAATCAATCCCGACAATTTTATGTCGAGTGGTTTGAGGCTTACGTGAAGTAATAGAAAGTTTTTGTCCCAACAAGTGGTTCATTAACGTAGACTTGCCTACGTTCGGACGTCCCACAATCGCAACGAAACCACTGCGAAAGTCAGATGGGATTTCTGTACCCTGTTCACTAAAGAACTGGTTAATCAGGTTATTGCTGTCATTAGACGGCTCGTGATCAGCATCGATGTGATCGGAATGATTTGACATGGCAGACTACTGCTCCAAAAGTTTTAAAATTTCCGCCGCTGCTGTCTGTTCAGCAAATCGACGGCTGGAACCTTCACCATTGAATACGGAAAGCCCTTCGACTCGACATTCAACTTTAAAGTGTTGATTCGGTGCATCACCTTGAATATCAACCACTTCATAGATCGGTAATGGCTTTTTACGTGCCTGCAGATATTCCTGCAAGCGTGATTTTGGATCTTTCAATTGATCAGTGGGTTCAATATGTTCTAAATAGGGCTCATACCATTTTAGAACAATTTTTTGCAAGCTACTTAAATCATAACAATCAAGATAAATGGCCCCAATAATTGCTTCCACGGTATCGGCGAGAATTGATTCACGATGGTGGCCACCTGATTTCAACTCACCGGTACTGAGTATTAAACACGGCCCAAGTTTCAAATCGGTTGCAATTTTACCCAGAGTTTCTTGCCGTACAAGCGTTGCCCGCATACGGGTCAGACGCCCTTCATTTTCATGCGGATAAGCATGGTAAAGGTGATTGGCAATGATCATGCCTAATAATGAATCGCCTAGAAACTCTAGGCGCTCATAGTTGTGTTTGTGACTGACCGATCGGTGTGTCAGGGCAAGCTGGAGCAGCTCGGGTTGCTTGAATTGATAACCGATACGGCTGGGTAAGCGCGGATCACTTACTCTGACTTTGGACGAACCTTTGATCAAAATCTTTCTCGAACGTTAACACTAAATCGATATTCAGCAAGAAAGGCTTTCTTACTTCGTACTTTTTCTTCACTTCCAGACCACCCGCATTTTGTACTTGGGTTATGTCTTTAATCTTCAAGTCACGGATATTATTCATGCTTAATTGCTGATCCATTTTAGACTCGAATTCAAAAGATTTCATGGTAATCGGATTATTTTTCAATACATCCTCAATTTCTTTATTGATCACCCGATCGTCCCAATAAGCAGGCCAAATGGCTAAAGCTGCCTTAGCAACAATAGCAAACAGGATGACCGCCAATAAAACCCCTATAACTGATACACCTTGTTGAGCTTTACGCATTTTTTATTATCCATCGTAGTTTAATCAATCTGGCCATTACGGCTAAATGACGGCAGTTTAAAACCTGGTTCCTTATGCATCCAGATATAAACGGCACGACCGGTAAGATTTTGTTCCGGTACAAATCCCCAGAAACGGCTATCCGCACTCTGGTCACGGTTATCGCCCATAGCAAAATAGTGGCCTGCCGGAACCTTGACTTCCCAATATAAGCCATTTTCACTGGAATATTTACCATTTTCAATGGTGTTCAGGAAAGGTGCCTGTTGCGCCACATTTACCCCTTCTAGTTCACGCATGGTAAAGGTGTGCCGACCTAAAGTTTCTTTATGATAAATTGAGGTTGGTGTATCCAAAGCATCTTTAACACGGCTAAACTCAACGGACACTTTAGGCACTTTCTGGCCATTAATGCTCAACTGACCATGATCATAAACAATATGATCCCCGGGCAAACCCACAATACGCTTGATGTAACTAATGCTCGGTTGCGGTGGATAACGGAACACCACCACATCACCACGCTCCGGAGCGCCCACTTCAATCACCTTGGTATTTACGATCGGCAAACGAATCCCGTAATTATATTTATTCACCAAAATAAAATCACCGGTTTCCAAGGTGGGAACCATGGAATCTGATGGGATATTAAACGGCTCATAGAAAAATGAGCGCAGCACCAGTACGACCGCTAGCACCGGCCAGAAATCATAGGCCCAGGTAATGATAAAATTCTCGTTGCCTCGTCCGCGGGTTTTACGCTGTTTCAACACCAGCTTATCCAGCAACCACAACAAGAAAAACAGCAATGTGGCCGGTACGAGGATTAAATTAAAATCAAAATCCATGGGCGAAATGACCTCTATTTATTATCGTTCTACTTTCAACACAGCCAGGAACGCTTCTTGTGGGATTTCAACACTACCCACCTGTTTCATGCGTTTCTTACCTTCTTTCTGCTTCGAAAGCAGTTTTTTCTTACGTGATACGTCCCCACCATAACATTTCGCCAGAACGTTTTTACGCATCGCTTTTACGGTTGAACGGGCAATAATTTGTGCCCCAATCGCCGCCTGAATCGCCACATCGAACATCTGACGTGGAATAAGGTCTTTCATTTTTTCAACCAATGCAATACCACGGTGACGCGCATCATTGCGGTGACAGATCATCGCCAAGGCATCCACTTTGTCGCCATTGATCAAGACATCCACCTTCACCAGATTCGAACTTTCAAAACGCACAAAGTTATAATCCAGTGAAGCAAAACCACGTGAACAAGATTTCAAGCGATCGAAGAAATCCATGACCACTTCTGCCATTGGAATTTCAAAGGTAATCGAAACCTGGTTACCCAAGAACTTCATGTCCTTCTGTACGCCACGACGCTCGATACATAAGGTCATCACGTTACCTAAATATTCCTGCGGCACCAGAATATGACACTCGGCAATCGGTTCACGTAAATCTTCGACCGTACCACCTTCCGGCATTTTCGATGGACTGTCGATATAAATGGTTTCACCCGCTTTGGTCAGTGCTTCATACACAACCGTAGGTGCTGAGGTAATCAGATCCAGATCATATTCACGCTCTAGACGTTCCTGAACGATTTCCATGTGCAACATGCCCAAGAAACCACAACGGAAGCCAAAGCCTAGTGCATCAGAGCTTTCCGGTTCAAAAAACAAGGCCGAGTCGTTGATTTGCAGTTTTTGTAGCGCTTCACGGAACGGTTCAAAATCACTGGCATCAATTGGGAATAAGCCTGCATAGACCTGCGGCTTAACCTTTTTAAAACCAGGCAATGTCGCAACTTCAGGTGTGGTGGACAAGGTAATGGTATCACCGACTGGCGCACCAAAGATGTCTTTAATACCGGCAATCACAAAGCCTACTTCACCAGCTTCGAGCAAGTCAGTTTCAGTATGTTTTGGATTAAAGATACCTACCGATGTCACCAAATGGGTTTGACCGGTTGATTTCACCAGCATCTTGTCACCCTTACGGATACGACCCTGCTTGATCCGTACCAGTGAGACGACCCCTAGGTAGTTATCAAACCATGAATCTACAATCAGGGCTTGCAACGGAGCCTCACGGTCACCTTCTGGTGCAGGAATCACATCCACCAACGTTTCCAGTACGGTATCAATACCCAAACCTGTTTTTGCCGAACAGGTCGGTGCATGTGTTGCTTCTATCCCGATGATTTCTTCAATCTCATGAATGACACGTTCCGGTTCTGCCTGTGGCAAGTCAATCTTGTTGAGCACAGGAAGAACTTCAAGTCCCTGCTCAATCGCGGTATAGCAGTTAGCCACTGATTGTGCTTCTACACCCTGCGCAGCATCGACTACGAGCAAAGCCCCTTCACAAGCAGCTAATGAACGTGAAACTTCATAGGAAAAGTCTACGTGTCCCGGTGTATCAATGAAGTTCAGCTGATATTCCTGACCATTCGGGTGCTGATAATACAAAGTCACAGAAGCGGCTTTAATGGTAATGCCGCGTTCGCGTTCAAGCTCCATGGAGTCCAGAACCTGTGCCTGCATCTCACGAGCTTGCAAGCCACCACAGGTTTGAATAAAGCGGTCAGCAAGTGTCGACTTTCCATGGTCGATATGCGCAATGATCGAGAAGTTACGTATATTTTTGATATCAACAGATTTTTTAGCTTGCGCCATGGGCTACCTTAAAGAATATCGTGCGCTATGCAGAACTGGACTGCTACATAGCAAAAGCTGACAAAGAAATTGGCTGCGATTATAGCAGATGGTTTTTTTAAAGTATCCAAAATAATCGTAGTGTTGGGTGTTTCTGCCGGATTTTTAAAAACATAGCAAAGCATCAGCTTATTTGGCTTCAGCCAGATAGCATTGGGAAAAATCCATTGGGTTTAGCTCAGCTACAAGCGGCTGATAAGCCTGAGTAAAGGTGGGGGACATACGTTTGGAACGTCCACTCGCAATCTCGACACAGGCCCATTTGGTATTCCCTACAAACACAACTGCCTGATCCTGCGGGCGATAAAAAACATACTGCCGAGTTGAATATAAGGCATTTAAATCACTCAGCCAGGTTCGCAGAATCAACCGCTCTCCAACAAAAGCAGGCTTACGGTACTGCACATGATGTTCCACAGCCACCATTGCATGTTTTAATTCCAGATACTGTTTCAACCCCAAACCCAGCTGATTGATATGCGCTCCAGCCACTTGCTGCATCCACTGCATATACACCACATTATTCACATGCCCTAAAGCATCGATATGTTCTGGTTGCACGGTGATTTGGAGATCAAAAATCGTACTCACACTCACATTTCCCTGATGTAGAAAGAACAGATCTCACAGCCCAAATAAAACAGCCGCCGATTCGACTCTACAGTGTATGTAAAAAAATAGAGAAACCCTAGTATTAAAAGAAAAAACCACTCTCAATGAGTGGTTTTTTATAATTCATTCAGGCTTATTGCATGCGCAAGCCTAAAATCGCACGAGAGCCCTGTCGGATCAAAGAAACACGCGCCACAGTGTTTTTGTTCAGTGCAGAAACCATTCGGGCAAATTCTTGGACATTGCGTACGGCTGTACCGTTCACATGGGTGATGACATCGCCCGGCATGATTCTAGACAACGCAGCCAATCCCCCTCGGCTCACCTCCTGAACCAAAATTCCCCCTTCAACTTCCAATTGTGCCCGCTCGGCTTCGCTTAACGTGCGAATGGTCATCCCAAGGACTGGTCCCTGTTTCTGGCTGGCTGAACCTGCAGTCGCTGGGGTTTCATCAGGTGCCGAAGTCAAAGTGGCCGATAGCTGGCGAATTTTATCATCACGTAAAATTTCCAGACTGATGCTTTGTTTCGGAACTGAACGGTTCAAGTAATTGAGCAGCTCTGAGGTCCGTGAAATAGGGTTACCATTGTATTTTAAGATCACGTCTCCTGCTCTTAATCCCGCTTGTGCGGCTGGGGAATTTGGTGTCACCTGCGTAATAAGCGAACCTTCAGGTTTGGAAAGTTTATAAGCTTCTGCCAAATTACGGTCAATGTCCTGCAGATTCACCCCCAAGTAGGAACGCGTCACTTTGCCTTTGGTTTTTAGCTGCTCGGCTACATCCATTGCCACATCAATCGGGATGGAAAATGACAAGCCCATATAGCCGCCCGTGCCACTAAAAATACGGGAATTCACCCCGACCACTTCCCCACGCTGATTAAAGAGCGGCCCTCCTGAATTACCCGGATTCAGGGCTACATCCGTCTGAATAAACGGTACGGTGGTTTCACCCGACATATTGCGGGATTTAGCACTGACAATGCCGGCCGACGCCGAATAGTCAAAACCAAACGGGGAACCAATCGCCAAGACTGGCTCACCCACTTTTAATTTATTGACATCGCCCGTACGCAGTTCCGGGAAATTATTGCCTTCGACTTTGAGTAAAGCCACATCGGTACGCTGGTCACTCCCCACAACTTTGGCATCAATTTCCCGACGGTCATTCAGCATGATACTGATACGGGACGCATCTTCGACCACGTGGTGATTGGTCAGCAGGTAACCATCTTTACTGATAAAAAAAGCACTGCCGTAAGCGGTTTTTTCCTGAGGCATCGGCTGCTGCGGAATGATCACCTGATTACCAAAAAAACGGCGCAGTATTTCAGGAACCTGCTGTTGCAATAATTCTTCCTGCGACATTTTTTTCACGACATTGACACTGACCACAGCAGGACTGACCTGCTCCACCAGATTGGAAAAATCAACTGGACTGGCTGCCTGTGTATGCACGGTGCCCATCGTCAACGCAACCGCATAAAGACCTTGTTGTAAATACCGATGTTTCATTTCGCCCAAACCTATATTCATCTCACTTGAGGAAAAAATAGACTGTTCAGCAGCTATTCTGTGAATAGTAATGACTATGTTTTATTATTTTCTACAAAACAAGATGTTAATAAAATCGTTACAAAAATCATAATAAACAGAAATTCCGATGGACTTCTCGCTACATTTACTCTTGCCTTTTTAGGCAAAAAGGGGTGTCATTATCAAACTTTTTTCAAACTAGCTGATGGATATGTCTAATCTAAGCACTACGCATCACTTTGACGTGATCATTGTGGGAAGTGGCGGTGCAGGTTTAAGCCTCGCTTTATCGTTACCTCAACATTACAACATTGCCGTTTTGGCCAAAGCTCCTCTGACGGAAGCCAGTACGTTTTATGCGCAAGGTGGTGTAGCCGCGGTTCTAGATGAAACGGACTCTATTCAACAGCATATTGATGACACAATGATTGCAGGCGCACAACTGTGTGAACTTGATGCCGTCAGACACACGGTGGAAGGTGGTAAACCTTCAGTCGACTTTTTACTGCAAAATGGTGTGGAATTCACGCTAGATGAAGATGCACAACTGCATCTCACCCGCGAAGGGGGTCACTCGCAACGCCGCATCATCCACTCTGCGGATGCAACCGGCAAAGCCATTTCAACGACGCTGGTACAACGCGCACGTGAACAGAAAAACATCACCATTTTTGAAAACTATATTGCAATTGACCTGATTACCACACATAAACTAGGTCTCAAAGATCAGGCAAACCGTGCCGTGGGTTTATATGCCCTGAACGAAAATTATGGCGAAGTCGAGACTTTCCTCGCACCATTTACCGCCTTGGCTTGCGGTGGTGCCATGAAAGCCTATCTTTACACGTCAAATCCAGACATCGCCACAGGTGATGGGATTGCCATGGCATGGCGTGCAGGTTGCCGCGTGGCCAATATGGAATTTAACCAGTTCCACCCGACCTGTCTCTATCATCCGCAGGCACGTTCCTTCCTGATCACGGAAGCGATGC
This sequence comes from Acinetobacter sp. GSS19, assembly GCF_028621895.1. Taxonomy (NCBI): domain Bacteria; kingdom Pseudomonadati; phylum Pseudomonadota; class Gammaproteobacteria; order Moraxellales; family Moraxellaceae; genus Acinetobacter; species Acinetobacter sp. GSS19. The sequence continues at coordinate 827,495 of NZ_CP117520.1, read as the reverse complement.
GTGGTGAAGGAGCCTATTTACGCCTGCCAGATGGCGAACGCTTTATGCTGCGTTTTGATGAGCGTGCAGAACTGGCACCGCGTGATATCGTGGCACGCGCCATCGACTATGAAATCAAACGTCTGGGGATTCGCCACGTATGGCTGGACATCACCCACAAACCAGCAGAGTTCATCACCGAGCATTTCCCGACCTTATATGCCCGCCTGCTTGAACTCGGTATCGATATTACCAAAGACATGATTCCGGTGGTTCCTGCGGCGCACTACACCTGTGGTGGCGTGGTGGTTGATGAAAACAGCCAGACCGATATTCCAGGGTTATATGCGATTGGTGAGACCTCATATACCGGTCTGCACGGTGCCAACCGTATGGCCAGCAACTCGCTGCTAGAATGTTTTGTCTATGGGATGAGTGCAGCACAGGATATCCAACGCAAATTCAACCCGACTTTTGACTGCCCAAGCGTACCTGCCTGGGACGATTCTCAAGTGACCAATCCGGATGAAGATGTGGTCATTCTGCAAAACTGGGATGAGCTACGCGCGACCATGTGGAACTATGTCGGTATCGTACGGACCACTAAACGTCTGGAACGTGCCCTGCACCGCATTGAAATGTTGAAGCGTGAAATCAACGAGTATTATCAGGATTATCAGGTCAGCAAAAATCTGATTGAGTTACGTAATCTGGTACTGGTGTCAGAAATGATTGTACGCTGTGCCATGAGCCGCAAGGAATCGCGCGGCTTGCATTACACGTTAGATTACCCGGATCTGGCACCGGAAATCCGTAAGACGGTGTTGACTCCACCCGACTTTAAAGTGGATCAACCACTCGTGAACACCCCCTAAAAACACAAATGGCTTAACTTCGGTTAAGCCTTTTCTTTCAGGCCAGACAATGCCTGAGCAAACACTGCATCAGGTGGCTGCGTCGCATCAAGCTTCTGAATACGCATGGGATCTTGTTGATGAAGCTCGGCATAACCGGCACGTACCCGTTCAAAGAAACTGACTTTTTCCTGTTCAAAACGGTCCAGCTCACCGCGTGCACGCGCACGGGCCATACCCATTTCAATCGGGGCATCCAACCAGAATGTCAGATCCGGCATTTGCGCAACAAAGTTGCTGTTCAGCAAATTCAGCTTAGCCTTGCTTAAACCACGCCCTGCACACTGATAGGCATAACTGGCGTCCGTAAAGCGGTCGCATAAAACGATCTGGCCGGCTGTCAATGCAGGTAAAATGACCTGCTGTATATGTTGTGCCCGTGCCGCATACATCAGCAAAAGCTCAGTATCCGGACACATTTTTTCAGCCTCATTGACCGTTAACAACAGCGAACGGATTTGCTCGGCCAGTCCTGTACCCCCAGGTTCTCGGGTTAAAATCACCTGCCGGCCCTGAGCTAAAAAATGCTGATACATTTTTTGAATTAAAGTGGTTTTACCGACCCCTTCCGTGCCTTCAAAACTAATAAACATACTGGCTCCTAGCGATTTTTTAACACGGATAAATATTCCTGCACAGCACGGTTATGCTGCTCCAGCGTCGCACTGAATTTATGCCCACCATTGCCAGTGGCTACGAAATAAATATTAGTGGAGTTGTCTGGATGCATGGCCGCCTCAATGGCTTTTTTACCGGGCAAAGCAATCGGTGTCGGCGGTAAACCTGCTTGAGTATAGGTATTGTAAGGTGTCGGTGTACGCAGGTCTTCACGGCTGATATTGCCCTGATATTTATCGCCCATGCCATAAATCACGGTTGGATCGGTTTGCAAACGCATACCCTGCTGTAGACGGCGTACAAATACCCCAGACACCTGTTGCAATTCACTGTCCAGACTGGTTTCTTTTTCAATGATCGAGGCCATGATCAGAGCTTGATATTTATCCTGATACGGCAGGTCTGCTGCACGGTTCTGCCATGCCTGATCTAGGGCTTTCATTTGACGCTGATACAGATCCGTCAGGATCTTGCGATCCGTTTCCCCTTTGCTAAAGAAATAGGTATCTGGAGCAAATAGACCTTCCGGATGTGTATAAGGAATTCCCAGTTCTTTCAGCATTTCAGGATAAGGTAAATCCAGTAAGGTGTTTTTCACCAACGGATCTTTTTTCAGGCTATGGATGAGCTGTTTGAAGGTGGTTCCTTCAATCACCAGAATTCGGTTCATTTGTGCATTTTCTGCATTCGAAATCAGGCTTAAAACCTGACGGAAGCTCATGCCTTGACGGATTTCATAGACACCGGCTTTAAGGGTGTCGCGAATGACCAGCTTTTGGTACAGCTTGAGTAGGATTGGAAAATGAACTTTATTTTCCTTGTTCAGACGATCAATCAGCCCGGAATAAGTATCTCCCTGTGCAATCGCCAGCATCTGTTTTTGACCCTGAACCGGGTAGGATTTAAATAAACTGCTCCACAGCACAATCAATATCACGGTCACAAATGCAGCCACAATCAGTAAAGGTGCTTTCAACTGGATAGCAGGTGTTTTTTTTGCGTTTTTTTTCGATTTAGACACAGGCATAAATTAATCAATCTGATCAAGTTGTAAAATCTGAAAAAGTTCCAGACACGGTTGAAGGTCCAGAGAACGGTCATTCAACTGGGTCACCATTTTCATCGGGCCAAGCGCATTACAGAAAAACAGGCTTTGGGTCTGTGACAGCTCATCTAGGGTAACGCTGCGTTGTTCACATGCAATACCCCGCGCCTGCATACGGGCCAAAATTTCGGCACGCATCACGCCGTGGATGCCATTATAACGAAGTTCTGGCGTGATCCAGCGATTGTTTTGCCATACAAAACAATTACTGCTTACGCCCTCCACCAGACGATCCTGCACATCAAACACCAGAGCCTCTGGCCAGCCCTGTTGTTGTGCTTCATGCTTCAGCATGACCTGCTCCAACCGGTTCAAGGTTTTCACCCCCAGCAAAGCTGGCATGGTTAAACCGATACGCTGCTGTAAGATTCCGCTCCGCAAAGATTCCGGCTGAAAATGAGCAACGGCATGCGGATAATAAAATACATAAACATCAGCCGGATGATCAGGAAAAGCATAGCCACGCTGTCCCTCACCCCGACTAATCATGATTTTTAATGTACCGTTCAACGCTGTGTGCTGTTGTTGCAACAGCGCTAGACTTTGTTCGATTAAACTGAGGTCAGCCTGCAGCAGCAACTGCTGGCAGGCCTGTTGCAAGCGCGACCAATGACGTGTCCGTAACTCGATCTGATTGGCCCGAATCCTAGCCGTGGTAAAACAGCCATCTCCATAATGAAAGGCTCGATCCAGCACAGAAACAGCATGGATTTCCTGGGCATTTTGAAAAACTTGCATACTCGGTTCAGGCGGTGATGATGTTGCTAGTGTAAAAGCAAATCTGGCAGATTATTTCTTTTTTGCAGATATAAAATGCATTTTTTCTTATTTTTTGTGCATAAAGACAGCGGTTATGCTGCATCCATATTTCCAAACCGCATAAATTTTAGGGAAAAAGCAGATGCACACTTCCAAATTGAAAATCGCCTTACTGACTGCTCTAGTTTCTGTTTCATCATTTTCTTTTGCAGCTAAAGACTTCTTAAACGTCTCTTATGACCCTACCCGTGAACTGTATGATGACGTCAACAAACAGTTCGGTGCTTACTGGCAGAAACGAACCGGTGAACAAATCAATTTCCGTCAGTCACATGGTGGTTCAGGCAAACAAGCCCGTGCCGTGATTGACGGTCTGGATGCCGATGTGGTGACTTTGGCATTGGCGGCAGATATTGATGTGATTGCCGAAAAAGCCAAACTGCTCCCAGCAAACTGGCAAAAGAAATTACCACAAAATGCCACACCATATACCTCAACCATTGTGTTTTTGGTGCGTAAAGGCAACCCAAAACAGATTAAGGATTGGGGTGATCTGGTGAAACCGGGCGTAGAAATTATTACTCCAAACCCGAAAACTTCAGGTGGCGCGCGCTGGAACTATCTGGCAGCCTGGGCATGGGCGAAACACCGTAATGGCGGTAGTGATGCCAAAGCACGTGAATTCGTACGTCAGATTTACAAACAAACCAAGGTTCTCGACTCAGGTGCACGGGGTGCAACTACCACTTTTGCTGAACGTGGCATCGGTGACGTCTTGCTTGCTTGGGAAAATGAAGCCTTTCTCGCGGTGCGTGAACAGCCAGGTAAGTTTGAAATCGTAACACCAAGCCTGTCAATTCTGGCAGAACCACCGGTGGCAATTGTTGAAAAGAATGCAGCGAAAAAAGGTAATCTGGCCGTGGCGAAAGGCTATCTGAACTTCTTGTATTCACCTCAGGGACAAGAAGCTGTGGCACGTAACTATTACCGTCCACGTAATGCTGCAATCCTGAAAAAATACAGCAACACCTTTAAACCGCTGAAATTGGTGACCGTCAACCAGGAATTTGGTGGCTGGTCGAAAGTACAAAAAGTCCATTTCGAAACTGGTGGTGTCTTTGACCAGATCGTCAAAGCCAACAACACCCGTTAAAAGTTAAACATGCTGAATATGGGAGTAGCGACATGATTCATAACTTGATCGTTCCGGGCGTTGGCGGCAGTGAATATCAACACTGGCAATCTTGGTTGCAACGCCAAATGACCTCCTGCTCCCGTGTTCAGCAACAGGACTGGAACCAGCCTGTGTTAAACAACTGGGTGGCCCGCTGGGTCGCAACGGTGGAACAGATCCAGCAACCGCTGCAAATTATCGCCCACAGTTTTGGCTGTTTGACCAGTGTTGCTGCGCTGGCTTGGCATCCTGAACTGCAGGCAAAAGTGAAACGTCTAATTTTGGTTGCCCCCGCCAATCCTGCCCGTTTTGGTGAAGCCGGTTTTGCACGTGACAGCCAGCAAGATTATTCAGCCTTGTTCCAGCGATTAGATATTAATGTTCCCACCCAAATGCTGATCAGTGAAAACGATCCTTGGCTGAGCTTTACAGATGCACAACGTCTAGCTCAGGTCTGGCAGCTCAACCCTATCAATTTAGGGGCTGTGGGTCACATTAATGTAGCTTCAGGATTTGGACCTTTCCCACAGATTTTTGACTATTTATTACCCGAAACGCTGCCGCATTGGAGAGAAACAGAAGATAACTCTCCCCTGTTGAAATTTGCAGTCTAAGTTGTTGTAAGCCCCACTGTTTTATTTGACTGACCCTTTAGCGAGGTCAGTGCTTTTTATTGAGGAATCATCATGTCGCAGCGATCCCGAGTGCTGCCAGGATTTGGTCTTTCTCTAGGCTTTACCCTTGCGTATTTATCCCTGCTTGTCCTGTTACCGTTATCTGCCTTATTGATCAAATCGCTTGGCATCGGCTGGAGCGGCTTATGGGACATTCTTAGCTCTGAACGAATTTTAAAATCCTTACAGCTCAGTTTTAGTTCTGCCTTAATTGCAGCGGTAATTAACGTGGTGTTTGGACTGTTACTGGCCTGGTGTCTAGTTCGTTACCGGTTTCCAGGTAAACGTCTGGTCGATGCATTGGTGGATTTACCTTTTGCCCTACCTACTGCGGTTGCCGGTATCGCCTTGACCTCCCTGTATGCGCCAACAGGATGGGTCGGTCAATATCTGGAACCACTGGGCATTCAGGTGGCCTATACCCCCATCGGGATTACCTTGGCCTTGATCTTTATTGGTCTGCCGTTTGTTGTGCGCACCGTACAACCGGTGCTGAGTGACATTGAAACCGAACTAGAAGAAGCCGCATCAGCGCTCGGTGCCAACCGCCTGCAGATTATCAGCAAGATTATTTTGCCCATCCTGTTTCCTGCCTTGTTGACCGGCTTTGCCTTGGCTTTTGCCCGCGGGGTTGGTGAATATGGTTCAGTGATTTTTATTGCCGGCAACCAGCCCTTTGAAACCGAGATTGCACCACTGATGATCATTTCCCGTCTGGAAGAATATGACTATGCCGGTGCAACTACGATTGCCGTGGTGATGCTCGTGCTTTCCTTTGGCATTTTATTGTTGATTAACCTGCTGCAAGCTTGGGCAAGCCGCCGTACCGGGAGAACTGCACGATGAGTTTCACTACCGACAGCAATGCGCTGGCAGACAAACTGCAATCACGCGACGCGACCCGTGAACCAAACTGGGTACGATATAGCCTGCTCAGCATTGCACTGATTTTCTTCCTGAGCTGCCTGATTCTGCCGTTGATTCTAGTATTTGTAGAGGCCTTTAAACAAGGGATGGGCGTGTATCTGCAAGCTCTGGTTCACCCGGATACCCTCTCCGCCGTCAAACTGACCTTACTAACAGCAGCAATTGCCGTTCCCCTTAACGTAGTGTTTGGTGTGGCAGCAGCATGGTGTGTGGCCAAATTCAACTTTAGAGGCAAATCCCTTCTTACCACCATTATTGACATGCCGTTTTCGGTTTCACCAGTCATTGCAGGCCTGATGATTGTACTGATCTTTGGTACACAAGGCTGGTTTGGTGAATGGTTCATGGATCACGACATCAAAGTGTTGTATGCCGTTCCTGCGATTGTGCTGGCCACTATTTTTATCACTGTACCGTTTGTGGCACGTGAATTGATTCCGCTCATGGAGGCACAAGGCACTGAAGAGGAAGAAGCTGCGATTGTACTAGGAGCTTCAGGCTGGCAAACCTTCTGGAAAGTCACCTTGCCAAACATCAAGTGGGGCCTGATTTACGGCGTGATCCTGTGTAATGCCCGTGCCATGGGCGAGTTCGGTGCAGTGTCGGTCGTTTCCGGCCATATCCGTGGTGAAACCAATACCCTGCCGCTGCATGTCGAAATTCTTTACAACGAATATACCTTTAGTGCGGCCTTTGCCGTGTCCTCCCTGCTGGCTTTACTGGCGATTGTTACCCTGATTCTGAAAACCTGGGTGGAATTGCGTCAGGATCGACAAGCACCACGCAGCGATGACAACCCTGTTTCTTAAGGAATGACCTGATGAGTATTCAAGTTCAAAATATTGAAAAACACTTTGGTGCATTCCATGCACTTAACAACATTTCGCTGGATTTTCCGGAAGGCCAACTGGTTGCCTTACTCGGTCCTTCAGGTTGTGGAAAGACCACCCTACTGCGAATTATTGCTGGTTTGGAATCCGCAGATGGCGGCCAGGTTCTGCTCGAAGGTCAGGATGCTACTGATGTTCATGTACGCGAACGTCAAGTCGGTTTCGTCTTTCAGCACTATGCCCTGTTCCGCCACATGACCGTATTTGACAATGTGGCTTTTGGCCTACGGGTACGTCCACGCAGTACCCGTCCTTCAGAAGCAGAAATCAAGAAACGTGTCACACGCCTGCTTGATCTAGTACAACTCGGTTTTCTGGCTGATCGTTATCCAGCACAACTGTCCGGTGGTCAACGCCAGCGGATCGCCTTAGCGCGTGCCCTCGCAGTTGAACCTCGCGTATTATTGCTAGATGAACCCTTTGGTGCATTAGATGCCAAAGTGCGTAAGGAATTACGCCGCTGGTTACGTACCTTGCATGATGAACTGCACATTACCTCAATTTTTGTCACCCATGATCAGGAAGAAGCACTCGAAGTAGCTGACCAGATCGTGGTGATGAATAAAGGTAATATTGAACAAATCGGTTCGCCACGTGAAGTCTATGAAAAACCGGCGACCCCCTTTGTTTTTGACTTTTTGGGACAAGCCAATCGCTTTGAAGGTGAACATTATCAAGGGGTGCTTCAGCTCGGGCAAGACCGGATTCAGTTCGCCACGGAAGCAAACGCTCCACAAGGCAAGATCATTGCATTTGCCCGTCCGGATGAATTACATCTACATGCACAACCACAACAGAATGCGATTCAAGCAACATTCTTGCGTGAATTGTGGATTGCTGGAAAAGTTGTGGCAGAATTACAGGATCGTGAAGGTCGTTTAATTGAGATTTCTTTAAGCCCAGAAGAAGCAAAATTACACCAATTTAAACCTAACCAAACAGTCTGGGTCAGTGCAATTACACTGCACCTCTTTGCGGATCAAGCCGCTTAAGTGCAGTTATGGACAGGACGCTTCCTGTCCACTTAGAAGGTATGCTTTATTATGAATTTTCAACAACTCAGAATTATCCGAGAAACGGTTCGACAAAACTTTAATTTAACCGAAGCTTCCGCGGCACTGTATACCTCTCAGTCGGGTGTGAGTAAACACATCAAAGATCTAGAGGATGAGTTGGGGGTACAACTGTTTATCCGCAAAGGTAAACGTCTTTTAGGTCTGACGGAACCCGGCCAGGCCCTGCTCAGCATCGTTGAGCGCATGCTGGTTGATGCCGATAACATCAAACGTCTGGCAGATGATTTCAACAAGGTGGATGAAGGGACTTTAACGATTGCCACCACGCATACGCAGGCACGTTATGTGTTACCGCCGATTGTCAACCAGTTCAAGAAAGCCTTTCCTAAAGTGCATTTAGTCCTGCAACAGGCCAGCCCGGTTGAAATCGCAGAAATGTTGCTGCAGGGCGAAGCGGATATTGGTATTGCCACTGAATCTTTAACGACGGAAGAAAATCTGGCCAGCGTGCCTTACTATAACTGGCAACATAGTATTATTGTTCCGCAGAGTCATCCCCTGACCCAAGTACCAAACATTACCTTAGAAGATTTGGCCCATTATCCGATTATTACCTATCATGGTGGTTTCACCGGTCGTTCGAAAATCGACAAGGCCTTTGAAGATGCTGGAATTGATGTGGATCTGGTGATGTCTGCATTGGATGCTGATGTGATCAAGACCTATGTCGAACTGGGTATGGGCGTAGGGATTGTCAATGATGTCGCCTATGATCCGGAACGTGATTACCGTTTAAAGCAAATCAAAACCGATATTTTCGGCGTTAATACCACCTGGATTGCGGTGCGCAAAGGGCATTTGTTACGCGGTTATGGCTACGAGTTTATTTCCTTATGCTCACCAGAAGCTGATATCAAGGCACTGAAAAAAGTCGCTTATCCAGAAGACTAATTCAACTCCCCCCATCACAAAAGGGCCATTCACTGGCCCTTTTTTAATTCACAAGTTTAAAAACGGTAGTTAATGCCGAGTTTAGCTACGGGCAACCATTCATATTTGTCATCATTTCGGATTTCATCTAAATGGTTATCTAGTACCGGATCGCCACCTGCATAACTTGTACCATTGGTTTTTACATTGGTCACACTTGGGTTACCCGTATAGTAAGCCCCGATTTCCCCAAATACCCCCCAGCGATCATTGAGCGCTGGTGAATAACCCAAACCTAGATACGGTGCGATTTGATTGTCATAACTGACATCAGCAGAAAGCGAGTTATAAGTCGTCGTCTGTCCATCAATTTTAATCGGATTACCATCGGAACGGGCACGCAAACCATACTCCTGATCCACATAACCTACACCGGCAGCCATATAAAAGGCATTGGCCCACGGACGGATTTCAGCATTTAAGTAGGTCAGGTTGTTGTCCATATCGACATCATAGTTGACATCATCATATTCAACATCGTCATCCCAAGAGATATCACCACCGTTATAACCCAGTGTCACCCCGACATAAGGATTGGCATTATAGGTAATGGCACCACCATAGCCAGTGGTCCCAACTTCAGCACGTACAGAAGCAGGCTTAAAAAATGAAAATTGAGAGCCGTCTTCTTTGATAATCTCTTCATCAGCAGCATTGGCTGTCATGGCCATGGTGCCTAAGGCAGTCGATAGTGCAACTAATCGTAAAACATTCATGTTCACTCTCCTCGAAAAATGATTTTTTCGTTTTCAGTTCCATATTGTATAAACGTCATGCTAAAGCAGCTTTTTCATGGTTTTTAGAACGAAATCAGGCGCTTTATGTTATTTTTTGCTACACCTTTTAACTTTTCTTGTCTGTACAGAAGTTTTTGTAAAACCGATCAGCCCGTAAAATACACTCTCCTGTTCAGCTGACTTAATTTTAATAAAGTCTTCGGTTTTTTTCGGTCTATCCCGATTCAAATAGTGTAAAATCTTAGAAATTTTTCTGGAAGGAACATCATGTCTCAGCTTTCGACTATTATTGAGCAAGCATTTGAAGACCGCGCTAATTTTACTGCAGCAGACTGTCCTGCAGAAATCCGTGAAGCAGTTGAGCAAGCAATCGCTGGTTTAGACAATGGCACGCTTCGTGTAGCTGAAAAAATCGATGGTGAATGGGTTGTTCACCAGTGGTTGAAAAAAGCAGTTTTATTATCTTTCAAACTGAACGATAACAAACCAATCGAGTCATGCGACCTTCGCTTCTATGACAAAGTAGACACTAAATTCTCTGGCTGGACTGAAGAACAATTCAAAGCAGCTGGTGTGCGTGTTGTACCACCCGCTGTTGCACGTAAAGGTAGCTACCAGGCGAAAAACGTGGTGTTGATGCCATCTTATGTCAACATCGGTGCTTATGTAGATGAAGGCACCATGGTGGATACCTGGGCAACTGTCGGTTCATGTGCACAAATCGGTAAAAATGTACACCTGTCTGGTGGTGTAGGTATTGGTGGTGTTCTTGAACCACTTCAAGCCAACCCAACCATTATTGAAGACAACTGCTTCATCGGTGCACGTTCTGAAATCGTGGAAGGCGTGATTGTTGAAGAAGGTTCTGTGATTTCAATGGGCGTGTTCATTGGTCAATCGACCAAGATTTATGACCGCGCTACGGGTGAAATCCATTACGGCCGTGTACCTGCGGGTTCTGTTGTGGTTGCGGGTAGCCTTCCGTCTAAATGTGGTACTTACAGCCTGTATGCTGCGATCATCGTGAAAAAAGTAGATGCGCAAACCCGTGCTAAAACCAGCTTGAACGATTTGCTTCGCGACGACTAATTTATTCTGTTGCGGAACTTTATCGTTCCTCGGAGCTTCAATCGCTCCTTGTCTCTACGGTTGTCATGACCGTAGGGATTTTTGTTTTTTAACTCTGCGGTATTTGAATGATGACTTCTTTACGCTCTAGTGCCATTCCTGTTTCTGATCCGGCTGCGGGCTTGCGTATTACCGAGATTTTTTATTCTCTGCAAGGCGAAGCAAATACTGCAGGCTTACCGACGGTCTTTATCCGTTTAACCGGTTGTCCACTCCGCTGTAGTTATTGTGATACCACCTATTCCTTTGAAGGTGGTGAACGGCAATCCTTGAAAGACATTATTCAAACAGCTTTGTCTTATCAGACCCCGTATATTTGTGTGACAGGCGGTGAACCTTTAGCACAGCCCAACTGTTTGCCATTGTTAAGCCGCTTGTGCGATCTGGGTTGCCAAGTTTCGCTCGAAACCAGCGGGGCACTGGATGTATCAAAAGTTGATCCGCGTGTATACAAAGTCCTGGATTTAAAAACTCCGACCTCCGGTGAACAACAGCGCAATCTGCTCAGTAACCTTGAATATTTGACCGCTCATGACCAGATCAAATTCGTAATCTGTAACCGCGAAGATTATGAATGGTCGAAACAGCAGGTACAGAACTACCAATTACAGGATAAAGTGTCCACGGTATGGTTCTCCCCTGCCTTTGCGGTAGAGAAAAATGCGGTAAAACTGCCTGCACTCGCACGTGATCTGGCTCAGTGGATTTTACAAGACCATCTCCCTGTTCGCTTCCAGCTACAATTGCATAAATTATTGTGGAATGACGAAACCGGTCGTTAATCCTTCATCACTTATAACATTGGAGTATCGTATGCGCCCTCGTGCCATTGTTCTGTTATCTGGCGGCTTAGACTCAACCACCTGTTTAGCTTGGGCGCAAGCACGTTATGAGTGTATTGCCCTCAGTTTTATGTATAGTCAACGTTCCACCACCGAGCTGGATGCAGCAAAAGCCCTCACGCAGCGTGCAGGTGTTGAACATCGCATTATTAATATTGACTTGGGCAATTTAGGCGGTTCTGCTCTGACCGATCATAATATTGATGTGCCTGAACAAGAACAGGAAGGCATCCCGGTCACTTATGTACCAGCACGCAATACCATTTTCTTATCTTATGCCTTGGCAGCTGCAGAAGTGTTTGATGCTGAAGCGATTGTGATTGGCATTAACGCGGTGGATTATTCAGGTTATCCCGATTGTCGTCCGGAATTTATTGAGGCCTTTGCCCGTATGGCACAGTTGGCCACTAAAGCCGGTGTAGAAGGCAAACCACTTAAATTTGAAACACCTTTGTTACATTTATCCAAAGCGAATATTATACGTTTAGGCATTGAACATGGCGTAGACTACAGTCAAACTGTCTCCTGCTATCAGGCAGACGAGCAAGGACGTGCTTGTGGCAAGTGTGATAGCTGCCGTCTACGTAAACAAGGTTTTCTAGATGCAGGTGTGCCGGACCCGACACGTTATAGACCGCAATAACCAGGTACTTCATTATGAAACAGTTAAAAGCAAAAATTATTCTATCCACACTGGTTTCTGCTGCCGCACTCATGGCAGGTACAACCCACGCAGAAACCAACAAAATTCAGGAAGCGTACAAAAGTACCAATGTCAAAGCGGCACTGATTAATGTCTGTAAAGAAGAAACTGCCAAAGGTAAAAAACTGACTGCTGCAGAAGCCAGCAAATACTGTAGCTGTGCAGTTGAAGCAGATGGTAAATTGACCAATGCACAAAAATGGGAAATTCAAAGCACCATCAACCAGAAAAAAAGCCCGGCAACACTCGCATTTGTGCAAAAACAAAACCGTGACTTACAAGCCTGCTTTGGTCCACAGCTGACTGGTAAATTAAAAACCTTAAGCGAAGAAGCCATGAAATCGGCGCAAGCAAAAAAATAATCCTTTTTTATGCCATAAAGCCTGCATTTGCAGGCTTTTTATTTATAAAGTTGAACAACCATGCAACATGAATGGAAAACTAACGCTGAACAGCACAAATTCGTTGTGTCGTTCAGTGGTGGCAAAGACAGCACATTGGCTCTATATCACGCCCTGCAGGTTGGTGAAGCAATCGGCCTAATCATTATGCTGGAAGAAAATGGTCAACGTTCACGCTCACATGCCATGAGCAGAGCGATTATTCAAGCACAGGCTGATGCCCTCGGTCTTCCAATAATTAGTGCATCATCGAGCTGGAATGATTATGAAGCCAAATTTCTGGATTTACTGGCTCAAGCCAAAACACAAGATGCAGACGTTTTAGTCACAGGCGATTTAGATATGCCTGAACATGGTTGCTGGCATGAGCGTGTGGCTCAACAAGCGGGCCTTAAACTCAGTATGCCGCTCTGGCAACGGCCACATCGTGAAGTGATTGATGAATTTATTCAACTCGGTTTCAAAAGCGTGATTGTCACAGTGAATTTAGACCTAGGCATGACCGCAGATGATCTAGGGAAAATCCTGACGTATGAATATATCCTGCAACTAGAACAGCGCGGCATTGATCCTTGTGGTGAAGGAGGTGAATTTCACACCACGGTGATTGATGGGCCAATATTTAAAAATTCGATTCCTGTACGTTCAGGTGAAATTCTGTATCATGGCGAATATGCTTTTTTACCTCTTGAACTTAACGATTCTGTCGGCGCATAAAGGATCAAACAGATGACTGAACACATCACCTTACTGGATCAGATTTTTCCAGCAACCAACGGCGAAATCAACTTAAATGACATTGCCTCAGACTGGCTGATTGTCTACTTTTATCCTAAAGACTCCACTCCGGGCTGCACTACACAGGCGCTTGATTTTACGAGCATGAAAGAGCAGTTTACAGCTTTAGGTGCTACCATCATTGGGGTATCACGTGACTCGGTGAAATCTCATCAGAACTTTACCGAAAAGCAGGCACTCAGTATTAATTTGATCAGCGACAAAGAAGAAGTGTTATGTAAACACTTTGATGTAATTAAAGAAAAAAATATGTATGGCAAACAGGTCATGGGCATCGAACGTTCGACCTTTATTTTCCACAAAGGTGAACTGGTCAAAAGCTATCATAAAGTGAAAGCGGCTGGCCATGCCGAACAAGTTCTGGCAGATCTAAAAGCGCTGAAAACCAGCTAAATTAATCATTGCAAAAATGAAAAGATAGGCAGGTAGATCATATTTACGTGCCTACTTTTTTATTGACTTTATAGCGATAAACATTCTAGCGATAGAATAGCCAGTAGGACTTATTTAGCCTGCCACTGTCCAGACACTTCAATCATCACTTTTTCCCCCATCCCTGCAAAGGCTTTTTTCATCCCGAAATCCTCACGCTTCACCACAGTTTTCGCTTCCACATCCAGCAGTCGTGGATCATTACTATTAGGTTTTAACCTTGTCTTCAGCATTACCGGTTGGGTGATTCCTCGCAAAGTGAGATCGCCTTTAATATCATATTGATGATTGCCTAAGGCAATAAATTCACGGCTGTTGAACCTCGCTGTTGGATACTGTTCTACAAAAAAGAACCGCTCGCCCAACAACAGATCTTTCAGTCCCGATTTATTCACGCGAACGCTATTCATCTGCAGCACCAACTGAGCCGAGGCATTTTGTGGCGTGGTAGGATCAAATTTCATATTCGACTGAAACTAGGTAAACTGGCCTTTTACCAGAGAAAACCCCATAGCGCGAATATTAAATCCTACCTGAGTTTTCGGGGTCAGCGTCCATGCTTGGGCATTCGTCTGTATCATGATGCTTAGGCTAAATACACTGAGCATGCAAGTAATGGCTAATCTCATTCTGAGCTTCATCCCATTCAAGCCCCAGTCAGTGCAAGAGATCTTGCCTCGACTAATGAGCATACTCAGGATTCAGCAAGATTGCTTTTATCTTGCGTCAGGTATTTGTGCTGCAATTGGTGGTAAATGGGTGTTTTTTGAAAATTCTGTAAAAACCGAATCGTGCCTGCAGGAAATGCTTCCGTTTGAATCTCACCACGGTAATAGGCTTCCCGCATCGGCGTGGCTGAAATTGCTCCATGCAAACTGTCGAGTTCTACCATGGTCCATTCAGGAAAAAGATTGAGATAATACGAAGATTCATCCTTAAAATGACCAATCAGGCCTATTTTGGCATCCGTTTCTACTATACCGGCCACCAGATCTTTCACCTGTTTTACCCATTTTTCGTCATTGTAGACATCAATGACGTGGACAAAACGGATCCGCTCCTGTTCATCAATCGGGAAATTGGACAGAATCATCTGTTCACGTTCAGAGGCAGAAAATGGATTCTTGATATTGCGTTCAGCCTGAGCCGAACCCAAAGCCAAAATCACCTGCTGACTTTGCTGCAAGGCCAAATGGACCGTTTGCAGATGAGCAAGATGGAACGGTTGAAAACGTCCAATAAAAACGAGATAGTCAAATGCTGGCTTCATAGTGCTAGAAAAATTTTTATGAACTCATCAGTTACTACAGAATTTTTTATTCTACGCCATAATGAGTCGCATAATTTGAACAATAGATGAAAGCAAGGATAGTACGATGACACTGCGCTGTATTCAACAGCCCCATCCACATTTACATGCGGAATTAGCTCACGGGGTTCTGACTTTAGCCATCCAGCGGCCGGAAAGCAAAAATGCTCTGTATGGCGAACTGTATTTATGGATTGCCCAGGCGCTTGATGAAGCTGACCAATCCCAAGAGGTTCGCGTGGTCATTTTGCGCGGTGCAACGGCTGATTTTACCGCAGGCAATGATATGCAGGACTTTATGAAATTCGTTCAGTCCCCGCTACAAGGCAAAGCTGGAGATGCTCCTCCCTTTGTGTTGCTCAAAGCTGCTGCTCGTTTTTCTAAACCGCTCATTGCTGCCGTACGAGGCGTGGCGATTGGCATTGGTGTCACCATTTTATTACATACAGACTTGGCTTATAGTGATGAAAGTGCCTTGTTCCAGCTACCTTTTGTCAGCTTGGGACTCTCTCCGGAAGGTGCTTCAAGCAAATTGCTGGTACAGCGTGCCGGTTACCATCAAGCTGCCGAATTGCTGTTTACCGCAGAAAAATTTAACAGCACCAAGGCAATGCAAATCGGCCTAATCAATTCGATTGAAAGCGATGTCTACGCTTATGCACAAATGCAAGCACAGAAGCTGGCCTCACTCCCCTTGGCATCACTCAAACAGACCAAAGCGCTGATGAAACACGATTTAGCGGAGATTTTGACCTGTATTGATCATGAAGCTGAGATTTTTATGCAACGGGTTTCATCGCCAGAAATGAGAGAAGCCGTACAAGCCTTTATGCAAAAACGTAAGCCGGATTTCAGCCAATTTAACTAAATGAAGAATCCACAGGATGACTGGATGATTAACATCCATCTCAGTCATCCATCGAAATCCGGTTTGATGCTAAGATCACTGATCCTTTCTATTTTACGTCGATTACCATGTCAAATTCCGATACCGCTAAAGAACGTTATTACGAAGCTGCCCCACAAGATATCGATGTCGATAACTTTAAAAAAGTGATCCAGAGCCGTCGTTCGGTACGTAAATTTACTGAAAAACCGATTCCTGAGCACATTTTGGATGAATGTCTGAATTTAGCCCTGCTTGCACCGAATTCATCCAATTTACAACCATGGACCTTTTATGTGGTGCAATCAGCGCACAAGAAAAAGCAATTGGTCAAAGCCTGCCTGAGCCAATTGGCAGCACAAACAGCAGCAGAACTCATTGTTTGTGTGGCACGTACCGACCGCATTGATGAAATGGCGAAAAAGAACATCAGTGAATTCCCTTTTCCCGAAGCACCGGCTGCCGTAAAAAAATATTACCGCCTGATCCCATATAACTATAAAACCGGCTACCTGAACAGTTTTGGTCACTTTAAGAAAGTCGCCTTTTCTGTAGCACGTACCTTGGATAAACAACTGCCCGTTTCAGCATTTAGCCCGGCTGATGCCAAACTCTGGGCAAGCAAGAGCACTGCCCTCGCCTGTGAAAACCTGGTTTTAGCATTACGCGCTTATGGTTTTGACAGCTGCATGATGGAAGGTTTTGATGAACCACTGTTGCGTAAAATTATCGGCTTAAATGACCAGCAATATCCAGTGATGGTAATTGCAGCCGGTGAACGTGCTGCGGATGGTGTGTTCTATCCGCAGTACCGTTTTGAACGTGAGTTATTTATCCAGAAAATTTAAAATCGGTCACTCAATCTACGCTCAGCAACTGGATAAATTCAAAGGCAGGCTCTTCATAAGGATGGCTTGCCTTGAGTGCTTTTGCCACAGATGCAGCATGCTCTTCAGGCACGATGGTTTCCACACGCCATTCCGGCACTTGCTCTAAGGCATTTAACTCACCAATAAATGGATTGGCACCCTTGACCGGTTTGAATTGTCCCACACCCATCACCTGCCAGGCGCATTGTTCATAATTGCCAATTCCGCCCGCACCTGCAGTAAAAATCGCCTGTTTGGTCGACTCCAGATGAGATTCTGGTACATAGTAAATCAGCTTCAACATCTCGTTTTTTCCATGATCATCTTCCCTGTTCTATAACGGAGAATCTAGTTCAATACCAGTCAGAACGATCAAGATCAGGTAAATTTCAACAAATAGCCCATAACGATCAACAGAACCTGCACACTGATCACGCCAGCAAACCAAAGCCAACCTGTGGAGCGTCGCGTGGGCTGATCGGATATCTTGTTATTTTTCATACTCCAGTCCTCTCATTGTTATTATCTTGATTGAAATTTTTGCTTTTGTTCACAGTTACAACGAAACCAATATACGCTGACTTCTAGCGTTTACCAATTTACCTTTGCTTAAAATATGATGAAGTTCGAAGCAAGAACCACACCAACCGTAACAGAAAATTAATCCTTGCTTCGATATGTTAAAAGCAAAAAAGCCACCCGCAGGTGGCTTTCTGTTTTTTATCAGGACAATTATCCGATAAATTTACGTGCGTTACGGAACATACGTAACCAAGCACCATCTTGATCCCAATCTTCTGGTTTCCATGAATGCTGGATCGCGCGGAAGTTACGCTCAGGGTGTGGCATCATAATCGTTGCACGACCATCTTTTGACGTCACGCCAGTTATCGCATCTGGAGAACCATTCGGATTCAACGGATAATGTTGAGTCGGATTGCCATGGCTATCCACATAACGTAATACCACTTGGTTCGCAGCGTTCAAACTCGCCAAATTAGCTTCTGGCGCAACCACACGACCTTCACCATGCGCCACGGCGATTGGTAGAATCGAACCTTCCATACCTTCAAGCATGATCGAGACTGATTTCTCAACACGGACGTTCACAGCACGCGCTTCGAATACTTCTGAAGTATTACGATGGAAACGTGGCCATGCTTCAGCACCTGGAATCAGCGGTGCAAGCTGTGACAACATTTGACAACCATTACATACACCGAGAGAGAAAGTTTCTTCACGGTTGAAGAATTTTTCAAACTGGTCACGCAATTTGGCATTAAACAGCACCGATTTCGCCCAGCCACCGCCTGCACCGAGTACGTCACCATACGAGAAACCACCACAGGTTACCAGACCTTGGAAATCATCCAGGCTGACACGGCCAGCAAGCAAATCGCTCATATGCACATCGACGGTATTGAAGCCGACTTTATCAAAAGCCGCTGCCATTTCGACATGACCGTTAATACCCTGTTCACGCAATACTGCCATATTTGGACGGCGCAGATTTAGATATGGCGCTTCGATTTCTTCATTCAAATCGAAAGTTGGCTGTGCGATCAGACCTTTATGGTTTTTGTCTGCAATTAGAGCGAATTCTTGATCAGCAGTTTCCACGTTATCACGTAAACGCTGGATCTGGTGCGACACTTCAGCCCAAGCTTGTTGCAATTCAGCACGCTCAAGCACTAAACCATTCACAGACAATTGATCTGTGTCATTCACACGACCTACGACTGCAATTGCACCATTAAGTGCAGACGCTGCAATTTCAGCTTGTAACGCATCCCAGTCGGCTGCCTTGATTTGCAACACGGCGCCAATTTCTTCAGCAAACAGGCCAGCAACAGATTGATCTTCAAGCGCTACACCTAGACGGGAAGCAAACATCATTTCCGCCACAGTCGCCAGCAAACCACCATCACCGATGTCATGATAGGCCTGGATCAGACCACGGTTGTTCCAGTCTTGAACTAAAGCAAAGAACGCTTTGAATTCGTCAAAGCTATCGACATCCGGAGTGGTCGTACCGATCGCTTTATATACTTGCGCCAGGATCGAACCACCCAAACGGAACTGACCGCGCGATAGATCAATACGGACCAGTACTGAATCTTGGCCTGCTTTTAATTCAGGCGTCAATGTCTTACGAACGTCGTTGACTGGTGCAAATGCAGTGATCACACCTGTCATTGGCGAAGTCACAGATTTGTCTTCACCATTGTCATTCCAGGTGGTACGCATGGATAAGGAGTCTTTACCGACTGGAATTGCGATACCTAATGCTGGACACATTTCCATACCGATGGCTTTTACCCCTTCAAACAAGGCCTGATCTTCACCTTTCTGACCTGCAGCGGCCATCCAGTTCGCCGACAATTTGATGTCACTGATCTGTTCAATGTTGGCACACATGATGTTGGAAATGGCTTCTGCCACGGCTAAACGTGCAGATGCAGCTGGATTCAACAAAGCGACTGGTGGACGTTCACCCATCGCCATGGCTTCACCAGTGAAACCTTGCAAGCTCGTTGTGGTCACAGCAGCATCGGCAACCGGCACCTGCCAACGGCCCACAAACTGGTCACGTGCGACCATACCGGTAATCGAACGGTCACCAATGGTGATCAGGAAGGATTTTGATGCAACCGTCGGGTTTTTCAACACGCGGAAGATCGCATCTTTCAAATCCACTTGTGCTGCATCAAAGTCATTGCCTTGACGTGGCTGGGTTTCATACGAACGCTGCATGCGTGGCGTACCACCGAGCATCACCTGCATCGGGATATCCACCGGGTTGTTATTAAACAACGGATCTTTTACGGTTAATTGACGAGCTTCAGTCGCCTCACCCAACACCGCAAACGGACAACGTTCACGGGCACAGATCGATTCAAATAGTTCCAAAGATTCCGGACGGATCGCCAAGACATAACGTTCTTGTGCTTCATTCGACCAGATTTCCATTGGCGACATGCCTGGCTCAAGTGAAGGAATCTTGCGCAGGTTTAGGATCGCACCAAGTTCATGATCATTAACCAGTTCTGGCATCGCATTGGATAAACCACCGGCACCCACATCATGAATGGAAACCACTGGGTTAAAGTCTTCCATGCGCCAGCAGGTATCAATCACTTCTTGGCAACGACGTTCCATTTCCGGGTTTTCACGTTGTACTGACGCGAAATCCAGGCTTTCACCCATGGTACCGCTGTCTACAGAAGACGCTGCGCCACCACCGAGACCGATCAACATCGCTGGACCACCCAGAACGATCAGCAAATCACCCGGCTGAATCGCGTCTTTTTCTACATGATCCGGACGGATGTTACCGTAACCACCGGCGATCATGATTGGTTTATGGAAACCTTTCACTTCACCATTAACGTTTTGTTCAAAGGTACGGAAATAACCGTTCAGGTTTGGACGGCCAAATTCGTTGTTAAACGCAGCACCACCCAACGGACCTTCAATCATAATTTGTAACGGAGATGCCATACGCGATGGCTTGCCGTAATTTTCTTCCCATGGCTGTTCAAAACCAGGAATATTTAGGTTGGATACGGTAAAACCGGTTAAACCAGCTTTTGGCTTACCACCACGACCAGTTGCACCTTCATCACGGATTTCACCACCTGAACCGGTTGCTGCACCCGCAAATGGGGAAATCGCGGTTGGGTGGTTGTGCGTTTCCACCTTCATCAGGATGTGAGCCGCTTGGCTCTTGTATTTATACACATAATGACCAGTTTCATCCTGTTTTGGATAGAAACGCTGGGTGTCATAACCAACAATCACGGATGCGTTGTCTTTATAGGCTGACAATACATCTGTTGGTGATTCTTTGTAGGTATTTTTAATCATCTGGAACAAAGATAGTGGCTGTTTTTCACCATCGATGGTCCATTCAGAACCAAAAATTTTGTGACGGCAGTGCTCAGAGTTGGCCTGCGCAAACATCATCAATTCGATGTCATTCGGGTTACGGCCTAGCTCAGTAAAGGCACGGGTCAAATAATCAATTTCTTCTTCAGATAAAGCAAAGCCAAATTCATTATTGGCTTTCACCAAAGCATCTTTGCCCTGACCTAAAATATCAATCGCATTTAAAGGCTTCGGTGCAGTTTCAGTGAACAATGCCTTGGCATCGTCAATCTGGTTAAACACGTTTTCTGTCATGCGGTCGTGTAAAGCCAGTAAAACTTCTTTAGAAAGCTCAGTCACGCCTTTAAGCGTATACAACACGCCGCGTTCTAAACGGTGTACGGGGGTGTTACAGTTTTGGAAGATATCGGTCGCTTTAGAAGACCACGGCGAAATCGTACCTACACGCGGTGTAACCAGAATCTGGATTTCATCACTCGCTGCCTGGCGCAGTTCAAAAGCGGTACCATCGTTCAAAAGCTGTAAAGCAGATTGATGTTGCTGCTCGTTGAGCGCTTGATCAAACAGATAAACCCATTGGCTTTCTATTGATTGAACAGAACTAATTGACGCTAAACGTGTTAATAGTTGAGTTTTCTTAAAAGAAGAATGTGCTGGTGCACCGGCCACGATAAACATGCTGATTTTGGCTCCACGGGCAAGTCTTTTGGACCTTACCGCAATGTGACTTAGAGAGAACGCATATTCTACTGTGAAAGGTCATTTTGAGCTAGTGATTCGGGCAGGAAAAAAACTGGCATTTTCCTACCCAACAAATAAAAACAACGATTTAGCTCAAATTATACTGGTGCAACCTGAAACAAAGAGCCCACCCAGTAACTAAATAGCATGGCGATCACCCCCCAAATCATCACCCGGATCGCACCACGCCAGGCACTGACACCACCTACATAGCTGGCCAAGGCCCCCATCAGCCCCAAGGTAATCACGCCCACCAGCATGATGCTTCGTTCCAGCGCCTGTTCAGGCAGCAGTAAAATCGCCACCAGTGGAAAAAGTGATCCCACGGTAAAGGCCAAGGCCGAGGAACCTGCAGCCTGTAACGGTTGTGCTGCGGTATGTTCGATAATCCCGATCTCATCCCGTGCATGTGCTTCCAGTGCGTTATACGCAGTAAGCTGTTTGGCAACTTCCGCTGCCAACTCAGGTTCCAGACCACGCTCGATATAAATATGTTTCAGTTCTTGTAATTCTTCTTCTGGATGCCGTTCCAGTGCACGGCTTTCCATCAACAGGTCATTTTTTTCAATGTCCTGCTGCGACTTTACGGAAATATATTCTCCAGCGGCCATGGAAGCAGCACCAGAAATCAGTCCGGCCACACAGGTGACTAACAAGGTTTGTGTGCTGGCACCACTCGCCGCCATCCCCACCACCAAACTCGTAACGGAAATAATTCCGTCATTTGCACCTAAAACTGCAGCACGCAACCATCCCGCACGTTCAAGGAAATGTTTTTCCAAATGATAAGAATGACGCACAATACTTGCTCATATTGATAGGATGACTGTCATGATCAACCATCCCACCCTTTCTGTAAATAGATAAATTTATTGAATTTTTTAAAGTATTCTCATTTACCTTTTTGTTTACTTTTACACGACATATTGTGACGTTGCACTCTAGAGATCGTCATTAAATTTTGGCATGATCTAATTTTATTTCGATTGAATAAATAAATGACCCAAATGCGTTGGTTGGAACTGTTATCCGCGGTTCGTCTAGGCAGTAAAAAAAGTAGTAATGAACTGGCACGCAGTCCTTTTCACAAAGATTATGATCGTATTGTTTTCTCGCAAAGTTTCCGGCAACTGAACCGTAAAACCCAGGTCCACCCCTTAACCCAGCACGATGGCATCCATACCCGTCTCACCCATTCTCTAGAAGTGTCCTGTATTGGCCGTTCCCTCGGCATGCTGGCCGCGGAAAAAATCAAAACAGAATTACCGATGTGGATTACTCCGGCTGATGTGGGGGCGATTATTCAGGCCGCCTGTCTGGCGCATGATATTGGCAATCCTCCGTTTGGTCATGCCGGTGAATATGCCATTCGTGAATGGTTTGATGATGCTTCACACCGTGATTTCCTGAAGGAACTCTCCCCGGAAGAAGAAGCGGATGTACGCCAGTTTGAAGGCAATGCACAAGGCTTACGCTTGCTCACCAAAATTGATTACCATCCAGATGATGGCGGTATGCGTCTTACCCATGCCACTCTCGGCGCCTATCTCAAGTACCCCTGGTTATCCAAAACGATTGCCTCACAAGGTGATCGGCCGTCACATCAACGAGCCAAATTTGGCTGCTATCAGTCGGAAAAAGAGACTTTGCAACAAATTGCTGAACAATTGGGTTTAATTCAGCTCGGAGACTATCACTACTGCCGCCATCCTCTGACCTATCTACTGGAAGCGGCGGATGACATTTGTTACGCGCTAATTGATCTCGAAGATGGCATTATTCTGCATATGCTGAGTTATGAAGAGGTTGAACCGGTATTCCTGAATTTACTCGGTGATTATGGTCTGCCTGCTGAATTAAATCTGCCACACAGTACCTGGCAGCAAAAAATTGCTGCACTGCGTGGCCGGGTCATGAAACGTCTCGTTGAAGAAGTCACCAGTGCATTTGCCAAACACCATTATGAAATTTTGTCCGGGAGACTCGAAGGGGGATTATTACAGTATTGCTCTCCCGATATTGCGCTTGGCATCCAGCGTGCAAAAAATATGGCACGAGAGAAAATTTTCGAGCATCGACAGAAATCCGATCTGGAAATTGTCGCACATATGAGCTTGCAGCATATTTTAGATGCGTTTATTCCTTTAACCTTGCCAGAAAAGTCTTTAAGCTTTAAAGAACAGCGACTCATGTCCATCCTGCAGCAATTTGGTGCCAATTTTCAGCACAATCATTATCAGAACATCATGCAAGTGCTGGATATCATCAGTAAATTTTCTGATCATCAAGCCTATGAACTGGCTCAGGTTCTGCAAGGACGTCGGGTTGCATTTATCTAATTTTAGGAAGATCGAAATCAAATGATCGGTTGTTTAATCGGTGAAGTGTTTGCACTCGAAGCACCGACAGTATTATTGAACGTCAATGGCGTCGGCTATGAAATTGACACACCGCTATCGACTTTTTGCCAGCTGCAAAAAGGCCAGAAAGTCACCTTGTGGACCCATTTGGTGGTCCGTGAAGATGCACAGCAGCTGTTTGGCTTTAGCGATGCACAAGAAAAAACTATTTTCCGAACCTTATTAAAAGTCAACGGTGTTGGTCCGAGAATGGCGCTCGGGATCTTATCCACCTTGAGTGTTGATCTATTGATTCACAGTATTGAACATGATGATGTGAATACCTTGATCAAAGTCCCCGGGGTCGGCAAAAAAACCGCGGAGCGTCTGTTGATTGAATTACGTGATCGTTTTAAAGCGCTTTCTCATGGCAGCAATTCGAATACCAATACCATTGCACAAATCCAGTTTACCGCCAATTCCGCCGTTGCCGAGGCTGAAGCAGCGTTACAATCCTTGGGCTATAAACCTGCTGAAGCACAAAAAGCCGTTGCCGCAGCGAAGGGCGATTTCACCGAATCTGCCGATATTATCCGTGCTGCGCTTAAATCGATGATGAAGTAAATATTGTATGCAAGACCGTTTAATCACGGGCACTGAACGCCCAGAAGATCATTTTGATCGTGCCATTCGTCCGACCTCACTCGATGACTATATTGGTCAACCTGTGGTACGCGAACAGATGGAAATTTTTATTGGCGCAGCGCGTGGCCGTGGTGAAGCACTGGATCATACCCTGATTTTTGGTCCACCGGGTCTGGGTAAAACCACCCTGGCCAATATTATTGCGCGGGAAATGGGAGGAAATCTCAAATCCACCTCAGGGCCTGTTCTGGAGCGTGCCGGTGATCTGGCGGCCATGCTGACCAATCTCGAAGAAGGCGATGTGCTGTTTATTGATGAGATCCATCGCCTTTCACCCGTGATTGAAGAAATTCTGTATCCAGCCATGGAAGACTACCAGCTGGACATCATGATCGGTGAAGGTCCTGCCGCACGTTCGATTAAGCTGGATTTACCCCCGTTTACTTTGGTCGCTGCGACCACCCGTGCCGGTCTGCTCACCTCTCCGTTGCGGGATCGTTTTGGAATTGTGCAGCGCCTGGAGTTTTATTCGGTTGAAGATTTAACCCATATTGTCGCGCGTTCTGCAAGTCTGATGGATGTACCGATGACCGCAGCAGGTGCCACGGAAGTCGCACGTCGCTCGCGAGGTACACCGCGGATTGCCAACCGCCTGTTGCGCAGAGTGCGAGACTATGCGCAAGTCAAAGGTACTGGAGAAGTGACCCAAGACATGGCACAGCGTGCACTGGATATGTTGAATGTGGATAAATCCGGACTCGACACGCTTGACCGGCGTTATCTGAGCATGCTACTGGAGCGTTTTGATGGTGGACCCGCTGGGGTTGAAGCTTTGGCTGCGGCTATGGCGGAAGATTCCGGGACACTAGAAGACGTGATTGAACCCTATCTGATTCAGCAAGGTTATGTCATGCGTACTGCACGTGGCCGCATTGCCACTAACCAAGCCTATTTACAATTTGGCCTGACGCCACCAGAGCCAAAAAACGCGTAATCCTAGCTGATGATCAAGGGAGCAGTTTGCTCCCTTTATTTTGTTTTTCGCTAATTGCCTGTTTAACCAACTACTTAACACAGTAAATCTTTATACTACTAAAAATAACGTTTCAGAACTACTTAGGCTAAATGTGCCGGGAAAGTAATGACTTTATCTAGACGTGATTGTTGCGTCACCACCATCAATAAGCGATCCAGCCCCAAAGCAATTCCCGAGGTTGCCGGCATCTGCGGTAAGGCCGCCAATAGATATTCATCCACGGGCATGATGCTAAGCCCCAAGTCAGCGCGGCGCTGGTTATCCTGCTCAAAACGCTGACGCAACACCTCTGCATCCACAAGCTCATCATAGGCATTTGCAAGCTCCAAACCCTCAATATACAGCTCGAAACGGGCAGCCACCCATTCGCCATCTTGGTCCTGCTTCACTTTGGCCAAGGACGCTAATTCAGGTGGAAAGTCGGTCAGAAAAACCGGAGTATCGAATCCCAGACTCGGCTCAACAAAATGGGAAAATAACAAATCAATATAACCTAGACGATCGTCGCCCAAGTCCAAATTCAGTCCGACCCGATTCGCAGTGTCTTTAAGCTGTTTTAACGTCGCCTGTAAAGGGTTGATATTCAGACGGTCCTGAAAAGCATGTTTATAACTCAGCACCAGCGGATGCAACTCGCTAAAGCGTTCTTGCAAACAGACAGATAGCAGATCCGTCGTTTCAAACATCAGCTCTTTCAAGCTAAAACCCGGGCGATACCACTCCAGCATGCTGAATTCACTGTTGTGCTTGCGGCCATGCTCATCATCACGGAATACTTTACAGATTTGATAAATCGGTCCGCTGCCACTGGCCAGCAAGCGTTTCATGGCAAATTCGGGCGAAGTCTGTAAATAATGGGTTTGCAACTGCCCCGCCACATGACGCTGGGCTGCGACCGAAGCCAAATGCACATCCGTCACACCCGCTTGCGATAAAATGGGAGTTTCCACTTCCAGCACGTTACGCTCGGCAAAAAACTGGCGAATCCGCGCATACATTTTGGCCCGCGCCTGCATGGCGGTCAGATCACAAGTCGGTTGATAATCCATCATGCCTGTGGTCCTCCATAAGCAGACCACTCACGGCGTAGCGGGTAAGTCTTACGTAGCTGATCAAAAGCAGGCTGCTCCACAAAACCATCTTTTAAACAGGCACGCAGGGCAGCATCGTCGCGGGCAATATCATAAATTTCAGATAAATGCTGAATCAGCACATCATGTAAATTCTGTCCGGCAAATAAATTGCTGCAGTTAGGTAACTGGCTTTCAAAATGCTTATCTGCCCTAAAGCCAAAATGTGCACAGAAAGCCTGATAAATCATTTCTGTACCACGTGCCTTGCCTTCCAGACTGTAGCCCGCAATATGCGGTGTGACCAGCGTAACCGCATCCAGCAACTGCGCTGAAATGACCGGTTCATGTTCAAACACATCCAGAATCACTGTGCGCTGAGTACGTTGAATATCGTCTAACAAAGCCTGTTCAGCAATCACCGGACCACGTGCACTATTAATTAGAATGGTCTGTGCCGGAATTTTTGCCAAAGTTTGAGTATCGAATAAATGATAGGTTGGATAAGGCCCTGTTTTGGTCAGTGGCACATGAATGGAAATCGCATCACTTTCAGTCAGTAGCTGTTCAAATTCAACCTGATTGATCTGTTCACGCGACACCAACGGATCATAGCCCAGCACGTTCCAGCCCAGTAACTGTACCATTTTCGCCAGACGTGTTCCCACGTTGCCCAGACCGACAATTCCTAAAGTAAAGGCAGGTTTATTTTTTAATAATTCCGGGCGAACATGGTTTAAAGCCGTAATGACATATTCGGCAACTGCCTGTGCATTACAACCCGCAGCATTGGCCCACTGAATCTGCTGTTGTTGTAAAGCAGGAATCTCTAAATGATCCGTACCGATGGTGGCACTACCCACAAACTGTAAAGCCGTATCTTGAATCAGTGCACGATTGACGGGTGTCACCGAACGAACCAGTAAAGCCTGCGCATCTTGCACATCCGTATGGGTTAAGGTTCGTCCGGGACGTTGCTGGATTTCTCCAAACGCTGAAAAGAAATATTCGGTAAAAGCCAGATTTTCATCCGCGACAATTTTCATTGCAGTGATCCAACAACTTCGAAAATCGCATCATAACTTTTCAGGTTTATGGATACTAGGCACAGTTGGTGAATTGTAGGATTTTCTCTGGCCTGCACTCAGTTTCCTTATAAGCCACTGGCTGTTTTCCAGCCATGCAACTGTAGATATTGCTGCAACAGTGCATGATTTGCGTACAGATCATCCAACCCGGTCATTAAGATATCCAAACCGCGCTGCACATACTGTTGTACCACTAATGGACATTTCGACTCAGCAGCCTGCTCAAGACTGAGCAAATAATGCTGGATATAAAAATGGGTATGTGCTTCACGCATGATGGTATCCATCCATTTCATCAGGTCCTGATACCATTGGCTCTCGACTCCATCGAGATGTGCCGTTAAATCCAGAATGGCCTGATGTAGATGCTGTAAACGTTGCTGTGCTTTATCCAACTGTTCCGTTTTAAGCAGACTTGCATAGGTACGCTGAATCAGACGCATAGACTGTTGAATAAAACGGAAGTACTGAATGCTGGATTTCGCTGCAATGAGGTCATCATGAGCAATCGAAAACGGCAAACCCAATAAAGGAGAAAATTCAGTTGAATGGAGTGAGGTCATGGTGAGAGCTTCCTTTGTTATTGTTGTTATGTGATGCAATTTAGCAAATGCATAAAAAAGCAACAAGCCTTTAACACAAAAGATGAATTACAATATTTTCATTTACTTAAAATACATAATTTTTTTAAGGATTTAGAATAAAAAGTAAAATGTAACGATTTATAAATCAGATACACTCTAAATCCTCAGACACTTAGTTCTTGTATTAATCATCACCAAAAACATCATTTTTCAAGTATATTCAGCGATGAATAATTTCAGATGCTCGTACTCATCTCCGCCACGGAATAAAAAATTTCGTAGATGCTCCTTCTACTTGGTAAGTAGCATCGGCACGAATATAACCTTAAAAATCGACTTCAATGCCTGATGGCATACTGCTTGACGGACTTAATATATGTAACTGTTGTAACTGAGACGATGCAGTGAAGAATTAGAGCCCCCTCCCCCTGACCAAAGGGGTTTGACTTCAGTAACATTTAAATTACTTCATGCTCGATATTGCTTTTTTACTCACCGCCCTTGCACCTTCACGACAGTCCAGTGCTTCGTACACCGCAACAACTAGTCACCTGCAAAGATGGCTACTTTTTTATTCTGATGGAATGTTTATCTACCGTTATTTTTTATTTTTGCACTTTTCAAGACATGATTTGACCCAAAGCGTGTGCAAGGCACACACTTCAGGGTTGAATTCTCTTGAATAATTGAGAGGCTTGCTTCGCTTAGACAGCAGCCTGTTCAGCCTGCTGAGCTAGGATCTCGCGGATTTTGAATTTCTGGATTTTACCTGATGGGGTCATTGGCAAGGCATCCCAGACTTCCAGACGCTCAGGAATATATTGAATGGCCAAGTTCTGCGCTTTCAAGAAATTGACTATGTCCGATAACTGCAATTTGATACTACCCTCTTTCAGTTTAACCACTGCACAGGCTCGCTCACCGAGACGATCGTCGGCATAAGGGACTAAAGCGACCATGGCGATATCCGGGTGTTTATACAGCAGAGATTCGATCTCGGAGACTGGAATATTTTCACCGCCCCGGATAATCACATCTTTTTTGCGACCGCAAATCCGAATATAGCCCTGCTCATCCTGAGTGGCAATATCACCGGTATCAAACCAGCCATCGGCATCAGTTTCATTCAAATGTGGACGCTTGAGATAACCACCAAAATTCGAACAGCTGCGGATCATCAGGCTGCCGGAATGGTTCGGTGGCAAGGTATGACCATGCTCATCCACGATTTTGAGTTCAACACCCGGTAATGGCAGCCCATCGGTATTAAACGAACGTTCATCATCATCTTCTGGTCGTGTCAGGGTCACTGCACCACACTCGGTCATTCCCCAGGCGGAAATCACTTTCACGCCCAGATTCTGGCGGGCTTTTTGTACCAGTGCACTTGGAATCGGGGCACCTGCGCAAAGGAACAGTTTTAAACTTTCCACTGTTTGATGCGTTTCGGCAACCCCGGTAGATAAATCATTCAGGAAGGGTGTTGAAGCCATCGTGAAGCTCACCTGATGCTCATGAATCAGGTCAATCGCTTTGTTGACGTCCCATACATCCTGCAAAACCGCTTTGGCTTTCAACAAGACCGGCATAATCAGACCATACATAAAGCCGGTTTGATGGGCCATCGGCGAAGCCATCAAAATCACATCATCAGGTCCCAAATGCAGACGTTTAGCATAAGGAACGATATTGGCAAATAAGGTATTGGCCGTATGCATCACGCCTTTTGGTTCACCCGTAGTTCCTGAGGTAAACATTAATTGCGCAATATCATCAGCCGTGATGCTAACATCATTCAGGGTGTTGAGGATTTGTGGATCCTGATCCAGCCCATGATTAAGCATCAGCTTTTCAAAACTGTTGTCGCCTTCGCCCCCAATCACCACAATATGCTCAAGCGTATCGATATTTTTTTGCAACTGGTAGGCAAGCTGCTCGTGATCAAATTTACGGAAGGTTTTTGGCACGATTAACACCTTACTTTCCGTATGCTTCAGCATAAAGCTGAGTTCACGTTCACGGAAAATTGGCATTAATGGATTTAACACGGCACCAATACGGCGACAGGCAATATACAAAATGGTAAATTCCCACCAGTTGGGCAACTGGCAAGAAACAATGTCCTGCTTATGTACACCTAAACGTTTGAGGCCCAGAGCAACCCGGTTCGCTGTATGCAGCATTTCCCGATAGGTCAAGCTTTTTTCGGTTTGTTGTTCAGTCTTATAACTGACCAGGGCGATTTTGTCGGGATGTTGATGTACCGCCTCATTTAAAGATTGCAAAATGGTTTTATTCACCCAATAACCCTGTTGCAACATTTGTTCCCGGCGCGGTGCCAATAGTACTGCATCGAAATCCATTCCATTACTCCTAATTATAATTATCCTGTTGCTTTTCGCATCCACTCATCCATAGATTGCCATCCGGCAAACCGAAACAATGCTCAGCTGTTCTTTTCTACCTTGAACGGCTGAGCATGCGATGCATGTTGCAATATATTGATTAAGCAGGTACTGCCTTACGACCAGCCTTGTCACGCGCAATAATGGTTTTCATAATCTGCGCAGTTCCATCACCAATCTGAAAGCCCATGACATCACGTAGGCGCTGTTCCATCACCCCACGATCATAACCGGCATGACCAAACGTGAGTAAACACTGATGAACCACATCATAGGCCAGTTTTGGCCCCCACCATTTGCACATGCCCGCTTCTGCAGTATGTGGCAGATCATGATCTTTTAACCATAAGGTCTGTAGGCACAATAAACGTGCAGCTTCCACCTGCGTTTCATAATCGGCTAAAGGATGGGATACACCCTGAAAAGCTGTTAACGGCTTACCAAACGCTTCACGCTGCGCCGCATAAGCCCAGGTTTCATCCAGTGAAACACGTGCCACAGCCAACACCTGTAAACCGATCAGGGCACGTGAAAAATCAAAGCCCTGCATCACCTGAACAAAACCTTTGTTCTCTTCACCCAGACGATGGTTCACTGGCACGCGCACGTTATCAAAGAAAATTGAACCGCGACCAATCGCACGCTGACCATGACAGTCGAAACGTGTGGTGGTGATGCCTGGTAAATCCATCGGTACCAACAATGCAGTTACCCCATGTGCCCCGGATTCAATTGAACCGGTACGGCCAAAAATCACCGCGGCATCGGCCTGATCGGCAGCCGAAATCGAAGTTTTTTCACCATTGATGACATACTCATCACCATCGCGCTCGATCTTTAAACGCAAATTGGCTGCATCCGAACCGCCACGTGGCTCGGTCAATCCAATCGCGAAAATCGCCTCACCCGCGGTGAGTTTTTCTAGCCATGGACGAACCACTTCCGGCTGACCATGTTGAGCTAGAATCTGTCCGTTGAGAGACGCCAGCAAATTGATATAGGAAAAACTGAGATCCGCTTTGGCAATCGCTTCATGGATCACACCCGCTGCCAAGCAGCCCAAACCTTGACCGCCATATTCTTCCGGCAACTCAGGCGCAATAAAACCCATTTCTCCCATTTGCTTCATCAAAGCACGGTCTAAAACACGGGTCTGATCACGCTCTAAAAAGCCCGGTGCCACATATTTTTGGGCAAATTTTTCTGCTGTTTCCGCAAGAAATTCTAAATCTTCATCAATATAAGGATTTTTACTCATGGACTGGCTCCTTATTATTTGTAGTATTTGCGGAATTCAGGTTGGCGTTTTTCTTTGAGCGCATTCACGCCTTCACGCGACTCTTCGGTATCGTAGTAGAGTTTCAAGGCATACATGCCCATGCCTGCGATACCCGCCTGATGTGCGGTATCCATATTGAAGCTGCGTTTTGCGATAGCCAATGCTGTCGGGCTACGCTGGCAGAGCTCTTCACCCCATGCCTGAACCTCAGCATCCAGTTGATCAGCCGGTACACATTTGTTTGCTAGACCAATTTCAACAGCTTCTTGTCCAGAATAACGACGGCACATATACCAGATTTCACGTGCTTTCTTCTCGCCCACCACACGCGCCAGGAATGCAGTCCCATAACCAGGATCTACTGAACCCATTTTCGGGCCCACCTGACCGAAAATGGCTTTTTCTGAACAGATCGTCAGATCACAAATCGTTGCCAGTACGTTGCCGCCACCGATCGCATAACCTTGAACACGTGCAATGACCGGCTTAGGCACATCACGAATCGCCGTATGCAATTCTTCCATCGGTAAGCCAATGGTGCCACGTCCATCATAGTTACCATTGTGTGCAGACTGATCTCCACCGGTACAGAATGCTTTTTCGCCGGCACCAGTCAATACAATCGCACCCACATCACGGTCATAGCCGGCTTTATTCAAAGCTTTGATAATTTCATCACAGGTTTGGCCACGGAAGGCATTCATTTTTTCTGGACGGTTAATGGTGATCCATGCCACGCCATTTTTTACTTCATATAAAATGTCTTCAAAATTCATGTTGTTCACTTCCTGTAATTTTATCGTTTTTAAGTTTTTGCAAATTGATTCAGTCTGGGCTTAACCATTCATGGTCAAACCACCAGAGACACTCAGTACCTGACCGGTGATAAAGCTGGCGTCATCACTCAGGAAAAAGGCAATCGAAGAAGCCAGATCATCCGGTTGACCCAAACGGCCCAAAGGAATGGCACGGATAAATGCTTCACGTAGTTTTTCCGGATTCGATGCACCTTCCGTGACACCTGCTAGCAGTGCGGTGTCCGTTGGCCCCGGGCAGATCACGTTGATGTTGATGTTATGACGAGAGTGCTCACGTGCCAGTGTTTTAGAGAACGATAACAAGCCCCCCTTACACGCCGCATAAACAGCCTCGCCGGAAGAACCGACACGTGCGGCATCAGAAGCAATATTCACAATACGACCCGCATTGCGTTCAACCATACCCGGCAATACGGCATGGTGCATGTTCAGCATGCCCACCAGGTTAATCTGGATCAAACGATCCCATTCATTGGCATTGGTTTTAAGGAAAGGTTTGAAAACATCCCAACCGGCATTGTTAACCAGACCATCTACCGGCCCAAGCTCGGCTTGCGTTTTGGCCACAGCCTGATCCACCATTTCACGATTGGTAATATCACATTGCACCGCTAAAGCCTGGCCTTGTGCATTCTGGATTTCAGCCACCAAGGCTTCTGCTGCAGCCATATTCATATCAAATACTGCGACTTTGGCACCTTCCTGGGCTAAGCGTTTGCATGTTGCAGAACCAATTCCACCTGCACCACCGGTTACAATAATGACTTTACCTTGCAATCCTTTCATCTCTTTTTCCTTATTTACTGAATTAATATTCAATCTTCTTATGTATGTCTCAAACATACTGAACAAGAAAATTAATTTCAATTATCAATATTCATGTTTCATTATACGAAATAAATAATTAAAAATATTAATTTTACAAGTCATTGTATTTTATAAATATTAATTAAATATAACCTTTATTTATGAAATAAAATGTTACATATTTATCTTCACCAGCATCATTTTTTGTAAATTTTATGCTCCTACTGGGTATTCGAAGAAACAATCCCATACTGATTAAAACAAACTCAGCTCACCCCCAAAGCCCCTAAAAAACATCCATTAAAAACTAAATATTATTTAAAATACAAACATTTAAGAAAAATAAAAAAGCCAGTTCATACAATGAACTGGCCAGACCCATCATTTCGTATAACAAAATTTTATTCTAAAAAAAAGAGAATATGCCGGTCAAAGCATATTCTCTGGAGCAAAAGCAAAGTTCAGAAAATTTAATTACAGAAAGCTGCAATTCCCGTTTGCGCCCGGCCTAAAATCAGGGCATGAATATCGTGTGTACCTTCATACGTATTCACCACCTCCAGATTCACCAGATGTCGCGCCACACCAAATTCGTCACTGATCCCGTTGCCTCCCATCATATCCCGAGCCAAACGCGCAATATCCAGAGCCTTACCACAGTTATTACGTTTGATCAGTGATGTTCCCTCAACCGAAGCAATACCTTCATCTTTCATCCGGCCAAAACGCAGTGCGACCTGCAAGCCCAGAGCGATTTCCGTCTGCATATCCGCCAGTTTTTTCTGGATTAACTGATTAGCGGCCAAGGGGCGGCCAAACTGTTTACGATCCATGGTGTATTGGTGGGCAGTATGCCAGCAGAACTCTGCCGCCCCCATTGCACCCCAAGCAATACCATAACGCGCACTGTTCAGACAGGTAAATGGACCTTTTAGTCCACGAATCTCAGGGAAAGCATTTTCTTCCGGTACAAACACGTTATCCATGACAATTTCACCGGTAATCGAAGCACGTAAGCCCACTTTGCCATGAATGGCCGGAGCTGACAGTCCCTCCCAGCCTTTTTCCAGAATAAAGCCGCGAATGGCCCCCACATTTCCTTCAGCAGAAACTTCCTTGGCCCAGACCACAAACACATCGGCAATTGGACTGTTGGTAATCCACATTTTTGCACCGGTCAGACGATAGCCGCCATCGACTTTTTTGGCACGGGTAATCATGCTACCCGGATCTGAGCCGTAATCCGGTTCAGTTAAACCGAAGCAACCAATAAACTCACCGGTCGCCAATTTCGGTAAATATTTCTGCTTTTGTTGTTCTGTCCCAAATTCATTGATCGGTACCATCACCAGAGAGCTTTGTACGCTGGCCATAGAACGATAGCCAGAATCAACACGCTCAATTTCACGGGCAATCAGACCATAACTGACATAGTTGAGACCCGCGCCGCCATACTGCTCCGGAATGGTTGGACCCAACAAACCCAATTCGCCCATTTCACGGAAAATGCGGGCATCAGTTTTTTCGTGACGGAACTGCTCCAAGACACGTGGCATTAATTTATCCTGACAATACGCATAGGCCGTATCCCTAATCATGCGTTCTTCTTCGGTCAGTTGTTGCTCAAGTAAAAAAGGATCCTGCCAGTTAAATTCTATTGCTTTCATTTTTTATTCCTTGTTCATGTCTCGAATTCTTGGAGAGTTAGGCGCTAGCTGCTTTAATCATATCGCGGGCAATGATCAGTTGCTGAATCTGCGTAGTACCCTCGTATAGACGGAATAGACGCACGTCCCGATAAAAACGTTCAATCGAGTATTCACTGATATATCCGGCACCGCCATGAATTTGCAAACAACGATCTGCAACGCGACCACACATTTCAGTGGCAAACATCTTGGCACAAGAGGCTTCAGTTACAATACTTTCTCCCTCATCACGGCGACGTGCCGCATCGAGCACCATGCATTTCGCTGCATAAATCTCGGTTTTAGAATCTGCCAGCATGGCTTGAATCAGCTGAAAATTGGCAATCGGCTGACCGAACTGTTTACGCTCAATGGCATAATGCAGTGCATCATCCAGCATCCGTTCTGCCATCCCCACACTGTAGGCAGCAATATGTAAACGGCCTTTATCCAGCACTTTCATGGCCGTTTTAAAACCCACACCCTCAACTCCACCAATCAGTTGATCCTGATGTACGCGACAATTATCAAAAATCACGTCACAGGTATAAGAGCCTTTCTGCCCCATTTTTTTATCGATTTTGCCTAAAGATAAACCTGGCGTTCCAGCCTCAACCAGAAAAGCTGAAATCCCCGCTGCACCCTTGATTTCAGGATTCGTACGTGCCATGACTGTGAAGGTCGCAGCACGCGGTGCATTGGTGATAAAACGTTTGGTGCCATTCAGGACATAATAGTCGCCCTCTTTAATAGCTGTGGTTTTTAATGCTGCGGCATCAGAACCTGAATCCGGTTCAGTCAGACAAAAAGAACCGATAATTTCACCACTGGCATAACGGGGTAAATATTTTTGTTTCTGTGCTTCTGTACCATCAATAATAATGCCGCTTGAGCCGATACCATTATTGGTGCCAATCAGGGAGCGAAACGCCGCTGAAGTATGACCCAGCTCCTGTGCCACCAAAACTTCCTCTTCCATGGTCAGACCTAAACCACCATATTCTTCAGGGATGGTCAGGCCAAATAGTCCCATCTCACGCATCTGTTGCACAATCGGCTCAGGAATCGCTTCAGATTCCTCCACAATATGCTCGTTCGGACGTAATTCATGGTCGACGAAGTCTCGGATTGTCGCTAACAGTTGCTCTAGCATCTGCGGATCACGGATCATCTTTTACTCCTTTATTCTTTGTGATGTCTTTATTGTTGTCTCCGATGCGCTCCTGCATCTCTCCAACAAAATAATATTATGTTTCGTTATACGAAATACCATATCAATATAAAAATTAAAAAACAAGACAGAAATTAAGGTAAATTTCGTTAAGCAAAATAAAATTCCAAATATTTGCAATATTTTCTCTCTCAACTGACTCAATTTGCAAAAAACAGGTTGTATCTAACCGCAATCTAGATTAATTTTTATTGAAAATAATTTTTGCTATACGGAATTTTTATAATAATGGATAGCCAATTCGTACAAATAGATTTATCGCATCCTGCCATTGCCGTGATACGGATCCATCGCCCAGAGGTCAAAAATGCGTTGAATACCGCTGTTCGCCAGCAATTGGCACAAGCTTTTGCAGAACAAAGCCTAAATGATGCAGTCAGAGTGATTGTCTTAACAGGAAGTGAAAGCGTATTTGCCGCTGGAGCAGACCTCAATGAAATGGCACAGGCCAAATCCATTGAGATTTATTTACGTCATACCGAACGTTACTGGCAGCAGATTGCACAATGCCCCAAACCGGTGATCGCCGCAGTCAATGGCTTTGCTTTAGGGGGTGGCTGTGAACTGGCCATGCATGCCGACATAATTATCGCCGGGAAAAGTGCACAGTTTGGCCAACCGGAAATCAAAGTTGGCTTAATGCCCGGGGCCGGTGGAACGCAACGACTGGTGCGCGCTGTCGGCAAGTTTCAAGCCATGCGCATGATTATGACAGGTTGTCTGATCCCTGCTGAAGAAGCTTTAAGGATGGGACTGGTTTCACAGATGACTGAGGATCAGGAGACCTTCCCAACAGCACTAAAAATGGCACAGCAGATTGCCCAGTTGCCACCGATTGCACTGGAGCAGATCAAAGAAAATGTCTTGCTGAGCCAGGATGTTCCTTTACATGCCGGACTGGCGCTGGAACGCAAATCTTTCCAGCTGCTCTTTGACACACAAGACCAGAAAGAAGGGATTCAGGCCTTTCAGCAAAAGCGTAAACCGCAATATCAGGGAAAATAACCATTCACAGGACACCATTATGCAATACAAGATTCAACAGATCGGGATTATTGGTGCCGGCATCATGGGAACAGGGATTGCCCAGATCGCCATTTTATCTGGCCATGACGTTTATCTGTACGATGCCAATGCAGAAGCTGCCACGCAGGCCAAAGACAGACTGGGCCAAACTTTACAGCAGCTGGCGAGCAAAGGAAAATTCACCGAGGAACAGGTGATTACGGCACTGACACATTTACACGTGGCAGAGCAATTGCTAGAACTGAAAGATTGCCAACTGGTCATTGAAGCGATTATAGAGAAACTCGACATCAAACAACAGTTGATGCAGCAGCTTGAAAGTATTGTCTCGCCACAGACCATTTTGGCCACCAATACTTCATCACTTTCGGTAACAGCGATTGCTGCACATTGCCACAATCCGGAACGTGTCGCCGGCTTCCATTTTTTTAATCCGGTACCGTTGATGAAAGTGGTTGAGGTGATTCAAGGGTTGCATACCCAGCCCGAAGTGCTTGATCATCTCACACAACTGGCACAGCATATGGGACACCGGCCGGTCCGCACCAAAGACACTCCCGGTTTTATCATCAATCATGCCGGGCGTGCCTACCTGACCGAATCGTTAAAAATTCTGGGTGAAAACGTCGCGAGTGTGGAGCAGATTGATCAAGTGTTGAAATCAGCCCTAGGCTTTCGAATGGGGCCTTTTGAACTGCTCGACCTCACCGGGTTGGATGTTTCACATCCGGTGATGGAGTCTATTTACCAGCAGTATTATCAAGAACCGCGTTATCGCCCAAGTATCCTGACTCAGCAAATGCTTACCGGCAAACGACTCGGACGTAAAACTGGCCAGGGATTTTATCGCTATGTTGATCAACAAAAACAAACTGCGACTAGCGCTGAACCGGACTTTTCATATGCTGGCCCGTTGCCCAAAGTCTGGCTCTCTACCGATTTTACCCAAGATAAAGCCTTGTTAAGTGAATATTTAACGGTCAAAGGGATTCAACTGGATACAGCAGAACATCCAGCCACTGACTCTCTGGTCGTGATTGCCAGTTATGGTGAAGATGCCACCAGCAGTGCGCTGCGTTTAGGGGTTAATCCACAACAGGTCGTCTGTCTTGATTTAATCGCGGGTTTCAGCCAGCAACGTACCCTGATGCCCAGCTTACTGACCAATGCAGAGATGAAACAGGCGGCTCAGTGCATTTTTCAGGATGAGATGAGTCAAGTGACCTGGATTGCAGAAAGTATCGGGCTCATCAGCCAGCGCGTACTGGCCATGATTGTCAATCTGGGCTGTGACATGGCGCAACAAGGGATTGCCACTGTAGAGGACATTAATGCTGCAGTCCGCTTAGGCTTGGGCTATCCACATGGGCCAATTGAGTGGGGAGATTTTATTGGAGCAGACAAAGTCCTCCTGACCTTAGAACGCATGCTGGCGCTGACTGGTGATCCACGTTATCGACCAAGTCCATGGCTACAACGCCGCTGCAAATTGAAATTGCCGCTGACGTTTAACAGCTGATCTCAGCTAAATAACGAAAAATAATGATTAAATTTAAAGGAATAAACAATGTTAAATGCCTATATCTATGCCGGTGTTCGCACCCCAATTGGTCGCCATGCAGGTGCCCTTTCTTCAATTCGTCCCGATGATCTGGCGGCCCATGTCATTCAGGGGGTACTGCAAAAAAGCGGTGTCCCGGCTCAGGCTATTGAAGATGTCATTCTCGGTGACACCAATCAGGCCGGTGAAGATTGCCGTAATGTTGCACGTAATGCCCTGCTAGTGGCTGGACTGCCACCATCCGTTGCTGGACAAACGGTAAACCGTCTGTGTGCCAGCGGTCTGGCTGCAGTGATTGATGCGGCGCGTGCCATCAGCTGTGACGAAGGCGAGCTGTATATTGCCGGTGGTGTCGAAAGCATGTCTCGTGCACCATTCGTTTTAGCCAAAGCAGAATCTGCCTTTA
Organism: Acinetobacter sp. GSS19; assembly: GCF_028621895.1. Classification (NCBI taxonomy): domain Bacteria; kingdom Pseudomonadati; phylum Pseudomonadota; class Gammaproteobacteria; order Moraxellales; family Moraxellaceae; genus Acinetobacter; species Acinetobacter sp. GSS19. Next base: position 787,732 of record NZ_CP117520.1, on the reverse strand, counting down.
GTCGTGAAGCGAAAATTTTTGATACCACGATCGGTTCACGCTTCCCGAACCCCACTTTGGTGCGTTTATATGGCAATGACAGCATGCCCGAAACCGGTAACAACGTTGCGGAGCAATATGGCGTGACGCGTGAACAGGCCGATCAGTTTGCTGCCGCATCTCAGGCTAAGTACCAACGTGCCAAGCAGCAAGGTTTTTTTGAGGATGAAATTTTACCGATTGAAATCTCACAAGGTCGCAAAGCCCCACCCAAACTGATCAGTGAAGATGAACACCCGCGCCCAAGTTCTGATTTTGTTGCCTTGCAGAAATTGAAGCCACTCTTTGAAGGGGGTGTCGTGACTGCAGGAAATGCTTCAGGCATCAATGATGGTGCGGCAGCTTTATTAATTGGCAATCAAAATGTCGGAGAAAAATATGGTCTGCAACCTTTGGCCAGAATTGTCTCTGCAGCTGCTGCCGGGATTGAACCACGTATCATGGGTGCCGGCCCGATTGAAGCCATTAAAAAAGCCTTGCAACGTGCACATTTGACCCTGAACGACATGGATATTATTGAAATCAATGAAGCCTTTGCCTCACAGGTATTGTCATGTCTCAAAGGTTTAGGCGTGGCCTTTGATGATCCACGCGTCAATCCGAATGGGGGGGCAATTGCAATCGGCCATCCATTGGGATGTTCTGGTGCACGCCTCGCCTTGACGGCTGCACGAGAGCTGCAACGTCGCCAGAAAAAATATGCGGTGGTGAGCTTATGTATCGGTGTGGGTCAGGGTTTGGCGATGGTCATTGAGAATCCTGCTGTGACTAATAGCTAATTTTTTAAATTGCACGCTGATAAAAACAACATAAATTTTTGTCTAGCAAAATAAGTTGTTATGATAACGAAATTGGACTGGATGAAAGGTGGGGATGATATGCATTCAGAGCATAGCGCAGACTGCGTAGAGAAAAAAATTAATTTTGATGAAATCCGTCTGGATCCAATTTCGCATATTCATCGCGAGAATAATCCACAGTTTATTGCTTCTTTAGCACGCGGTTTAGAAATCTTGCGTTGTTTCTCCGCATCGAATCAGATTTTAGGTAATCAGGAATTGGCAGCCATGACCAATTTACCTAAACCCACGATTGCCCGGATTACCAATACGCTAGTTTCCTTGGGTTATTTAAAGCAGCTCCCCAATTCAACCAAATACACGTTGGATATCGGGGTGTTAGGACTAGGATACGCTGCATTATCCAACATTTCGGCACGACTACACGCGCATCCGTATATGGAAGAAATGTCCAAATATGCTCAGGCGCCGGTTGCCATGGCAACTCGTGACCGCCTCACCATGGTGTATCTGGATGTGGTACAGACAGAGACTAACCTGACCATGCGTCGCCCGGTGGGGTCTACCCTACCACTGCATAACACATCGATGGGACGTGCCTGTCTAGCGGCCATGCCGGAAAATGAACGTATTTTTATCCTCGATGCGCTGGCAAAACGTCATGGTGATGAATGGCCAACAATTAAACGTGGACTGGAACGTGCTTTCCATGATTATCAGAACTATGGTTACTGTTTATCCTTGAGTGAATGGCATAAAGAAGTTAATTCCGTCGCCGTGCCAATGGTGCATCCGCTGCATGGTTTATTGGTCTTTAACTGTGGTGCACCAAGTTATCTGGTGAATCAGGAAAAGCTGGAAAATGAGATTGGCCCTCGCCTGATTCACATGGTACAGAACATTGAAGATGCGCTAAACGCCCTTTAACAACCCGCATAAAACAATAAGCTGAAATCAGAATATTTCAGCTTTTTTAAAAAATAATTCACGATACGAAACTGGATTTTATATTATGGAAGAATTAGAACGCGAAGTTATGGAGTTTGATGTCGTCATCGTTGGTGCCGGACCTGCAGGTCTTTCCGCCGCGATTCGCATCCGTCAATTAGCAATCGAAAACAACCTGGCAGACCTCTCCGTCTGTGTGGTTGAAAAAGGCTCTGAAGTGGGTGCGCATATCCTCTCGGGTGCTGTGCTTGAACCCCGTGCACTGAATGAACTGTTCCCCGACTGGAAAGAACAGGGTGCACCCTTGAATGTGCCAGTGACTGAAGATAAAACCTATTTCCTCATGTCGGACAGTACGCACAAGGAAGCACCGCACTGGATGGTGCCAAAAACCATGCATAATGACGGCAACTATGTTGTTTCGCTGGGCAATGTAGTGCGCTGGTTAGGCCAGAAAGCGGAAGAACTGGAAGTGTCGATCTTCCCGGGCTTTGCTGCTGCGGAAGTGCTCTATCATGAAGATGGTACGGTCAAAGGCATCCAGACCGGAGATATGGGCATTGGTAAAGATGGCCAACCAACGCATAACTTTGCGCCGGGTTATGGATTACATGCCAAATACACGCTGTTTGCTGAAGGCTGCCGTGGTCATCTCGGTAAGCGTTTAATCCAGAAGTTCAATCTGGATCAAGAAGCGGATCCGCAGCATTACGGCATCGGCATTAAAGAGCTCTGGGAAATTGATCCAGCGAAACATAAGCCGGGTCTGGTGATGCACGGTGCAGGCTGGCCTTTGGCTGAAACTGCATCATCTGGCGGCTGGTGGTTATATCACGCTGAAAACAACCAGGTGACGCTGGGCATGATCGTGGACTTGTCGTATCAGAATCCGCACATGTTCCCGTTCATGGAAATGCAGCGCTGGAAAACCCATCCGTTAATCAAACAGTATCTGGAAGGTGGTAAGCGTATTTCTTATGGTGCGCGTGCGGTCGTCAAAGGTGGTTTTAACTCTTTACCTAAACTGACGTTCCCAGGCGGCTGTCTGATTGGTGATGATGCTGGCTTCCTGAACTTTGCCAAGATTAAGGGTTCACATACCGCAATGAAATCCGGCATGTTATGTGCTGAAGCGGTGTTTGAAGCGATTGCAGCGGGTGTGGAAAAAGGTGGTGATCTGGGTTATGCCCGTCTGACTGAAGGTGAAGATTTCTTTGCCAAAGAACTCACTACTTATACCGACAAATTTAACAACAGCTGGCTGAAAGAAGAACTGTACAACGCACGTAACTTTGGCCCGGCGATGCACAAGTTCGGTCAATGGGGCGGCGGTGCGTTTAACTTTATTGACCAGAACCTGTTTAAAGTGCCGTTTACCCTGCATGACCTGGTACCGGATTTCAGCGCATTGAAAACAGTCGATGCGGTGAGCTTTAAACCGGACTATCCAAAAGCGGATGGCAAGATCACTTTTGACCGTCTGTCTTCGGTGTTTGTATCAAACACGGTGCATGAAGAAAACCAGCCATCGCATCTCAAACTGACCGATGCCTCAATTCCGGTGAATGTGAACCTGCCAAAATGGGATGAACCGGCACAGCGTTACTGCCCTGCAGGCGTGTATGAGATTGTGCAGGAAGAAAGTGGTCCACGTTTCCAGATCAACTCGGCGAACTGCGTGCACTGCAAGACCTGTGACATCAAGGATCCTTCACAGAACATCACCTGGGTAACGCCGGAAGGTGGTGGTGGTCCAAACTATCCGAATATGTAATGCTGCATGATGAACCCAAAGAAGATCCCATTTCCCTTTTTTGGGTTCAGATTTAGCAGGCATAGAGATCGTTTGGATCTGTTACCCCAACACTTCGAGCGGAAACGTTTCGATGGTTATTTTTAAGGTAATCCTAGCCTCTTCGGGGGCTAGGATTAAAAAATTGATCGTAAAAATTTTCTTTAAAGATTTATAAGCATAAAAAAATAAAGCCCTGACAATGATCAGGGCTTTATTTTTGAATTTGGCGGAAGCGGTGAGATTCGAACTCACGGAGGGCGTGAACCCTCGTCGGTTTTCAAGACCGGTGCATTAAACCGCTCTGCCACGCTTCCATAGGCCTAAGAATACAAAGCTTCGGTCGCTCATTCAAGAAAAATCTTAATCCAAATGATTCAAATGCATATTGTTTCATCAACTTGCTAAATTTTGGCTGCCCATTCAGCACCTTCACGGATCGCACGTTTGGCATCAAGTTCTGCAGCCAGTTTAGCCCCACCAATGATCTGATAACGCGCTAAAGTTGACTCACCAGCTGTTGGCATCAGCGCATTGACAGATTCTTGCCCTGCACAAACCACAATGCTATCAACACGCAATAACTGTTCATGTCCCTGATATTCAATCCACAATCCTTCTTGGGTTACAGCTTTATATTGTACGCCACTCAACATCCGCACCGCGTGCTTTTTCAGTTGTGCACGATGCACCCAACCGGAGGTTTTCCCCAATCCTGCACCAAAGGCAGTCGTTTTACGCTGCAATAAAAAAATTTCTCGTAATGGGGCTTCAATATGAGGTTGAACCAGTCCACCTGCACTTGTGTAATGTGGATGGGCGTCTACCCCCCATTCCTGTTGCCATTCAGACAGGGGTTGTGGTGTTGTCGGTTTCAATAAAAACTCAGCCACATCAAAACCAATGCCGCCTGCACCGATGACTGCAACACGTTTTCCAACGCTTGCGCCTTGGAGCACCTCGGCATAAGACAATACATGAGGCAGATCTGAGCCTGGAATTTTAAGGCCACGTGGCACGACCCCAGTCGCAATCAGTACTTCATCAAAACCTTCTCGCTCCAACTGTTCACGGTTGATTCGGGTATTCAGCCGTAAATCAACACCAGTCTTAGTTAGCTGCACCTGAAAATAGCGCAAGGTTTCATAAAATTCTTCTTTACCCGGAATCACCTTAGCCAAATTAAATTGACCACCGACCTCAGCTTTAGCTTCGAACAAGGTCACATTATGACCGCGCTGGGCAGCAATCGTTGCCGCAGATAATCCGGCCACCCCAGCACCTACCACCGCCACTTTTTTGGGATGACGGGTTTTCGGATAATGCAATTCCGTTTCATAGCCTGCCTGTGGATTCACCAGACAGGTCACGCGCTGATGTTTGAAGGTATGATCCAGACAGGCCTGATTACAGGCAATACAGGTATTAATTTCATCGACGCGGTTACTTGCCGTTTTATTTACCCAGAAAGGATCCGCTAAAAATGGCCGCGCCATCTGGATCAGGTCAGCCTTACCTTCCGCAAGGATCTTTTCCGCCACTTCTGGCATATTGATACGATTGGCAGCAATCACTGGAATGCTCACATGCTGTTTTACCTCGGCTGTATAGTCAACAAATGCAGCACGCGGCACAGAGGTTACAATGGTAGGCACACGCGCTTCATGCCAGCCAATACCGCTGTTCAGCAAAGTGATGCCGGCTTTTTCCAGTGCCTTTGCAACAATAATCACCTCTGCCATGGTATTGCCCTGTGGTACCAAATCCAGCAATGACAAGCGAAAAGAGAGAATAAATTGCTCACCGACTGCAGCACGCACAGCTTTGACCACTTCGACAGCGAATCGCATCCGATTTTCAATCGGTCCACCCCAACGATCTTTGCGTTGATTGACCTGCTGGCTCAGAAACTGATTCAGTAGATAGCCTTCCGATCCCATGATTTCAACACCATCATAACCGGCTTTTTTTGCCAAACGGGCACTCTGAGCATAATCTTCAATCGTTTTTAGAATCTGTTTTTCGGTCATTTCCCGCGGTTTGAAAGGAGAAATGGGAGATTTAACCGGACTCGCAGAAACCACAAAAGGCTGATAACCATAGCGTCCAGCATGAAGAATTTGCAATAAAATCTTGCTGCCATGCTTATGTACAGCATGGGTCAGCAAACGGTGATGGGGTAAATCGGCCAGACTGCTCATGGTGCCCCCCGCAGGCAACAACCAGCCCTGACGGTTAGGAGAAATACCGCCCGTAATAATCAGTCCAACACCACCTTTGGCCCGTTCCGCAAAAAATGCCGCGAGTTTAGGATAATTATAGAAACGATCCTCCAGACCAGTGTGCATGGACCCCATCACAACACGATTTTTTAAAGTAGTGAAGCCCAACGACAATGGACTCAGCACATGGCTAAACTGGGTCATGCGTTCTCCTTGTTATAAATTCTAGTTTTTTATCCGTTCTACGTTACTTTAATGATTTTTTTCAGCGAAGGGATGACCAGGTAGCCACAAATATTGGGCAATCCGGTCAATGGCAAGTGAAGTTATGATCAATACAGACTTATACGAGTCACAAGGATTAACGCGCTGCTCAAGATTGCCACTGATTCGGTAAAGTTTTCCATAACACAATCAGGCCAAGCACGGTGCCAATCGGAAAACTGGGTAACATCAACACGGCCAAAATCCGAGATAACCATAATCCCTTGTTCTGCCCCTGCTTCACATCTCGGTAGGCCTTCAAATTGAGAATCAAGATGAGCAGTAAAACCAGCACCAAACTCAATAAGGTCGGCAGGTCCGTCATGGATTTCTGATATTCGAGATAAACAAATAAAACCAAAGCAAAAGCCATCAAACCCGCATATAGGGCATGCACCATGGCAACGGTCTGGTTTAGTGATGCAACGGGAAAGCCCGAGAAAGGTGTTTTATGCAACATCAACAGATCCCCCAAATAACGTCCACTATAACGCAAATTCGGCTCAGGAACAGTCCTGCCATTTACCCTGCCTACACACAGCATTTCATGTATTGCTGTTTTAAATTTAAGGTGTAGCACACTTCAGGTTTGGCACACACCAAAACTACCATTCGTGCCATTACTGCATCACGGAGAATTTTTTAGGACTTGATCGGTTTATCGAAAACAAGCGGCGGGAAAAGTGCTACAATATCCCCATTTTACGATTTTCCAAGGCAGCCAATTCGTGGTGCCTATTTTATAATGTTAGGACAAGCAATGACTGATAATGCAACCATCTTGCAGAATGTACCAGTAGGTCAAAAAGTCGGGATCGCTTTCTCAGGTGGTCTAGATACTTCTGCAGCTTTATTGTGGATGAAACAAAAAGGCGCAATGCCTTATGCCTACACAGCCAATCTTGGTCAGCCAGATGAAGATGACTACGATGCGATTCCAAAGAAAGCTGAAGCTTACGGTGCAATCAAAGCACGTCTTGTAGACTGCCGTCTGCAGTTGGCACTTGAAGGTATTGCTGCGATTCAGTGTGGTGCATTCCATATCAGCACGGGTGGTGTTCCTTACTTCAACACCACACCACTTGGCCGTGCAGTAACCGGTACCATGCTGGTAACTGCAATGAAAGAAGATGAAGTCAACATCTGGGGTGATGGTTCGACCTATAAAGGTAACGACATTGAGCGTTTCTACCGTTATGGCCTGTTGACCAATCCGAATCTTAAAATCTACAAACCATGGCTAGACCAAACATTCATTGATGAATTGGGTGGCCGTGCCGAAATGTCACAGTTCCTGATCGACAATGGCTTTGACTATAAAATGTCAAAAGAAAAAGCTTACTCGACTGACTCCAACATGCTCGGTGCAACTCACGAAGCCAAAGATCTCGAATATCTGGATGCAGGCATCAAAATTGTTGAGCCAATCATGGGTGTCGCGTTCTGGAAAGACGACGTTGAAATCAAGGCTGAAGAAGTCAGCGTGACATTTGAAGAAGGTATGCCAGTTGCGTTGAATGGTCAGCGTTTTGAAAACCCGGTTGAACTCATCCTTGAAGCCAACCGCATTGGTGGCCGCCATGGTTTGGGTATGTCCGACCAAATTGAAAACCGTATCATCGAAGCAAAATCTCGCGGGATCTATGAAGCACCGGGGATGGCGCTCCTGCATATCGCCTATGAGCGTTTGGTAACAGGTATTCATAACGAAGACACCATCGAACAATACCGCATTAACGGTTTACGTTTAGGTCGCTTGTTGTACCAAGGCCGCTGGTTTGATTCTCAAGCCTTGATGCTACGTGAAACTGCCCAACGTTGGGTGGCAAAAGCCATTACCGGTACAGTAACGCTTGAGTTGCGTCGTGGTAATGACTACACCATCATGAACACTGAATCTCCAAACCTCACTTATGAAGCTGAGCGTTTGACTATGGAGAAAGGTGACTCGATGTTTACGCCGATGGATCGTATCGGTCAATTGACTATGCGTAATCTTGACATCACCGATACCCGTGCAAAATTGGGCATCTATACCAACTCTGGCCTGCTTTCTATTGGTGCAGGCTCTGCAGTTCCACAATTGAAAGACAAAAACAAATAAGTTTTACTTTCAAGAAAAACCGCCTCCTGCAGGCGGTTTTTTCATGCTTCATTTTTACAGTGTTAGTCCGCCTCTTAACCCTCTCATTGCAGCTTTTTTCTTCATCTATCCACGTTCAGACATACTGTACTTATTGATCTGCCGAATTTTTCCGCAGGATCAGAAATCCCGTTACCATTTTCACAGTTTATCGATTATCATTTGTTTTATTTTTAAGTCTGAATTGCCTTGAATACCCTAACGATTCTCCAGCCAGACGACTGGCATGCTCATTTGCGTGATGGCCTTGCGCTTAAAAGAACGGTTCCTGACTTGGCACGCCAGTTTTCCCGTGCGATCTGTATGCCGAATCTGGTTCCACCAGTGAAAACGGTTGAAGAAGCCTTGGCATACCGTGAACGCATTATGGCGCATGTTCCTGAAGGCATGAATTTTGATCCACGCATGGTGTTGTATTTCACCGATCAAACTTCACCCGATGAAGTACGTAAAATCAAAGCGTCTGAACATGTTAATGCCATAAAATTGTATCCAGCAGGTGCCACCACTAACTCGGACAATGGTGTCAGTGACATCCGCAAAGTGTATGCGGTGATCGAGCAGCTTGAAGAACATCAGGTTCCTTTACTGTTACATGGTGAAGTGACCCATTCACATGTGGATATTTTCGACCGTGAAAAACGCTTCTTGGATGAAGTATTGTCACCATTGTTAAAGCAATTCCCGAAACTAAAACTGGTGCTTGAACACATCACTACCTCAGATGCAGCCCAGTTTGTACTGGAACAGGATCGCAACGTTGCTGCAACCATTACCCCACAGCACCTGTTATTCAACCGCAACGACATGTTGGTCGGTGGCATCAAGCCACATTTTTACTGCTTGCCAATCTTGAAACGTCAGACCCATCAGCAAACGTTGCTGGAAGTCGCGACCAGTGGCAATCCAAAATTCTTCTTAGGCACAGACAGTGCACCGCACTCGAAAAATGCTAAAGAAAATGCCTGTGGTTGTGCCGGTTGTTATAGCGCACCAACAGCGATTGAACTGTATGCGCAAGCCTTTGATCAGGTCAACAAACTGGATCGCCTTGAAGGTTTTGCCAGCCATTTTGGTGCGGATTTCTATGGTCTGCCACGCAATACCAGCACAATTACACTAGTCAAAGAAGCTCAGGTCATTCCTGAAAGTTTCGACTATCTTGATGGTGAAAAAATCATTCCGTTGTATGCTGGACAAACCATCCAATGGAGGAAAGTGTGACCACTGATGCCCCCCCAGTCATCGGTCAACGTTTTCGTGGATTTTTACCTGTCGTTGTCGATGTAGAAACGGCAGGTTTTAATTCCAAAACCGATGCCTTACTCGAAATTGCCTGTATTCCGATTATTTATGACGAGCATGGCCAATTTATACCGGGTGAAGCGGTACATGCACACATTAATCCATTTGAAGGGGCCAATCTGGATCGCCGCTCACTGGACTTTATTGGCATCGATCCGTTTAATCCGATGCGTGTTGCCATGGCTGAAGATGAAAAAAGTGCCTTAAAACGTCTCTTTAAAGTGATCAATGAGACACGCCGCCAACAGCAATGTACGCATGCGATTTTGGTCGGCCATAATGCCCATTTTGATCTCGGCTTTCTGCAGGCTGCGATTGCCCGTACCGGAACCAAAAACCAGAATCCATTTCATAGTTTTTCGGTCTTTGATACCGTAACTTTGAGTGCGATGATGTTTGGTCAAACCGTCCTGGCAAAATCCTGTATTCAGGCTGGGCTTGAATTTGATGGCAAAGAAGCCCATTCTGCCTTATATGACACGCAAAAGACGGCCGAACTGTTTTGCTATATTTTAAACAAACTTGGACCCCACTTGCTTGACAATACGGTGGCGGATCAATAAGATACCGCCATCTTCTAAACGTCCCTATCGTCTAGAGGCCTAGGACATCGCCCTTTCACGGCGGTAACCGGGGTTCGAATCCCCGTAGGGACGCCAATCTCTCCTCTTTAGTTTCATTACGATCGATTTCTTTTAAGATTTTACTTCTCTATCGACAGAATGTATTACTACCTATCGCTCACGCGCGATAAAGCTCAAATTTCCGTTTATAATGTCTAAATATTGTTTATTTTTAATGAGCTTATGAACAAAATCCTGAAAAAGATTCTCTTGGTTGCCCTGATTATTTCACCCTCTATCCTGTATTTATACATCGTCAACCAGAATAAAGCTGAACCATCCGCCAAGTCAGTGACCGCTAAGCCAAGTTCCAGCGCCCAAACGCCAGATCGCTAATTTAACTCCTATGTGTGTTGATCATATGGTGCTTTCCGCTTTTCAACCATTTTTTGAACAAACACATCGTTTTGGCATAAATCAACACAATTATTGTTTGACAGTCCCTGGGTAAATTCCTAATATAGCACCACCTTACGACGTCCCTATCGTCTAGAGGCCTAGGACATCGCCCTTTCACGGCGGTAACCGGGGTTCGAATCCCCGTAGGGACGCCATCTATATCTGCTTTACTTCATTTTACCCTACCATAAAAATCACATTGAACAATCCTGCTTTTTATCTAAAATAGCGTCCTTCTTCTATTCTGATTTTTTCTTATTGCATGCTGCCTTCACATTCTCCGAATGATGTCTTGCATCAGGATCTTTCTGCTTCCTTAAAACGTGCGATGAGTACCCGACATCTGGTCATGCTGTCTTTGGGCGGTGCCATCGGAACAGGACTTTTCCTAGGTTCAGGTGAGGTGATTGCTCAAACAGGACCAATAGGGGCAATTCTTGCCTACTTTCTCGGTGGCCTAATCGCCTATATGGTGATGTTGTGTCTAGGTGAACTGGCCGTACACATGCCCTCCTCGGGTTCTTTCGGGGTCTATGCCCAGCATTTTATTGGCCCGGCCACCGGTTACATGATCACCTGGCTATATTGGCTGACATGGACAGCAACGCTCGGCACCGAATTTACTGCGGCCGCCTTACTGATGCAAGAATGGTTTCCAACGATTCCCGTATGGATCTGGACGCTGATGTTTGCCGCACTGGTCTTGATTCTCAACATCAGCTCAACTCGGATCTTTGCCGAATCTGAATTCTGGCTGGCACTGGTCAAAGTGATCACCGTGACGAGCTTTATCGCATTAGGCCTCCTGGCAATATTTGGACTGTTGTCTTTTCAGGGACAAGAAACTGCCCCGTTGTTCAGTAACCTGACCACGCATGGCTGGTTTCCACAAGGCATTTTTCCAATTTTTGCCACTATGTTAATCGTGAACTTTGCCTTTTCTGGTACTGAGCTGATCGGTGTCGCAGCAGGTGAAAGCAAGGATCCGGCGAAGCAGGTTCCAAAAGCCATTAACACGGCCATCTGGCGTTTGCTGATTTTCTTTATCGGCACCATTGTCGTCATCAGTGCCCTGCTCCCGTATGAGCAAGCCGGTCTGCATACAGCTGGCGTGAGTAGCAGTCCTTTTGTTACGGTTTTTAGTTATCTGGGTATTCCTTATGCAGAAGACCTGATGCGTTTCGTGATTATTACAGCTCTGTTATCGGCAGCCAATTCCGGTCTGTTTGCGGCTTCCCGCATGATGTGGTCATTGTCGGTTCGCAAACAATTACCCGCCATTTTTTCTAGACTCAGCCAGTCGGGCACGCCGTATATCGCAATTCTTGTGACCCTATTGGGTGCCATTCCAGGCCTGCTCTCAGAACAGTTTGCTCCAGAAACTATTTTTAAGAACTTGCTGGGTATCGCCGCCTTTACCATGGTGGTGGTCTGGATGAGTATCTGTCTCAGCCAGTTTAATTTCCGTCGCGAATGGTATCGTCAAGGCCATCAACGGCAGGAATTAAAGTTTGCTGTGCCATGGTTTCCTCTAATTCCGATTCTAGGCTTGGTGTTCTGCCTAATTACCTGTCTCAGTATGGCTGCAGATCCGGAAATGTTGGTCGGATTTATCGGCTGCCTCATTTTTATGGCGGCATGCTACCTGAGTTATTTTCTCTTATACCATCCGCGTGCCTAGGATGCCGTGATTTTTATTCAGTTCTGGAAGTGTAGCAAAAGGCTACACTTTTTTATGCATGCGGTTCTAGCTGGACAGGCTGTTCAAGCGTAAAGTAAAAAGAAGCTTGATGTCAGACAGGCCAAGCAGCATGAAAATAGTATTTATTCATGGGATCAACCAGCAGAATCTGGATGCGATTGCCTTAAAACAGTACTGGCTTGAAGTTTTACAACTGGGTTTTCAGAACCTGAACTGTACTCGCATGCTAAGTGAATGTAGCCTGGAGTTTCCGTTCTATGGTGATGTACTCGAGCATTATGGCTTGCGTAATACGCTCAACATTGGCAGTTTCACTTTTAATCAGACACCGAGCAAGCCACTGCATTCTTTGCTCAAACCGCATCTGCTTGATCTCACCACCACCAATCAGACTCCGTTCCTGCCCCGATTTTTAAGCAATCCGAATTTGTCTTTTTCCAGCAAAATTTATCTGCTTTCACAGATGGCCAAAGACTATGTCTTGAAAGATTTCATTATGATGCTGAATTATTTCCCCAAACTGCATGAAGACTTAATGCATGAGTTTATTGTGGAAGCCTATCTTTACCTCAGTAATCACCAGTTTATTGATGAGGTAAATTGCCGGATTCGGCAATGCCTAAAAACTGATGAAGACTATCTGATCGTTGCCCATTCTCTGGGGACAGTGGTCGCCTATAACGTAATTCGACAGCTCCCAGCTCACTTTCGGCTGAAAGCACTCATCACTTTGGGTTCACCACTGGCTTTTCATGTTATTCAGTCCAAGATCCCCCAACCGATTGTTTATCCCGACTGCCTGCACGGGCATTGGTATAATTTTTACTCCCCCGATGATTTTGTCAGCTGTTTCGCCTTGGATGCTCCTCCATTCCAATTTGAGCCAGCAATTATTAACCATTCCATTCGTACCTTTCTGGTCGATCCCCATGACATTAGTGGTTACTTACAACATCCCACAGTTATCCAATGCATTGTTGAAACCCTGTCTAATCCTGAACAAAAACCCATGGTCTTAACTTGAAGCATAGGAATGAGCAAACTCAGCACATTACGCCTTTATCTTGAACTCATCTCAAGTATTTCTGCTTCAAAGCAAATAACACCACACAGCAAGATGCTGTCTTTTTAGGCGATCAAAAGAATATTATAATTTCATGGCAGAAAATTGTTTGACAGACCTCAGAATTCACCCTAATATACGCCCACCTCTGAAACGTCCCTATCGTCTAGAGGCCTAGGACATCGCCCTTTCACGGCGGTAACCGGGGTTCGAATCCCCGTAGGGACGCCAATTTTCAGATCTGCCTCAAATAAGTCCCTATCGTCTAGAGGCCTAGGACATCGCCCTTTCACGGCGGTAACCGGGGTTCGAATCCCCGTAGGGACGCCAATTTTCAGATCTGCCTCAAATAAGTCCCTATCGTCTAGAGGCCTAGGACATCGCCCTTTCACGGCGGTAACCGGGGTTCGAATCCCCGTAGGGACGCCATATTCGAAGATGTTATCTTCATAAAAAAGCCTGATCATTATGAATCAGGCTTTTTTATTGCTTGCTTTCAAATCGCGATCATTCATATTACCCCTCACTGGCCAGATTGCACACGCGAGTTTAAGCGTCCATATAGAATCGCTTTCGCATTACGCCGGGCGTATTTGAGAAACACCCCGATCGGCGATAAATTCGGATTGGGGGCTTTACCCTGCGCAATGGCTTTAAATTGTGCGGCATACCAGATAATTTCCAGAATGGCTTTTTTATCGAGTGCAGCCCAGCCACTTTTCACTGGCCGTATGGCATATTTCACATCCTGCCCAGTGATCAACTGTTCGGTCAGATCAGTTTGCAGTGCAAAAGGTCGTGCTATACCAATCAAATCACATGCAGAACTTTGCAAAGCCGCATTCATGCCCTGTACCGTACGAAAGCCCCCTGTAACCATTAATGGACATTGGACATAATGGCGGATTTTCTCGGCAAAGGCCAAGAAATAGGCCTCGCGTGCAATCGTACTGGCTTTTAATGGCTGATCCATCTTACCTGTCATCGCAGGTACTTCGTAGTTGCCACCCGAGATTTCAATGAGATCCACACCCGCTTGATCGAGCATCTTAAATACGCTGATCACCTCGTCCTCAGTCAGACCACCACGCTGGAAATCCGCCGAATTCAGTTTCACCGCAACGATAAAATCTGCTGATGTGACCTCACGTACGGCCTGATAGATCCGCAACAGGAAACGGCAACGGTTCTCAATCGAACCACCCCATTGATCCTGACGCTGATTGGTCAAGGGAGATAGAAATTCACTGATCAGATAGCCATGCGCACCATGTAATTGCACACCTTCGAATCCAGCCTGCTCACAAATCTGTGCCGCACGTGCAAAACGCTGGATGATGTCTTCAATTTCAGACTCTGCCAGTTCACGGGGCGTGGCAAACATCGAGGCCAAATTCGCACTAAATGGTACCGCTGAAGGGGCAACTGTTTCACGGTTTAAGCCTTTGGGACATTGTCGACCCGGATGCGACAACTGAATCAGTTGCACCATCGCGTATTGCTTGCCGATCTCAGCCCACTGCCGCAACACATCTAGATCCCGTTCATTTTCAATGACCACAACACCGGGTTCATTTTTGGCATGACCATCTACCATGACATTGCCACTAATGGCACAGCCCAAACCACCTTTCACCCAAGCTTCATACAGCCGTAAATGTTGCTGGTTGGGCTGCCCTAGATCATTGGCCAGAGCTTCGCTCATCGCGGCTTTAACAATTCGATTTTTCAGCGTAATGCCGCGAAGGATCAGCGGTTCAGCCAGTCGATTCATCTTGTTCTCCTCTGTCCTGTCCGGCGAGATCAGCCATTGGTTATTATTCTAACTATTCCGATTCAGCCACGCTCAATTCCATTTGATGTATATTGGCTTGCGGCAATCAACTGTCGGGTATATTCCGATTGTGGCTGGGCAAACAGTTGAGCTGTCGGTTGCAGTTCCACAACCTGAGCATGTCGCAGGACCAGCACTTTCTGGCAGAGTGCACGTACGACCTGCAAATCATGACTGATAAACAGGTAACTGAGCTGCTGTTCCTGCTGCAAACGACGCAGCAGTTTCACAATCGCACGTTGTGTAGTACGATCTAATGCTGAGGTGGGTTCATCCATGATGATGAGCTGCGGTTGTAGCACTAAAGCACGTGCCAAAGCCACCCGCTGCCGTTGGCCACCTGATAGCTCATGTGGATAGCGCTGTTTAAACTCTACAGGCAGCTCAACCTTGATCAGGGCTTCATCAATCCGCTCTACGATCTGCTCCTGCGATAATGACTGCAGAGCCAAGCCTTCCGCAATAATCTGCTGTACGGTCATGCGTGGATTCAAGCTGCTAAACGGATCCTGAAACACAATCTGAAACTGACTACGTAAGGGGCGCAACTGTCTTTCTGAAAATTGGTTCAAATCCTGACCCAGCAGCTCAATTCGACCATCACTCTCGATCAGCCGTGCAATCGCTAAAGCCAGAGAAGTTTTACCGGAACCACTCTCACCGACGATTCCGATCGACTCCCCCTGTAACAGGGTCAAATCCAAGGGCTCAACCGCGACATAATAATCTTTGATCCGGTTGAGCAGGCCTTGTCTGATGGGGAATTTCACGCCAACAGCGCTAAGCTGCAATAGTGTTTGCTGAGGCTGCAACTGTAATGCTTCGCCAAAATCATGGTTAAGCAAATGCCGAGTATAAGCCGCCTTGGGTTGGCTAAAAATATCCTGCACGGCCCCCTGTTCCTCTACGCGGCCCTGATTCATTACAACCACCTGATCTGCATAACGCTGTACCAGATTCAAATCATGGCTGATCAGGATCAGTGCCATACAACGGCTTTGTTGCAAAGATTGCAGCAAGTTCAGGATTTGTGCTTGTAAGGTGACATCCAGTGCAGTCGTCGGCTCATCTGCAATCAGAATCTCGGGATCCAAGGCCAGTGCCATTGCGATCATCACACGCTGGCGCTGCCCTCCAGACAGCTCATGCGGATAACGTCGCAGTTTACTTTCTGGCTCAGGAATACCCACGTCATTTAATAGATCAATAACCCGCTCACGCACGCGAGCTTTCGGCCAGCCTTGCAGCAACAGCGTTTCACCAATGATTTTTTCAACCCGATGCAGTGGATTAAGCGCAGTCATCGGTTCCTGAAAAATCATTGCAATTTTATGGCCGCGAATCTGACGTTTCTGAGCTTCAGGAAGAGCCAGCAGATCCTGCTCTTGCAGGTAAGCCTGTCCGGAAACAGATAGACTACTCGGTAACAATCCCAACAGTGCCAGACTACTGATCGACTTTCCTGAACCACTTTCCCCAACAATCGCCAGTGTTTTACCGGGATACAGATCAAAGCTCAGGTCTTGGACCAAAGATTGCTGCTGGGCATTTTGAATCTGTAAATGCCGTACGCTCAGACAGGGCTCAATCGGCTTATTGGCGTCTTGGATCGAATGCATCGCGTGTCGCCTCCCCAATATAAATTAACAGTGACAACACCAGGGCCAAGGTAAAAAAGCCAGACAGTGCCAACCAAGGGGCATTCAGGTTGTTTTTACCTTGTAAAAGCAGTTCCCCCAAGGAGGCTGCATCGGGTGGTAGACCATAACCCAGAAAGTCTAAAGCGGTTAAAGCAGTAATATTCGCCGTGAGCATAAAAGGCAATTGTGACAGCGATGAACTCATCGCATTGGGCAAAATATGCCGGAACATAATGGTACGATCACTCACCCCGAGTGCACGCGCAGCACGGACATAATCAAAATTACGCGCGCGTAAAAACTCTGCACGCACCAATCCGACCAGTGCCGGCCAGCCAAACAGCAACATGATCAAAAACAGCCAGTACACATTCGGGGTAAACATGCTGACCAGAATCATCACCATAAACAGCATCGGTAGGCCACCCCAGACTTCCAATACCCGCTGTCCAAACAGATCCACCCAACCGCCGTAATAGCCCTGCAATGCACCGACCAAAATGCCGAGAATGGCCGAAATAAACGTCAGGGCAAAACCGAACAGCAGAGAAACCCGCAGGCCATAAAGAATCCGTGCCAGGACATCACGCCCCTGATCATCGGTGCCGAGCCAGTTTTGAGCTGTCGGGGGGGAAGGCACTGGAACAGCCAAGTCCAGATTCGGTGTCTGATAGGAATATTCAATCAGTGGCCAGATCGCCCACCCTTTGTCCTCAATTAATTGTTGCACCACCGGATCTTTATAATCGGCTTCTGTTTCAAATACACCGCCAAAGGTGGTTTCGGGATAACGCTTCAGGATAGGAAGATAAAATTGCTGGTCATAACGAACCAATAGCGGTTTGTCATTCGCGATCAACTCTGCCGCAACAGACAACACAAAGACCACGATAAAAACGATCAGACAGCCAAAGCCGAGTCTATTTTTTCTAAATCGCTGTAAACGCGCTTGCATGAGAGGAGACATTATTTCACTCCTCGTGCATCAAAGTTAATCCGTGGGTCAATAATCTGGTACAACACATCACTGACCAGCCGCAAGAGTAGTCCCAACAAGGTAAAAATAAACAGGGTGCCAAAAATTACCGGATAATCACGTTGCACCACGGCTTCAAAACCGAGTAACCCCAAGCCATCCAGATTAAAAATAATTTCGATAAACAGGTTGCCGACAAAGAAAATGCCAATCAATGCCTCAGGCAAGCCCGCAATTACAATCAGCATGGCATTGCGGAACACGTGTCCATACAATACACGGTTTTCACTCAAGCCTTTGGCGCGCGCCGCCAGAACGTATTGCTTGTTCAGCTCTTCCATAAAAGAATATTTCGTGAGATAGGTCAGGCCGGCAAAACTGCCCAACACCATGGTCAATAATGGCAGGGTCATGTGCCAGAAATAATCCTGAATCTTATCTAGCCAGCTGAGTTCATAGAAATTTTCTGAAACCAGCCCCTGTAACGGGAACCATTGAAAGTAGCTTCCCCCAGCAAAAAAAACAATCAACAATACACCAAACACAAAAGCCGGAACTGCATAACCCACGGCCAGCAACAAGGAGGTCGCTTTATCAAAGATCATGCCATGCTGTTTGGCTTTTTTGATGCCCAGCGGGATCGACACCAGATAGATCAGCAAGGTGCTCCATAATCCCAGGGAAATGGTGACCGGCATTTTTTCATAGAGAAGCTGAGTCACTGGTTTGTCTTTAAAAAAACTGGTACCAAAATCCAGCGTCAGATACCCCTTCAGCATAATCCAGAAACGTTCTGGCGCTGACTTGTCAAAGCCATACTGGGCCTTAATTTTCTCCACCATTTCTTCACTGAGACCACGTGCACCCTGATAATGACTATTCGGCGTATTTGCCGTTTCCGCCCCAGCAGCACCTTTCATTCCCTGAAAGCTTTCTGCCTGCTGAATGGCTTGCTCGACAGGGCCTCCGGGTGCCAGCTGAATCACCACAAAGTTAATCAGCAAGATGAAAAACAGCGTAGGAATAATCAACAGCAGTCTTTTTAATATATATGTGCCCATCGAAACGAGGTTCCTTATGACTTTAAGCTGTAGTTATTGTTGACGTAGGTATTGGTTTACTTTTTGTGCCTGTCTAGAATCGACCCACCAATAATCAATCCCGGTAGACAGTTTAGGCTTGATTTGTGGCTGACGATACATGTTCCAATAAGCCAGCCAGTTCTCACCTTTACCGTAGGTTGGAATCTGATAATAACCTGCACGCAATAAACGGTCCAATACACGGGTACGAATCACCAGTTGTTGCCGGTTCGGCGCACGAATCACACTTTGTACAACTTGATCAATTGCCGGACTCTTGATCCCGGCATAATTGAAATTGCCAACCTGATCCGCAGCAGCACTACCCCAGAGCTGAGCCTGTTCATTCCCCGGCGTCAGTGACTGCGGCATGACCCCAGTGGTCATATCAAAATCAAAGCGGCGCATCCGTTCAATATATTGCGGCAAATCAACCTGACGGATATTCACCACAATCCCGAGTTTTTTCAGATTGCGGACAAATGGCATCAAGGTGCGCTGTAAACCATCCTGATGAATCAGGAATTCGATCTGGATCGGCTTGCCCTGACGATCATAAAGTTGCCCTCCGCGAATTGGATAACCCGCGTCTAACAGCATTTGACGGGCAACCAACAGGTTATTGCGGTTAAATCCGCTGGCATCGGAAACCGGATATTTCCAGTTCAACATGACCCCTTGACGCTGTAAGGGCGGCAAACCCGACAATAACGGTTTGAGTATCTGCATTTCTGCAGCACTTGGTGTACCGCGTGCCTCTAACTCACTGTTGCTAAAATAACTCTGCAGGCGTCGATACTGACCATAAAACAGCGCCTTGTTTTGCCATTCAAAATCATAGGCATATGTTAAAGCTTGGCGTAGACGGATATCCTGAAAAGGACTACGGCGGGTATTAAAAATAAAACTTTGTGTGGCAATCGGGTTGTGATGCTGGAAACGGTATTTTTTTACCATTCCGGCCGTCACTGCAGGAAACCGATATTCGGTGACCCATTTACGCGCAGTCATTTCCTCATGCAGGGTATATTGCCCAGATTTAAAACCTTCAAAGGCAATATCTAGATTGCGGTAATAGACATATTTGATTTTGTCAAAATTATAACGGCCACGATTGATGACCAGATCTTTCCCCCAATAATTGGGATTGCGTTTATAGGTAATACTACGTCCGGCATCAATCCGGTCAATCACATAGGGTCCTGACCCCAAAATCGGCTGCATACTGATACGGCTGAAGTCCTTGCCTTGCCAGTCCTGCTTGGAATAAATCGGCAAGGTCGCCAGAATCAGTGGCATTTCCGAGTTATTGTCAGATTTAAAATGAAATTTGACTTGGTACTTGGACAAGACTTCAGTTTTTGCCAGATCCGAAATATACATCTGCAATCCCGGGTTGGCTTTGCTCTGGTAGGTATCAAAGGTGAATTTGACATCTTGTGCAGTCAACGGCTGACCATTGCTAAAACGGGCTTTAGGATTAAGATGAAAAATCACGAATTTGGTTTTTTCTGGATCAAAGGTGACTTTCTCTGCCAGCAGCGGATACAGTACACCAGGCTCATCCAATGAACTGTCCATTAGGGAATCAAATAGATAATTAACCCCTTCGGTGGAACTCCCCTTGCCATTCATGCTGTTTAAATTATCAAAGGTTCCCATGCTAGCGGTACTGAGCAAACCGCCTTTAGGAGCCTTGGGATTCGCATAAGGCAGGGCGGCCAAGCCACTATAGCGTGGCTGGGTATGTAAGGCGATATACGGCGTGGTCTGCAAGGCAGCAGACACAGCTTGCGCCAGCATACTGAGTCCGAATACAAGTGCGAGTGATGGAACCCGAGTATAAAACTGACGCATCGTGCTCATGTCCTTCCTATAAATTTGGCACCTTGATCACATCACCAATACGCAATGTAGTGCTTGGTTTCAAATCATTCATTTCAGCCAGTTCCTGACTTTGCAGACCATATTTGCTGGCCAGGCCAATCAAGGTATCACCACGTTTCACTTTATATTCCGTGAAGCGTTTGGGTACCAAAATGGTCTGTCCACGTTGCAAGCTACTGCGTGGGCTCAAGTCATTCAATTCGGCCAATTCTTTGATTGAAATGCCGACACGTGCAGCAATTGAGGTTAAAGAATCCCCAGCTTTGACGGTATATTTTTCAGTATTTGCATTACTGGTTTTAACTGCTGCTTTTGAATTTATTTCAGTTTTGGCCACAACTTCAGCTTTGTCAATTTCACCCTCTAACTTCAAACGCTGCCCAACACGAACACTACTGCCACGTGACAATCCATTCAATTCAGCTAAATAGTTCAACTGTAAATGGTATTTCTTTGCAATGCTCGTTAAAGTCTCACCGGACTTCACCACGTGGAATTCAGGAGAGGCCTTAGAAGTCATTTCTTCTTTGACAGCAGCAACGGGCTCACCGGTCAGCTTAATTTTCTGGCCAACACGCAAACCGGCTTGACGACTTAATCCATTCAGATCAGCAAGGTCATCCAATTGCAGATTGTATTTATTCGCCACGCCGATCAGGGTATCGCCAGACTGCACAACATACGTCGCTGGAGTCGTACTACCCGCCGGAATCTGAATTGTTTGCCCCACACGCAAGCCACTCGTATTACTCAAATCATTCAGTTCAGCGAGTTCACTCAAACTGATTTTTGACTGGTTGGCAATACTATACAAGGTATCTCCACGTTGTACCTTATAGCTTTCAGTTTTATAAGCTGGTGGGGCTTTGGTAGTTTCAGCTTTCGTTGCCCGGACTTTCACCTCTGCAGGTTTTTCAATGCCGGTGACTGCTTTGGCCGGTACATTAATTTTCTGTCCAGCCAGTAACTTGCTACCTGCGGTCAGTCCTGGTGTTAAATCCGCCAATTCCTGATTCGAGAGATCATAACGTTCCGCGATCAACTGCAAATATTCGCCACGTTGTACAGTATAAGATTTTGTCTTGATTGGATTGGCAGTAGTGGATACCGGTTTTGCAGCTGATTTTGGGTTTTCATCCACTGGTGCCTGTAACACCAGTTTTTGCCCCACTCGCAATCCGCTGCTCACTGTCAAATCATTCCACTGTGCCAAGTCCTGCAAAGACAGTTCAAACTGATTCGCCACACTGGTTAAGCTATCATTGGCTTTCACCAGATAAATTTCAGGTTTGCTTGCAGGTTTTGGACTTGGTTTATCAATCGCAGCTTGCGGTTTTGCATCATAGAGATATAACGGCGTACCCGCATATAAGGTCGCATCTGGATCAATTTGATTCCACTTCGCGACATCACGCCAGTTCACCCCATTTTTAATGGCGATGAGTGCCAAGGTATCTCCTGACATGACAGTATAAGTACTACGTTTGCCTTTTGGTGGTACTACAACTACTTCAGCATCTGTCTTGACGTAGTTTTTACCACGGTTGAGTTTGGCTTCAGCTGAATCTGCTGGTGTCACTTCAGCCAAGGCTTTTGGATAAGCAAACCCTTTGCTCACTTCTTTGCCCTGCTGTTCTGCTACGGACTGACTGGTTTGGATCGCGGTAAGCTTGATCTTGCCATCATAAGGATCGACAATTTCTGTCCCTTGAGGTGCCAAAGCTGTTAACTCGGCCACTACTTGATCTTTTTCAGCCTGAGAAGCTTTGGGCTGTAGAACCTCTTCGACACTCTTACTCTGATTTTCTGCTTTTACCGCAGCCTGTAACTGTTCGCGTTCTTGAGCGCTGATCGGTGGTTCAATCCTAACCGGCTGAATATTGCTTGCAGGTGTAACAGCCACTGGAATACGCGGTGCACTTGGAATATCCGCAGAACCTGCGAAGGCAGCCAGCGCATCCGAGCCACGTGGTGTCGAGATTTTTTTACTGTGACTCACTGCAGGCGCCACTGGCGTTTTTACAGGCGTCACACTAGCCTGCATCGGCGGTGGAGTACTTTTAGAAGGACGAATGGTTTGTACCGTAGAGGTACTGCTTCCCGCAGTTGAATCAGATAAAACCGGCTGTGTACTGGCCAACAATCCTGTATTTGCCTTTAAACCACGTAATTTACTGTCCACTGTAGGACTCAGATCGGCTGGAATCAAAATCCGCATTGGACTAGACGGATCAATATGCTCAGCACGGTAACCTGGGTTTAATGAATACAGTTCAGCACGACTCAAACCGGTAATGGCCGATACTTCATTCAAGGATACGGCAGCTGGCACCTGAACTTCACGAAAGTGCGGACGATTCGCGATGGCAGGCAAACGTACATTATATGCTTGCGGATTTTTGATAATTTGAGCGACAGCCAGGAAACGCGGCACATAGTTCATGGTTTCCTGCGGCAGTTTTAATGACCAATAATCTGTCGGCAAACCGGCTGCTTTATTGCGGTTAATTGCCTGCTGAATACGGCCTGGGCCCGCGTTATATGCCGCTAATGCCAGCTCCCAAGAACCAAACTGATTATACAAGCCACCTAAAAACTCATAGGCAGCGCGGGTAGACTCCACGACATCACGACGGCCGTCATATAAATCGGTTTGCTTTAGACCATAGATGCGTCCGGTACTCGGAATAAACTGCCATAAACCCGCTGCTGCTGCACTACTGGTCGCTGCGGGATCATAAGAGCTTTCAATCACAGGTAACAGAGCGAGTTCAGTAGGCAAGCCACGACGCTCGGCTTCTTTCACCGTGTGATACAAATAGCGACTGGCACGCGCACTTAGACGATCCAGATAGGGCTGACGCGAAATAAACCAGTTACGCTGTGCTTCAATACGCGGATCCCAATGATCCAGATCCATTTTGAAACCCACCGTCATGCGCTTCCACACATCACCATGCTTCAGAATGAGCAGACGATCCCCCTCTACTGCCTGCATATCCGTTGCGGATAACAAATCTTCGAGTGAATCGAGACTGTCTGCATCTAAATAATTCGAGTTTAAGTTATTAGATTTATTTACTGTTGTTGCACTTTGAGTGGAAGAACAACCTGTCGTAATCCCCAACGCTGCCAAGGCCGAACTTAAGAGCGTAATTTTAAAAAAGACCGATGCAGAAGGCTGCCACATCGCAGTGGTGGATTTATACATAAAAAGTTCCAACAACTCGCGTGAAAATTTATTTTTTAGATATGCCATTTTATTGAAGCATGTCTGAGAGACAAGGCCATAATTTAGCGGGTTTCAGGCAGAAATGTTACAAGAAATTTAAAAAAAGCATTTTGGCAAGGTTGAAAAAAGCCATTTCCGTATACAATAACTTTTCATGTTTTCGCTTTTTCCCACTCACACGTTTTTGGATTTTTGATCTATGTCACAAACAATCACTCTCTATGTTGATGGAGCTTGCCGCGGCAATCCGGGCTTGGGCGGTTGGGGCGCATATATCATTACTGAACAAGGTGAGCACAAACTGTTTGGTGGTGAAGCACAAACCACCAATAACCGCATGGAGCTAACTGCCGCGATTGAAGGCGTTTCGTTTTGCCCAATGGAGGCGAAACTGATTGTCTGGACTGACTCCAATTACGTCAAACAGGGCATTACAGAGTGGATTCAGGGCTGGAAAAAGAAAAACTGGAAAGATGTCAAAAATCCGGATTTATGGCAAAAACTGGATGCCGTTTGTCAAAAACGCCAGATTGAATGGAACTGGATCAAAGGCCATGCCGGTCATCCCGGTAATGAAATGGCCGACCAACTGGCCAATCTCGGTGCAGATCAGGTCAGCCAGAACCATCTTAAAAGTAGTGAAAACCTGCTGAGCGAAACAGTCATCGATACGGATACACCTCAAGAACAGGACTGGCTCCTCGATGATCCTTTCGGCTTTGAATTATTAGACGATGATTCAGCTGAGGAAGAAACAACCTTAATGGAAGCGGCAGAAGAAACTGTAACCACTCAAGAATCAGAAATAGGATTAGGTGCAGTACATCCACAAATTAAAATCACCCCAGCTCAACTCGAATTACATGGTCCACGCCAACTAATCCTCGATACAGAAACCACCGGTTTTTATTATCAAGATGGGGATCGCATCATTGAGGTCGGTGCGATTGAAATGGTCAACCGCAAACTTACGGGTAGCTCGATTCACATTTATATCAATCCGCAAAAACCGGTCGGTGATTCAGTGAACGTGCACGGTATTACTGATGAGTTCTTGCAGGACAAACCGACCTATGCCGAAATCGCCGATGTTTTGTTCGAATACCTAAAAGGCGCCGAAATTATTGCGCACAACGCCACCTTCGATATGAACTTTCTGGATATGGAGTTCAAACGTGCAGGACTACTGGCATTATCCGAGGTCTGTGAAGTGACGGACACCTTGGCCTTGGCCAAGAGCAAACACCCTGGACAGAAAAACTCCTTGGATGCCCTCGTTAGACGTTATGAAATCCCTGCACGTGATCGTACCTTCCATGGTGCGTTACTTGATGCAGAGATTCTGTCAGATGTCTATTTGGCGATGACCGGCGGTCAGGTCTCTTTCGATATGGACGCTCTTTCACATCACGAAAGCCAGTCCGGCCAAAGTAGCCGACCACTGTTGCAAGTCGACTTGCCGGTTATTCTGCCAAGTGAGCAAGAGCTCGCCATACATGAGACTTGGGTCAAACAATATGAAGAAAAACATGGAGAGTCTTGCTTTTTTGCTAAATAAATTTTGAAGGCTTTGTTATTTTTTGTATTTAAAGCCTGAAAAGTTAGGCTATATTTGAGCTTGAACAAATTAGCCCCTTTTTTGGGGCCTACACAACAGAAATAACACTAGGAAAGGTGCAGATACATGTCTTACCAAACCTCTATTCACTTCGACCCGACTGCATTATTGATAATAAAAAATGAGGTTGATAACTCGATTAAACTGGTGGAATCTGCAGTAAGTGCGTTGGCCGAAGACCAGACCCTTCCTTTTGGTATAGATGATGCACTCAATCAGTTTGAACAGTGTGCTCAAGTCCTTGCTCTAATCGACATGCCACAACTTGCCCGGATTGCGCAGTATTCAGCAGAATTGATGCACAAGATCATGGCCAATCCAAGTGAAATTAATACACAGGACATGCTGGCGCTGAGTGAAGGCACCACCATGTTGAAGCGCTATATCGAATTCATTTGCTTACGTGAAGTGACCGTCCCGCAGTTCTTGCATGACACCTTGAATCGATTAGAACTCGCCTTGGGCAAGGCACTCACCAATGAAGGCCAACACATTGAGCCACTCTTAGACTGCGTCAACCCGAATTTTCAGCTTCCACAAGCACCACAATTGGAAAAATCAGGCTATGTGCATCAGCTTTATAAACTCTGCCTGCACAAGCTGCTTCAACAACAGGCCGCTGAATTAGATCGTCAGGGAATTAAACTGGTCGGTACTTATCTGGCAGGTCTCGCTCAGCAACAGCCAAGCGAGCAATACTGGAATCTGGTTTATGTCGCTTTCAACCATATTGATGAACTGTTCCTGAACGATGCCCGTCTACGCGCATTCATCCAGATCGAATACAATATGGCCCAGTTCTTTGCAGCACCTAGTGAATTCAAGGCTAGCTTGGCAGATAGTGCAGATGTACTGAGTTTATGTATCAGCCAAGAAGATGAGATTTCGCATCACATTCGTGAACAGCTAAATATTGCTGAAGATTCCCTCACCGACACCCAATTACGTGTGTTTAGCACACAGTTATATGGTCCGGATTATGACACCATTCGCAATATCAGTACGCTGGTAACGACCGAAATGGCACAAATCCGTAACGAGATTGAATACAACTACCAAAACATGAGTCCTGAAAAAACCCAGGAACTGCAAGGTAAACTGAAAGAACTGGCGAATATCTTTAAAGTATTAGATCTGCATGATGCCTATCATGAGCTCTGTAATCAGGCCGCAGCGTTGACTCAGCCAGACGTTCTGCATGAGGAAAATTTTGCCCACAACCTGATGAATGCGATTTTGTCTGCTATGAATGCCATCGGAATTCTGGAACGTCGCCATACTTCTAGTCGCCTGCAGCTTCCAGTCAACAACATGAAAATTTCACTGGATCGTCTGGATGAAGCCCATGTGGTTTTATTAACTGAAACGCAAAGTCTGATCGAGCTCTGTAGCCAGTCATTGGTACAATATTTACAGGATCAGGATGTGAACAGTTTAACGGCTGTTCCTGCCCAGCTGAAAGAGGTTGGCGGTGCCATTTTATTCTTAGGCGCTCAGGAAGGACAAAATGCCCTCTTGCAATCTGCGATATTTATTCAGCAACAGATTGAGCAACAAAAGAGTGTTGAGAAAGCTCAGATCAACCTGGTGTTGGACACACTGGCCAGTGCTGAAATGCTCATCGAGAATTTAAAAAATAAACAACCTGTTTTACATTCAATGTTTGATGTAGCATTATCGAGTAGTCAACAACTCGCTTCTGCAACGATCTAAATGTCTGAATTATCACTTGCTTATATTTTTCATGAACAGAAACTGCTCGTTGACGAGCAGTTTCAACTCCCTCAAGTTGAACGTCTAGAAGACGATCTACTCTTCACTGAAGGTGACCACGTCATTGCTCGGGATCTACTTGATAGCGAAACCATTCCTGAAGGTTTTCAACTCGTTCCCATTCGGCAACTCGTGACCATTTGGGATCGCACCCAATTTGAACAGGCCAGCCGAGCGGTTCAATTACTAGAATGGCGCCGCAATCACAAGTTTTGCAGCCATTGTGGCCATGCTACCGAAATTCACCCAACACAATACGCCATGGTCTGCCCGGCCTGTAAATACAGCCAATATCCGCGAATTCAGCCTTGTGTCATTACGATTATTACCAAAGGCAATGAAATCCTGTTGGCACAGTCAATTCGCAATAAGGGCAAAATGTATGGCCTGATTGCCGGCTTCGTGGAAGTGGGTGAAACGCTTGAACAGGCGGTTGAGCGCGAAACATTAGAAGAAGTCGGTGTTAAGGTGAAAAATATTCGCTATATTTCTAGCCAGCCTTGGCCCTTCCCAAGCAATCTGATGATCGCTTTCCATGCTGAATATGACTCCGGTAAGATCAAAATTCAGGAAGACGAAATTTATGATGCCGCTTTCTTTAAATTTGATCAGCTACCTGAAATTCCTTTTAAAGGTAGCGTGGCACATGCCATGATCATGCACATCATTCACGGACATGCGATGTAAGCCAAAATGCTTTCATCGCTGAGCAAAAGTCTGCTCTAACATCTGCAAGATGGTCTCCTTCGTCTTGAAATAACGACTAAACCAGCTCGACAAACTGCCCACAATGGTAATATGTCCGGTATTCGGGATCACAGCCACCTGGCTGTGATTCCCCTTTTCTTGTAATACCTGATGCAAATCCCAACTGTTACTCTCCTGCACAATCTGGTCATTTGCTGCCATCAACAAGTAGTGATGTACCGGATTTTGATCCACGAAGTAATAGGGCATGACCTGCTGGAAAGGAATATGCTCATCGAACGCATGCTGTGATAGTGGATCACCCTTGTAATCAAAATGATATGGCCCTGCAATCCCTACAACCGCTTTAATCTGTTCACGACAATGCAGGCTACAAGGCTCAGGATGATACAAAGCGGACATCACATTAAAGGCACCCGCGGAGTGCCCCATCAGGACCAGATTCTCGGTTGAGATCTGATATTTGTGCTGATGTTGATGCAAATGATTTAATGCCAATGTCAGGTCATCAATGTAAGCCGGAAAAATGTGTTCTGGTGCCAGATGATAATTCACCACCGCCACATCATAGCCTTCACGACAAAAAGCCTCGGCAATAAACTTATAGTCTTTCTTGTCACCATGTTGCCAGGAACCCCCGTGTACAAACACCAATAAAGGGCGATGCGGTCGTGGCATGCAGGAGCGATACAAATCTAAGCGCTGACGCCCTTTCAAACCATAGGCAATATTCGGCAGCAGCTCAAAATACTCGGTTGCAATAAAACGGTTCAGTGCGTAACTGCCGATATCATACAACCGGAAATTCTGAGAGACCTGCTGTACTTTATCATTCAGACGCTGGACAATTTGTTGTGGTTTACTGGGCATTTGTTGGCTCGGCGGCATCAGGATCAATTGCAACAGGTGTCTGCACGTCCGGCTGTACAAAATTGCTCTGCCCCGGATTCACCATTGCGATGGGTTGTATGGCAGATTGCATCTGTTCCGTATTATCAATCAAGGTGATGATTTTACTTACATTGCCAACTTGCTGCAGGACCTGATTCAGGTCATTAATTTCAGCATTGTTTAAACGACCCATGACATACAATACGCCATTTTCTGTATGCACCAGCACTTTATTGCTATTCACAATTGGCGCTTTCACAATCAGACCACGGGTATTCGCTGTTACCGCAGCATCCTGCATGATGCTGGCATAACCAATTTTATCGCCAATGGTAATGTAGTTGTGCACGGCTTTGACATCACTCATCGCGCGGACGTTGTCTTCAGCTAACTGTTTTAAATGCTGGTCTGGCACCTGCCCAGTCAACAACACATTGCTATGAAAACTTTCAATATTTACCCGTGACTGTTTGAAGCGTGGATCCAGTTTATAAAGATTAATATTGGCCGTCCGCTCAATCGAAGAATCGATAAATACCTGCCCCAAAGAGCGAGTGCCGAGGTCATTCCCGACCGGTGCTGGCCCTGTACCACTTGCAATAAAACTTGCACAACCTGATAAACTTGCTACACAGAGCAGAGCCATTACAATACGTTTAGACACTCCGTCAGACTCCCTATTCATCTTCAATGTTGGTCTATTCAATCAGCGTTTATATTTAGATCTATTTCAAAGAGTAATGAACTCTTAATCCAATGTAAATGCGTTTTCAATCCATTGCAGATCATAAATGAGGTGAGGAAAATCTTGCTGTACTGTTTTTGCAATTGTTGAAGAAATCTCTAGGCAAATCACATCAAAACGGCAGTAAAAATCCTGATATTCAATCGCATGAGCCAAAAAATGCTGGGCAGTCTGAATAATTTTCCGTTGTTTGCTGGAACTAATGCTCTCCTCAGCTCGCAGCAAACCGCCTCGCTGACGTGCTTTCACTTCAACGAAGACCAGTTGCTGAGCCTGTAGCATGATCAAATCAATTTCCCCATAACGGGAATGATAATTTTGCCGTAGCAGCTGATAGCCTTGCTGCTGCAGAAAATGGCTGGCTTGCTGTTCAGCCCATTGACCCAAAGTGCGTGATGCAAGTGCCATCAGAACCTCGTTATTTTTCTTATCTTGTGCGAACACCTGATGTGATAACAGTTTTTTGTTGATTTGCAAAGCGCTTAGACCTCAACAGGCATTTCAGGTACAATCAGCAGCATCCTTTCTTTCGCTTTCTCATCTTTAAGAGAAACACCGATTTTGCTGATCTGATCCTGGAGTTCCACATGAGTGCCCCGCTATACGTTGTTGCTACCCCGATTGGGCACCTGGATGATATGAGCTTTCGTGCCGTAGAAGTGTTAAAGTCGGTTTCGCTGATCGCTGCAGAGGATACCCGCCAGTCTGCACAATTGCTCAAGCACTTTAATATCAGTACCCCCTTGACCGCCTGCCATGATCATAATGAAAGCAACAAAATTCATAGTCTGATTGAAAAACTGTTGGCTGGTGAAAGTCTAGCTTTGGTGAGCGATGCAGGGACCCCGTTAATTAGTGATCCTGGCTTTAAACTGGTACGTGCGGCACAGGAGCATCAGATCCGTGTCATTCCTGTTCCAGGCGCTTGTGCTGCAATTGCCGCTTTAAGTGCAGTGGGTTTACCCAGTGACCGTTTCAGTTTTGAAGGCTTTCTTGCATCCAAACAATCCCAACGTTTACAGCAATTAGAAAAGCTCAAAGATGAGACACAAACCCTGATCTTTTATGAAGCGCCGCATCGCATTCTGGAATGCATTCAAGACATGGCTAAGGTATTTGGTGCAGAACGTCCCGTTGGCTTTGCCCGTGAAATCACCAAAACCTTTGAAACCATCAAAAAAATGACCTTAGGTGAACTGGCCACCTTTATTGCACAGGATCATCACCAGCAGAAAGGTGAAATTGTCGTGGTGGTAGGTGGAGCCACACAAGAAAAGAACATGGAACAGGAAAAACTGGATCAGTTATTGACACGGTTATTACAAGATCTGTCGGTCAAAGCAGCTTCTCAGCTTGCTGCGGATCTTACCGGGATCAAAAAGAAAATTGCCTATCAACGTGCACTAGAACTGACCGAACAAAAATAAGCAACCTTATATAAAAAAAGCATCACATTTGTGATGCTTTTTTGTGCTTGTCGTATTAACTACGCCTGACCTTCATCCGGTGGAACTTCGGTAATTTTTCCACCGCGCGCCAAGAAAGCCGCTATTTCATCTTCTAGGGCCTGGCGCTGTTTTTGTTTTGCGGTAACAGTGAGCGTTTCAGCTTCAGCAAGGTCTGCATCAGAGGTGCCATCTTCGCTATCTGCACCTTTTTCGGCAGCCTTCGCCTCGTCTTCGTCGACTGTTACATCTTCTGCATCGTCAAAATCATTAATATCCGTCATTTCTCTCTCCCCACAAATGACATCCTGTTACCCCATCCTGCATGGGAATGAATTACGAAGAAATTTAGCAATCTCTCTGAGTTTCGCAAAGAGCTAAATACGAAAAAATCGTATTTTTTTTAGCCATCTTAGTAATCTTATATTGATGTTTGTTTAAAAAACAACACACTTGCCTCAAGCGGCGTAACGGGTTCCCTGTAATGCCTGTAATCCAGCGGCCTGCTGCATAAACATCTGCTTAAGCAATTCAGACTGATTGACCTGCTTCAAACCAAAATTACGCGCCCAGATCAATGGAGAAAATTCAGAGCTTTCCAGCCAGCCAATCGCGGACATGCTATGCATCATGGCCTCATTTTGTCCTTTACGGCGGTGAGCGTAGCGCTGTAAAGTTTGCTCGTGTGCCCAGACCCCACGCTGTAAATCATGCAACAAGACATCACACAACACTGCCGCATCCAGACAACCAATATTCACGCCTTGTCCTGCCAAAGGATGGATGACATGCGCTGCATCACCGACCAGAGCCAACCCCGGTTTCACATACAACTGTGCAGAACGTGCTTTTAAAGGAAACTGTGCACGCGAACGAACCTCAAGCACTTCACCCAACATATAATGACTTTCCCGTGTAAGCAGTTGTTTGAACTGCTCATCGTCCAAGGCGGAATACTCATCAGCAAAATCATCTGGCAACGTCCAGACAATCGACTGCCAGAAGCCCTGCTCGGCAGCATGCAGGCTGGCCATCGGCAAATAAGCCAATGGACCGGTCGGCAAGAAGATTTGTCGTGCCACGTGTAAATGCGGTTGGGCTGTTTTAATCGCGCAACTGATCGCTGCCTGACGATAATCCAAGAGATCCAAACCGATCATCGCCTGCTCGCGTACAAAAGAGTTGGCTCCATCGGCACCAATCACTAGCTTAGCCTTGAGTTGGGTACCATCTGCCAGCTGAATGCGCCATCCTTGCACATCCTGTTCCAGTCGTGTCACTTTGACCTGCGTACGGTAATCCTGCACCTGCTGCACCATCTGTTGCTGGATCGCCAGGTTCAAAATGCTCGGTTCAACCATGGAACCTAACCATTGTTCAGCAGCGGGGAATCGGTCAGATGCCTGGCCAAACATGATTTCACCATAGCCATTTTTGTTCCAGACGTGCATGCCTGTATAGGGCATATGACGTGCCAGTTTGTCCCACACCCCGACTGTGCGGAGCAAGTGCATGGTGGCCTGACTCAGTGCCAATACCCGTGGATTGGCAACAGCCAAAACTTGAGCCTCATCCTGAATCGGTGCAGCATCAAGTACAGTCGCCTGTACACCGGCCTGTGCCAGTAATAAGGCGGTCAGCCCCCCGACCAGACCACCGCCAATAATCACCACATCTTTGGTTTCATTCATGCTTTTAACCCCATAGCATAATTCGCCACCAGTGGTTTCACCCCCGGAATGACATCAAAAGCAATCAATCCGGTATTGCGTAATAATTTCAGCAATGGATTGTTGTTACTAAAGCCACGCACCACGGAATCACAGAACTTGATCACGCGTCGCTGATCGGGAAGACGTGCCTGTTCATAGGCTTTTAATACTTCTGGATCACCCAAATCAGCATCATTTGCCTGTTGCTGGTTCAAATAGCGTAATAACACATCGGCATCACGCATACACAGGTTAAAGCCCTGACCGGCCACCGGATGAATGGTATGCGCAGCATTCCCCATCAATACCACACGTCCCACAGCCTGGCGATGGGCCAGTACTTGTGACAATGGATAGCTAAAACGTTGTGCTGTTTTCAGAAATTTTCCAGCCCGATCACCATAGGTTTTTTGCAAGGCATCCAGAAAATGCTGGTCATTTTCTTCACCGAGCCATTCCTGTTCAGTGCCTTTTTTTACTGGCCAAACCACGGAACGACGGTATTCTCCAGGCAGTGGCAATAAAGCCAATGGCCCAAGCGGGCTAAAACGTTCAAAACCGATGTGCTGATGCGGTTTCGAGGTTTGCACTGTGGTTACAATTGCAGCTTGCTCATAATCATGCACATCCACACCCACACCGAGTGCTTGACGGCAGAATGAATCCCGTCCATCTGCTGCGATCAGCAATTGGGTACTCAGGCTTAAGGTTTCATCACCACGGGTCGCTTCTAGATAGACTTGCTGATCATCCTGACGCAACGCTGTGACGGTAACCCCATCAATCAGTTCAATCAGAGGCTGCTGACGTACCTGGCTCAGCAACACACGGCCAAGCCAAGCATTTTCAATGACCTGACCAAAACTTTCGACTTTTTCCTGATCCGCCAACAAACGCGCCTTACCAAAACTGCCCTGTTCAGTAATATGAACCTGCAAAATGGGTGTGGCATGCTGCTGCAAGGCTGACCATAGCCCCAACTTTTGATAGATCTGTACGGTACGACGTGACAAAGCGGTATTCCGTGCATCAAAACTGGAGTGATAAGGCACTTCAGCCTGCTGCTCTTGTGGATAGCGAATGGCCTCCAGCAGCTTCACAGCAATATTCTGTTTGGCTAACATCAGCGCCAAGCTGAGTCCCACCATCCCTCCACCCACAATCATGACTTGCTGCTGCACCATTTCTACTCCTTATCGCTGCTACCCATTATGCTTGGGCTTGAGCCATTAACTGTTCAATGTCTGCGACTGTTTTTACAACACCTGCTGTTAAAATACGAGGTCCATCCGCTGTAGCAACGACATCATCTTCGATCCGGATGCCAATGCCACGCCATTTCTCTTCCACAGTTTCGTCATCTGGAGCGATATACAGGCCAGGTTCTACGGTGACCACCATGCCCTCTTGATAAGGACGCCACTCACCTTCTGCCTTATATGATCCCACATCATGGACATCCATCCCTAACCAGTGTCCCGTCCCATGCATATAGAACTGACGGTAGGCTTCAGTTTCAATCAGTTCATTCAGCTCACCCTGCAATAAGCCTAAATCCAGCAGACCTTCAGTGAGAATTTTTACGGCAACCTCATGTGGCTCACGGTAAGAATGGTCAATCCGTACAGCATCAATCGCGGCTAACTGTGCCTGTAGAACAACCTCATAAAGTGCTTTTTGTTCTGGACTGAATTTGCCATTGACCGGGAACGTTCGCGTAATATCCGAGGCATAACATTCATATTCACAAGCAGCATCGATCAAGACCAGATCACCGCTTTTCAGCATTTGATTGTTTTCCACATAATGCAGAATGCAAGCATTCGCCCCGCCACCGACAATACTGTTATAAGAAGGTACACAGCCATTTTGACCGAAAATATAATTCAGTTCCGCTTCTAGTGCATATTCCATCATGCCTGGACGTACCCGTTGCATCGCACGGGTATGTGCTTGCGCACTGATATTTGATGCGATCTGCATCAATTCAATTTCCTCAGCAGACTTGATCAGACGCATCTCATCCAGAAGCCGATCCAGCTGTATGACCTGAGCCGGCGAACCATGCCCCCGGCGCTGCTGGCTATCAGCCTGCTTAATCCACTGGCTCACACGTGCATCAAAATCAGCCTGATGTCCAATACGATAATACAAGCGCTGTTTATCGAGCAGTTTTTTCAGTATTTCTTCATCCAGCAGATCGATTGCATAAGCCTCATCCGCCTCATAATCCTGGATTGCACCATCCATCCCCGCACGATAGCCATTCCAGATTTCCATTTCACGGTTGCGTTCACGACAGAACAGGCTATAGCAATAATCCTCACCCGACTCAAACGTTTCAATGACCGCAACCGCTTCCGGCTCAGCAAATCCCGTCAGGTAATAAAAGCTACTATCAGCACGAAATTTATAATCAGCATCACGATTCCGGTACGCAACCGGACTGGTCGCAATGATGGCGATACTTTGTGGCCCCATCTTGGCTGCAAGGCGGTCTCGGCGGAGGCGAAAATCGGTCTGTGTCAATTTCATGATGGCTCTTATTTTTAATCGGCAAGGTGATAAAGAAAAAAATTGACGCAACGCGTCCGATTAACTCGGACGGTGCGGGGTAAACATTTCGACAACGCTATTGCTTTCAGAGGCTGTTTGGCCCTTTTTTGCTTTCGCATGGAAGTTTTGCAACAAGGAACTTTCAGCAACACTGATTTTCTTGCGTCCAATCGATAAACTCACAGGAATCAAGCGTACAAATTCATACAGTTCTTGATAGCTAATTTCACCTTCCTCATCATCGTCTGAATCTTCAAACTCGACGGCCGCCACATCTTGCAAATGTTCAATCAGTTCCATTTCATCAGCACGGATATGTCCCGATGCCAAACCAAAACCTAACACGACACCCGCACACCAATCCGCAAGGGCTTGTACACGATCTGCCAAAACGTGATCGTCATCAGGTAAGAGTGGTAAATAGTCCAGTTCATCCTCTGTCAAGGCATGCGCTACATCATCAGCTTCATCCGTCAAAATCACCAGGGCATCATCTTGTAATTCCGGCACATTGAGGGTGGATAAAATCTGGATCCACTCTTCACGACTTGGTGCCTGTGTAACACAAACTATACCGGTCAACAGCCCGTGTAACTCACTCGGGCTTGAAATTTCTTCAATGCCTACAAAATTGCGGTGCCATTCTGACCAACCTGAAATATCGTCTTGCATTCGCTTATCCAATCTCTATACTGCGTATATATTACCTTTGTTTGCAACACTGTGCGACCACGTTATGTTAGAAGAATTACAGCGTCTACAAGCGCATATTGGCGTTTTAAAAACGCGTTTAGCGGATTACCAAAATGAAAATCAGGCT
Organism: Acinetobacter sp. GSS19; assembly: GCF_028621895.1. Classification (NCBI taxonomy): domain Bacteria; kingdom Pseudomonadati; phylum Pseudomonadota; class Gammaproteobacteria; order Moraxellales; family Moraxellaceae; genus Acinetobacter; species Acinetobacter sp. GSS19. Next base: position 751,513 of record NZ_CP117520.1, on the reverse strand, counting down.
TTGATTCACGACAAAGCGCAGGCAGATGAACAGCATCATGCGCAAGTGGTGCATAAGAATGGTCTGATCACCCAGAAACAAGAAGAAATTGATAATCTGACCGAGCAACTGTCAGCTTTACAAAGCCAGTATCATCAGCTTAACCAAGATGCTACCGCTTTGGCTGAACGTTATGGACGTCTTGAAAAAAGCAGTACCGACTTAAAAAACCGTTTTCAGGAAATTTTAGCTGAACGTAACGAACTGCGCGTTGTAAAAGAAAAGTTGCAAAATGAACAACGACGGAGTCAACAGGAAATTCAGGAGCTGCAACAGGATCGGGAACGTTTGCGGCTTAAAAATGAACATGCACGTGCAAAAGTAGAAGCGATTATCCAACGTTTGGCGATTCTTGGCACCACACAGGATCAGAACGCGCAAGAAATTCAGCAACTTGCTCACCCGACAGAAGTTAATGAAGAGGTTGAATCATGAGTGAACAAGTCACCGTTGAGCTACGCCTGATTGAACAGATTTTCCGTGTTGCAACAACTGCAGATGAACAGGCAGACCTAGAGCGTGCGGCTGCCCTGTTAAATGAAAAATTTCATGAATTCCGCCGTAAAGCTCCACGTGTTGAGCATAACAAATTGGTGATTATGGTCGCACTTGAATTAATGCAGGAAGTTTTGAGTCTCAATAAATCGCTACAGGAATATGCACACTGTGAACGCCTTCTCGACGCGATTTTAGAAGATGTAGAAAGCTTGGTCTGAATGAATTGAATCATTCTGTTTAAAGCAGCAACAGTTGTCACCTAAGTTTACATATCCAGCCGCGAGAGCATTGCCATCGTAGCAAGATGGGTTATACTAAAGTTGTCTCTGAGATGTTCGCCAGCGGGTCTGATTCCCCTGAGCCGATATCATCACTTTAGGATGGCGTTCTGCATATTTAGAGCGTATGCCTACCCCGAGTAGGAAACCCAGCAAGTATGCGTCGCCTCCACCTTGAACTTTAGGGTTCAAGGGTAACGACATGCAGCGGCATCTTCGGAGCATTTTTTAGCTTTTAATGTCAACAATATAATAAAAACTTCCATATTCCACTCCAATCTAATTTTCAAGCTTTTTTATACTCCATGTATAACTTCAAAAGTTGCTTAATGCAGTTTAATACTGTTATTAAAATAAATTCATGATATGGAAAAAAGTTAAATTAACTAAAATGTTTTAGGCTCACTCCCATTCACTCAAGACAATAAAATCATTGATAGAGACTCGCAAGCCCACGAATAAATTTCCCCTGCCCACTGGATCTTAGAGCATGATCAGTTTTTCCAGACCATTACATTAATACTGCCCTGTCTTATCCTCACCGAGTTTTATAGCTTAAGAAAAAATTCTACTGTTTTTAGATCCTATTATTTTTAGCGAGGGATTACCCTGAAGCGGTAAATAATCCTATACAAAGCGCACTTATATTGTAATATGAGAAACGAAACACAATTATTTTAATGACTTATGCTTGTTTAGCAATAAAGTCTAATTTTTCTTTTTATCGGGGCGCGGAATAGACAACAATATGTCTAAGGTCAAATATTTTATTCATGCTTTTCACCGTCAGTACAATGATTCGCTAAAGATTAATCTTAGAACCTTAATTTTATATCTCGTTATATTCAGTGTTGCCAGCTTATTTCTGATCTCACTGGCCGTGAGTTACTACATTCAGAAAAAACAGCTGATCGAGAATTCTTTATCACTTAACTATGATTATGCTCATAAAGTTTCACTTAATGCTGATCAGCAGTTTAAGATTATGCTGGATCAGCTCGCCTATAGTGCCAACATTTTAGGAAAGAATTTCGATAATCAAGCTGTTTTGCAAGCTGAAGTTGCACGTCTGAAAAATCAGTCATCACAATTTAATAGTGTTTTAGTTTTTGATCATCAAGGAAAAATTAAAGAAGTTGCCCCCCCAAGCCTGACTCTTAAAAAGAATATGGTCTTGCACACTCTAGGGGTAGAGGAATCCTTAAAGGTCCAAAAAACTTATATTTCTCCACCCTATTATTCTGCAACTAAAAACCTGATTGTACTGATGACTCAACCAATTTTTGATCAGAATAGGAAGTATCTTGGTTTTGTCACCGGTTCTATTTATTTAAAAAAGAATAATATTATTAGTGAGTTGCTCACAATTAAATATAGCTATAAGGATGGCTATATGTATGTCATAGATAATAACAATAGGATCATTTTTCATCCTGAACGAGCAAGAATTGGAGAAACCGTAGTTAATAATACGGGCTTAGCTTTTATGAATCAGACCAGTTCCGGAAAAATTCGTCTGATTAACAGCCGAGGAATTGATAATCTGGCTGGTTTCGCACGCGTTCCTTCTACTAACTGGATCGTGGTTTCTCAACAACCGACCGAGTCTTTATTGGCTCAAGCACGCTCTATTTTATATAAAGTTGGCATTGGTATTTTCCTCTTTTATCTTTTAGTTTTTTTTATTGTTTGGCGATTATCTCGTTTTATCTCCGCACCTTTACATAGCCTGGCAAAGACAGCAGGTAATCTGAATAGTCCAGATGCGATTGCTCAAATTGAACAGGTGAATCCATGGTATTACGAAGTCTATAAATTTAAACTGTCCCTGTTGCTGAGTACCAAAAATTTCAATGAAAAAGTGACTGAACTCAATTTCCATGTCAATACAGACCCTTTAACCGGGCTATATAATCGACGTGGGATGGATCTGTTTACTAATGAATTGCTGAAGCAACAAACCCGCTTCTCGGTCATCGCAATTGATATCGACTTTTTCAAAAAAATTAATGATCACTATGGCCATGATCAAGGTGATTTGGTTTTGCAAAAGCTGGCACAAATAATCAAGGAAAATTTCCGTGAGGATGATATTTGCTGTCGAGTCGGTGGGGAAGAGTTTATTGTGATCACCCCGAGAATAGATATACAGCAAGCTTACTTAAGCGCAGAACGTTTACAACAAAGACTGACCACGACACTGGTGAATGGCATAGGACCAATCACAGTTTCTATTGGTCTTTCATTCCGGTCTTCCGATACGTCAACAGATATTAAACACGTCTTGAAGGAAGCAGATCATAATTTATATCGTGCTAAGCTTGAGGGTCGTAATTGTATTCGGTATACCGATCACCCCTAATTTTCTACGCATTTTTTAGTTAAATCAAAGAGATAATTAATGAGAGCTTAAGGCTCTCATTTTTTGTGTTAAAACTGCCGGAATTAAAGTACACCATTGACGTACTTTAATTCATATACCAATATTTTCACCACGAAAATCAAAGAGCCTGTGACTTATATTCATTTATTAATTGCTCTGAACTATCTAAATTTTCGTTTTCTTCGTGACAGGGAAACAATTTCAGATTGCTCTCTTACGTCTATGACTAGCTAAAAACTCCCCACTTTTGATAGTGGGGATTAACGTATACAAGGGTTAGCGCTCCTGCAATGCCTGCTTCATCCGGGTAATCGGCTTGATCAGATATTGGAAGATGGTTTTTTCTCCAGTCTTCACATCAACACTGGCAATCATGCCCGGAATAATTGGCATGGTTTTACCATTCTTATCGGTTAGTGAATTTTTACTGGTTTCCACCAAAATCCGATAATAGGCTTCGTCTGGATTTAGATTCAGTTCACTTGGCCGGGCCTTATCACGTAAGGTATCTGGACTGATGAGTGTGACTTTTCCTTCAAGCCCGCCATATAAAGCATAGTCATAAGCGCTGATCTTTACAATGGCAGGTAAACCTGGACGCACAAAGGCAACATCTTGTGGACGGATATAGGCTTCGACCAGAAGTTTGTCATTCAATGGAACAATTTCCATGATGTCCTGTCCTGCCTGAACGACGCCACCGACAGTATTGATCTTGATATTTTTGACAATGCCTCGTAGTGGTGCCCGGATTAAACTGCGGTCGACAGGATCGGCACGCATGGCCATATTTTCTTTGGCTTGTGCCAGTTCTGACTCGATCCGTACTAGCTCATTATTGGCATCTGCCGAATACTGATTGCGTTTTTCATTGATCTGCAGGGCAAGATCTGAGGATTGTCGGCGCATGCGCAATAGTTCCACTTCTGACATCACACCTTCCGCTACCATCGGGGCGGTAATGCCTATTTCCCGGTCAAGCATCGCTTTGCTTCGGGCCAAACCAGACACCGCATCATCAACTGCACGACGACGGGCGGCATAAGCAGCACGTTCACGACGTTGTAAGTCGGCACTAATCCCTGCAGGAAATTGAATGGCTGTGCCATAAGATTCTGCACGTAAGCGTGCAGCCATCGCTTCCAGATTGGCAACTTTTGCTTCACTTTCACGTAGAACCGCGGAACTCCGGGTATCATCCAGACGCAGTAAGATCTGGCCTTTTTCGACCACATCACCTTCTTTGACCAGCATTTCTTTGATGGTTCCCGGATCCAGACTTTGCAGGATCTGTTCACGGCTGGTCGGAATGACACTGCCCTGTCCTCGAGTGACTTCCTCAACCGTACTGTTGTATGCCCAGATCACAAAAACAATCAGGAAGACAAACAGCAAACTGACGACCCAGAATAGCCCGGTGTGCTTCTCTTTTTGTAAAGCCGCGTTCAGGTCATTAACCAGTTTAAGGTCTTTGGACTGAATCTGTTCCACTGGCGGGGTTTGATCATCCTTCATAGTTCACACTCACAATCTGTTCGTTATACCTGTCTGCAACCACTGAGAATTTTTTAAGCCTGATGCGGCATATTCATCACTGTTGCTTCTGCAGCGTCTGCGGGCTCAACGGTCACACCTTCCGGCTTCACCACTACAGTGCGTCTGCCGCTCTGGGGAGGGTTTGCGGTTTTGGCTGCATGTTGTGCACGCTGTTGTTCGGCCTGCTCATTTTGTGCCAGTTGTTGCAGGACCACATCACGTGGACCATCCATGACAATTTTGCCTTGATCAATCACAATAATCCGGCTCACAATACTCAGCACCTGAGTACGATGCGTCACTACCAGCAGGGTTTTATTTTTACACCACTGATGCAAAGCGCTTAGTGCACGTTTCTCAGTCAACTGGTCCAGACCTGTGGTCGGTTCATCCAGCAACACCACCCGCGGATTTCTTAAGGTTAAACGGGCTAAGGCAATAATCTGTTTTTGCCCACCGGATAGTCCCAAACCATCTTCACCCAATGGCATATCCAGCCCTCTTGGATGGTTCTGGATAATGCTTTCCAGTCCAAAGCGTTTTAATGCGTTCAGTAAATCCTGATCGGTGGAGAAACCATCCTGACGTGCCAGATCCAGATTTTCACGCAGGCTACCCAGGAACAGACGTGGAGCTTGTCCCAGCATGGCCACCTGATTGCGCAAGTAATTCGGATCCAGTTGCCGCAAGTCCACCCCATCGAGGGTGACATTGCCTTGGCTCGGTTCAAATAAACCGCTCGCCAGTTTCAGGGTGGTGGTTTTACCACTGCCGATTTTGCCGAGGATGCCGACTTTTTCACCCGGTTTAATCTGCAAATTCAACGCTTGCAGTACTTCTGGCGTATCAGGCTGGTATTTAAAACTGACGTTCTGAAACTTCAGTTCCCCCTCGACACGGTCCAAACTGATGTATTGACGATCAGGATGGCGTTCAATTTTACGGTCAATAATACTCTGTAGTCCCTGCATCCCGACTTTGGCTTGCTGGAAACGGATGGCCAGACTCGCAATCTGTGCCAATGGTGCTAAGGCCCGCCCCGACAAGATCACTGCGGCAATCAATGCCCCCATGGTGATTTTACTGTTAGCATCCGGACTGTGAATCAGATAAGTACCGACGATCACCAGAATAACGGTGTTGAGCTGTTGCATACCCACCGAGAAATTCACCACAAAATTGCTGAGGTCTCGGGTTTTAATGCCTGACGCTGCATTTTTGGCGGTATAAAAATCCCATTTTTCCTGTGCCCAACTGGTAGCGTTATTGGATTTCAGGGTTTCAATCCCTTCAATAGCTTCAACTGCAAGACCTTGGCGTTGTGAACTTTCACGCATGGATTCATTGATATAACGTGCCAATGGGCCTTGTGCCAAGAAACCGACCAACATCACAATCGGAATCAGGATCAGCGGAACCAGTGCTAGTTTTCCGGCGATCAGCCAGATGACGGTAATAAACAGCAGTAAGAACGGCAAATCCACCAAGACCAAGAGGCTGGCACTGGTCATAAAGTCACGAACGGATTCAAACTCGCGCAGGTTATTCGCATAGGAACCGGAGGAAGCTGGTTTTTCTGCCAGATCCAGACTCATCACCCGTCTAAAAATAGCCGAGCTGATAATCAGATCGGCTTTTTTACCCGCCAAATCTGTTAGATGACCGCGGATCATTTTGGCAATGAACTCAAACGTAATGGCCAGAATCACCCCAATGCTGAGTACCCAGAGCGTTTCATAGGATTTATTGGGAATGACCCGATCATAAACATTCATCACATACAGTGAACTGACTAAGGCCAAAAAGTTGATAATAAAGGTGGCCAGAATGACCTGATAATAGTATGAACGAAATCGCCAAATGACCTTCCAGAACCAGGCTTTGGGTAAATGATATTCAGGCAATTCAGAACGCAGATCACTGGCCAACTTGGGTTTGATAAACCAGCAGTAACCAAGATAACGTTCGCTGAGCTGTTGATGGGACAAACGTTGCTTTAAGCCATCGGTTTGCTGAATTTCATAATAACGTTCGGCACCCTGACCTTCGATACGGGTTACCACCGCAGCTTCTTCATTATGCAGCACAATCACCACCGGCATGGCCAATGACGGGATATCCAGCAGGTCTCGTTGCACTAAAGTATTGTCAAAACCGTGGGTTTTCAGCACCTCACCCAGCGCATGATAGTTCACCTGCAAATTTTGGTCATGGGTCACTTGTGCCAGCAGGGTGGCCACTGAAACTGGCGTACCCAATAACTGGGTCACCAGTGCAATATGTTCAATAATGGATTTCATGATGTCTCTACCCAATTTTTATTTTTTTGCTGAGGCACAGCATGTGCAACCGCTTTAGCGGCTAACAGGCTGTGGTGACCATGCTGTTGTTGCCGGATCATGAGCCCATGCAGAAATCTGGGCCTTGGCACGTAAATAAGACAGTGCCGCCATACGAAAATCGTGTTGTGCACTGACATACGCCATTTCAACTGTGGCCAGTTCGTTATAGGCGTTCAGTACATCTACCAGTGTTTTACGCGCAATCTTGAATTGTTTTTCATTGGCAATCACCACGTCACGCGATGCGATAATCTGCTGACTGCTGATGTCCATTTTCTGTTTACTTTGGAACATATCAATTTCGGCCGTCCGTGCACGCTCTTCAATGTCACGCTGAATCTGTCCCAAACGTGCCTGAGCTGCGACAATCGATTGCGCACCCTGCTCGATGGAATATTTGGTGCCTTGATTCAGCACATCCCAAGCCATATTGACATAGACCTGACTGTCTTCAGTGGTGACTTGCCCCTCCAGATTGATGCTTGGATAACGTTTAGCCTTACGGTATTTGAGCTCAGAACGGATACTGTCGAGTTCGGCCTGTTGTGCCTGCAATGACGGATGCGCCTGAATGTTGGCTGTATAGCGATCAATCACTTCAGTCGGAGACATATAGGCAAAAGGATCAATCAATCCATCTTGATCCAGAACTTCGGGGGAGTATTTTTTGAGGTTACTAAGGGCAAAACCTAATTCACGTTGCAAGCTGCTAATACTATGCTCGACCTGCATCTGACGTGCTCGTGCTTGTGTCAGTTCAGAACGACGCCCCGGGTCATATTGCACAATAATCCCAATATCACGGGTAAACTTATTGTGCCTTTCCAGGCTGCGTGCCTGTACGGCCAGAGATTCACGCGCACGTAAAGCCTTAAAATATTCGGTACCGATGGTATAGCCCAACTCTTCCGCAGTCTCATCTATTTTCTGGTTGAAATATTCGGATTTCTTTTGATCACGCTCGACCTGAGCACTAATCGCACCAAAAGAATAGAGGTTTAAACTGCCGCGTACCCCAGGCGTGAAACTTTCACTAACATAATTAGAACGGTTGTTGTGTGACTGGTTGAGAATCTGGTTGCCAGTCACTGCAAGGGTTGGGTAATGCAACGCCTTGGACTCTTTGACCTTACTGATCGCAGCCTGTTGATTGGCTTGTGCTTCAAGAATTAACGGGTCTTGCGTCAGCGCGATTTTTAATAAGGTTTTGAGTTCAACGGCATGAGCAGGTGAAATAACAAATAAAGCCATTAAAAGTGCAATACTTTGACTGGAGTGTATCGATCTGGCAAACACATTACACTTTTTCATAGGCTTCACTTCATTGTCTTATTTTTTAATAAAATTACAGTTAATAAGTTATTACTTTTTCAAATTACTTTAACAACACTGTTTTACGTACTTATTATTTGGTTACATTTAACGAGATATAGTTCATTCAATAAATCAATTTCAATCAAAAACTTATAATTAATTTAAAATTTCTATGCCTAATGCTCTCCTTTATCCGGCTATATATTTGTTGTATTTTTTTATTAATATGAACCAGCTTAAGGGCAATTTCAAGCGTTTATTTGAACCTGTTTAGGAACTCAAAATGAAAGCTTTACCTCTTGACTCCGCTTCATTTCTCAACAGATTTTTTATTTCTAAATTATTACAAATTAAAAGGCACCCGATACGCGTATCGGATGCCTTGAAAGTGCAAGATTAAAGTCAATTCAACGATGAAAACCAGTTATAACACACCGGTTACATTGGTGATGTCATTATCAATGAACACGGATGTTGTCACGCCTCCAGCGGTTGTCATTTGATATTCAACATACCCCCCTGTAAGCGTTGGGCCCACTTGTGTTGCATTGCTCAAATTCACTGTATCTCCCGTATTACCAAGGACATACAAGGTACTAGAACCGGTTACTTCAAGCACATCTGCTGCTGTGAGCGTTAAGGTTTGGTTACCATTACCCAGATTAATCTGTTCAATATTTTGGATGGTATTGACCGAGGTCAGATCCAAATTCTCAGTAGTCGTGAGGATATCAAATCCGGCTCCACCATCTACAGGCGTTCCGACAGAATAGTTAATGGACTGATTCAGATCAGGTAAGTAACCAAAACTGACTGAACCCGAGTCTGTATCACCATCACGGTCAACCGCAGTAAACTCAAAAGTTGATATTCCTGGACTACCCGCATCATAAACATATCTGCCAGTCACCATATCCACTTTCAACTGATCACCATCGGCAGTATTAATGGTTAAAATATTGCCTGATAAAGTATCATCACCAGTCAATCCATTACCGCTCACATGTCCATTACCGTCATAATTAATGGTTAAACCATCGTAATTGATCGTTTTGACGTATCCCGGTCCATCGCCACCGTAATCCACCAGGTCACCAAATACTGGGTCACCACTGACATAAATTACACTGCCGACACCATCGACCAGTAGGCTGCCATCACTTAGTAATTTATTAATGACTACCTGATCAGGCGTTGTATTATTAGAGGTTAAATCGATGCCGAATAACACGATTTCCTGATCGGTAACTTCTGTGCCTGAACCATAGGTTCCTGTAGAACTGACGTAGATCACAGTTGAGAGCACAGCACCATTTGCCGTTGAATCCAGTCCTGTCACTGGATCGACAGTTTTCGCTTCAACTCTTATATAACGGCTCAAGTTATTTTCCAAAGTACCCGAAATATAGTACTCATTGATTAACAGCGCGCGTAAATCCAAGACATCAACCGGATTGTTAGGACCAAGTCCCACGGCAAAATCTGTTACGACATCCCGTGGTGTAATGTCCGACAAAATACCGTCATTGTTGGTATCGCTGAGTAGAGTAAGGACACCAGGATCTGACGTTACCCTTTCCGTATTACTTGGAGTGAATGTCGCTCCTATACTGGCAGGGGCAGATTTGTATATTGCATCAACCGCAGCACTATCTTTCAGCACGGCAGTGAAACTAAAGAAACTGTTATACGTCGTTGTAGGGAGTGGAATCTGGGTTGAATTCATTGGGATATCGACATAGCCATTAGACAACATGCTGCTGTTTAGAGTGACTTGTAGCATATCCGTTTTGACGACCATACCATCGACATAGGTATAAGATAACTCAATCACATCCCCTGCTGCCGCATCACCCAAGGTTGTAAAATTCACCCGAAGGTCAATGGCGTTTGCTGTATTGGTTGCGATTTCACTTGGGGTCAAATAACCATCTTTAGGGCCATTATCATCCAGAATTGTGACTGTTAATTTCGCATTTGTCGTATTAGCCTCTGGCAAATAAATCGCACTGTCTGTCCCCGGTGGGGTCATGGTACGAATGATTTCTGTTTGACCTGTATCGACATTAATCCGGGCTGCTGTGATCGTGATGACTTCACCTGGTAAAGGAATACGATCAAAGATGACATCAATTGAATTCATCTGACCAGCAGGGCCACCACCCGGAACTACGTACTCTTGAACGGTGAAACCGTCAGTCACCCGGATAACATCTCCAGGTTTGGCTGAAGGGGCCAAATCAATCCGCAGGTTAATATTTGGTAAAGTATCTTCATAACGCCATTGGAAGACATCCTTACCTTCACCACCTGTCAAGAAATCATCATTCATGCCACCAATGAGCAGATCATTGCCGTTTTGGCCATACAATTTATCATTACCAGCTCCACCATTCAGCAAGTCCTGACCATTACCACCATAGAGTGTGTCTGCCCCGTCTCCACCGTACAATTTATCATTATCATCCGTTAGGGTATCAGGGGTTTCATCATCTCCATACATCACGTCATTGCCTGTTCCACCAATAAGGATGTCACTACCGGCTTTACCATAAACGGTGTCATTCCCACTTTTCGTAAAGTAGACATCATCCCTTGAAGTACCCGTCACGGTATTTTCTGGCACATAAACTTTGTTAGCGAGTGTTAGACCAAAGGTATCAACCGCACCAAAATTATCCGTAAAACCGGTAACCGGATCAGTTGGTAAAGTCGTTGTGACTGTAGACAAACCATCACTGGCTGTTAAGGTCGCACCTGCCATCAAGGTACTAGTATTACTTTGCATTAAACCACCGATGGTCTGATACAAAGTCGCCAATAGCTCATTCGCAGATTGATTGGTTAAAGCTGAGGTTCCTGCCGTGATATGGAAGGTCAAGTTTCCTGTAGCGTTCCAAGAAATTGAGAGTCCTAATTCGTGCGCAACCTCTTGAAGGATTAAGTTTCCTTCTTTAGTGCTCAATAAGCCACGGAATGTATCCAATTGGCTACTTGATAGAAGCGTTAAATTAACTTCGGTCAGATTATTTTGTTTTGCCCAAACCATCATGGTTTGTGTCACATCTGAAGAAGTTCCAGAGTTATAGTGATCAAAAATGTTGATGAGGTTGGTTTCAACAAAACCTGTAAGGTTGGTTTCGGTAAATGTCGCGAGTAGATTTACGGCACCGCCCGCAATATTACCATTTTGGAAGTGCACATCAGGTCGGTCATCTTCGATATTAATCGTCAATGCCGTTGGAACACTTGCTGAGTTGCCTGCAAGATCCGTGATATTCAGATCAAATTGCAACTGTAAGACATCTTCTAGGTTGACATCTGGATGATCCAAAGCTGCTTTTAATTCAAACTGATAGCTACCATCTGTATTGATGGTAAGTCGAGCAACTTCAGTGACAGGGCTCGTTGCGATTGTACCAATCAAAATGTATTGTCCGGCTACCGGGTCAGTCGGTGTGAAGTGACTCCAGGTGACTGGTAAACCTCCCGATGTAAGTGATGCAATCGGTAACCCTGAGGACATACTGATGACATCCACCGTATTTGACACAGAGATTGAAGACAAGGCTTCTGAGAAAACAATCTTATTACTCAAAGTTGAGACTGCAGTTGCAGAATTCGTGGTATCCATTTCTGCCGGTATTGAATCTTTGATACCACCATTTAAACCTTCTTCAGATACGTTATTGGTTGAATCATCAAGCATCGTTGGTGGTGTTAAATCTGTCGCAAGGGTAATGTCACTGTCTGTTGCAGGGTTGCCTGCTTTGTCGGTGACATCGGCTTTAAACGTATACACCACTCCATCCGTGATCCAGCCGGCACCTGCAGGAACACTGGCACTCCAGCTGTTACCGCTGACTGCAACCGGACTCAAGGTGGTCACCAGGGTGGCACCATTGTAAACGCTTACGGTGACCATCTGGCCATTTTCAACACCTGTGGTGATGCCCGATACCGCAAAGCCGCTTGCTTTGTCGTTGATGTTGATGGTGGCATAACCATTGGCATCGGTATCCAGTGGGCTTTGGCTTTCGCCTGCAATGCTACGGATGTCGATCGCTGGACTGGTGAGATCGGTCGCAAGGGTAATGTCACTGTCTGTTGCAGAGTTGCCTGCTTTGTCGGTGACATCGGCTTTAAACGTATACACCACTCCATCCGTGATCCAGCCGGCACCTGCAGGAACACTGGCACTCCAGCTGTTACCGCTGACTGCAACCGGACTCAAGGTGGTCACCAGGGTGGCACCATTGTAAACGCTTACGGTGACCATCTGGCCATTTTCAACACCTGTGGTGATGCCCGATACCGCAAAGCCGCTTGCTTTGTCGTTGATGTTGATGGTGGCATAACCATTGGCATCGGTATCCAGTGGGCTTTGGCTTTCGCCTGCAATGCTACGGATGTCGATCGCTGGACTGGTGAGATCGGTCGCAAGGGTAATGTCACTGTCTGTTGCAGAGTTGCCTGCTTTGTCGGTGACATCGGCTTTAAACGTATACACCACTCCATCCGTGATCCAGCCGGCACCTGCAGGAACACTGGCACTCCAGCTGTTACCGCTGACTGCTACCGGACTCAAGGTGGTCACCAGGGTGGCACCATTGTAAACGCTTACGGTGACCATCTGGCCATTTTCAACACCTGTGGTGATGCCCGATACCGCAAAGCCGCTTGCTTTGTCGTTGATGTTGATGGTGGCATAACCATTGGCATCGCTATCCAGTGGGCTTTGGCTTTCGCCTGCAATGCTACGGATGTCGATCGCTGGACTGGTGAGATCGGTCGCAAGGGTAATGTCACTGTCTGTTGCAGAGTTGCCTGCTTTGTCGGTGACATCGGCTTTAAACGTATACACCACTCCATCCGTGATCCAGCCGGCACCTGCAGGAACACTGGCACTCCAGCTGTTACCGCTGACTGCTACCGGACTCAAGGTGGTCACCAGTGTCTCGCCATCATAGACCCTCACAGTCACCAACTGGCCATTTTCAACACCTGTGGTGATGCCCGATACCGCAAAGCCGCTTGCTTTGTCGTTGATGTTGATGGTGGCATAACCATTGGCATCGGTATCCAGTGGGCTTTGGCTTTCGCCTGCAATGCTACGGATGTCGATCGCTGGACTGGTGAGATCGGTCGCAAGGGTAATGTCACTGTCTGTTGCAGAGTTGCCTGCTTTGTCGGTGACATCGGCTTTAAACGTATACACCACTCCATCCGTGATCCAGCCGGCACCTGCAGGAACACTGGCACTCCAGCTGTTACCGCTGACTGCAACCGGACTCAAGGTGGTCACCAGTGTCTCGCCATCATAGACCCTCACAGTCACCAACTGGCCATTTTCAACACCTGTGGTGATGCCCGATACCGCAAAGCCGCTTGCTTTGTCGTTGATGTTGATGGTGGCATAACCATTGGCATCGCTATCCAGTGGGCTTTGGCTTTCGCCTGCAATGCTACGGATGTCGATCGCTGGACTGGTGAGATCGGTCGCAAGGGTAATGTCACTGTCTGTTGCAGAGTTGCCTGCTTTGTCGGTGACATCGGCTTTAAACGTATACACCACTCCATCCGTGATCCAGCCGGCACCTGCAGGAACACTGGCACTCCAGCTGTTACCGCTGACTGCTACCGGACTCAAGGTGGTCACCAGTGTCTCGCCATCATAGACCCTCACAGTCACCAACTGGCCATTTTCAACACCTGTGGTGATGCCCGATACCGCAAAGCCGCTTGCTTTGTCGTTGATGTTGATGGTGGCATAACCATTGGCATCGGTATCCAGTGGGCTTTGGCTTTCGCCTGCAATGCTACGGATGTCGATCGCTGGACTGGTGAGATCGGTCGCAAGGGTAATGTCACTGTCTGTTGCAGAGTTGCCTGCTTTGTCGGTGACATCGGCTTTAAACGTATACACCACTCCATCCGTGATCCAGCCGGCACCTGCAGGAACACTGGCACTCCAGCTGTTACCGCTGACTGCAACCGGACTCAAGGTGGTCACCAGGGTGGCACCATTGTAAACGCTTACGGTGACCATCTGGCCATTTTCAACACCTGTGGTGATGCCCGATACCGCAAAGCCGCTTGCTTTGTCGTTGATGTTGATGGTGGCATAACCATTGGCATCGGTATCCAGTGGGCTTTGGCTTTCGCCTGCAATGCTACGGATGTCGATCGCTGGACTGGTGAGATCGGTCGCAAGGGTAATGTCACTGTCTGTTGCAGAGTTGCCTGCTTTGTCGGTGACATCGGCTTTAAACGTATACACCACTCCATCCGTGATCCAGCCGGCACCTGCAGGAACACTGGCACTCCAGCTGTTACCGCTGACTGCAACCGGACTCAAGGTGGTCACCAGTGTCTCGCCATCATAGACCCTCACAGTCACCAACTGGCCATTTTCAACACCTGTGGTGATGCCCGATACCGCAAAGCCGCTTGCTTTGTCGTTGATGTTGATGGTGGCATAACCATTGGCATCGGTATCCAGTGGGCTTTGGCTTTCGCCTGCAATGCTACGGATGTCGATCGCTGGACTGGTGAGATCGGTCGCAAGGGTAATGTCACTGTCTGTTGCAGAGTTGCCTGCTTTGTCGGTGACATCGGCTTTAAACGTATACACCACTCCATCCGTGATCCAGCCGGCACCTGCAGGAACACTGGCACTCCAGCTGTTACCGCTGACTGCTACCGGACTCAAGGTGGTCACCAGTGTCTCGCCATCATAGACCCTCACAGTCACCAACTGGCCATTTTCAACACCTGTGGTGATGCCCGATACCGCAAAGCCGCTTGCTTTGTCGTTGATGTTGATGGTGGCATAACCATTGGCATCGGTATCCAGTGGGCTTTGGCTTTCGCCTGCAATGCTACGGATGTCGATCGCTGGACTGGTGAGATCGGTCGCAAGGGTAATGTCACTGTCTGTTGCAGAGTTGCCTGCTTTGTCGGTGACATCGGCTTTAAACGTATACACCACTCCATCCGTGATCCAGCCGGCACCTGCAGGAACACTGGCACTCCAGCTGTTACCGCTGACTGCTACCGGACTCAAGGTGGTCACCAGTGTCTCGCCATCATAGACCCTCACAGTCACCAACTGGCCATTTTCAACACCTGTGGTGATGCCCGATACCGCAAAGCCGCTTGCTTTGTCGTTGATGTTGATGGTGGCATAACCATTGGCATCGGTATCCAGTGGGCTTTGGCTTTCGCCTGCAATGCTACGGATGTCGATCGCTGGACTGGTGAGATCGGTCGCAAGGGTAATGTCACTGTCTGTTGCAGAGTTGCCTGCTTTGTCGGTGACATCGGCTTTAAACGTATACACCACTCCATCCGTGATCCAGCCGGCACCTGCAGGAACACTGGCACTCCAGCTGTTACCGCTGACTGCTACCGGACTCAAGGTGGTCACCAGTGTCTCGCCATCATAGACCCTCACAGTCACCAACTGGCCATTTTCAACACCTGTGGTGATGCCCGATACCGCAAAGCCGCTTGCTTTGTCGTTGATGTTGATGGTGGCATAACCATTGGCATCGGTATCCAGTGGGCTTTGGCTTTCGCCTGCAATGCTACGGATGTCGATCGCTGGACTGGTGAGATCGGTCGCAAGGGTAATGTCACTGTCTGTTGCAGAGTTGCCTGCTTTGTCGGTGACATCGGCTTTAAACGTATACACCACTCCATCCGTGATCCAGCCGGCACCTGCAGGAACACTGGCACTCCAGCTGTTACCGCTGACTGCAACCGGACTCAAGGTGGTCACCAGGGTGGCACCATTGTAAACGCTTACGGTGACCATCTGGCCATTTTCAACACCTGTGGTGATGCCCGATACCGCAAAGCCGCTTGCTTTGTCGTTGATGTTGATGGTGGCATAACCATTGGCATCGCTATCCAGTGGGCTTTGGCTTTCGCCTGCAATGCTACGGATGTCGATCGCTGGACTGGTGAGATCGGTCGCAAGGGTAATGTCACTGTCTGTTGCAGAGTTGCCTGCTTTGTCGGTGACATCGGCTTTAAACGTATACACCACTCCATCCGTGATCCAGCCGGCACCTGCAGGAACACTGGCACTCCAGCTGTTACCGCTGACTGCAACCGGACTCAAGGTGGTCACCAGTGTCTCGCCATCATAGACCCTCACAGTCACCAACTGGCCATTTTCAACACCTGTGGTGATGCCCGATACCGCAAAGCCGCTTGCTTTGTCGTTGATGTTGATGGTGGCATAACCATTGGCATCGCTATCCAGTGGGCTTTGGCTTTCGCCTGCAATGCTACGGATGTCGATCGCTGGACTGGTGAGATCGGTCGCAAGGGTAATGTCACTGTCTGTTGCAGAGTTGCCTGCTTTGTCGGTGACATCGGCTTTAAACGTATACACCACTCCATCCGTGATCCAGCCGGCACCTGCAGGAACACTGGCACTCCAGCTGTTACCGCTGACTGCTACCGGACTCAAGGTGGTCACCAGTGTCTCGCCATCATAGACCCTCACAGTCACCAACTGGCCATTTTCAACACCTGTGGTGATGCCCGATACCGCAAAGCCGCTTGCTTTGTCGTTGATGTTGATGGTGGCATAACCATTGGCATCGGTATCCAGTGGGCTTTGGCTTTCGCCTGCAATGCTACGGATGTCGATCGCTGGACTGGTGAGATCGGTCGCAAGGGTAATGTCACTGTCTGTTGCAGAGTTGCCTGCTTTGTCGGTGACATCGGCTTTAAACGTATACACCACTCCATCCGTGATCCAGCCGGCACCTGCAGGAACACTGGCACTCCAGCTGTTACCGCTGACTGCAACCGGACTCAAGGTGGTCACCAGTGTCTCGCCATCATAGACCCTCACAGTCACCAACTGGCCATTTTCAACACCTGTGGTGATGCCCGATACCGCAAAGCCGCTTGCTTTGTCGTTGATGTTGATGGTGGCATAACCATTGGCATCGGTATCCAGTGGGCTTTGGCTTTCGCCTGCAATGCTACGGATGTCGATCGCTGGACTGGTGAGATCGGTCGCAAGGGTAATGTCACTGTCTGTTGCAGAGTTGCCTGCTTTGTCGGTGACATCGGCTTTAAACGTATACACCACTCCATCCGTGATCCAGCCGGCACCTGCAGGAACACTGGCACTCCAGCTGTTACCGCTGACTGCTACCGGACTCAAGGTGGTCACCAGTGTCTCGCCATCATAGACCCTCACAGTCACCAACTGGCCATTTTCAACACCTGTGGTGATGCCCGATACCGCAAAGCCGCTTGCTTTGTCGTTGATGTTGATGGTGGCATAACCATTGGCATCGGTATCCAGTGGGCTTTGGCTTTCGCCTGCAATGCTACGGATGTCGATCGCTGGACTGGTGAGATCGGTCGCAAGGGTAATGTCACTGTCTGTTGCAGAGTTGCCTGCTTTGTCGGTGACATCGGCTTTAAACGTATACACCACTCCATCCGTGATCCAGCCGGCACCTGCAGGAACACTGGCACTCCAGCTGTTACCGCTGACTGCTACCGGACTCAAGGTGGTCACCAGTGTCTCGCCATCATAGACCCTCACAGTCACCAACTGGCCATTTTCAACACCTGTGGTGATGCCCGATACCGCAAAGCCGCTTGCTTTGTCGTTGATGTTGATGGTGGCATAACCATTGGCATCGCTATCCAGTGGGTTTTGGCTTTCGCCTGCAATGCTACGGATGTCAATTGTTGGAACATCCACATCCCATGGCCAAGTTTGGAAATCCCCTGTGCCTTCATTACCGGCAAGATCTGTATAACTATCATCGATAACACTAACCTGTGGCTTAGTATCACTACTGTCTTTAGTAAAAGTAGCGGTATAAACCAACGTTCCATCTTCCATGAGTTGTGGTTCACTCAAGGCACTTAATGTACCGCCTTCTACTTGTATTTCATCAAAACTAAAACTGGCGGGATCAATCTCTTCACTAAAAGTGAAAGTTACCAAGGCAGTTTCACCCACACTCAGGCTGCCCAAGTTATCACTGGTAATATCTAGACTTGGTACGAGTGTATCAATCGTATAATTATCACTTGTTGCAGAGCTACCTGCATTCCCCGCAGCATCAGTATAGGTATTCGCCACAGTAATAATATTGGAGGTATCTTCAATATCTGCAGCTGGTGTAAATATCCCAGTCCAGGTTATACCACCATCATTACTGGTTAAAGTGCTTAGTGTGCCGTTCTCAACCGTCACATCCGTATTGTCAAATCCGGTCACAGCTTCACTGAAGGTAATCGTTACAATAGAAGTCTCACCACTTTTTAGCTGTGTATCGCTCATCACAATTGAGGTCACTGTCGGTGCAGTTGTATCTCCTCCACCGCCACCTCCACCGCCACCGACTGCTGCCAATGGACTTAAACCGAGTAACCACCATGGATTAAAGGCAAAAGCTGCTGGTACTAAGGCTTCACCACCTAGTGCCTGTGCAGAAGTAATTTGGTCAGCGAGCATGCTGACTGCACCTTCTTGCAACCCACTTTCAGGCACATACGCGTAATAACTGCCATTCTCGCTTAAGCCAATCAAAAGATTACTCGAACCCCCATTCGCCTGGTAATAGTTCGTGATGATCAGATCTGGATCATTTGGAAGACCATCTGCATCTTCAAAAGCAATATGTAGATCTTGGCCTACGCGTTGAATTTTAATGTTCTCAGGCGCGAACTGAGTCATATCATCAACCAGCTCATAATTGAGATTTGCTTTTGCCTGAATAATGACCGGCTGATCATGAGTCTTGGTAACTTGAAAGGTTGAAATAACTTTTTTAGCGTCATGGATTTTGACGGTAACTGTTTGTGTAGACATAGTGCTTCATCCTCTTCGTGATGAATCAATCATTCAAATGATTCAAATTCTTTTAATTATTTGTATTTATTAAAAATCTATTCGGGTTTAACACCATACGAGATAACTTCAACTCGTCGATTTGGCAGGTTGCATTTATCACGCGCGACTTTATTTTTAGGAAAGCGTGCTCGACAATCTGAGATCAGCGGTTCAGTCTCACCACGGCCTTCGATGTTGATGGTTTTATTCTGAATACCACTGCTCATCAATAGACTACGTACAGTTTCAGCACGATGGATAGAAAGCTGCTCGTTATACTCGTTAGTGCCTTCTGGATCAGTATGTCCTACAACCATCACATGCATGATATGGTCACCGTCTTTCACAATGTCTTGCGCAACCGCATACACCTCTTCTCGACCTTTTTGCAAAATGTCGTTAATTCCTGATTTTCCAAATGCAAATAATGCATTGGTTTGTAAGGTATATTTTTTATACGGAACCGGTACACGCTGTTTGACGACCTGAGGACAAACTTTTTTCTGGTCGACACGTGAAATGGTGTTTATTTGTTCAAGATACTTTGGCATCAAGTCTCTGGTGGTCTGCTCATCAAGATGCTGTAACTGGATTTGTCCATTTGTACCTGGAATAAACTTGATAAAATTGACCGAACCCGGCTTGAATGTCTGGACATTTTTTTGACGGCGAATGTTGTAATAATCTGCTTTGGGATCAGTAAAATTTGCCACGATGTTGCCATATGCTGCGCAGACTGACGTGATTTTATATCCCCCATCCTGTAAAGAAGTAAGATATTCACCATCAATAAAAACATTCACAGCAGGCCCTGAAATTTGTCCAGGTTCACGAATAAACACCACCAAAGCACGATCCACAGGAAGCTTACTTGTATCTGCATCAATTGCAGTCACGGGTTTAAAGGTTGTCCACCGTTCTAACGGCAGTTTTTTCGGAGTTGATGTGCAGCCAATTGCACTTAAGACAACTGCTGCAATCAAAGCTGTTTTTTTAATATTCATATAAATCCAACCCTCTTATTTTTCTTAAAAAGCCCGGTAGTTCAACTGGGCACTTTCAGGCTTATTTCTTTATCATCATGTTTTATTTTTAACCCACATCACTGATCAAGTACTCCTCAATCAGAAATATAATAAATACTATTTAACACCTTTCGAATAAATAATAAACCTAAAACACAAACCCCATAATCAAAAACCAAAACCCATAAAAATAAAAATTCACAAAAACAAAAACACCAAAAACAAGCAACTTAGTGGCTTTGGCTTATTTTTACAAAACAAATCCCATAACCAATAATACAAAACCCAGAAATATTTATTTTCAATTTAACTATTTTCAAAAACTAAAAAACATCAAAATAAATTAGTTTTAAATCAAAAAAAATATTAAATTTATCTATATGTTATTGTTTTTTAAAATTTATTATATTTACGAATCAAGCAATAGCATCTTTTAAAAATAAAAAAACCAACCAGAAAATTAAAATTAAATAAAAACTCCAAAACCAAAGAAAAATTATAAAATTAAAAACCACAAAAAAATACATTTAAAATTAAATTAAAAATAAATAATAAAAATATCAAATACATTTAATAAAAATAAATCCAATAAACTTTAAAATTCAACAAAATCACAAATCAACAAACCCATAAAAACCCTATGGTTTAAATATATAAATTTAAATTAATATTAAAAATAAAAAACCATGCAAAATAAAAATAAACAACAATATAAAATCAATCTTACCCTTCAATATAAAAATAGAATTCAAATAATAATTTCACTTTCAGAGCAAGAATATCTCAATCTAATTTATTTATTTTCAATAGCTTATTTACTCTTTTCCCTAAGCTCATCATTTAATTTTAAGTAAATTCTTTTTAAATTTTTTCTTTAATATTCATGCGTTGTTATATGTGAAAAATCAAACAATAAATATTTTTATAAAATCAATAAGGTAAACCCGATTTATTCTTATTTTTTACATTCTTTCTTACTTGATGAGACTCTAACTTTCCTGGAGAAGATCTCCTAAATGGATGAATAATTCATAAAAATTTCTTGCAAGATTTAGCTATAAACAGCATCAATCACCTTACATTTTTTCGTATTCCATCCAGAAACCAGTAGATTCATATCGCAAAAAACTATCTAAAGGTTATCCAATTCTCACTTGAGGAAGGCTATCATTGCATTTCAATACAATTAACCATTGAATGCTGCCAGGACTTTCCTTGATGATTTTGGCTCTGCGTGAGCGCATCCCTCGATCATAGCTTTCATCAAACTACTGTCAGATGGCGCAAAGAACGGTTTTATAATTCTGGAAAGATCATCATTTACTTGAACGATTCACCCGAAAAAACTGCCTCACGCTGAAACCCAAATGATGCCTCAGCAGCTCAAATTGGATCGTAAAGCTCAATTTGAATCAGTCTGATGTCTCTTTTTTACAGTCTTTTGACCACGTCAGTTTAGAAGGCTATTCGAGAAGGAAATCCAAAAATTGATGGAAAGCTGAGCAGTTTTACCCTCAAATCTGCAGTCAAGAATAAAAAACAATTCAACAATACAGACGATGGTCTGCAAATAAAAATCCCCAGAGCCAAAACTCCAGGGATAGTCTACTTTCCAGCTAGATTCGATCGTTACTTTACTTTTTGTAAACGTAGGGCATTCATAACGACCGAGAGCGAGCTGAGCGACATGGCCAAGGCTGCCAACATCGGCGTCAACAGCAGCCCAGTGATGGGATAAAATAACCCAGCAGCAATCGGAACACCCAAGCCATTATATACAAAGGAAAATGCCAGATTCTGTTTCATATTGCGCACACCGAGTTTAGCCATATGCAAGGCATCCGCCACACCACGAATATCCCCTTTGACCAATGTCACCTGCGCGGTCTGTTTGGCAATATCCGTGCCGTTGCCCATGGCAATCCCAACATTCGCCTGTGCCAGTGCAGGTGCATCATTAATTCCATCACCCGCCATTGCCACAATACGGCCTTGTTGCTGATATTTTTTCACAATATCCAGTTTCTGTGTGGGATCCAGATTGCCATAGACATGCTGGATTCCAAGCTCCGCAGCCACCCACTGTGCATTCTGCTGATGATCGCCCGTCGCCATAATCACTTCGATATGGTCAGCACGTAACTGCTGGATCACTTGCTGTGCATTCTGCTTAATCGCATCATAGACAATAATATACGCCAGCACTTCCTGTTTACTGGCCAGAAAACTGACCACATCGCCTTGAGCACGGGACTGATCCAGTTGTCGTTGCAGGTCAGGTGATAAAGACAATTGCAACAGTTCCAGTAATTTCTGGCTACCTACATAGAGCAATTGTCCATGTAAAGTACCTTTTACCCCAAAGCCTGTGACTTCTTCAAAATCATTCACCGCAATTAAAACCGAAGGATCCGCGAGTTTCGTCAAGCTTTGTGCAATCGGATGAGTGGAATACTGCTCAATCGATGCAATCCATTGCTGCATTTGCTGTTGGGATGCGGATGTACTGAGTGCAACAACCTCTTTCACACTCGGTTTCCCTTCAGTTAAAGTACCGGTTTTATCAATGATCAGTGTATTGACTTTACTAAGTGCTTCAATTGCTTCAGCATCCTTGAACAGCACCCCTTTTTGTGCAGCACGTCCTGTTGTTGCCATCACCGACATTGGCGTAGCCAATCCCAAAGCACATGGACAGGCAATAATCAGAACTGCCACGGCGCACATTAAGGCCAAATCGAAGCCAACCTGCCCGATCAGCATCCAAGCGGCAAAGGTAATAGCACTAATCAGTAACACCACAATGACAAAATATTTTGCCACCACGTCCGCCAGACGTTGTAAAGGCGCTTTTGAACGCTGAGCCTCTGCCACAGTTTGAATCATTTTCGCTAAGACCGTCTGATTCCCAACCGCTGTGGTTTTAATCCGGATACTGCCTTGCTGGTTGACCGTACCTCCAATGACACGGTCATCCTTTTCTTTTTTCACTGGCACCGGTTCACCCGTCATCATGGCTTCATCAATGTAGGTTTTTCCTTCAACAACAATGCCATCAAGTGGTACCTGCTCACCTGAAGAAATCTGCAAAATGTCGCCCTGTTTAATTTGGCTAATCTGCACATCAACTACCTGACCATTCTCTACACGCTTGGCTTTAGCAGGCTGCAAGCGCAATAAGGCACGTAGCGAATCAGCAGTCTGAGCTCGTGCTTTCAGCTCCATGACCTGCCCAAGCAAACTCAAAGACACAATGGTACAAGCCGCCTCGTAATACACTGCGACACCATGGCCAGTTTTAGCCGCATCCGGAATCAGGCTTGGGAAAATGGTTGCCACCAGACTATAGAGAAAAGCAGCCAATACCCCTACCCCGATCAGGCTCCACATATTGAGATGACCGGTTTTATAAGAAATCCAAGAACGCTGGAAAATCGGATATCCCGCCCAAAGAACGACCGGCAGGCTCAATACCAGTTCGATCCAAGGCTGAATATGCTGTGGAATCAGTGGATACAGATGCGATCCCATCGCCAGCACCAGCACGATCAAACTCAAAGGTAAGGTCCACCAGAAACGTCGGCTGAAATCCACAAGTTCCGGGTTTGGACCTTCATCTAAAGTAGGTTGCATCGGCTCAAGTGCCATACCGCAAATCGGACAAATCCCAGGACCTTTCTGCACAATTTCTGGATCCATTGGGCAAGTATACAAAAGGCCTTCTGCACCTTCAGGCACAGGTCGCTGATCTGCTGGAATCAGATAAAACTCCGGATCCTGCTGAAACTTATCTAGACAAGAGGGATTACAGAAATGGTAGATTTTACCCTGATAATCGGTTTTTAAATCGGTGGTAGGATCAACTTGCATCCCACACACCGGGTCAATTTCAGCAGTCGTTGTGGCTTGATCATGACTCCCACCACAGCAAGATGACTTTTTAACAGTTTGCTGCTGTACAGGTTGAGGACTACAACAGGTGCTAGCAGCAACTGTTGGCTGTTTGTCAGACTCGCCACAGCAGGAGGATTTTTTTGCCGTCGTTTTCACATACTGCTCGGGAGTCGCCAGAAATTTATCCAGACATTTTGGATTGCAAAAATAGTAGGTTTTACCCTGATATTTGGTTTTTAAATCAGTGCCGGGATCAACCTGCATCCCACACACCGGGTCAATTTCAGCCGCCATTGTGGCTTGATTCTGGTTCCCACCACAACAAGATGATTTTTTAGCAGTTTGCTGCTGCACAGTTTGAGGGCTACAACAGGTACGAGCAGCAACTGTTGGCTGTTTTTCTGATCCGCCACAACAGGTAGATTTTTTTGCCGTCGTTTTTACATACTGCTCGGGAGTCGCCAGAAATTTATCCAGACATTTTGGATTGCAAAAATAGTAGGTCTGTCCTTGGTATTCGGTCTGCGGTTTTGCAGGGTCACTAACCTGCATGCCACAGACAGGGTCAATGGCCGTAAACACTTCTTTAGATTTACTTCCACAACCACAGCCTGTTGGAGTATTTGCATTTAAAGATGTCCGCCCACAACCTGAGTCCACTGCATTCGGTTTAGTTGATGACGCACAGCAACGGGTTGCTGTCGCTGAATCGGAATCGTCAGACTGTAAATACTGCTGCGGACTCTGACTAAACTTCTGTTGACAACTCGCGCTACAAAATAAATAACGTTGATTTTGATAATCGACGAAATACGCAGTGTCCTCTTGAACAGACATCCCACACACTGGATCTCGCTGGATTACTTGTTCAGAATTTTTTGCTGCGGAACAACAGACCGGTTTTTGTTGTTGTG
Organism: Acinetobacter sp. GSS19; assembly: GCF_028621895.1. Lineage (NCBI taxonomy): Bacteria > Pseudomonadati > Pseudomonadota > Gammaproteobacteria > Moraxellales > Moraxellaceae > Acinetobacter > Acinetobacter sp. GSS19. Next base: position 726,408 of record NZ_CP117520.1, on the reverse strand, counting down.
TCATCAGAAGTTCCTCCTTTGCAATGACGTTTATGCTAAGATAAAGTCCGTACTCGGGTACAGAGTCAAGTCTTTTTTGTGAGGTAGCAAATGCTCACGATTGGAAAACTGGCAAAGCATTGTCAGATAAATGTGGAAACCATCCGTTACTATCAGCGTATCGGTTTGATGCGGGTGCCAGAAACCACGCAGAGTTACCGCTATTACAATGATAAAGACATCGAAACCCTAAGTTTTATTCAAAAAGCCAAAGATGCCGGCTTACAGTTGAATGAAATTCAGGAATTATTGCAGCTCGAACTGGATGACCGTGCACAGGTGCGTCAGGTCATTGAACAGCGTCTGGCCAAAATCGACCAACGTATCGAAGAATTACAGGCCTTAAAAAAACGTCTGTCCAGCTGGATTGCCGAATGTAAAAATACTCAGGAAACTAGCTGCCCGATTTTAAAACAACTTAAACATAAGCCACTCTAGTCCATTCTCATCTTAAACCGCTTTTCACGTGTTTATCATGAGGTGGATATATGAGGGTCACCTTTTATTCAGGATTTAAGATTCATGCGCGTTTCACTGCAGCAACTCCGTCAAACTCTGCGCCGCCAACGCAGGAAGGTGAACCGTTTCCAGCAACGTCAGGCTGAACAACGGGTTTGGCAACAGTTGATTCGTTTACCTGAATTTCATCAGGCTAAAAACGTTGGCGTATACCTTGATGCCTTCGGAGAGATCGCGACCCAGCGTATTATCCGTTCCTGTTTTCAGCAGAAAAAAAACGTCTATTTACCGATGATCTGTAGCATGAACCAGCATTTGGTCTGGGTTCAAATCAATGCGAATCAGTATCAAAACCGACGCTTTTCCCATCACCCCCTTGGGATGCGTGAACCGATGGCAAATCGTGGACATCAGGTCAAAACGCTCGATATGCTGCTCATGCCATTACTCGCGTGTGATATGCAAGGAACCCGTATTGGCATGGGGGGCGGCTTCTATGATCGAACCTTGTCCCGTGCACCTAGACAACCCTTTCGTCTGGGCCTCGCCCATGAATTTCAGCGCATCGTGTTCCCTTTACCGCGCGAAGTATGGGATCAGCCAGTCGATGCGTTATTGACACCAAAAAACTGTTACCGTTTTAAACGATAAAAAGAAAACCTTATAAATCGTATTGTTATAAAACTCTTCATCATGTACGCAATTTTTGAACAATTTATTAAAACTCACCCTTGTAATTTCTAAAATACCCATCACTATAAAAAACATGGCAACACCGTTGTCACTCATTAGGAGTGCCCATGTCTGAACTTATTATGAATGAACAAACCTTAGAGCCTCAGGTTCCAAGTGTATTACCACTTTTAGCGTTACGCGATGTGGTGGTTTATCCACATATGCAAATTGCGCTATTCGTAGGTCGTGAAAAATCGATCAATGCAGTTGATGTGGCTCGTAACAGTGACAATTTAGTATTTGTAGTTGCACAAAAAGATTCGCTTACAGAAGAAATTGATCACGACAATCTTTATCAATACGGTACTGTCGCGAAGATTGTGCAAGTTGTGAATCACGAAAATGATGAAAACTGTATTAAGGTTCTTATCGAAGGCTTGTATCGATCTAAACTCGACAAGATTATCGATGCTGATACGCACCTGACGGCAGAGCACAGCTTAAGTCCGATGAGTATGCATCTTGATGAAGCCACTCGCGGCACACGTCTGCAAGAACTGAAAGTTCTCTTTGCCCAATATGCAGAAGCCAAATTACGTAATGCGCGTGAACTGGTCGCTGCGGCAAATAAAATTGATGATCTTTTGCAACTGCTGTTTTTTGTTGCTACTCGTGTCCCATTAAATATTGATATCAAACAGAAGTTTCTGGAACATGACGAATTCGAAGCACACTTGCAAGAATTGATGACTTATTTGTTGCAGCAGTCAGAAGAGCAACAAATCGAGCAAAGTCTGCATGAAAGTGTAAAACGTCAGATGGAGAAAAACCAACGCGAATACTTCCTCAATGAAAAGATGAAGGTCATTCAGCGTGAACTGTCTGATATGAATGGCGGTGCAGAAGATGACGTCGCTGAAATTGAACGCCGTCTGGCAGAAGCAGATCTGCCGGAGCATGTCCGCAAAAAAGCTGAAGCGGAATTCCGCAAACTGAAAGCCATGCAACCGGCTTCAAGTGAAGCGGCCGTGGTGCGTAATTATCTGGAAGTCATTCTGGATACCCCATGGAACAAGGCTAGCAAAGTCAGCATCAACCTGAATAAAGCACAGGAAATTCTGGATGCCGACCACTATGGTCTAGATGAAGTGAAAGAACGCATTGTTGAATACCTCGCGGTACAGTCACGTGTGAAAAAACTTCGTGGTCCAATTCTGTGCTTGGTTGGTCCTCCAGGGGTAGGTAAAACTTCTTTAGGTGCATCGATTGCGAAAGCCACAGGCCGTGAGTTTGTACGTATGGCCCTCGGTGGTGTGCGTGACGAAGCGGAAATCCGTGGTCACCGTCGTACCTATATTGGTGCGATGCCAGGTAAAATCGTGCAGTCATTGACTAAAGTCGGTGTGAAAAACCCATTGTTCTTGCTCGATGAAATCGACAAGATGGCGCAAGATTACCGAGGCGATCCGGCTTCTGCATTGCTTGAAGTACTTGATCCATCGCAAAACAACAAGTTCAACGATCACTATCTTGACCTTGATCTTGACCTGTCTGAAGTGATGTTCATCTGTACCGCAAACAGCATGAATATTCCTGAAGCATTGTTGGACCGTATGGAAGTGATACGTCTGCCGGGTTATACCGAAGATGAAAAAGTGAACATTGCCGAACGTTATTTAGTGCCAAAAGCCATCAAAGACAATGGCTTGCGCAGTAAAGAACTCAGCGTGCATGAAGAAGCAATCCGTGACATCGTACGTCGTTATACCCGTGAAGCCGGTGTGCGTAATTTGGAGCGTGAAGTTTCTAAAATTGCCCGCAAGGTCGTGAAAGAAGCCGTTAGCTCGAAAGCGAAAAACCTGCATGTTGAAGTCACTGAAGCGACATTGCCAGATTATTTAGGCCCGCAAAAGTTCGATTACGGCATGGTGGAAGAAGAAGCTGAAGTCGGCCGCGTTAATGGTCTTGCGTGGACGTCAGTCGGTGGTGAACTGCTCACCATTGAAGTGGCGACCATGAAAGGTAAAGGCTCTTTCATCACCACCGGTTCACTCGGTGATGTGATGCAGGAATCGATCAAGGCCGCAATGACCGTCGTGCGTACACGCGCAGACAGTCTAGGCATTGAATCTTCCGTGTTTGCCGAAACGGATGTGCATGTGCATTTACCGGAAGGTGCAACACCCAAAGATGGTCCATCAGCAGGTTTGGCACTGACGACTGCTCTGGTCTCTGCATTTACTGGAATTCCGGTACGTCCAGACATCGCCATGACCGGTGAAACCAGCTTGCGTGGTCGTGCAATGCGCATCGGTGGTTTAAAAGAGAAACTTCTGGCAGCCCATCGCGGTGGTATTAAACTGGTGTTTATCCCTCAAGAAAACGTGCGTGATCTGGCAGAAATCCCAGAGAATGTAAAAGAGGGGCTGGAAATTAAAGCCGTACGCAGCATTGATGAAATCTTGCCGCTGGCTTTAATCAGCGCACCAAAACCGTTGGCAAAAACACCGATTGTCAAACCGGTAGAAGAGTCTAAAGTAGCACGTCATTAATTGAAGTGTGCAATCAAAAAAAGAGAGCTCCGGCTCTCTTTTTTTGTAAAGGCAACTTGAAAAATGCGACACACACCTCATTTTATTTTTACATGCGATTGGTTTCTTCATGATTTGATTGCCGAATCGTATGGCCATCTGTATCTCCAGACAGATGGTCTTTTTCGCAGTCCGGATTCCCCCTTGAAGGACTGCGTTTTTTTATCTTATGTATTCCCTCATTGCTGTTAATGATGTTTTTTAAATCATCAAATTCCCCTCCCATAGCGATCTATCTGCAATGCTCGTTATAATGCTGAAAATTCACGGCGAACAGTAATTATGAAAATTCGGATTCTGACCATTGGCCAAAAAATGCCTGCCTGGGTACTGACCGGGTTTGAAGATTATTTCAAACGTATTCAGCCTTTTGTGCAAACCCAGATCATTGAGCTTCCCATGGCTAAACGCGGAAAAAATGATTCTGAAGCGGATATTCTGAAATATTGCCAGTCAGAAGGTGAAAGTATTTTAAATGCACTGAAACCCAATGAAACCCTGATTGCACTGGAAGTGGGTGGCCGTGAACTCAGTACCGAGAAATTGGCCGAAACCATGAAAAACTGGATGCTGGAAGGCAATGATATTGCTCTCGCGATTGGTGGACCTGATGGTCTCTCCGATCAAGTCCGTCAAGCGGCAGCTTGGCACTGGTCACTATCCAAATTGACCCTGCCCCATCCGTTGGTGCGTGTCATGCTGATCGAGCAGCTGTATCGTGCCATGAGTATTAACCATAATCATCCATATCACCGTGCCTAACCCTCGCTGTACAGCGTTGCAGTATTGCAACAATATGTTGAAGCAATCGTGCTTTTCAGCCCTAGCGAATATTTGGCATCATGGCAATATCGCTTTCATTGCAAGGTTTCTCCCATGAATATGCAAACTTTACCTGGCCTTTTTGTTTCACATGGCTCACCAATGTTGACTATTCATCCGGAACAAGTGGGCCCTGCACTACAACGGCTCAGTCTGAATCTTCCTAAACCACACGCCATTATTGTCATGTCGGCGCACTGGGAAAGTGAGGCTCTCGAAGTCAGCACGGCGACTCGTCCAGAAACCTGGCATGACTTTCGCGGCTTTCCTGCTGAACTCTATCAGTTACGCTATCCTGCTCCGGGGCATCCGGTACTGGCAGAAGAAATTCTACAACGTTTAGCCGAAGCCGATTTTAATGCACATGCACATAGCACCCGTCCACGCGATCATGGGGTGTGGATGCCGTTATTACATATGTATCCTGAAGCTGATATTCCGGTTCTGGAAATTTCCCTGCCCATGTCGATGAGTGCACAGGAAATTTACCGGATTGGGCAAACCTTGGCTCCGCTGCGAGAACAGCAAATCCTGCTAATCGGTTCAGGTAGCATTACCCATAATCTGGCAGAACTCTCCTGGCAAGGTCAACACAGCGATGTGCCACATTGGGCCTCAACGTTCCGCAATGAAGTGGTTCGTAAACTCAGCCATAGTGATTTTGAGGCGGTATTGGACTGGCCAAGCCTGCCTTATCTACAACGCAACCATCCGACCCTTGAACATTTTGCACCACTGTTTTTTGCAATGGGTACTGGACCACGCTTTAGCCTGGTGCATAGCAGTTTTACCATGGGTGCCTTGGGAATGGATATTTATCGATTTGATTAAAACACGAGGAGTTTAGTTTCACGCGATACCCTCTGTTCGGATTGGTAATCCATAATTCAGCCATAAAAAAACCGATGCATGTGCATCGGTTTTTTTATATCTTGTACGCGATGTGAATTAATAAACGCCTTGAGCCAGCATCGCATCAGCCACTTTCACGAAGCCTGCAATGTTAGCGCCGTCTACATAGTTCACTGTACCGTCTTCTTGTGTACCGTATTTTACGCAGTGGCAGTGAATGTCTTTCATGATCGCATGCAGACGTTCATCAACTTCAGCAAAACTCCAGCCCAAACGAATCGCATTCTGTGACATTTCTAAGCCAGAAGTCGCAACACCACCCGCGTTAGACGCTTTACCTGGTGCATAGAGGATTTTCGCAGCAATAAATTTCTCAACCGCTTCAAGGGTTGATGGCATATTGGCACCTTCAGCCACACAGATCACGCCATTTGCCAACAATTTGTCAGCATCTTCGCCATCCAGCTCATTTTGTGTCGCACATGGTAACGCGATATCACATTTGATACCCCATGGACGTTGACCTTCCAGGTATTCAAAACCGTGCTTAGAAGCAAATTCAGAAATACGGCCACGTTTAACGTTTTTCAACTCCATCACTTCAGCAAGAAGTTCAGTGGTTAAACCGTTTTTAATGTAAACCGTACCATTCGAGTCAGAAAGTGAAACCACTTTCGCACCCAAGAACATGGCTTTTTCAGCTGCGTATTGAGCAACGTTACCAGAACCAGAAATCGCAACAATTTTATCTTTGAAGCTTTCGTTACGGGTTTTTAGCATTTCTTCAGCAAAGTACACTGTACCAAAACCTGTCGCTTCAGGACGTGCCAAAGAACCACCAAATGAAATACCTTTACCGGTGAATACACATGAAGTGTCATTGCTGAGTTTCTTCATCATGCCAGCCATGTAACCGACTTCACGACCACCCACACCAATATCACCCGCAGGGATATCGGTATTTGAACCCAGATGACGATACAATTCGATCATCAAGGCTTGGCAGAAACGCATGATTTCGCCTTCAGATTTACCTTTAGGATCGAAGTCTGAACCACCTTTACCACCGCCCATCGGCAAAGTAGTCAAAGCATTCTTAAAGGTTTGCTCAAAACCCAGGAATTTCAAAATAGACAGGTTAACAGATGGGTGAAAACGCATGCCGCCTTTGAATGGACCAATTGCTGAGTTGAACTGTACACGGAAAGCACGGTTCACCTGGGTTTGACCTTGGTCATCGACCCAAGATACGCGGAACTGGATCACGCGTTCTGGTTCAACCAAACGTTCAAGTAAACCATGTGCAGCATATTGTGGGTTCTTTTCAATGAACGGCCACAAACTGGTCATAACCTCTTCCACAGCTTGTAAAAACTCTGGTTGATGCGGATCACGTGCTTTCACGTAGTTTAAGAAGTCGTTAAGGCTGTTATATTTCAACGCTTAATCCTCAGCAGAAGGTGATTCAAAATTGGTCAAATTTTCAAATAATGATAAATTTTGGCGCAAAATATTAAATATCTTTTAACCTTGATCTACAACACTTTTTTTAAAATATTTTAATAAATTAATATTAATCAAAATCTTACTTACAAATAAAATCCTAAGTTAAGCTTAATTTCTGGCTTTATTATTGTGCATGTGATGAAAATTTACGCACCATAATAATGCTATAAACGAACCATAATAGCGCAATAATAGTTCTAAAAAACATGATAAAATTTATTGATAGAATATCCTTTTTCTCGCAATATCCTCCCGTTTTATTTCACTGGTTCTCGGCATGAATTCGCACATTTCCCTCATCCAGCAAATTGATGCGCTGTTACCGCAGACCCAATGTGGGTTATGTGGACATCGTGATGGTTGTCTCCCTTATGCAAAATCCATTGCGGAAGGCGAGGAAGCGAATAAGTGCATTCCGGGTGGCCAGCCTGTCGCGGATGAATTGGCAAAATTACTACAACGCCCTCGCCTGATTGCTGAACCGAGCGTATGGCCGATTCAGCATGATGGCCGTCCACAACGCATGAAAGCACTGATCCGTGAAGATGAATGCATTGGTTGTACCAAATGTATTAATGCCTGCCCGGTCGATGCAATTATTGGTAGCGGCAAGCTGATGCACAGTGTGCTCAACGAGCTATGTACTGGCTGTGAATTATGTATTCCCCCCTGCCCGGTGGACTGTATTGAGCTGGTGGAAGATCCGTTACCCGTACCGAATGAAACACAGCGCATTGCAGAACAGGATGATCTGCGCCGACGTTATTACGCACATATTCAGCGTGAGGAACAGCGTCGACTTCATCGTAAAGGCCCTGTTGTTCGTGCTGAAATTTCAACCGAAATCTTTGCGGAATTTTCCCAGCACGTCAATGTGGTACCGACGATTGAACTGGTGGAAACGGCACATCTGGGTCATCCTTCAGCTGATGCAAAGACAACCATTGAACTGGCCAAGCTGCGTACACAGATCAAAAAATTGGAAAAACAGCTCAGCGTACGAGAAAACCCGCAAAAACGTCAGGAACTGATGAGTTTACAGCAGCGTCTCGCGGATTTGCAGGGAGTCTGACATGGCCGTGAAAAATATGACAAAAAAGCAGATTCAGCTGTTTTTTGAACGTTTGCGTGAACAACGCCCTAAACCAGAAACGGAACTGAATTACAGTAGTCCATTTGAACTTTTGATTGCCGTCATGCTCTCGGCTCAAGCCACCGATATCAGTGTCAACAAAGCCACGGATAAACTCTTCCCGGTGGCCAATACCCCACAAGCTATTCTCAATTTAGGCCTTGAAGGACTCAAGGACTACATTAAAACCATTGGCCTGTATAATTCTAAAGCCGAAAATGTGATCAAAACCTGCCAGATCCTGCTAGAGCAACATCAAGGACAGGTGCCTGACAACCGCAAAGATTTGGAAGCACTGCCGGGGGTAGGTCGTAAAACCGCGAACGTGGTGCTGAATACGGCGTTTGGCCAACCAACTATGGCTGTTGATACCCATATTTTTCGTTTGGGCAATCGTACTGGTCTGGCGATTGGTAAGAATGTACTGGAAGTTGAACAACGCCTGGTCAAGGTCATTCCCAAAGAATTTATTCTGGATGCCCATCACTGGCTGATTTTGCATGGCCGTTACTGCTGTATCGCACGCAAACCGAAATGCCACGAATGTGTGGTCGGTGATGTGTGTAATTGGCCAGATCGTTTTGAATTTGGTGCGGCCCGTATTCCGGTCAAAAATATTAGCAATGATGCCAATTAACGTCCTGATTTTTTCTCTTTCTGCTGCTCGAGCAATTTAGGATGTAATTGACGCTCAGGTTTCTGCTGAACTTTTTCTTGAGCTTCCTGTTTTTGCACCTGACGCAGCATTTTCTGGCTGATGTAGAATAAAAACAGTAGCACCGCGAGAGCAACAATCACTAGTGCAATCATGGCTATTTTCATCACAGTTCACCTTTAAAAGAAAAAGAGCCCTATATTAACTAGGACTCTTTCATCTGCAAAATATTAAAACTTATTTTGCTTGATCGAGAATCGCAAACAAATCAGTTTGTACATTTTCGATTGGACGTAAACCGTTCAGTTTGTCATAGGTCGGTGCATTTTCACCTGCAGCCGCACGGCCCTGATAGAAACCAACCAATTGTGCTGTTTCAGCATGATATGCGCCTAAACGCTTACGAATGGTTTCTTCTTGGTCATCTGGACGTTGTACCAGATCTTCACCTGTTTCATCATCTTTACCTTCCACTTTTGGTGGGTTGTAAACGATGTGATACACACGACCCGATGCAGGGTGCTGACGGCGGCCAGAAAGACGTTGAACGATTTCTTCATCTGGCACATCAATTTCAATCACGTGATCGATCGTGATACCTTCATTTTCCAGTGCTTCAGCCTGTGGAATAGTACGTGGAAAACCATCGAAAATGCAGCCATTCACGCAGTCCGGCTGTGCAATACGCTCTTTAACCAAACCAATGATGAGCTCATCGGATACCAGACCACCCGATTCCATTACACTTTTAGCCTTTAGGCCTAATTCAGTACCTTCACGAATTGCAGCACGGAGCATATCACCGGTTGAAATTTGTGGGATATTGTAGCGCTTACAGATCAACTGAGCCTGAGTCCCTTTACCTGCTCCAGGTGGTCCGAGTAAGATAATGCGCATAAATAAACATCCTCATTATTAAACAATGAATGACACCTGAAGCCTGAACAATCACATATTGTTCATTTTTCGGCATCTAATTATAAGAAAGCGACAAACAAATGTATTAAACCAGCAAAAAATCCGGTCACCCCACCCAACACAATCAGAATCCATTCATCCTCCTGAAAAGCAGGGCGTAACAAATTCTGAAACTCTCTAGGCGTCAATTCGCGAATACGATCTCTGAACATTTGATAGATTTTCTGTGCACGGCTCGCATTAAACGCTGGGTCGCATACAGGCACCATCGTAATTTCAATTGAGCGATCGATCAAGTCTGTCTTGAGTTTTGCATATTCACGTGGCCCCAAAGAGAGCTGCAAGGTGGTACGCACCAGCGGTGTTTCCATGATTTCATTGACATGTGCCTTGATAATCCGCCGGGTTCGATCCTTTTTAGCACCATACATCATTTCTGTCATGATGGATTTCAAGGTAATCAACTCTTCAGTCACGACTTTAGCAAAAACATCAGACACTTCATCCTGACGCTTCATAAAAGCACCTTGAATATTATACGAACCGATTCGTGGCAAAACGGGGACAATCCAAGGAAACTTTCGACTTTCAGTTCGTCTAAAAAACTGCGGATAACGAACCGGATGAGGTTCGATCGGATTAAAGACCATCCAGATCGCGATCCAGTTAGTTAAAAAGCCCCAGATTGATGCCCAGAATGGAACCGTCCAGTGCCATGGCACAACAAACCAGACAATCATCTGGAATATGCCAAAAAACATCCCAATCAAGGCACTGATATGCCAGATAAAATTAATTTCTTTATGCCCAACCTTAAGGAACATGCGCACCATCAAACGGCGGTCATTTTCCATCTGGCGGACTACCATTTCACGCATATCCACCAATGATTCAACGTTCACCGATAATTCGAGAACCAAATCCTTCAACACATCTGGCAGCTGTTTATGTGCCTGTGCATAAATCCGGCGTTTGATCGAATAAGGTAGATTTTCCCACAAGACAGCATTACGGTCGACCATCACCTCATCAATCAGGTGCTCCAGTTCAAACCCCACCTGCTCCCCGATAATGCGTGCCATATCCTCAGGATCCATCGCCTGCAAAAATTCGTGCAACGACCCTAATTTAGACAGCGTATTGTCGGTGATAATCCCTGAAATTCGCCCAGCTTTGCGAGGCACAATGCCCTGCCAGCCCACGGGAATAGCCCCCAGATGAAAACCCCAGAAGTGGATCGGATAAAACACCATTTTGAGTGCCATCCAGACATGCGCCCAAGTAACAAATGCGGTGACAGGAATAATACTCAGCACCGCCCATAAATCCGGGCGATTCAGAAAGCTTTGCCACACTGCACTTACGTACTCAAACATGCACCACTCTCGATTTTATCTCTGCATAAACAGATTTTTCCGGTTCATATATATACATCATCTGGATCGCTCTACCGTCTCAAACATTCCACAAAGAACAACAACCATGAAATATGAATATCTTGATCTATCATCATCGACATATTCTGTTTTTTTCTGTTTTTAGAAAAGCAGATTGCAGGTAAAGTCACCCAATCCTGCTCGACTCTTTCACTTTCACTCAATGAACACCAGTGAGTTCAACTTGGCTTAGTCGTTGATATAGTTACATAGTTCATGTGTTCTATCCAGATATCCGGCAATCTGCGAATACTAAGCGAACCGGACAATATTTCTGTTTTTCTATCGTTACACCTTGGTTTCAAGGAATGGATAACCAATCATGAAGAGCATCGTTCCGCTGACTGTAACAGAATTCACTAAGGGCTTATAGATCACACTGCGGATTTTTAATAGTTCACAAGTCAAAGTATAGCGGCAATAAATTACAGCTTTATGGGAAAAAGATGCGTGCGGGACCTCAATCCTGGGTTAAAATGGTTGCCCTTTAAAGCTCTCCCCCGTTGTTCTGGATTAAAAGTCGATCGCGTATGAAGCAGCATTTTCCTCTCAAAAACGTACAGCAAGAAAAGCGCATCTACCGTGGTCGAATTTTTTTCGCGATTGGTCTGGTGGCATTCTTCCTGTCACTCTTGTTGGCACGCTATGCATATCTGCAAATTGTGCATTATGACGAATTTACTACCGCTTCAGATAAGAACCGTATTCGTCTACAACCATTGCCACCCGCCCGTGGCTATATTTATGACCGCAACGGCGTGTTATTGGCTGATAATTATCCTGTCTTTTCTGCAACACTGAGCAAGGCCGATGTCGAAGATATCGAAGGCACCATCAAACGGCTGACCCCCATCCTCAGCCTGAATGAAGAAGATATTCAACGCTTCCGCAGTCGAATCAAGACAGCACGTAAAACCGAGCGTGTGTCTATCAAACTGAATTTGACCGAAACGGATATTGCACGCTTCAGTGAAATCAAGCATGAATTTCCGGGTGTCAAAATTGATACCCAAATGACCCGCTACTATCCACACGGTGATCTGTTTGCCCATGTTGTCGGCTATGTGGGACGGATCAACGACCGGGAATTGGCAAAAATTGACCCAGATTTATATGCGGGTACCAACCTGATTGGCAAGATTGGGGTGGAAAAATCGTATGAAGATTTACTCCACGGAGTACCAGGCAATGAATCGATTGAAGCCGATGCCCATGGCAATGTGCTCCGCCATTTAGGCCGTAAAGAACCCATTCGAGGGAATGATTTATATTTATCAATTGATTATGGTTTACAAGTCGTCGCTGCCGAGCAGTTGGCAGATCGCCGTGGTGCGATTGTCGCGATGGATCCACGAACCGGTGAAATTTTGGCGTTGGTTTCCAGCCCAAGTTTTAACCCAAATCTGTTTGTAACCGGGATTAATCATACCGACTATAGTGCATTACGTGACAATCTGGATCAGCCACTGTACAACCGTGCGGTACAAGGGGTCTATCCTCCAGGATCGACCATCAAACCCATGGCTGCTTTAGGCGGTATTCATTATGGCTTAGTAGACTGGAACACTGCCATTTCTGATCCGGGCTATTTCCATTTACCTGGAGATTCGCATAAATTCCGTGACTGGCGCAAAGGCGGTCATGGTGTGGTGAATATGCACCGTTCGATTGTAGAATCCTGTGATACCTATTTTTATACCCTTTCCTTCCAGATGGGTATCGAGAAAATGAATATCTGGATGCGTCAGTTTGGTTTTGGCCAAAAAACTGGAGTCGATTTACCTAGTGAGAGCGACGGACTCTATCCAAATCCTGAATGGAAAATGCGCACCCGCAAAAGTAAATGGATGAAAGGTGAAACCATCTCGGTCAGTATCGGCCAAGGTGCATTTACCGCAACACCCCTACAATTAGCTATGGCCACCGCGATTACCGCCAATCACGGTGCACATGTTACCCCGCATGTATTAAGAGCTTCGCATGGTGCCAAAGTCCATAAGGTCTTGAATGCGCCCGATGGTCGCATCCAGTTCAATGGTACCGAACAGGATTGGATCAATATGCGCAGTGCAATGGTTGACGTGATTGAATCCGGTACTGCACGCGGCATTAAAGGCGGCTTGCAATATCAAATTGCGGGTAAAACCGGTACCGCTCAGGTAAAAAGTATTGCCCAAGGCAAAAAATACAATGAAGCTCTGCTCACTGAGCGCCAACTCGACCATGCATTATTTATAGGATTTGCACCAGCAGAAAAACCAGAAATCGTGATTGCGGTTATTTGGGAAAATGGTCGCCATGGTGGCTCAGCAGCTCAACTGTCACGTCCAATTTTCGATTACTGGTTACTCAAGCGTCAAAAAAATCCAATTCGCCCTGCTGCGCATCAAGTCAGTGGTGGTCTAATGACAGCAGGAATCAAGCCAGGTGAATTACCAAGTGGAGCTGGCATCCTGCAAGCGGATCCCAAAGCCAATCCTAACCAGAGCAAACCTGAAACAAAGCCACAAGCGACTTCACCTGCTAGTAGTGAGATTACCGAATAAATGAAAAATCAGCTTCGTATTATCGGTGGGACATGGAAACGCCGCCAGTTACCATTCGCCAGCATTGAAGGTTTACGCCCAACGCCTGACCGTGTACGGGAAACTTTATTTAACTGGCTGATGTGGGATATCCAAAATGCTCGTGTCCTTGATCTCTGTGCGGGTTCAGGAGCTTTAAGTTTTGAGGCACTGTCTCGAGGTGCCGCATCTGTACTGATGATTGAACCACACCCTGCACAAGCCAAGATCTTGAAAGCCAATATTCAACTGTTACAGGCAGAAAACTGCCAACTCAAAACGGCTACAGCACAGCAGGCATTGAAGGAATTAACTGGATCTTTTGATCTGGTCTTTCTTGATCCACCTTATAGCTTAGATCTATGGCAAGAATTAGCGAGATTAACAGATCCTCTTATTGCCCCAAATGGGCTGATTTATGTGGAAGCTGATCGTGAGTTAGATCAAATCGTTTTACCTAATTCTTGGCAGCAGATCAAAAGTAGTAAAGCAGGCAGCGTACGTGCGGGTCTGTACCAAAAGAATGTGATATAAATCAACTTTTAATTAATTTTATGTGATTTATATCAAATTAAAAATTTATACCATTCATTTAGGCTAAACTATAAATGCATAAAATGGCATGGCTTTAGCCAAAGACTAAACTGATAAAACTGCATCAACTCAATACCATGATTTATCCACTCCTCCCAACAAATAATATGACAAAAATGATTTCTGGCTTAAGCCTTAGCCTCTTACTCAGTGCTTGTGCACTTGGTGGTTCTAGCGAAATTCAACAAGCAGAAAAATTGCTGCAACAATTTCAATGCCACAATATCGAAACTTTGCAAATGCAACACAGTCCACTCAATAGTTTTTACCAGCAGTCATTGGCTGCCAGTCGTGAAAAAGTCGAAACTTATATTGAAAGCTATAAAGCAGGCGATGAACTCTTCGATGTACCCTTACGTGACGTAGTGCAGCAACAATTCCAGCTCTACACTTCCGCTTGTGAAGCACTGGGTGGGATTCATCCAAAGCTGGAAATTGAATAAGGTCTTTTATTCTTTTTTTTAACCAAATATGATTGATCTTAAAGCATAAAAAACCCACTCAATTGAGTGGGTTTTTTGATTCAATTCAATGCTTAGTGAGCAGCGAACTGGTTCATTGTATTTTTCGCATCGTCACCCGCTTTAAGCGCGTTGTCACCAGCGAAGATTTCTTTGTGGTCGTCACCGATGTCAGAACCCGCCATTGCTTGGTGTTTCACACAAGCGATACCGCCACGGATTTCTTTACGTTGTACGCCAGCAACATAAGCCAACATACCTTCAGAACCGAAGTAACCTTGTGCAAGCTCATGTGTAGAAAGAGCAGCAGTGTGGTAAGTCGGAAGTGTGATCAAGTGATGGAACACACCTGCTTCACGAGAAGCATCTGCTTGGAAGGTACGGATTTTCGCATCAGCATCAGCAGCCAATTCAGTGTTGTCGTACTCAGCGCTCATCAATTTAGCACGGTCGTATGCAGATACGTCTTTACCTTCAGCAACCCAACGGTCATACGCTTGTTGACGGAAGTTTAAAGTCCAGTTGAACGATGGAGAGTTGTTATAAACAAGTTTCGCATTTGGAACAACTTCACGTACACGGTTCACCATGTGAGCGATTTCTTCAACGTTTGGAGTTGCAGTTTCGATCCAAAGCAGGTCAGCACCGTTTTGTAAGCTAGTGATACAGTCAAGTACAACGCGGTCGATTTGAGTGCCTTCACGGAACTGATACAAGCCAGACGCTAAACGCTTAGGACGGTGTAACTTACCATCACGTTTAATTAAGATTTCGTCTTCAGTTGCTTCAGAGATATCAATTTCTTGAGTGTCTAAGTAGCTGATGTATTGAGAAGCGATGTCGCCTGGCTCTTTAACCACTGGGATTTTTTGAGTCAAGTCAGCGCCTTCAGAGTCAGTACGTGCAACGATGATACCGTCTTCAAGACCCATTTCTAAGAACGCGTAGCGTAATGCATGGATTTTAGCGATGAAGTCTTCGTGTGGAACAGTTACTTTACCCGCTTGGTGACCACATTGTTTCGCGTCAGATACTTGGTTTTCGATTTGTAGTGCACAAGCACCCGCTTCGATCATTTTCTTCGCAAGCAAGTAAGTCGCTTCTTCGTTACCAAAACCAGCATCGATGTCCGCAATGATTGGCACAACGTGAGTTTGGAAGTTGTCGATTTGTGAAGTAATTTCAGCTGCTTTAGCAGTGTCGCCAGCTTCTTGTGCTTTTTTCAATGCACGGAACAAGTCGTTTAATTCTTTCGCGTCAGCTTGACGTAAGAAGGTGTAGATTTCTTCGATCAATGCAGGAACAGAAGTTTTTTCGTGCATAGATTGGTCAGGAAGAGGACCGAATTCTGAACGAAGAGCAGCAACCATCCAACCAGAAAGGTAGATATAACGCTTGCTAGTCGTACCGAAGTATTTTTTGTTCGCGATCATTTTTTGTTGCGCGATGAAACCGTGCCAGCAACCCAATGATTGAGTATATTTGCTAGAATCAGCATCATATTCAGCCATATCACGACGCATAATCGCAGCTGTATATTTAGCAATGTCTAAACCAGTTTTGAAACGGTTTTGCATTTGCATACGTGCAGCATCTTCAGGACTGATGTCTGCCCAAGTGTTGCCGAATTTTGCTTTTAATTCGCGGATTGCATCAATCGCTGTTTGGTATGTAGTCATGATATTTTCCTGTATAGAATTAGGATTTTGATCAAGCGAAGGACTAAATCGTGCTCGGTATTATTTGTTCAGATTTAGAGCGCTTCGTTACGATAATCACAGCTTAGATGGGTTATTTTTTTTTATCCAATATTCTCCGATGATTCTCGGTATTTCTTGAAAAAATATGTAGATCAAAGTCTTATAATAATTCAAATAAAATTAAACAAGTATTTGTTTTTATTAAATATAGTTAAATAAATCTTTGTTTACAATTTCAACATTTTGCTGTTTTTTCCTCATTAGACTTAAGTCTTGTCTGCTAGAAAAAACCTTTTTTCTAACGTTGAACAGGGAAAATTAAGGTCTTTTCACAGCCTCTAAAGTCTTTTCAAACGCCTATTTAATAATCAAAAACTATATATCTTACCTTATCCATACGAACAAATATTCGCCAATAATCATGCATTCACTGAATTTTAGTTCACAATCTCCGTTAGAATAAACATGCTGTAGATCATAAAAAACAAGTTGGGTTTCACGCCTCACCTCTCTACCTGCGCTCCACTTCCCTAAGTAGTATTTTCAATGAAATAAGCACGGTTTTTTCTTGGTGCTCTTACACAAGCTTGTGGAACTGTGGCATAATTCGACATAATTTCACGATTTTATTCTCGGTATTTTTTTTATGAATCTGGAGCGGGTCGATCTCAACCTATTAATTTATCTTGATGTCCTTCTTCGTGAAAAAAATGTCACTCGTGCTGCAGAACAACTCGGTGTGACACAACCGGCTATGAGTAATATTTTACGCCGTTTGCGTAATCTATTTAATGATCCGTTATTGATCCGCTCATCCGAAGGCATGACACCAACTGAACGTGCCTTGGAACTACAGCCACGGATTCGCGATGCACTTTCTGATCTCTCAATGATTCTGGAGCCACGCACAGAATTTAGACCATATACCAGCAACCGCGTGTTCCGTATCATGACTTCGGACTATGCAGAAGCAACCTTAGTTCCGCGTCTAGTTAAGGCTTTGCGTTCTGAAGCCCCAAATGTTGTGCTGGACTTTTTAACCCCAAGTGACGTGTCCTATCGTGATATGGAACAGGGTAAAGTGGACTTAGCAATCAACCGTTTTAACGAAATACCACAGAGCTTCCACCAAGTTTTGGTTTGGCGCGACAGTTTTTCTTGCCTGCTCAACAACAAACACCCTGCAGTGAATAACCTCAACTTGAAAAGTTATCTAGATGCCCAACACATCTGGGTCTCTAAAACAGGGATGGGGGTTGGTTTTGGGGTTAATCCTGAAAAACAAGCCGGTTTGGGTTGGATTGACCAGGCACTCGAACGGATTGGCCAGAAGCGTAAAATTTCCGTTTTTACCCGTCATTATCAAATGCCAGGCTTATTGGCCTCAAATGTTGATCTGATAGCGACCCTACCCACACGAATTGCCCGCTTACAAGCCAAGAACCAGAATTTGATGATTAAGGATCCTCCGTTTTATATTCCTGAGTTTGAATTAAAAATGGCTTGGTGTCCGCTGCTGCATCATCATCCTGCGCATCGCTGGTTACGTCAGCTCATTTTATATGTCGCTCGGCAGATGATCGAGGAAGAAAATCGTGAATTCCTACTGAACAATTCACAATTTTCACAGTACTAAGGCACACCACCTGTTAAAATAATCTCACTTCATGCTTATACTAAGCTTAGGAAATGATCTGTTTCCTAAGCCTTTATCTAAAAAATGATTCCAAAATAATGACGAACCACAGGTGAATTGTGAGTCTCTTTCAAAATTTTCTTATTATCGTCTTACTCATTATTGGGGCAGGCTTTCTTTCTCTCACTGAAATTGCCTTAGCAGGCGCACGCAAAGTAAAACTTAAAATCCTCGCTGAATCGGGTGAAGAACGTGCACAGAAAGTCTTGGACCTTCAGGAAAATTCTGCCGATTTTTTTGCTGCCTCTCAAATTGGCCTGAATGCAATTGCAATTCTCGGTGGTATTTTAGGTGAAGCAGCTTTCCGCCCCTATTTTGTCAGTATCGTCCAAGGTTTTTATCAAGGTCCATGGGCTGAAACCATTGGCTTCAGCTTATCTTTCACCTTTGTCACCTCATTGTTTATTTTGTTCGCCGACTTGATGCCGAAACGCTTGGCCATGATTGCCCCCGAACGAATTGCCGTGAGCGTGATTAACCCCATCCAGGTGTTTATCAAAGTTTGTAAACCACTGGCTTGGTTTATCAATGCGATAGCCAACATCCTTTTCCGTTTGTTTAAGGTCAATACTACTCGCGAAGACAATATTACTTTCGATGATATCTCGGCAGTCATGGATGCTGGTGCACAGGCTGGTGTGTTACAGAAACAAGAACATCACTTTATCGAAAACGTTTTTGAACTAGAAGAACGTACAGTTCCTTCAAGCATGACCACACGTGAAAATGTTGTATTCTTTACATTAAAAGAGTCAGAGGCCAGTATTCGACAAAAATTGGCTGAATATCCCTATTCCAAATTTGTGGTATGTAACGAAACCATTGATCAGGTGATTGGCTATGTCGATGCCAAAGATATTTTGGTGAGAATTTTAAACAATCAGTCCCTGCTACAATTAAATGAAAGTACCATTCGTACTGTACTGACTATTCCTGACACCTTAACGTTGTCCGAATTACTGGACCGTTTTCGCTCTACCAAGGAAAAATTCGCGGTGGTGATTAACGAATATGCCCTCGTCGTCGGTGTCATTACCTTATCCGATATCATGATTACTGTGATGGGCGATTGGGTCGTTCAGATTGAAGAAGAACAGCAGATCATTAAACGAGATAGCAATTCTTGGCTGATTGATGGCAGTACACCAATTGAAGACCTCAAACATGCCCTCGAAATTGATGAAATGCCAGATGATGAAAACTATGAGACCCTGGCCGGTTTTATGATGTATCAGCTGCGTAAAATTCCCCGTCCGGCAGATACGGTCGTGTATAGCAACTATAAATTTGAAGTAGTCGATGTCGATCATTTCAAAATTGACCAACTCCTTGTCACTCGTCTATTTGATGAAAATCAACGCCTAATAGAGACTGATTCAGCCAATACCCAATGATCTATTCATCCAAAAGATAATCGCTAGAGATGATCTAAAGTAAAATTCTGGCAATGCTACTCAATAAAAAAAGAGCCCGAAGGCTCTTTTATGCAGTTTCATCCAGCAGTCTATCTAACATCATCTGATAATGAATAGTGATATCTTCCGCCAGAATTTTATAAGCATTGTCAAACTGAACCATCGGCCAGCCTTCTTTCCAGAAAGGGAAAATATCATGCAAATCATGCGTTACGATTGCATCTTCGCGACTAATCGCTTGAGCAATCTGCGACAAGACTTGTGCCGTTTCAGCCCCATCTACTGCAAGATAGTCAATTCCTTTAGCTTTTAAAATCCGGACCCGGTCTTTTTTATAACGGATCTTTTTAGCCTGTGCCTCATTTAAGCCCAAAGCTAAACACACAGCTTCAACAAAATTCTGCTCAAATGCCTGATGCAGCGCCACCAAAGCATTTTTGTGTGCCTCTTGACGCCCCTGCTTACCTCCTTCGCGAATCAGCTTATTGGGCTCTGCAGTTAAATCTACCTGCTTAAGTTGGTGAAGATGCTCTTGCACTGATAGCGATGACATAATGTTTCCACAGCAAATTTTAACTCACTCTATTGTGACACAGCCTTACAGAGAAAGCTTTGCTTATCTCTTCAAAGCACAACAGATACAAGCTTGAGTGAACGAAACGGATCACTAAAACTAAAAAATCCGAGAAAATTACAATACTAAGCAGCATTTAACACGAATTAACACTTACTTACCTGAAGCATCATGAACGAGGTCTCAACTCAGCTTATGATAATTACATGTTCAGGAACTCTTCTGAGCGAATGACATTTCTCCTTAACCGATCTGTGAAAGCAGATTCGTTGTTCTACGCAATGATCACCCCAATCATTGCGTATTTTTTTATCTAAAATTTATGTTTCTGTAAAGCGCGTTTATTACAAGTTATCAGGAAATATAAAAGCTCCCGAGGGAGCTTTATAAAGCAACTACTTTAAACCAGACCTTTTTGCTTCATCACTTGTAACATGGCCGATCCAATTTCAGCTGGACTACGAGTATAAGCAATTCCTGCTCTCTCAAAAGCGGCAAATTTTTCTTCTGCCGTGCCTTTTCCCCCAGAAATTATTGCACCCGCATGCCCCATGCGCTTGCCTTTAGGTGCTGTTACTCCCGCAATATACCCAACGACCGGCTTGGTCACTTCTGATTGGATAAACTCTGCAGCTTCTTCTTCCGCAGTTCCACCAATCTCACCGATCATGATGATGGCATCAGTGTCTGGATCATTTTGGAATAGTTTTAGCGCATCAATCTGGTTCATTCCCGGAATAGGATCTCCCCCAATACCAATACAAGTCGATTGCCCTAAACCCAATTTGGTCGTTTGTGAGACAGCTTCATAGGTTAGAGTACCCGAACGGGATATGATTCCAACTCGACCCGGCTGATGAATATGCCCTGGCATAATGCCAATTTTACATTCGCCCGGTGTAATCACGCCTGGACAGTTTGGTCCAACTAAACGTGTGCCATTGCCATTGGTTTCCAGATAACGCTTGGCCTTCAACATATCCAGGGTCGGTACACCCTCAGTAATCACCACGATCAGGCCAATACCTGCATCAACTGCTTCAACGATGGAATCCAGCACAAAAGGGGCAGGAACATAAATCACTGAAGCATCTGCAGCAGTTTCTCGAACAGCTTCTTTCATCGAGTTAAATACGGGTAATCCTAAATGTAAGTGATCACCTTTACCCGGAGTGACCCCGCCGACCACTTTGGTACCATAAGCGATAGCCTGTTCGGAATGGAAAGTCCCATTTTTTCCAGTGAAGCCTTGAACCAGAACCTTCGTGTCTTTATTAATGAGTACGCTCATGATTGATCTCCTTATGCCTTCACTGCTGCTACAACTTTTTCTGCTGCATCTGCTAAGCCTTGTGCAGAGATGAGCGTCAATCCAGATTCATCCAACAATTTAGCACCTAATTCAGCATTATTCCCTTCCAAACGTACCACCACAGGGATGGTCACATTCACTTCCTGTACGGCAGCAATAATAGCCTCAGCAATCATGTCACAACGGACAATACCACCAAAAATATTGATCAGCACCGCTTGTACTGAGTGGTCCGATAAAATGATCTTAAATGCCTCAATCACACGTTGTTTCGTCGCTCCCCCACCCACATCCAAAAAGTTTGCAGGTTGTCCACCATAAAGCTTGATAATGTCCATGGTCGCCATCGCCAAACCTGCACCATTAACCATACAACCAATATTACCTTCGAGTGCAACATAGTTCAGATCAAACTCTGATGCTTTAAGTTCTCGATCATTTTCTTGTGACTTATCACGCAACTCAACAATTTCTGGCAAACGATACAAGGCATTAGAGTCAATCCCGATTTTGGCGTCCACACATAAGATGTCACCATTTTCCCGGATCGAGAGTGGATTAATTTCGAACAGTGCAAAATCATTCTCAACAAAGGCTTGATAAGCACTGGTCATGACTTTAACAAACTGATTCACTTGCTTATCTTTTAAACCTAAGGAAAAGGCTAAATCCCGCGCCTGAAACGGCAACAAGCCCACTAAAGGATCGATGCTCACCTTTAAAATTTTTTCTGGCGTCTCTTCGGCGACTTTTTCGATCTCTACGCCACCTTCCGTAGAAACCATAAACGTAATACGACGTGTAGAACGGTCTACCACTGCACCAAGATAAAGTTCGCGCTCCACAGGATAGACATCTTCACAAATCAAGATGCTATTAACAGGCTGGCCATGAGCATCGGTTTGATAAGTCACCAAGCGGTTACCGATTAATGATTTTGCCACATCAAAGACTTCGTCTTTGGAACTTACAACTTTTACTCCACCTGCCTTACCACGTCCACCCGCATGGACCTGAGCTTTCACTACTGCAAATTTATGTCCCAATTGTTCATAAGCATGGACAGCTTCTTTCGGCGTATTGGCGATAATGCCTTGTTGCACTGGCATTCCATATTTTTTAAGCAGGGCTTTGGCCTGATATTCGTGCAGATTCATGAAGGTACCTTTTTTTTACTTGTCGCTTTGTTATGTAGTTACCAATACTTAAACATCCATCGTCTTGCATATTGGTATTTATTTAATAGCTTTATCGTTATTTTTAGAGGATTATTCAAACAATTACAACAACTCAAAATAAAAAAGAGCGGTATAAACCGCTCTTTTTTTTGAGTTTCTCTTACTTGCGCTTACGCTGGATCGCGTGAATCGCGCGGCCGTCTACTGCCAGTGCAGCTTCATGTACCACTTCAGAGTAAGTTGGGTGACCAAACGTCATCAACTGTAAGTCTTCAACACTTGATACAAACTCAAGTGCGATCATGCCTTGGTGTACGATGTCAGAAGCACCTGGGCCAATCACATGCATACCTAACAGACGGTCAGTTTTCGCATCAGCAACAAACTTCACAAAACCAGCCGCTTCATTCGCAGCAAGTGCACGACCATTCACAGCAAATGGGAATTGACCAGTTTTCACTTCGTGGCCTTTTTCTTTTGCTGCTTCTTCTGTCAAACCAACCCATGCTGCTTCAGGGTGAGTATAGATTACTGAAATGATGGTGTCGTAGTTGATTTGCGCAGCATGGCCATGCATACGTTCAGCCACCATCACGCCTTCTTCCATAGCTTTATGGGCAAGCATTGGACCACGAACCAAGTCACCGATCGCATATACACCTTCAACAGAAGTTGCACACCAATCATTTACTTCAACTAAACCACGTTCAGTCAATTTAATGCCTGAATCTTCAGCCAATAGACCTTCAGCATAGGCTTTACGCCCCACACAAACGATTAACTTGTCAAAAGTTTGTGCTTTGTCTTCACCACCTTGGGTATATTTAACTGTCACTTCACGACCGTTAATTTCCGTGCCAGAAACTTTCGCACCAACACGGATATCAAGACCTTGTTTAGTAAGCAGTTTTTGGAATTCTTTCGCAAGAGCTTTGTCTGCCATTGGCAAAAAAGCATCCATTGCTTCAAATACCACAACTTCTGCACCTAAACGACGCCATACTGAGCCCAATTCAAGACCAATCACACCTGCACCGATCACACCTAAACGCTTAGGTACTTCAGGGAATTCAAGCGCGCCAGTTGAATCAACAATCAGGTCTTGATCTACAGGAGCAACAGGGATGTTCACTGGCACAGAACCCGTTGCAAGAATCACGTATTTAGGTTCTAAAACTTGAACTTCACCTTCGAATGGCGTGAATTCAACTTTTTTGCCAGCAAGTAGTTTACCTGTACCTTGTAACCATTCAATGCCGTTACCTTTAAGTAACTGAGCAACACCACCAGTTAGGTTATCGACTACTTTGTCTTTACGAGCAAGAAGTTTCGCAAGGTCAAAGTTCACTTCACCCGTTGTAATACCATGATCAGCCAAGTGGTGAACGGTGTCTTCATAACGGTGAGAAGAATCAAGTAATGCTTTAGATGGGATACAACCCACGTTTAAGCAAGTACCGCCTAAAGATGGTTTGCCTTTATGAATACGTTTTTCAATACACGCAACTTTAAAGCCAAGCTGTGCAGCACGAATCGCTGCTTCATAACCACCTGGGCCACCGCCAATCACAACAAGATCAAATTGCTGAGACATTTTTATCTCCAAAGGCCAAGTTAGAGGATCACCCTAACTCGGCTTTAATATTTTATGGTCAGAAATTAAAGGTCAAGAATAAGTTTTGCTGGTTCTTCTAGCAATTCTTTGATCGTTACCAAGAAACCAACCGCTTCTTTACCATCGATTAGACGGTGGTCATAAGAAAGTGCTAGATACATCATTGGTAAGATTTCAACTTGACCATTCACTGCCATTGGACGCTCTTGGATCTTGTGCATACCCAAAATAGCCGTTTGTGGCGTGTTTAAAATTGGTGTAGATAACAATGAACCGAAAGTACCACCGTTGGTGATTGTGAACGTACCACCAGTCATGTCTTCAATGCCAAGTTTACCGTCACGTGCTTTGTAAGCGTAGTCACGAATGCCATTTTCAACTTCAGCGTAGTTCATACGGTCTGTATCACGTAATACAGGAACCACTAGACCACGGTCAGAAGAAACCGCTACACCGATGTCGTAGTAACCGTGATAAACGATGTCTTCGCCATCAATTGACGCATTTACAGCTGGGTAACGCTTAAGTGCTTCAGTCGCAGCTTTAACAAAGAAAGACATAAAGCCTAAACGAGCACCATGGCGTTTTTCAAATGCATCTTTGTATTGTGCACGCATTTCCATGATTGGCTTCATGTTTACTTCGTTAAACGTCGTTAACATTGCTGTTTCTTGAGTCGCAGCAAGTAGACGTTCAGCAACACGCTTACGAAGACGAGTCATTGGAACACGTTTTTCAACACGCTCACCGACTGCTACGCTTAAAGGCGCTACAGCAGCGGCAGCAGGTTTAGCTGCATGACTTACCACATCTTCTTTAGTGATACGACCACCACGGCCAGTGCCTTGTACGTCAGCTGGGTTAACACCAGATTCCGTTAATGCTTTGCGCACTGCAGGTGCTTGATCTTGAACTGGTTGAGCACGCTCAACAACAGGTGCATTACCCGCCTGAGTTTGTGCAGATGCAGATTCAACAGTCTCAGCGCTTTGCACTGCTTGAGTTTGAGCAGCGCCAGAAACAGCACCGGCTTCAAACTGAGCGATCACTTCGTCAGAAAGAACAGTATCGCCTTCAGCTTTGATGATTGCACTTAAAGTACCATCTGCAGGAGCAACAACTTCTAAAACCACTTTGTCAGTTTCGATGTCACAAATCACTTCGTCACGTGAAACTGGTTCACCCACTTTTTTATGCCATGTTGCAATCGTTCCGTCTGCAACAGACTCTGGGAATACCGGTGCTTTAATTTCGGTTGCCATTATTGAGAATCTCCTGATTGTTCAGCCACAATCGCAAGTGCATCATTGATAAGCTGAGCTTGTTGTTTTGCGTGCAAATAAGGTGAGCCACATGCAGGTGCAGCAGATGCTTCACGGCCTGCGTAGCTGATACGAATTTGTTTACCAGATTTTAATACATCTTCATACAAACGTGGAGCGATGAATAGCCATGCACCTTGGTTTTTCGGCTCTTCTTGTGTCCAAACAAGCTCTTTGACGTTCGGATAAGCAGCAAGGACTTCAGCCAAACGCTCTTCTGGGTACGGATAAAGCTGCTCAATACGCACAATCGCTGTATTGTTAAGCTCAAGTTCACGACGTTTTTCCAGCAAATCGTAGTAAACCTTACCACCACAAAGCACAAGACGGGTCACGTCTGCCTTGTTGATGTTATCGACTTCATCAATCACTGTCTGGAATGTACCAGTTGCAAGCTCATCAAGTGTAGAAGTTGCAAGCTTGTGACGAAGCAATGATTTCGGTGACATGATAATCATTGGCTTACGGATTGGACGAATCGCCTGACGACGTAATGCATGGAAAATCTGTGCTGGAGTCGTTGGTGTCATGACCTGCATGTTTTCTTCAGCACATAGCTGCAAGAAGCGCTCTAGACGTGCAGAAGAGTGTTCAGGACCTTGACCTTCAAAACCATGTGGTAGAAGCATAGTCAAACCACATACACGCTCCCATTTGGTTTCACCCGATGCGATGAACTGGTCAATCACCACTTGCGCACAGTTTGCGAAGTCACCAAATTGCGCTTCCCAAATGATCAAACCGTGTGGAATCGTCGTCGCATAACCATATTCAAATGCCAAGACCGCCATTTCTGACAACAATGAGTCATAAATTGCAGTACGTGGCTGGTTTTCTTTGATATGGCAAAGCGGGATGTAGGTTGAACCATCGACTTGGTTATGCAATTTCGCATGACGGTGTGAGAAAGTACCACGACCAACGTCCTCACCAGTCAAACGCACGAGGTAACCTTCATCTAACAGCGATGCATAAGCAAGCGTTTCTGCCGCACCCCAGTTTAAAGGCATTTCACCGGTTTGCATTTTCAAGCGATCGTCAATCACTTTCGCTACTTGGCGCTGCATCACAAAGCCTTCTGGAAGCTCGCGCATTTTTTTGCCGAGTTCAATTAAACGATCTTTGCTGAAAGTCGTATCCCAAACGTCTGTATATTCATGACCCAAATATGGTGTCCAGTCTACAAACATTTTGGTGTTCGGTTCTAATACCAATGCATTGGCAACGTGTTTACCCGCTTCAAGATCGGCACGGTAGTTTTCCACCATTTGATCCGCATCTTCGCGTGATAATACTTTTTCTTGCACCAATTGATCAGCATAAAGCGTACGAGTCGTCGCTTTCTTGTTAATCACTTGATACATCATTGGCTGAGTTGCAGATGGCTCATCTGCTTCGTTGTGACCACGACGACGGTAGCAGATCAAGTCAAGGACAACATCTTTACGGAATTCTTGACGGAAGTCATGCGCCAATTGAGTTGCAAAAATTACGGCTTCAGGATCATCACCATTCACATGGAAGATAGGTGCCTGAATCATTTTCGCAATGTCAGTACAATATTCTGTAGAACGTGAATCACGTGGATCAGAAGTCGTGAAGCCCACTTGGTTATTCACAACGATATGCACTGTACCGCCCACGGTATAACCACGGGTTTGTGACATTTGGAAAGTTTCTTGGTTCACACCCTGACCTGCAAATGCAGCGTCACCATGCACAATGATTGGCAATACATCGTCACCGCCGATATCTTTACGACGAACCTGACGCGCACGTACCGAACCTTCAACTACTGGTCCTACGATTTCTAAGTGTGATGGGTTAAATGCAAGCGCCAAGTGTACTTCACCACCTGGAGTCATGACATTTGAAGAGAAACCTTGGTGGTATTTAACGTCACCTGAACCTTTCTTATGAAGTGATTTGCCTTCAAATTCACCAAAAAGATCGGCTGGGTTTTTACCCATAATGTTCACAAGAAGGTTCAAACGGCCGCGGTGAGGCATACCGATCACAACTTCTTTACAACCGACAGCACCCGCACGCTGAATGATTTCATTCACCATTGGAATGAAAGATTCGCCACCTTCCACACCGAAGCGTTTAGCACCAACGTATTTGTTACCCAGATATTTTTCTAAACCTTCAGCAGCAGTTAAACGCTCAAGGAAATGCTTTTTCTGTTCTGCCGTAAAGGTAAACTTACCACGTGCACTTTCAAGGCGTTGCTGAATCCAGCGCTTTTCTTTACTGTCCACGATATGCATATATTCAGCACCGATCGAAGAACAGTAGATCGCCTCCATGGCTTCAACCATTTCACCAAGCGTTGCTTCTGCCTTACCGATTGCAAGGTTACCCGTATTGAATACAGTATCTAGGTCAGATTTAGTTAAACCGTGAGAGGCCAAATCAAGATCAGGTACATCTTCACGCTTCATTAAACCTAATGGATCCAATTTAGCTTTTTGGTGACCACGGTTACGGTATGCAGCAATCAGTTGCAACACACCGATTTGACGACGCTCATGCTCAGAACTTACTGTACCTTGGACAACTGCTTGCACACGATTTGAATTGCGACCAAGCAAAAGGAACTGTTCACGTACATTGCTGTGTGGCTGATCACCTTTTGGGAATTTATCGAAATATTGGCGCCAATCCTCACCGACAGAGGTTGGAGAAGTCAGATACTGCTCGTAAAGCTCTTCAATATACGCTGCACTATCAGCGGAAAGTTCAGTGTCAAGACGCAATGCGTCAGCAACTTCTTGCATTTGTGGACCCATTTCCTATTGCAAAAACATTACAGGTCGCCTGTTTGGCAAACCCATGATTGATAATGCCAAATTGGTAACATGGCATTAATACCCATCCGGCGCTCAGACCATGGGGGCGTTATAACAACACCGAGAAATTCTCGGTGTCTACAATGAATCATAACGCCCTCATTGGCATCATCACTCACTTAATCTACTCGACAATCATCGAGCAATTTTTTGCAAATCGTCTTAGAAAAACTAATTCAGGTTTAGCTTTTCTAAAGCGACTTATGACATTTTCAACCACCGTTTTTCCCAGATAAATCATGAAAAATTTATACGGTAAGACTTCCACTTTTTATAAGTACAGTGGTCTTTTAAATCGTAACATGATCTCATTCATGCATAGATTTTTTTAAAATATACCTCATATAAAACAAGAAAATACTAGTTGCATAGTATATAGAATATGGTGCTTGATTTAAATCCTAGATTCAATGTAGACCAAAGTCCTATTTATTAAAATGCAAATAAACAAAAAGAGCGCACATCAAAGATGTACGCCCTTTGGTCAGTAAAATTAACCTGCTTGGTCGAGCAACATGCTACGGATATGACCGATTGCTTTTGTTGGATTCAGACCTTTAGGACATACTGATACACAGTTCATGATACCTTTACAGCGGAACAGGCTAAATGGGTCGTCAAGACGAGCCAAACGCTCTGCTGTAGCAGAATCACGAGAGTCAATAATGAAACGGTATGCATTCAACAATGCTGAAGGACCCAAGAATTTATCAGGGTTCCACCAGAATGATGGGCATGAAGTTGAACAACATGCGCAAAGAATACATTCGTACAAACCATCCAAGTGCTCACGCTCTGCTTGAGACTGTAAACGCTCTTTTGCTGGCGCTGGCTGGTTGTTAATCAAGAATGGCTGAATTTTATGATATTGATCATAGAACTGATTCATATCAACAACCAAATCCTTAATCACTGGTAAACCAGGAAGCGGACGGATCACAATTTTCTCAGGCAAATCATTCAGGTTTTGCAAACATGCCAAACCATTTTTACCGTTGATGTTCACACCGTCAGAACCACAAATACCTTCACGGCATGAACGGCGGAATGTCAAAGTTTCATCTTGAACTTTCAACTCAAGTAACGCATCAAGCAACATACGATGCTTGTCTGTTAACTCAAGTTTAAATGTTTGCATGTACGGTGCTTTATCCTTATCAGGATCATAGCGGTAGATTTCAAAGGTACGAGTGCCTCTACTCATCTTAATTCTCCCGATTAGAATGTACGTGGTTTAGGTGGAATAGTGTCCACTGTCAACGGCTTCATGCGTACTGGCTTGTACTCAAGATGGTTGTCAGATGAATACCATAAAGTATGCTTCATCCACTCATCATCACGACGACCGTAAGAATAAGTTGGGTGATCTGCTGGCAATTCATAATCTACAACAGTGTGCGCACCACGACATTCTTTACGTGCAGCAGCAGAAATAAGCGTTGCTTTTGCCACTTCGTACAAGTTTTCAACTTCTAACGCTTCGATACGCGCCGTGTTAAAGACTTTAGATTTGTCTTTCAATGCAATGTTGCGAACACGTGGCTCAAGTGCAAGAATTTCTTTCACACCCTTTTCAAGCAACGCTGCAGTACGGAATACACCTGCGTGATCTTGAACGATATCACGGATAGCATCAGCAACTTCCTGAGCATTTTCACCGTTTTCGTTTTCTTCAAGACGACGGATACGTGCAAGCGATTGCTCAAGTACGTCATTTGGAAGAGGTGCGTAATCATCACCGTGATGTTTAGTCACGTAATCCACAATGTGCTCACCCGCTGCTTTACCAAATACCACAAGGTCAAGCAATGAGTTAGTACCTAAACGGTTTGCACCGTGTACAGACACACATGAACACTCACCAATCGCATAGAAACCTTTTACAGGTTGGGTGTAGTTGTCAGTACCAGGAACTGGGGTAACAACCTGACCATGCATATTGGTTGGAATACCGCCCATTTGATAATGGATGGTTGGTACTACAGGAATTGGCTCTTTAGTACAATCTACGTTCGCGAATTTCTTACCAATCTCAAATACAGATGGAAGACGTTTCATGATCGTATCAGCACCCAAGTGCGTCAAATCAAGCAAGATGTAATCTTTGTTTGGACCACAACCACGGCCTTCTTTGATCTCTTGGTCCATAGAACGTGATACGAAGTCACGTGGTGCCAAGTCTTTCAAAGTTGGTGCATAGCGTTCCATGAACGGTTCGCCAGAAGCGTTACGAAGGATACCACCTTCACCACGACAACCTTCTGTCAACAGTACACCCGCGCCCGCAACACCCGTTGGGTGGAATTGCCAGAACTCCATATCCTGCAATGGAATACCTGCACGAGCAGCCATACCAAGACCATCACCAGTGTTGATATAAGCATTGGTAGAAGCACGGTAAACACGACCAGCACCACCAGTAGCGAATAAGGTCGCTTTAGCCTGGAATACAGCAATGTTACCAGTTTCTTGGTCGATTGCAGTCACACCAAGCACATCACCTTCTTCGTTACGGATCAAGTCAAGTGCGATCCATTCCACGAAGAATTGTGTACCCATTTTCACGTTGCTTTGATAAAGCGTGTGAAGCAATGCATGACCGGTACGGTCAGCTGCTGCACATGCACGTGGAACAGCTTTTTCACCGTAGTTTGCAGAGTGACCACCAAACGGACGCTGGTAAATTGTACCGTCTGCGTTACGGTCGAATGGCATACCCAAGTGTTCAAGCTCATAAACAACTTTTGGTGCTTCACGACACATGAATTCAATTGCATCCTGGTCACCTAACCAGTCAGAACCTTTAACCGTGTCATAGAAGTGATAGTGCCAGTTATCTTCTTGCATGTTACCAAGAGATGCACCAATACCACCTTGCGCCGCAACTGTATGAGAACGAGTTGGGAATACCTTGGTCAGTACAGCAACTTTCAAACCAGCTTGAGCAAGTTGGTAAGAAGCACGCATACCTGAACCACCACCACCAACGATGACTGCATCGAAAGTAAGGGTTTGAATATTTGAATAATCTTCTTTAGGGGTTATCGCGCCCATGATATTTTCCTATCAATTCGCCCAAAAAATCTGGATTGCCCAGATCGCATATGCAAATACAGCAATAATGACTGCTGAAGTCAGCACAAGGCGTAAACCTGAAGCTGAAGGACCCATTTGACGAGTAGTCACGTAGTCAGTGAATACTTGCCACATACCGATCCAAGCGTGTGCAACAAGCGATAAGACAGCCAACAAAGATAAAACTTTCATTGGCAAAGTCATCATAAAGCCAGACCATTGCTCGTAGTTAAATCCGCCATTGAACAGGATCCAACCAAACACGACAACAGTATAAACAGCTAACACTACAGCACTGACACGTTGGATAAACCAATCGCGAGAACCTGAACCCGTTAAACCTGTAGCACTTTTCATTAGAGTACAATCCATACAAATGCTGCAACAATACCGATTGCAGACAAGATCAATGAAATAGTAGCTGCAAGACGGCCACTTTCTAACTCTTCAGCAACGCCAAGATCAGCAAGTAAATGCTTGATACCAGCAATGAAGTGATAGATTAAGCCGGCTACAAATACCCATACGATAAAGCGAACAACGAAACCATTGAAGATTTCTTGAACTTGAGCAAAACCTTCTGGTGAAGACAAAGATTTGTCTAACAACCACAAAAGTACCGGTACGAGTAAAAATACGATGACACCTGAAAGACGGTGTAGAATTGATGCAATAGCCACAGGGGATTTTAAGTTTACGTCTAAAACTTGACCCATGGACAAATTGACAGGTCTGTTGCTTTTCACAGCGGGCATCCTGTAAGTAAAAACTCCATCCGGAGTTTGTTGGAATTAATTCGAAGGAACGCTGGCATTGTCAGGCAAGCAAATGCCTAAACTTAAACGACATCGAATTATAAAACGCGGATTATTAAAATACAAACTATCGAATTTGGCTTTTGCTCAAAAAAATATGCAAATGAGAATTATTCTTATGGTATTTGTTTTTTTTAACACATAAAACCGATATAAAAATCACATTAAGCAATTAATTTTAAAAAGATAATTTTAATTTTTTATAATATTTTTCAGTATTATTAATTTTTTCACTTTTTTAGACTAAAGATCAACGCTTTCAGTCAGCCTTTTATCTAGAGGCTTGTTATTCGTGCAGTTTTCAGTTTGATGTTTTATAAGGTCAATTTATAGATCACTACATATATACTCCTGCACGCAAGGACAGTTTCAATCTATGAATACGGATACCACCTCAAACAAATAATGCTTTATTAAATATCCGAATGCCTCATATTGAGTTTCTCTAAAAGTAGAGATAGATGACTCACCCAAATACCACACAACTATTTAGATTATAAATAACCAGTATTCACCAAAGCTATTTGGTTGTGATTTTCATATGCAGAAAGAATGACTTAGATTGTGATTAACATCAGATCAACTTGTTATTTTTTCGACAAATCCGTGATTTTCTGCCACTTAAAACACATTAAATTGATTGTTTTTTACTCCATCAGCCTATTTTTTAGTGCTATTTTTTATACAAACAAACCCATTAAATCATCCGACTAATTCTTTTTAAATATGAACAAATTTACATCAGTTTTTTAACAAAAATAGCGATAAGTTATGAAATTTATAAAAATTAAATTTACATCAGGATAAATTAGGTTTTAACCACAAGAGTTTTTTAAACTAAAAACTTGCTTACAATAACAGCAGACAAGATTTTTTTTTACTGCACCTTGCCAATAATTTGACTTATGATACTGTGTCGGTGCTGCGATTTTTCTCAGACTTTCCTTAACCGGTTTATTGACTAAGCTCCTGTGAGCACGTCATTTTTATCCATAAGTATAATTGACAAAATTTCAGCACTCACTAATCCTATAGCAAATTTTCGATCCGTCTGATTCACGCATTAGAAGATTTTAGTACTTCGAGTCAGATAAACATTCATCCAGGACAGGAGATCTATTGAATGTCTGAAGCAACTGGCAAAAAAGCCGTTTTACAGCTTGATGGCAAAGAAATTGAATTACCAATTTACAGCGGTACATTGGGCCCAGATGTAATTGACGTTAAAGATGTGTTGGCCGCAGGTCATTTCACTTTTGATCCTGGTTTTATGGCAACTGCTTCTTGCGAGTCAAAAATCACTTTTATCGACGGTAATAAAGGTATCCTTTTACACCGCGGTTACCCAATTGATCAATTGGCGACTAAAGCTGATTACCTCGAAACTTGCTATTTGTTATTGAACGGTGAGTTACCAACTCCAGAACAAAAAGCTGAATTTGACGCTAAAGTTCGTAACCACACTATGGTTCATGACCAAGTGAGCCGCTTCTATAACGGTTTCCGTCGTGACGCTCATCCAATGGCGATCATGGTGGGTGTTGTTGGTGCGCTTTCTGCATTCTATCACAACAACCTTGACATCGAAGATGTGAACCACCGTGAAATCACTGCGATCCGCTTGATCGCGAAGATTCCTACACTTGCAGCGTGGAGCTACAAGTACACAGTGGGTCAACCATTCATGTACCCACGTAACGACTTAAGTTACGCTGAAAACTTCTTGTACATGATGTTTGCTACTCCAGCAGACAAAGACTACAAAGTTAACCCTATTCTTGCGAAAGCAATGGACCGTATCTTTACGCTTCATGCTGACCACGAACAAAATGCATCGACTTCAACTGTACGTCTTGCAGGTTCTACTGGCGCTAACCCATATGCATGTATCTCTGCGGGTATCTCTGCACTTTGGGGTCCAGCTCACGGTGGTGCGAACGAAGCTGTTCTTAAGATGCTTGATGAAATCGGCTCTGTTGAACACGTTGCTGAGTTCATGGAAAAAGTTAAAACTAAAGAAGTTAAACTCATGGGCTTCGGTCACCGTGTTTACAAAAACTTCGACCCACGTGCTAAAGTCATGAAACAAACTTGTGACGAAGTTCTTAGCGCGCTTGGTATTAACGATCCGCAACTTGAGCTTGCAATGGAACTTGAACGTATTGCGTTGTCTGATGAATACTTCGTAAAACGTAACTTGTATCCAAACGTAGACTTCTACTCAGGTATCATCCTTAAAGCGATTGGTATCCCAACAGAAATGTTTACTGTAATCTTCGCACTTGCACGTACAGTAGGTTGGATCAGCCACTGGTTAGAAATGCACTCTGCACCTTACAAGATTGGTCGTCCACGTCAGCTTTATACAGGCTACACGCAACGCGACATCGAAGGCCGTTAATTCTCCAAGAATTAAAAGTCTTAAAAAACCACCCTCTTGGGTGGTTTTTTTATATCGGCAAAAAAGGGATACACTGCTGATAAGAAGAGCATTCATGGCCGAGGTGCTTTTTCAAGAAATAATCCTGTACCATTTGTGCCTGTTGTTCAATTCCATAGTTAAGAAAAGTCTTATTCGGTTGCAGTTGATAGCGATAACGCCGATCCAACAATGCCTTGCGTACCACAGCAACCCCCTGCTGTACCTGCCAGACATGTGTCATCTCATGAATAAACCATGATTGCTTTACCAAAGGCATGACTGAAAAGTCTTCGCACCAGTCCGCCGGATTAAAATAGATATTGCCATTCGGACTCATTGCGTAGTGCCGCAAGATTGCTCGGTGAGCCACGATCTTGACTCGATCAACATCCAAAGCATCACCAAATACCGAACGAATCAGCTGAATTTCCCCAACGGTTAATCCTCTACTTTTGACCACCAGTAAACGCCTATATAGACATTTTAACCCTCTCAGGATTCTCCACATTACTCCCCCCCTTTTTATTACCATCCATCTGAACACACTCAAACCCTATTACAACAGTCTAGCTATGTAATTTTTTTAGGCGACTATAAAAAAATCGTGTTATTTTCTCTCTCTAAAACATGGGATTCGTATATAGTAACCAGCACATTATTTCTAATTTTATGACTGCATGTCGTTTTGTCATCATCTGCACAATGTTGAATAATTATATCCATAAAAATCAACATGTTGTGTAACACACCTATAGGAATAGGATTAAGTTTGAATGAAAAGTTTTAAAATTGCCCTTGCTCAGTTCTCTCCGCATATTGGCAATATTCCGTCGAACGCTCAAAAAATGATTGAGCAGGCAAACGAAGCGAAAAAACAAAATGCGGATATTATTATTTTCCCAGAGCTTTCCACGCTCGGCTATCCTGCAGAAGACCTATTGGTACGACCAAGCCTTGCCAAACGCACTGAAAAAGCCTTTGAAGCGCTTAAAGCTGTTAAAGATATCATCATGGTGTTTGGTTTTGTTAATGTTACTGCAGAAGGCCAACGTTACAACTCAGCAGCCGTAATGAAAGATGGAGAGATTCTCGGAATTTATAACAAGCAGAATCTACCAAACTATAGCGTATTTGACGAAAAACGTTATTTTATCGAAGG
The DNA here is from genome assembly GCF_028621895.1 of Acinetobacter sp. GSS19. Lineage (NCBI taxonomy): Bacteria > Pseudomonadati > Pseudomonadota > Gammaproteobacteria > Moraxellales > Moraxellaceae > Acinetobacter > Acinetobacter sp. GSS19. The sequence goes on along the minus strand of NZ_CP117520.1, from coordinate 690,569 downwards.
CCATCAGCATCTAATTTTCGAATATCTCGGACATAAGTTTGGTGTGCTGATTTGTGAAGATGTGTGGTCGATTAACACAGTCAACCAGCTTAGCAAGTTGAATGTCGAAACTTTACTGGTATTGAATGCCTCTCCGTATGAAGTGGGCAAACCACAGCACCGCGTCACGACAATGCGCGAGTTGAGCAAACATCTGAACCTACATCTCGTCTATGTCAACCAAGTCGGTGGACAAGATGACTTGATTTTTGATGGCACCAGTTTTGTATTAAACAACAATGGTGATGTCGCTTTACAAGCACCAAGTTTTATTGAATCAATCTACTACACTGATTATGTGCTTGAAAACAAGGCCTATCAGGTGACTGAACCCGCTCCGGCACTCAGCACTATGGCTGAGATTTATCAAGCGCTGGTGATGGCTACACGTGATTATGTGCAACGCTCTGGCTTCCCGGGTGTAATTCTTGGTTTGTCTGGTGGTATTGATTCAGCCCTGACTCTGGCGATTGCTGTCGATGCGATTGGTGCGGACAAGGTTCAAGCCGTCATGATGCCCTATACTTATACTGCTCAAATCAGTATTGAAGATGCTGCCGAGCAAGCTAAACGCATGGGTGTCACCTTTGGTATCGCCGAGATTCACCCGATCGTAAACAGTTTTATGCAAACACTATATCCATTCTTTGGCAACAGCCCTGCCGATGCGACAGAAGAAAACTTGCAGGCACGTTCACGTGGTACGCTCCTCATGGGATTGTCTAACAAATTCGGCAACCTCGTGCTGTCGACAGGTAATAAATCTGAATTATCTGTAGGTTACTGCACCCTTTATGGTGATATGGTTGGTGGCTTTGCAGTATTGAAAGACGTTTATAAGACGATCGTGTTTGAATTGGCTAAGTACCGCAATAGCATCAGTGAAACACCAGTGATTCCTGAACGTGTAATCACACGTCCACCTTCTGCAGAGCTTCGCCCAGATCAGAAAGACCAGGACTCGCTCCCTGCTTATGACGTACTCGATGCGATTCTTTATGCTTATATTGAAGAAGATCTGAGCCAAGATGACATCATCGCGAAAGGTTTTGAACAAGCTGTGGTCGAAAAAGTAATTAAGCTCGTGGACCGTAATGAATATAAACGCCGCCAAGGCGCGATTGGTCCACGAATTAGCTCGTGCTCATTTGGCCGTGACCGTCGCTATCCAATCGTGAATGGCTGGAAACCAGGCGAATAATTCACTCTGAAAAGCAAAAATCCCCAGCTTCATGCTGGGGATTTTTTTATGCTAAACCAAACAACTCTAGTTCAAATCAGTGAATATAGAAAGGATTACTCAAATACAAGATCAAACTTTCCCATCCTAATAGGATTTAACATTCAATCATCACGCCACATCGACGCCATACAGCAGATCTATCATGAAATAGAAAATTTCTAACATGTAGAATTTTATGGCTAGAATAATTAAATTTCAGGATTTTAATGATCTTTAAAGATTGGATCCATTCAAGAATGACCCACTGCCTCGGTGATGGCACTAAAATATAGATACACAGCACGAGAATAGCCACTTACCACACCGTGATACAATCAAAAAAGCAGGCATAAAAAAACCACAACAATCGGTTGTGGTTTTTTCAGAATATGGTGGCTATGACGAGACTTGAACTTGTGACCCCCGCATTATGAGTGCGGTGCTCTAACCAACTGAGCTACATAGCCTTAAACTGTGCGCACATTATCTAAAGTTATTATCGCAGCGTCAATAACCCCATCTATATTACTGTCTATGCTTTAAGCAATTCATCTTCAATTAGATATTTTTTAAACAATTTTTCAATAAATTCTCTTAAAGCCATCTTACTTATTTTTGATCATTTAAGATTCTCCAACGAGTTTCATAAGACTTTTAGCTAACTTCCTCAGCGCGACATTGAGTGCACAAAAAAAAAGATCACGCAGGAGCGTGATCTATAAAATGGTGGCTATGACGAGACTTGAACTTGTGACCCCCGCATTATGAGTGCGGTGCTCTAACCAACTGAGCTACATAGCCGTAAACTGTGCGCGCATTATCTTCGCTTCTTGAGCAAAGGTCAAGCACTATTTATAAGAAAATTCACTGAAGTGGGCCTGTAAGCCGGGTTCTGTCGTGAACGATCATTCCTCTAGGCGTACAATCACTTGTACGCTCAAGCAACCTACCCGAATCCAGTACGGGCCGTACCTCAGGATTCCTATTTGGTCTTGCTTCTGGTGGGGTTTACCATGCCGTATACTGTTACCAGATACGCGGTGCGCTCTTACCGCACCCTTTCACCCTTACCTCACGAATGAGGCGGTCTACTCTCTGCTGCACTTTCCGTCGGCTCACGCCGCCCAGGCATTACCTGGCACCCTGCCCTATGAAGCCCGGACTTTCCTCCCCTGCTTCAGTCACGAAGACCTCCACAGCAGCGACCGTCCAGCCCACTTCAAGCGCGCATAGTAGCAAAGATTAATCCAAATTGCTCGCACTTTTTTCAGCAATCAGCCGTTGATATTTTTCCAGTAACTGCTCTTGTGTTTCTACATGTTGTGGATCTTTTGGAATGCAGTCTACAGGACAGAATAACTGGCATTGTGGCTGCTCATGATGTCCCACACATTCAGTGCATAGATCAGGATTTATTTCATAGATCAGCTCACCCATCAAAATTGCTTCATTCGGGCAAACCGGTTCACAAACATCGCAGTTAATGCATTCATCCGTAATATATAACGACACCTTACCAACCTTGCTGATGTTTAAGTTGAAATGCCTGTTCAACGGCAGGAGGAACAAATTTGGTCACATTACCTTTTAAGCGGGCAATCTCACGCACCAAAGTGGATGAGATAAATGAATATTGTTCTGACGGCGTCAGAAAAACCGCTTCATATTTACCATCAAGTTGGCGGTTCATATTAGCCAACTGAAATTCGTATTCAAAATCAGAGACCGCACGCAAGCCGCGCAATACTGCCGTCGCTTTCTGCTCATTAAACAGAGTGACCAGCAAACCATCAAAACCAATAAATTCAACATTACTGAGATGACTCAGTGATTTTTGTGCCAAATCAACACGTTCTTCCAGACTAAAAATCGGGTTTTTATGATGCCCAATCGCGATTGCAACAACGACTTCATCAAACATTTTTGCTGCCCGTGTCACCAAATCGATATGGCCATTCGTGATCGGGTCAAATGTTCCTGGATAAATGACTCGCGTTTTAGACATCCTTGCAATCTCGAAGCTATTGATGAGGGTTTCCATTCTAGCAAAAAGTTGTTTTTGTTTTGTAGTGAAGAAGTTGTTTGATTTGAAATAACTTCACCTTATCTTGAGTTTAGGGCACAATAGTGACAACTTTGGAATTGCATGATTATGGCGAAAGCAACTGTCGTAAAAAAACATAATGGTGGAACCATTGCGCAGAATAAACGCGCACGCCACGATTATTTTATTGAAGAAAAATTTGAAGCTGGACTGTCCCTACAAGGCTGGGAAGTAAAATCCCTGCGCGCTGGTCGTATGAGCTTGACTGAAAGCTACGTCATTTTTAAAAATGGTGAGGCATTTTTGTTTGGTGCTCAAATCCAGCCATTACTTTCAGCATCAACTCACGTGGTCCCTGAAGCGACGCGTACACGTAAGCTGCTACTTTCACGCCGTGAGATTGAAAAACTCATGGGTGCCGTGAATCAGAAAGGTTATTCCTGTGTACCTTTAGCTTGCTACTGGAAAGGCCATTTGGTCAAACTTGAAATTGCCCTAGTGAAAGGGAAACAGCTGCATGACAAACGTGCCTCCGAAAAAGAGCGTGATTGGCAGCGCGACAAGGCTCGCATTTTTCACAAATAAAAAAACCTCCTGTTGGAGGTTTTTTGTATCTATCATTTTTCAAAGAGCTTTTAATCGGTTTAGAATCCCCGCAAGGTATTCACCAAACCATAACGCTGTATCGAGATCACCTTGTGGCGGTGTGATTTCCACTGGTGCATTGTCCGATTGCGTCATCAACCCCATACAACTAGATAAACGGTTCAGATCGGTGTCCTGCGAACCCGTGGTCATCAAAGGTAAACCTGACCACAGCATGCCATGCTGCATGGCAAACAGGTTAATTTGCTGCAATACCGAAAGCTTATCTCCGCTTAGACCACCCGAATTGGTAAAACCAGCGGCCAATTTCCCTTGCCAAGTGCGATTTTTCCAGCGTTTTGAGCTAGCATCCATAAACTTTTTAAAGTCGGCTGTTACACTTCCCATATAAGTCGGACAACCAAATACGATACATTGTGCCTGATCGAGCTGCTCCCATTCCAAATGTTCAATTGACATCAAATGAACCTGTGCCCCCATCTTTTGTGCACCTTGAGCAATATAAGCGGCCACTTTTGCCGTATGCCCATATGGGCTATGGTAAACAATCGCTAGCGTGTGTGGTGATAGAGACATAAGCAGATAAAACCAAGATATTTAGTCAATTTTAGCAGAATTTTCACGCATAAACACAAAGGTTGCCATACGTCCAGTGTTTGCATTGCGGCGATAGGAAAAATAATCCTCGGCCTGACGGTAGGAACATTGTTCACCCCCCAGAACGCGCTCAACACCATGCTTTTTTAAGATATAACCGGCGATAGCATATAAATCAGCATAAAATTTGCCAGGTTTATGACCCGCAATAAACGCCACTTCGACATCCGGATATTTATCACAGAATGCCTGCTTGACCTCAGCACCCACTTCAAAACAGGCTTGGCTAATTGCTGCACCTAACCAGGCCCAGGCGGGAGGAGTCTGCATTGCGGCAATCGTGTTTTCAATAATCCCGCCAGCCAAACCGCGCCAGCCGGCATGCAGGTTTGCAACTTCAGTGCCCTGTGCATTTCCCAAAACCACAGGCAAGCAGTCTGCTGTCATCATCATCAAGGCATGCCCCTTGCGCTGGGTGACCAAACCATCGCCTTCCAGTGCATCAAAGGTCATTTTTTCATTGATGGTATGACAAATGGTGCTATGGGTTTGGGTCATCCAGGTGATTTTTTCTACTCCGTAAGGGATAAACTCTTGTAACAGCGTCATGCGATGCTGTTGCACGCGCTTTGGCTCATCATTGACATGTAAAGCCAGATTAAATCCTGTGAGTTCTGGACGGGAAGCAGGCAAAGCATGAGGATGATGAATCTGGGTCTGCCCCACATATACGCCCTCGGGTACACCTTGTACAAAATCCATATCATCCCCCTCCGAAGTTAGTAAGCCGCATTTTCCTGACGTAATACATCAATCAACTGTGCAAAATCTGCAGGCCAAGGCGCTTCAAATTGCATCTGCTCACCAGTACGTGGATGAACCAGACCCAATTTAGCAGCATGCAAGGCCTGACGTTTAAAACCACGCAAAGTCTCAATCAGCAATTCAGATGCACCCGGTGGTACACGCACTCGACTGACATATACCGAATCACCGACCAGGCCAAAACCCAAATAACTAAAATGGACGCGGATCTGATGGGTACGTCCAGTTTCCAGCTGAGCCTGCACTCGGGTAAAATCACGGAAACGCTCTTTAACATTATAATGTGTTACGGCATCTTTACCGCCCGGTAGCACGGCCATTTTGATTCGGTCAACCGGATGACGCTTGATGGGTTCATCAATTGTTCCACCCGCAATGATATTGCCATACACCACGAGATCATAAACACGATAGACTGATTTATCTGCCAGTTGTTTACTCAAGGCAAATTGCGTTTCGAGGTTTTTAGCCACAACCAACAGACCACTGGTGTCTTTATCAATACGATGCACCAAACCGGCACGTGACAGTTCTGCAGATTTTGGATAATGATAAAGCAATGCATTAACCAAGGTGCCACTTGAGTTCCCCGCCCCTGGATGCACCACCATCCCAACCGGCTTGTTGATCACCAAAAGGTCATCATCTTCATAAACGATGTCTAAAGGGATATTTTCCGGCTGGCTAGAGGTTTGTACTTCAAGTTCGACATCCAGCGTCAAGAGCTCATTACCCTCACACTTATATTTCGGTTTGACGATGTTACCATTTACCAACAAATGGCCATCCTTCAGCCACTGCTTGAGTTTTTCGCGTGAAAAATCATGCCATACGCTCGCGGCGACCTGGTCGATGCGCTGTCCCAGATAGCTTTCATCCAATTGAAATTGCAACGATAAACGGGTTGCAGTTGGCGCTGAAGTATGGTTATCTGCATCCTCAGAATCTTCAATTAAATCGAGAATCGTTTCAGGGACATTAGAATTAGAAGATTGTGCTGAAGTCATTTGATCATTAAGACAAAAGTGGTTTAATAGCGCAATTGTAGCTCATTGCCCGTGATAACAGAGGAATTTTTATGTCGCTACCACGTTATAAAATGACAATGCTCGCTGTTTCCCTTGGTATTGCCACGGCAATGACTGGCTGTAGCAGCAATCCAAAAAAAGAAGTGGTGGATACCGGCCCTCAATCAAGCGAGCAGATTTATATCCAAAATGCAGAAAAAGCATTGGAACGTGGTCAATATATTGAAGCGGCAAAACAACTCGAAGCGCTCGATACTTACTACCCAACGAGCAACTATGCCCAACAGGCACAGCTCGAATTGCTCTATGTAAAATTCCAACAGAAAGATTATGAAAATGCCGTTGCACTGGCTGAGCGTTTCATCAAGTTAAACCCACAACATCCAAATGTGGACTATGCTTACTATGTTCGCGGTGTAGCAAACATGGAACAAAACTATGCGGGTCTGCTGCGTTACACTTCATTAAAACAGTCTCATCGCGATGTTAGCTATATCAAACTGGCTTATCAAAACTTTGTCGACTTAATCCGCCGTTATCCAAGCAGCCAATATGCCGTAGATGCCGCACAACGCATGAAGTTTATCGGTCAGGAACTGGCTGAACATGAAATGGTCGCGGCACGTTTTAACATCAAACGTAAAGCCTGGATTGCTGCGACAGAACGTGCGCAATGGGTCGTGGAACACTATCCACAAACCCCACAAATTCCAGAAGCCTTGGCCACATTGGCCTATAGCTATGACAAGCTCGGTGACCGTGCGACTTCACAACAATACATCGAGCTGCTCAAACTGAATTATCCGCATTTGGTGAAAGCGGATGGCAGTGTCAATTTACGTGCAGCGCGTCAAGATGGCAGCTGGCTAAATCGTGCGACGCTCGGGATTTTAGGTCGCAGTGAAAAGAATACGGTTGAAACCACTCACCCCGCTGCAACTGAAGATTCATCACGCAGCCTGATTAACCGTTTAAGCTTTGGTTTACTGGATAAACCAGAACAACCGGCGACTACCTTACCAGCAACGCAATAAGTCATTCTTCTTTTCACTCAAATGAAAGGAAAACCCAAAAGGCAAGTGAAATCACTTGCCTTTTTTTTATTTCAATACCTTGCATATTTGACAACAACCGGCTTGGGTATTCTCTCCATTCGGATTCAATACGAGGCTGGTACATTCTGTTATGATATATCAGCGAAAGACAACAGCTGTAAAATATCGGGTTACTCCGATTTTATGGTTTTGAGCAGAATAGAAATTAAACGGTTTATCTCCTATGGCAATTCCTCAGCATACGATTGATCAGATTCTGGATCGGATTGACCTTGTCGATCTGATTGGTCAGCGTGTGAAATTGAAAAAGACCGGACGTACCTATTCCGGCTGTTGCCCATTTCATCAGGAAAAAAGCCCCTCTTTTCACGTCTATCGTGATAAACAGTACTACCACTGCTTTGGCTGTCAGGCTAATGGCAACGCAATCCGTTTCCTGATGGATATTGATAACCGCAATTTTATCGATGTCATGAAAGATCTCGCCAGCCAAGCCGGTGTAGAACTGCCTAAAGACAATCAGGAATCCAAACGACTTTCCTATAAACGCGAAAATAAACCGACTCCCGCAGCAACAAAAACCACAACGTCTGTGCATACAGATACAGTTGCTGCCGAGGTTAGCCCTCCGCTAGTCGATGATCCTTTTGAGCAGTTTCAGCCTTTCCATGATCCTTTTGCTGGTTTTGAACCGATGGCTGACCTGCACGACCAGCCTGTGCAAGAAGGAAATCTGTATGATTTACTGGAAAATGTCGCACATTTTTATGAACGGCAATTACCGAACAGCAAAACTGCCCAACAATACTTTAAACAGCGCGGTCTGACAGCTGAAACCATTCAGTTTTGGCGCCTCGGTTATGCACCGGAAGACTGGCAACATCTCGAAAAGGCTTTTCCACAAGATATCGAAGGTTTAAAACTGCTGGGACTGATTCGTACCAGCGATAACGGACGTGATTTTGACCTGCTGCGTGATCGAGTAATTTTCCCGATTCGTGACAGTAAAGGCCGCGTGGTCGGTTTTGGGGGTCGTGCCCTGAATGATGAAATTAAACCGAAATATATTAACTCGCCTGATTCAGAAGTGTTTCATAAGAATCAGCTGCTGTATGGCTTGTATGAAGGCCGCAAACTGAAAGCCCAGGACTGGATGATGGTCGAAGGCTATATGGATGTGATTGCATTACAACAATACGGCGTGCATGGTGCAGTCGCCACACTGGGCACGGCCAGTAACAGTGAGCATTTGAATATTTTATTCAAACAAAACTCACGCATCACGCTGGCCTTTGATGGGGATACTGCGGGGCAGAAAGCCGCACGACGCACCTTAGAAATCACCTTACCCTTGCTGAACGATGGCCGTGAACTGAAGTTTTTTGTGCTGCCACCCGACCATGACCCCGACTCGCTCATTCGCCGTGAAGGCCTGGAAAATTTCCAGAACCTGCTACAGCAGTCGCCTTTATTATCCGATTTTATTTTTGCCCAGCTCACGCAACAACATGATATCTCTACACCGGAAGGTAAAAGTCAGGTGATGGGTGACTTACGTGAACTGACTGATCTCTTGCCGAAACAAGGTTCGTTCCGTTATTTGTTAACCCAATCCTTCAGGGAAAAACTCGGACTAGGCCGACGTTTTACCCCACAGGTCAATCATGATGCCTCATTGTCTTTCAATATTCAGACCCGGGATGAAGATTTTGCCATTGCGTTGCTAATGCATCATCCTTTTTTGTATATTCATTTCGAGACCTTACGAGCATTTATCGATCCCGAGCAACTGCTCGCCCATGTTCTGAGCATCCTTGACGGTATCTTTGATCATTTGCCAGAGGATCAGGAATTGGCCACTTATTATGTGCTCGGTGCCTGTAGCGGTTATAGCCAGCATATTGCAGATATTATAGAGCGCACCAATATTGAAGCTCTAACTCAAGCTCCGGAAATGGCCGACAAACTGGCAGCAGATTATGCAATGGGATTACAGGAAAAGTATTTACGCCAGAAACTCAAAGCACCACTGTCTCTGGTGGAATCGCGTAATTTACGCCAGCAGTTGAATGAACTCAGCAAAAAAATCAGTTTAAGATTGGTGTCATAACCTCGCATTGCATTCAAACTCAAAGTATCAGTAAAAATCAAAAACGCTCATTGAAGCCATAAACCATTCACTTGAGCGTCAATTTATTTAGATCAGGAGCTGTTACGGATGCCACTCAATCCTTTTATTTATCAAGCCCAACCCATCCGTGTTGTTTTTGGTACGGGTAGCTTACAGCAACTGCCTGAAGAGGTTGCCCGATTAAACGGTCAACGTGCGTTAATCTTGTCGACCCCAGGACAAATCAAGCTTGCACGACAGGTCAGTGAGTTACTGGGTGGTAACGCTGCGGGAATTTATGACCAGGCCAAGATGCATGTGCCGCTTGAAATTGCTCGGGATGCACAAGCCCATGCAGAACAGTTACAAGCTGATTGTCTGATTGCGATAGGTGGTGGTTCTACCACAGGGCTGGCCAAAGCGATTGCACTGGAAACGAGTTTACCCATTATTGTCATTCCAACAACCTATGCGGGTTCTGAGATGACCGCTGTGTATGGTATTACCACGCAGCAAAGTAAAAAAACGGGTAAAGATCCGCGCGTATTGGCGAAAACCGTAATTTATGATCCTGCCTTAACTGTTCAGTTACCACTAGAGGTTTCCATGACTAGCGGTATAAATGCGATAGCCCATGCCGCAGAAGGCCTATATGCACAAGATGGCAACCCCATCATGAATCTGCTGGCTCAAGAAGGCATCCGTGCACTGGCACAAGGCATGAAACAGCTACAAGAGGATTCAGCAGATCTCGATGCGCGCTCACAATGCCTTTATGGAGCCTGGTTATGTGGTACGGTACTCGGCAATGTGGGTATGGCTTTGCATCATAAACTTTGCCATACCTTGGGAGGCAGCTTTAATCTACCGCATGCAGCAACACATACGATTTTATTACCGCATACGATCGCATTTAATGAAGTGGCACGCCCTGAAATCACCCCAATCATCAGCCATGCACTTGGCAAACCCACATTAAGCGCAGGGCAAGCCTTGTTTGATTTTATTCAGGACATCAATGCACCGACACGACTGCAAGATCTGGACTTTCAAGCCGCTGATCTTGAAAAAGCAGCAACATTGGCGCTGGCGAATCCCTACTGGAATCCCCGACCTTTTACCCAACAGGATCTAGTCACGCTGCTTGAGCAGGCTTACACTGGTACACGTCCACTCTAAATTAATCTCCCCAATCTGATGAGGGATCAGATGGGGTTACTTTTTAGTTGAACGTTGATGGGCCAAAATATCTACCAACTCCTGCTGCATCCACTCCATATAAGCCGGATCTTCGGATTGGGCAGCCTGACGTAGCAGCAATGAGGTGGGATGGAGCAATTTTTGTGTCAAACGATGAGCAAATTCTTGTAACACCTGCGGTGCAACCGCGCCTTGTTGCAAGGCCTGAAGTGCATGCTCTAACTCAGTTTGTGCCAACTGCTGACCTTGGGCGCGATAGGCCTGAATCGTTTGACCCGCCTGTTTGACTTTTTGCTGGGTCATCAATTGCGTTGCCAGCTGACTAACCATCAGCTCGGCTTCTACCGCGGCCTGACGACGTTGCGCCAAATTATCATCGATCACACTTTGCAGGTCATCTACACCATACAAGTAAACACCATCGAGATTTTCCACTTTCGGATCAATATCCCGCGGCACAGCCAGATCCACCAGCAGCATCTGTTGATAACGGCGCTTTTTTAATGCCGCTTTGACATCGGCATAACCAATCACCTGATGCAGACTTCCGGTACAGCTTGACACCACATCCGCACGATGCAAATTGGCGGCCAAGGTTGCAAAATCGACAATTTCCACCTCGGCCCGATGCATGATTTCCTGTGCCAGTTGCTCGGCACGTTCACGGGTACGGTTACAGATCAGAATTTTAGCCACCCCCATTTCAGCGAGGTGTTTGGCGACCAAACTATTCATTTCACCGGCAGCGACCACCATCACGGTGAGTTTTTCTGGTTGACTAAAGACTTGGGTGGCTAACTGTGCAACAGCATAGCCCATAGAAACGGCATGGCTTCCCACGGCAGTTTCGGAGCGCACCCGTTTAGCGGCATAAAAAGAATATTCAAAGATCCGGTTCAACTGAGTAGAAACAGTATGTGCCTCTTTGGCCAGCGATAAAGCAGTTTTAACCTGCCCGAGAATCTGCGGCTCACCCAACATCAGCGAATCAAGACCACTGGCCACCCGCATCAAATGATTGACCGCTTGACCATTTTCATAACGGTAGACATGTTTTAACAATTGCTGAACATCGAGGCCATTTGCACGGGCGAGCCATTCCAATACCATATCAGCATTGTCCGCCATGGCATACACTTCGGTGCGGTTACAGGTAGAAACCACGACCAGATCGTTCAGTTCGCCATGATGGCTTTGTTCGGCAAGCAGCTCACTTAAGCGCTCGGCGTTAAAAGCAATTTGCTCACGTAGTTCTACTGACGCGGTTTGATGGTTGACACCCAATGCAAAGAAAGACATATCAGATCATCATTTCGCTAAATTTATGCTATTGTGCAACATTGGTGTCATAAAAAGCATTACTTGGAACAAGAAAAATTGCGTCAAATCAACGGCCGGCATTACGGCATGACCATTAAGCAATATTCTACCACATTCTTATTGGTGGGAAGCATGGCCTCTAGTGTTCCAGTGAGAGCATCTGGAGAAATCTACCATGCCACTGCCCACCTTGATGCCATAAAACAGAGCATGATCGCCGAGTTTTCTCTTGCCTCTCATGATATTCCCACGGCTTTACATAACTATACGGTTCTGGCGATTAAAAGCAATTCAACCGTGGTACGCCAGAGAGCTTTAAATGTCGCCTTAGAACAAAATGATTTAAAAGCGGCTTTAGATATTGCAACACACTGGGTGGTACAAGAACCCGAAGATGTACCTGCGCTATTTTATCTCGCACATATTTCGCTGAGGGCTCACGAATATCAACTGGCAGCCCAAACGCTGGATAAGATTCTCACTATTGATCCAAATGCCGACCTCGAACAAATTTTGGCGGGTATTGCCCCGGAAACACCAACAGATCGGGAAGATTTGCTGCGCACCTTACATTCAAGCAAAGAAAAACATAATCCATCGATTTTGGTGTTAATCGCAGGTCTCGAAGCACAAAATGGCGAGCTAGAGCAAGCCTTAAGCACCATTAACCGTGCATTGCGTAAACGTCCTGATGTCACAGGCTTTATCCTGATGAAAGCCAATCTGCTCATTGCCCAGGGGGATGAAGAGGCTGCGCTGAAATGGTTTGCAAAATCCAGCCGTAAGCATAAAAAAAATCAAGATGTACAATTGGCCGAAATCCGCTATTTGATCAAGGTCAACCAACCAGAACAAGCCTTAAGTAAGCTGGAAAACTTATTAAAGAAATGGCCGAATGCCGAAGAAGCCTTGTTTATTGCAGGATTAACCAGTATTGACCTAAAAGAATATGACAAGGCAGAACAATATCTGGTGGCATTACGCTATTCCAATCAATATCAAAATGAAGCCTATTATTATCTGGCCATCAATGCTGAACGTAAGCAGCATTTTGAAACCGCCAAAGCCTATTACCGGCTGGTAGATGGGAGTCTATATACCGTTTCACGCCGCAATTTGATCACCATCTTTGACAAACAAAACAAACTGGAAGACGGCCTGCGTTTTCTCACACAAGAGCGGGTGAACTATCCGCAACATGCCAGCTTCCTGTATCAGGCCCAAGCCGAAATTCTGAAAAAAATGGGCAACAAGAAAGCCGCGCTCAGTTTGCTGGATGAAGCCATCAAAAACCTGCCCGATGATCCAGAACTGATTTATGCACAAGTTTTATTACTCGATCCCTTCCAGGATAAAGTTCTGCTTGATCAAACCTTAAAGAAACTGTTGCAAATTGAACCCAATAGCCCCACTTATTTAAATGCCTATGCCTATACCCTGGCATTACAAAATCGGCGTCTGGATGAAGCCCGCGGCTATGCAGAACATGCGTTGGAATATGCACCGGAACAGGCCTCCATTCTGGATACATTGGGTTATATCGCCTTTTTGCAGAATGACTATGAGACAGCGGCAAATGTTTTAGAGAAGGCCTACCAGATCAGCAACAGTCTCAATATTGGCGTACGCTTTGCCAAAGCTGTATTTATGCTGGGTGACATGGAAAAATTTACTAATGTGTTACAACAATTAAAACAAAAGCATCCAAATGATCCGCAATTAGATCAATTAGATAGCTTATTGTTACCTGCAAAATCCCACAAGAGTTAAGCATCGCCATGCGTCATTTTCACAAATTGTGTCTAGCCCTGTGTGCAACCGGCAGCTTATTGCTAACGGGCTGTCAGCAATATGTCAAACCGCAGCCACCTACTGAAAGTCAAACACCGCAAGTGCAGAATCAGTTTAGTTTACAAGGCAAAATTGGGGTCAGAACCCCACAACAATCCGGTAGCGCTTTTTTTAGCTGGGCACAGCAACAGGACAATTTTGACATCGAACTCAGCGGCATTCTAGGGGTAGGTAAAACTCAAATTGAAGGAAAACCTGGACAAGTCACACTAAATAGTGCCAAAACGGGACTGATTCAGGCAGAAACTGCAGAGGAACTGCTGCAACGTGCCACAGGATGGCAAGCCCCTATCAGCCATCTGGTGCACTGGGTTCAAGCACGTCCAGCAACCTTAAATGCCCAGTTAAATAAAGATCAACTCCTGCGCCCGTTGCAGATTATTGAAGATGGCTGGGTCGTCAACCTTAGCTATGATGAAAATGCCTTGTTACCCAGCAAGCTGATTTTAAAACAAGCACTTGAATCAGGTCAGGAAAACCGTATTACAATGCTGATTCAAAACCGTGAATGATGCCTGTTTATGATTCGTGTACCTTCTCCTGCCAAACTCAACCTGTTTTTGCATATCACTGGCCGTCGTGACAATGGTTATCATGAGCTGCAAAGTATTTTTCAGCTGATTGACCTGTATGACTGGCTCGAATTCAGCCCACGGCAGGATCAGACCATTTGTATTGCGGGGATTGACGGTGTCGAGCTGGACAATAATCTAATTTACAAAGCCATACAGTTGCTTAAACCGTATGCGCAAAAAATCACCGGACTAGACATCAAGATCGAGAAAAATATCCCGATGGGTGCGGGTTTAGGCGGGGGTTCCTCCAATGCGGCCACAACCTTGATCGTGGTCAATCAACTCTGGCAATGTGGCTTAACGACCGATCAACTGGCAGAGCTGGGTGTCAAGTTGGGTGCCGATGTACCGATCTTTGTGCAGGGTCGCAATGCCTGGGCAGAAGGCATCGGTGAACACTTAACATTCATTGACTTAGAACCCAAACAATACATTGTGCTGAAACCTGATTGTTTTATCAGCACTCAACTGCTTTTTTCACAAAAAACGTTGACAAGAAACACAAAGCCCTCTAAATTTTGCGCCTATCAGTTAAAGCCATCTGACTTTGGCAATAACTTTGAACCTCTGGCTCGAACGTTATACCCACAAGTCGATGAAGCGATGCAATATCTCGATCAGTTCGGCATTGCAAAACTTACAGGTACAGGTGCTTGTGTTTTTACTGAAGTAACCGCTGAAATGAATATTGATGAAATTCTAAAAAATGCACCATGTAAAACTTACCTGGTTCATAGTTTAAATGAGTCACCATTGAATCAGTTTAAGGTTACCTGATAGGGGCGTCGCCAAGTGGTAAGGCAGCGGGTTTTGATCTCGCCATCCGTTGGTTCGAATCCAGCCGCCCCTGCCATCAATTTCACCTGTAGATGTTTTTTGTATTAGGGGCGTCGCCAAGTGGTAAGGCAGCGGGTTTTGATCTCGCCATCCGTTGGTTCGAATCCAGCCGCCCCTGCCATACAAAAATCACATCACCTTAGGGGCGTCGCCAAGTGGTAAGGCAGCGGGTTTTGATCTCGCCATCCGTTGGTTCGAATCCAGCCGCCCCTGCCATTCTCTTGAAAAAAGACAGAACCGCAGTCGATTGCTTGTTGATCAAATCAACTTGACATAACACAGCAAAAATATTAAAGTTCTGCCGCATTAGGGGCGTCGCCAAGTGGTAAGGCAGCGGGTTTTGATCTCGCCATCCGTTGGTTCGAATCCAGCCGCCCCTGCCATCTAATTTCATACATGCCAACCGCCAAGGGTGCTTCATGCCCAATCTTGTCGTTTTTAGTGGAAATGCTCATCCACAATTCGCCCAAAAAGTCGTAAGCCATTTACACATTCCTCTAGGTGCAGCTTCTGTAGGCCGTTTTTCTGACGGTGAAATTGCAGTTGAAATCACTGAGAATGTTCGTGGTAAAGACGTTTTCATCGTTCAGCCTACTTGTGCCCCAACCAATGACAACCTCATGGAAATCTTGGTCATGGCAGACGCGCTACGTCGTGCAAGTGCTGGCCGTATTACTGCTGTCATTCCTTACTTCGGTTATGCTCGTCAGGACCGTCGTCCACGTTCTAGCCGTGTGCCAATCACTGCCAAAGTTGTTGCCGACATGTTGACGACTGTTGGAATTGACCGTGTGGTGATGATCGATCTCCATGCCGATCAGATCCAAGGTTTCTTCGATATTCCGGTAGACAACATTTACGGTACACCAGCCTTGCTTGCTGATCTTCGTCAACAGTCGCATGACAATCTGATGGTCGTTTCACCAGACGTCGGCGGTGTAGTTCGTGCGCGTGCAGTAGCAAAACAAATGGGCGACATTGATCTTGCGATCATTGACAAACGTCGTCAAAAAGCCAATGAATCACAAGTAATGCACTTGATCGGTGACGTAAAAGGCCGTGACTGTGTGATTGTCGATGACATGGTGGATACCGCAGGTACCTTGTGTAAAGCAGCAGATGCACTGAAAACTTTTGGTGCGCGCAAAGTTATTGCATATGCAACTCACCCAGTGCTATCCGGCAAAGCCATTGAAAACCTGAAGAATTCAGTAATCGATGAGCTGGTCGTGACTGATACGATTCCACTATCAGCCGAAGCACTTGAACTTGGCAAAATCCGTCAGGTTTCTGTTGCAAGCATGGTTGCTGAAACGATTCGTCGCATTAATAACGAAGAATCTATTAGCGCAATGTTTGATAGTTATCTATAATAGCGCAGATTTTTTCAAACCCTGCCTTCTGGCGGGGTTTTCTATCACTAGATTGGTCGCAGATCTAGTTTATTTAAACTCATTAAAAGGATGTCTATCATGGCAAACTTCGTATTAAACGCTCAAGCGCGTGAAGAAGCTCAACAAGGGAAAGGTGCGAGCCGCCGCCTTCGTCGTGCAGCGCTAGTTCCAGCAATCATCTACGGTGGTGATGCTGAACCTGTAGCAGTAACTCTAGAACTTCGCGAGCTTGTAAAAGCACTTGAAAGCAATGCTTTCTTTGAAGAAGTTGTTGAAGTTAAAGTAGGTGACAAAGTTGAAAACGTGAAAATCCAAGCGTTACAACGTCACCCTTCTAAAAATACGCCTATGCACGCTGACTTCAAACGCGCATAAGTGTGATTAAAGGCGTAAATTAGTGTCAAATATTTCGCTAATTGTTGGTTTGGGCAATCCGGGTAAGGAATATGCCCAAACCCGCCATAATGCAGGCTTTTGGTTTGTCGAAAGCCTCGCAGAAAAATATGGCATTACTCTCAAAGCCGACCCTAAATTCCATGGAATCAGCGGTCGAGGCAATATCGAAGGTCAAGACGTTCGTCTGCTTTTACCCACAACCTTTATGAACCGTTCCGGTCAAAGTGTTGTGCCTTTCGCCAAATTCTATCAAATTGCCCCAGAGTCAATCCTGATCGCGCATGATGAACTGGACATGAATCCAGGTGTTATTCGTCTCAAAAGCGGTGGCGGTCATGGCGGGCATAATGGTTTGCGCGATATCGTCCCGCACATTGGATCTAATTTCCATCGTTTACGTATTGGAATTGGACATCCAGGTTCAAAAGAGCGTGTTTCTGGACATGTACTGAGCAAAGCACCCCGCAATGAACAAGACTTAATGGATGATGCAATTGCACATGCCATGTCACGAGTAAAACTACTCGTTAGCGGTGACATTGCCCAAGCCATGAATCAGATTAATGCTTATAAACCCAATTAAAAAATGGATTCATCGTTAAACAATCAAGACTTGCCATGTGACTGTTTTAAGAGCACAATGCGCTTTTTGCTGATCACTGATCCGCTAAGACGTGATTGATTTAACCATAAGATAAAGATCTTAGGTCGACTAAGGAGACGCTAGCCATGCTATCTCGTTTATTAAAATGCAAAATTCACCGTGCAGTTGTTACCCATGCAGAGCTTCACTACGAAGGCTCTTGTGCAATTGACGGCGTTTTGATGGATTTAGCAGGAATTCGCGAATACGAAGAAATCCATGTTTGGAACGTGACCAATGGCAAACGTTTCACCACCTACGCAATCCGTGGTGAAAACAATTCAGGTATCATCTCCGTGAATGGTGGTGCAGCGCACCAAGCAGATGTCGGTGACCTCGTGATTATTGCGACTTTTGGTGATTTCACCGAAGCAGAAGCCAATATTCACAAACCACGTTTGGTATACGCCAACCCAGACAATACCGTGAATCACACGGCCAACTGCATTCCGGTGCAAGTCGCTTAAGATTACCAATCGGATCAGTAAAAAACCCGTTAATAACGGGTTTTTTTATTTTTAAATAAGATCACGCTGCTACAATTTAAACAGATTCATCTTCAGCCAACTGTTCCAGCAGATGATGATGGATTCCATCTGCACGCAACCACGCCAAGTCATAACTGGCCTGCGCCAAAGCCAGAATCCGCCGTTCAAATTCCTGCCAAAAGGGCTGTATTTGCTCTGCGGTCAGCCCTAACCCGCTCTGCTCTGCCAGATAACGGTTTTTTTCACAGAGTCTCAGTGCATGGTAAAGCTTACGCCCCCAACTGGCATTCGGTAATAAACGTACCCGTTTACTGGAAATAAAAGCATCAACCTGCTGGGGATGAGCAGAAGGCAGCATGGCGACCAAAATCTGATCCAGCTGGCTATCTAAACGCTGCCATACAGCAAGTTGCTGTTCAGCTGTATAGGTATTCCAATGAATGACTTCATGATTAAAACGGCGGCAACCCCGACAAACCTGATCACCAAACACGGTAGAGCAGCGCCCTGCACATGGCGTTAAAGCAGGCAGATGATCGTCATTCTTCAAAATTTACTCCTTACCAGAAAAACCAGGTAATTTACTTGGTTTTCTCGCTTCTTCATTCAATACAGGCTAAAATGTGCGCCTGAAATTTTATCCTAATTAACATATTTGGAGTACTCCATGAACGCTACTGTAGAACAGCTTGCACCTGTAGAACAGCCAGCGACCTCAGATTGGGTTGTTGCCGCACTATATCAATTTAAAGAAGTACAGGATCCTGCTGCATTACAGCAACGTCTTCTTGATCTCGTCGGCAGCATCAATTTGTGTGGTACTCTGATTGTAGCAGGTGAAGGCATTAACGGTACTGTTGCGGGTGACCGTGCGGCGATTGATCAGGTTCATCAGTTCCTGCTCAATGAAGGTTTTACCGAAATGGAATATAAAGAATCCCACAGTTCGGATAAACCGTTCCGTAAAATGAAAATCAAACTGAAAAAAGAAATCGTAACGCTGGGGGTACCGGTCAAACCACGTGATTTGGTGGGCCACTATCTCGACCCTAAAGAGTGGAATGAACTAATTGCACGTGATGATGTCATTCTCATCGACACCCGTAATGATTACGAATATAAAGCAGGCACCTTTAAAGGCGCAATTGATCCTAAAACCGAAACTTTCCGTGAATTTCCAGAGTATGTAAAACAAAACCTGGAACAGCATAAAGATAAAAAGATCGCCATGTTCTGTACCGGCGGCATCCGTTGTGAGAAATCAACTTCGTTATTGTTGCAGGAAGGTTTCAAGGAAGTCTATCACCTCAAAGGCGGTATTCTGAAATACCTGGAAGAAACCCCAGCTGAAGAAAGTCTATGGGAAGGTGAATGTTTCGTATTTGATGGCCGTACCGCAGTGACTCACGGTGTCGAAGAAGGAATTAACAGTAAGTGTCATGCGTGTGGCTGGCCACTCACGCCAGAAGAGGTCACATTACCAAGCTATGAACATGGTGTTTCTTGTGTCTATTGCATCGAGAAAACTACAGAAAAGCAAAAAGCAGGCTTCCGCATGCGTCAGTCACAGATTGCGGCAGCAAAACGTAAGCGTTTGTAATTAGATTAGCCAGTGTAAAGCTGATGTAAAAACCGCCTCAATATGGGGCGGTTTTTTTACGCATAATCACATGATTTATAAAACAATACAAAAAATTTAGAAACTCTTCTGCATAAAAATCCGGTTGCATTGTTCAATGTGCTTGTTATGCTACAGCTAAGCTAAGGAACGTGATTCACTTGGCAAGAACACAACATAACAATAAAAAAGGATGAGCATTATGACAAAAACGGTGCAACTTTCACGACGGAAACACAGACTCATGCAGCTGACCGAACACACCGAATATAATCCAAGTGTACGGGAACAGCGCAGTGCCCAAGAGCTTGCCCTGATCGCGAGCCGTACCGCCGAACTCAATCAGCAACCACATTTTTTTATTGTGGTGATGGGAACCATCATCGGCGCAATTCTGGCCTTGTTCATTGGTTACCATATTGAACCGATTGCCTGGCAAGTTGCCCTTTTAGCCTCTATTCCTTGGGCTTTAGCTTATCTGCTACGTAAAGTATATATCTACACCCTGGTACATTATCAGGATTAAAGCGGCCTCTGGTTTTTGTGGTGAATTCGATTCAGAATAATGTATTACTGGATTGTCTGAGATGAAGCACCACATGAACCTGGATGAATGGGTTATTTCAATCATGGAACAGTTGGGCTATCTAGGGATAGCCCTGCTGATGTTTCTGGATAACATCTTTCCACCAATTCCCTCTGAACTGATCATGCCTTCCGCGGGTTTTGTCGCAGCACGTGGTGAATTAACCTTGATAGGCGTCATTATTGCTGGGAGTTTTGGTTCACTAGTAGCAGCAGCAGTATTTTATCTATTAGGTCGTCAAGTTTCTCATCAACGCTTATTTGAATGGACTGAACGCTATGGTAAATATTTGATGATCAAAGCTCAGGATGTAGAAAAAGCGCTCGACTGGTTTGAACATTATGGTCACCGTATCGTCTTTTTTGGCCGGATGATTCCTGCTGTGCGCTCGTTGATTAGCATTCCAGCAGGCATGAGTCATATGCCCTTCTGGAAATTCATGTTTTATAGTGCCTTAGGCACGATCATCTGGACCACATTTCTGGCGTGTGTCGGCTTTTACTTTGGTGAAAATCTCGAACTGATGAATCAAATCCTGAGTCAGTCGGGCAATGTTATTCTCGGCTTATTAGCACTGGTCGGCTTGATTTACCTGATCCGTAAATTGTCCCGTTCTCAATAATGCTCGGCTTTAGATACTAATTTACAGACATAAAAAAAGCCTCTTTTGAGGCTTCTTTTAACTTCAGTAGCGCATTAATTTGGTGTGTGATACATCAAATACAGTTCATTCAGGTTATCTGGAATTTCTTCTGCCAGTTCATCCATCAATTGGCCATTGCGACGGAAAGATTCCATTTGTGGATCTTCCTCATCAATACCACTAAACACCATGATTGGCAGTGTTAAATCGACCAATTGTTCTTCGAACTCTTCAGTAAACCAGGCTTCTTCATTAAGGAACATGGCATCCACAAAGCCCACAGACCAGTCACCGAGGCTTGAATCAACATCTGCTTCTTCAATTTCAAAAGGAAACTCAATCCCTTCTTCATTGGCAAGATTTTGGCGAATGGAGCCTAACCAGGCATTGACCTGTTCAATAATATTTGCAGGCACTTTTTTCTGATTGCCTTCAAACAACTCATCCAGCCATTTATCAAATTTCGGCCCCACTGCAATGGCACATAAAAAACCATGAGTCGCAGCAAAATCTAGACCATACTCGTTTTGGTCACCGTCTAGATAATCACTCAATAGGTCTAGGTCTAAAGCACTCATGTTTTATCCAACTCAAAAAATATGCTGACAAGCATAGCACTCCCTGTCGCCATGCCCAATGTGATTTTGTTAGTCTTCGTCATCAAAATCTTCATCGTCTTCAAAATCGTAATCGAAATCCTTGAGCTCGCGCTCTAAACGACGTTGTGCAAGTAAGTCATCGATTAAGCGACGTTTTTCCAACGATTCTTTTGCACTAATTTTACTAGATGACTCATCGAAACCAACCTCATCATCACCGTAGTTATCATCTAATTCAAAATCTGTAGAAGACACTAAAACTACCTCATAACGAAAAAATGTGAATGGGTCTAGGCGCTATTTATCCGGCTTCAAATAAGTTGTCAAGTTTTATTTATTTTTTTCTCATATAAATGCATTTTTGCGCTTTTTTTCGACAAAGAAATTGTGTATTTATAATTCTCCTTATCTCATGATTTTCTTTAATACTAAGCATCAGGAAAAATTGCAGAGGATTGGCAGAGACGTGACTTGAAAAAAACCATTACAACCCAATATTTAGACCATTGTGAAATCAAATAAATTTATAAAATCATGCTTGAATAACCAAATCAAAACCATTTAACTCGATTTGTGCTATCATGCACGGTTTTTCACCGCCACAGATTCAACGAAGAGTAAGCAAAGATGAGCGATATGCATTCCCCTACTTCTCAAGTAGCGGCTCTGATTAGCCGAGGCAAAGAACAAGGTTACTTAACCTACGCTGAGGTTAACGATCATCTGCCGGACTCCATCACGGAAAGTGAACAGATTGAAGACATCATCCAGATGCTTCAGGACGTTGGTATTCCGGTTCATGAGCGTGCACCTGAATCTGATGACACCATGTTCGAAGACACCGCTGAAGCAGCGGATGAGGTTGCCGAAGAAGAAGCAGCCGCTGTATTGGCCTCTGTGGAAAATGAACCTGGCCGTACCACCGACCCTGTGCGTATGTACATGCGTGAGATGGGTACGGTCGAGCTGCTCACCCGTGAAGGCGAAATCAGCATTGCAAAACGCATTGAAGAAGGCATTCGTGACGTTCTCAATTCAATTGCTTACTGGCCAAATGCCGTTGAAGTGGTGCTCAAAGAATATAATGATTTTCTGGTAGGCGAACGACGCCTTGCCGATATCCTTTCAGGCTATCTCGATCCAGAAACGGATGAGGAAATTCCGGAAGTCTTGGAAGAGGCTGAACTCGACGATGAAGAAGAAGACAGCACACCAGCCAAAGAAGTCAAACTCGATGATGATGACGAAGATGAAGAATCTGAATCGGATGATGATTCCGAAGGTGATTCAGGTCCAGATCCAGAAGTTGCTAAAGTCCGTTTTGCTGAATTAGAAGAAGCTTGGAAAAATACCAAGGCGACAATTGAGCAATATGGCCGTAACAGTGAACAGGCGAATGCTGCGCTTGAAGCACTTGCAGCAGTATTCATGATGTTTAAGTTCACACCGCGTCTGTTTGACATCATTTCTGAAATGATTCGTGGTACGCATGACCAAATCCGTCATTCTGAACGTGAAGTGATGCGCTATGCCGTACGTCGTGGTCGTATGGATCGTACTCAATTCCGTACTTCATTCCCAGGACAGGAATCAAATCCAGCCTGGTTAGAAACACAAATTGCCAAAGCTGCCCCTGAAATCAAAGCCCACCTGGAAAAAGTACGTCCAGATGTCTTGGCGTTCCAACAAAAAATTGCCGATATCGAAAAAGAACTGGGTCTTACAGTTAGCGAAATCAAAGACATTTCTAAACGTATGGCGATTGGTGAAGCGAAAGCACGCCGTGCCAAAAAAGAAATGGTCGAAGCCAACTTACGTCTGGTGATTTCGATTGCGAAAAAATACACCAACCGTGGTTTGCAGTTCCTCGATTTGATTCAGGAAGGTAACATCGGTCTGATGAAAGCCGTAGATAAGTTTGAATACCGTCGCGGTTACAAATTCTCGACTTATGCCACCTGGTGGATCCGTCAGGCGATTACCCGCTCGATTGCCGACCAGGCGCGTACCATCCGTATTCCGGTACACATGATTGAAACCATTAACAAGATCAACCGTGTGTCACGTCAGTTGTTACAGGAAATGGGTCGTGAACCAACACCGGAAGAACTCGGTGAACGTCTGGAAATGGACGAAGTAAAAGTTCGCAAGGTGTTGAAAATTGCTAAAGAACCAATCTCAATGGAAACCCCGATTGGTGATGATGAAGATTCACATTTGGGTGATTTCATTGAAGATAGCAACATCACTTCTCCGATTGATGCTGCGACTTCAGAAGGCTTGAAAGAAGCAACACGTGAAGTTCTGGAAAATCTGACCGAACGTGAAGCAAAAGTTCTGAAAATGCGTTTTGGTATTGATATGCCAACAGACCACACTTTGGAAGAAGTGGGTAAACAGTTTGACGTGACCCGTGAACGTATCCGTCAGATTGAAGCCAAAGCTTTGCGTAAATTACGTCACCCTTCCCGTTCTGAACATTTGCGTTCATTCCTGGAAAATGACTAATCTCTGAACCCCTTGAACTTTGATGGCTCATCCCCATCTTATTAAAAGTTTTCTTAAACGCCTGCTCCTGCAGGCGTTTTAACTGCACTAGGTGACCTATGATTGACCGTACTCCCTCTCGTGAACTTCGTGAAGACCTTTGGGTATTTCCGATGGACTATCCCATCAAACTCATTGGTAATGCGGGTGATGAATTACGTGTCGCTGTTGTTGAAATCCTGATCAAGCATTTTCCGGATTTTGATCACACAACCCTACAAATACAAGCCTCTCGCACCGGGAAGTATCATTCCTTGACGGCTCAGTTGCGTTTTGAAGAACTGGAACAGGTGCATGCGCTCTACGCCGATCTGGCCGCTTGCCCACATATTCGAACTGCGCTTTAATATTTTCTCAAAACCAGATGTGTCCCATCTGGTTTTTCCGTTTTGACCAGGTCTGATTTTTTCATGAATGATCCAAAGCTTGTGCCGCAACCCAACCTGATTGTGCGCTGTTTTCATGATTTGCAGGATTACAGCACCATGTTTGAAGCCATGAAAGGCTTAACCAATACACGTGATGAATCAACGCCTGATGAGATCTGGCTGTTACAGCATCATGCAGTACTGACCCAAGGCCAAGCGGGGAAACCGGAACATATTCTGTACACCAGTGATTTACCCATTGTGCAAAGTGACCGGGGGGGGCAAGTGACCTGGCATGGTCCCGGCCAGCTCGTTGCCTATTTCTTGTTTGATTTAAACCGCCTGAAATGGCATGTACGGACGCTGGTCAGTTTTGCTGAAACACTGATGATCGATTTGCTGAAAAAATATGGAATCGAGGCCTATGCCAAAGCCGATGCACCCGGTGTCTATGTCAATGAGCGTAAAATCGGTTCACTCGGCTTTAAGATCCGTCGTGGTCGCAGTTACCATGGCTTTGCGCTCAATATTGACTGTGCTCTTGACGGTTTTCAAACCATTAATCCGTGTGGCTATGCCGGCCTCGAAATGGTACGGATTCAGGATCTGGTTCAGGATTACCCGGACTTTACACAGCTGTGCCAAGATATTGTTGAATATTTCCAGCGTAGTGAGTACTTTAATCAGGTTGATGTTGTACACACATAAAATGCCTAGTCAGATCTGATCGATACGATTAGAGACTTGCCCGCATATAGAAAAATAATTTTTGAAAAAGGATTCACGCGTGCTTTCAACCAAATCTGTAAAGCCTACTCTGCAGCAAGCGTATGTCAAATTGATGATGGATGTGATTGGCCGAAGTCTGGTCATGGCCAGTCAGGTCGATCCAGAAATTCAGCAGGAAGTAGCGAAATTCCCACTCAATTTCACCCTTTCCATGACAGTTTTTCCACATGGTCCGGCTTTTATCGCACGCGTCAATGACGAACAGCAGCTGGAGTTGGTCAGCCAAATGGAAGTCAAACCTGATCTCACCATTACCTTTAAACATCTGCAACATGCATTTCTGGTTTTCTCTTTTCAGGAAAGCACCGCACAGGCCTTTGCCAATGACCGTATGATTGCAGATGGTGATGTTGCGCATGCGATTCGACTAGTACGCTGTCTCAATAAACTTGAAGCACTGATCTTACCGAAGACACTGGCCTCACTTGCCATTAAACAATATCCTGATCAACTCGGTCTAAAAGAAAAATTGTCTGA
Organism: Acinetobacter sp. GSS19; assembly: GCF_028621895.1. Lineage (NCBI taxonomy): Bacteria > Pseudomonadati > Pseudomonadota > Gammaproteobacteria > Moraxellales > Moraxellaceae > Acinetobacter > Acinetobacter sp. GSS19. The sequence goes on along the minus strand of NZ_CP117520.1, from coordinate 664,712 downwards.
AGCCGCCAATATTTATCTCAAAGTGGCACAGTCTTACCTCAAACGGAGTGCATAAAGCATGGCTAAACCTTATTACGAATTTTTCTGTCCTGTAAAAGTGATTGCCGGTCATGCAGCTTTAGAACACATTCCGTTTGAACTGGCCACCTTAGGTGCCAAACGCGTCATGATCATTACGGATAAAGGAGTCCGTAACAATGGCTTACTTGAACCAATTGAAAATGCCTTTAGTAGCACGGAGGCGGTCGTTGCGACCATTTTCGATGATGTGCCACCTGATTCTAGCCTAGAAGTGGTCCGCAAGGCTGCTGCCAGCTATCGCCAGCATGACTGTGATGCCATCATTGCCGTAGGCGGAGGTTCAGTGATTGATACCTCAAAAGCCACCAATATTTTAGTGAGCGAAGGAGGTGATGACCTGCTGCAGTATTCAGGTGCACATAACCTACCAAAACCATTAAAACCATTCTTTGTGATTCCGACAACGTCCGGTACAGGATCAGAAGTTACCATGGTGGCTGTAGTTTCGGATCCAGAAAAAAATGTCAAAATGGCCTTTGCTTCCTATTATCTGATGCCACATGCCGCGATTCTTGATCCACGCATGACCAAAACCCTACCACCGCATTTAACCGCGATGACCGCCATGGATGCGCTAACCCATGCCGTCGAGGCCTATACAGGTCTGGCAGCAAATCCGCTCAGTGATGCCTACGCGACAGCCGCAATCAAGAAAATTAGTGAAAATTTGTTTAATGTGCTGGATCAGCCCGACCATGTACAGGGTCGCCTCGAATTGGCACAAGCCTCAACCATGGCAGGAATTGCTTTTTCCAACTCCATGGTCGGACTGGTTCATTCTTTAGGTCATGCCTTGGGTGCCGTCGCCCATCTGCCGCATGGCGTGTGCATGAACCTGTTCCTGCCTTACGTATTGAACTACAACAAGAGTGTCAATGAACAGAAAATTGCCGAACTCTTAATGCCTTTGGCAGGCCCCGATATTTATGCCCAGACGCCAGCCAACCAGCGTGCAGATAAAACGATCAATACGATTCTGACTATCCGTGACCGCCTGTATGCCATGACCAAACTGCCACGCAGCTTGAGTGAAACCGGTAAAGTGCAGCGGGAACAACTAGAGGAAATCGCAGAAAAAGCGCTGAATGACGGCTCGATTATTTACAATCCTAAAGAAGCCACGCTGCAGGATTTACGTGAAATCTTAGAACAGGCCTGGTAAAACCCCACCCGCTTTTCAACTCGCCCATGTTGCCTCGTAACATGGGCTTTTTGCTTGTTGTTTCTTAGACTATTTATTCATCTTTTTTCTACCCGATCTGGCAAAAAATTTGCTAAAAAAGTGCAGCAAAGTGACTGGCAAACGCCCCCAATTTAGGATAGATTGGCGCACTTTCCACTTATTTCATCGGGGGGATCGTTCGTCTCAAACGGTCCTTAAACATTACAGCTGATCCTTGATCAACGATTATGAGGATAACGCCGTTGACACATGCTTCTGGGACTCAATCGGCAGCGAAACTGCAGAAAACGCTGGTGCTCTGGCACATTATCATTATTGGTTTGGCTTATATTCAACCGATGACTTTATTTGATACCTTCGGACTGGTATCGGAAGAAAGTCATTTTCATGTTCCAACCTCTTACCTGTTTGCTCTGGTAGCGATTTTGCTGACTTCGATCAGTTATGGTCATATGATCAAACGTTATCCCTCTTCAGGTTCGGCCTATACCTATGCACAGAAATCCATTCATCCGAATGTCGGATTTATGGTGGGTTGGTCCTCATGGCTCGACTATTTACTGTCGCCGATGGTGAATATTATTCTAGCGGTGATCTATCTCGAAGCATTATTCCCGGCCATCAATCATTGGATTTGGGTGTTTGGCCTGACAGGGATTATGACTTGGGTGAACCTGCGTGGGGCACGTTTTGTTGCCAACTTTAATAGCCTGATTGTGCTGTTCCAGATCATTGTGATTGGCGTATTTACCTTTTTGGTCTATCAAAAACTCAGTATGGGACTCAATGCCGATGGCAAGATCGCAGATCAAGCGAATGCTTATCAACTGTGGAGCTTGGCACCCTTTTGGAATGAAATGACTTCGGTTGGGGCACTGATTACAGGTGCAACCCTGCTGTGTTTCTCCTTTACGGGTTTTGATTCTCTCAGTTCACTTGCAGAAGAAACCAAAGATACGGAAAAAACCCTGCCAAAAGCCATTTTTATGACGGCGTTAATTGCCGGGGTGATTTTCGTCAGCAGTACCTATTTCATTCAGCTGTATTTCCCGAAAGATCCTACCAGCTATTTTACCGACATTGCAGCGACCCAACCGGAAATCCTGCTTTTGGTGGGCGGATCCTTATTTCAGTCCATCGTGCTGAGCTTTGCTATTGTAACTGTGATGGCTTCCGGGATTTCAGCGCATGCGGGGGTCTCACGTTTAATGTATGTGATGGGACGTGATGGCATCATCGACAAGAAGATTTTTGGTCATATTGATCCAAAAACCTTTACTCCTTCCTACAATATTTTAATTGTGGGTGCAGTGGCATTGTGTGCAGGCTTTATGGATCTAGATCTGGTCATTTCACTGATCAGCTTTGGTGCCCTCACCGCATTTAGCTTTGTTAATTTATCGGTGATTTCACGCTATGCCTTGCGTGATGGTCGCACTAAATCTTTTAAAGATCTTTTAAATTACGTGATCATTCCAATCTGTGGTTTTATCAGTATCTTCGCGCTCTGGCTGGAAATCGAAGAAACCTCCTTAAAATGGGGACTAATCTGGGCAGTGATTGGTGTGTGCTATTTGGGTTATAAAACCAAAGGCTTTAAATACTCAGCACCGCAGTACAATGAGCATGAATAAGCTTCCTCCACTCATAGAAAAAGGCGCTTAAAGCGCCTTTTTTATTTGTCTGTTTCAGCTCAACGTATCTGCTCAAGATAACACTCAGAGTGGCTTAAATCCTTGCTGGCGCCAAGCTTCATACACGATCACGGCAGTGGCATTGGATAAATTCAGGCTACGCGAGTTTTCAGCCATGGGTAAACGGATCCATTGTTCTTGTGGAAACATCAAACGCACCGCTTCAGGTAGACCCCGGGTTTCTGGCCCCATCAACAAAGCTACTGGACGATTTAAATCAATGGTATGCGGTGTTGCTGTCCCTTTTGTGGTCAGCGGAAATACGTGTTCGACGCCCTGTGATTTCAGTTCTGCCAAACAGGATTCGATATTCTCCCAAATCCGCATCCGTGCCCACTCATGGTAGTCGAGCCCAGCACGTTTCAGCTTTTTGTCATCCAGCTCAAAGCCCAGCGGCTTAATCAGATGCAGCTGTGCACCGGTATTGGCACATAAACGGATGATATTCCCGGTATTGGCAGGAATTTCAGGTTCAAACAAAACAACATGGATCACATCAGTTCTCTACTTTATATCAAGGCAGCGGATACAGCATTATTGCCATTTGAGCTGGTCGCGCAGACGCACCACTTCGCCAATAATGGTCAGGGTCGGTGCCTGAATATGATGTTCACTGACTTTGTCTGCAATATCCGCCAAAGTGCCCACCACCACTTTTTGCTCTGGTGTGGTGCCTTTGGAAATCAGGGCAACCGGCATATCTGGACGTTGGCCATGAGCAATCAGTTCACGACAAATTTTTTCCAGCCCCACCAACCCCATATACAGCACTAAGGTCTGGTTTTCATACACCAATTCACTCCATGGCAGCTCTGGAGAACCTTCTTTCAAATGACCAGTCAAGAAACGAACACTTTGTGCATAGTCACGATGGGTGAGTGGAATGCCTGCATAAGCAGAACAGCCCGAAGCCGCCGTCACACCTGGCACCACCTGAAAAGGAACACCTGCAGCAAACAGCTCCTGGATTTCCTCACCGCCACGACCAAAGATGAACGGATCACCACCTTTTAAACGGCAGACGCGCTTGCCCTGTTGAGCATACTCCACCAACAGCGCATTAATGCCTTCCTGCGGTACCGCATGATTGGAACGTGCTTTGCCGACATAGACTTTTTCTGCGTCACGACGACACAGATTCAGAATCGGTGCAGACACCAAACGGTCGTAAATCACCACATCGGCTTGCTGCATTAGACGCAAGGCTTTTAAAGTCAACAGTTCAGGATCACCTGGGCCTGCGCCTACCAGATAAACTTCACCTTTCGGCGTTTGCCATTCATCCAGCGCCTGTTGCATCATGCGTTCCGCTTCGGCCAGGTTGTCATTAAACACCTGCTCCCGCAGCGGACTGGCATATAGATTTTCCCAGAAAATCCGTCGTTCATCGGGATTGCCAATTTTAGCTTTCACAGCCGGGCGCCACTCACCAGAAAATTTGGCCAGTTTGCCCATGCCATGCGGAATGCTGGTTTCCAGCTGGGTTCGGATCTGTCGTGACAGCACGGGGGACGTGCCATTCGAGGCAATCGAAATTACCAAAGGTGAACGGTCAATAATCGCGGGCACCATAAAACGGCAATTTGGTGGATCATCCACACTGTTAACTAAGACTTTTAAGGCTTCACAGGCATCAAAAACCTGACGGTTCACTTCTGCATCATCGGTCGCGGCAATCACCAAACGGTAATCGGACCAGGGAAAATCCGGCTGGAATTTTGCTTGATGGTAATGGCCACCGCTTTGCTGTAACAGAGCCAGCAACTGCGCGTCAATTTCCGGAGAAAGAACATCCAACACGGCTCCCGCCTGGGTCAGTAGTAATGCTTTACGGTAGGCAATATGTCCACCACCCACAATCAGACAGGGTTGCTGCTGCAACTTTAAGGAGATTGGAAAAATTTCCACAAGAGACCTCTCAGTAATCAATCTGATGGAGTAAGCAAAAACCGTGACAGTACTATTTTAATTGATGTGCGTTGCACCGCCCATATAAGGACGTAATACTTCAGGGATCTCAATTGAGCCATCAGCACGCTGATAGTTTTCCATCACGGCCAGTAAGGTACGACCCACGGCTAGCCCTGAACCGTTCAAAGTATGTACCAGTTCAATTTTCTTGGCATCGACACGGTAACGCGCTTTCATACGGCGTGCCTGGAAATCACCCATGTTGGAGCAGGACGAAATTTCACGATAGGTATTCTGGCTTGGCACCCAAACTTCAAGGTCATAAGTTTTAGTTGCACCGAAGCCCATGTCACCGCCACACAGCAGGATTTTACGATATGGCAAACCCAGTGCCTGCAAAATGCCTTCTGCATGCCCAGTCAACTCTTCCAAGGCCTGCATCGACGTTTCTGGCTTGACGATTTGCACCATTTCTACTTTGTCAAACTGGTGCTGACGGATCAAACCGCGCGTATCACGTCCATAAGAACCCGCTTCACTACGGAAACATGGCGTATGCGCTGCATATTTGAGTGGTAAACGTTCGGTATCAATGATTTCATCACGCACGAAGTTGGTGACTGGTACTTCTGCTGTCGGAATCAGGTAGTATTCTTTTTCACCCTGTAATTTGAACAGATCTTCTTCAAATTTTGGCAATTGACCGGTACCACGTAAGGTTTCCGCATTTACCAGATAAGGGACATAGGCTTCAGTGTAACCATTTTTTAAGGTATGCGTATCCAGCATGAATTGGGTCAATGCGCGTTGTAAACGCGCCAATGGGCCTTTTAATACGCTAAAACGAGAACCGGTGAGTTTAGTCGCGGTTTCAAATTCCAAACCACCCATCATCTCACCGAGATCGGTGTGGTCTTTAATTTCAAAATCAAACTGGCGTGGTGTGCCCCATTTTAGGATTTCCACGTTATCACTTTCATCTTTACCAGCAGGAACCGATTCATCTGGCAAGTTTGGAATGCTTAAGGATTTCTGCTCGATTTCGGCTTGTAATTCTGCCAAAGCAGTTTCAGCCGCTTTAATTTCATCCCCAATCGCCGCCATACGTGCCATAATTTCTGAGGCATCACCACCGGCTTTTTTAATCTGACCGACTTGTTTGGCACCGGCATTACGCTCAGCCTGCAGATTTTCAGTTTTTTGCTGAATCTCTTTACGACGGGATTCTAAAGATGCCCACTCTGCAACATCGAGTTGTACACCACGTTTTGCCAAGGCTAAATTTACAGCCTCAATATTATTTCTGAGTAGTTTTGGGTCGATCATAGCCAATCATGTATGCAGATAAAAAACTGGCTATAGTGTAAGCGCTTCATGACAAAAAATACAGTAACCTACCTGAGCGGGTGGGCGAATTTGCTGCATCAGCAAGGGTACAGGATTAAGGCTGAGGATATTTAGGTAAAGCCGGCAAGTACTCGGTTTTGATCAACTGGCGTGCCAAACTATACGGCAAAGTCAGTTCACTCATGCCTTCAGCATAAGAGGCGAGCTCATACAATGGATAAACAAAGATGATGCCATTGACGCCATAATAAAAGTTATCACTGAGTTGCAATCGACTGCGGTCAATTTCATGCTGTTCCAACCACAGGGCATTGGCATCATACAACTGCTGCAACAGAGCATGTTCGACACCCGGCTTGATCACGTCAGTCAACTGCAGACGCTTTTTCTTGTTCAGGTCAAAATTGACAAATTCCTGATGATATAAACCATGGGCTGCCCCAGCACTGTAGGTGTAATTTTCCAGTGCGAAGCTTGCGATGGTATGATTTTGCCCTAAATAACGCACATAGATTGAACTCTGATTGAGCTGTGGTTGATCAGGTTGAACATTCACTTTCTGGTTAGGCTTACCATCAAAGGCATTGGGCTGAGATTTTTGAATCCGTTGCAGGAAATATTGATCAATCCAGGCCACATTGGTTTGTACCGTTTGCAAGTCATACTGCGTACAACCTTGTGCATTACAGGATTCCGTTTTACTAACCTTAACAGGTACCACACGCGCTTCTATCAGCGGCAAAGTCGAATTGGCAGGCTGTGCAGATTGGGCAGAGGCAGACTGTTTCGCCGAAGGTGCAGATGCATCCGGTTTAGGCTGACAGGCAGCCAGACCAAGCATCAATAAAACTATGATTCCACTGCCGAGCGGTCTGTACGTCATCAATTCCATCCTGCTTACTGTTGGGGTGTATGAATCTGGCTGGGACTATACAAAGTCAGCTCGACTCTGCCTAGCTAAAAAATGTATCTACCTCTCGAAGCATAGCCAAGCGGTGAATATTCCGGCGCAATCTATGCTTAAGCCTCAGCATAAAAAAGCCACCCGAAGGTGGCTTAGAAACTGCAATCGATTATTGATCAATAATATCTGTGCCTTTAGGTGGTGTGAAATTAAAGGTACTGGCCGCAATTTTGCTATTCACCTGTACATTGTTGAATTTAACATAGGTGGTTTGTCCGAGTGAGTCTTGCAAGATCATCAAGCTCGGTGCCTTGTTGGCGCCAAAACTGATGGTCAAGCTTTGGAAGGCACCTTCACGGTTTTTCGGATACAGGGTGTAATAGGTTTTCGCTTTATTTGGTTGAGTGACCCGATATGATTTCATGATCTGGCTGGTATTCCCCGACAACAACAAGGCTGGGGTATTAGATACCTGTTCATCCAATGTCTGACGGACTGCCTGTTCTAAATCAGGATCATAAATCCAGACCGTTTTGCCTGAAGTCACAATGGTCTGTTTGGCTGGGGTTGTGGTTTGCCAGAAAAACTTACCTGGACGCTCTACCTTCATCTCTCCTCTAAAGGTCTGATTCATGTGTTGAGCCGTCAGGCCTTTTTGCTGTTTGGCCTTATTGGTGGTGGCCTTGGTGGTTTGCTCAAAATTCGCGGTTAAACTGCGAATTCCGCTCAACTGGCGCACTAAACTGGCGGTTGCTTGCTGCTCCGATGCTGCAACAGGTGCAGCATATACTGCCGTGGTCATTACAGGTGCCAATATCACTGTACCTAAAGCCATCACACACAGGGTTTTACGAAGCATGTTCATGTCATCACCTTTTTCTTTTTGCATTACCACAATGGGTTAGATGTCCCATCTTAAACCAGTTTTTAGTGCTAATAATTGAGAAAATAAGAAGTTTTGTATGCTTATTAATGCACAATGTAGAAATTCATCCATCATGATGAAGGTACTGAGTCACTTTTCACCAAATGACGGGCATAAAAAAACCCACAATCATGTGGGTTTTTTCGACCATCAAAACTTATACAGTTTCAACAGTTACGTAGCGACGGCCAAACTGACCTTTCACTTCGAATTTTACTACGCCGTCAGCAGTAGCAAATAAAGTATGGTCACGGCCCATACCTACGTTTGCACCAGCATGGAATTCTGTACCACGTTGACGAACGATGATGTTACCAGCAGTTACAGCTTGACCGCCGTAAACTTTAACACCAAGCATTTTAGGGTTTGAATCACGACCGTTACGTGTCGAACCACCGGCTTTTTTAGATGCCATGTCTCTTTACTCCTCGTAATTAGCCTGAAATACCAGTAATTTTCAACTCGGTAAACCATTGACGGTGACCTTGTTGTTTACGGTAATGTTTACGACGGCGCATTTTTACGATGCGGATTTTGTCGTGACGACCATGGCCAACTACTTCTGCAGTTACTTTAGCGCCAGCAACAACTGGAGCACCGATTTGAATGCTGTCACCATTTACAACCATCAATACGTCATCAAACGTAATCGTTGAACCAGTTTCAGCTTTCAATAATTCAACTTTAAGGGTTTCACCCTCAACTACACGGTGCTGTTTACCACCGCTTTGGATTACTGCGTACATAATGTACTCCAATCATGCCCGTGTCGTCGTGCCGATAAAGGAAGATATCGATCTTAAAACGAACGCCACTGGGTGTTATACAAGGGCACAGATTTTAAGTGATAATCGGCCAAACAACAAGTCATTTACAGGAAATATTATAGCAGCGATTGCACAGACTTTAGCCGATTTCTGTTTCACGGCAAACTCGCTGAATAGCTGTATTTTTCTTGCTTAAATTGCATCTTTCACCCAATTGCAAATAGATTTTTAAAAACTATTCGCTAGTATATAGGCTGTTTCATGCTTGAACCGATATTCTGCTGATCTGGTTCAACAACCCGCCTACTGCTGTTTTTGCATCAAAACTGGACAACATGGCTATAGGCAATGACATAATGGTATGCTAAAGCACTTTATCGTATTGTTATTGTTACACTCACGCGACTCATCGACGAACTAGAGGTTTTTCTTCACATGGCCATCGACTTTAAGCAAGATATTCTCGCTCCTGTTGCTAACGACTTTGCTGCGATGGATCAATTCATTAATGAAGGCATTAGTTCAAAAGTGGCACTGGTCATGTCGGTGAGCAAACATGTGGTCGAAGCGGGCGGCAAGCGCATGCGACCGATTATGTGCTTGCTGGCCTCGCGTGCCTGTGGTGAAACCGATTTGGCCGATGCACGTAAACTGGCGGCCATTATTGAAATGTTACATACTGCCACCTTGGTACATGATGATGTCGTCGATGAGTCCTCTCTGCGTCGTGGCCGTCCAACGGCGAATGCCACCTGGAACAACCAGACCGCGGTATTGGTCGGTGATTTTCTGATTGCACGTTCTTTTGATCTGCTGGTGAATTTTAATAACTTTGACTTACTCAAAGATTTCTCCACCGGTACCTGTGAAATTGCAGAAGGTGAAGTGCTGCAGTTACAGTCCCAGCATCAACCGGACACCACAGAAGAAACCTATCTGAAAATTATTCATGGCAAAACTTCGCGTTTATTTGAACTGGCAACGGAAGGGGCTGCCATCTTGTGCGGCAAACCTGAATATCGTGAAGCCCTACGCTGTTTCGCTGGCCACTTCGGTAATGCCTTCCAGATTATTGACGATATTCTGGATTACACTTCAGATGCTGAAACCCTCGGTAAAAATATCGGCGATGACTTGATGGAAGGTAAACCCACCCTGCCCCTAATCGCTGCATTAAAAAATACGACAGGTGACGACCACCAGATTATTCGTCGCAGTATTGCCACCGGTGGCGTTGAACAGCTCGAGCAGGTCATTGCCATTGTCAAACATTCAGGTGCTCTGGATTACTGCCGTCAACGTGCGACAGAAGAAACCGAACGTGCCTGTGCTGCACTTACCATTCTGCCAGACAGCGAATACCGCCAGGCCCTGCACAATTTGGCGCAGATGGCCTTGCACCGTATCCAATAAATCCTGATGCAGATTACCCTCTACGATCTATTTGAAAAAATGCAGCAACAGCTTGAGCAGAAACAGGCTGTTGTCAATAAACAACTGATCATTGAACTGATCAATCGCATCCGTCCTGCAGACAGCCAAAATCCAGAAGAAATCCAGCTCAAGTTTAATGCCCTGATTCAGGCATTACTGCGGATTCCAACGGCAGCAGCGACCTTACAACATTTCCTCGTTAGACTGATCAATCAATACAAACAGACCAGCTTGTATGCCGAAAGCGGCATCTTGCCACTTGATGGCTTCTGGAACCAGTTAATGCAGCGAATGGGAGCCTATCTGCTCCCCGTCATTCAGGATCAACAGCAGCTTCGCTACCTGATTGGCGAGATTTTTTATCAACCGAGTGATCCTGAATGGCTGGCACAGATCGATTTGTCCTGCTGGACTCAGCTGTTTGAACTGCTCAGTGATGACAACAGTATACAAACTGAGTGCCAGAGCATTCAGCAGGAAATCCTGAAAGCGATCACGGTGCTGTCCTATCGTATCAGCGGGATAGCCCTGTACCCTGAATTCATTAATGCACAGCCCGATCTGACAGAATATGAATCCCCGTTCCTGGTACAGAATCGGGAAATTAACGAATTTATCAGCAACTTTAAACAGAGTTGCCTGCAACATCCCCAGAGCTGTGCGCTCTTCATGCCAGATGCCTCACAGGCTTTTGTGATGTTTGAACAATGCCGCGATGTGGTACTGAAGATTCGTCGTGCCACCAAACGGATCGGGGTCAGTCTAAGCCTGACTTACTTGCTGTCGTTGCTGGAACAATGTCTGGATCGCATTGAACTATTGCTGCATCTGCTGGTCGATGCCCCTCGGGATCGTTATCAGGCGATGGCGAACTTGCTCAAAGCGGTTGCTGCTGCCCACTACAGTGAACAAAGTGTGCGGGATTTACTGTCGACCAACAGTCAATTGATCGCTCTACAGGTCACCGAAAATGCCAGCAGAACGGGCGAGCACTATGTCAGTAGCGACAAGGCCGGTTTTTTCTCGATGTTTAAAGCGGCAGCGGGTGCCGGCGTGATTATTGCCAGCATGGCCAGCCTGAAAACCTTGGCTGCGCGAATGAGCATGGCACCCTTGATGCAGGCCTTTGTCTATAGCATGAATTATTCACTGGGTTTTATGCTGATCCATGTGCTGCATTTTACGGTTGCAACCAAACAGCCTGCGATGACTGCAGCCGCACTGGCAGCCACGGTGCAACAGCGTAAAGGTTCTAAAAGTGCCCAGCTTATAGAGCTAGCAGCTCTGATCGTGAATATTATCCGTACGCAGTTTATTGCGATTCTGGGCAATATTTCGATTGCCATTCCCACGGCGGCACTGATTGCCCTGCTTTGGCAGGGCAGCCTGCATGAACCGCTCATGACACATACCAAAGCCACGCAGATGTTGCATGACTTAGATCCCTTTACCTCACTCGCCATTCCACATGCCGCGATTGCTGGCGTCTGTCTGTTCCTGTCTGGTCTGATTGCGGGTTATTTTGACAACATGGCAGTCTATCGCAAGGTCGGACCACGCCTGAAAATGCACATGTCCCTGCGTTTACTGCTTGGTCAAGAACGACTGGACAAACTGGCAGATTATATTGAACGTAATCTAGGGGCACTGGCAGGTAATTTTCTGTTTGGCATTATGCTGGGCAGTATGGGCACGCTGGGATTTATTCTAGGGTTGCCGCTCGATATCCGCCATATTGCCTTTGCCTCGGCCAATTTCATCCAAGGCCTGATCAATATCAATGGTACGCCAGATCTTGGCCTGATCATCGTGTCTTTTTTAGGCGTATTACTGATCGGTCTCACCAACCTATTTGTCAGCTTCACCCTCACCATTATTGTGGCCTTACGCGCACGGCAAGTCCATTTTGAACAGTGGAAGCCACTGGCCAAACTGGTACTGACGCATTTTCTGACCCGTCCAAGTGAGTTCTTCTGGCCCCCGAAACAACCGACTGAAAAAGCTGAAAACGCACCTCCTCCCTCAAAAAACAGTTAATTTTCCGATAGCCGTCATAGATAAAATCGTGTTAAAAAACAATCAAAATTAAATACCGACGATTTTTATAGACTTGAAATAAAGTGTACTCACGAGTACACTTTATCAATTATTCGTCTAGTTGATTTCAGCTAGAATAACAAGGTTTTCACATGCCATACCGCTTGATTTTCGTGGGCTGCTGCTTACTTGGACTCAGTGAACTGATCCGGCATCTGCCTGCATTTTCAGGCTGGGATATGATCCTGCTCGACTGGATGCACACCTATCGAATGCCGCTACTGGATACCTTGGCAACCTGGCTTTCTTACCTGGGCGGCATGCCTTTTGTATTGCTGTTTAGCCTGTTTTGGGCCATACAACTGGCGTGTGATAAAAAGTACAGCACCGCACTATTTCTTGGTTTGGCGATTCTCAGCAGTAGCGTGATTGGCTGGCTGCTCAAATGGTGGATTGCTCGTCCTCGTCCGCCAGAAATGTATCATTTGGTCAATAATTATGGTGATTCGTTTCCCAGTGTGCATAGTGTTTATGCCGCAACGCTAGCGACCTGTGCCGTGCTCATTTTTCATCGGCATCGTTATCGTCGCTACATCATGCTGCTCGCCATGATCTGGCTGGTGTTGATGGGAATCTCTCGGATCTACGCAGGTGTACATTATCCGACTGATGTATTGGCGGGTTGGAGTATCGGTTTTATTTGGATTTCTCTGCTTTGGTTGTGGCTCAGCCCCGGCAGCTTAAGCAAAAACGAATTAATTTTAGATAAGAATCTAAAGAGGTGAAGAATGATGTCGGCTAAGCTTTGGGCGCCTGCCCTTACTGCTTGCGCATTAGCCACAAGTCTGGCACTTGTGGGTTGTAGCAAAGACCCGAAAGAAGCACAGCAAGCTGCTGCTGCACAAAAAATGCCACCTACTGAGGTTGGTGTTCTAGTGGCTCAAGCTCAGGCCGTCGAACAGACTGTAGAACTGTCTGGCCGCACCTCAGCGTATCAAATTTCTGAAGTTCGCCCACAAGTGAGCGGCATTGTCTTAAAACGTCTGTTTGCCGAAGGCAGCTACGTCCGTCAGGGGCAAGCGCTGTATGAAGTGGACTCACGAACTTACCGTGCGGATGCCGATAACGCCCGTGCTGCGGTACAACGCGCCCAAGCCAACCTCAACATGTTGCGGACCAAAGAAGGCCGTTACAGTCAGCTGGTCAACTCCAATGCCATTTCCAAACAGGAATATGATGACATCGTGGCGCAAGTGCGTCTGGCAGAAGCCGACCTGAACTCAGCACGCGCACAACTGAAAAATGCCGAGATCAATCTGGGCTATTCAGTGATTCGTGCGCCAATTTCAGGTCAAACCGGACGTTCAACCGTCACAGCGGGTGCCTTGGTAACTGCGAATCAAGCTGATCCGTTGCTGACCATTCAACAGCTGGATCCGATTTACGTCGACATTAACCAGTCGAGTGCTGAACTGATCCGATTGCGTCAGCAATTGAGCCAAGGTAATCTCAATAACAGCAACAACACCACGGTCAAGTTAAAGCTTGAGGATGGCAGCACCTATCCAGTTGAAGGTAAATTGGCTTTCTCGGATGCCAGTGTTGATCCGCAAACCGGTTCTGTCACTTTGCGCGCCGTTTTCAGCAACCCAAGTAGTCTGTTATTGCCGGGCATGTATGCCACGGCACAAATCGTGCAAGGCGTGATTCCCAATGCCTATCTGATTCCACAACCTGCCCTGACCCGTTTACCGACAGGTCAAGCCGTAGTGATGATTGCCAATGCACAAAACAAGGTAGAAAGCCGTCCGGTTGAAACTTCTGGTACGCAAGGAGCCAATTGGATCATCACCAAAGGTCTGCAAAACGGCGATAAAGTGATTGTGGATGGCGTCGCCAAAGTGAAACCGGATGCACAGGTCGTGGTTAAACCTTATACGCCAAAAACAGCACCGACAGCGCAGCCACAACAGCAACCATCAGGCTCAAAAGCTACCGTAGCTCCGAAAGCATCCACTTGAGGACTTGCATAAATGGCTAAGTTTTTTATTCATCGCCCCATTTTTGCTTGGGTGTTGGCATTGGTTATCATGCTGGCCGGGATTATCACCCTGACCAAGATGCCGATTGCCCAGTACCCAACGATTGCGCCGCCTACGGTCACCATTTCTGCCACCTATCCAGGTGCATCTGCGGAAACCGTGGAAAATACCGTAACCCAAATCATTGAACAGCAAATGAATGGTCTGGATGGCTTGCGTTATATCTCTTCCAACAGTTCGGGTAACGGTCAGGCCAGTATCCAGGTCAACTTCAAACAGGGCATCGATCCCAATATTGCTCAGGTTCAGGTTCAGAACAAGCTGCAATCTGCAACCGCCCTGCTGCCGGAAGATGTGCAACGCCAAGGCGTGAAAGTTACCAAATCAGGCGCCAGCTTCCTGCAAGTAGTTGCTTTCCATTCACCGGATGGTTCTCTGTCTGATGCCGACATTAAAGACTACGTCAACTCCTATATCGCCGAACCGCTCAGCCGTGTTGCAGGTGTTGGTGAAGTGCAGGTTTTCGGTAGTTCATATGCGATGCGTATCTGGCTTGATCCAGCCAAACTGAGCAGCTACCAGCTGACCCCGAGTGACGTTTTAACTGCATTGCGTACACAAAATGCGCAGGTGGCGGTGGGTCAATTGGGTGGAGCACCTTCTGTTCCGGGACAAATGCTGAATGCCACCGTGAATGCGCAGAGTTTGCTGAA
The DNA here is from genome assembly GCF_028621895.1 of Acinetobacter sp. GSS19. Taxonomy (NCBI): domain Bacteria; kingdom Pseudomonadati; phylum Pseudomonadota; class Gammaproteobacteria; order Moraxellales; family Moraxellaceae; genus Acinetobacter; species Acinetobacter sp. GSS19. The sequence continues at coordinate 649,674 of NZ_CP117520.1, read as the reverse complement.
AGATCCACAACAGTTCCGTCAGGTATTCCTGAAAAACACCAGCTCAGGTGCCAAAGTGACCTTGGGTGATGTGGCAACTGTGGAACTGGGCCCGGAAAACTATCAGTTTGTGTCGAAATTCAACGGCAAACCGGCAGGTGGTGTCGCGATCAAACTCGCAACCGGCGCCAATGCACTGGATACCGCACAGGCTGTAGAACAACGTATGCAACAGCTACGTAAAAACTACCCGGCCGGACTAGAAGACTCGCTGGCCTTTGATACCACCCCATTCATCAAACTTTCGATTGAAAGTGTGGTGCATACGCTGATCGAAGCGGTGATCCTGGTATTTATCGTGATGTTCCTGTTCTTGCAGAACTGGCGCGCCACGATTATTCCAACGCTAGCCGTTCCTGTCGTAGTGCTGGGAACCTTTGCGGTTATCAACCTGTTTGGCTTCAGCATCAACACGCTCACCATGTTTGCCATGGTTCTGGCCATCGGCTTGCTGGTGGATGATGCGATTGTGGTGGTGGAAAACGTCGAACGGGTGATGAGCGAAGAACACACCGATCCTGTCACGGCAACCGAACACTCGATGCAGCAGATTTCTGGTGCACTGGTCGGGATCACCACGGTCTTGACTGCAGTATTCGTTCCAATGGCATTCTTCAGCGGCACCACCGGGGTGATCTATCGCCAGTTCTCGATTACCCTGGTCACCGCGATGATTTTCTCATTAATCATTGCCCTGACCTTTACCCCAGCGCTGTGTGCGACCATTTTAAAACAGCATGATCCGAACAAGGCTCAAAGTAATCATCCGGTTGCGCGTTTCTTCCGCTGGTTTAACCACAGTTTCAACCGTCTGTCACAAGGCTATCAGAACATTGCCAAGAAAATGCTGGTCCATAAACTGGCTTCAGGGGTGTTCTATGCGGTGATTCTGGCGGGTCTGGTGTTCCTGTTCCAAAAACTGCCAAGCTCGTTCTTGCCGAATGAAGACCAAGGTGTAGTACTGACCTTAGTCCAGTTACCTCCAAATGCAACACTGGAACGTACCGGGAATGCCATTGACCAGCTCACGGGCTTCTTTAGAGAAGGCAATAAAGAAACCGTGGAATCAGTTTTCAGTGTTGCCGGTTTCTCCTTCAGTGGGGTTGGACAAAATGCCGGTTTGGCCTTCGTTAAACTGAAAGACTGGGATGAGCGAACCACACCGGAACAGCAAATTGGCGCGTTGATTCAACGAGGGATGGCACTGAATGCGATTGTGAAAGATGCATCCTACATCATTCCTTTACAGTTACCGGCAATGCCTGAACTGGGTGTCACCGCCGGCTTTAACCTGCAGTTAAAAGATGCTTCTGGTCAGGGCCATGCCAAACTGCTCGAAGCACGTAACATGATTCTGGGTATGGCCGGACAGGATAAACGCCTGATGGGTGTGCGTCCAAATGGTCAGGAAGATACCCCACAGTACCGCATCCTTGTAGATACGGAAAAAGCCAGCTCAATGGGTGTCAGTATTTCTGAAATTAACAGCACCATGGGCATTGCCTGGGGTGGCCGTTATGTCAATGACTTCATTGACCGTGGCCGTGTGAAGAAAGTCTACGTACAAGGTCAGGCTGATTCACGCATGCAGCCGGAAGATCTGAACAAGTGGTATGTACGTAACAACAGCGGTGAAATGGTGCCATTCTCGACCATTGCCACCGGTGAATGGACTTATGGTTCACCACGTCTGGAACGTTATAACGGTATCTCTGCCGTTAACATTCAAGGTACACCAGCACCGGGTGTCAGCTCAGGTGAAGCCATGCTGGCTATGGAAGAAATCATCGCCAAACTGCCTTCGATGGGTCTGCAAGGCTTTGACTATGAATGGACCGGTCTATCGCTAGAAGAACGTGAGGCGGGTTCACAAACCGCTTCGTTGTATGCGCTATCGATGCTGATTGTGTTCCTGTGTCTGGCCGCACTGTATGAAAGCTGGTCGATTCCGTTCTCGGTGATGCTGGTGATTCCACTCGGGATTATCGGTGCGGTCGGTTTGACTTTCCTGGGCATGATTCTGACCAAGGATCCAAACCTGTCGAATAACATTTACTTCCAGGTGGCGATTATTGCGGTGATTGGTCTGGCGGCGAAAAATGCCATCCTGATTGTAGAATTTGCAAAAGAGCTACAAGAACAGGGCGAAGAACTGCTTGAAGCCACCCTGCATGCTGCGAAAATGCGTTTACGCCCGATCATCATGACCACCCTAGCCTTCGGTTTTGGTGTGTTGCCGCTTGCCTTGGCTTCGGGTGCCGGTGCCGGTAGCCAGCATTCAGTCGGTTATGGCGTGCTTGGTGGTGTGATCAGCTCGACTTTACTTGGAATCTTCTTTATTCCGGTATTCTACGTGTGGATTCGCAGCATCTTTAAATACAAACCTAAAAATAACCAGGAGCAAACATCGTGATGCAAAAACGAGGATCGTTTTTAGGTCGTGGCATTGCGGTATCTGCACTTGCGCTTGCTTTGACCGCCTGTCAAAGCATGCGTGGCCCAGAACCCGCGGTGAAAGCAGACATTCCGGCAAGTTACAGCAACTCAAATGGCAGCAAGCAATCGATTGCTGAACAGGGTTATCAGGATTTTTTCGCGGATCAACGTCTGCAGCAAGTGATCCAGCTGGCCTTGAACAATAACCGTGATCTGCGTACCGCGACCCTGAACATTCAGCGTGCACAGCAGCAGTACCAGATTTCGGAAAACAACCAGTTACCGACCATTGGCGCCAGTGGCAGCGTATTACGTCAGGACACCCTGAATACGAAAAACCCAGTGACCAACTACAATGTTGGTCTCGGTGTGACGGCTTATGAACTGGATTTCTGGGGACGCGTGCGTAGTCTGAAAGACAATGCGCTGGACAATTACCTGGCAACACAAAGTGCACGGGATGCCACGCAGATCAGCCTGATCGGTCAGGTTGCACAGGCCTGGATGAGCTATTCCTTTGCCAATGCCAATCTGAAACTGGCCCAGCAAACCCTGCAAGCCCAACTGGAATCCTACAACCTGAACAAAAAGCGTTTTGATGTCGGGATCGACAGCGAATTGCCGGTCCGTCAGGCGCAAATTTCAGTAGAAACTGCGCGCAATGACGTGGCCAACTACAAAACACAACTGGCTCAGGCACAAAACCTGCTGAATCTGCTGGTGGGTCAAACTGTTCCTGCAAACTTATTGCCACAGCAGCGCCTCAACCGTGTGACTCAGCAGACTGCTCTTGCTGCAGGTTTACCTAGTGATTTGCTGAATAACCGTCCGGATGTGAAAGCTGCGGAATATCGGTTGAGTGCAGCGGGTGCCAATATTGGTGCGGCTCGCGCACGCCTTTTCCCGACCATCAGCCTGACCGGTTCTGCGGGTTATGCTTCAAGTGACCTGACTGATTTGTTCAAATCCGGTTCTTTTGTCTGGGCAGTCGGTCCAAGTCTGGATATCCCGATCTTTGACTGGGGCACCCGCAAAGCCAACATCAAGATCTCTGAAACAGACCAGCAAATTGCCTTGGCCAATTATGAAAAATCGATTCAGTCGGCTTTCCGTGAAGTTAATGATGCCTTGGCGACACGTGCCAATATTGGTGAACGTCTCAGCGCCCAACGCCGTTTAGTGGATGCCACCAATAGCAGCTACAAACTGGCCAATGCGCGTTTCCGTGCCGGAATTGACAATTATCTGACTGTTCTCGATGCACAGCGCGCTGCATATGCAGCGGAACAGGGTTTGCTGTTACTAGAACAGGCCAATCTGAACAACCAGGTCGAACTGTACAAAGTCCTCGGTGGAGGTGTAAAAGCCAGCACTGCTGATCAGGTGACCCGTCAACCCTCTACGGCTGAGCTGAATCAGAACAGCAAATAACGCGTCATCATTGCATACGAAAACAAAAAGCCAGCTGCAAGATCAGCTGGCTTTTTTATGCTAGGAACAGAGGCTTTTTCCTTATTTCACGCTACTTTTACGGATCATTTTATACAGTAGCTTCGGTGACAGACGGGAAATGAAGACCCCGAGTTTTTCTTTCACACCGCCAATCACAATATATTCTTCACCACGCAATAAGGCCTTCAAGGTCTGCTCGGCAAATGCCTCCGGTTCAAGTCCGTTTTCAATGGCACTGTCCTGATGGCCTTGTGGTTGGCCTTCACCATTGAGCGCATTAAAAGACACATTGGTTTTGACAAAACCTGGAAAAATCACCGACACCCCAATCCCCTGCTCACTCACTTCTGCACGCAAGCTGTTGGCCCACATGTGGATCGCACCTTTCGCCGCAGAATACGTCGCGCGATATTGTGTGCCCAGCAAACCGGCGACACTGGAAACGAATACCACACGTCCAGACTGCTGTTTGAGCAAGGTCGGCAATACCGTCTTGGTCAGAAAAACCTGGGAAAAATAATCCACTTCCATAATGGCGCGTTCGGTCTGCATGCTGGTATCGCGAATCAGGGCGCGCTGGCTCAGTCCGGCATTGTTAATCAGCCAGTCAATTCGACCCTTTTCCGCCAGTACTTGCTGATAAGCTTGTACCACCTGCTGCTCATCACAAATATCCGCAACAATCGACAGATGCTGCTCGGGCTGATGCAGACTGGCACGTACTTTTTCCAATTCTTCATAACGGCGCGCCGTCAAAACCAGCTGCACACCGCGTGCCGCATAGGCTTGTGCCAATGCCTTGCCCAAGCCCGAAGAAGCACCGGTAATCCATACCACCTGATTGCTTAAGTCTTGCTGCGCCATATCTCCCCCATTGAAATAGATCAAGGCTGAAGTCATCGTCATAGGATTCAGATCCCGGTAGACCCTCACATCAGCCCATATTGCTCCACGTTTATACTCCAAATCCTCATGACTGTTAATGCACCAAGTAGATTTCGTCCTTACTCATCATCATTAAGCATTCAGATAGATATCTTGCGCAGCATATTAATGGATGGCTCACACTTGGACACTAAAAATCGCTTCAACAACATTTCTAGCAAAAATGAGTGCTTTCTCTCCCCAGATTGACCATTGAAAATCGAAAGTTGCTGATATAGACAAGTGCTGTGCCGAGCAAAACGTGTTTTGCTCGGTTTCTCTCCTTAAATTCGAATGAATTTTTGCTACAATAGCTGCAATTTTTTATTCACTTTTGATCTGTTCTGACTATGACTGATTCTGCGCAAAATATTGCTACGACTTACGATCCTACCGAGATCGAGAAAAAATGGTACAAGACTTGGGAAGAGAACGGCTATTTTAAGCCATCTCAGAAAGGCGAATCCTTCTGTATCATGATTCCGCCACCAAACGTCACCGGCAGCTTGCACATGGGTCATGGTTTTAACAATGCCATCATGGATGCCTTGACACGCTATAACCGTATGTCAGGCAAAAACACTTTGTGGCAGCCGGGCACAGATCATGCAGGGATCGCCACCCAGATGGTGGTTGAACGTCAGCTGGGTGCACAAAACATCAGCCGTCATGACCTAGGCCGTGAAAAATTCATCGAAAAAGTCTGGGAATGGAAAGAACAGTCCGGTGGCAATATTACCCGTCAAATCCGCCGTTTAGGTTCGTCTGTAGACTGGTCACGTGAACGCTTCACCATGGATGAAGGGCTATCCAATGCGGTGAAAGAAGTCTTCGTCAAACTGCATGAAGAAGGCCTGATTTACCGTGGCAAGCGTCTGGTGAACTGGGACCCGAAACTGCAAACCGCGCTTTCTGATCTGGAAGTTGAGTCTGATAAAGAAGAACAAGGTTCACTCTGGCACTTCAAATATTTCTTTGAAGATAAATCCCTGCGCACTCACGATGGTAAAGATTACATCGTGGTTGCCACGACACGTCCTGAAACATTGCTCGGTGATACTGCGGTTGCGGTTGCCTTGGATGATGAACGCTATGCAGATCTAGTGGGCAAAAACATCATCCTGCCAATTACCGGCCGTGCAGTTCCAATCGTGAAAGATGAATATGTCGACAAAGCATTCGGAACCGGCTGTGTAAAAATCACCCCTGCACACGACTTCAATGACTATGAGGTAGGTAAACGCTGCGAATTACCAATCATCAACATCTTCAACAAAAACGCAGAAGTGTTGGCCGAATTTGAATACATCGCCAAAGCGGGCGAACAGATTTCTAAAACCATCCCTGCACCTGCAGACTACGTTGGTTTAGAGCGTTTTGAAGCCCGTAAAAAACTGGTTGAACAGGCGGAAGCTGAAGGCTGGTTAGACCAGATTCAACCATATACCTTGAAACCACCTCGCGGTGACCGTTCAGGCGTCATTGTTGAGCCATTATTGACCGACCAATGGTATGTGAAAATTGCACCGCTTGCTGAGCCTGCGATTCAAGCCGTAAAAGATGGCGAGATTAAATTCGTGCCGGAACAGTACAGCAACATGTACATGGCGTGGATGAACAACATTCAGGACTGGTGTATCTCGCGTCAATTGTGGTGGGGTCACCGCATTCCGGCCTGGTACGATGCCGAAGGCAATGTATTCGTTGGCCGTGATGAAGCCGAAGTGCGTGCGAAAAACAACATCCCTGCCGATGTTGAATTGAAACAAGACGAAGACGTATTAGATACATGGTTCTCATCTGGTCTGTGGACTTTCTCAACGTTGGGCTGGACTGGCGACGCAGCAAAAGATAAAGAAAACTATTTCCTCAATACCTTCCACCCGACCGATGTGTTGGTGACCGGTTTTGACATCATCTTCTTCTGGGTGGCGCGCATGATCATGATGACCATGCACTTCATGAAGAATGAAGACGGCACACCGCAAGTTCCGTTCAAGACTGTGTACGTTCACGGCTTGGTGCGTGATGGCGAAGGCCAGAAAATGTCGAAATCGAAGGGCAACGTACTGGATCCTTTAGATTTGATTGACGGTGTAGACCTTGAAACACTGGTGCAAAAACGTACTACAGGTTTAATGAACCCGAAACAGGCGGCGAAGATTGAAAAATCAACGCGCAAGGAATTCCCGGAAGGCATTCAGGCGTACGGTACCGATGCGGTGCGTTTCACTTTCTGTGCGCTGGCGAATACCGGTCGTGACATCAAGTTCGATATGAAACGTGTGGAAGGTTACCGTAACTTTGCCAACAAAATCTGGAACGGTACACGTTTCGTGTTGATGAACGTGGAAGGTCAAACCGTAGGTCAAACTGCACGTCCTGATCTTTGGGAATTGCCTGAACAATGGATCGTCAGTCGTCTGCAAAAAGCGACTGCTGCAGTACAAACTGCATTTGCCACTTACCGTTTAGACCTGGCTGCGCAAGCCATTTACGAATTCATCTGGAATGAATACTGTGACTGGTATGTAGAGTTAACTAAGCCTGTTCTGAATGATGAAAATGTTTCTGAAGAACGTAAAGCGGAAGTTCGCCGTGTGTTGCTTGCGGTCATGGAAGCCTCTTTACGTCTTGCGCATCCAATCATGCCGTACCTGACCGAAGAAATCTGGCAAACCCTTGCACCAATGATCGGCTTGGGTGGCGAAACGATTATGCTGGCGCAGTATCCTGTGGCTGACGAAGCATTAATGAATGACCAAGCTGAAGCGGACATGCAATGGCTGCAAGGTTTGATTGGTGCGGTGCGTAACATTCGTGGTGAAATGGGCTTGGGTAATGCTCGCCTGTTGCCTGTTCTTTTACAGAACACGACTGAAGCTGAAAAAGCGCAAATCGCTCGTATCGAAGCATTGGTTAAAGCCTTGGCCAAGGTGGAAAGCATTACCTTCCTGACCGATGCTGAACAACCACCATTGTCTTCATCTTCTGTCGTGGGTCACGTGTCTGTATTCGTTCCTATGAAGGGCTTGATTGACCCTAAAGCGGAATTGGGTCGTCTGCAAAAAGACTTGGACAAAGTGCAAAAGCAGCATGACCAGATTGCCAACAAACTTTCTAACGAAGGTTTTGTCGCGAAAGCACCTGCGGCAGTGGTGGAAGGTGAAAAAGTGAAACTTGCTGAATTCGCTGATCAGTTAGCGAAGATTAAAGCGAATATGGAGCAAATTGCAGCGCTTTAATGCTGTAGTTTGATAATTCAAAAAGCCACCTTAGGGTGGCTTTTTTTATATTTGTAAATATAATTATTAAAAAATCAAGCAGATAATTACTAATGAAAATTTCAAAGATACATATCGAAAACTTTCGGGGTCTTAAAAATATTGATTTAACACCTTCACAGATGAATTGTGTCATTGGTGAAAATAATGCAGGTAAATCCTCAGTATTATTAGCTCTCAAACTTTTTTTAAATGGTTCAAAAGTAAATATCAATGATTATCACGATCCTTATCAGCCTATACTTATAGAAGTAACGTTTAACTCAATAACAGAAAATGATTTATTGAAGATAGCTGATGATGAACATAGATCTAGAATTAGTAATTTAATACAAGATAATGAGCTTAAGTTTCAAAGAAAATATGATTCTAATCTCTCATCGGAATTACTTTGTTATAAAAAAGTCCCGATAAATGAAATTTACAACGAAAATTGGTATAACGAAAACTTAAAAGGGAAAACAGGTTCAGCTCTCAAAGAGTTTATGAAACACACCTATTTTTTAGATGATGAACAAATTTCCGATATTAGAACACAAGCAACGGCGAAAGAAATAATCGAGCAGATAGCAACTACTTTAAATGAAGACGATTTACACTACGTTTGGGGTAATTTACCAACAGGAATTAATGTCATAAGCCCTATTTTTCCTGAACCCATATACATTCCAGCAGTCAAAGACTTTTCGGATGAAACTAAAACTAAGGAAACTACTAGTTTTGGTAAACTTGTTAAAATTCTTTTTAGCCAAATTGAAGCCTCTGAAGAATTTAACGAGATTCAGACAGCATTTGAAAACTTAAATAAAATGCTGAATAGACAACTAGTAACTAATAATGACAGTGAAACTATTGTTGATAATCGATTAGAAAGTGTGAAACAACTTGAATTAGATATTGAGAAAGTTCTACAAGAAAGTTTCTCTAATATTAAGCTTGAATTACAAATCCCAAATCCTGAACTTAAACAAATCTTTAATAGCACACAAATTTTGATAGATGACGGTATCAAGTCTACTATTGATTACAAAGGCGATGGAGTCAAAAGAAGTTTAGTATTTTCGATACTTAGAACTTATGTTGAAAGATTAAATAGCTCAAATATAAATCCTGACTATATATTCTTATTTGAAGAGCCAGAGCTATATCTACACCCAAATGGGCAAAGAGTTCTTTATAATGTACTTGAAAAACTATCTGGTAAGGATCAAGTATTCGTTACAACACACTCACCGAACTTCTTTTCTGCTACAGCTAAGGAAACTTGCTTTATTAAAATTTATAAAGATCTTTCCACAATTCCACCAAGTTCAAAAGCTAAAGAAATCAATTTTGTAAAAGATAGTTCTTATAAAGATGCTTTCCAAATTATATGTTATGAAAACAGCACACCGGCTTTCTTCTCAAAAAAAGTTTTATTAGTTGAAGGCGATTCAGATTTAATTTTTTTAAAAGGAATTTCACCTTTAATTAGCAGTACATACTGCTTCGATAAATTAAATATTCCTATAGTTAGAATTAATGGAAAAAATAATATTAAACGCTTCATCAAATTCTACCAACATTTTGATATTGAAGTTTTTTCCTTGTTAGATCGTGATGTGTTACTGGATGGGTTTACTCATCTTGAACTAGGTGATGCTAAAGATGAAATAATGCAGCTCAGAGAAGTATTTATAAATAAAATTGATCAAATATGTGCGGATCAAAATATTATTCCAAAGCTAAAAAGCGATGATATTAAGACCCAAAGAGAAAATCGTAGTTGGGTTGAAAAATACTATAGACTTAAAGAGTTAACCTTAAAATTCGAAAATGAAAAATCATTAACCAGTGATGAATTTAAGGAAATTAGATCACTTTTTGAATTTGAGATAAATCATGTAAGAAGAATAGCTTTAGAGTTGGAAATTACACAAAATCTACCTGAAAAAGTCGCCCTAATTAATAGATTATATGAACTCGGCTATTTCATTTTAAATAATGGAGCTATAGAAAATTACTATCCTTCTGGCTATACAGGTGCAGATAAACCATCAAAAGCGTTAAATGCTTTAGAAATTATTAAATCTTCAGATATTAATTACTTACCAAAAATCCATTATCAAGACAAAGAAGATTGTGAAATTTCGAGAATGATGAATAAAATTTTCTCATAGAATTTTAGAGAATCTAACCCATCTTATGATGGGTTAGATAGCTATAAATTAAAGAGCTTGATGCCCCAACAACATCTCCAACTCTTTCACCCGACTCATATATTTCAGCTGTTCCTTTTCAACCTTCACCTGCTGTTTTAAATCCGCAGTATCCACATCAATTTGCTTATACAAATCTGGAATCTGAATCTTTACTGCTTTTGATTTTTGAGCAGCGATTTTGGCTTTTTTCGTCCAATTCAGTGAAGCAATAATCTCATCGATTTGGCTGTCTAACTGCTGACTTTGCGCATCGAGTGCGAGCTTATAAAACTTGATTTGCTCGGCAGTTAAACCTTTTTGCGTTGCTCCTCTATTCTGCTCAATCTGTATTTGCAGTTTCAGCAAATAAAATAAATCCTGCTGTTCATAGGCGGCATTGGCATGTTGCAGCATTTCGGTTTTTTCAAGTTTCTTGCTTTCGTCTTGCTCACGGTCAGGGTGAATCACGGCAGCGATTTTTAAATACACGGTTTTCAATGACTGCTCTGCCATTTTTTGTGCTTGCTCACGTTTCTCTTGCTGGCGTTGCAGTTTGGCGTGTTCACGTTCACGCTGGTGTTGTGCATGATCCCAATCATCCAGTTCATCAAATTCGCCAAAGCCATCATCTGGCTCTAATTCAGTACGTTCAAAAATAGGCCCTGTGTCAGGAGATGCTTTCTTCCTGGCTTTTTTCGCTTGTTCATATTCAGCATACTGCTGATAAAAAGCATAAAGCTCGTCGACTGTAGTTAACTGCTGCTCGGACAGCGCTTGTGAGTCTTTTAAAAGGGCTGCGAGAGATTGAATTTTATCGTCAAGCTGTGCCATATCGGCTTTGGAGAATGCATTGCTCTGCAAGCTGTGCCATAACTGTTCAAGCTGCTGAAATAAAATCACCTGCAATTCGTGATAGACGGGCACGAGAGTTTGCCGTGCATACTGCTGAATCTCGGTTTTCGCTTGTTGCCATGCGGCCAGTTCAACCTTTTGCTGTTCAATTTTTTCAATCAGACGATTGAGCTTTTTTTGCTGCGGTGAAAGCACTGCGTCTGGCTGTTGAGTTGTTTTTAAATCGAGAGACATCGCAAAGATCAAAGCAAAAGAAAAATTATAGCGGATTTGAAATTCGTATCGCTTGCTTTTGCATGGTCTAAATAGACGATATGTACGCCATTTCTTAGTCGTCAGATCTCTTATTCAGTTTCTGAGTTTCTCTCACTTCAGACAAAGTACAGGTTCTACTGATGTGAACCACAAGTGAGTCATCAAGGCTGTGTTTTTATCGGCCTTCTCAGAAGTAAATTTGGGATAAAGAACAGACCATCTCAGAAAAATATTAGCAAGTCGATTTTAAATAATGAACAATCTAGAATAGATTTTATCCACATAACACACTCCAAATAAATGAGAATCATTCCATATATGATCTCACTTTTTGCCACTCTTGCCACACCTCCTACTTACCCCTATTTATACAAGAAACATCAACCCCATATGCAAACACAATCACATCAAAGAAATTATTAGCCAATCAATTCACAATAAAGTGTAAAAATCACAAATAATATGGTTAAAAATAAAACATTATATATTTTATAAATATAATTACATGTTAAAAAGCTTTTAAAAATTAAGTACTAATTTTGAATCAATATGATATTTGTTAATTAATGTTAATAAAATAGAATCTTTGCGCTTGATGTGATTGATCACTTTATCGGTTAAGGAATAACTATGATCTTGCAGCAATACAAGATTGTTTTTGGCGGTACGATGGGTGCAGGTAAGTCTGCGGCAATTCAGGCATTGTCTGATATTCCAGTCATTGGAACCGAAGCAGTCAATACCGATACAGACGCGCACAGCAAATATTTGACCACTGTCGGAATCGATTATGGGGAAATCGTTCTGGATGAGGGGCTAAAAATTGGACTGTATGGTACTCCAGGACAAGATCGCTTTGACTTTATGTGGTCGATTGTCTGTAAGGGTGCTATCGGCACAGTCATCCTGATTGATCATAGCCGTAATGAACGTTTGCAAGACTTAGAGTTCTATTTAAATGCATTCGAAGCTCATGGCAACAATATTGTGGTTGGCATTACCCATCTAGACCAACAGGATGATCAAATGCTGAAGATCTATCGGGACTGGATGCAGGTGAACCACCGACATTACCCGCTCTTTGCAGTGGATGCAAGACAAAAAGATGATGTGTTATTGATGACCGAAGCTTTAATTGCAACGGCTGAAATAGTTAAACCATCAATCAGCTAAAAGGATTTTATTCACCATGAATGCAGCGCTAAACTCACGTCAAATTCCGCAAGGTCTCATTGATATCGGTCGGGCAGAAATTCAGGAATTACTGAATAGCGTTTCTGGCATTGATTTTGTCATGCTCTGTTCATCTGACGGTTTTGAACTGGCTTTGGCCAGCAAGAAGAATCTGCAAAATCCAAGCAAGATTGCAGCGGTCAGCAGTTCGATCTTGGCAATGGTGTCTGCCTTTATTTCCGAAATTCAATTGACTGGCTGTAGAACCATTACCCTGGATGCCGATAACGGCAAAGTGATGCTCACGGGTGTAGATCACCCGCAATATCCAATGGTGATTGTGGCTTTAGCTTCGCGTGATGTCCTGATTGGACAACTGCAATACACATTAAAAAAGGTCGTAGAAACCTTAACAACGAGTACTTAAAGAGCACTCAGCGATTAGCACAGACCATTATTTACCTGTTCTTCACACAATACGGAGTACAAAAGTGTCTTGCTTTATCCGACTGAATGCGAGTGAACCATGAAAAAAATTTTAAATATTGCGGTTTTCGGTCTCAGCCTGAATATGCTCGATCAACTCAAGGGCCAAATTCTGCTGGCCGTACCGAATGGGATTCAAGTGCAATGGGTCAATATTGCCGAACAAAAAATTGATCTGCTCATGGTCAATGATGCTTTTTTTCAGTCCTCCAGCATTCAAAAAATTCTGTCACATCATGGTATGCCCTATCTGCGCCTGCTCAAAACTTCCAGCGGTGGTGGGAAAATTGAAGCGGATAACCTGAGTTATCCGGTAGAACAGTTGACGGATTTACAGCAGTGGTTACAGGAAAAATTCTTTGACTATGAACCGCTCTATACCTTTAAACCAGCTCCAGCGGTCAGTGAAGAAAAAGTCAATATCAGCACCATCATCAGTGAATGTTTACTGCCGCGTAATGGTTATATCCAGCTGTTTGACTCCAGTGGCTTCCTCGCATTGGTGGATACCATGACCGAACGGGTTTGGGTGAATGGCGACAACCCGATGCTGTCTTTTAATAAAAGTCTGAACCAGACCTATGCCACCAGCCAGTTTGTGCAGGAAACCAGTAAAAATAAAAAAGCCCAGGATCTGCGTAACTGGTTATGGCAAGCGGCATTTCGTTCGGCAGCACTCGACTTACCCAAGATTCAGCTCAATCAGCATTTTCAGCTGGAAATTTGGCCACAATTTGATACCGGATACGAGCGGCGTGATCTGCTCAAGATTTCTGCCTGTTTTGCGCAAGGTGCCCAGCTACAAAGCGTTGCCGATCATTTGAATATTTCACATGAACGGCTCATTAAATTTGTAGCCATTACGCATCTGCTCAAAATGGGCAAATGGATTGAACCTCATGAAGCACAATTCATGAGAGGCGATAAATCAGCTGATAGTAATCAGATGATTAAACTGCGCGGTTTCTTTGGGAAACTGCGTAAAAAACTAGGTCTGTAAAAAGATGGATTTTTTCGGGGACATCCCCCATAACACAGGTGAAAAATAAAATGGCACGTATTGCACTAGATACCTTAACAGCAATTGATGGTTTTGTTGCATCAGCGCTTGTAGACAGTGAAAGTGGTCTTGCTTTGGCAACTCAGGGGACAGGAATCAATTTGGAACTTGCTGCAGCAGGTAACACAGAAGTACTTCGTGCAAAACGTAAAGTGGCGAAAGCACTTGAATTAAATGACGGGATCGAAGATGTTCTGATCACTTTAGGCAAGCAATATCACTTGCTTCGTCCACTAGAAACCAATGAAAACCTATTTTTGTATTTAGTTCTTGATCGTGCTAAGTCAAACCTCGCTATGGCACGTTTTGAATTGAAATCATTCGAAAAAGAACTCGATTTTTCATAATTGAGTCTGATGGCATGCCTGTGCAAATGTAAAGCTTTGAGCTTGCAGATGCACAGCCCTCACGCTGTCTTAAAGCCTTTTCTTGGGGAAAGGCTTTATTTTTTGCACGGCAATAGCCCGTTATTCAACATCATCAATATATAAGGATGAGCAAATAAATCTGCTTTTGGCCCATGACTGAGTCAAAACTGGCCGATTCAATCCTTCCCCTGTAAAAAACCAGCACCAAAAAAGTCCATATTTTCCATATTGGTGCAGCTATTTGCTTTATATCGAGTCTTGAGGATTATTAAGAATCTTTAATCAATATTTCCCACATCAATTGCATGTATTGGTGCAAATTTCATCGTTATACTGATCACCTCCGTGACAGCAGCACTAAAACTGAACTTTGCATATGCCGAATATTGATCTTCTCTTTCTACTCTTAGGTGCCATTCTGGTTCTGGCCATGCACGCTGGCTTTGCCTTTTTGGAATTGGGAACAGTACGCCATAAAAACCAGGTCAATGCCTTGAGTAAAATTTTGGCCGATTTCTCAATCTCTGCCATCGCTTATTTCTTTATCGGTTATTACATTGCCTACGGTCAGCATTTCTTTCACAGCGGGACAACGCTCGCACTAGATCATGGTTATAACCTGATGCGCTGTTTCTTCCTGCTGACTTTTGCTGCTGCAATTCCTGCCATTATTTCGGGCGGGATTGCCGAACGGGCAAAAATGCGCTCACAGGCCATCGCGACACTATTTTTGGTTGCCTTGGTCTATCCATTCTTTGAAGGCATCATGTGGAATGGCAATTTAGGTCTGCAAAACTGGCTAAAAGATGTATTTGGTGCATCTTTCCATGATTTTGCCGGCTCCGTCGTGGTTCATGCCATGGGAGGCTGGATGGCCTTGGCTGCTGTCCTGTTATTGGGTGCACGTCATGGTCGCTATAAAAAAGATGGCCGCGTCAGTGCTCATCCGCCCTCTTCCATTCCATTTTTGGCCTTGGGTTCATGGATTTTGATTGTAGGCTGGTTTGGTTTTAACGTGATGAGTGCGCAACGTCTAGATGCCATTTCTGGTCTCGTTGCGATTAATTCGTTGATGGCCATGGTCGGCGGCACTATTTCAGCCAACCTGATCGGTAAAGAAGACCCAGGCTTCCTGCACAATGGTCCATTGGCCGGCCTAGTGGCGATCTGTGCGGGTTCAGATATTGTACATCCGGTGAGTGCACTGATCATCGGTGCCGCTGCAGGGGCTATTTTCGTTAAACTCTTTACTGTGACACAGAATAAACTCAAAGTGGATGACGTCCTCGGGGTTTGGCCATTACATGGTGTTTGTGGTGCCTTTGGTGGCATAGCCGTCGGTATTTTCGGCCAGAGCTGGCTCGGTGGCCTAGGAGGTGTTTCCATGATGGCGCAAATCATCGGGACACTGCTGGCGATTATTGTGGCATTGGCTGGTGGATTCATCGTTTACGGTATCCTGAAAGCGACTATCGGTATTCGTCTGTCACAAGAAGATGAATATCGCGGTGCGGATCTGGCCATTCACAAGATCTCAGCCAACTCAGAAGAAAATATGTTTTAAATTCTGTAAATATATGGCGGCTCAATAGAGCCGCTTTTTTTATTTCAATAAAATTTATGTACGTGTTAGATATTACTCGCCTGTAGAAGAATATCCGAATGAAACGATGTAAGGAGCAAGGCCTGCATTTGGTTCGAGTATCCGCTGAATATGATCTATTTAAATTTCCCACGTAGTACAGCGCAAATCGCGCAATCTTCAGTCTATGCATCCTCGTGATTCTACCAAGCCAATCGTTTGCATATTCCAATTACCGCCAAGAGAAATGCCTCACAAAATCACCTCCCGTGCTGCGATCTTAAGCTGAATTTAAGTTGCAACTGTTGCAATAGCGCATGTTTTTGCCTCTGGTCGCTGAACAATGTCGCAAACCACCCGATTTTTCCTGACGCATAGCCTATTGTTAATCATCAGCTTGGTGCTGTTGCTGCTGTATGTACCGGTGGGTGGTACACTGGACTTGGCCTTTATTCAGCCCTGGATGGATCAAACGGGACATTTCTTTGCGCGTAATGACTGGTATCTGGCTGAACTGAACCATACCATCGTCAAGGACGTGATTATTGCAGCCTATGTCAGTATTTTTCTGCTTTGGCTAGCTTCCTTTAAAATGAACCGGTTGGCACAACGTCGCTGGCACTATGGTTACTTTTTCTGGCTGGTCATTCTTGGCACCAGCCTAATCGGTTTACTTAAATCACAATCTGCACATGCCTGCCCATGGAATATGACCCAAAGTACTCTGACGGGTTTTGCCTGGAATTTTAATTTGGAAAATGGCCACTGTTTCCCTGGAGGGCATGCCAGTACCGGTTTTGCCCTCATCACCGGTTACTTTGTGTTTCGCCTGCTGCAACCTGCACGTGCCTATTTTTATCTCATCGCAGCCCTGATTTTAGGATTTGCCATGGGCTGGGCGCAAATGATGCGCGGTGCGCATTTCCTGAGTCATAATTTATGGACCGGCTGGATCATTTGGACCTTGAATTTAGCTGCCTATGCGCTGTTTTACCGACGTTTTCTTCTGAACCCAGTGGGTCGGTAAGCGTACCAGCACCCATAATCCACCAAGTTCTGTACTCCGGTCCATCTGAATACTGCCGCCCAAACGCTGAATCGCCTTGTGTACGATGGACATTCCCAAACCGCTGCCCTGCTCCAGATGGTGATGAATGCGATAGAAGCGTTTCATCACCTGCTCATACAATTCAGGTGAAATTCCGGGACCGCTGTCTTCAAGTAAAATATAGGCATCATCATCCTGCTGATAAATAGATAAATTAATTACTCCACCAGCCGGTGTATATTTAATTGCATTATCCAGCAGGTTAAAAATAATCGAGTGTACTGCAGTGGGCTGGCTATGCATCCGTACAGTTTCATTGCGCAACAAACCTAAATCCTGTTCCTTTTGCATCGCCAAATGCATCAGTTCTTCCACACAGCTCAACGCCACCTGATTCAGTTCGAAATCTTGAGGCTGTTCCAGTTCGACCAAAAAAGCATCCTGCTTGGCCAGCGTCAAAAGCTGACTGACCAGATGCTGCATGCGCACAAGACCCTTGCTCAGATTTTTAATTTCCGGCTGATCGGGAAACTGTTTTTGTAAAATCTGGGTTTGCAAATTTAATGCGGTAATCGGCGTACGTAATTCGTGGGCGGCGTCAGCAATAAACTGTTTTTGCTCTTGCTGGGCAATCGAAATCCGTTGCAGCAAATGGTTCATTTCTTCAATGGTGGGTAACAGTTCCGCTGGATATTCCAGATCCTGAATAGGCGTCAGATCATCTGAGTTCCGTTGTGCCAGTTCTGCTTTAAAGTCATCCAAGGGTTTTAAACTGCGCTGGATGATGTGAATCAGCCCCCATAAGGCCAATGGAATAATCAGCATATAGGGAATAAACAGGCTGGCGGCCAGCTCCCAGGCCAACATTTCCCGGACACTTTGCTGCTGGCTCACCTGTACCTGATAATCTTGTAGCGGAATCACATAGGCCAGCCAGGTACCTGAAAAACTCTCATGTTCATAAAATCCCGCTTGAGGGACTTTTACAGGCATTAAGACTTGGTTCGGATGCTGTTGATGGGCCAACTCGCGATAGGACCAGATATCAACAAAAAGATCTTCTTCTGAATATTTTCGGTTCGGATCAAAATCACTTTGCTGATGACGCAATTCCTCTGCGGCTACACGTTCCGCCTGAAAACGCATCTGCTTGTCCAGAATTTCATTGATTTCCTGTAAAGCGACCTTATAAGAGGACACCATCAGGATACAGCCGAGCACCACACTAAAAATACCTGTGAACCAGATCAGGCGTTTTTTCAGGGAATAGGAGCGCTGCTGCATAGAGTTAATCCGATAAATCGCTATGCCCTAAACGATACCCTAATCCACGGATGGTCCGAATAAAATCTTTGCCCAATTTTGCACGAAGATGATGAATATACACTTCAATAGTATTACTGTTGATTTCACTATCGAAATCATACAGTTTGTCTTCTAGATTGGCTTTGGAGAAAATCTTGTTGGGATAACTCAAAAAAGCCTGCAAAATCGCCCATTCCCGATTAGACAGTTCAAGCTCTTGTCCCTTGAAAGTTGCAATATGCTGCTCTACATTCAAGATCAAATCACCACTGCGTAACAGTTGCTGCTCTTGTCGCTGCTTACGCACACCACTACGGCGCAATAGCGCCACAATTCTTGCCAATAATTCGTCAAATTCATAGGGTTTGACCAGATAATCATCTGCCCCCTGATTCAAACCCTCAACACGGTTCTGTAACTGATCCCGTGCGGAAATGATCAGCACCGGCAAAGCCGGTGCCTGTTGTCTGATCTGTCGAAGTACCTGCATGCCATCCATGGTCGGCAAGCCCAAATCGAGCAAAACCAGATCAAAAGCCTTCTGGCTCAATAGCTGCAGACCCTCACGGCCATTATTCACCCACTCCACCTCAAACTGATGCAATTTCAGCAGCGTAATGGTGGATTCCGCAATCATAAAATCATCTTCAATAATCAAGATTTTATTCATGGTTTAGGTTCTCGCTTGGCTAGGCGCATTACACTGCTGTAACAGATCAAACTTCGGCTGGATTACCTTGGTTTTAATATCCAACAGACTCAATAAACTTGGGAACAAATTATCCTGACTCAACGGCTGGTCTTTTTGACCGGTAATACATTGCAGCTGTGCAGCAGATTGCTGTTTCCAGCGATCCGAGAACCACATCAGCATCGGGACATGCGTCTGTTGACTTGGGGCAATCGAATACGGTGCACCATGCAGATACATGCCACTTTCACCTGTCGATTCACCATGATCCGATAAATACCAGAATCCAGTCTGATAATTACTGGTAGTTTTTAAGGTGTCAATCACCTGACTCAATACATGATCGGTATAGACAATACTGTTGTCATAGGTATTGATCAATGCTTGCGGACTACAGCCCTGAATCGCATTGGTTTCACACGTTGGTTTAAAGTGTTGATACGCTGCCGTTGCACGTTTGTAATAGGCTGGCCCATGGCTACCCATTTGGTGCAAAACAATTAAACGTGGAGTTTTGTCATCGGCTGGGATCTTGCCTATATAATCTTTCAGAGCATCAACCAGAATTTCATCATAACAATCCCCTGTCGCACACCATTTCTGTTTTAACTGCTCTGGAATCACATATTTTTCAACCCGATCACACGCCCCCTTGCAACCAGAGTTATTGTCAATCCAAGTCACATGGTAACCGGCACGTTGGGCGATATCGAGCAGACCTTCACGATGGCTGGCCAACTGTTCATCATAGTCTTCACGTGGCATCCCTGAGAACATACATGGAACTGAAACCGCTGTTGCTGTTCCGCATGAGCTGACTTTAGAGAAATTGATGACTTGCTGCTTTGAAAGTTCAGGATTGGTATTTTTACTGTAACCATTTAGGGAAAAGCTTTCCGCGCGTGCGGTTTCACCCACGACCAATACCATTAATTTTGGCTTTTGCGCTTGGCTGACTGCAGCAACAACATGCGCATCTTCACCATAACGGACTAAGGGCAAATTCTGCTTCGGTGCTTTTTTATGATAATACGACCAGCTTGATGCAAATACATTCTGTGGAGAGATCATCCCTTTCAGATCACGATGCTCACGAAAAATTGAAGCGTAATCTACATAATAGACAAACAATAATCCCCCCATGACCAATAAGGCTGCCACACTGTTCAGGCCTTTTTTGATCCAGGTCTGGCTCAGTTTTTCCGGTTTAATCTGCACACGAGTAATCAAGACGATCGGCAACAGCACAAAGGCCAATGCCCAAAACAGCAAACGCAACGACAGCAGGTCGGATACTTCGCCCGGGTCGGTTTGCAAAGTATTCTGGATTTGATCGGGCGAGATCACGACACCGAGTGTATTGACAAAATAGGCACTAAAACCACCAACAAAGACCAGCAAAATAGCAAAGAATTTGGCGGTTCTTCTCCAGTTGATTAACTGGAACAGAAAACTATGATACGCCACTAAAACAACGGCAGTCGCAGCTAGAAACAGAGTCGCTTTAATCCCCTGATAAGGCGTGAGTTGCTGAACTTGTTGGAAAAATCCAATATTCAACACTAAGGCGAGCCATATGGCCAGAATCAGGTTAAAGGTACTGAGCGAAACTGTTTTCGTTGTTGGAATAAGCCGTTTTATCATTTGAAGCATCGCGATCGCAGACAAAGATTGAGAAATACACTATAGAACGGCAAACTTAAAACAGGCTTAAAGTAAAAAGGCGGTCGTTACACCACCTTTCGTCACCTCAAAAATTGCTGGATTAAAATTTGATTTCCAAACCGCTGCCGACAACTGGTTGTTTGGTTTCTTGATCGGCTTGTTCCAGGGTTAAGTAACCTGCATAGCCATAAGCTTTTACCTGTTTATTGAAGGCATAATCGACACCTGCAATCACCTGTTTGGCTTCAAAATCAGCTGTTGCATCTTTGAAGCTGGTAGTGTTCTGACTGTACTGAGCTTTCACAGTCCAAGCTTTGGCATTTGCCAGGTTATATTCCGCACCTACTAACCAGCCTTGGGCATCATCTATACTTTTTACAGACTTCAACCATTTAGTATAATCTCCAAGACCTTTTTCAGTCGTTAAATCATAACTCGCATTTGCTGTTTCTTCTGCTTCTGAAGTTTGATACAACACTTTTAGCGCCAAGCCACCATCTAAATTGACACGGCCAATCGCCCGTACAGTATTGGCAGCAGCAAATACGGAACCTTTAGAAGAAATTTCACCATTTTCGGTATTCAAAATACCACGGCCCAAAAAGTTGCTCGGAATGGCTTTATCATAGGCCACACCTGCTACCACAACCGGGCTTTCATACACTAGTGAAGCAGACCAGGCATCTCCTAAGCCACGGCCAGCCGTTTTAGCAGATCCGTTACCTTTATCAATGCCTTTATTTTCACCACTGGCCAGCAAAGCATTTAGCTTAAGTGCACCGACAGGAAGTGCAATGGCAGGAGACTCATACACCACCGCATTGGAGACACGGTTTTCACCCGTCATAATCCCGGTCACATCAGCCTTGTTTGCGACATAGTTATTAAAGGTATCAACAGCACTGGAAAGTTGCTTGAGGGGCGTATCATGTGCACCCGCTTTGAGTGTTCCCAATTTTGCATCTTTTAAACCAACAAAACGGTTACGTGTCGTCCAATCGGTGCTGTCGCCATCAGCACTGAGTCCCCACTCAATAGCATATACCGCACTTAAACGCGGGCTTAGCTTTTCTTCACCCTTTACACCAATAAATGAACTATTTGAACTCACTTCCCAAACATCACGATCTTTTGTCGTTGCATTATCTTCGGGTAAATAGTCAACACTTGCATCAATTTCACCATACAGCGTTGGCGCTGCAAAACCGGAACTAGCCGCTAAGCCAAGTGTGATTGCAAGGGCAATTTTAGTTTTCATTTGATTGATCCTGTCATATATTTGCAACAAACATTACAAGATCGCCTTATAGCACAGAACCATTTTATTTCGATTTGTTTATTCGGTTTTTAGCAAAAAGTCTAATTCTATGATGTTAAATCATGCACATTTTTTGACTTTCTAGTTAAATATCGACTCCAATTCCAGACCGGATAAAGTTGCAATGTAGCTAACACAATGATCAGAATAAGTGTATGGCTATAACCCCACAGCTCCGCCAGTCCCCCTCCCAAGCTGTATAGCAAGCCACTGATGGTCGCCATCAGAGCCACCTGAAAAGTAAAATCTGTCGCGGCCCATTCGGTACGGCAATACTGCATGATCAGGCTAAACATCACCATCAACAACATGGCAGAACATAAATCTTCAAATGCATTGATTGCATAAATCAGTTCATGGGCAACCTGATGTGATTGCTCATACTGCAATGCCAGCCAAAGATAAGCCAACAAACTCAAAACCTTGAACAGTGAAAACAGTATGAATGCCTGTACTCGACTCAACCATCTTAAGCTGTATGCAGCAATCGCAGCTCCGACCAAGGCCGCCACTGCCCCGAGCAGCGTGATATAAAGACCAATCGCAGATAAGGATAGCCCTAGATCAACCGCTAGAGGTTTGAGCAAGGGTCCTGCCATGCCATCAGCTACCTTAAAGCTCAGTAATACCCAGAACCAGGCACGCAAAACGGGATCTTGCCAATAACGAAAAAAATGTTGCTTAAGTTCGATCCAGCCGGAGGAAGTCGTGTGAGAAACAGGAGGAGCTAACTGTTGTAAATGTGAGGTACGTACACAGGCAATGGGTAAGGTATTGATCAAAACCAAGGCGGCGAGCCAGAAAAAACTGATCTGCCAACCCCAGTGTTCCAAGCTCCAGAGCAGTAGACCACCACCTACAATGAACCCCAAACGCGAACCGATCACCTGCAGTGCATTGCCCCAACGTTGCTGGTCTGAATGTAATAGACGAACCGCCAGACCATCTGTCGCGATATCTTGGGTCGCACCGAACAGATTCATCAGCAGTAAAAGTACAAACAATCCGATCAAATAACTAGGATGTTGCAAGGCTTGCAACGGAAAAAAAGCCAACATTAACAAGCACAATAAGGTCAATAATTGACTCGGGAGAATCCAGCTACGATAACGGCCGAATGAACCAGAGATACGATCCACCCAAGGTGCCCAGAGAATTTTGACCGACCATGGCAACATCAACAAACCCAGACCACCAATCTGTGCCAGCGAAACCCCTTCAGAACGCAAAATCACCGGTAAAGCATGGGTCATAAAACCGACTGGCAAACCTTGTGCCCAATACAGGGAAAATAACAGCCAGTACAAATGCGATATGTGCATAAAGGTTCCGGTTGAAGTTTACGGTAATCATGCTCTCTATTCAGATGAGTGCTAAGCAAGCTGCCCGCCGAGCGGATTCAGCCCTGTTTAAACGAATCGAGATCTATGCAATCAACATAGTCAAAGTCACCCAGCTGATCCATCGATCCATGCAAGTCGTACGCTCTATCATAGGAACAATGGTCTTAAGCATTGAAAAAGAGAAGAGGACTTACAGCTATCCCAATCCTGTCCAGCATTTTCAGCCAGACTACTTTTACAAAAAAGTCGGAAAAATTGCTAGAAAACTCAGCAACAATCTGCTGTGATGAACACAATTTATACGCTGTGATTCTCCTTTTTCTCCATGAAATTACTCTCCTTTTCCATTTTAGGCCTATTCAGTTTAACCCTGTTGGGTTGCCAACAAACACCAGAAAAACCGGCACAACCCAGCGCTAAAGCGCGTGAACCGGTCATTGCCCTAGCATTAGGAGGTGGCGGTGCCAAAGGTTTTGCACATATTGGCGTGATTAAAGTGCTGGAATCCCATGGTATTAAAGCCAAAATTGTGACAGGTACCAGTGCCGGCAGCTTTGTTGGAAGTTTATATGCCAGCGGTAAAACACCGTATCAATTGCAACAACTGGCCTTACAATTTAAAGAATCGGATATCCGTGACCTGACCTTGAACCGTCAAGGGTTTGTGCTGGGACAAAAACTGCAGAATTACGTGAACCAACAGGTAGCAAACAAACCGATGGAGCAATTTCCGATTCGCTTTGCAGCCGTTGCAACCCGTCTCGACAATGGTCAAAAGACCGAGTTTATTAAAGGCAATGCGGGGCAAGCGGTTCGTGCTTCTTGCAGTATTCCAAACGTGTTTGTCCCAGCGACGATTGGCAAGCTGAAATATGTGGACGGCGGACTGGTGAGTCCGATTCCGGTAGCGACAGCCAAAGCCATGGGAGCGGATATTGTGATTGCCGTGGATATTTCGGCACGTCCGAGTGCCGACCGTCCGATGAGCATGTGGGGTCTACTTGACCAGACCATTAATATCATGGGACAGCAAAGTATTCAGCAGGAATTGCGTCAGGCGAACGTGGTGATTCAGCCCAAGGTGGGACATCTCGGTGTCATGGATTTGGCCGCAAGCAATGCCTCAATTCTTGAAGGCGAACAGGCAGCACAACAAAAAGTGCGTGAAATCCAGTCGGCAATCCAGCAATTCAAAAAGTCGCCTGCGGCCTTACGTGCACCCAATCCTGCAAAATTCTAAGCTCTGCGACAATTTTCATAGGTTTTGTTATCTGCATCTGTTACATTGATGCAGATAATCCATTGATCTATATGTAAATAACGATATTAAGAGTGGCTTTATGGAATTAATGCTTGAACCCTGGCACTGGGTCTTGTTAGGTATCGTGTTGATGCTCTCCGAACTGGTCATACCGGCATTTGCTGCACTATGGTTTGGGATCGCTGCATTGATGGTCGCGGTTCTGTTCTGGCTGTTTCCGATGATGAGCCTGAGCACGCAGCTGATCATGTGGATCATCCTTTCCATCCTCTCCACCCTGCTTTGGTTTAAATTTATCAAGCCCTTATCTATTGATAAAACCAAGGCTGGCCTCCCGCGTGAAGCCACGATCGGTCAGGTCGGCATGGTGATTGAAACCGGCTTGGCACATGAGCAAATTAAAGTACGCTTTCCAATGCCGGTACTGGGGTCCGATGAATGGATCTGCCGCAGCCTGACTCCCGTACAGGTGGGAGACCGTGTACGTGTCGTCGACATTTTAGGTAATGACTTGGTGGTACAAACGCATACAACTCAATCACATGAATGAAAACTAAGAGGACAGAACATGTCAGCTGGAACCATTATTATTTTTGCATTTTTACTTTTTGTTGGGGTAACCATTTTTAAAGGGGTACGCATTGTGCCTCAAGGTTATAAATGGATTGTACAGCGTTTGGGCAAATACCATACCTCGCTCTCGCCTGGTCTGAACTTTGTCATTCCGTATATTGATGAAGTGGCTTATAAGGTCACGACCAAAGATATCGTGCTGGATATTCCATCACAGGAAGTCATCACCCGTGATAACGCGGTACTCCTGATGAATGCCGTGGCCTATATCAACCTGACTACGCCAGAAAAAGCAGTCTATGGCATTGAAAACTATGTCTTGGCCATTCAGAATCTGGTACAAACCTCGCTACGTTCAATTGTGGGCGAAATGGATCTGGATGATGCCTTGTCTTCACGGGATCATATCAAGGCCAAATTAAAACTGGCCATTTCTGATGATATCTCGGATTGGGGCATCACACTGAAAACTGTGGAAATTCAGGACATTCAACCCTCACAGACTATGCAATCTGCCATGGAGGCTCAAGCCGCCGCAGAACGTCAGCGTCGCGCGACCGTGACCAAAGCGGATGGTGAAAAACACGCAGCGATTCTCGAAGCAGAAGGCCGTCTCGAAGCTTCACGCCGCGATGCCGAAGCTCAAGTGGTCTTGGCTGAAGCCTCTGAAAAAGCCATTAAAATGATTAGCTCAGCCGTCGGTGATAAAGAAATTCCTGTGGCCTATCTGTTGGGTGAACAATATGTCAAAGCCATGCAGGATATGGCGAAATCCAACAATGCCAAAACTGTGGTCTTGCCAGCCGATGTATTAAATACCATCCGCGGTGTGATGGGACGTCATAATCCTTAATCTTGCGTCTTAATCAAAAAAGACAGCTTACCGCTGTCTTTTTTATTTTTTAGAAGATGACAGAAAATCCAACGTTAGCCTAGAGCCTTATTCACAGCATTTTTCTGACCAGAGCACTAAAATAACAAAAGGCGGAATAGATCCACCCTTGTCTTGTTCAACAACACTTAACGCTGATTAGTGTTTACGTACCAAGAGGAATTCAGCAATCCGATACAACTCGGCTGCATTTTCTCCAAAATAGCTCAACGCCTGAAAGGCTTGGTCATGAAGCTCCAGTGCATACGCCTGTGCCTCTTGCAACCCCATCAAGGCTGGATAAGTGGATTTTTCCACCAGCTCATCCTTACCTGCGGTCTTACCGAGCACTTGCGTATCCGAAATGATATCCAAAATATCATCTTGTACCTGAAACGCCAGACCAATCGATTGGCCAAACTGACGTAGTTGCGGAATGGCGTGATCGGTACCCGTAAACTGGGTCACAGCTGCCATCATAATTGCTGCTGAAATTAAGGCACCCGTCTTGTTACGGTGAATGTTTTCCAGCTCCTGCTGCGAAATCTGGGTGCCTTCTGCCTGCAAATCAAGCATTTGACCACAGACCATTTTGGAACTGGCCGTGGCCAGAATCTGCATCTGTTTTAGTACAATAGACGCTTCAACAGCGGGGCCTGAATCAAACAATCGGCTACCCAACACTTCAAAAGCCATCGACTGTAAAAGATCGCCCGCCAGCAAAGCGGTATTTTCCCCAAATGCCACATGACAGGTCGGTTGCCCACGTCGCAACAAGTCATTGTCCATACAAGGCAGGTCATCATGGGCCAGCGAATAACAGTGAATCAGCTCGACGGCTACTGCCGCACGGCGTACCGCCGCATCATTCTGACGTTGCTCACCCAGTGCTGCAGTCGCATAACACAAGGCGGGCCGAACACGCTTTCCACCGAGCATGACGGCATGGTAGACCGCCCCTTTCAAAGGTTCCGGAATGGCAAAGGCATCGAGCGCTGTTAATAAATCTTGCTGAATACGGACTTGCGCCTGTTTCAGTACATCTGCAGGGACGGATGATATAGATGACACACGGGCCTCGATCAACAATCAGGAAGATTAAACTTTTTTCACGAACTCAGATTTGAGCTTCATTGGACCAATACCATCTACTTTACAGTCGATATTATGGTCACCATGATCTAGCAGACGGATATTTTTAACTTTAGTGCCAATTTTAACCACCTGCGAAGACCCTTTGATTTTAAGGTCCTTAATGACGGTCACGGTATCGCCATCCTGCAAAATATTGCCGACAGAATCTTTAATCACCAAATCTTCAGTTTCTGCAGCCGTTTGTGCCTCCCATTCATGTCCACACTCGGGACAGATCAGTAAAGTTCCATCAGTGTAAGTAAATTCTGAACTACATTTTGGGCAAGCGGGTAATTGATCACTCATCAGACGTCTTCTGTGATTTTATGCTGCTGCCATCATACTGCTTTCGCTGGTTTTTCTCCATGCGCGGATCGCTAAAATACCTCCGTTTCCCCGAAAAAATCAGAAATAGTCCTAACATTCAGCTTGCAAACATTCCGCAACACGTCGGTTTCCTACATTTTAAGAACACAGCTGGCATCTATAATAACCCGTGTTCATCAGGAATATATTCGCCCAATGAACCCAATGATCAATCGAATCTTCTATAAAAAAGGATCGATAGAAAGCCATCCAAAAGGATGATCAATACTTTGATTCATAACTGACTATTAAACAGACAGGAACGATGGGGGTGCTGACATGAAATGACGTTGAACGGCTGTACCTATTAAAAATTTTCCTACCAACAAGGTACCATCTTCATTTCTTAAAGAATGGATTGTCTGATCAACAAACAAAGTTAATCAAAAACTTACCCCACTCTTCTTCTTTTGTACCAAAAGGTTAACTTAACTATTTAAGTTTACTTTTTAATTTAATTAAAAAGTAATGTGACTAATACCGCACCACTAGGCTAAAACTGTTTAAATCTATTACAATAGCCGGCTTATTCATCGTCGAGTGAGCACTTTGAACAACGCGCCTTCTCAACTTCAACGTGGCCTAAAAAACCGTCACATCCAGCTGATTGCCATGGGTGGTGCAATTGGAACGGGGCTATTTTTAGGCTCCGCGCAAGTCATTCAGTCTGCAGGGCCTTCGATCATTTTAGGTTATGCGATTGGTGGTCTGATTGCTTTTCTGATCATGCGTCAATTGGGTGAAATGATTGTCCATGAACCGGTAGCAGGCTCCTTTAGTCATTTTGCCAATAAATATTGGGGCAAATTCCCGGGTTTTCTAGCGGGATGGAATTACTGGATTCTTTACATTCTGGTCGCCATGACCGAACTGACAGCTGTCGCCAAATATATTAATTACTGGTGGCCGCATATTCCGGCGTGGGTTTCTGTGCTGTTTTTCTTTGTGGTGATTACGGCAATTAATCTCGGTAATGTAAAATTCTATGGTGAATCCGAATTCTGGCTGGCCATTATTAAAGTCAGTGCCGTCCTTTCCATGATTGTATTTGGCATTTATTTACTGCTCACCGCAGATGCTAATTCCAGCACCAGCCTGAGCAACTTATGGCATTATGGTGGCTTCTTTCCTAACGGTTTTGAAGGTTTGTTCTATATGCTCGCCTTCCTGATGTTTGCTTTTGGCGGCATTGAGCTAATTGGCATGGCAGCTGCGGAAGCGGATAATCCTGAAAAAACCATTCCCAAAGCCATCAATCAGGTGGTCTTCCGGATCCTGATCTTTTATGTGGGTTCACTCACCATTCTGCTTTCACTGGTTCCGTGGAATCAGCTTGAATTGGGTGGTCTGGATAAAAGCCCATTTGTGATGATTTTCAGCCAAATGGGAATTGGCTGGGCAGCACATCTGTTGAACTTTATTATTTTGACCGCTGCCCTTTCTGTGTATAACAGTGGAATGTATGCTAACAGCCGTATGCTGTTTGGTCTGTCCCAGCAGGGCAATGCACCGAAAATTTTTAGTAAAGTGAATAAACATGGCGTACCAATTCCTGCCGTTTTATTTTCAGCGTTGCTCATTTTTGGTTGTGTTTTATTGAACTATTTTGTGCCGGAAGATGCACTCAGCCACTTGATGTATGTGGTGGTCGGTGCACTTGTACTCAACTGGGCCATGATCAGTCTCACTCACCTAAAATTTAAACAGGCGATGCAGCAGGCAAAAATGACCACTCGCTTCCCGGCACTGTGGGCACCTGTAAGTAATTATCTAGTATTACTATTTATTTTGGCTGTTCTTTACATCATGTGGACTCAAGGTTTTATGGAATCTGTAGTGATGATCCCTCTATGGATTCTCTTAATGCTGGGTTTATTTCAGCTTTTACATAAAAATCCACACACGTCCTGATGCACACGACATTTAATAAAGAAAAAAGTTATTGCACGGCAATAACTTTTTTTTCACCCCGATTTACGCTACATTAGCGATGCTTTGCGCCCTTAGCTTAACTGGATAGAGCAGTTGCCTCCTAAGCGACCGACGTGGGTTCGAGTCCCGCAGGGCGCACAAAATTACCGCAATACCCTTCCCCCATTTATGTTATTTTGATTGTTTTAAAACCACGCTATTATTTTGAACTCATGGTTCATTTTTATTCAATAGAATCGAAAAGACAGATTGTGAATCACATCACAATAATAAATATAATTAAAAACAATAGATTAAGTGGATTTTTAGTTATTCAATCTAGTATAAATTAACCGATCAGACATTTTTTAGGTATTCCATCTCTGATCATCTCCAATCTAGAGCATTTACTCTTATTTCAATTATGTTATTTTTGAACCATGTAACGGCTTCATGGTAGTGACCTCAAACACTTTAATGAGCATTCATGAAATCCATATGTTTAACGCTCTGGCAGTTCAAGGAAGA
Source organism: Acinetobacter sp. GSS19 (assembly GCF_028621895.1). Classification (NCBI taxonomy): domain Bacteria; kingdom Pseudomonadati; phylum Pseudomonadota; class Gammaproteobacteria; order Moraxellales; family Moraxellaceae; genus Acinetobacter; species Acinetobacter sp. GSS19. The sequence continues at coordinate 619,569 of NZ_CP117520.1, read as the reverse complement.
TATAAAATGAAATTAAAAGCCCTCACTTCAGCCATCATTTTAGCTGCATTTCCCGCAGCAGGTGCTTTCGCGGCAGCCCTAGATCGATCCGGACAATCTATTTCCAATTTTTTACAACCAGGTAATTATTTCGAGGCTGGTATCTCAATTCTAGACCCAGATGTTTCAGGTCAAGAAGCGGGCCTAAGTACAACGCGGCGCAATATTGAAGATATGGCTGGAGATTATTATTTCCCTCATGCCGCATTAAAATTGCAAGTAAATGATCAATTTTCCTTTGGTCTACTTTATGATCAACCTTTTGGTGCAGATGCAGAATATCAAGGAAACAACGTTTTCGTTTCTAGCCCTACAGATCCAGTTCTAGGGACTTTACCTATTACAGTTTCTACACTAGGTGGGGTATCTGGCAGCACAAAAGTAGAAGTAAAAAGTCAAAACCTTTCAATGATTCTAGGTTACCAACCCAATAAACACTGGAATATCTACGGCGGACCAGTTTATCAGACGGTTAAGGGTGATGTAAGTTTACGAGGTCGTGCTTATAGTCTTTATAATGGTTACGATGCACATATTAAAGAAACTGAAGGTTATGGTTGGCTCGCAGGTGTTTCCTATCAAATTCCTGAAATTGCCTTAAAGACGTCATTAACTTATCGTTCTGAAATTGATCATAAAGTAAATATTGATGAATCATTAGCACTGATGGACACTTTAAGCAGTTTGTCCCCTTTGCAATTAAATGGTTTGATAGGAAGTTTAGGGCCTACAGGTACAGTTATCGGTCCGAGACTTCAACAAGCTTTAGTTGCAAATGCTCAAGAAGGCAAAACAACCATTACCACACCACAATCCGTCAATCTTGACTTGCAAACCGGTATTATGGCCAATACCGTTGCATTTGCGAATGTACGTTGGGTTAACTGGAAAGATTTTGCTATTCGCCCATACAAATTTGGTAAAGTTTCAGAAGCGATTGGTCCATTAGTTAGCCGTCCAGATGGTTTTAACTTGGTTGAATATTCTGATGACCAATGGTCTGTCACTACCGGTGTAGGACGTAAATTTAATGATAAGTGGGCGGGTAATTTTTCAGTCGGTTGGGACTCTGGTGCAGGTGACCCGATCACGACATTAGGACCAACCGAAGGCTACTGGAATGTCGGTCTTGGTGCACAATATAGCCCAACTCCACAAACCTTTATTGGCGGGGGTGTAAAATATTTCTGGTTAGGTGATGCCAAGGCACAAACAGGGGCTCAAGCAGGTACAGAGAATTATGTCGCTGAGTTCAAAAATAACAATGCCATCGCCTATGGTTTGAAAATCGGCTACAAATTCTAATCAATCCTGTATAAAAAATGGCGCCTTTAAGGCGCCATTTTCTTTGGTGACATACCTTAAGCCGGAATGTCACGTTGAGAAACTGAACGGATCGCTTCTTTCAACGCATCATAACCATGAATTGCAGGGAATTGCGGGAATTCAGCAATCACGTTTTCTGGCGCATCAAACAGGAAGCCGTGGTTGGCTTCACCCAACATGGTGGTGTCATTGTAAGAGTCACCGGCTGCGATCACACGGAAATTCAACGCATGTAAGGCTTTAACTGCTTGACGCTTCTGGTCTGGTTGGCGCAATTTGTAGGCTGAGATCATGCCTGCTTCGTCTGTTTCTAATTTATGACAGAAAATGGTTGGCCAGCCTAATTGCTGCATTAACGGATGTGCAAATTCATAGAAGGTATCGGATAAAATGACCAATTGAAAATGAGTACGCACCCATTCAACGAACTCTTTTGCACCCGGTAATGGCCCCATATCTGCGATGACGTCCTGAATATCATTTAAGCCCAAACCATGTTGCTTCAAAATATTCAAACGTTGTGTCATCAATACATCGTAGTCTGGAATATCACGCGTAGTTGCTTCCAACTCTTTAATCCCGGTTTTTTTAGCGAAATTGATCCAGATTTCCGGAACCAATACACCTTCAAGATCTAGACATACGATTTCCATGGGCTCTCCCAAATGTGCCTGAAAAAAATTTGGCCTATCATACCACTAAGCAACACAATTTTGCGCTGCTGCTGTTTAAATCGATTTTATTCATAAGTATTCTATTTAAAGTGCTAAGGAAGTGATTTCATTTCCACTAAAATTCTTTTTTATTTCTATTCTACTCATTGTTGAGTATCCAAGCCTGTCGCCAGGAGCACACATGTCCATCATTCCTACCCTTGATCTCGTGGATGCTTTGGCATCTGAATATACTGATAAATCTCCAAGTGAAATTCTCGACCTTGCACTCAATCAGGAAGGCGAAATTGCGATTTCTTTCTCCGGTGCAGAAGATGTAGTACTGATTGACATGGCATCACGTTTAGGCAAACCATTCCGTGTGTTTAGCTTGGACACAGGTCGTTTGCATGCGGAAACCTATCAGTTTATTGAAGCTGTCCGCAATCATTATAAAATCAATATCGAAATCTGTTGCCCTGACGCTGAAGCGCTACAACAACTGGTCACTGAAAAAGGTTTATTCAGTTTTTATCAGGATGGACATAAAGAGTGTTGCGGTATCCGTAAGGTACAACCGTTACGCAAAAAACTAGCCACGCTGGATGGCTGGATTACCGGACAACGCCGTGACCAGAGCCCAGGCACACGTACAGAAATTCCAGTCATTCAGGCTGATCCGGGTTTTTCTGGTCCGGGTAAACAGTTAATCAAATATAATCCGCTAGCCAACTGGAGTAGTGCAGATGTCTGGAACTACATCCGCATGATGGAAATTCCTTACAATCCATTACATGAACGTGGTTTTATTTCAATTGGTTGTGAACCTTGCACCAAGCCTGTGTTACCGAATCAGCATGAGCGTGAAGGCCGTTGGTGGTGGGAAGAAGAAACACATAAAGAGTGTGGTTTGCATGCAGGCAACTTAAAAAAATAATGTTGTATAGCCATCCTCCAGGGTGGCTTTTTTATTTTTGGGTACGTTGCGCAATAAATCCCTTACGCACAACCCCATAAAAAAATATATACTCCACAAGATTAGATAATTCTAACAAGCAGCAACTCAAAAAAGAGCTGCCAAGATATGTTGCAGTGAGGCAATTAGCGCTATGCGTCCATTACACCCAATTGACTTTATTTTTCTTTCACTCGAAAAACGCCAACAACCAATGCATGTGGGTGGTTTGTTTATTTTTGAAATTCCAGAACATGCTCCTGAAACCTTTATTCAAGACCTAGTCGCAGACATTCGAAAAAATAAATGTATCCCTGTTCCACCCTTCAATAACAAATTGCATGGTCTTTTCTGGGAAGAAGATGAAGAATTTGATCTCGACCATCATTTCCGTCACATTGCCCTGCCCCATCCTGGACGTATTCGTGAATTATTGACTTATATTTCACAGGAACACAGTACGCTGATTGACCGCGCTAAACCCCTCTGGACTTGCAACATTATTGAAGGAATCGAAGGCAACCGTTTTGCCATGTATTTTAAGATCCATCACGCCATGGTGGATGGTATTGCGGGGATGCGGCTACTCGAAAAATCTTTCTCCAAAGATCCAAATGCCAAACACATTGTGCCACCTTGGTGTGTTGAAGGTGAGCGTGCCAAACGCCTGAAAGCCCCGGCATCCAGCCGGATCGGCAAGATTATTACAAAAATGAAAGGTCAGTTTGAAGTCGTTCCCACGGTCTTTTCGGAACTCTCCCACACCATCATGCAGGACAAACGCTACAATCCGGATTATGTCTCGAGCTTTCAAGCCCCGAGCAGTATTCTGAATCAACGCGTCAGTTCTTCACGTCGTTTTGCCGCACAGTCATTTGAGCTGGAACGTTTCCGCCGTATTGCCCAAGCGTTAGGTGGTACCCTAAATGATGTGATTTTAGCTGTGTGCTCAGGAGCCTTACGCGAATACTTGCTCAGCCAAAACAGCTTACCTAAGAAACCATTAATTGCAATGGTACCCGCATCTTTACGCGAAGATGATTCCGATGTCAGCAACCGGATTACCATGATTCTAGCGAATTTAGGCACTCACAAAGCCGATCCGGTTGAACGCCTGCGGATTGTGCAACGCAGTGTACAAAATGCCAAACAGCGTTTTAAACGTATGAATGCCAATCAAGCACTCAGCTATAGCGCCTTGGTCTACAGCGCGGCAGGATTGAATATTTTGTCTGGCATGATGCCAAAACGGCAGGCTTTTAACTTGGTGATTTCGAATGTACCCGGCCCGCGTGAACCCTTATACTGGAATGGCGCCAAACTGGATGCCCTCTATCCCGCTTCGATTGTGCTTGATGGTCAAGCCTTAAACATCACCATGACCAGCTACCTGGGCAAACTCGAAGTCGGCTTAACCGCTTGTCGAAATGCCTTACCGAAGATGCAAAATCTGCTGACCTACCTCGAAGAAGAAATTCAGCGTTTTGAGGAAATCATTACTGCATCATCGGCTAATGAAATGGTAAACGGATAAAGTTTAAAAAAGGAAAAAATTAAGGGGCGAATCATTTGCCCCTTAATTTTTAATTGTACGACACTGCTTTAATAACTGATGGCAAACTGTGCGCACCATGGCGGTGGTAATGGGTACTTCTTTACCTTTTTCATCGAGCATATAGCAGGTATTGGCGGCTTTACTTTCGATCACTTGTTTGAGGCTTTGTTGAATAATTTTATCTCGTACGTTCATCTCAGGACTCTCATTTGCTCAGACTTTTTTGCAAAAACGCATCGAAAAAAGTCTTTGGCTATTTAGTGTGCCTAGTATTGAAAATTCAGGTTCGAAAGTAAAATTTCAGTTGTAACAAGGATTAAGCGAAATCCTGTTACAATTTCAGCTCAAGATGATGTCATATTGCTCTTGCGTATACAGGTTTTCCACCTGGAATTTAATCACACGATTGATAAAGTGTTCCAAATCAGCCACGGCCGGTGCTTCGGCTGTTAACAATCGGTCAATCACTGAAGGATGTGCCACAACGGTAAAGCCACTTTGTGATTCAAAAGCACGCGCATAACGTAAAATTTCACGAAAAATTTCGTAACATACAGTCTCGGCAGTTTTGACATAGCCCCGCCCCTGACAGGTTGGACACGATTCACACAGCAAATGTTCTAACGACTCGCGGGTACGCTTACGCGTCATTTCCACCAGACCTAGTTCCGACACCTGGGTAATCTTGGTTTTAGCGTGGTCGCGTTCCAGCATTTTTTCAAACTGGCGCATGACCTCTTCACGATGCACGGCTTCCTGCATATCAATGAAGTCAATAATGATAATGCCGCCTAGATTGCGTAGACGTAATTGACGTGCAATTACCTGCGTGGCTTCCATATTGGTTTTAAAAACCGTATCTTCCAGCGTTCGCCCACCCACGTATGAACCCGTATTGACGTCAATCGTGGTCATGGCTTCCGTCTGGTCAATCATCAGATAACCACCCGACTTCAAGGCAACTCGGGTCTGCAAGGCTTTCTGGATATCTTCTTCGACATTATATAAATCAAATAATGGACGCTCACCCGGATAGTGAATCAGGCGGTTGGTCATCGTCGGTACGAATTCGTCGATAAATTCGATCAACTTGGCATGTATTTCACGGGAGTCGACATAAATTTTGGCGGTATCTTCACTCGCCAAATCACGAATCACCCGTTGCGGCAAAGGCAACTCTTCAAAGATCAGTGAAGGTACAGCGACATTTTTCTGCTTGCGCTGAATATATTCCCACAACTTGGCCAGATAGCACATATCCTGCATGATGGCAGCTTCATCCACTCCCTCAGCTGCAGTACGCACAATCACGCTACCCGGCAACTGGTGCTGGCTTTGAATACGTTCAATCATACTGCGCAAACGATCACGCTCTTCTTCGGACTCGATGCGCTGCGATACCCCAATATGATTACCATAGGGCATTAAGACCAAATAACGCGATGGGATAGAAAGATCCGTCGACAGCCGTGCGCCCTTGGTACCCAGCATGTCTTTCATCACCTGAACCGTAAGGATTTGTCCAGGTTGTAAGAGTTCAAACACGTTCGGCGTCGCCTGGTGACGTGGCCAGACCATATCATTGATATGTAAAAAGGCAGTTCGTGACAGGCCAATGTCTACAAAGGCTGCCTGCATACCCGGCAGAACACGCACCACCTTGCCTTTATAGATATTGCCGACCAGACCACGCTTCACCGTACGTTCGACGAATAACTCGTTCACGGTGCCGTTCTGAATTAATGCCACGCGACATTCCATAGGCGTGACATTAATGAGTAATTCTTCAGACATAGGAAAACTCAAAACATTATGAAAATTCTTGTTGCAACGGTTAATTTAGTGCCTTAACCGCTTTTAATAACTGTAGTGTTTCATACAAAGGCAAACCCACCACATTAGTGTAGCTGCCCTCGATCCGCGGGATATATTGAGCGGCAATCCCTTGAATCGCATAGGCACCGGCTTTCCCTAAAGGCTCTCCTGTCGCCCAGTAATTTTCCATATCGTCTGGACTCAGCGACTGGAACTCAACGTGTGTTGTTACCACTATACTTGAAATTTGTTGTGAAGTGGCGACGCAAACTCCTGATAATACATCATGTTGACGACCAGAGAGTTGTGACCAGATGGCAAAGGCATGTTGTTTAGATTCGGGCTTGCCAATAATCTGACCGTCGACACTCAAGCTGGTGTCTGCAGCAATCACCACTGCGTCCGGAAACTGTGCGAGAACGGCTTGTGCTTTAGCTTGCGCCAGACGTTCAACGTAGGCTTGTACAGTCTCGTCAGGTCGTACGGTTTCGTCAATATCTGGGCTATAGACGGTAAAATCGAGTCCAATCTGTTGGAGTAATTCTTGGCGTCGGGGGGAACTCGATGCGAGGATTAAATGCGCCATTTACGTAACAAAAAATACAGAAGTGGCCAGGCAAGGATACTGGTCAGTAAAGGCTGCCAATGCTGGGCTAACGAGAATTGCACGCCGCCCATAATCCGGGCCATCCAGATAAAAAATAAATGTGCCAGAATAGCCATCGCCGCGATCAGCCATAAATTGCCAAAAGTGAGAATACGTCGTTCACGGGTAAAAAAGCGCACGATGAAGGTAATCAGCACAAAGCTCAGCGCATTCAGTCCGAGCGGTGCATCTAGTAATAAATCAGTAAAAATTCCGGTCGCAAAAGCAAACCATACCCCACACCAAGTTGGCTGACAAAGCACCCAAAACAGCATGATCATCATCATCCACAGCGGACGCCAGCCAGACAGCGTATAGGATAAAGGATAGACCAGCAGCACTGAGGCGACAATCACCGACAAGATAATCGGAATGAGCGGATCTTGTGGTTTTTGACTGCGCATTTTAGCGATTAGCATAAGGTTGCTCCATCGCAAGTGAGTCAGAGAACAGAATGACGACGTGATGACCACCAGCCAGTTGCGCTGCAGGCTTCACATCGATCTGGGCGAATTCACCGGAATTATGCCGCATCACTTTAGACACAGTACCCACCAGATAGCCGGCTGGGAAATGTTGCCCTAAACCAGAACTGAACACCCGATCGCCCACCTGGATATTGGCACTGGTTGGTACATATTCCATTTTCAGACGGCCCAGATCTCCTGTACCCGATACAATGGCTCGCATCCCGGTACGTTCCAGACGTACCGACAAGGAATGTTCTTTATCCGAAAGCAGCATGATGCGTGCACTATGCGGATAGACATCAATAATCTGTCCAATGATACCTTTATCATCGAGAACGGTCTGGCCCACTTTCAACTGATTGCTGGCACCCCGGTTGATAATAATGATATGGCGTAAAGGATCTGCGTCGGTTCCAATCACCTCGGCAATTTCCATGCGACCATCAATAATCAGCGGAGTATCCAACAGACCACGTAAGCGGGTATTTTCCGCAGAAAGTTCAGATAATTTCTGTAGGCGAACCTGTGCCTGTAGCAGTTCAGCCTGAAGTGCCGTATTTTCACGGCGCAGCTGTGCTTCAGATTTGGTTTGTTGATTCAGCCATTCTCGCGATAACACTGGATAGCTTGCCAGCGCATAAATCGGATTATACGCTGCATACAAGACATCTCTGGCCGGTTGCACCACATACGGCATGCGCCAGTCAAAAAACAGCACAATCAGGCAGGTGATAACCGCAATGATAAAAGAGCGAAAAGATGGCGGTTGTCTTGAAAAAAGATTCGGTTGCACCGCCTGATCCTTAAATTAGCCGACAAAAAGCATGTCATGGTTTGGGTTGTCGAAGAATTCCAGTACCTTACCGCCACCACGCGTCACACAGGTCAATGGATCTTCAGCCACCACTACAGGCAGACCTGTTTCTTGGGCTAAAAGTTTGTCTAAATTACGTAACAAGGCACCACCACCAGTCAACACAATACCACGCTCCGCAATATCGGAAGAAAGTTCTGGAGGGGTTTGTTCTAGTGCTGATTTCACAGCCGATACGATACTTTGCAACGGATCAGCAATCGCTTGGGTAATTTCATTGGAGGTCACAGTAATCGAACGTGGCACACCTTCAGCCAGGTTACGGCCACGAACTTCGATTTCTAATGGTTTTGCGTCACCATCCGGCAAAGCCATTCCCACTTCTTTCTTGATGGTTTCTGCAGTGGTTTCACCGATCACGCAGCCATGCGCCTTACGCACATAATTGATGATCTGTTCATCAAACACATCCCCACCAATACGCAAGGAATCTGCATAGACACAGCCCTGCAAGGAGATGATTGCAATTTCTGTCGTACCGCCACCCACGTCTACGACCATTGAACCACAAGCTTGCTCAACTGGCAGACCCGCACCAATGGCAGCGGCCATTGGTTCTTCGATCAAACGTACATCACGTGCACCGGCATTGAATACCGCTTCGCGAATCGCACGACGTTCAACCAACGTTGACTTGCAAGGAACACAGACCACTACACGTGGTGCAGGAGGAAACAGACGTTTCTCATGCACTTTGCCAATAAACTGATTCAGCATGGTTTCAGTCACTTCGAAGTCGGCAATCACACCGTCTTTCATTGGACGAATCGCTGAAATATTGGCAGGTGTACGACCTAGCATTTGTTTAGCATCAAGGCCTACAGCGGCAACAATTTTTTGAGAACCACTGTGACGGATTGCCACAACCGTTGGTTCATTTAATATAATGCCTCGTCCAGGTGCATAAATAAGTGTATTTGCTGTACCTAAATCAATGGCTAGATCTGGCGAAAACAAGCCAATTAGTCGTTTTAGAATCACGGGTCGTTCTCAATTAAACTTTGTGGTGGACGCAAGTCGGCAACTTTAACTAAATGTGATGCTTTGAACAAGTCAATCGCTTATTATAACGCACGATATTTTGAAAAATTTTAATACTGACTTAGGTGATGTTATGTCTACATCGGATGCTCAGCATTCTGCGGATTTAAATGCACAAACAGTTTCAGCGATTGCCAATCTCGCTAAATTATCACTCAATGATACGCAATCTGCTGAATATGCTCAAAGCCTAAATAAAATTTTAGGCATGATGGAAAGCTTAAAAGGCATCGACACCGACGGTGTAGAACCGCTGAAAAGCCCATTTGACCATCCTCAGCCATTACGTCCGGACGTGGTGACCGAAAGCAATCATCGTGATGAATATCAAGCAGTTGCCCCAGCAACGCAAGACGGTTTATACCTCGTTCCTCGCGTGATTGAATAAGTCCGCTTACTCATCTGTCTGCTCTCATAAATGAACGTAAAGAATTTAACTCATGACTGATTTACATCGCTTATCCATTCGCGAGCTTTCCGCAGGCTTAAGCCAGGGCCAATTTTCTTCCCGCGAACTGACTCAACACTATTTAAACCGTATTGCCAAAATTGACACACAGGTCAACAGTTATGTGACTGTCACCGCAGAACAGGCACTTGCGGCAGCCGATGCAGCTGATGCCGCGATCAAAGCCGGTAACGCGACAGCATTAACCGGTATTCCACTTGCACACAAAGATATTTTTTGTACCCAAGGCATCAAAACCACCGCCGGCTCAAAAATGCTGGACAACTTTATCTCGCCTTACGATGCAACTGTAGTGGCTAAAGGTAAAGCTGCTGGTCTAGTGACACTGGGTAAAGTAAACATGGACGAGTTCGCCATGGGTTCCACCTCAGAAAGCTCGTACTACGGCGCGACCAAAAACCCGTGGGCACTGGATCGCGTACCTGGGGGTTCTTCAGGCGGTTCAGCGGCCTGTGTGGCAGCTGATCTTGCACCATTTGCAACCGGAACCGATACCGGTGGTTCAATCCGTCAACCGGCTTCTTTCTGTGGCTTGACCGGTTTAAAACCGAGTTATGGCCGGGTTTCGCGCTTCGGTATGATTGCCTATGCATCCTCACTGGATCAGGGTGGTCCGATGGCACGTTCAGCCGAAGACTGTGCCTACCTGATGAATGTCATGGCAGGTCATGATGAACGTGACTCTACCTCTGTGAATCAAGAGGTAGAAGATTACGTAGCAAACCTGAATGCAACGGCAGTAAAAGGCTTGCGCATCGGGATTCCAAAACAATATTTCAATGTGGCTGGCTTGGCTGCTGATGTCAAAGCACGTGTTGAAGAATCGCTGAAAAAACTCGAAGAAATGGGCGCAGTGCTGGTTGAAATCGACCTCAACATGACTGAAGCCTATGTGCCAACATACTACCTGATCGCACCTGCAGAAGCGTCTTCCAACCTGTCACGCTATGACGGTGTACGTTATGGCTATCGCTGTGAAAACCCGGCCGACTTGCTCGACCTTTACAAGCGTTCACGTTCTGAAGGTTTTGGTCCAGAAGTACAACGCCGTATCCTGATCGGAACCTATGCCCTGTCTGCCGGTTATTATGATGCCTACTATGTGAAAGCCCAAAAAGTCCGTCGTTTAATCCAGCAAGATTTCCTCAAAGCTTTTGAACAGGTTGATGTGATTGCAGCTCCAACGGCTCCAACCACTGCCTACAAAATTGGCGCGTCGTTGGATCCGGTTGAAATGTACCTCGGTGACATCTATACCATCGCCGTGAACCTTGCAGGCTTACCTGCCATTAACGCACCGGTTGGTTTTGATTCAGAACAGTTACCAGTAGGCTTGCAGCTGATTGGTAACTACTGGTCAGAATCTCAATTGTTGTCAATTGTGCATCAATATCAACAAGCGACCGACTGGCATACTAAACGCGCGGCTATTGCTGAGGAGAACGCATAATGGCTAAAAACAATGCTAAACCGAAGTCAAATTTGATTGATGGTTGGGAAGTCGTTATCGGGATCGAAATCCACACGCAACTTGCCACCAAATCTAAAATCTTCTCAGGTTCATCCACTGAGTTTGGTCAAGATCCAAACACACAAGCCAGCCTGGTTGATTTGGCCATGCCAGGGGTATTGCCGGTTCTTAACCAGGCTGTGGTGGATTTAGCCATCCGTTTTGGTTTGGGAATCGATGCCTATATTGATCAGGCCTCTGTCTTTGCCCGCAAGAACTATTTTTACCCGGATTCGCCTAAAGGCTACCAGATCAGCCAGATGGACAATCCAATTGTCGGTAAAGGTCATATCGACATTCAACTTGAAGATGGCACGACCAAACGTATTGGCGTGACCCGTGCGCATCTTGAGGAAGATGCCGGTAAATCGATTCACGACCAGTTTGAAGGCATGTCTGGCATCGACCTTAACCGTGCCGGTACACCGCTGCTTGAAATCGTCTCTGAACCGGATATGCGTTCGGTGGAAGAAGCGGTTGCCTACATTAAAGCGATTCATACGCTGGTACGTTGGTTGGGTATTTCGGATGGCAACATGGCAGAAGGTTCGTTCCGCGCCGACTGTAACGTGTCTTTGCGTCGTCCGGGTCAGCCATTTGGTACCCGCTGCGAGCTGAAAAACCTCAACTCCTTCCGTTTCATTGAACAAGCGATCAATGTTGAAATTGAACGTCAAATGGAAATTCTGGAATGGGACGGCACCATCGATCAGGAAACCCGTCTGTTTGACCCGGTGAAAATGGAAACGCGCTCCATGCGTTCGAAAGAAGAAGCCAACGATTACCGCTACTTCCCGGATCCAGACTTGTTGCCAGTGATCATTGCTGACGAACAAATCGAAGCGATTAAAGCGACCATGCCTGAGTTACCTGCTGCACGTCGTGAGCGCTTTGTCGCTGACTTTGGCGTGACAGAGTACGATGCGCACGTGTTGACCTTAACGCGTGAAATGTCGGAGTTTTATGAAGCTGTGGTGGCTGCTGCCGGCGGTGCTGCGCAAGGTAAAGTTGCAGCTAACTGGGTGATGGGTGAATTCTCCGGTGCTTTAAACAAAGCCGGTTTGGACCTTACTGACTCCCCTATTTCAGCTGAACAGTTAGGTGGCATGATCGCGCGTATCGTGGATAACACCATTAGCGGCAAGATCGCGAAACAAGTGTTTAGTTTAATGTGGGATTCGCAAGGTAAATCCGCCGATGACATTATTGCTGAGCATGGCTTAAAGCAGGAAACTGATACTGGTGCGATTGAAGCCATCATCAAAGACGTACTTGCAGCCAATGAAAAAATGGTTGAGGAATACAAGTCTGGTAAAGAGAAAGCATTTAACGGTTTGGTCGGTCAGGTAATGAAAGCCTCTAAGGGTAAAGCCAACCCAGCACAAGTAAATGAGTTAATGAAGCAATTGCTTGGTTAATAATTTGAATGTGTGATATAAAAACCTCGCTGAATGCGGGGTTTTTTTATTTAAATTCAATACATAAGGATGAGGGGAAATGGCAAAATTTTTAAATACCAGCGCTACTAATTACTATTTAGAAGAACTGATTAAATCAGCAAAAGAGCGCGTCATTCTTATTAGTCCATTTTTAAAATTAAATGATCGTATTAAAGAATTGCTAGAAGACAAAAATCGTTTAAAAATTGATATCCGTATTATTTACGGCAAGAGTGAATTACAGCCTGAAGAGATCAATTGGCTTAAAGAACAAGACTATATACGTACCAGTTTTTGCAAAAACCTACATGCAAAATGCTATTTAAATGAAGATCGTGGCATTATTACCAGTCTAAATCTTTATGAATTCAGTCAAATCAATAACAATGAAATGGGAATTTTAATCGAACGTGAAGAGGATTCAGCACTCTATAAAGATACCTATGAGGAAGCTCAACGTATTATTCGTATCAGTGATGAAGTAAGAATTTCATTAGAAAAAATTGATCAACAAAAGAGCTCAACTCCAACCACTGAAGATGAAGATGATAACAACTTTGAAAAACTGACTAGCTCTAAATTGGCCAATAAACTTGGACTTTCAACTACCGATTTATTAGAGCAATTAACACAAAATGGCTATCTCTCTAAAAAGGACAATAACTTCTATTTGACTGATAAAGCAAAAACGATTGGGGCAGAATTTAAAAAAGGGAAATTTGGATTTTACTTTTTATGGCCTGAAAACATAGCGGTATAAAAAATCAAAGCATATAAAACTGAAAAAAGTGGATTCAGCAATTAAAAAAAAGACATTCCACCTGGAATGTCTTTTTGAAACTTCAAGAAGTCGATATTAAGAATTCGACAACACCACTTTCATTGCTTTTTCTTCAGCAGCATGACCAAATACTTTATATGCCTGTTCAATATCATTTAAAGCAAAATGGTGGGTGACCAGTTTATTTGGCTCAATAGTTTTGGCACAGCAGCTCTTGAGCAGCATTGGTGTACTCGAAGTATTCACCAATCCTGTGGTGATGGTGATGTTTTTAATCCACAAATCCTCAAGATGCAGCTCTACTGATTTGCCATGCACACCCACGTTGGCAATATGTCCACCCGGTGCAATAATTTGCTGACAGATCGCAAAGGTTGGTTCCACACCGACACATTCAATTGCAACATCTACACCCACACCATCGGTCAATTGATCAATCACCGATTTCACATCCTGCTTGGTTGGGTTAATGGTATCGGTCGCCCCAAAACGTTTTGCAGTTTCCAGACGGCTTTCATCAGTATCCACCATAATAATACGGCCTGGAGAATAGAACTGTGCCGTGAGCAATGCAGCCATCCCGATTGGGCCTGCACCGACAATCGCTACCGTTTGACCCGGTTGTACCTGACCATTTAACACGCCAATTTCAAAACCCGTCGGCAAGATATCGCTGAGCATCAAAGCCGATTCTTCATCCAGACCTTCTGGCAAATGGTACAGGCTGTTATCGGCATGCGGGATGCGCACATATTCCGCCTGCGTACCATCGATTTTATGACCTAAAATCCAGCCGCCATCCTTGCAGTGCGCATACAAACTTTTCTTGCAATAACTGCATGAACCACAGGCAGTAATACAGGAAATAATGACTTTATCGCCTTTTTTGAATTGCTGAACAGAAGGGCCCACTTCTTCAATAATCCCAATGCCTTCATGTCCCAAAGTACGGCCATCGGTCACGGCCGGTACATCGCCTTTTAAAATATGTAAGTCTGTCCCACAAATCGTTGTTTTAACAATACGGACAATTGCATCACTCGGTTTGAGCAGTTTTGGTGCTTCTTTTTCTTCCCATTTAGCATTACTTGGACCGTGATAAACCAATGCTTTCATTGTGCTAAACTCCAATCAAAATTTTAAAATAATCAATTTTTATAAATCAGTTTTTTAACTTTGTATTTCGTGGTCAGACCACATCTACCACTGTAGCGCTAATTTTCAACAGCCACAATAACTAAAGATTGGACTGCCACCACTCTCCTAGACAAATTTCGTCTATTCTTTTTGCATAGGAGAGAACATTATGAGTGGACAACGATACACCCCAGAATTTAAAGATGAAGCTGTTAAATTGATTACCGAACGTGGATATTCTGTCACTGATGTGGCTGAACGTTTAGGTGTATCACAGCACAGCATTTATAAATGGCTAAAGGCCGTACAGCCTTTACGCAACAACCCTGATGAACATGAACTACTCGAAGCAAAGAAAGAGATCCTTCGTCTTAAAAGTCAGCTTAAGCAAACTGAAGAAGAGCGAGATATCTTAAAAAAGGCCGCAAGGTACTTTGCAAGCCTGCCCGAGTAAAGTATCAGTTTATCCTTGAGTACAGCCATCAATTTAAGATTAAAACGATGTGTCGGGTTCTTAAGATTGCTCGTGCTGGCTATTACGCCTGGCTACATGAACCCGAATCAGGCAGAACAATTGAAGACAAACGGTTATTACAACTGATCCGCTCTTCTTATGATGCCAGTTATGGCATCTATGGTTATCGTCGCATCACGCTGGATCTTAAAGAGCTAGGTGAAAGCTGTGGCCCCAATCGTGTGCTGAAGATCATGAAGAACAATGGCATTGCCGCTGTTCGAGGATATAAAAAGCATAAAAGTTATGGTTGTGGCCGTCCTCCGATTGTGCCACCAAATCACTTAAATCGAGAGTTCGCTGTGAGCACCCCTGATACTTCCTGGGTGACTGATATTACCTACATCCGTACTTGGCAAGGCTGGTTATATCTGGCTGTGGTTCTCGATTTATATTCAAGGAAAGTCATCGGTTGGTCAATGAAACCTACGCTTGCCAAGGATATCGTTTTGGATGCACTTTTAATGGCGGTATGGCGACGCAGACCCAATGAACCTGTGATCATACACTCAGACCAAGGCTCACAATACAGTAGCGGAGACTGGCAGAAATTCTGTCAAAAGCATAATTTAGTTCCGAGTATGAGTCGTCGTGGAAACTGTTGGGACAATGCTGTTGCTGAATCCTTTTTTAGTAGTTTAAAGAAGGAAAGAATTAAAAAGAGGATCTATAAAACACGAGAAATGGCCCGTGCGGATGTGTTTGATTATATCGAGATGTTTTACAATCGAATCAGGCGTCATTCGCATCTCGATGGGATGAGCCCAGAAGCATTTGAGACAGCTTCAAAATGAGGCGGTCTCATGTCTAGGATACTGGGAGCAGTCCAGATATCTGGAGCAAAGATCCCTCAACCTCAAAAGCTGCAGGGCTTTTTTAACAACTTGCTCCAAATGTCTGGTACAAAGCCAATGAGCTGCCGCTCCAACACAAAACAGCTTTGTTCGGGATGTCAAGATCAAGTGAGTCCCGAGTGACTTTTCAGCTTAACTATAAAAGTAAAAGGACTTCTCAATGGAAATCTGTTCAAACTTTAGTTTGAGAAATGCTTGATCAGGCGTGTAAATATGCTAATTTGATACTATGTCTTATGCTTAAAATCGCCAGTATTTTAAACACTTATTCTCATTGAAGTATGCTGGATTGATACCCCAATGAAACAAGCAGACTGGTCATCAAACTGATATGACACTTGTGTAAATATAATGATCGAATAATCAATGGACTTGATCCATTTAGTAATGACAATAAGGAGTAGTATTACATGGCTTATCAACATATTTTAGTGCCTGTCGATGGTTCATCAACTTCACTTGCAGCAGTAAAACAAGCTGCTGAAATTGCAAAAAAATTTGGCAGCAAAGTTACTGCCCTTTGCGTACTTGCAGTAGACCCGTTCATTGGGGTTGAGTTTATTGATACTTCTGAAATCACCAAGGATTATTTTGCAAAAGCAAAAGCTGGCGCTCAAGAAACCCTAAACAATGCAAAAGCATTGTTTGCACAAGAAGGCGTTGAAATTGAGACTAAAATTTCTGAAGGACAAGTTATCCATAAAGAAATCATTGCTGCCGCTGAGGAAATCAAAGCTGACTTAGTCGTGATCGGTTCTCATGGTCGTAAAGGCATCAAAAAACTCATCTTGGGTAGCGTTGCACAAGGTGTCTTGGGTGAAAGCCATTTCCCAGTTTTGATCATCAAACAATAATTAAGCTTGGGACTCGTTACTTATTGTAAGAACGAGTCATGAAAAACCCACTTCAGTGGGTTTTTTATTTTAAGAATCTTATTGAAATCACTAACCTATTCTTTGATCTGTATTAGTTTGGATTAAAAATCCCGCTTCTAATGTGATTTATCTCTCCAATAGTTAATATTTAAAATTATAAACTCAGATAGATAATGAATGAATCATTCTATTTAACACCAATCTATTATTTTAAAATCTATTTATATTTAAGCTCTATCTTCTCATCCTTATATTTTTGTATCACAGTGCCTCAAGCTATCCTAAAAACCAATAGAAACGATTAAAATAGGTTTAATCTGGTATAGGGCCGATGATGTAGAATTTTCAACGCAGAAGTCTATCGATTTTGAATTTATAAGTTTATTTCTCTGCCTCTTTCCCAAAGTAGGGTTGCTTCAACAACGCATAAGAATCTGCTCCATCCTTTCGCTTAACAGACGAATTCTCTAGATTGCATTTAATCGAAGGCAAGCTTCTTCAGATTATTTATTACAAAATTAATTTAAGCCTTTGTTTAATATATTTTTTACATCCGTATTTTTTACTCTTCATCTCATTTTTTACGGAAAAATTTAAATTTTTTCCTGTCACAACCATTCAGATAACTTCTCAAATATAAAATAATGATTACTATTATCAATAGTAAATGATATTCATTATTATTTACTTCGGTAGTTTTCTTGCTCAAACTGCACACAATTTTTTGGAGGATGGAGTCAGTAAAATTCATGAAAAAGTCGATGTTGTTAGTTTCTTCTATGGGGTTGCTTGCTGTTCAGGCATATGCAAATGAAATACCAAATAGCGTTGTTCTACCTACACTCAGTTCCTCTGCTGAGGCAGATCAAAGCCTTAAAAACCAGGTCGGCCAAGCTTCTACAGCAACGAAGGGCTTGGCAGAACTCAAAGATATTCCACAAATTGTGAACGTGGTTCCTCAAGAAATCTTACGAGATCAAACCGTCACATCCATGCAAGGCGCTTTACAAAATGTTGCCGGCCTGAGTTTTAGTGTGGGCGATGGCCAGCGTGATCAGGTCATGATCCGTGGATTTTCTGCCATTACAGATAATTATGTAGACGGCGTACGTGATGATGCACTGTATTATCGTGATATGTCGAATGTTGAGCGTATAGAGGTGTTGAAAGGACCGGGGTCTGTCTTGTATGGAAGAGGCTCAGCGGGTGGTTTGGTCAACCGGATTAATAAAAAACCGCTGGATGAAAAATTACATGAAGTTAGCCTGATTGGTAGCAGTTTAGGACAAAAACGTGCTGAATTGGATCTTGCAGAGATCATCAGTGACCAAGTGAAAGTCCGCTTAACTGGAGCTATTGAAGATTCAGACGGCTATCGCCATCAGAGCTTCCTGAAGCGCGAGGCCATTGCCCCTTCTCTCCAATGGAATGTTTCGGATCAAACCTCCATATTATTACAAGCTGATTATTTGCATGACGACCGTTTAGCCGATCAAGGCTTTCCCATGGATCCTTTGACTGGAAAGCCGGTACGGACAAATACGAAAACCTTCTATGGTGCTTTAAACGGTGAAGAAGTGGGAAATGTCGATACTGAAGTTTCTAGCCAAACCATTACCTTAGAGCATAAATTTAATGACCTGTTGAAATATCGAGGAGTAGCTCGACACTATAATTACTCCTTAGACCGTGAATATAGTACGGATTCACATCCTAGTGATCCGTCTCAAATTGTATTAATCCAGAACAAGCGTTTACGCAATGAAGATGGCATATTTCTGCAAAATGAAATCAGTGCCAAGATGAAAACCCCTGGCTTACAGCATGAAGTGTTGATTGGAGTCGAATACAGCAAACAACATAAAGACGAAATTTTATGGCAAGGTGCTAAAACGACAACCAACCTCTATCATCCCGTACTGGACTATTGGATACCTATTAATACGGCCACGACTGCCAGAAACAATAACAGTAATGAATTTGAGAATTATGCCCTTTATCTGCAAGATCTGATCACTTTGAATGACAAGTTCAAGCTACTTGCCGGACTGCGCTATGATGATTTATCTCAATACAGGAATGATAAAACCGGAAAGACAGGTATCTTAGACCGGACAGATCACAGCCTTTCCCCTCGCATTGGGATCGTTTATCAACCAGTTTCCAATTTATCGTTGTACGCTTCCTACAATCGGTCTTTTCAACCTCTGGCTGATGCTTTTGTCCTATATAAAAATAGTGCCGATCTGAAACCGACCAAAACTGAAAATCTAGAAATCGGAACCAAATGGGATCTGAGTGGTCGACTGAATATGACCTTGGCCGTATTTGAAATGAATCAGACCAATATTCAAAATCAGAGTCCAAATGACAATACGCTGGCAATTTTGGCTGGTGAACAGAAAACCCGCGGTGCTGAAGTGGCACTGACAGGCCAACTCACTGATCAGCTTTCAGTTTTAGCGGGATATTCTTATCTTGATGGCAAGATTGAAAAATCTACTACAGGCTTTAGCGGCCATCATGCGGCTTTAACACCGAATCATGCAGCCAATCTCTGGTTAAAATATCAGCTAAATGACCAATGGTTTGCCGCACTTGGTGGACGTGCTGAGTCATCACGCTTTAGTGCTCCAGACAACAAAAACTTGTTACCCGGTTATACTGTGTTCAATGCCGCTCTTGGCTATCAAACAGCACAGTATGATGTCACTTTGAATCTCAACAATTTATTGAATCGTGAATTTTTTGTGTCTGGCCATAGCGGTGCAAATGACTCAAATATGCTGGGTGATCCAATTAATGCTCAACTTGCACTACGTTATCGTTTCTAGTGCATCGTAATTAATAAACCAGTATCAAATAAACATAGGTGCCACCAAGGTGCCTATGTTTAAATTGCTCTACAAAATCAGCGGCTATTTAATCACCGCTAAAGCTATGCGATCTTTTCCCACTAACCATAGCTATTATAAAAGCTGCATGTATATTATCAGGTAGTATTTATTATGTATTTAATTCTAATATGAAAAATATACTTTCTGACAACGATCAGATTAAAGTGGTTTCTACTTTTGCTGAATTGGTCAATACAAATTTCAAAGAAAAGATGAACGCCATTTGCTGGCATAGAAATTTGATTGGCGACTTTCAAGAGATCGTAGCTAAACTGGAATTAAAAGAGAATATTACAGAAGTTTCTGTTGAAAACCTTTTGGCGCTGCACCTCTCAGAACAAGGAAATTTAGCAAGAGAAATTATCTTAAGAGATATGCAGCTGTTAACTGATTTTGGTGCCTCCCCTTCACTGAATCTACTTCAAAGTTATGAACGTGATGAAGAGTTAGATTTCATTTCAACAGACGTCTATTCGTATCATGTTGATCGCTCACCCATTGCAATGGATACTTTTTTATGTACCTACCATGGTCCTGCGAGTGATATCCTGCCCAATGACCAGGTTGAACAAAAGATTTTGATTGCAGAAATCAGGGCAAAACTCAAAAAATTACATGACGGCCCAGAATCTGAATTTGAAACGTTCTTAGAAGAGAATTTCTTCGATCTCCATTATCAGCCTAAACCCGAGGCAAAACCCGTGAATTTGGGCTCAGGACATCTTTGGCGCTTGGCGGTAGATCATCCAATGCAACAAGCTTTACCCTGTGTTCATAGAGCTCCGGCTGAAAAAGAGGGTGAATATAGACTGCTGTTAATTTGTTAAATCTTAAGTCGATATAACGTGGATGAGCAGAATCCCTATAAAATTTAGGTGTCTCGTTTTCCCCTTTCTTCAATGCCCGAGAGAAAAGGGGAAAAATCGACATACTCGGACTGATGTGTAATTTTTTCAAGAGCCATATTTTTCGCTATTTCAATCAATATTCTGTTTTTGCTTGCTTTACTCAACTCACCGGCACAGCAAATGACCAATAAACATTCGCTGGCTCTTGAAACCTTCTAAATGTTTTGGTAAATGCCCATTGAAGCGATGTACTGAATAAACGATCAACGCGGAAAATGTGTCAGATTGAAGAATTGCTGCTACACCGATGGAAACCCGCTGGAGTCCAGCAGGTTTCACCGATGCTTGCTCATTGGAGGTCTCCAATGAGCGCTTTTTTATTCTGCCAAAACCCAAACAGGGGTTTTTAATCAAATTTATTCACATAAAAAACGTTGGAGTTTTGGCTTAGTCATTGTCTAGATCGAAATAAAGATGACTGAGAAAAATTAAGGTGTGTAAACATCTATTTTATTAGGCGTTAATAAAAAACTCATTAAGTCTCTACCCACGACTAATGGGCCCTGATAATTGACCCTAGTACGCTGGATTAATACCTCATCAGGAATGCCAATAATTTTAGATGAAACTCCATTTACGATGTGGCTGTATACCGCCATCTTAGGTTTAGTTTGGTTAAAGATGTCACCGGCCTCTCGAGGATTGGTGTGGTGAGCATACACTTGTGGCAAGGCCTGAATATCTTGAAACTCGGCTACTTCATGTATCAATAAATCAACGCCTTTGCCGTATTTAAGTACATTCGCGGTGGGAATGGTATCGCCACTGATCAGTACCGAACGTCCAGCATAATCCACTCTATAACCTAAAGCGGGTTGAATAGCGCCATGATGATCATGTTCAACTTTAAAGGCAGTAACGACTACGCCATTTTGATTAAAAACAATACCACCTTCAGCAGAAAATTCACGAGCAACAATATTAGTCGCCTCTTTCTTTAGCTCACCATCTGCCACCCTAACTCGAATGTCATCTGCATGAGCCATCTTCAAACCCTCTACTAAAGCCCGGACGCCAGTTGGTCCATATACATTAAAATCACCTTGATGACCTCCGAAAGCAGGGATGTAGCCTGTCATCCACAGATCACTCAGCCCATTGACATGGTCGGAATGATAATGGGTTAAAAAAACACCATTCACCTTTCCTAGCGGTATCCCTGCTTGGGTTAAACGGATGACCGCTCCTCGCCCTGCATCAAAAACCAGATTATAGCCTCCCGCTTGCACCAAGGTGGACATACCAAAACGTTGTTCACTCGGCACAGGACTCCCTGTTCCCAATAAAGTTATACGCATTTCATCTTTATTGGGAGCAATACGGGCAGGATGGGTACTCGCAAGGTGCAAGTATTCTTTATTATTCGTTACTATTTTGGTTTCGCCTTGTGAAACAAATGTATTGGTATGAACACAAGCGGTGAATAGTGAAGGTAAAATAAAACCATAAGCTGCTGTTAATATTAATTTTTTATTCATAACTATTCCTTGTTTAGCTGTTAAATACTGAGACTGAAATCTTGTATCTTTAATTGTATGACTTAGTCAAAAATATGATGGACTGTTACCTCCTCTCTTAGACCTACTATAGTCTCATTTTGAAGCTGGCTTAAATGCTTCTGGGCTCATTTCGTTGAGATGCGAATGATGCCTAATTTGATTGTAAAACATCTCAATATCATCAAACACATCCGTGCGGGTCATTTCTTGTGTTTTATAGATTTTCTTTTTAATTCTTTCTTTAAGCTGCTGTGTGATTTTATTGATTCGCTGATCACCTAATGAAATGTACAGTTCATCTAGAGATGCTCGAACATTCAAAATATATTTATGCGACTAGGTCTCTTTTTGGTTATGGAACCAATCTTCTGCCACTTCACGAAAGATAAGCCTCTGCATATAACGTGATACACAGGCATAAAAAAAGCCTAAACCATTAAGATTTAAGCTTTATTTACTTATATATCGTCATATAACAACATATAAATTTAAGAATTTGGTGGAGGTGGCGGGAGTTGAACCCGCGTCCGCCAACACTACGCTCGAGAATACTACATGCTTAGATATCGTCTATTGTTTTAACCTCAAGTGACCCGACGAACAGGGTACAAGAAGCGATCCTCTAAGTTTGGTATAAAGCCCCGAGGCTTAACTCTATACGGACTTGTGTGCGTGCGCTTCGGTCGGGTTCCCAGACCACAAGTATTCTAGGAAGCGGACAAGCTGCCCTTAGGCAGCTAGAGCGTAAGTTTCGTCGTTTGCGACTATTTAAATGCAAATTTTATTTACGAGAGAAAATGCGCTCTCGGCATGCATCTATGAGTTTCATCATCAGCGTCGAAGCCAAAGACACCCCCAGATAACTAACACATCTTAGCACAACCACGAAAAATTACTATGTTCTTTCTCGTAATACACCTTGCTTGATGTGTTAATTTACATAATTGAGATCCTATTTATATTTTCAAGAGCCAACAACAAAAATTATGAGCTATTTACTGGCCCTCGATCAGGGAACAACTTCTAGCCGCGCGATTGTTTTTAATACATACGGCGAACCGCTTGCCACAGCACAACAAGAAATTCAGATTCAGACCCCTCATCCGGGCTGGGTGGAGCAGGATGCACTCGAAATCTGGACTACTCAAATTGGGGTAGTACAACAAGTGCTCGCCAGTGCGGGTATTTTCGCCAAAGATGTTGCCGCTTTGGGCCTGACCAATCAGCGTGAAACCACTGTTGTGTGGGACAAACGTAGTGGTCAACCTCTCGCGCCTGCAATTGTCTGGCAAGACCGTCGGGCATCCACTTGGTGTCATCAGCAAGTTCAACAAGGGCTTTCTGAAAAAATTCAGCAAAAAACCGGTCTGCTGATTGATCCTTATTTTAGTGCAGGAAAACTGGTCTGGCTTCTGGAAAATATACCCGGTTTACGTGCATTGGCAACACAAGGTCACCTCGCCTTTGGCACCATAGATAGCTGGCTGGTCTGGAACCTGACGCAAGGTGCCGAGCACGTTATTGAAGCTTCCAATGCCTCGCGCACCATGCTGATGAATTTGCACAATCAGGCTTGGGATGAAGAACTGCTGGATCTGTTTGATATTCCACGTTCAATCTTGCCCAAAATTATCAGTTCGGATACCTATATTGCCGACACTGCCACAGGCTTACTGGGTGCCAATATTCCAATTTCGGGGATTTTAGGTGATCAACAATCAGCCTTGTTTGGACAATCCTGTTTTGAGAAAGGCTCCGCCAAGAATACTTATGGTACCGGTTGCTTCTTGCTGTTTAACACTGGATCAGACATCCAGTTCAGCCAGAATCAACTGTTGAGCACCTTGGCCTGGCAATGTCACGGACAAAATACTTTTGCATTGGAGGGAAGTATTTTTATGGCCGGGGCGATCATGCAATGGCTGCGTGATGGCCTGGGTATTATCCAGAAAAGTAGTGATACGGAACGACTGGCGGCACAGGTCCATTCTACGGAGGGGGTGGTACTGGTTCCGGCCTTTACCGGTCTAGGCGCGCCGCATTGGGATAGCGATGCCCGCGCGTTGCTTTGTGGCATGTCACGCGGAACCACCAAGGCACATATTGCCCGTGCTGCATTAGAGGCCATCGCTTTTCAGGTTTCAGATGTTATTCACGCCATGCAGGCCGATGTGGCCCATCCTCTCACGGAATTACGGGTCGATGGAGGCGCCAGCCATAGTGATATGTTGATGCAGTTTCAGGCGGATCTGCTCAATGTTCCCGTACGCCGTCCCAAATTACTAGAATCGACTGCATGGGGTGCTGCTGCCATGGCTGGGCTGAGGATGGGCATCTTCAGTGATTTGAACGAAATTGGCGCTTCTTGGCAATTGGAGCGTGAATTTATCCCCAACATGAGGGAAGATGAACGTCAGAGCCGTTTACATGAATGGAAAATTGCATTAAAACGGGCGCGCTCGGATATCGACCAATAAATACATCTGCCCATATCAAAAGCCCCTTTCGGGCTTCAGTGGGGCGGCCCCGATGCTGTGCCTTGACGCGGTTTTGGGCACAGCCAGATAATCAATCCAGAAATCACAAAAATTACGCTGAATATCAAAAATACATGATTGGCAGACAAGGTCAGCGCTTCTTTATCGACCAAGTTTGAAATCATACCCAATACACTGTCATAAGATAAGCCATTTTGCTGTAGGGTTTTCTGAATATCCTCGGGTTGCAGTCGGGCTACAATCTCACTACGTGCCAATTTGGCATGATCATCCCACAGGGTAGCCGCAACTGAAGCGCCTATCGCCCCTGCCATCGTACGCATAAAACTCATTAAACCAGCTGCTGAGGCAATTTCCTGCGGTAACACTGAAGCCAATGCCATATTGGACAGCGGAATAAAGAAAAAAGGAACCGCAAATCCCTGCAAAATTTGCGGAAGAACAATCGTCATGAAATCCGCTTCATTGGACCAGAAAGCTCTCAACAAGGTCACACCACCGAGTAACAACAAACCACAACTCGCCAAAACACGCTGATCATATTGCACTGCCAGTTTAGCTACAATCGGTGACATCATCACACTACCGATACCCATGGTGGCCGTGACATAACCGGCCCAGGTCGCCGTATAGCCGATATTTACCTGTAACCATTGCGGAATCAGCACAATACTGCCAAAAAATGCTCCAAACCCACAGGATAAAGCGAGCACAGAAATACTGAATCCACGATGCCGGAATACCCGGACATTGACTACGGGATGATGCTCTGTCATCTCCCAGATGAGAAAGATAATAAATCCGGTGACCGCAATTGCTGCGAGCGCCACAATGATCTGGCTATGGAACCAGTCATGTTCATGCCCCAAATCCAGCATCAGCTGCAGGGCACCAATCCAGATCACCAGCAACAGCAGCCCCATCTTGTCTATTTTTAATTTTGCTAACGGACTTTCTACCGATTTCAGCAAACTGATCGCGCCAAGTGCACAAACAATCCCCACCGGAAGATTAATAAAGAAAATCCAGTGCCAGGACATATTGTCACTGATTAATCCCCCGAGAATTGGCCCTAAAACGGGTCCAATCACGGTCGTCATGGCCCACAATCCCATCGCTTGTGCATGTTTTTCCTGAGGGAAAATACGCATCAGCAAGGTCTGGCTGAGCGGCATAATCGGACCACCGAACAGGCCCTGACCAATCCGGCACAGTACCAGCATCAACAGACTGTTGGATAAACCACACAGCACTGAAAACACAGTAAAACCGATAACACAAGTCACAAAAGTACGGACAATACCAAAACGCCCTGCAAGCCAGCCCGTCAGCGGCACACAGATCGCCTCAGCAACGGCATAGGAGGTAATGACCCAGGTTCCCTGCGTGCTTGAAACGGCGAGACTGCCGGTAATATGGGGCAAAGAAACGTTGGCAATCGTGGTATCCAGCACCACCATAAAATTGGCAAAGGCCAGGAAGAAGGCTGCGATCCACAAACGGCTTCCGGTCAAATCAGGAAATGGGGCTGGACGGTTCATTGCGAGCCTGCTACTTGAGTTGTACTGTGGCTGTCATGGACAGCCCAACGCGTAAAGGATGGGCTGCAAGCTCTTTTGGATCGAGGCTAATCCGTACAGGTAACCGCTGAACCACCTTAATCCAGTTGCCCGTAGCATTCTGTGCCGGGATCAAGGCAAATGCGGCACCGGTTCCTCCGGAGAAACCGACCACCTTACCGTGATACACCACATCATCACCATAATAATCTGAAACTAGAGTGACCGACTGTCCGGCTTTGACTTTGGCCAACTGGCTTTCTTTAAAGTTGGCATCTACATACAGTTGTGCCACCGGCACGATCATCATCAGGGCTGTACCCGGTGCCACCCGTTGTCCGACCTGTACATTGCGTCGGGTAATCACTCCATCAACAGGCGCACGAATACGGGTACGCTCCAGATCCAATAGCGCCTGATCAACACGCGCTTGGGCAGCCTGCACATCTGGTGTCGACTGTTGATTGGTACCTCGAATTAACGCTTCATTGGCAGCCAGGGTGCTTTCGGCAGCTTTACGGCTGGATTCCGCCTGAGCCACTTGTGCCTGAGCCAGTGATAGACCCGCCCGTGCTGTTTCAACCGCAGCCTGTGCGCTGGTCAATTCTTCTTTGGAAATCGCCCCGGTTTCGATCAGCTTCTGACGGCGTGCATAGTCATTCTGTGCCTTGTTCAAATCCGCCTGTGCTTTGCTGAGTTGAGCTTGCGCACTGGCAATTTCATCACGACGTACCAGAATCTGTGAATTTAAGGACTGACTGTTCGCGGAGGTCTGATTGTATTGACGTTGTGCTTTGGCCAATTCAGCTTGAGCCTGTGCCAATGCAATTGTTGCATCGCGGGTATCCAGACTGAGTAACAGCTCCCCTTTTTTGACCTGCTGGGTGTCTTTTACGCGCACCTCCACGACCTGACCACTAACCATTGAAGTGATAGATGCCGTTTCGGCACCTACATAGGCATTATCCGTGCTGACTGAATCCTGTCCGACCCACATCCAAATTGCATAAATTAAAACAGCAGCAATAAACAATACGGCTACAATTTTCAGCAGCGTTTTACGTTTGTTCATCTGTGTACCGTGATTTTCAGCGGGAACGGCTGCGGCATCCTTCGCAGATGGCTGAGTATCGGTCATATTTTATTCCTTATCCAGATTGTTCAAGCACAAACATCCCATGCACGATATGGGCTCTTTTATTAAGGGAAACAGGCAGCTGACTGCACTGTGGGCAAGAAATATCACGATTGTAAAACATCAAACTTAAATTACGATCTAAAAACGTAACTGTTGAGTTTTCTATTTTTATCCCACTTTTCAGAATGTTCTGAATATACAAGTTTGACCAGGCAATAAAAAAGCTGATTCGGGACAATCAGCTTCAAGAAAAGATGAGATCAGACCTATTTAGTAGGCGTAAGAGGCAATTGCGGTCGCGATGGCTTTTTCCTCATCATTGACCATGGTCATCCGCACGGTACAGCCTTTGCGTCCAAAGCGTAAAATCTTACCACGGGCAATAAAATACTGGCCTCGGCCTGGTGCAAGATAATCTACTCGCATATCAACCGTAGCCAGCCGCGAGATTTTTTTTGAGGTTTCATGCAAATCTTCTACATGACGGCGATGATAGACTTCTGCCATCGCAATCACCCCACCTACACTATCTAAAAAGGTCGCTGCCACACCACCATGCAAAATCTGAAAGGCTTTATTTCCAATCAGATAAGGCTGCATCTCAAAATAGCCTTCGATCTGACCCTGCCGCACCCGCATCTGCATGCCGACATGTTGAAAAAATGGTGCCTGATTAAATGCCGCACATAACTGTTCCACCATCTGATCACTGTCATGATGCTCATGCAGCAGCAGGTTCCCCGTCCAGGTTTTATCGGTATTGCTCATATGAATTATCGTATGCACTCGTTGAGAAAAAGCATTGGTTACCATACCCAAATGGCTGGATATGGGACTACAATAGGCCTATATCTTATACTGATAAACGAGATTGTTATGACTTATACGTTCAATCGTCCCGCTTTTCCTGCGACCCGTATGCGCCGCATCCGCAAGAATGATCAACTCCGCGCCATGGTCAGCGAGACGCAATTGACGGCCCATCACTTGATTTATCCAGTATTTGTATTGCCAGGTCAGAACCAGACTCAAGATATTCCCAGCATGCCGAACATCCAGCGCCTGTCTGCCGACCTGTTATTAAAAAAAGCGGAACGCTTACTTGAACTAGGGGTATCTAAACTGGCGCTATTCCCGGTTACCCCGCAAGAAGATAAAAGCCTGACTGCAGAAGCCGCATGGCGTGAGGATGGTCTGGTACAAAATACCGTTCGCCTGTTAAAAAAAGAATTGCCGGAAATGGTGCTGATCACCGATGGTGCATTAGATCCTTATACCACGCATGGTCAGGATGGCATCATTGACGACACCGGTTATGTGTTGAATGATGAAACCGTAGAATGTCTGATCAAACAGGCCTTGAGCCATGCCGAAGCCGGTGCCGACGTGGTTGCACCGAGTGACATGATGGACGGCCGTATTGGTGCGATCCGCCAGGCACTTGAAGCCAATAACTTGATCTATACCAATATCATGGCCTATTCCGCCAAGTATGCCTCTAGCTTCTATGGACCATTCCGAGATGCAGTAGGTTCGGCTAGCAACTTAAAAGGTGGCAATAAATACAATTATCAAATGGATATTGGCAACCGCGCTGAAGCCCTGCACGAAATTGCGCTGGACATTCAGGAAGGGGCCGATATGGTGATTGTCAAACCAGGCATGCCCTATCTGGATATTGTGCGTGAAGTGAAAGATAGCTTTGGGGTTCCAACCTTTGTCTATCAGGTCAGTGGTGAATATGCGATGCTGGCCGGAGCCATCCAGAACGGCTGGTTGTCGGAAAGTGTCATTTTAGAGTCACTAATGTGCTGCCGCCGTGCCGGTGCCGATGGCATCTGGACCTATTTTGCTGAAACAGCAGCTGAACATCTCAAGAATATGCGATAACCCCACTAACCTGAATTTGAGTACATGATGCATATCGCCATTATTGGAGCAGGCGTCAGCGGTTTGTTGTCTGCTTTAGAACTTGTGGAACACGGCTGTTCCGTGTCGATTTTTGATCAACAGCAGGCCGGTCGTGCCGCATCCTGGGCAGGAGGAGGGATTCTCTCCCCGATGTATCCCTGGCGATATCCGCATGAAGTCAACACATTGGCACAACATGGCAAACGCCTGTATCAGCAGTTGAATGAAAAAATCAGCCCAGTCACCGGCATTGATTTTGAAATCAACGAAAGTGGTATGCTGATTTTTGATGAAGATGATTTTGAGATTGGCCTGAACTATGCGGAACGCTATCAGGAACCGATGCAGGCCTGCGAATATCTACAGCGGGAACAGTTGGAACAGGTCAATCCGCATGTTGGGTTTGCTTTTCAACACGCCATTTATTTTCCACAAATCGCCAATGTACGTAACCCACGCTTGCTGCAATCGCTGATTCAGTATTTAAAACTGCACCCCAAAGTGCAGTTTTTTGAAAATACCCCGATCTCACAGTTGGAATTCCACAATGGTCAAGTCACGGCATTGATCAGCGCAGACCGGCAAAAATTTCACGCTGATCAGTTTGTCATCACGACAGGGGCCTGGAGCCAAAAATGGGCAGAACCCTTGCAACTGGATATTCCGGTACGCCCGGTACATGGCCAGATGATATTATTTAAAGCACCTGAAAACTGGTTACCGACCATGTGCATGAACAAGGTGATGTATCTGATTCCCCGGCAGGATGGCCATATTGTCTGCGGTTCCAGCATGTCAGAGCGTGGCTTTGACACCACTCCTGTCGATGCCATCCGCGAGAATATTCTCGATGCCTCGCTGGAAATGGTGCCGGAACTGGCCCAATTCCCGATCGTCCAGCAATGGGCCGGTCTGCGTCCCGGAACGCCAGAAGGGATTCCTTATATTGGCCAGATGCCAGAAGTGAGAAACCTTTGGGCCAATTTCGGTCATTTCCGCAATGGTCTGGTCATGGGACCAGCGTCAGCCCAGCTGTTAAGACAAATGATCCTGCAACAGCCAACACTCACAGATCATCAACCTTACTCACCGCAACGTTTAATCAAACACTCTGCCCTGGCAATTTCATAATGCAGTTTGTAAATGTTCACGGTGCTTTAAGGAGATGTTTGAGCGCACCTTCCAGGGTTGGGTACTGAAACTCAAAGCCTTGGGACAGCAAAGCTTGGGGGGTCACACGCTGACCATTGAGCACCAATTGTGACTGTTCACCCAATGCCAAACGCAGCACCCAAGCAGGTAAACTGAATAAAGGTTTGCGCTGCAAGATTTTTGCAGCTGTTTGTGCAAATTGCTGCTGGGTGACATTTTCCGGTGCCACCACATTAAACACCTGCTGTTCCGATTCAGGGTGCTGCAAGACATGCCAGATCGCGGCCAGTACATCCTGTATATGTACCCAGACCACCGGCTGACGGCCATGACCAATCCGGCCTGCAGTCTTGAGCTTAATCGGTAACAACATTTGCGGCAGAATCCCGCCTTGCGCAGCAAAAACCACGGCCAGACGAATAATTTTAATGTTCTGTTGGCGATGTCGCAGCGCTTCTTGCTCCCATAACTGGCAAAGTTCAGACATGAAGATGGCTTGCGGTGGAGACTGTTCGCTACAGACTTCTGACCATTGCTCCTGTTCATCAATGCCGTAATAGCCTATCGCCGAACCGGAGACGATACATTTGGGATAGACCTGCTGTTGGTCTAGCCAGTCCAGTAAACGACGTGTGGTCTGTACCCGGCTATCGATCAGCTTTTGTTTACGCGCATCTGTCCAGCGGGCTTCACCAATACTTTCCCCCGCCAGGTTAATCACATAATCAATCTGTTCGCCTTTGAGCTGATCAAAATCATGAATCAGGCGGTAGCCAGGCTGTTGCGGTTGCAGATTTCGTTGTCGGCTGTAACCAATCACCTGACAACCTTTTTCGAGTAAAAAAGGAACCAAATGCTGCCCAATAAATCCTGTGGCTCCGGTCAGCAAAACTGTGGCATTTGATGGCATCGGCTTGCTCCATAATGATCATGCAGGTTGATTTCAGCATAGCGGTTTAGCATCCAGAATCAAACACATACTCAGAACGATGCGCAAATAAAAAACTGGTTTTAAATGGAGGAACCGAATTTATGCTGGGCCATGCGCTGCGCTTGTGGTCCATAAAACCAGTAGGTCAATAAACACAGCGGAATCGCCAGCATCAGAATCATGCCGGCAATGAGCGCCAAGAACAGAGGCTGTTTTAAATACAGCAAAAAGTTCTGCCATACTTCAGGATCCTGCCGGGAAAACAACCACAATCCAGACAATACACCCAGCGCATTATAACCCCAGAAAATCAGGCTGAAATTGAGGGTAAACTGCTTACGTTCCTGCTGGGTAGGTGCCCGGCGTTGCTGATTGAGGAACAGGTACAGCACGATGATCATGGCCAATAAATAAGGCACTGCGGTTAGAATTCCTCCTACTCCCAATGGTAATAATGCGGCCAACACCCCGACCAGCAAGGTAAGGACCAGACAGAGCAGAAAAAACCACAGATAATATTTTTTTAATGACACCATGACAGTGAATCCGGTAAATAAAGCAGCAGTATAAAAATTTTCGCGATCTTTTGCATTTTCTTGTCAACCAAATCGCGCAGACAGCGTTATATAAAGTGTAAGGTCTGAAGAAATCATTGTTTCGCACGGCATCCGCAAAATCATGTTGGACGCAGCCCTTCAAGTTTCAACACAGAATAACAAACCAACTTCCCTGTAATCGATTGATCAGCAGCCAATCTTTTATCATGACGAAGTTCCTTTGACCGACGATTTCTCATCACTCGAATCGTCGGTCTTTATTTTTTATAGATCGCTCATTCCTCAGCTTTGCACGCCTGCGACAAAAATCGCCGTGAGACTGTAATTCTCTGCACACAACTCCCTGCTTTATTTATAGTATAGGGACTGAATTTTCATTTGAGTTCAAGGGCATGACGGTTCACTTCTTACACACATCGGATTGGCATTTGGGACAATTCTTCTACGGCCATTCACGTCAGTATGAACATGAACAGTTCTTGGCCTGGTTACTCGAACAGATTGCACAGCAACAGCCCCATGCCTTACTCATCGCCGGGGATTTGTTTGATGTGATCAATCCCGCTTCGAGTGCGCAAAAACAACTCTATCAGTTTCTTGCCGATGCCCATCAGCGAGCCCCCCATATGCAGACCCTGATGATTGCCGGTAACCATGATTCAGGTTACCGCATTGAACAGGTGGAGCCCTTGCTAGAAAAATATAACGCCAAAACCGTGGGAATCGTGCACTGGAATGCTGACCGGACACTTGATTTCGACCGCCTGATTATCCCGATCCATGATGCCCAGGGACAAATTGTGGCCTGGTGTGTCGCTTTACCTTTTTTACGCCCTGCCGAAATCACCGGTTATAACGACGCAACAGCGGACACCAGTCGTGCCATTGAGTACATCCATCAACGGGTTATTGCCGAAGCCAAGGCACGAAAAAGCCCTGAACAGGCACTCATTCTCATGACCCATGCCCATTTACAGGGGGCAGAAACATCGGACTCCGAACGCCAGATTGTGATTGGCAATCAGGAAGCACTCTCCACGCAATTGTTTGGAGATGAAGTTGATTATGTAGCACTCGGGCATTTACATAAACCGCAAAAGGTTCAGCATGAGCATATCCGTTACAGTGGGGCACCGATTCCGCTGTCCTTTAGTGAAATTCACTACCCGCATCAGGTTCTGAATATCCATATTCAGCCCCAGCAGCAACAAAAATTAGCGATCGAGAAATTATCCATTCCGAGAACCATCCCTTTATATCGGCTCGCAGGCGAACTCGATGAAGTCCTTCAACAACTACGCGATTTACCCAATGGTGCGGCACAAGCGATTGACCAGCGGGCTTTTGTGGATATTGAATATTTCAGCCTGAAGCCACCACCACCCGATTTGCGTCTGCAAATTGAGAAACTGCTACCAGAACAACAATATCGTCTGGTTCGGATCAGCCGGAAACTGGTCAATACAGACCAAACTGCCAATATGACCTCTAAAATTGATCTGGTCCCCCCAACCCCGGAAAGCCTGTTTCATGACTTATGGGAAAAAATGGGCTATGAACAGGATCCTGAAGTCATGCAGGACTTTCTCACGTTGCTGGGCGAGGCGAACGATGCCTTGCATCCAACTGAACCTTAGGTGAGCCGCCATGAAAATTTTACGCCTAAAATTACAGAATCTGGCCTCACTCAGTGGTGAGCAGGAGATTAATTTTGAAGCCGATCCTCTGGTTCATGCCGGTCTGATTGCAATTACCGGCTCCACGGGTGCCGGCAAATCCACCCTGCTGGATGCCATGTGTCTTGCATTATTTGACCAGATTCCTCGTCTGAAACAGAGTGATGGCAAGCTGCGGGATGCCAGTGGTCAGGATATTTCCATTAAAGACACCAAAAACATCTTACGCCGCGGGACGACGAGTGGTTTCGCTGAACTGGATTTTGTTGGACTCGACCAAAAACATTACCGTGCACGCTGGGAAATTCGCCGTGCACGCAACAAACTCGATGGCAACCTGAAAATTGACCGTTCAGTTTTGTGTCTGGACGATCAACGTGTTCTGACACAAAAAATATCCGAGTGTAATGACACGATTTTTCGCTTGATTGGCCTGAGTTTTGAACAGTTCACCCGTGCCGTGCTGTTGGCTCAGTCTGAAGTTGGCGCATTTTTAAAAGCCAAGGATCAGGAACGTGCAGATTTATTGGAATATCTCACCAACTCCAACATTTTTAGCCAGGTGGGCAAAGCCGCATTTGAAAAAACCAAGGCCATCCGTTTAGAGAAAGAAAAATTCAATGATATCTTGGGGCATATTGAGTTATTGACCGCTGAGCAAGTCACACAACTTCAGCAAGCGTTACAGCAGCAAGAACAGAACCTGCAACAGTTGCAACAAAATAAATCCCTGCTCGAACGAGAATGGCAATGGCATCAACGGCAACATGAATTACATGCAGAAATTCAGGGTAAACAGGAAATTTACCAGCTGCAATTGGCGGCAGATCAACAGCTCAATACCGAACGCGAAAAATTACAACAGCTGTCCCAATTTGCTGAAATTCGCTCTAGCGTAGAACAGCAACAACAACTGCAGCAGCAACACATTCAACTGCAACAGCAGCTAAAACAACTGGAGTCGCCATTTTCTGCACTGCAAAGCGAGTTTAAACTCAAAGAACACGCCTATTTACAGGCTGAGCAGCAATTACAGCAAGAAAAAAACTTTCAGCAGCAGATCCAGCCCCAAATCGCACAAGCCGAGCAGTATGCACACGAGCGGGAAATCCTGGCCAGCAAGTTCCGTGAACTTCGCGATCAGTATGAACAGGCACAACAACAGTTACCCTCTCTGCAACAGCAAATTCAAAAATTAGAACAACAGCAGGTACAGCTACAACAGCAGCAGCAACTTCTGACGCAACAACTATCCGACAGTCAACACCTGGCTATTTTTGATGAAGAACCGCAGGCAATCCTACGTCTGCTGCAACAGATTCAACATCAGCAGCAGCTGATTCAACAGCGCTTTCCCGCCCAAGCGGCACTGGACGCCCCAGCATTACACATCCAATTAAACCTATGCCAAGCGCAGATCACCCCCCTACATGAAAAATTTGGCAATACCAACACCTTACAGACCGAAATTCAGCAGTTACAGCAGCAACGAGAAGCCGTGCTACAACAGGGATATGCCCTGCAGAATCTTGTGCAAAAGCTGCGAAATTACCTGGAACAGCATCAACAACAACGACAGCTGGAATCTGCACTGACGCATTCACAGCAACAGCTGCAAGAACACGGGCAACAAGAAAAACAGGCTCAACAACAGTATGAGACGGCCAAAAAAGAACGTGAACAATTACAAAAAATCTTACAGCAACAACGCCTGATCCACTCCCAGAATGTCGAAGAACTGCGTGCCAGTCTGCAAACCGATCAGCCCTGCATGGTCTGTGGCAGTATCACACATCCTTACATTGACCATGCACAGTTGGTAGAAAAATCTTTGCTTGCTCTCCAGGAACAGCAGGAACAACAATTGCGACAAGCAGAACAGGACAGTTTTAGCCTTTGGCAAACCTGTCAGCAGGCACGAGTGGTAAGCGAGCAGCGTTATCAGCATCAACAACAGCAACTTACTGAGCTACATCGGCAGCTTGAACAGCTGCGTGATACGCTCAGCACAGACTCACAACAGCTCACGGTAGAAATTGACTTAAAGCAAAGTGATGAACATCTGCTAGGCCACA
This sequence comes from Acinetobacter sp. GSS19, assembly GCF_028621895.1. Lineage (NCBI taxonomy): Bacteria > Pseudomonadati > Pseudomonadota > Gammaproteobacteria > Moraxellales > Moraxellaceae > Acinetobacter > Acinetobacter sp. GSS19. Next base: position 583,815 of record NZ_CP117520.1, on the reverse strand, counting down.
TCAGCATACTGGAAAATGCGCAGCAAGATCGCCAACAGCGCCTCGAACAGCAGCTGGAGCAACTCAAACTTAGTCTGCAAGAATTACAAAGCCACGAGCAGAAAGTACTACAGCTCCAGCAGCAACTTGAACAGCAACAACAACTCGAACAACTCGAACTGCCAATCGTACAGCATTTATCTGAGAGCATGTGCCAGGCTTGGGAGGCTGACCGCATCGGCTGTATCCAGCAACTCAGCACTGCATTACAAAACCGCCATGCCCTGCTCAACCAAATTAAACAATTACAGCAACAGCTGCAGCCCCTTGAAAATGAGCTGCATCTTCAACAGCAACAACGCGCTCAACAACAACAGCAATTGACTCAATTACAGCAGGCACTCGAGCAAACCCAATTACAGGGAGAACAACTCAAACAGCATGTCGTTCAATTAACGGCTGCTTATGCCGAACCTCCCTTTGAAACGGCAAAAGAATGGCTTGATCAACTCAAACAGAAACTGCATACGCTTGAGCAAAACTGTAGTGAGCACAAACAGCAATTTGAGCATCTGCAGACGGACTATCTACGACAGCAACAACAACTGCAACAGCTGCAAGCTCAACAGCAACTGACGGAACAACAACTGCACGCTTGCCAGCAGAAAATCACGCTATGGCAACAACAAACGCAATTTTCTGATGGTCAGATTACTACGCTGTTACAGATCTCCAGCCAAATGGAACAGCAGTTACGCCAGCATTTGCACACCCATGAACAGACCTTACAACAAGCCAAAACGGCGCTAGAGACCTTACAAGACCAGCAACAGCGACATCTTAAAGATCAACCAGAACGTGACTTTTTCCAGGTCCAACAACAACTCGCCGACCTAGAACAACAGACACAGGACTTCTCGGCACAGCGTGATGAACTGAAACTAAAACTGCAGCTACAGCAACAAAATCTGCAGAAACAGCAGCAGTTTCAACAGCAAATCCAGCGTATCCAGCAACAAGAATACCGCTGGAGTCGTATCTCCGATCTGATCGGGAGTGCAGATGGCAGCAAGTTTAAAAAAATTGCCCAGGAACACCATCTGGACATTCTGGTGGAATATGCCAATCAACAATTGCAACCGCTGGCACCACGCTATCAACTACAGCGTATCGATAACAGCCTGGGACTAGCCATCATTGACCATCATATGAATGGTGAGATTCGTCCGGTACTTTCACTCTCGGGTGGGGAAACCTTTCTGGTTTCTTTAGCGCTTGCTTTGGCGATTGCCCAAATGGCGTCAGGTTCCATGAAGATTGAATCCCTGTTTATTGACGAGGGCTTTGGCACCTTGGATCCAGCATCCCTGCACATCGTGATGGATGCACTGGATCATTTACAAAATCAGGGCCGTAAAATCATCCTGATTTCCCATATCCAGGAAATGCATGAACGCATTCCGGTTCAGATTCAGGTGAAACCGGTGGGCTCGGGTGCCAGTCATATTGAAATTGTGGGCTAAAATTGCAGCCAGCATATAGCGTTGTGCCCTTGCACCATCAAAATGGCATATCAGCGGCATCAGCTGGTTTTACTTTCAAGCTTTTACTGAATAATCACGCGCGCCAAACAGTGCGGTTCCGACACGAACCATGGTCGAGCCTGCAGCAATTGCCTCTGCCATATCGGCAGACATTCCCATGCTTAAGGTATCCCAATCTTGCGGTTGGGCATGTTCAACTTTCACCTGATCAAACAAAGTCTTGGCATCACTAAATGCAGCAGTATTGCCCGGCTTTGGAATCACCATCAAGCCACGTAAACGTAAATGTGGCAACTGGCTGATCTGCCGGACCAGTTCTGGGACTTCTTGCAGTGTACAACCATCTTTCGTTTCTTGCCCATCAATATTGACCTGAATACAGATATTCAAAGGTGGCTGGCTGGCTTCACGCTGATTAGATAAACGCTCGGCAATGATCAGACGATCCACACCATGCACCCAGGCAAACTGTTCAGCTAAATGCTTGGTTTTATTACGCTGCACATGACCAATAAAATGCCACTCTATCTGTAAATCCTGTAACGCAGCCATCTTGTCCAGTGCTTCTTGCAGATAGTTTTCACCAAAAGCACGTTGCCCGGTAGCATACATTGCGCGCAGGGCATCACTCGGATGGGTTTTGGAAACTGCAAGTAAATGCACCGTCGCAGGATCACGCTGGCACTGCTGACAGGCTTGCTGGATTTGTGCCAGAACCTGATTTCTGGCTTGCTCAACTGGATTCATTGACATGATTCTCATTTCATTGATCTTTTTTTACTTTCTCAACAGACAACTGTTGGTTAAGCGTGGGGAAAGCCGTATTATTCTACAAAATAATTACGTACTTTGATTATTCTGGGGACCTCATGGATATTACAGAACTCTTAGCCTTCTCTGCGAAAAATGGCGCATCAGATTTACACCTTTCCGCAGGTATGCCACCGATGATTCGTGTGGATGGCGAAGTTCGTCGCATTAACTTACCTGCCCTAGAACACAAAGAAGTTCACCGTCTTGTTTACGATATCATGAATGATAAACAGCGTCGTGACTATGAAGAACGCCTAGAAACCGACTTTTCTTTTGAAGTGCCAGGAGTTGCACGTTTCCGTGTGAACGCCTTTAACCAGAACCGTGGTGCAGGCGCCGTATTCCGTACCATTCCATCGAAAGTTTTGACGATGGAAGATTTAGGTATGGGGCAAATTTTCAAGGAAATCGCGGAATATCCACGTGGTATCGTGTTAGTGACAGGGCCAACAGGTTCAGGTAAATCTACCACGCTTGCGGCCATAATCGACTATATCAACGAACATCGTTATGACCATATCCTGACTATTGAAGATCCGATCGAATTTGTACACCAATCCAAGAAATGTCTGGTCAACCAGCGTGAAGTGCATCGCGATACGCATGGCTTTAATGAAGCACTGCGTTCAGCACTGCGTGAAGACCCTGATATTATTCTCGTGGGTGAGATGCGTGACCTCGAAACCATCCGTTTGGCCTTAACCGCTGCGGAAACCGGTCACTTGGTGTTTGGTACACTACATACTACCTCTGCGGCTAAAACCATTGACCGTATCATTGACGTTTTCCCGGCAGAAGAAAAAGACATGGTTCGTGCCATGCTGTCTGAATCCTTACAAGCTGTAATTTCACAAACCCTATTGAAAAAGAATGGGGGTGGCCGTGTGGCAGCACATGAAATCATGATTGGGATTCCTGCGATCCGTAACCTGATTCGTGAAAACAAAGTGGCCCAGATGTATTCTGCCATTCAAACTGGGGCCAACTACGGTATGACCACACTGGATCAGACACTTAAATCACTGGTGGCAAAAGGCGTGATCAGTCCGCAAGTGGCACGTACCGCGGCAAAACAACCAGAATCATTTTTATAATTTTTTTAAGGATTAATGAGGGGGAAATCATGGACTTTAATGATTTACTGAACTTAATGATACAACAAAAAGCTTCAGACTTATTTATTACCGCCGACGTTGAACCCTCTATGAAAATCAACGGGCAAATTGTACCGGTCTCCAAAACCAAATTGACTGGGGAGATTGTAGGCCAACTTCTACATTCGATCATGTCAGACAAACAGCGTCTTGAATTTCAGCAGACACGTGAATGTAACTTTGCGATTACCAACCGCGAGAAAAGTGCACGCTTCCGTGTCAGCGCCTTTCAGCAGCGTGATTTACCTGGCATGGTGTTACGTCGTATTGAAACCAAAATTCCAAGTATGGAAGACCTGAATTTACCACCGATTCTTAAAGATCTCGCCATGACCAAACGTGGCATTATTATCTTTGTCGGTGCAACCGGTACGGGTAAATCAACGTCACTGGCCTCGATGATTGGTTATCGTAACCACAATTCCAAAGGTCATATCATCACAATTGAAGACCCGATCGAGTTCGTACATGAACACGCGGGCTGTATTATTACCCAACGTGAAGTTGGAATTGATACCGATTCATTTGAAGTGGCTCTGAAAAATACCCTACGTCAGGCGCCAGATGTCATTCTGATCGGTGAGATTCGTTCCCGTGAAACCATGGACTATGCGATTGCCTTTGCAGAAACCGGTCACTTGGTTTTGGCAACGCTGCACGCCAACAATGCCAACCAGGCGCTAGACCGGATTATTCACTTCTTTGATGCTGACCGCCATAGCCAACTGTATATGGACTTGTCACTCAACCTGAAAGCGATTGTGGCACAGCAACTGATTCCGACCGTTGATGGAAAATCCCGTCGTGCTGCCATTGAACTGCTGATCAATACCCCCCTTCTGGCTGATTACATCCGTAAGGGTGAAATTCACAACATCAAAGACCTGATGAAACGTTCACGTGAACTGGGCATGCAGACCTTCGACCAGGCACTGTTTGATCTCTATCGTGCGGGTATCATCAATTATAAAGAAGCATTAAAACATGCCGATGCACCAAACGATCTACGTCTACAAATCAAGTTGATCGAAGAAGGTGGTGACCAGTTATTGAATGCAAGCCGCAATATCACGTTTGATAACCATTAAGATTTATCCAGATCAAAAAAAGAAGCTTTAAAGCTTCTTTTTTTATTTGTCAGATTTATGTGAATCTTACTTCTTACGAAAAGCATCCTGACACTCTACGCTGTCACAATAGCCATACAGATTTAAAGAATGACCCGTCAATGCAAAACCATGTTTTTCCGCCACGGCGTGCTGTTCATGTTCAATCACATCATTTGTAAATTCAATGACTTTGTTACAGTTCTGGCAGACCAAATGATCGTGGTGATCTTCCTGCATGATTTCAAAAACTGAATGGTTATTTTCAAAATGATGACGCTGGATAATGCCTGCTGCTTCAAACTGTGTTAACACACGATATACGGTTGCGAGACCAACATCTTCACCCTGTTCCAATAATGTTTTATAAATATCTTCCGCGCTCAAATGATGTTGTCTTGAATTTTCTAATAATTCCAATATCTTGATCCGTGGTAAGGTAACTTTTAAACCAGCTTTACGTAAATCTTGATTTGAAATAGGCATGAAAAAAGGTCTCTCAACAAATGTTAAGTTGGAATATGCAACAGAGTTTAGATGCAGTATGATTTATCCTCGGATCGAATGCATCATAATTAATTGGGATAGTGTAGCAAAATGCAAAAAATCATGTTGACGTTATTGGTCACTTCACTGCTCGCCGGCTGTTCGACATTAGGGGTATATAAAGTCGATATTCCACAAGGAACTCCCCTCACACAGGCGCAAGCAGCCAAAATTCAAGTTGGCATGACGCATCAACAAGTCCGCTTTTTACTCGGAAGCCCGACCGTTACCGATCCGATGAATCCACTACGCTGGGACTACATCTATCACTATATTCCAGGAACTTATGCTAAAAAAGCCAAGATTCCGGCTGCATATGGTCAACATTTAAAAATCTATTTTAATGAATCAGGTATCGTGACAAAAATTGAAGGTTTAGAAACGATCCCAGAAACACAACCAGGTTTGCCGCCTTCAAAAGAGGCGATCCTAAATGCGCCACCACTATAGACCGTTTAAATTAAAAAGAAACCCCTCAATGAGGGGTTTTTTATATCATTTCGATTGTTTAAAGCGATTACCTTTCTGATAGCGTCCCACCGGATTTTTTGCAGCACGTTTACGCCGGATATCTTGTGGTTGAATGATTAATGCACGATAAATCTCGACCCGATCACCCGCCTGTAACACATGATCTGCATTTTCAACTTTGACGCCAAAGATCCCGAGCTGTAAAGGTTGAGGTAAAACGACCTGCTGCTCAATCGCACTTTGCCGGATCGCGTCGCCTGCTGTCATCCCCGGTACATAAGGCACAGCAATATGAAATTGCTGCGTTGCGGTTGCGTAAGCCACCCAGACTTGCTGTGGCTCGCTCATAGCAAAGATCCAATAAAAGCAATAAGCGATAAAATAATCGTCAACGGCAAGATGATACGAACCGCAATACGCCATAGGTTATAAAACAGTTCATTGCTAAAATTCAGCGCTTTACGCAAATGGCTGATCTTCATCACCCAACCCACAAAAATCGCGTAAATGAGGGCAATCACCAGCCCCCAAATGATCAGGATAGGATTCAACACCACGCTTATTGCAGGAACAGCCCAGAGCAGCATTGGGATAACCACCAACAACCATTGGACTGGAACGGCTAACTGACGATGGGCCAATTGCTCACGCGCCATTTGCAACATTACCGCACTGACAGCGATGGCACTGATGAGCAATGTTATGGCAGGAACAGCCAGCTTGACCGAGAAAAAGGCAAAAGCCAATACGGCAATCAGCTGAGCAATCCAGATCGGCAAGACGGTCTTACTGGCTTCATCACGATTTTTAACTTGCGGCAGACTGGTTTGTCCATACATCCCCAAGCCCAAACCGGTTGCAACCAAAGCCAAGACAGCCGCGTAGAGTAACTCTTTTGATTGAATTGCAGTCATCTGCCAGTTGCTTGCTGTATCACCCATGACATTCGCAGTAATCAGTGATGCCAATACCCCTAGCGCTGCTAAGCCCAGTAAAATAGGACGAGCCAACAATGACAAGATCAACGCCAAGACAGCCGCAGCAGCGATAATTACAGTACTGTTTACCCCCAAGTTTTGCTGTGACAACAAAAGGTCACTACTGTGGGCAAGCATTCCTCCAGCAAAGAAAGGAATAAACAGCGCAGCCAACCAACCCGCCAAACGCCATCGTGCTGAAGCGTCAGCATCTCGGGTCAGGGAAGATAAAGCCTGTAAGGCCGAAATCTTGGCACGTTTTACCAAGGCAATTTCAAGATAAGCCAGCGGTAAGGCCAAAATTAGCATACTGGCCAACCAGAGGAGCCAGAAATCAATTTGACGTTCTGTCTGAATCCCCACTAGAGGTGCCAATGTGGCAATCATTAGAAATGATAAACAAAATGCCATCAGCGGCGCTAACCATCGCGACATAGAATTGTCCTGCATGACGTATACCTTGAAAAAGTCTTTGGCTATTTTGCCTTTGTCATCAATGAAAATCAAAGTTTACAAAGAAAAAAGCAAACCATCCTGAGGATGATTTGCTGCGCTAATTTATCGATTGGTTATTTTAATTTTCGATGCTCATTTATTCTGTCGTTTAATTTTTTATTATGAGAAGAAACGAGCAAACCAGTTTTTCCCTCTTTTCTTTTCTTTCTCTTTAATGATACCCATCATATTTTCTTTTACAGCGCCAACATAATCCGCATCATCGTGCTGGATATGGTTAATTAACCATTTCGATAAAACTTCATGTAACTCGGCTTCAATCGAATGCCCTGATTCAAAGCGGTCACGATAAGATTCAATTTTTTTAATAAACAAGTCATGTACGCGTTTGTGCGGTACACGGTACTTGTAACCTGCTTCTTCCTGCAGACTTTCTTCGAAAGTGAAATGCGACTGAGTATAGTCAATAATGTTATCCAGGATCTGCTTGATACGCGCGCGATCCGTATTCGCAGCAATACCATCGATTTCGTTGATATAATCCAAGATTCGTTTGTGCTGATCGTCAATCACATCGATGCCAGTATTATATTCTGGATCCCATTTCATCATCATACGACCACCTGTGGCATACATTATTTATCACTTGAAAAGCATCTTATATTTAATTTTCGCAAATAAAAAACAAGCAAATCAGTTGGGTTTAGCCATAAAGCGCACCAATTTGTTGCAAGTTCATGTTTTAAATATAAAAAATATATTAATTCAGATTAAAAAGATAAGATATTTTTTAGCCAAAATGATAATTATTTCGCTTTAAATTTAAGACTTTAAAAACATAAAACCAAGTAAAAACAAAGGATTAATATGAGAAATCCATCACATTAATATTGATCAGCAGGTGTGATCCGTTTTAGGGCAGGATTTTCTGCTTCACGCACCAAACGCTCCACTCGCGTTTGCATGCTCTTAATCGGCTGCCCCTGTTGGAATAGAATCATCTGCCCTGGAACATACGCAGTCCAAACTTCGTTTTGCGTTAAGGGATCGGTGGTAATGACTGCTACACGGTCTGCCGCCGTCGTCACCTGACTAAAATCGACTTCCACATCCAGATCAATCAAACGTGCCGGCTTGAAAGGATATTCACGTACCAGCCAGTGCAGTTTGGTGGTGGCATAACTAAACAGCGCCTGTCCATTGGATAGACAAAAATTAAAGGTCCCATGCTCTGCAATTTGTGGAGAAACCTCAGCCAACACTGCAAAAATCTCATCCAGTGCCGGTTCGACATAACCAAAACGTTCCACCAACTGATCCAGCAAATAACAAAAAGCACGCTCACTGTCAGTATTCCCCACCGGCATAAAACGTCCAGTTAAAGCAGGCTGAAAATCATGTAAATCACCGTTATGTGCAAAAATCCAGTGACGCCCCCATAACTCGCGCATAAAAGGATGAGAATTTTCCAAATTGATTTTTCCCTGGGTCGCCTTGCGGATATGTGCAATCACGTTGCGAGATTTGATCGGATAGTTACGGATTAGTTCAGCGATCGGTGATTCAACAGCCGACTGGTTATCGACAAACAGACGGCAGGCTTTATCCTCAAAAAATGCGATGCCGAAACCATCACAATGATCTGAGGTAATCCCTGCCCGCTGTGAAAACCCTCGGAAAGAAAAGGTAATATCCGTGGGGGTCGCACAATTCATTCCGAGTAACTGGCACATAGACTTCAGAAACACCTGATAAAATTAAGTGTTTATTGTGCATCAGTCGATTTCGCCTTGCAAATCAGATTATCGAACCTGACCGATGATGCAGCTTAACCCGCCTTCTGTTGCAGCATAAAGTTACGTGCCATTTTTTTGACTTCAAGCAGCACGAAATAGTCCAGACAATTGAACTGCTGATCTAAATAGGCCTGTTTAGACAATTTGGCCTGCATCTCTAAATACACATCAAACAGTTTTGGAATTTTCTCATCCTGAGCCAAAATCGTATCGTTGAGGCGAGGTTCAAATGCCTGTAATGGCTGGATGTCGACTGTTCTTGCAGGATCTAATTGCTGTAGATACTGATGGGTATGGTAAGCACGTGACTGATTCCCTTCCCAGCGGATACTTACACAACCGATCAGATATTTTGCACGCATTCCCCACAAGACTTTCGGAATTAGATTCAGCCACAAAGTAGAAAGTGCTTTACTCGAACGGTAACGCGAATGTACACAGACCCGGCCCATTTCCACCACATTGTCCAAATGGGATAACTGTGGGAACACTTGAAATTCTTGTGCACTATAACTTTGTGCCAATTCGTGCCCTTGAAACATTTTTAAGCGGGTATACGCAATAATTTCACGGGTCTCTTTATTGCGTAACACAGCATGTTCACAACCAAAATCATAAAGATCCTGATCCAATTGCTGCGGGAAATTGACCCCAAATTGCTCAGAAAATTGTTGAGCACGAAAGCGTTGTACTTCTTGTAAGACTTTGAGTGAGTCCACCCATTCAAATAAATATTCTGTTTTTGGCGCAGTAATTCCTGTGGGAAATGACACATCAAAATTTTGTTGTGACGGGTTCAACTTGGCTAACATCGATGACATCCTCTACAAGTCATCGCTATAAACTAGGCGAAGTTGATGACAATTAAGTGACTAAAATTACAGCAATAAAAAAGCCTCACAAGGAGGCTTTTTTATTGCTGATGATTAGCGTTTACCACGGTTGGTAATGAGGGTACCTACACCGTGATCAGTAAAGATTTCCAACAAGGTTGCATGCGGAACACGGCCATCCACGATATGGGCACTCACGACTCCCCCTTTAACTGCATCCAAGGCACAGCCAACTTTAGGAATCATGCCACCATAAATCACACCTGTTTCAATTAAACGGTCGACTTCTTGTGTGGTTAAACCCGTCAAGAGATTCTTGTTTTCATCCAATACACCGGCAATATTGGTCAACAGGATAAGTTTTTCTGCGCCTAAGGCTTCGGCTACTTTACCCGCCACCAAATCCGCATTGATGTTATAGGTATTGCCTTCATCATCAACACCAAGTGGAGCAATCACTGGAATAAAATCGCTTTGGGTAAACATTTCCAGCACATCCGTCTTCACGCCAACAACTTCGCCGACCAAACCTAGGTCAATCTGTTGTTCTGTACCGTCTTCAGCCTGTTTTTTCATCAACAGTTTACGTGCACGAAGTAGATTACCATCTTTACCGGTTAAGCCAATCGCACGGCCACCATGCTGGTTGATCAAGTTCACAATCGACTTGTTCACGCTGCCACCCAAGACCATTTCCACCACTTCCATGGTCGCCGGATCCGTGACACGCATACCATCAATCCGATCAGATTCACGCCCCAACTGTTTCAGGAATGAATCGACTTGTGGTCCGCCACCATGCACAACAATCGGGTTCAAACCGACTGTTTTTAAAAGCACGATGTCACGGGCAAATGAACTTTCCAGCTCCGGGTCAGTCATTGCATTGCCACCGTATTTCACCACCAACGTTTTACCTGCAAAACGTTGAATGTACGGCAAAGCTTCAGTCAGAATTTGCGCTTTGTCGAGGCCGGTCTGTTGATGTGGCATGCACCTCTCCTTATTGAGCATTTAAAATATCTTGGGCGATGTTGGGATATCGATCACGTAACATGGACACAAACTGATTACGGATTTCAGCCAGTTTGAGCGGATTATCCGCATCAAAACGTACGGTAAAGTATTCACCGGTATTCGAGGCTCGAATAATGCCAAAACCACCATCAAAATCAAGCCTTACCCCATCGATTTTACTCAACTGGGCCCCTAAACACTGACTGGAAATCTCAATATCCTGCAACAGCTGTTTCGGATTCATCTGATAGGTACTGACATAAGTGTCTTCTGTTGCGCAACGATCCGGGAAATCCTGCAACAACTGCGATAGACTCATCTGTGGAAACTGGCTCAAATATTCCATTGCCCGCAGTGCAGCATACAGGCCATCATCATAACCAAAACCGCGTCCGTCATTAAATACATAATGCCCGGCATATTCCCCACCAAAAATGGCATGACCTTGAGATTGCGACAGGTATGTGCGTAAAAAGCTGCTCCCAGTGCGGATCATTTTGGCTTGGCCACCCGATTTTTCTACGGTCTCACGAACCATGCTGGAGCACTTCACATCAAATACGATTTCATGCTGGGGATGAGCATCCAAACAGATTTTGGCAAAAAATGACAGTAAGCGGTCTGCAGTAATAATGTGGGCATTTTCATCCACCAGTACTAAACGGTCACCATCACCATCCAAGGCAATGCCTAAATCAGCTTGATGTTCCCGGATGGCATGACGTAGTTTTTCCAGATGGGAAGCTTGTGAAGGATCCGGTGCATGATCTGGAAATTCACCGTTTGCCTCACAGCGCAAGGCAATCACCTCACAGCCTAGTTTATTGAGAATAAATTGAGCACAATGCCCCGCAGAGCCATGCAATCCGTCTAGGACGACTTTAAAACTGCGTTTTAGCTGGATGTCCTGTAATAATGCCTGTTGGTATTGCAGACAATATTGACTTTTGACTTCATTCTGAAGCAATTGCAAGGGGATTTTTTGTGCAGGTTGATAGGCTTTCATCGCCTGCTGTGCCACGTGTTGGATCATTTCTGGAGATGGGGGTTCACCCTGAATAATCCATTTGATTCCATTGTCAGATTTTGTGTTATGACTGGCGGTGACCATAATGCCATTGCCGGAAAAATCCCGCGCTATGTAATACATTAAAGGACTTGAGCAGCAGCCGAGTTCAGTTACCGCCAAACCATGATTACGGCAGACTTGTGCAATTAACTGGGCATAAAAGGGACTGCTGAGACGGGCATCATAGCCAATGACCAGTTCAGTTTGCCCGGCTTGCTGATATTGTTGTACCAAACCTTGAGCAATCGCTTGAACCAATTCGGGAGTCAGAACAGAAATCTTTCCACGAATATCGTAAGCGCGGAAAATGTAAAATGGAAACATGAGGTATGTACATCCATGGCTATTCTTTTAGATCTTGAAAAGAAAGCCTACTCGAAGGAAATCATGATACTTGAAAAATTTTGTAATAAACAAGTAATGTTTTTGTCATCTAAAAATCCGGCTACTTTTTAATCCATTTTTTCATATTATTCAAGCATAGAATGAAATGAAGCCTGTCGAAACAGGCTTTCATTAGCGTAGTGAGACTTAGTTTTTACCAGTATGACCGAAACCGCCCGCACCACGTTCGGTTGCAACGAATTCATCCACCTGCTCAAACTCTGCCTGAATAACCGGAACCAGAACGTATTGTGCCAAACGCTCACCCGGCTCTAGACAAAACGGCTGTTGACCTCGGTTCCACACGGACACCATCAATTCACCCTGATAATCCGAGTCAATCAAGCCAACCAGGTTACCCAATACGATGCCGTGTTTATGACCCAAACCCGAACGTGGCAAAATCAGTCCCGCATAATTCACATCTTCAATATAAATCGCCATACCGGTTTTGACTAAAATGGTTTGTCCCGGCTCAATCTGAATCGCTTCGTCTAAACAGGCACGTAAGTCCAGCCCAGCAGAACCTGCGGTGGCATAGGTCGGTAATGGCCATTCATTGCCCAAACGCGGATCGAGTACTTTCAACTGAACTTTCATAATTTTTCCTGTTAATTTCAAGGGAGAGGATATTTTAACGTTTGAGTAAGGCTTTCAGATTTTGCAGATACATCTGTGCCTGTTCTTTTGGATCAACATTGGCCGCCAGTTTCTTTTTACGCCCCAGCCATTCGATCTCGTCTTGCGGCAGCTCATCCAGAAAACGACTTGGTGTCATCTGTTTCATCTGTCCACCATTTTTGCGCTGCTCTGCCAAGGTGAGTGTCAACCCCTGACGTGCTCGGGTAATTCCGACATACATCAGACGGCGTTCTTCCTCAATCGTTTCGGCAGCAATCGAGTTCTTGTGCGGTAACAGCTCTTCTTCCAAGCCCATGATATAAACGAAAGGAAATTCTAGTCCTTTTGCCGCATGCAGCGTCAGCAGATTCACTTTATCGGTATCTTCTTCTTCCTGCTGCTGTTCGAGCATGTCAAGCAGCACCATTTTGCGAATTACGATTTCAATATTTTTTTCATCGACATCCTCTGCCCGGTTAATCAGGCTCTGGATACTGGCATATAAGGTTTCGATATTATCCAGCTTGGTTTTTTCCTGTGCCGGTGTCGCGGCCTGTTCTCGGATGTAATCGATATAACCTGCTTCCATCATCATCTGGCGAATTTTCGGTACAGGTTCATCATCATCCAACAGTTCACGGGTAAAGTTACCAATAAAGTCAGCAAATTCGTGCAACTGCGTTGCCGCTTTCTTCGGCAATACCATGGACAGGCGCTGGTCACTAGATGCCATCAATAAAGACAGATTATTTTCCTGTGAGAACAATCCGAGTTTTTCTAGCGTGACCGGACCAATCGCGCGTTTTGGTGTATTGATAATGCGCAGGAAAGCACTGTCATCTTCCGGATTAATAATCAGACGTAAATAGCTCATCACGTCCTTAATTTCAGCCCGGGCAAAGAAGGATTGTCCACCAGAGAGTTTGTAGGGAATCTGCATCTGGCGTAACTGGGTTTCCAGCACCCTTGCCTGGAAATTACCACGATACAGCACCGCGTAGTCTTTCCAGTTTTTACCGTTCATCAACTTATGGGTGAGCAGGTCTTTCACTACCCGTTCGGCTTCATCATCATCATTACGGCAGGTAATAACACGAATCAGTTCGCCATGGCCTTTGTCACTCCACAACGTCTTTTCAAAAATATGCGGGTTATTGGCAATCACGGCATTGGCAGATTTCAGAATCCGGCTGGTGGAACGGTAATTCTGCTCCAGCTTGATGACTTTCAGGTTCGGAAAGTCTTGTTTCAGCAAGGCCATATTTTCAGGCTTGGCACCACGCCAAGCGTAGATGGACTGGTCATCATCGCCCACAGCAGTGAACTGCCCCATGACCCCGACCAGCAATTTGACTAAAATATATTGCGCCGTGTTGGTATCCTGATATTCGTCGACCAATAAATAACGTACCCGGTTCTGCCATTTATCCCGTACTTCGGCATTTTCCTGTAACAGACGGGTTGGCATGACAATCAGATCATCGAAATCCACCGCATTGTAAGCACGCAAATTGCGTTCATACAGTTGATACAGATGGGCCATTTGCACATCTTCTGGCGTCTCACAGGTCGAATGTGCCTGTTCCGGTGGAATTAGATCATTTTTCCAGTCGGAAATTTTTTTCATCGCTTTAGCGATCAGATCTTTACTTTCTGCACCCGAAAGATTGTCGCGATGCATCAGATCCATCAAGATCCGTTTACAATCATCCGCATCCAGAATCGAAAAATTGGCTTTTAACGGCGTGTTCTTCAGCTCTAAACGCAACAGATTCAGGCCAAAAGTATGGAAAGTAGAAACGGATAGGCCCTTGGCTTCTTCACGTGACAACAGCTTTGACACACGCTCTTTCATTTCGCGTGCGGCCTTGTTGGTAAAGGTCATCGCGGTAATACGATGTGCAGGAATACGGCAGTGCTGCACCAGATAGGCAATTTTCCGGGTAATCACCGAGGTTTTACCTGAACCGGCACCCGCCAAAACTAACAAGGGTCCTTGAGTATATTTCATGGCTTCAAGTTGCTTGTCATTCAGTTGACTTGCGGATGACATATCTCTACCTCGGCTGCATTTCGGCAGAGATTATAGTCTTGTCTTGAAGATGAACTAAAGCCGAAAAGTAAGCATTTGCAAAAAATAAAAAACCACCCGAAGGTGGTTTTTTATTTTAGTCACTCGGATTAGCGAGTTTCATAAACAGTAATTTCTACACGGCGGTTTTGCTCACGGCCTGCAGCAGTATCATTGCTTGCCACTGGAGAAGTTTCACCATAACCACGCGCAGTCATACGAGAAGAAGGAAGACCCTGAGAAGCCAAATAGCTCAAGACAGAGTTTGCACGACGCTCAGACAACGCCTGGTTATAGCTATCAGAACCTACGCTATCTGTATGACCATGGATCACCAACGCTAATTTGCTTGCTGTGCCATCTTCACGTAATACACGCGCTACATCATTCAATGCAGATTGGAAGCGTGGTTGAATCGCAGAAGAGTCTGTTGCGAAAGTCACAGATGGCATGACCATGTTGATCGAACCGTCTGCATTACGGTTAACGTCAACACCAGTACCTGCCAATTCTTCACGTAAACGTTTTTCTTTCTTGTCAAGTAACAAACCCGCACCCGCGCCTACAACAGCACCGATCGCAGCAGCTTGACCCATTTTATCTTTGTCAGCATTAGAATATGCGATACCCGCACCTAATAAAGCACCTAAGCCGGCACCCATTGCAGTTTTGTCATATTCCATATTCTGGCAACCAGAAAGTGCCAACGCCCCGACTACTGTTGAAATGACTAGTGCACGCATTGCATGCCTCCTTACATTGTGTTTGTTGTTTACATGAGGGATGATGAAAGAAAAAATGGCGCTAGACCATTGATTTTTTGTTAACAATAAAGCATTTAGTTACAATTTGTAATAAGAATTTTCATGAGTGTGAGCTGTTTCACCATAATTCCTTCACAGTCAACTTTTTGGCTTTCTTCTCGGTGAAACTCTGGCTATATTTGATCACATTCGTTTACAGACCGAATTATCCAGCAGGATTGTTGTATGCCATCTCATCCACAGAAACAACCATTATTACAAAAAATCAAACGAGGCCTCACTGTAGGTTCGGTCATTACCGGCAGTACCTTTCTACATGGCCCTCCTGTTCTGGCACTGGGCTTGACCAAGCTCATCAAAAAATCACGTAAAGTGGATCAAACCAACATCCAAATTACCAACAGCTGGCTCAGTGTGAACAATTGGCTGATTGATCGTGTGTTGCCGCATCTGCACTGGGATATTGAAATTGAGCCCGATTTACAGCTGAGCTTGCAGGGTCGCTATTTGATGGTCTGCAATCACCAAAGCTGGGTCGATACCACCGTGAATCAATATTTCGGTCTACGTCGTATGCCCCTGACCCGTTTCTTTACCAAATGGGAACTCATTTTCATTCCATTTGTTGGTCAGGCATTCAAAATTCTCGGTTTCCCGATGATGAAACGTCATAGCAAGGAACAGATTGCGAAAAATCCGGAACTCAAAACCCGTGATCTGGCTGAAGCACGTAAAGCTTGTGAACAGTTGCTCAGTCAACCCTTTACGCTACTGAATTATCTCGAAGGCACACGTTTTACCCAGCAAAAACATGAGCAGCAGCAATCTCCGTATCAACACTTGCTCAAACCCAAAGCCGGTGGACTGGCGCTGGCATTGAACATTTTAGGTGACCAGATTGATGCGCTTGTCGACATGACCATCGTTTATCCTGATGGCATTCCGGAATATCATCATTTCTGGCTGGGTGAGGTTTCACGGATTGCGGTGCATATGCGCAAAATCGAGATTCCTGACTGGGTGCATGGCGGCAATTATGAGGATGATCCTGAATATCGCCAGCGTTTTCAGGCATGGCTGGACCAGGTCTGGCGTGAAAAAGATCAGCTCATCGATGAGATGAAGCGCAAGTATCAAAACAGCTAATTTTTCTAAATTTCACCGATTTAAGGCGCTTATGTCACTCAACCCGATTAAAAACAGTTTCCACCCGATCCGTCATGATACTTGGTCCTGGAAGCTGTTTTTAATTTATGACATGTTCATGATGCTGCTCATCGTCATTAACCTGTTCTGTCTGGCAGCCAATGCCATGCTGATGAGTGATTTCGGTGCCTCCATTTTTACCTTTCTGCATCTGCCTGAAGCCCTGCAGTTTTACCGCAGTGAACTGCACCCTTGGGTAATCAAAACTGAAGAATGGTTTACCGGTTATCTAATTGTTGAGTTATTGCTGCGCTGGTTGACCGCAATCATTCGGCAGCACCATCCACGCTGGTTCTTTTTCCCTTTTGTGCACTGGTATGAAATCCTGGCGATTATGCCGGAACTGCGTTTCTTGCGTCTGTTACGCGCCAGTGTCATTGCTTACCGGCTTAGTGAACTCGGCTATCAGGTCATTCCAGAATGGTTCTCCAAACGCGTGCAATTTTACTATCATGTCATGCTGGAAGAATTGTCCAGCCGTATCGTCCTGACCGTGCTGGAAGGCATCAAACGCGAACTTAGCACCAGTACCACACATAAACAGATTATCCACGATCTGGTCGATCATCACCGTCAGTTGTTCGCCAATGCACTGGTTGAAATTCTACAAGAAACCTTGGCCACACAACTCCAACAGCAGCAACAGCACATTGCTAAAAATGTAGGACTGGTGGTAAACCAAGCCATTGAAGATACGCCGGAACTGACCCAGCTACTCCGCCTGATTCCGCTGGTTGGTGGGCGTATTGAGCAGCAGATCCAGAGCATTGGACAGCGTCTGGGCGAAAATATCAGTTTGGGGCTCATACAACCCTGGACTTCGGGGAATGCTGAGCAACCAAATCCAATTTATCGGGAGATTGCAGAAAATATCAGCCAACTCAACATTGAAAACGCAGCCCTGGAACAACTGGTAGAATCGGCAGTTTTTGAAAGTCTGGACGCCCTGCATAAACAGGTCAAAGTCAAACAGTGGCTGGAAACTTTAGAAAAACATGACCAAGGGAAAGAATAAACATTTACTAAAAAATATTTGATCGTGCAACTAGAGAATTGCACCGATTTGGTCTAGGATTTGCTCTATTTACAACATTTGCTTCGACATTCCATCAATTCCGTCTGAAGCGCTCAAGGAATAATTATGGCTGACATACGGATTACCGGGCGAATGGTGAATTTCACCCGGTTAACCTTTGATACCAATGATCATGACGCAATCCGCCAGCAACTGACCTCCCTATTACATGAAAGCGCGTATCAAGGTGCACTGGTCATTTTAGACAGCACCGTCGAACAAGAGTTAATTGCCCTGATCCAGTTATTGATTAGTCTGGATTTGCAACCCATGGCTGTGATTGATGGTCTGTTAGGTGACCAGGCGCGCGCCATTCAGTTCCCGGTTCTACCAGCTGATCGTCCTTTACAGCGGATTAAGCCGACCCAGGAACAGATTGTAGAAACACCGGTTGAAGCTGCGACGGAAACAGCAGAACCGGCAAAAATCCTGCGTCACAGCAGTGCCTATCACAACGAAATTTTGCGTACCGGCCAATGCCTGGTACAAGACCACGGCGATATTATTATCAATGCAGGCATCAACAGTGGCTCGGAAGTGATCGCTTCAGGAAATATACATATTTATGGCAGTGTTCGTGGTAGAGTCATCGCCGGCGCGGGCGGCAATACCACCGCACGGATTTTCTGCCATTCACTAGAAGCAGAATTGGTATCTATTGCAGGAACCTATTGCGTTGCGGATGACATCCCGCAGCATATGAGCAAAAAACCTGTACATATTTATTTGAATAATAACCAAGAGCTTGAATTTGAAGCTCTGGAAATTTAAGGTATAAATTAAACACCATAACAACCCGAAATGAAGGGTGAATGACCATAACAGGAGTGGATTCGGTGGCCAAAATTGTTGTCGTAACATCAGGCAAAGGTGGTGTGGGTAAAACTACAACAAGTGCATCTTTTGCAACAGGTTTAGCCCTACGTGGCCATAAAACTGTTGTGATCGATTTTGACGTAGGCTTGCGTAACCTTGATTTGATCATGGGTTGTGAACGCCGCGTGGTTTATGATTTTGTCAATGTGATTAATAATGAAGCCCGCTTACAGCAGGCATTAATCCGTGATAAGGATATTGAAAATCTTTATATTTTGCCTGCATCTCAAACACGCGACAAAGATGCCCTCACCGATGAAGGTGTAGCACGTGTAATCGATGAGCTTTCACAAGAATTTGACTACATTATCTGTGACTCTCCTGCCGGTATCGAACGTGGTGCGATCTTGGCAATGTATCATGCAGATGAAGCGATCATTGTCACGAATCCGGAAATTTCTTCGGTGCGTGACTCTGACCGGATTATTGGCATGCTGGACAGCAAAACCAAAAAAGTAGAACAAAACGAAGGACGTGTACGCAAACATTTATGCATCACCCGTTATAACCCGGAACGTGCGGATCGTCAGGAAATGCTTACCATTGATGACATCTCCAAGGATATTTTACGCGTCCCGACTCTCGGCGTAATTCCAGAATGCGCAAGCGTATTGCAAGCCTCTAACGAAGGTAAACCGGTTATTCTTTATCAAGAAGCAAATGCTGGTCAGGCTTATGATGATCTCGTAGCCCGTTTCCTTGGTGAAGAACGTCCTTATCGTCATATCACCGTGAAACCGAAAGGCTGGTTAGCACGACTATTTGGAGCGTAGAGATGGCAGGATTCTGGAGTAAACTTTTTAGTGCAGACGATAAACAGCCGAGTGCCAAAACTGCCAAAGACCGTTTAAAAGTCATCGTTGCCTCAGAACAAGGCTTGGGCAAACGTTTAAGCCAAGACAAGATTGACCAAATGAAGAAAGAAATCATGCAGGTAGTGAACCGCTACGTGCGTGGTGTTGATGAACAGCATATCCAGATGCAGGTACGTTCTGAAGCCAACATCGAAATGCTGGAAATGAATATCAATTTGCCTGAAGAACGTTAATCTCATTACTGATTAGTCAAGCAGATTGAATCAAGGCAAAATAACGCCAGTTATTTTGCCTTTTTTTAATTTGAATTTTTAACTGAGGAGATTGTCATGGCACTATCACAGCCAGCAACTTTCAATGAAGAATGGTCCGATGAGCGTGTTTTTGCCTACCTCAACCAACTTCCTCCTGAAGGCGTGAATGGCGATTTTCACGTGCTTTACCATGCTTTCAAACATATGCGTCCAAGTGATTACGAGCGTCTGTTGACACAATTCATCGCAGATGGCCGTGATCTCAATGCAAAGAATCCACAAGGCCAGCGCATTCATGACGTTATTGCGGAATACCCACGTCAAAGCGCACCATTTCTAGACGTATTGGCCAAGTTTGCCTGAATCCACCCAATAAAAAAGCCTGCGTGTGCAGGCTTTTTTATTGAAGACTTTCGTTAACATTTAAACCAGAATGTCACGTTTACCATTGGCACCCATCGAGCTGACGATACCATTTTCTTCCATCTGGTCGATGATTCGGGCAGCACGGTTATAGCCCAGACTAAATTTACGCTGCAGCGAAGACGTCGAAGCTTTACGGGTTTCCAGTACAAAGGCCACGCACTGCTCATACAACATGTCACGTTCAGAACCACCATCACCCTCCTCAAAACCACGTGAAGTCGGTTCTTCATCAAATGGGGTGAGAATTTCATCAACATAGTTTGGACTGGCTCGTTCACGCCAGGCATCACAAATCCGGTTCACTTCATCATCGGCAATAAATGCCCCATGCACACGTTCTGGCTCAATCTTACCCGGCCCAAGGAACAACATGTCACCATGACCGAGTAAATCTTCTGCACCGCCAGCATCCAGAATCGTCCGTGAGTCAATTTTCGAGTTTACCCGCAGTGCCACACGGGTTGGAATGTTGGCTTTAATCAAACCGGTAATCACGTCCACCGAAGGACGCTGGGTCGCTAATAGCAGGTGAATACCGGCTGCACGGGATTTTTGTGCCAGACGGGTAATCATCTCTTCCGCCTTTTTGCCCACCTGCATGATCATATCGGCAAACTCATCGGCCACAATCACAATCGAAGGTAATGGCGTTAAGCGTGGTGCACGTTCTTGGGTCGCTGAATCACTCGGTTTCCAGGTCGGATCAATCAGATCTTCGCCATTGGCAATCGCCTCTTCTACCTTGCGGTTATAGTCGCTGATTTTACGAATTTTCAGGAAAGACATCAGCTTATAACGACGTTCCATTTCATTGACACACCAGTTCAGGGCACTCACGGCATCTTTCATGTCCGTAACCACAGGCGTGAGCAAATGTGGAATATCGTTATAGTTGGCCAGTTCCAGCTGTTTCGGGTCAATCAGGATCAAACGTAACTGATCCGGCGTGTATTTTAACAACATGGATAAAATCATAGAGTTCACCGCCACCGACTTACCCGAACCGGTGGTGCCTGCAACCAGCATGTGAGGGGCTTTACCCAATTCAGTAATCACTGGATTACCGGAAATATCCTTACCCATAGCCATGGAAAGGATACCCTCGGGATCCTCAAATTTTGGCGTTCGAACCAGTTCAATCAAGCGCACCATTTCGCGGCTACTATTCGGCACTTCAATGCCAATATACGGTTTACCCGGAATCACCTCGACTACACGCACCGAAGCCATCGACATGGAACGTGCCAAGTCACGGGAAATGTTGGTCACTTTAGAGGCTTTAACACCCGGTGCAAGATCGAGCTCAAAACGTGTTACCACTGGTCCTGGTTGTGCCTCGATCACCTTGGCTTTGACATTGAACTCTTGCAGTTTAATTTCCAGCAGTTCAGATAAACGTGCCAGCTGTTCAGCCGTGAAATTGACTTTTTTGTTTGGATCAACCTCATCCAGCAAATCCAGTCCTGGCAAAGTCGGTAAATCTCGGCGTTTTTGTGCGACCTGCATGGCACGAGATAAAGGGCGTCCTGCGGCATCGGTTAAAGGCGCATCAAAGTCGAACTCATCTTCAAGTTCAGAAAATGCATCCGCTTCCGGCTTACCTGCAGTTTCTTGCCAAGCCTCAACAAATTGTTCTTTGGACAGCGGCGCCTTTTCCTCTGGCTTAATGAAGTGATTTTGCTGTTCCTGCGCAAAGTCAGTTTTTTCTCTTACGAGCTCAGCTTTAGATTCGAGCACAGTAGAGCGTGCTTCGATCAATTCATCTTCCTCAACCAGTAAATCATCTAATGCATCGAGTTCAGTATCTAGATTCGAGAAAGCTTTAGGCTGGAGGGTAGCACCTGTCATGGCACTGGCGGTCACCGCAATCGCAGGATTGACTGTTGCGGTAACAGCGGAACTGTTCAATGCCTCTGACAAAGCTGTTTGGGACTGAAATGGCGTATGGACATCAGCCACAGTTTTGTTATTGGGCACTGCAGCCAATAATTCATCAAAAATTTCATCATCATTCCAGTCCAGATTGAAGTCTGCACCTTTGGCATTTTTGTGGTCAGCAGTAACGGTTTTTTCAGATATTGACCGTTCTTCTACCGCATGATGTTCTTGTGACAAAATCAATGGCTGTTCATCATCTGCAGCTTTCAGTAAGGCTTCAATCTCATTTTTGGGATCATCATGTTCCTGCAAAGCCCGCCAGACTTCGCCTGTCGGAATAATGCGTTGGCTTTCTTTTTCTAATTGATGTGCTTTTTGCAAGGTCCGTTCAAATTCTTCTTCATCTTCCGGATCAATCAAGACGGATTGGGGCTGCAAGTTTTCTGGCTCAGCTTGCTGTTCTTTTTCTACCATTTCAGCAAACAGACGTGCAGCTACTACATCATGCTTGTTGGCTGTTTTGACGGGTACAGCTTCTTGTATCGCAGGGGTTTCGACTTCGGTCTGTGGGCTCAGATTTTTTTGTGGCATCCCCTTTTTAACCGATAATTCAGTACGGTCATAGGCAGACTCACTTTCTGGTACATTCCGGTAGAACAGATCCTGTAAATAAGCCGGAGCTGCTTTCAGCGTTGCCCAGGTTTTATTCCACTGGATACCAAACGCCAAAGTCACCAATAAAATCCAGAACGCGACCAGAAATATCGTGGCACCATAAATCGTCAGTAATCCAGAAAGACTTTCCCCCAACTCATACCCAATAATGCCACCCGCAGCATTTTCCAAGGTATCTGCCGGTAAATTACCGTAGAGATATACCAGACTCGAAGAAGCCAAAACAATAAAAAATTGTGCAGCATAACGGAAAGGACGGTTGAGAAAACTGCGTGGCCACCAGACCTGGATGGCTTCAATAAAGAAGTATAAAGGCACCAGAATACTGGCCCAGCCCAGAAAGCCAAACAGCAAATCCGCAATCCAAGCACCCGCTACCCCACTGGCATTGGAAACTTGTTGGGTATCACTGGAAATATGCATCCAACCCGGATCAAAAGGTGTATAGGTTACTGTTGCCAGAAACAGATAAATCCCGAATGACACCAAGAATAGGGTTAATAGTAAGCGCTGTGCATAAACACTCGACACCGCAGTCATATACTGTCCTGTAAGCAATTATTTATCGTGTTCTTCTGCTGTAGCGAATCGCTAGCGTGAAAGAATAAATCTTTATATTATGCACCTGTTCAACGAAAAAAGATGCACGATTATTTAGATGAGTTGTTAACTTTTTCTATATAGCTCAAATCGATTTACATGATCAATAATATCGACATTGATCGAACACAACTCCCTCTGCATTTCCCGTATAATTTTGTTAATTTTTAAATAAAAAGGATAATTCCATGAGCACTCGCCACTCGCGTTTAATCATCTTAGGTTCAGGTCCTGCAGGTTATAGTGCTGCTGTGTACGCGGCACGTGCCAATTTAAAACCAACCCTGATTGCCGGTATGCAGTTAGGTGGCCAGTTAACCACGACCACTGAAGTCGACAACTGGCCGGGTGATCCTGAAGGTTTGACTGGGCCTGCCTTGATGGAACGTATGCAAGCCCATGCAGAGCGCTTCGGCACTGAACTGGTTTATGACCATATCAATGAAGTTGATTTAAACAGCCGCCCATTTGTGCTTAAAGGCGATATGGAAGAATATACTTGTGATGCCCTGATCATTGCCACTGGGGCAACGGCACAGTATTTAGGTCTGGAATCAGAACAGGCCTTTATGGGACAAGGCGTGAGTGCCTGTGCGACCTGTGACGGTTTCTTCTATAAAAATCAAAACGTCATGGTAGTGGGTGGTGGTAACACCGCAGTTGAAGAAACACTGTACCTTTCTAATATTGCGTCGCATGTTACTCTGGTTCATCGCCGTGACAGCCTGCGTTCTGAGAAAATTCTGCAAGATCATATTTTCGAAAAAGAAAAAGAAGGCAAGATCAGCATTATCTGGAACCATCAAGTCGACGAAGTCCTTGGCGACACCACGGGTGTAACAGGTGTACGTTTGAAATCAACCCAAGATGACTCAACCCAACAGGTTGATGTACAGGGTGTGTTTATTGCGATTGGCCACAAACCTAATACAACCATGTTTGAAGGTCAGCTCGAATTACGGAATGGCTATATTCAAGTGCAAAGCGGTACAGCAGGCAATGCGACTGCCACCTCAGTCGCTGGTGTATTTGCTGCAGGTGATGTGGCGGATAGTGTCTACCGTCAAGCGATTACTTCAGCAGGTTCAGGCTGTATGGCAGCACTCGATGCAGAAAAATATCTAGATGCCTTGGGTGAATAATTCTCTCAGACATGCTGAATAAAAAAGCCGTCACTAGACGGCTTTTTTTATCTGTATTTGGATTTTGTAGTATTTGCTTTAACATCATACTTCCCTGCATTTTATGGATGGAGCTTTGACATGCAATTGCTGCCACCTTCACAGTATCTATTTCCTGATCCTATCGCTTCAGATCCTGAAGGCCAGGGACTGATTTGTATTGGTGCAGACCTCTCCCCTTCTACGCTGTATGAAGCTTATACCCATGGCTTATTTCCCTGGTTCAATGAAGATGAACCAATTTGCTGGTGGAGCCCTGAGCCTAGATGCATTATCGAGCCACAGCACTACCATCCAAGTAAATCCTTACTCCGCTCCATGAAAAAGCAGGATTACCACATTACAGTCAACAAAGCCTTTGAACAGGTCATTCGCTGTTGTGCCTTACCCCGTCACTATGCCAACGAAACCTGGATCAGCGAACAGATCATTGAGGGTTACTCTGCACTTTTTGCAGCGGGTTATGGCTATAGTATTGAGGTCTGGGAGCAAGATCAGTTGGTTGGTGGACTCTATGGTGTAACCATTGGACAGGGTTGTTTTGGTGAGTCGATGTTTAGTCAACGCACCGATGTATCCAAAATGGCCTTTTATACGCTCATGTTGATTGGACAAGAACAGCAACTGCCGTGGATTGACTGCCAACTGGTCAATGATCATTTATTGAGTCTGGGAGCATGTACACTTTCTCGTCAAGCGTATCTAAAATCGTTACAAGATGTAATTAATCAACCGCCCATCAATTGGAAAAAATATCAAGACAGTGTATTTTCAAGTAAAACAATAGCAGAAACTGCAAAACTGACCGAATGACAATAAAGAGGGACCTTTATTATGAACTCTTATCATCCTAAGTCCCCATTAAATGACTTACAGTATTACATTACGCCACCCCATGACTGCAGCTATTTGGAAAATAAATCAGCACGGATGGTCTTTCTGGATCCTGCCCATCGTATTGATGTCGTGACCCTTTCCGAACTGTCACGGATCGGTTTTCGTCGTAGCGGGGATTTTGTCTATCGCCCAGAATGTCATCTTTGCCGACAATGCCTGTCCTGCCGAGTTCCCATACAAGACTTCATCATGACCAGTGCACAAAAAAAAGCCTGGAAGCGTAATCAGGATCTGCAAATGAAGATCATTCCAAGCTCGGCAGCCAATGCTACCCATTACGCCCTGTATGAACGTTACATCAATGAACGGCATGCCGATGGTGATATGTTCCCTGCCAGTCAGGATCAGTTTGAAAAATTTTTAGTACATAGCTGTACCGAAAGCTTTTTTCTGGAATTATGGTTAGGGGATCGCCTGATCAGTGTCTCCACCTGCGATTTGATGGATGATGGCTTATCTGCGGTATATACCTTCTTTGATCCGGATGAAAGCCGCCGCTCGCTCGGCGTTTTTGCGATCTTGAAACAGATCGAATATGCACAGTTACAGGGACTGGAATATGTCTATCTGGGCTATTGGGTACCGCATTCCAACAAGATGAACTACAAATCCCAATATATTCCACTGGAAATTCTACTTGATGGTCAATGGCGTCGCCTCAATCGCCAGTTGAATGCTGAAGAAATACAACGCCTCGGCAAATCCCTGATGACCACACTACCTTCAGAATGGAACAACCCGATTATCAAATAATGCTTTATGAGCTAAATAACCGGGCAAAGTCATCTGTACAGCTTTTTACCATAATGATGGCATGCTCACGGCTGCCATCGGGATTCGGATAATAATTTTTGCGGAGATCAATCTGATGAAAACCCGCTTTTTCATATAATCCAATCGCTGCATGGTTACTTTCACGCACTTCCAGAAAAATCTGGACTGGTTGATTGTTTAACTGTTCAATAGAAGCATCGAGTAATTGATAACCCAAACCTTTGCCTTGAAATTTAGGATCAATCGCCATCAACAGTAAATTCGCTTCATCTAGCACCGGTTGCAAAATACAGAACCCCACAATACGCTGATCCTGCTCAATCACTGTACATTGATAACATTGCAGAGATTCTTCGAATTGCTTGAACGTCCAGGGATGGGTTTGCACCTGATTTTCTATGGTGACAACAGCGGACAAATCAGAAGGTTGCATCAAACGAATCATCTTCGTTTATCTTTAGGCAGTTTTGGAAGTTGTGCATTATAGAAGCTTTTATCTCAGAATCGAAGACGTATTAATCATCTTGAGATACCAGTCTACTTGCAGGCTCAATCGAATGAGTCTGAGCATGCTTTTAGATCAGTAAATCAAAAAACTCACAGACATAAAAAAAGCGCACCTCTCGGCGCGCTTTTTTCACACTATAAAGTGATTATGCAGTTACTTTCGCAACAACACCAGCACCTACAGTACGACCACCTTCACGGATCGCAAAACGTAGACCTGGGTCCATTGCGATTGGGTGGATCAATTCTACTGACATTTCTACGTTGTCACCTGGCATAACCATTTCAACGCCTTCTTTCAACTGGATAGCACCAGTTACGTCAGTTGTACGGAAGTAGAACTGTGGACGGTAACCATTTAGGAATGGAGTGTGACGACCACCTTCTTCTTTAGAAAGTACGTATACTTCTGCATCGAATTTAGTGTGCGGCTTGATTGTACCTGGTTTAGCAAGTACTTGACCACGTTGTACGTCTTCACGCTTAGTACCACGAAGAAGAACACCACAGTTCTCGCCCGCACGGCCTTCGTCAAGAAGTTTACGGAACATTTCAACGCCAGTAACAGTTGTTTTCGTAGTATCACGGATACCAACGATTTCAACTTCTTCACCAACTTTGATGATACCTGCTTCTACACGGCCAGTTACTACTGTACCACGACCAGAAATAGAGAATACGTCTTCGATTGGCATCAAGAATGCTTTGTCGATAGCACGTTCTGGTTCTGGAATGTAAGAGTCAAGCGCTTCAACAAGAGCAAGAACAGAAGACTCGCCATATTGACCAGCATCACCATTAAGTGCTGCAAGCGCAGAACCACGGATCACTGGAGTGTCATCACCTGGGAAGTCATAAGTAGAAAGAAGTTCACGAACTTCCATTTCAACTAGCTCAAGAAGCTCTTCGTCGTCTACAAGGTCGCATTTGTTCAAGAATACGATGATGTAAGGTACACCTACCTGACGAGAAAGAAGGATGTGCTCACGAGTTTGTGGCATTGGACCGTCAGTCGCAGCACACACAAGGATCGCGCCGTCCATCTGAGCAGCACCAGTAATCATGTTTTTAACGTAGTCGGCGTGTCCTGGGCAGTCAACGTGCGCGTAGTGACGAGTTGGAGAGTCGTATTCTACGTGTGAAGTATTAATGGTAATACCACGTGCTTTTTCTTCAGGAGCAGAGTCGATTTGTGAGTAATCTTTCGCTTCACCGCCGTAAGTTTTTGCACAGATAGTTGCAATCGCAGCAGTAAGAGTAGTTTTACCATGGTCAACGTGACCGATTGTGCCCACGTTTACGTGTGGTTTATTACGTTCAAACTTGGCTTTAGCCATGATGATCTTCCTTTATAAACTGCTCATGAGGGTCGCTCATGAGCAACTGGTTATTAACTAAAAAATTAGTTTGGGCTTATAGTAATCGAAAGATTACTCGTCGTCACCTTTTTTACCGCCAGCTTGGAACTTCGCGATAATGCCTTCAGCCACGTTACGTGGAGTTTCAGCGTATTTAGCAAATTCCATTGAGTATGTCGCACGACCTTGAGACATAGAACGCATTTGAGTTGCGTAACCAAACATCTCAGCAAGTGGAACTTCAGCACGGATTGCTTTAGTACCGCCAGGCAAGTCGTCCATACCCTGAACCATACCACGACGACGGTTCAAGTCACCCATGATATCGCCCATGTAGTCTTCTGGAGTTTCTACTTCAACTTTCATGATCGGTTCAAGCAAGATTGGATCTGCTTTCATGAAACCGTCACGGAATGCATAAGAACCTGCCATTTTGAACGACAATTCGTCAGAGTCGACATCGTGATAAGAACCATCGAATAGTGTCGCTTTGATACCCACAACAGGGTAACCAGCCAAGACACCGTTCTTCATACGTTCTTGAATACCTTTGTCAACCGCACCGAAGAATTCTTTAGGTACTACACCACCTACAACTTCTTCAGCGAATTCGTATTCTTTACCAGCAGCTTCGACATCAAGTGGCTCTAAACGAACATATACATGACCGAATTTACCTTTACCACCTGTTTGACGTACGAACTTACCTTCTTGCTCAACAGACTTTTTGATCGTTTCACGGTAAGCAACCATTGGTTTACCAATGTTCGCTTCAACACCGAATTCACGCTTCATACGGTCAACGATGATGTCAAGGTGAAGCTCACCCATACCCGCAATAATCGTTTGACCAGATTCTTCGTCAGTACGTACGCGGAACGATGGATCTTCCTTCGCCAAACGACCTAAAGCGATTGACATTTTTTCTTGGTCAGCTTTAGTTTTTGGTTCAACAGCCAATGAAATTACTGGCTCTGGGAATTCCATACGTTCAAGCGTGATGATGTTTTTCTCATCACACAATGTATCACCCGTAGTAACGTCTTTCAGACCTACACACGCAGCGATATCGCCCGCACGGATTTCGTCAAGATCTTGACGTTCGTTTGCGTGCATTTGCACGATACGACCGATACGTTCACGTTTAGATTTAACTGGGTTGTATACTGGGTCGCCTTGTTTAAGAACGCCAGAGTAAACACGTACGAATGTCAAGTTACCTACGAATTTATCGTTCATGATTTTGAACGCAAGCGCAGAGAACGGAGCTTCGTCAGATGCTTCACGAGATGCTTTAGTTTCAGCTTTATCGTCAAGGATACCTTCGATCGCTTTAACTTCTGTTGGTGATGGCAAGAACTGAATTACAGCGTCCAACATACGTTGTACACCTTTGTTCTTGAACGCAGAACCACAAAGCATTACTTGGATTTCAGAAGCCAAGGTACGAGCACGTAAACCAGCGATGATGTCTTCTTTAGAAAGATCACCTTCTTCTAGGTACTTGTCCATTAACTCTTCAGAAGCTTCAGCAGCAGCTTCAACCATGTTGGTACGCCATTCGTTCGCAGTATCAACAAGATCAGCAGGAATTTCGCCGTATTCGAACTTCATACCTTGAGATGGTTCATCCCAGATAATCGCTTTCATTTCGATCAGGTCAACAACACCAGCGAATGTATCTTCAGCACCGATTGGCACAACGATTGGCACAGGGTTACCGCCCAAACGTGTTTTTACTTGTTCAACCGCACGGAAGAAGTTGGCACCAGTACGGTCCATCTTGTTCACGAATGCTAAACGAGGCACTTTATATTTGTTCGCCTGACGCCATACGGTTTCAGACTGAGGCTGTACACCACCTACCGCACAGTAAACCATGCAAGCACCGTCAAGAACACGCATAGAACGTTCTACTTCAATTGTGAAGTCTACGTGTCCCGGGGTGTCAATTACGTTGATACGATGCTGTTCGAATTGGTTAGCCATACCAGACCAGAAACAAGTCGTAGCAGCGGAAGTAATGGTAATACCACGTTCCTGCTCTTGTTCCATCCAGTCCATTGTTGCTGCACCATCATGCACTTCACCAATTTTGTGAGATACACCTGTGTAGAACAAAATACGTTCAGTCGTAGTTGTTTTACCTGCGTCAATGTGCGCAGAAATACCAATATTACGGTAACGAGAAATTGGGGTTTGACGAGCCATGATTTCTTGCATTCCTAAATTTGTTATTAAAACAGGACGCTTTAAGCTGCTAGCAACTTAAAGCGATTTGATGACAGTCGTGTGAAACAAAACTGTCATCCTCCTGATTAAGGCCTGTTTTAGCCGCTTAGAAGCGGTAGTGAGAGAAGGCTTTGTTGGCTTCAGCCATACGGTGCACATCTTCACGTTTTTTGATCGCTGCGCCTTTACCTTCAGCCGCATCAAGCAACTCGCCAGCAAGACGTAAAGCCATAGTTTTTTCAGAACGCTTAGCAGCAGCATCTACCAACCAACGCATAGCTAGGGCAGTACGACGGGATGGGCGTACTTCCATAGGCACTTGATAAGTAGCACCACCAACACGGCGTGCTTTTACTTCGACCATTGGGCGAACTTTTTCAAGCGTAGCTTCAAAGAATTCAACTGGGTCTACTTTGTTTTTTTCTTGAACGCGGTCTAAAGCACCGTAAACGATACTTTCAGCAATAGATTTTTTACCATCTTGCATTACGTGGTTCATGAATTTAGCGATTGTTTGGCTGCTGAATTTTGGATCCGGAAGGATTTCACGAGCAGCGACTACGCGACGTCTTGGCATTTTAAACTACCTATAAATATGACACTTCAGGGTGATCCAGCCGTAAGTACAAAGTGTCGTGTACTATTCGCTGGCCTTACTACACGTCGCTTGAATTTCACAATTTTAAATGCAGAAATCAGACAAGCGAGACGATAAAGGATTGCGGTTTAGAGCCTTAAGAATTACTTCTTAGGACGTTTAGCACCGTATTTAGAACGTGACTGGTTACGATCTTTCACGCCAGCACAGTCTAAAGAACCACGAACGGTGTGGTAACGTACACCTGGTAAGTCTTTAACACGACCACCACGGATAAGAACAACACTGTGCTCTTGTAGGTTGTGGCCTTCACCACCGATGTAGCTTGAAACTTCAAAGCCAGAAGTTAAGCGAACACGGCAAACTTTACGCATTGCTGAGTTAGGTTTTTTAGGTGTAGTTGTGTAAACACGTGTACAAACACCACGACGTTGTGGACAAGCCTTCAACGCAGGAACTTTTGATTTTTCAACCAAAGTCGTACGACCCTTACGGATCAACTGATTTGTTGTTGCCATATGGCAATTCTCCCGTTAATAAAAAGCCCCAAAAATGACTACTTTTTGAGGGCATGCAATTGTAAGCCAAGACGCTTAAATGGTCAACACAACAACTTCGCTTCTGGCACCTGACTTTTCAAGCGTCTGAACAGGATTTACGATCCGATGTCATTGACCAATTCTCTGACTTATGACGCCGGTTTTTCTTTTTTACTTTTTGTCCGGCTCGTGCTTGCAGCTGGCGTTTCACCCACAGAAGACTGTGCCTTTTCGCCTTCTGGATTTTTTTCTTCAGCTAAATCTGTCACTTCATCCGTTTCTGCTTCCGGCACAGGAACTGCCGGTTTTTGTGGCTCCACTTCCGCATGCGGTGCCACATACTGCTCAGCCAAAGCCTGAATCCCCTGCTCGACCGGATCATCACTGCCCTGTGCTTGTTGATCATCCTCCGCACTTTCTGCGGGTTTAGGCTGAATCTCGATTTTGGCAATGGCAGGATTAGATCCGGCATCTAATTCTTTTGGCTCGATAACAGGCGAATTATCTTGCTGCTCTATGCCCTGTGCTGAGCTCAGTAAAGGCGAGGCTTTTGCCAATAAACGTACAGATGCCTCATAGGCTGCCAAGGGGGAAAGCGGCGAATCTTGATGATCGGTTAAATACTGGCGTGCCGCCGAGAAAACCTCTTGTGCTTTACGATGAGCCTCTTCGATCAATTGCCAGCTATAGAATGCTCCGATTCCAGCGCCTGTTACAGGGGTGAGTTTGCCAATAAAAGTAAACTTCGGCACCTGCTGCATCCATGGCCATTTAAACTCGCCATTTTCCTGTAACAGCCATTTTTTAAGAGCTTCGGCATCATGACTGGAACCTAACAGTTGTTGTAATTGCTGACTGTCGTGGCGTTGTAATAGCCCTACCAGTGCTTTCATCCCCAACAGTACGGTTTGCTTTTCGGCAACGAGCCCAAGGTTGACGTGGCGAAATACATATTGCACGGCTTCCTGTTCATGCGTCTGGTTTAAAGGAAAACCATAAGCGCGCCCGGTCTGATAGATGGTACGCAAAGCCAAAGCAATCGATGCCGGAACATCAACTGTGCTACCGAGTGCACCCGTTGCCCCACTCAAAGCCCCCTGTACCGCTGCAATCCATTTGTTCTGTTCACTCAATGCCTGACTTAAACGGCCTGAACGTTGTACATCCTGAGTTAACTCTTCAAGCTGTTCAGCACCGGCTTCATCTAGAATCTGCTCAACCGAACTGTAACGCGAACTGATCTGGTTGAGCTGTTCGAATAAATAGTCGGATAGTTGATCAGACCACTCCGGTGCCAATAGATGGGTGATTTGCTGGGCACGTGGGTAATGACGGCCTAATAACTGTTTGGAGATTTGCGGTACATGCTGGCGCAGCATTTCCTGCGGAGTTGAAAAACTATTTTTTTGATGATTAGCATGTTGCCCTTGCAAATGAAGGCCGCGCTGCGACTGAGCTGAAGCCGAACCTTGCTGTGCTATACGATTCAACACCTTGACACCTGTGTGGCTGAGCTTTTTAGCCACTCCAAAGCTATTGGAGATGAAACCTGCTGAACGCTTATTGTTTGAATTTGCCATCCGGTATCCCTAGTCGTATTTCTTAAATTTCTCGATAGATACTAGGAGTAGTCAGGTGTGAACTCAACATGAATATGTATCTTTTAGTGAAGTTAAGCAAATGATCTGTCTCTCTGACGTTACACTGCAATAGACATAAGATTTGCCATAAGAAATCAAAAATCTTTCTGTTATCATGGGTGCAATTTAAAACTTGAGTGCCCAACCAACAATCAGGCTTTGATTTATCTCAGCCTATTGATCCTGTTGGTCTGGAATCGCTCGGATCTCACATCACCATATGAAGGGAACTGTAGATGAAACGTGTTGTAATCACAGGTATGGGTATTAACTCATGTATCGGTAACACCTTAGAAGACGTAACAAATTCTTTAAAAAACGGCATTTCAGGCACACGTTTTAATCCTACTTATGCTGAACTGAATTTCAAAAGCCATGTTAGTGCAGCAGCTGAACAAAATTTTGACAATATCGACCGTAAACTGAAACGTTTCATGGGCGTATGTGCCATGTATGCGTACAACTCAGCGCTTGATGCGGTAAAACATGCAGGCTTAACACCGGAAGATCTTGCGGGTAATCCACGTTACGGTATCGCAGGCGGTTCAGGTGGTGGTTCAACTGCATCTGTGATTGAAATGTCTGAGATTCTTGCAGAAAAAGGTGCGCGTA
This sequence comes from Acinetobacter sp. GSS19, assembly GCF_028621895.1. Taxonomy (NCBI): domain Bacteria; kingdom Pseudomonadati; phylum Pseudomonadota; class Gammaproteobacteria; order Moraxellales; family Moraxellaceae; genus Acinetobacter; species Acinetobacter sp. GSS19. Next base: position 550,071 of record NZ_CP117520.1, on the reverse strand, counting down.
AAGTTGGTCCGTTCTTCGTTCCACGCAACATGACCAACACCATTACAGCAAACGTGGGTGTGGCATTTAAATTACAAGGTATGGCTCATTCGATCGCCAGCGCATGTGCAACTTCTGCAGATGCGATTGGTTATGCCTACAACCTGATTCAACTTGGCAAACAGGACTTGATGCTTGCGGGTGGTGGTGAAGAAGATCATTGGTCTCAAAGCTTGCTATTTGATGCAATGGGCGCGCTTTGTTCTAAATATAACGACACACCAGAAACAGCTTCACGTCCATACTCTGCAGACCGTGATGGTTTCGTGATTGCAGGTGGCGGTGGTTTCTTGGTACTTGAATCACTTGAACATGCTCAAGCACGTGGTGCCAACATCTTGGCTGAAATCGTAGGTTATGCGGCGAACAGTGATGGTGCCGACATGGTTGCGCCAAGCGGTGAAGGTGCAACACGTTGTATCCAGATGGTACTTGAAGAAGCTAAACAACACGGCGTAGAAAGCATTGATTACGTGAACACACATGGTACTTCTACCCCTGCTGGTGACATCACTGAACTTAAAGCGATGGAACGTGCATTCGGTGAAGGTAAAGTTCCTGCGCTCAGCTCAACCAAGTCAATGACTGGTCACAGCTTGGGTGCTGCGGGTGTACACGAAGCGATTTACTCTGTACTGATGTTGCAAAATGACTTCATCGCACCAAACATCAACGTGACTGAACTGGATGAAGGCGCGAAAGGTTTTGACATCGTACTTGAAAAACGTGATGCAAAATTGAATACTGTGATGAGTAACAGTTTCGGCTTCGGCGGTGTGAATGCCTGCCTAGTCTTCAAAAAATGGGATAATTAATGGTTGTACCTTCTGATGCTTTCTTGTGGGTAAAAGCATTACATATTATTGCTGTGGTCTGTTGGTTCGCTGCACTGTTCTACTTACCACGCTTGTATGTTTACCATGCCATGAGCAATGACCAGATCAGTCATGAACGTTTCCAGGTTATGGAACGTAAACTCTACCGAGGGATCATGTGGCCATCGATGGTGGCCACACTGATCACGGCCCATTTTCTGGTCGATTGGGGAGATGTCTGGTTCCATTATCATGAATCTGCATGGTTTTACCTAAAAGTTGCATTGGTTGGTTTACTGGTGATCTATCATTTTTCTTGCGGCTATTACCGCAAGAAACTGATAGAAAACGCCCATTACAAATCACATAAATTCTGGCGTTTCTTTAATGAGTTACCGACAGTCATCTTACTGACTGTCGTGATTCTGGTCGTGGTGAAACCCCACTTCTAAGATGCCAAAAAAAAGGCCCCATCATGGGGCTTTTTTTATGGCAAGATAAGCCGTTTTCAGTTTCGTTTTTAAGGCCAATCAATAAACCAAATGTTCGACAAGCTTATTTCTAGCCTAGGTCTACAAGGGGTAAAAGTAGACACGATTTTGCATACACCTGTGCTGCAAGCCGGACAAACACTACAAGGTGAAATCCATTTTCAAGGCGCTAGTAGCAATAAAAACATCAATGGCATTTATCTTAATTTGATGACTACTGCTGAAGTGGAAGCGGGAGACCATGAATCAAGCCAGGCACTATGTCTGGCACGCTGGCATGTGAGCGGCGCTTTTGAATTACAGGCGCATCAAGTGCAGCGTTTTCCATTTCAGCTTCAGCTGCCTTATGAAACGCCGATCACGGAAGTCGCCTGTCGCTATAATGCTACTCGGCTATGGCTGCATACCCATCTCGATGTGGATTGGGGACTGGATGCCAATGACCGTGACTACATTAAAGTGACTCCCACCCCAGCCATGAACGCCTTTTTACAGGCGATGCAACACTGCGGCTATCAGTTACACAGTGTTGATGTGGAAAAAGGTCAACTCCGTGGCCACCACTTCCACTCCACGCTGGGCTGTTACCAAGAACTGGAATTTAAACCCACCCAGTTCCTGAGCGGCATCAATGAAGTCGAAGTGTCTTTTGTCGCTCAGGCGGAACAGACGCATGTCTTGCTGGAAATTGACCGCAAGTTTCGCGGTGACCATTTCCGTAGCTTGACCATCCCTCATCAGCACATTCACATTCCAAGTTTGGTTGAGGAGATTCAACATCTATTACAACGTTAAAGAGTTTTACATCTTGGTTGGTTAGCCCTGACCAAGATGCTGCAATAACTCGGCAAACTGTTGAATTCGTGCTTTCGGCTGAGCTTGATCAAGCTCAGCCTGTGAGCCATAACCATATTCCACCGCAATCGCCTCGATGCCATTTTTACGTGCACCCAAAATATCGTACTCACGGTCACCAATCATCAAGCAATGTGCGGGTTGTAAGGCTTCCTGCTGCACAATGTACTCGATCAACTCGCCTTTATTGGTCCTTTCGCCCGTGAGCTCACTGCCATAAATCTCGTTAAAAAATTCCGCAAGCTGGAAATGTTCCAAAATCCGTTTGGCATATACCGTCGGTTTGGCCGTTGCCACAAACAGTTGATAGTCACGCTGCTTCAAAGCTTCCAAAGTTTCTGCCACTGTCGGGTAAACTTCATTTTCAAACAGACCGATTACAGAAAAACGCTCACGATAGGCCAACAATGCCTGCTCGCCCAAATCATGATCCTCTGTATCCAGAAGCTTCATCAAGGAGGCTTTTAACGGCGGACCAATCGTCCAGTCGATATCTAGCTCCGGTGCCAGCGGGCGCCCCAGCTTGTCCATCGCGTAGCGAATAGAAGTATGGATACCCAATTTGGGATCCGTCAATGTCCCATCCAGATCAATTAAAATATGTCGGAGATTTTCCACAAGTCTACCCAATCAAAATCCAATACAGCGCTGCGAAGCCACTTATCGCTGCCAAGAAAGTTGCCTATACTAACCCAATTTGCCTTCCAGGATGATGCCATGCGCCCAACCGTACTGTGTTTTTCCGGTCTTGACCCTTCAGGGGGAGCAGGTTTGCAAGCCGATATTGAAGCCATTGGGCAAAGTGGTGCCCATGCAGCGATTGCCTGTACCGCACTGACCATCCAAAACTCGCAACAGGTCTTCGGTTTTGAGGCCACCTCACGTGAACTGCTGCTGGCTCAGGCGAACGCAGTGGTTCAGGATCTCCCGATCCGTTGTGTCAAATCCGGTATGCTGGGTACCACGGAGAATATTGCGGCATTGGCTGAGTTTTTAAAGCAGTATCCCGATTATTTATATGTATTGGATCCGGTTCTGGTTGCGAACAGTGGTGGAGCATTGGGCGATCAGGCCACACTGGTCAAAGCCTTTGCTGAACTGATTCCACTCGCCAGCCTGATTACCCCGAATACTGTCGAGTTACGGGCTTTGACGGCTGAAGAAGATCTCACGCGTGCTACCGAAAAACTATTTGCTATGGGCGCAAAGGCGGTATTGGTCAAAGGAGGGCATGAAGACACGCCGGATCATATTCGCAATGCCTTATACGTGGCTGGTGAACTGGTTGCTGAAAGCCGCTGCCCGCGTCTGGAAGGCGAATATCATGGTTCAGGCTGTTCACTGGCCAGTTTTATTGCCGGACGCCTCGCACAGGGCGACACACTCAAACAGGCAGTACAACACGCGGAAACCTGGCTGTTTGGGGTACTGAAAAATGCCGAAACACCGGTAATGAACGGACAAAAAATTCCAAAGCGCTTCTGAGCACCCTTCAGAGGTTCAAAGCTATCCGCTGGATCTAAGTCATTTTGAATCCCGGATCGATCTTGTCTTGGATTTTTAAATTTGGTGACTGGATTCAGTGGATGATGGTTGGGCAATTTTCGCCTGCTTCAAATTTTGCACATGCAACCGATCAGTTTTCCAGGAGGGATCCAAAGCCTCTTTTTCGATGCGGTAGCGGACCCGTTTCAGCTTCATTGGCCCCAACTCTTCCTGACGAAAGCTGCGCACATAATCCAGCCAAGCCTTACCCTGCACCACATTTGCAGGCATCGGGGTCTTAAAGCTGCTTTGCGGTGTAAATACCACCAGAGAGTGTAAATATTCTGCGTCCACAATATCCTCAAGAAGCTGTTCCAGCACTTTGAGATGTTTATAATTCTGATGCAGAGGATTCTGGAACTTGAAACTTTTTTTATGAAATTTTTGTGTCCAGGTTTTCTGACGTTCACCCCCCAAAATCCAGCCCTGATAATTCTTGCATTCAATCACAAAAATACCATAGGGACTCAGCAAGATATGATCAATTTGTGTGGTTGCACCTTGCCCATCCGGCAAAGTGCAGTTTTCGAGTAAGTGATAAACATCCGGATCGAGATGGGTCTTGGCTTGCTGGCTCAACACAAATTCGCCCAGTTTCCCTTTAAATTTTGCAGATGACAGATAAGCAGAAAGAAACAGTATCCCCAAAATCAACAGTATGTAAAAAAACCACATAACACCCTCATTATTTTAATTTATTGCTCTACTATAAATATCTTATTTTTATAAATCCAATTTTAATTTCAATTAGTTAAATTTATTCGATGATCTATTTGGTCAAAAGTAAGCAATGATATTGCATCTTATCCCAACACCGTCGATGCTTCTTCAATCAGCCCGCAAGATTTCCTTAATCTTTGTCCACATGTAAAATCTGACCTAAAGCTTCGTGCTAGATGCATTACCAAGCTGGGTTTCAAGTTGCAGTAAATAGTGTTTTTTATCCAAACCGCCTGCAAAGCCAACCAGCTTACCATTAGCACCAATCACCCGATGACATGGTGCAATAATCGAGAGGGGATTCTGGCCATTGGCAGCTCCGACCGCACGCATCGCTTGTGGATGCCCGATCTGTTGTGCGATTTGTAGATAACTCCGCGTCTCTCCATACGGAATCGTTAACAACGCCTGCCAGACCTTTTGCTGGAAGGGCGTTCCGGTAAAGGCAAGTGGCAAATCAAATTCACGGCGTTGCCCAGCAAAATATTCCTGCAACTGTTGTTGTGCTGCCAACAAAATTGGATGATCCGGTTGCAAACTCAACTCAAGATGACGTAGCTGTTTAGGACTTTCATGTTCCCACAACACAGCCACCAGCGCCTGATCATGAGCCATCAGTTTCAGGGTTCCGACCGGAGAGTTCATTTGCATCAAGGCCAATCGCATTTATTTCTCCTAAATCCCTAAGTAGAAGACAATTTCATCAGTACCAAACCGGAAATAATCAGGACGGCGGCCAGCATACGCATCGCACTGGCGGGTTCCCCTAAAATAAAAATCCCGACCAGAAAAGAACCGACCGCACCTATTCCGGTCCAAATGGTATATGCCGTGCCAAGCGGCAAGGTCCGCATGGCATAGGCTAATAACACCACACTGAGCAGCATAAAAATGATGGTGATGACACTCGGAGTGAGTCGGGTGAAACCCTGGGAAAGTTTCATCGAATATGCCCAAACCACTTCAAAAATACCGGCAAAAATCAAGATGACCCAAGCCATCACACCCTCCTCATTCAGTTTGAGTCAGGTCGTCCTGACGAATTGTTTTGATGTCACAAACATTGCCTGACATCAAGGGAGGTCGTTCCTCCGCTATATTTTGTCCGATAAAAATCGCAGCCAAAGCAATACTAGGTTGCCTTGATTTAAACTTTATCCTAGCACAACAGAAAAGCGATTCATTGTTACGAATCGCTTTTCTGTAGACAAGGAAAGTGTTTACTGCCTCTTAAAACTTAAAGCGCAGACCTGCACCATAAAACCAGCTTTTTTCAGCATCGGTGGCTTGTTGCCATGGTGTGAACTGCTGCCCTTTGCTGTAGGCATAACCGACATCCACAAAGGGCATCAACTGTTTATTAATTTCATAGCGTGTTTCAAGGCCAACTTGTACGGAATTGAATCCGGTTTTTTGCGCATAGTTAGAATCATCACTCAACACAACATTCAGATCCAGATAAGGTTTTAAAATCAGCTTTTGCGTCAATAGCAAATCTCGTTCGGTTTCTAAACTCAATGCAATCTGCTGATCTTTACCCACCGTGAAATAGGCATCAGTTTCAAAAAAATAAGGGGCCAAACCATGAATACCGAACACGGCCTCATATTGATCTTGATCCGTATGATGCTGTGGCTGATGCTGATAACGCACACCGGCTTGAGCATCCCAGAAGGTAGAAATCATCCGGCTATACATGAGCTTGGCATCATATTCTGATTGTTCGGATTCAGCTTTGTCTTGATGAATTTTAACCACCAACTTGTTTTCATCCGTCCCGATCCGGGTGTCGAGTTCTGATGTTAACTGCCCATGTCCATCTTCATTGCGCAGCCAGCGGCTTTCCACAATCGTCCGTTGATAAATTTGCCCGCCATGCTGTTGTTGATGATCTTCATGTTCAGTCACATACGGCATACTGACAGGCATGGCCAGTGGCTGGGTTGGCATCGCGGTTGTCTCACGAGCATGATCTTGTTGCTCATGTTGATGCTCCATCTGTTGCTGTTCTTCAACCGGATCCGCCATATTCATTCCGGTAGCTGCAGTCATTTCAGTCCCATGATGTGCCGTATGAGCGGGAGTTTGTGCCAAAGTAGGTCCAGTGATCAGCAGCATTGAAGCCGTCAAGGTACAGCTAGATGCTAAATTAATGATGTGCATGTTGGTCTCCTTGTACGGCGGGCGCTGGAGCAATAGGATTTGCGTTCATCTGGCGTTCATCAACCTTGGCCACGATTAGCTTGTTCATCATCCCGGCAGACATGTGATACAACAGATGACAGTGAATTGCCCATTCACCCAGCTCATCTGCTGTCAATAAAGCACTGACCGTTTGGCCTGGTGGCACCACGATCGTATGCTTGTTAGGCAGATCTTGCAGCGGTTGACCATTTTCCAGTTGCATAAACATGCCATGTAAATGCATCGGATGCGCCATCATGCTGTCATTAATAAATTTCAAACGGATGCGTTCCCCATATGCCACTCGTAAGGGTTCGGCTTCATTGAATTTCTTGCCATTGATGGTCCAAATATAACGTTCCATATTGCCGCCCAAACGGATTTCCAGTTCACGTTCTGCCGGGCGTGTATCAGTTTGTGGATGCAAGGCTTTTAGATCCTGATATTGCAAAGCCTTATGTCCGGCTGGTGTTGAGGCATTGGCCCAGCCTTCCATATTGGGTTGCGACGCTGTTAAGGTTTCTGCCGCAGAATGTTGAGCATGCTCGGAATGTTTTTGCATCTCATGATGTTGCATCTGCTGCACCGGCATATCATGGTGCATCGAATGCTGCATGGCGCCCATCGATTGCATCGCCGATGATGTATCAGGATGATGCTGTTGGTGCATGTTCATGTGAGCAGTATCCGACATCCCCGCATCCGCAGGAGGTTTCTCATGTGCAGCATCTGACCGGGCTGCATGTTGATGAGCATCCGTTGTAGCAGCGGCTGCAGCTTTTGGCTGTGAAGGTGAGGCATGCTCATCATGATTAGCATGACCTTCATGTGCCATGCCCATATCCTGCAGGGTCAACAAGGCTCGCGGACGCGGTTGGGGTGGATGAATCCCATTGGCTAATGGAAGATTCTCATTGTGCAAAGAGCCTACTGCAAAACCAGAACGATCAATCGATTCTGCTTCAATCTGATAATGTCCAGCTTGCGGCTCGACAATCACGTCATAGGTTTCAGCCGTGCCTATACGAAACTCATCCACTGATACTGGTTTAACCGGCTGTCCATCGGCACTGACCACGGTCATTTTCAGATTTGGAATCCGGACATCGAAAAACGACATCGCTGAGGCATTAATGAAACGCAAACGCAGTTTTTCGTTTGGTTTAAACAGCCCCGTCCAGTTTTGCTCAGGCGTTTTACCATTGATCAGAAAGGTATAGCCCGTCACATCTGACAGGTCCGTACGCAACATGCGCATCTGGTTCCACATTGAACGCTGCTGCCAGGTTGCCTTCAAGCCTTCAGTCTTGACCTGACGCCAGACATCCGACAGGGTTTCACGACGATTTTGATAACGTTCCGGGTCTTTTTTCAGTTGCCGCAGGATCTGATCACCACTGGCACAATGATCATCCGACAGCATCACCACATAATCGCGTTGCGTGGTTTCATGGGCCGCAAGAGGCTGATGGCCACGTGGATAGATCACCAGTGAACCATATAAACCATCCTGTTCCTGCCCTTTGCTATGCGCATGATACCAGTAGGTGCCTTGCTGACGAACTTTGAAGCGATACTCAAAATGTCCTTGTGGAGCAATCCCTTTAAACTGGTTAAATCCCGGTACACCATCCATAAGACCGGGCAGCAAGATCCCATGCCAATGCACCGAGGAATCTTGCTGCTTCAGACGGTTTTCGACATGAATAACTGCTTCATCCCCTTCCTCAAACTCTAATAGAGGGGCCGGAAACTGGCCATTAACGGTGATTTTTTTCAGTGATTTTCCACCGACATTAACCTGCTGCTGGTCAATCACCAGATGATATTCTTTCACCGCGGCCATGACTTCAGGCGACAGGCAAAGTGAAACTCCCACAATCAAGGGGGCATAAATAAATTTGGACATGGCTTCAACTCTATTTTGAAAAAGATAAGGTTTTACAAAACAGGTTAAGCACGCGGGGGACGGAGAATTTCCTGCCAATAACCCGTCAAGTGCTGGGCTGGATCCTGCCTATAAGTACGACTTTCCTGAGGAGCATCCAAAAATGGACCACTCATAGGCAGATAATGCGGCAAACTGGAATTAAGGTTTTGACAGTGTGAGGATGAACAATCAGCACAAGGTATATGGCCAGACTGCTGGGTTGCCTGCTGCTGATGACAGTCGACTGATTTTACAGATGCAGCAGGCTCAGCATGAGTCATTGCCTGATGACACTTCATGTGACTGTGCGAATCTGTCACTGTTTTTTGTTCTGTACTGATATGAAACTTCTGGGTATCCATCGGCATCTCAACAGACGCTGCAAACACGCGACTCCACCCAATGAAAAAAATCATCAGGTACAGTAACCAGCGTGGTCGAACTGTGATAGATGGCACGGGCAATTCCTAGTGATCAGAACTACAGAAAGAAATAGGAGTTATTGCCTGCAAGCATAAACAACTTTTGAATTATCCACAATTTCTATCCATGATCCCGCTACAAAAATTAAACCGACTGGCCGACTTGGTATTAAGCTTTTAACTATTTTTTAAACAAAACTCTTCCAGACAAAAACAAATAAAATATTTTTATTTTTTAAGGATAAGAGATAAACAAAAAGGATGCTGTTTGCATCCTTTTTATACATTTTACGTCTATATAATAAACAATTGATATCTGATTGATTATTTTAACATCAGCTTATCCATAGCGTTATCAACACAGTTATCCATACGGTTATCTACAGACTTATCCACAATTTATACCAATCTATAGGGATAAACTGCTAAACCGAAACACTGCCCACTTTAGCCAGTTCAGCACGCATCTCATCAATTACGGCTTTATAGTCCGGTTTACCAAAGATTGCTGAACCTGCAACAAACATATCGGCTCCCGCTTCAGCAATTGCACGGATATTCGCTGGTCCAACTCCGCCATCCACTTCCAGACGGATATCACGACCCGATGCATCAATGATCTGGCGTGCCTGACGTAGTTTTTGCAATGTTGTTGGAATAAAACTTTGGCCCCCAAAACCCGGGTTGACGCTCATTAATAGCACTTGATCGACTTTGTCCAGGACATAGTCCAGATAATGCAATGGAGTCGCTGGATTAAAGACTAGGCCCGCCTTTGCACCACCTGATTTGATCAGCTGTAAAGAACGGTCGATATGATCTGAAGCTTCCGGATGGAAGGTAATAATATCGGCACCCGCTTCCAGAAAATCACCAATCATGCGATCAACAGGAGACACCATCAAATGCACATCAATCGGTGCCTTGATGCCATATTTTTTCAGTGCCTTACACACACCCGCACCAAAAGTCAGGTTTGGTACGTAATGATTATCCATCACATCAAAGTGCACGACATCCGCACCTGCGGCCAGAACTCGCTCAACATCTTCACCTAAACGGGCAAAATCGGCAGACAGAATCGACGGGGCGATCAAATAAGGCTGGGTCATAACATTTACCTGGCGAAATTCTCAAATTGGCCTGCAGTATAACAAACTCAAGTGGCTCGCAGGAAATACGCGGACAATACGGTAGCAATCCTCTTCTGAAACTCATCAAAATCGGGAATGGCTCTCATAGGCAGCCCAGGATATGAGCTATAGACTAGCTAAATTAAAATGAATGCAGCAGGTATGAGCAAACTGAGTAAATTACGAAAAATATAAATTTTCAGTAAAAAATACTCTAAAGGCTCGGCTTAAAGGTTTGAAGCGATAGCTGATTAGCAACTACAGAATGAACTATTTAAAATCGGTATCAACAGATCACGAGATACGGATGGGATAACTGCCTGAAAATAGCGTGATTGAGCATGTTGGTGGGTATCGCGGGTCACCCGGTACAATATAAGCACATAAAAAAGGGATCTTTCGATCCCTTTTGAGTTTATGGCATCAACTGCGCAGCGTGAAACTGCAGGTGATCATCGATAAAACTTTGAATAAAGTAATAACCATGATCATAACCCGCATGTTGGCGTAGTATCAGCTTTTGTCCTACCTGATGGCAGGCTTGTTGTAATGCTTCAGGCTGTAACTGGTGATAAAACTGATCATCTAGCCCCTGGTCCACCAGAATTTCCTCAAACAGTGCACCTTTGTCCAACACCAACTGTACCGCATCATGTTGCACCCAAAGCTTTCGGTCTTCGCCTAAATAATGGCTGAAAGCTTTCTCGCCCCATGCACAGGCACTAGCTGCACAGATCGGTGCAAATGCAGAAACTGACTTAAACTTTTCTGGGTATTTAAAAGCCAGCGTCAATGCGCCGTGCCCGCCCATGGAGTGACCAAAAATCCCGATTCGCTGTGGCTGTACCGGGAAATATTGTAAAATGCTCGCATACAGTTCTTCAGCAATAAAACTTTCCATCTGATAATGCTCAGCCCAAGGCTGTTGGGTCGCATTGATGTAAAATCCTGCGCCCTGCCCTAAATCCCAGTGATCACCTTGGGCAACCTGGTCTCCTCGCGGAGAGGTATCTGGAGTGATCAGAATCAGGCCGAGCTGCGCTGCGAGGCGTTGAGCATGTGCTTTGATGGCAAAAGTTTCTTCGGTACAGGTCAGACCCGCCAGATAAAACAGAGCCGCACAATGTTTACCTGCTAAAGCTTGGGGTGGCAAATAGATCCCCACACGGGTTAAACCCTGCAAGGATTTCGATGCGAACTGATAAATCCGTTGCTCACCCTCAAAACAGCAATTTTTTTGTAGAAGTTCCATGTGCTGACCCTCAATGGTTATTATGGTGCCGATTTTAGTTCGTCTGCTGTGCCTTGTGCTAAATGGCTTGGTGGAAATAGGGCTTGTTCAAATTGTGGCAGCATTAATTCCATGTTTTTACCCATCACCCATTGCGGCTGGGATGCATCAAAACCTTGGGCTTTTTCCCACTGCTGCACTGTCGCTTTGGCCTGCTGAAAAGTCTCCTGCATACTGTTCTGTTCACGCATGGCCTGATCAAAGAAAGCACGACCGAAATAAGTATAGTCAGCTTCATTATTACAGCCAAAAGACTGCCTGTCGGCAGCAGAGGCCGTAATCACCAAGGTATTGTCTGACTGCAGTGCCGGGATAAAACTGCCGGAAAAACAAGAAGAAATCACAATGACACGCCAACGAATCCCGGCACGGTCCAAGGCTTCACGCAACCATTTCGGATCGATCTGTTTTAAGTCGAGCGGTGCATTTTCAATTTCAAACTGATTCTTCAAACCATGTGAGGTCATATACAGAAACAAAATGTCACTTTCTCGATTCATCTGCTGGCCAATGCGCTGCAAAGCCAGTTCCAGACTCGTACGCGAAGCAATCGGCAATTCAGTTTCTGTTGCTGGATTGTTCACCAACGCAATTGAACGCCCCAAAGTGCCAAATCGGGTATCAAACTGTTCTTTAATCCGCAGTACTTCCGACTTGAAAACATCCTGATAACTCGCACCGGCCACGCCCACAAAATACCAGTGGGTTTTGGCAAATTCACCCAATTGAATTTGTTCCAAAGCTTTATTCAGCAATTGTGGCTGGGCATACAAGGCCGCTTCCGTGAAGCTAGGCGGTATTTCTTCTACTTTCCAGATCGGTTGACTGGTGACCGACATCTGCCAGACCACTAAAGTAAACCAGGTCGCCCCAATAATCAGCGCACGCTCCCACCAAGGCCAGTGCAGTTCACGCGCGAACACCCAAACCACCGCTAGACTTTGCCAGACAAACAGCACCATAAACAGCGTTGGCATGAAGTCATACAGGACATATGGTAAATAGTCCAGATTGCCCAGATACTGGATCAGACTTTGCAGTAAAGCAATATGGGTATCCAAGACCAGCCAAAGCAAGGCTGGAACCAGCATTAAACGAGGATTATTGGTCCGTTGTGACAGGAAAATTCCGACAATCAAGGCCAGAAAAGGCCATAACGCATAACTGACCAAGCCTTGCGGGTTAAAAATCCCCCCTTCACCGGCAATTAGCCAACTGAAGAGAGAATTGGCCAGCCCCCCCAAAATTCCCCAGAAAATCAGCTGGAGAATCGAAGGTCGAACAATCTGTAAGGAACGCCTCGACCCGAGAAATAACCACATCCCGGCAGTCTGGTTACTTTTAAAATCATGCCAAAAATTAATGGAGGGTTTCAGGTCGATCATAGAATCTTCGAATGTAGTGTGTCTGAATCACAACACACTAAGTTTATGCTTGCGTACGCATTTAGCAATGCTGGTTTTAACTATATAGCAAATCTTTGCCCAATAATGAAGCGCTTGTCCGCTTAAGGTCTAACTTCATTCTGGAAATAAGCATCAAAGCGGCACGCATCACCTTGCCATTGATGGTCAGGCGGCGTATCAGCCAGAAAAACGGCCAACCGTGGACGCTTGACCACCACACGTTTCGCAACCTGACGTGCCAGATCAAGCAGATGATCTCCCAGATCCATTCCACTCTCTTCAGGCAACAATAAATGCAGAAGCTGCATCTGCTTTTTGACTTGGGCCTGTTTCTTCGCTGCTTTCTGGTTCTGGTCACGCTGTGGAAACATCGGGTCCAGATACACAACATCAACGTAATGCTGTTGTGCAGCTTGCTCGGCCAAATAGCCTGCAGAATCTGCAAAGACCAGCTCAATGCGTTCAACAATAGGTTGTAAAAAGGCATCTGCTGCAGCTTGGCGTTTTGCCTCTTGCAACAACACAAATAAGATCGGATGACGTTCAACCAGCGTAACTTGTGCACCCAAGCGAGCCATCAGCAGACTGTCATGTCCCAAACCCGCCGTGGCATCAATCAGACTGGGCTGTTCACTTAACTGGCAAGCCCGGGCAATCATTTCAGATTTGATACTGGCACGCTTTAGGCGAGGAATCTCGGCACACCAGTCGGGCTGCATTTTCATGCCCTGTGCCGTCAGGCTTAAGCCATCCTGATCCAGCACCAGTGCCAGCTCTGGATGCTGACGTAAGAACCGTGCATTGATCGTCTCAACTGGCTGGCTACTCAGTTCAACACCTAAGACCGCCAGACGTGCGTGTAAAGCCTGACACTCCGCTTGATATTCCGGACTAAACCAACAGTGAAAGTGTGTTACCAATGCACCCAACCTGTGCCCCACGTAATCAAGATAAACAAACCAAAAACAATACGATAGTAAGCAAATGCCGTAAAATCATGCTTGGAAACATAACGAATCAACGCACGGATCACCAGTAAAGCCGAGATAAAGGCCACTACAATACCCACCGCTAACACGGCCATATCATTGCTGTGCAGGTCATCACGCATCTTGTACATGTCCAGCAGGCCTGCACCCATCAACACCGGAATACCGAGGAAGAAAGAAAACTCCGCAGCGGCTTTACGTGACACGCCCAAAAATAATGAACCAATGATGGTCGAGCCCGAACGTGATGTTCCCGGAATCAGCGCCAAACACTGAATCAAGCCGATAAGGGTCGCCTGTTTAAAGGTTAAATCATCCACTTCCAGACAGGTGGTACGGTGTGCACGGCGCTCTGCCCACAAAATAATAAAACCACCGACGATTAAGGCAATCGCAACCGTCACGGCATTAAACAAATAGGCCTTGATGGTATCACCGACGGTGAGACCCAACACCACAATTGGAATACTGGCAATAATCAAGTTGATACTTAAACGACGGCCTTGTTCCTGGCCCGTAAATGCACCGATCAATGCCCCCCATAACTTACCCCAATATTCATAAATTACTGCAGCGATCGCACCAATCTGTACAGCCACAGCAAACATATCGCGCTTTTCTGGTGTCCAGAAGTCGAGGAGCTGACCTGCGAGGATCAAGTGACCGGTACTAGAAATAGGCAGGAACTCTGTAATCCCCTCGACCAATCCCATAATGGCTGCCTTGAGCAGCAGTAAAATATCCATTGTAAAGTCCTAGTTATGATTTGCCTTGTTCTGGAATTTTTTTCCAAGCATTGTCACGTAAATATACCGGCAAAGCCTGCTCTGCACTGACCCAGTCTGCTTGCAGAGCCCGCTGATGGGCAATGCTTGCAATATCTTGTGCGCTGGCAGCGAGGGTCTGATATTCAGTTGCTTGCGCTTGAACCAGTGCCGCACCCGAGCCTACCAGAGTAAAGCGAGCGTTGTGTTGTGCTTGTGCATAATCCAGTAATTGTTCTTGATCAACTGGTTGCATAATGTGCTGTGCATCCAGACGGAAGCTGGCCATATAAACTTCCTGCATACGCGCATCAAGTACAGCGGTAACTTCGGTCAACTGATGCTGACGATAAGCGGCCTGGGCCAAAGCCTGTAAAGTCGAGACCGGGATTACCGGCAGATCATGCGCCCAAGCCAGCGCCTGTGTCACTGCAGCATTGATCCGCACACCACTGAAGGAACCAGGCCCGCGGCTAAAGGCGATTGCCGTCAAATCTGCAGCAGCAAGATTCGCTTGCTGCAAGCCCTGTTCAATCATGGGCAAAATGGTTTGGGTTTGTGCTTTCGCGCGCTCATCCAACTGAAAAAAGAGCGTTTGCGTGTCATCTACAATAGAAACGGAACACTGCTCATTCGCAGTTTCCAACGCCAGCAATTTCATGCACAACCTTGACTAAAAAGTGAATTAAAAACGCGAGATATCATACTCTACTCATGCCGACTGCGCGAGATTTTCCGGTACAAGATACAAAAATGCCAAGTAAAACAACTTGGCATTTTTAATGAAGAGATCAAAGAAGTTACTCAAACTGGCAAGCTTCGAGCTGCTTAAATTTTTCAAAATGGCTGGCATAATGCAATGCACTAGCGGTCAGCTTGGCTGCCCCCTGTTCATCTAAGATTTTGACAATTTTACCCGGTGATCCCATCACAACAGAATTATCCGGAATGACTTTACCTTCCGGAATCAGGGCATTGGCGCCAATGATGCAATTTTTACCAATCACTGCATGGTTCAACACCACAGCATTAATTCCGATCAGCGAATTATCTCCGATGGTACAGCCATGCAGCATGGCTTGATGTCCAATCGTGACATAATTGCCAATCTGCATTTCAATGCCCGCATCGGTGTGCAGCACGGCGTTTTCCTGCACATTGGTATAGTCCCCCAAACGGATACGGCAATTATCCCCACGAATCACGGCACCAAACCAGACACTAACCTTTCGCCCCAACTCCACCTGACCAATCACGGTGGCATTATCGGCAATCCAACCATCAAAAGGTGGACACAAAGCTTTCGGTGCATGTCCCTGAAATTTATACATCATGTGATGATCCTGTTAACTTGCCTCGATATTGCTGGAATTCAATAAAAATGGCCACTCTTTCTGATAGTCCAGTCCATACTTGAACAAGCTCATCAGCATCCGGGCGGTCAATCCCCAGACAATCTCATTTTCCACTCTAAGACTCGGAAAATAAAGTAATTGCTCAGCATACTGCACAGCATGAGGAATGGTGGGTGCCTGCATCAGATGTTGCAGCGAGGCAAAAAAGATCCGGTCAATTTCACTCGGTTGTGGCACTAGCTCCACTTCGGGTGGAATCAGTCCGACCACCGGCTTGACCAGCATGCCATTGCGCGCACGCTGCATCGGCAGATCACCAATCAGCTGCACATCAAAAGGATTCAAGGCGATTTCTTCATGCGCTTCGCGCAGTGCCACGGCGGCATTGCTGGTATCCTCCGGATCACGCTTGCCTCCTGGAAAGGAAACCTCACCCGGATGGTTTTTCAGATAGGCAGAACGGCGGGTCAACACAACACGAGGATCAGCTTCGTCAGTAATCGCGATCAGAACGGCCGCCTGCGCTTCCTGCACACGCTGGGAGAAACGTAAACGCTGCTGCAAACGCTGGGTTAAAGGCTGATCCTGCATATCTTCCTCAGGGCGAAACTGCTGTGTTTTTCATCATATCCGAAATTTTCATACAACGTACACAAATGATGTCAAAGTCCAAATTTTCAGTTATGCTGAGGCATCTTCCGGATTGATGATGAATATGAACTTTTGCGTAATTTGTGGACATCAAACAACAGAACAGATTCCGTTAGGTGACCATCAGGTGCGCCGTGTTTGTACACAATGTGGTCATATTCATTACGAAAATCCGAAAGTCATCTGCGGTGCCCTCGCAGTCTGGGAAAACAAAGTATTACTCTGCCGCCGTGCGATTGAACCACGTTATGGCCTATGGACCTTACCCGCAGGCTACATGGAACTGTTCGAAACCATGGAACAAGGCGCTGCCCGGGAAACCCGTGAAGAAGCCGAAGCCGAGATTGACATCGAACAATTGTACTGTATGTACAATATTCCGCGTATTGGGCAAATTTATGTGCTGTTCAAGGCACAGCTTAAAGATGGCAGCTTTGGTGCCGGTGAGGAAACCATTGAGAGCCGTCTATTCAGCGAAGAGGAAATTCCATGGGCTGATCTGGCCTTCCCGAGTGTAGAGCAGACCCTGCGTCATTATTTTGCTGACCTTCAACAACAGCATTTCCCGGTACATCTGGAAACTTTGGGCTCGCGTTTAGATCATACAGGTTAGTTAAATAGACTGATCCCCAAAGCCACTCCTCGAAGTGGCTTTTTTGTGTGTGTTGAGTGTGCAAATTGATTGAACAACCTGATTCTGCACAGCTCCGAGATTCGCCTCATTTGGCAGAGTATAGTAAACTGCCTTTCCACTTCTGATATGTTCGTGTTATGCCTGATCTGACCGTGATGAAAAGACCGCTGCATTTGCAACAGACTGAAATCGCATCGCTTTTGCTGCACCTGAATTCCCTGACCGGACTGGTATTTTTACAAGATCAGCAACATCCTGTGATTGGTTTCTTGCCTCAGGCTTATCTACAGGTTCAAAATGGCCAAAGCCATTTCATGCAGCGCAATGAGCAACTAGGCTATCAGGTACAAGAACAAACCATTAATTGCACCGATTTCATTGCATTTGCCCCCACACGGGAACCTGCCGATGCAGGTTTCCAAGGGGGCATAATCGGCTTTGTAAGCTATGACTTCGCAGCACAACAGCAGATCCAGAATCAAAGTAAAGAGCAGCCAGCCCTGTATTTCGGACGCTATCGTTCCTATCTGAAACAGGAACAGGGTCAATGGTATTTCTACAGTGATGAGGCTCAGGCCGAACAACTGTGGCAACTGATCAATCGTCTGTTCATGCAGCCCCTAAGTACAGAAGCGGATTTTCAGTTAACCCAACCTTGTCAAGCACGCTGGTCACGGCAAGACTATCAACATGCCTTTACCCAAGTACAAGACTATATCCGCGCCGGTGACTGTTACCAGATCAACCTGACTCAGGAATTTACCGGTGTCGCACAAGGCGAGCTTCTAGCAACAGCACAACAATTCTGGCAACTGACCAATGCCCCATACGCGGGCTATTTAAAGCTAGACGGATTTGAACTGCTCAGCTGCTCGCCGGAACTGTTTATTGATTTCCAAGCGGATCGAAAGATGAGTACGCGCCCGATCAAGGGCACCATGCCACGCCATGCTGATCCGCAACAGGATGAACAATCACGCCAGCAACTCGCGGCTTCACAAAAGGATCAGGCCGAAAATGTCATGATTGTGGATTTGCTGCGCAATGATCTGAGTGTGTATGCTGAAAATGGCAGTGTCAAAACTCCGATCCTGTTTGAAATTGAAAGCTTCAATCAGGTGCATCACATGGTGAGTGAGGTCACCGCTATCCTGAAGCCTGAAGTGAATCCCATAGAGATGCTGCTCTCAGCCCTACCCGGTGGTTCAATTACCGGTGCACCAAAAATCCGGGCGATGCAAATTATCGAAGAACTCGAAGGTGCACCACGCGGTGCCTATTGTGGCTCGATGGGCTATTTTAATCTGGACGGGACTGGCCGCTGGAATATCTTGATCCGCAGCATCCAAAAATATCAGGATCAGTTGTCCTTATGGGCGGGGGGTGGCATCACCATCGCGTCTGACAGTGATGCCGAATATCAGGAATGTTTCGACAAAGTCTCTGCCATGTTGAATCTGCTCAACACTTGGCAAAAACCTTAACCCTGATTTTTTAAACCAGAATCTGATTTTTCAGGGTCTCGACCAGACGAGCATTTTGCTCATCGGTGCCAATGGTAATCCGCAGGTACTGATCAATACGCGGCTTATTGAAATAACGCACGATAATGCCCTGTTCACGTAGCTGACTCGCCAGCTGAGCTGCATCACGTTGTGGATGGGTGGCAAAAATAAAGTTGGCTTTCGATGGCAACACCTGAAAACCTAATTGCTCAAGATCTGCCACCAGTGTTTCACGACTGGCAATAACTTTCTGGCATTGCTGCTCAAAATAGGCTTGATCTTCAAAGGAAGCGACTGCTGCAGCGATAGCAAAACGGTCGATCGGATAAGAGTTAAAGCTGTTTTTCACTGCTTCCAATGCAGCAATCAGATGCGGCTGGGCAATGGCAAAACCAACACGCAAACCCGCCAGAGAACGCGATTTCGATGTGGTTTGACACACCACCAAGTTTTCATACTTGCTCACCAAGCTGACTGCCGATTGCGCACCGAAATCCACATAGGCTTCATCAATCAACACCACCGAGTCTGGATTGGCTTGCAGGATCTCTTCAATCGCATTCAGCCCCAAAGCGATACTGGTGGGTGCATTCGGATTGGTAATGATAATGCCACCGTTGGGACGTTTATAATCCTCCGGCACGATTTCAAACTGTTCATTCAGCGGTAATTGGACGGCCTGAATACCAAAAAACTGGCTATACACCGGATAAAAACTGTAAGTAATGTCCGGATAAAGCAACGGTGCCTCTTGCACAAAAAAGGCTTTAAAAATATGAGCTAACACCTCATCCGAGCCATTGCCCACAAACACCTGTGCCACATCAACACCTTGCTGTTGGGCAATCGCCTGTTTTAACGCAGTTGCATCCGGATCAGGATACAGACGCAAAGCATCGGCCTGATTCAGCAACACCTGCTGTACCGCTTCCACCACTTTTGGTGAAGGGGGATAGGGATTTTCATTGGTATTCAGTTTTAATAAATTCTGGATTTTTGGCTGTTCACCCGGGACATAAGGTTCCAACTCACGTACGGCTGGACTCCAGAAACGCATCTGTTCTGCTGTAATAGTCATCTTCAAAATCTCAAATCTGGTCTGAAAAAAGGGCTGAAATTTCAGCCCAATCTTATAAGTTTCAAGGCTTACTGATAGCGATAGCGCGCCGAGCGTGCATGGGCATCCAGATTCTCCTGTACCGCCAAAACATCCGCCGTTTTGGCCAAGGTTTTTACTCCCTGCTCAGAGCAGAAGATTAAACTGGAACGTTTCTGGAAGTCATACACGCCGAGCGGTGAGGAAAAACGCGCGGTGCCGGAAGTCGGCAAGACATGGTTAGGTCCTGCACAGTAATCGCCAATTGCTTCCGGAGTAAAACGCCCCATGAAAATCGCGCCCGCATGGCGAATCTGCTCCGCCATTTCCTGTGCTTCATTCAGGCTCAGTTCCAAATGCTCCGGTGCTACCTGATTGATCAGATCAATCGCTTCCTGACGGTCTTTGACCAGTACCAGAGCACCACGATTGGCAATTGAAGTTCGTGCAATCTCCGCTTTTGGCAATTCGCTTAGGTGCTGCTCGATCGCTTGCTCCACTGCGTTCAGCAAAGCTTCATCTGGGGTAATAAAAATCGCTTGCGCCACAGTATCATGCTCAGCTTGCGACAACACATCCATCGCCAGCCATTCCGCATTATTCTCGCCTTCGGCATAGACCAGAATTTCGGATGGGCCGGCAATCATGTCAATGCCCACTTGCCCAAAGACGGCACGTTTCGCAGCCGCAACAAAACGGTTACCCGGTCCGGTAATTTTGTCTACAGCTGGAATGGTTTGTGTGCCATAGGCCAGAGCAGCTACAGCCTGTGCGCCACCAATGGTAAAAACACGATGTACACCGGCAAGATAGGCGGCAGCCAAGACCAATGGATTCAGTTCTCCATTCGGTGCCGGTACTACCATAATAATTTCTTGCACACCTGCGACCTGTGCCGGAATCGCATTCATCAGCACAGAGGATGGATAAGAGGCTAAACCGCCCGGCACATAAATTCCGACACGATCGAGTGGTGTGACTTTTTGGCCTAAGGTATTGCCCAACTCGTCCACATAGGTCCAACCTTCCTGCTTTTGTGCCTGGTGGAAACTACGGATCCGGTTGGCAGCCAATTGCAAGGCTTCATGCACATCAGGAGCTAAGCCTTCAAACGCCGCCTTCAGTTGTGCCTGGGTCAATTCAAGTTCAGAGAATTGATGCGCGGGATGTCGATCAAACTGTTGTGTCAGTTTTAACACATGATCATCACCGTACTGACGCACGTCAGCAATGATTTCATCTACAGTTTTTAACAATTCAGGATCACTGACTGTCTCAAAAGCCAACAAGTCAGCAAAAACCTGTTGGAAGTTTTGATCTTGAGTCGATAAACGTCGCATCAATTTACCTACAAGGTGAAATGAGAAAATCAAAGTTTACCTTGTTTTGCCAATTTTGTCGGCCTCTATGCAGCATCTATTGCATGACTTTAATGGGAAATGACACTTTTCTAGATAGGAAAAATCGAGGGATACATGAGGTGATCCATATAGCCATAAAAAAACCGCCGAAGTCGGCGGTTTTTCAAGATCAAAGCCCATTATTTTTGAGCCTGACGCTCAGCCACAGCTTTTTCTAACTGCTCAATGATCGGATTCAACAAGGCTTGCTTACGCTTAAAACTGGCCTTATTCACAATCAGACGTGAAGAGACTTTGCAGATTTCTTCCAATGGTTCAAGACCATTGGCACGCAAGGTATTTCCTGTATCCACCACATCAACAATATAGTCACCCAAACCGACCAGTGGTGCCAGTTCCATCGAACCATACAGCTTGATCACGTCCACCTGTTCACCAAGGCTAGCATAATACTGACGGGTCAAATTGACATATTTGGTGGCAATTTTTAAACGGCCTTTTGGACGTTGCATGCCAACTTTTCCGGCGGTCATTAAACGGCAGTTGGCAATTTTAAGATCCAGTGGTTCATAGACGTTTTGTGCACCGTGTTCCATCAGTACATCTTTCCCGGCTACGCCTAGATCTGCTGCACCATTTTCTACATAGGTCGGCACATCCGACGCACGTAAAATCAGGATACGCACCTGCTTATGCGTCGTTGGGAAAATCAGCTTGCGCGATTTATCCGGATCTTCCAGCAGATTAATGCCCGAGGTTTCAAGTAAAGGTAACGTTTCTTTTAAGATACGTCCCTTACTTAAAGCCAAAGTTAAACCATGATCAAAGTTACCCATCACATCAAAGTTGGGATCATCGTTTCTCATGTCACTCATGCATGTACTCGCTCAATTTGGGCACCGAGGCCTTGTAATTTTGCTTCCACATCTTCATAACCGCGGTCAATGTGGTAAATCCGGTCAATCAGGGTCTCACCCTCAGCAGCCAATGCAGCCAAGACCAGTGAAAAAGAAGCACGTAAGTCCGTGGCCATCACTGGTGCAGCAGACAACCGCTCCACCCCAGTGACAACAGCGTCATTGCCATCAACCTGAATATTAGCCCCCATACGAGAGAGTTCAGGTACGTGCATAAAGCGGTTTTCAAAAATGGTTTCTGAAATTGTTGCAAAGCCACGACCAATAGCATTGACTGCCATCAACTGGGCTTGCATATCCGTTGGGAAATCTGGATGCGGCAGCGTGCGGAAACTCACGGCTTTCGGGCGCTTGCCCTGCATATCCAGCTCGATCCAATCCTCACCACGGGTCACTTCTGCGCCCATTTCTTCGAATTTATCGAGCACGGATTCTAATAAAGCAGGATCGGTATGCGTAGTTTTGACACGACCACCCGTGATCGCAGCTGCAGCCAGATAGGAACCGGTTTCAATACGGTCTGCGACAACGGCATATTCACAGCCATGTAAAGATTCAACACCGGTCACCACGAGGGTATCGGTATCTAAACCTTCAATTTTTGCACCCATCTTGATCAGTAGCTTGGCCAGATCAGTAATTTCAGGTTCACGGGCAGCATTACGGATCGTCGTGACACCCTCGGCCAATGCAGCAGCCATCAGGATATTTTCTGTCCCGCCCACTGTGACCATATCAAAAACGACTTCACCACCTTTTAAGCGGCCATCGACTTTGGCATTCACATAACCATTTTCGACTTCAATTTGTGCACCTAATGCTTCAAGTGCCTTTAAGTGTTGATCGACTGGTCGTGAACCAATTGCACAACCACCCGGTAACGATACTTTCGCCGAACCATAACGGGCAACCAGTGGACCTAAGACCAAGATTGAGGCACGCATGGTTTTGACTAACTCATAAGGTGCAAACTGGTTATCTAAAGTCGATGTATCGGCTTTAACCGTATCCCCTTCATAACTGATTTTCACGCCCAAACCGGCAATCAATTTTACTAAGGTATTAACGTCTTTTAAATTGGGTACATTGGTCAGGGTAATCGGCGAATCTGCAAGGATGGTCGCTGCCAATAAAGGCAGTGCTGCGTTTTTCGCACCGGAAATCCGCACTTCTCCATCGAGCTTAACACCACCCTTAATTAAAAATTTATCCATTGAAATATTAAGCTCCGAAAAGACTTGCTTTACGCCATTCTTCTTTGGTCATTGCACGGATGGTCACAGCATGCACCTCGCCACTGGCGATATAGGAATTTAATGGTGCATAAACAGCTTGTTGACGTGCGACAGGACGTTTTCCTTCAAACAAATCATCTACAATTCGAAGATCAAACTTTCCCGCTTGTCCACTCACAGCAACTTCAGCTTCAGGAAAAGCAGCTTGTAAAATTTGAGTGAGCTGTTCACTATTCATTGCAAAGACCTCTTATAGGACCAACGGTGTAAAAACCGGTTATTTTACTATATCTAAAAAAAATAAATCATTAACTGCACAAGTTTTATGTATAAAAAAAGAGGTCATTGCAACCTCTTTTTCACTCAGACACGTTGAACGGGATCTTTATACTGCCAAAATCTGGTGGTCACACTGCATCTTACGGTGTTTGTGCAGCTGTCTTTTCAGCTTTTCGGTCAATTTTTTTATTGATGTATACATATCATCCGCATTGGCCTGAGCAAACAGTTCAATCCCCGGCAAGCGCACGATCGCTTCAGCGATATGATTGGCACTGCCTTTACGCGTTCGCTGATTGATCTGATGATCTTTCGTCAATTTCACCTGCATACTGTTGACTTGATCCAGATGCTTAGTCATTTGGGCAAATTTACAACGAATATTATCTTCGATTGCTGGAGTGATAGTTAAATGATGTCCACGAATGACTATTTGCATAATTCTATCCTCACCTTCTCATTATTAAGGATATTGAGTCAGCGCAAAAATGATCCGAAGTCAGAACCTAGTCTTCTGTATGACATTCATTTCATCATTTTTGCGACTCCCCATGGAAATAAAATTTTCATTACTTGGTCATAATGAGTCTATAAAATAATCACACTTAAAATTTTAGATCAATACTTTTCTTTCAGAAGACGACGGAATATGTAACGACTCACGATATTTCGCAACCGTTCTTCGTGCCACATCAATGCCTTCTTCTTTCAGCAAATTGGCAATCACATTATCCGACAAAGGCTTACGTGGATTTTCATTGGCAATCAGTTTTTTAATCATCGCACGAATGGCAGTTGATGAAGCTTCACCGCCCGATGTAGTGCCGACATGACTGGAAAAGAAATATTTCAATTCAAATAGACCACGTGGTGTCAGCATATATTTATTGGTCGTCACACGTGAAACGGTAGACTCATGTAATTCAACCTCCTCAGCTACATCACGCAGCACCAGAGGTTTCATCGCTTCCGGCCCCAATTCAAGAAACGCTTTCTGATGTTCAACAATACAGGTCGCAACCTTTAATAGGGTCTTATGTCGCTCATCAATGCTTTTAATAAAATTCTTAGCTTCCAGCAAATGATTGCGTAAATACTGGTTTTCATCACTCTGATCAGCTCGACGGATCATATTGGCATAAAAACTATTTACCCGCAGTTTGGGCACAACATCTGGGTTGAGCTGAACTTGCCACTTGTCATTTTTTTTGGCGACGACGACATCCGGAATCTGGTAATCCGACTCCTGGACATTAAATTCCATTCCCGGATAGGGTTTCAGTGTTTTTAAAAGCTCAATAGCCTCTTTGACTTGTGACATCGATAAGCCACTCTGTTTCAGAAGCTTATTAAGATCATTCGCAACCAATAACTCATAATAATTTAATAGCATCAGTGCGTTATCACGCAACTGACTTTGAATCACTGATTGCTCCAACTGGATTTTCAAACACTCTGCCAAATTGCGTGATCCAATCCCCACCGGATCAAGATGCTGGATATGCTTTAAAACCACCAGAACTTCTGAGTCTTCCACCTCATCTTCATAGCCCGCATCAGCTAATAAATGCTGCACGGAAGCCGTAATTTCAGCAATTTCAGCATCTAAAAAGCCTTTATCATCTAGAGCATCGATTAAACAATATGCAACTAGCTGATCGACCTGAGAAAGATGTAATAAGTTAATTTGTTCAAGTAGATGTTCTTTTAATCCCACATGACCGTGACGATTATCTTCACGTTCTTCATACTCGGGCATTGCCAAAGCTGTGGGTTGATGGGTATAAACATCATCCCAATCCGTATCCACGGGCAGATCATCAGGAAGATGATCAGCATTCAACTCTTGAGTAAGGTCATGAGTTTCAAGTTCTTGCTCTGTATTCGGCAGACTTTCAGTACTATTAATTTCTTCAACTTTTTCCAGCAACGGATTACTGTCTAATTGAATTTGAATTTCTTGTTCTAGTTCCAAACTCGACAACTGTAGCAATCGAATGGCCTGTTGCAATTGAGGCGTCAATGACAACGTATTTGCAACTTTAAGTCCCACCGAAAGCTTCATACTCGTTCTGTTCCTTCATTTAATTCATGTTTTATAAAGCAAATTCTATGCCGATTATGCAGAATTTGTAAAAATATTAAATATCATATAAAGGAAAGAACTGACAATAGATTTTTACTATAAGTATTAAAAAAGAAATAGCGCTTTAAATCCTAAGCTTTTTTGCGAATCTACCGTAGAATCAAAGTACTTTCCTGGTCTAAAAACCCTTTATTTATTATGTATTTATTTTTATTTCAGCAACTCAAATATTCTAATTCAGCTTTCCACCCGGCAAAGAAAAAACCCCCACCATATTTAATGGTGGGGGTTTTTAGGAATAATGAGCTGGCGATGACTTACTCTCACATGGGTAACCCCACACTACCATCAGCGCGAAGAGGTTTCACTTCTGAGTTCGGGAAGGGATCAGGTGGTTCACTCTTGCTATTGTCGCCAGCACAACTGTTATGGTTTTCAGTGGTCTTACTTGATGCCACTTAGTTACCAAATCTTGAACAGATTGGGCTGTATTGAATCTTACTTTAAGGTGTTCATTTTAGCTTTAGTTTTAACTAAATCAAGTATTTATGATGAATCTAGCTTGATACAACAACTGTTTGGGTGTTGTATAGTCAAGCCTCACGATCAATTAGTATTGGTCAGCTTCACATATCACTATGCTTCCACATCCAACCTATCAACGTCCTAGTCTTGAACGGATCTTTAGAGGACATAAAGTCCTAGGGAAATCTTATCTTGAGGTAGGCTTCCCGCTTAGATGCTTTCAGCGGTTATCCCTTCCGAACATAGCTACCCGGCGATGCGACTGGCGTCACAACCGGTACACCAGAGGTTCGTCCACTCTGGTCCTCTCGTACTAGGAGCAGATCCTCTCAAATTTCCAGCGCCCACGGTAGATAGGGACCGAACTGTCTCACGACGTTCTAAACCCAGCTCGCGTACCTCTTTAAATGGCGAACAGCCATACCCTTGGGACCTGCTTCAGCCCCAGGATGAGATGAGCCGACATCGAGGTGCCAAACACCGCCGTCGATATGAACTCTTGGGCGGTATCAGCCTGTTATCCCCAGAGTACCTTTTATCCGTTGAGCGATGGCCCTTCCATACAGAACCACCGGATCACTAAGACCTACTTTCGTACCTGCTCGACTTGTGGGTCTCGCAGTTAAGCGCGCTTTTGCCTTTATACTCTACGCGTGATTTCCGACCACGCTGAGCGCACCTTCGTACTCCTCCGTTACTCTTTAGGAGGAGACCGCCCCAGTCAAACTACCCACCAGACATGGTCCTCGACCCAGATTATGGGTCAGAGTTAGAACCTCAACATTACCAGGGTGGTATTTCAAGGACGGCTCCATTGGAACTGGCGTTCCAACTTCAAAGCCTCCCACCTATCCTACACAAGTAAGGTCAAAGTTCAATGTCAAGCTGCAGTAAAGGTTCACGGGGTCTTTCCGTCTAGCCGCGGGTACACTGCATCTTCACAGCGATTTCGATTTCACTGAGCCTCTGCTGGAGACAGCGCCGCCATCATTATGCCATTCGTGCAGGTCGGAACTTACCCGACAAGGAATTTCGCTACCTTAGGACCGTTATAGTTACGGCCGCCGTTTACTGGGGCTTCGATCAAGAGCTTCGCTTACGCTAACCCCATCAATTAACCTTCCAGCACCGGGCAGGCATCACACCCTATACGTCCACTTTCGTGTTTGCAGAGTGCTATGTTTTTAATAAACAGTTGCAGCGGCCTGGTTTCTGTGGCTGCCAGCAGCTCAAGGAGCAAGTCCTATCACCGCCGGCAGCGTACCTTCTCCCGAAGTTACGGTACCATTTTGCCTAGTTCCTTCAGCAGAGTTCTCTCAAGCGCCTTGGTCTACTCGACCTGACCACCTGTGTCGGTTTCGGGTACGATTCCTGTGTAACTGAAGCTTAGAGACTTTTCCTGGAAGCATGGTATCAGCCACTTCACTGTACAAGTACAGCTTGCTATCAGATCTCAGCATAGAGTACCCCGGATTTGCCTAAGATACATGCCTACATCCTTTCACCTGGACAACCAACGCCAGGCTGACTTAACCTTCTCCGTCCTCTCATCGCATTACACAGAAGTATTGGAATATTAACCAATTTCCCATCGACTACGCCTTTCGGCCTCGCCTTAGGGGTCGACTCACCCAGCCCCGATTAACGTTGGACTGGAACCCTTGGTCTTTCGGCGAACGGGTTTTTCACCCGTTTTGTCGTTACTCACGTCAGCATTCGCACTTCTGATACCTCCAGCAGACTTCTCAATCCACCTTCATCGGCTTACAGAACGCTCCCCTACCACGTATACAAAGTATACATCCGCAGCTTCGGCACATAGTTTTAGCCCCGTTACATCTTCCGCGCAGGCCGACTCGACTAGTGAGCTATTACGCTTTCTTTAAAGGGTGGCTGCTTCTAAGCCAACCTCCTAGCTGTCTATGCCTTCCCACATCGTTTCCCACTTAACTATGATTTTGGGGCCTTAGCTGGCGGTCTGGATTGTTTTCCTCTTGACTACGGACGTTAGCACCCGCAGTCTGTCTCCCGGATAGTACTCATAGGTATTCGGAGTTTGCATCGGTTTGGTAAGTCGGGATGACCCCCTAGCCGAAACAGTGCTCTACCCCCTATGGTATTCGTCCGAGGCGCTACCTAAATAGCTTTCGGGGAGAACCAGCTATCACCGAGTTTGATTAGCCTTTCACCCCTATCCACAAGTCATCCCCCGGCTTTTCAACGACGGTGGGTTCGGTCCTCCAGTTAGTGTTACCCAACCTTCAACCTGCTCATGGATAGATCACCCGGTTTCGGGTCTATACCCAGCAACTAGACGCCCTATTAAGACTCGATTTCTCTACGGCTCCCCTATACGGTTAACCTCGCTACTGAATATAAGTCGCTGACCCATTATACAAAAGGTACGCAGTCACACCACGAAGGTGCTCCCACTGCTTGTATGCATGCGGTTTCAGGATCTATTTCACTCCCCTCACAGGGGTTCTTTTCGCCTTTCCCTCACGGTACTGGTTCACTATCGGTCAGTCAGGAGTATTTAGCCTTGGAGGATGGTCCCCATATTCAGACAAGGTTTCACGTGCCTCGCCCTACTCGACATCATTATCTAAGCCCTTTCGTGTACAGGACTATCACCCACTATGGTTGCACTTCCCAGAGCATTCCACTAAAACTTAGATAACTTAATGGGCTAGTCCCCGTTCGCTCGCCGCTACTAAGGGAATCTCAATTGATTTCTTTTCCTAAGGGTACTGAGATGTTTCACTTCCCCTCGTTCGCCTTGCATGACTATGTATTCATCATGCAATACCTATCTTATGATAGGTGGGTTCCCCCATTCAGATATCTCCGGATCACAGGATATTTGCCGCCTCCCCGAAGCTTTTCGCAGGCTATCACGTCTTTCTTCGCCTCTGACTGCCAAGGCATCCACCACATGCACTTAATTACTTGACTATACAACCCCAAACAGTCGTTAATCCCTACAAGTAGGATCAAGACAGATTAACTAATTACTTAGTCAATCCACAGTTTGTTGCCCGTGCATTTAAGCACTGTACAGCTTCAATCTAAATTCATATACCAAAACGCTTGATTCAGTTAATTTGCTAGTTCTCAATTTCATTCAACATTCACAATTGCTTGCTACTGTCTTCTGAATTGAGTGAACAATTTATTTTAGACTCAATTTTGCCAATCTGTTAATGAATAAACACGCCTTCGTCAGGTCATGCTTAATACCGTGATACTTAAATCACAGAAATTAATAAACATCATCGTATTCATTAAGTTCTGCAATCTTTAGCTTTAGCCTCGTACCGAAATACGTGGTGGAGACTAGGAGAGTCGAACTCCTGACCTCCTGCGTGCAAAGCAGGCGCTCTACCAACTAAGCTAAGTCCCCAGCTATATCATTAGTCAATGTATCGTATGAGTATGTCATGGTGGGTCTGACAAGACTTGAACTTGTGACCCCACGCTTATCAAGCGTGTGCTCTAACCAACTGAGCTACAGACCCTCAGATACATCGTCATGAAGAACAACTTGTTGTGGATTCTTACTAATCGTCAATCTTTCGTTAAGGAGGTGATCCAGCCGCAGGTTCCCCTACGGCTACCTTGTTACGACTTCACCCCAGTCATCGGCCACACCGTGGTAACCGCCCTCTTTGCAGTTAGGCTAGCTACTTCTGGTGCAACAAACTCCCATGGTGTGACGGGCGGTGTGTACAAGGCCCGGGAACGTATTCACCGCGGCATTCTGATCCGCGATTACTAGCGATTCCGACTTCATGGAGTCGAGTTGCAGACTCCAATCCGGACTACGATCGGCTTTTTGAGATTAGCATCACATCGCTGTGTAGCAACCCTTTGTACCGACCATTGTAGCACGTGTGTAGCCCTGGCCGTAAGGGCCATGATGACTTGACGTCGTCCCCGCCTTCCTCCAGTTTGTCACTGGCAGTATCCTTAAAGTTCCCACCCGAAGTGCTGGCAAATAAGGAAAAGGGTTGCGCTCGTTGCGGGACTTAACCCAACATCTCACGACACGAGCTGACGACAGCCATGCAGCACCTGTATGTAAGTTCCCGAAGGCACCAATCCATCTCTGGAAAGTTCTTACTATGTCAAGGCCAGGTAAGGTTCTTCGCGTTGCATCGAATTAAACCACATGCTCCACCGCTTGTGCGGGCCCCGTCAATTCATTTGAGTTTTAGTCTTGCGACCGTACTCCCCAGGCGGTCTACTTATCGCGTTAGCTGCGCCACTAAAGCCTCAAAGGCCCCAACGGCTAGTAGACATCGTTTACGGCATGGACTACCAGGGTATCTAATCCTGTTTGCTCCCCATGCTTTCGTACCTCAGCGTCAGTATTAGGCCAGATGGCTGCCTTCGCCATCGGTATTCCTCCAGATCTCTACGCATTTCACCGCTACACCTGGAATTCTACCATCCTCTCCCATACTCTAGCTTCCCAGTATCGAATGCAATTCCCAAGTTAAGCTCGGGGATTTCACATCCGACTTAAAAAGCCGCCTACGCACGCTTTACGCCCAGTAAATCCGATTAACGCTCGCACCCTCTGTATTACCGCGGCTGCTGGCACAGAGTTAGCCGGTGCTTATTCTGCGAGTAACGTCCACTTATCCCAGGTATTAACTAGGTAAGCCTCCTCCTCGCTTAAAGTGCTTTACAACCAAAAGGCCTTCTTCACACACGCGGCATGGCTGGATCAGGGTTCCCCCCATTGTCCAATATTCCCCACTGCTGCCTCCCGTAGGAGTCTGGGCCGTGTCTCAGTCCCAGTGTGGCGGATCATCCTCTCAGACCCGCTACAGATCGTCGCCTTGGTAGGCCTTTACCCCACCAACTAGCTAATCCGACTTAGGCTCATCTATTAGCGCAAGGTCCGAAGATCCTGCTTTCTCCCGTAGGACGTATGCGGTATTAGCGTTCCTTTCGAAACGTTGTCCCCCACTAATAGGCAGATTCCTAAGCATTACTCACCCGTCCGCCGCTAAGCTAAGGTGCAAGCACCCTCGCTCCGCTCGACTTGCATGTGTTAAGCCTGCCGCCAGCGTTCAATCTGAGCCATGATCAAACTCTTCAGTTTAAAATCATTTGCCACTTTTTCGAAGTGGCCAAATCTGGCTCATTAATCTTACTGACTAAAAATTCGCTCAAATAAACTTCGAGTAATTTCTACCAATTCAATCAATGATAATATATCGATCAATCAACCAGTAAAAATCCACACAAGTTGTTCTTCATAATCTCTTAATGATCTTCTCGATGCTTCGTCAGCATCAAGCTAGGTCGGCTATACTACTCTGTTTATCCAGAATGTCAACTCTTAAATTTAACTTATTTCCAATCGATTGATTTTCAACAAGTTTTATTCAACAGCGCCGCCGATGGATTCGCATTATAGGCCATTCCCTCACAGACGCAAGAAGTTTTTGGAAAAAAGATAAATATTTTCTCCTTTTGACTATTATTTAATCTTTTTTGTGATTTTTTACTCATTTTCAGCAAAGAAACTAGATTTTTATAAGAATAACTCTGGGTAGACTCAGTCAGAAAGTCAGAAAGTCAGAAAGTCAGAAAGTCAGAAAGTCAGAAAGTCAGAAAGTCAGAAAGTCAGAAAGTCAGAAAGTCAGAAAGTCAGAAAGTCAGAAAGTCAGAAAGTCAGAAAGTCAGAAAGTCAGAAAGTCAGAAAGTCAGAAAGTCAGAAAGTCAGAAAGTCAGAAAGTCAGAAAGTCAGAAAGTCAGAAAGTCAGAAAGTCAGAAAGTCAGAAAGTCAGAAAGTCAGAAAGTCAGAAAGTCAGAAAGTCAGAAAGTCAGAAAGTCAGAAAGTCAGAAAGTCAGAAAGTCAGAAAGTCAGAAAGTCAGAAAGTCAGAAAGTCAGAAAGTCAGAAAGTCAGAAAGTCAGAAAGTCAGAAAGTCAGAAAGTCAGAAAGTCAGAAAGTCAGAAAGTCAGAAAGTCAGAAAGTCAGAAAGTCAGAAAGTCAGAAAGTCAGAAAGTCAGAAAGTCAGAAAGTCAGAAAGTCAGAAAGTCAGAAAGTCAGAAAGTCAGAAAGTCAGAAAGTCAGAAAGTCAGAAAGTCAGAAAGTCAGAAAGTCAGAAAGTCAGAAAGTCAGAAAGTCAGAAAGTCAGAAAGTCAGAAAGTCAGAAAGTCAGAAAGTCAGAAAGTCAGAAAGTCAGAAAGTCAGAAAGTCAGAAAGAGCACACCAGCCCAGATCGCTGCTGTCGAGAGAAAATCGTGTTTTATTAAATTTTAGACATAAAAAAACCGCTTAACGCGGATCTTTTAAATTGGTCGGAGCAGTAGGATTCGAACCTACGACCCCCTGGTCCCAAACCAGGTGCACTACCAGGCTGTGCTATGCTCCGAAACGTTTCCAATCTTATCAAAGATTGGGGTGAATGACGGGATTCGAACCCGCGACAACTGGAATCACAATCCAGGGCTCTACCAACTGAGCTACATCCACCATCAAATATTTGGTTCTTAATACCAAGCGACCAAATGGCGCGCCTGACAGGATTCGAACCTGTGACCATCCGCTTAGAAGGCGGATGCTCTATCCAACTGAGCTACAGGCGCTTAATCGATGATAAAATACCATGCGATAACTCTGCCTTGAAGAATTGGTCGGAGCAGTAGGATTCGAACCTACGACCCCCTGGTCCCAAACCAGGTGCACTACCAGGCTGTGCTATGCTCCGATTCATCTCAGCTTTCGCTGTATCGCACATCGTGCGGTACGGTGTGCATTCTAGGCGTGACGCCCAGAGACGTCAACACCTATATTTAAAAAAAGTTAAAAATCAGCTTCAAATGTATATTTATACAGCATTTTTAGCATTTTTTGATCAATATCAGCGTTTTAAGCTTGCACTAAACGCCAACATACGATCAAGCGGCACTTTGGCACGCTGTGCCAACACTGGATCCACATGAATTTCCTGATCACCTTTCTGCAATACTTCTAGAATGCCATCGAGCTCATTCATAGCCATCCAAGGGCAATGCGCACACGAACGGCAAGTCGCACCTTCACCCGCTGTTGGGGCTTCAATTAGGATTTTGTTTGGCACAGCCTGCTGCATTTTATAAAAAATGCCACGATCTGTTGCCACAATTAGACGCTCATTCGGTAAAGTCTGCGCGGCTTTGATTAATTGGGAGGTACTCCCCACTGCATCAGCAATTTCAACGACCGATTCTGGTGATTCTGGATGGACTAAAACAGCTGCATCTGGATACAGCGCTTTCATATTAGCGATTCCGCGTGAACGGAATTCTTCATGCACGATACACGCACCATCCCAAAGCAGCATATCTGCACCGGTTTTTTTCTGGATATAACGACCTAAATGCTGATCCGGTGCCCAGATAATTTTTTCACCCAAACTATCCAGATGCTCAACAATTTCTACCGCACAACTTGAAGTCACCACCCAATCCGCACGAGCTTTTACTGCAGCTGAGGTATTGGCATACACTACAACCGTATGATCAGGATGCTCATCACAAAATTTGCTGAACTCATCCACAGGGCAACCTAAATCAAGGGAACAAGTTGCTTCAAGGGTAGGCATCAAGATGGTTTTTTCTGGCGATAAAATCTTGGCCGTTTCACCCATGAATTTCACCCCAGCAACGACCAGCGTAGATGCTGCATGATCACGACCGAAACGTGCCATTTCCAGTGAATCCGACACACAACCACCCGTCAGTTCAGCCAACTCCTGAACTTCTGGATCACAATAATAGTGCGCAACAAGGACAGCATCACGTTTTTTGAGTTCCGCTTTAATCTGCTCGAATTTCTGTTGTTTCGCTTCATCAGTGAGACGAATTTCTTTCGGCTCTCCTAAACGATCCAAATGCGCTTGTACAATAGATTTTGCTTCATTCGCAATTAAAGTCGCATCATTCATAAAACGTCTTCTCTATCCATTCACCAGTCATCAACTGGCATTTACACTTAGGTAAGTCACCACGCTGTACCTTAAAGTACATATGGGGATTTACATCAAAAGATCAATCGTGAAAAAAGCCTCAAGAATGAGGCTTTACTGAAATGAGGTGAATCAGGAGCGGTAATCCGCATTGATTTTGACATAGTCATAAGACAAGTCACAGGTATACACTGTATCTTTGGCCTGACCACGGCCTAGGTCAACACGGATGGTCAATTCTGTCTGCGCCATGACGCGTGCACCTGCTTCTTCAGTATAATCCTCTGCGGCACCACCATCTTTGCAGATCTGGACATCGTCGAGCCACACCTGAATTTTTTCAACATCCAAATTTTTTACCCCGGCATAACCAATCGCAGCCAGAATACGTCCCCAGTTTGGATCAGAAGCAAAGATTGCAGTCTTAACCAATGGAGAATGCGCAATGCTATAGGCAATGTCGCAACATTCCTGAGTATCAGCACCACCTTCTACAGTAATGGTAATAAATTTGGTCGCACCTTCACCATCTCGCACAATTAGTTGCGCCAGACGTTTCATGATCTGGGTCAAAACATCCAACACGACCGCATAACGCGTATCATCGGCTGAAGTAATTTCCGTACCGCCCGCTTGACCTGTCGCCGCAAAAATACAGGAGTCATTGGTCGAGGTATCACCATCGACAGTTATCCGGTTAAATGACTGTTCTACAGTCGTGCTAAGTAGCTGTTGTACCAAGGCACGTGAAATTGGCGCATCGGTCGCCACAAAACTGAGCATGGTGGCCATATTCGGACGGATCATACCCGCGCCTTTTGAAATGCCGGTCATCGTGTAAGTGATGCCATCCAGTTCAAACTGCTCAGAAGCACCTTTCGGTGTCGTGTCTGTGGTCATAATTCCGGTTGCAGCATCCACCCAAGCTTCCGCATTCAGCGTATTTAAAGCCGGTTGCAAACCAGAAAGTAAACGCTCCATTGGCAATTGCTCACCAATTACACCGGTTGAGAATGGCAAGATTTCCGCGGGGCTCACACCCACTAATTCAGCCAGTTTTTCACAGGTTTTTTGCGCATTTGCCATGCCGGTTTTACCTGTCCCTGCATTGGCATTGCCGGTATTGATCACTAAATAACGTGAGTTGGTTTGTGCCAAATGAGCTTTACACACATGCACAGGCGCTGCACAAAACGCATTTTGGGTAAAGACGCCCGCTACATTTGTACCTTCAGCAAATTCAAAAATCACCAGATCTCGGCGGTTCGGATAACGCACATACGCTTCTGCTGAGCCAATCTTTACCCCGTGCACCACATGCATGTGTGGCATCGTTACGTCACCAACCGCCATTTTTAAACGTCCAATGAATATGTTGTGGAAAAAACTCACAGCTTAGTGGAAATGCAGCTAAAAATCGAGAGTCAGACGACATTTCACCTATTTTCTGTGCATGTGTTTTTTATCAAAATAAAAAACCGGTCTGCAGACCGGTTGATACACAACTTGCAAGCATTAGTTCGCCGCCAATTGCCCAGGAACAGACAGCAAGACTTGTTTGGCTTTTTCCTGACTCGCTGCGGACAATGCGGGATTGTTAGCCACAATACGCTTGACAGTATTGGCATCCGCGGCAGTAATATTTGCAGTCTTCAAAATGACAGGACGATCGCCAGTATTACTCAAGGTATAGCGAATACCCGTACGTGGGCTAATTAAAGTGGTTGTGGTTTTCTGTACTGTTGGGATAGTGGCGATCTGCGGTGTATTGGCAAAACTTATCACTGGCAGTAGCAATGTAGCCACACATAAACTGCTTAATCCTGTTTTCATACGGTATTCCTGCTGTCCGAATGCAATGTGCAAGTTAATAGCATGCAACGCTCTTCGGCTGCAAATACTAATTGTCCTTTGTAATATCCGGTAAACATAAAAAAGCGGAATCAAAATTCCGCTTTTTTCTCTGACTGACGATCTAGATGATTAGATTTTGCCGTGACACTGTTTGTATTTCAGTCCAGATCCGCAAGGACACGGTGCATTACGGCTTGCAGGCGGTGTAAAGTGGGCTGTTGGAGCGGGCTGTGCATCCTCTTGTGGATGAAGTTCGCCGGTCAGACCATCGACTTCATCATGGGCAAAACTCAACTTCATCGCTTCCGCTTGCGCCTGTTGTTGCGCTTCTAACTCGGCCAGTTCTTCTGCAGTTGGCACATGCACACGCGAAAGATCGGTTACGACATCCGATTTGATCACACCCAACATATTCACAAACAGGTTAAAGGCTTCCTTCTTGTATTCCTGCTCTGGATTTTTCTGCGCATAACCGCGTAAATGAATCCCCTGACGCAAGTAGTCCATCGCAGCCAGATGATCTTTCCAGTGACGATCTAGCGAGCTCAGCATGAAATGGCGCTCAAGCATCGCTGCAGACTCATCCCCCATCTGTTCACGACGTTCACGATAGCGTGCAATCACTTCATCAGTGATTCGCGCCACTAATCCTTCTTCATCCAGGCGACGGTCATCCTCAAGCCATTGCTGAATTGGCAGATCAATTGCCAAATCCACACGCAAGGCATTTTCCAGACCCGGAATATCCCACTGATCGTGAATCGATTCAGGTGGCACAAAGTTGGCAATCACACCCTGCATCACATCACGGTGCATTTCTTCAACATAGTCCTGCAATGTGTTTTCTGCCAGTACATCATCACGTTGTGAATAAATGATCTTACGCTGTTCATTATTCACATCATCATATTTCAGCAGGTTCTTACGAATGTCAAAGTTACGCGCTTCCACTTTACGTTGGGCATTTTCAATCGAACGGCTGACCATCTTGTGTTCAATGGCTTCATCTTCTTGTAAGCCCATCGCACGCATCATGCCCACCACACGGTCACCGGCAAAGATACGCATCAAGTCATCTTCAAGTGACAAATAGAAGCGTGATACGCCTGGATCGCCTTGACGACCGGCACGACCACGGAGCTGATTGTCAATACGGCGAGATTCGTGACGTTCTGAACCGATAATATGCAGACCACCTGAGCTCAAGACCATGTCATGGTCCTGTTCCCATTCCGCTTTTAAACGTGCTTCATCTTCCGCAGTTGGGTTTTCCAGTTTCGCAAGCTTGGCTTTCCAGTTACCGCCGAGCAGAATGTCGGTACCACGGCCCGCCATGTTGGTGGCAATGGTGACCGCATTCGGACTACCGGCTTGCGCAATGATATCCGCTTCACGTTCATGCTGTTTGGCATTCAAGACTTCATGCTGAATACCCGCCTCAAGCAGTTTTTCCGAGAGGATTTCACTGGCTTCAATGGTTGCGGTACCGATCAGGATCGGTGCAACACCAGCTTCACGGATGTTGCGAATTTCATTGATGATCGCGTTATATTTACCATTACGGTTTAAATAAATTAAATCGTTAAGGTCTTTACGGATCATTGGTCGATGCGTTGGAATAATCACCACATCCAGACCATAAATCTCTTTCATTTCCGCCGCTTCGGTATCGGCAGTACCGGTCATACCAGAAAGTTTCTTATACAGACGGAAATAGTTCTGGAAAGTCGTGGTAGCCAGTGTCTGGTTTTCTGGCTGGATTTCTAAGCCTTCTTTGGCTTCAACTGCCTGATGCAGACCTTCTGACCAGCGACGCCCCGGCATAGTACGGCCAGTATTTTCATCCACAATGATGACTTCACCTTCATGGATGATGTAATGCACGTTACGCTGATACAGATAATGCGCACGAATGGCTGCCGTCACGTGATGCACTAGATTCAGATTCGCGGCAGAATACAGACTTTCACCTTCTGCCAGTAAACCCATCTCAATCAGTTCTTGCTCGACAGTTTCAAAACCGGCTTCGGTCATTTCCACCGAACGCTGTTTTTCATCAATCCAGAAATGACCGCCATCAGCAACTTTTTCTTCTTTTTGCGGATGCAGTTTAGGTGGAATACTGTTGATCGCGGCATACAGCTGTGAAGAGTCTTCACTTTGACCAGAAATGATCAACGGTGTACGTGCTTCATCAATCAAAATGGAATCGACTTCATCGATAATGGCATAGTGCAGACCGCGTTGTTTTTTCTCGGCCAGTGAAAACACCATGTTGTCACGCAGATAGTCGAAACCGAATTCGTTATTGGTACCGTAGGTAATATCAGCTTGATAGGCTTGTGCCTTTTCCACCGGGTTTTGCATCGAGTAAATTGTCCCAATGCTCAAACCAAGAAATTCAAACAGTGGACGGTTTAACTCGGCATCACGTTGTGCCAAGTAATCATTTACGGTAATGACATGTACGCCCTGACCACTTAACGCATTCAGATAACAGGCCAAGGTTCCCATCAGGGTTTTACCTTCACCGGTACGCATCTCGGCGATTTTACCTTCATGCAGGGTAATACCACCGATGAGCTGTACATCATAATGACGCATGCCCATCACACGCTTCGCAGCTTCACGACAGACCGCAAAAGCTTCCGGCAATAAAAGATCGAGGCTTTCGCCTTTTTGATAACGTTGTTTGAATTCTGGAGTTTTCGCAGATAAGTCCGCATCGCTTAAAGCTGAGATCGTCGGCTCGAGCGCATTGATTTTATCGACAATTTTACGCATCCGCTTGAGTTCGCGCTCATTTTTTGTACCGAAGATACCTCCGATCAGACTTGCCAACATGAATAAACTCTCTAAATCTTGCTTGTCAAATGAATAAATTTTTTCTCAGCCGTTATTATGGAGCTAGAAATGTGAAGTACAAGGGCCTTGCACCCTACAAATTAAAAAATCCTAAGGATAGGTTCTAGCGCCTATTCGGTTGGGCATTGCACAATTTAACAAATTTACCGCCGACATACATCGACTACAGGCGTTTTTTTCTGCATGATTTTTACGATCATTGATCCAATCATATTCACTATTTTCATAAAGAAATAGAAAAACCATATTTTTATTTGCTAAAGAATTGCGCCATAGTCGTTTCATCCCAAAAATAAACCCATATCATGAGGACCAAAGAATGACACTGTGTTTAGGCGATACCGCACCGAATTTCCAACAGCAATCGAGTGAAGGAATTATTGATTTCTATGAGTTTCTAGGTGACAGCTGGGGCGTTTTATTTTCCCATCCAGCGGATTACACCCCAGTCTGCACAACAGAGCTCGGCTTTACCGCCAAACTGAAAGATGAGTTTTCCAAACGCAATGTGAAAGCGATTGCACTTTCTGTTGATGATGTAGAGTCACATCACGGCTGGATTCAGGATATTAATGAAACGCAAAACACCACCGTGAACTTCCCGATCCTTGCCGATCAGGATCGTAAAGTGTCTGATCTGTATGGATTCATTCATCCGAATGCTAGCGACACCTTAACTGTACGATCTTTAGTGATTATTGATCCAAATAAAAAAGTCCGTTTAATCATCACTTATCCAGCTTCAACAGGACGTAATTTCCATGAAGTCTTGCGCGTGATCGATTCCTTGCAGCTCACAGACAACTACAAAGTGGCCACACCAGCAAACTGGCAACAAGGTGAAGAGGTTGTGATTGTGCCATCGATTAAGGATGAAGCCGAGCTTAAACAACGTTTCCCTCAGGGTTACAAGGTAATTAAGCCCTATTTACGTTTAACTCCACAGCCAGACAAACACTGATTTTTTAACCTTTCTTCCTTTTCTCCAAGCCTATCCAACATCGATAGGCTTTCTTTTTTATTAATCTTTGACATCAGGCTGACCGATTGTCATTTTTTAATTTAATACTTCTAATGAGATGCTATAACAGAACACGATTGCACCACGATGCTCAACATTACTATGAATCAAAAAATTATCAGTCTACTGCTCTGCTTAAGCCCACTTTCAGGTTGTATGACCACGACAGCATTACCAGAACAACAACGTCCAAACACTTGGGCGACAGCCCTCTCTACCCCATACAATTTCTATCAGGTCGATGCAGGATTGTTCCGTAGTGAACAGCCTCAAGCTGCTTTATTGCCATTATTGCAACAGCAACAGATCAATCTGGTCATCAATCTTCGTTCTAGTAACCTCGATCAAAAACTACTGCCTCAGCACGGTATTGAGGTCGTTCATGTCCCGATTCATACTTGGGCGATTGATCGTGAAGACTTATTGCAAGTCATGCAACAGATACAACGAGCACAACAACAGAATAAGAAAGTACTCATTCATTGCTATCATGGTTCTGACCGTACCGGCGCGAGTGTGGCGATGTACCGGATTATTTTTCAGCAATGGCCGATTGCTGAAGCAGTGCGGGAAATGAGACAGGGAAATTATGGCTTTCACCCGATCTGGTTCAATATCGAGGCACTATTTCAGCCTGAAAATGTAAAATGGATTCAACAGCAACTGTCGAATCCATCATAAAGCGAAGATGATCTGATTTATCGCTTGTCGAGCGGCACCCAGTCAATGACCCAGGCAGATTTCATATTCAAGCTAGCATCACTGGTAATTTTGCGACGTGTCACATCTGCCGTATCACGATCTTTAGCAGGTCCCACCATAATACGAATCCCTTTAGAAGTCGGACTGGTGGTAATTTTATAACCTTTAGCACGCAGCTTCGACACAATTGCATCAGCATTGGCCTGATTTGCGGCCAGTGCAACTTGTACCATCCAGTTTTTATCACCATTTTCTAGCAAATCACGGGCTTTCGCTGCTTCCGCCTTTTTCTTGGCTTCTTCCTCAGCTTTACGTTTTTTCGCTTCGGCACGTAGCTTTTCAGCTTCAGCCTGTTTTTTGGCGGCTGCCTTGGCTTCTTCTATCTTTTTACGTTCAGCTTCTGCTTTACGCTCCGCCTCAGCCTGACGCTGAGCAACAAGCTTACGTTCGGTTTCTAGCTTACGTTGGGCATCGGCAAGTTGTCGCTTTCGCTCTTCTTCCGCCTTCTTGCTGGCTTCTAATTTTTGAGCCGTTTCAAGCTGACGTTTTTGTTCTGCTAGTTTTTTCTCAGCCTCTAGCTTTTGCTGTTCAGTCTTTTTTAGTTCCGCAGTGCGCTTCTCCTCCGCAAGCAAATTGTTTTTGGCTTTTTGTTCTTCTGCCAACTCGGGAGGAATATTGTCTGAACTCTGTTGTGCTGGTGTACGCAAGGCATTCAAAGCCGCATACTCTTCCGCGGCTTTACGGGCAGCCTCAGCTTCAGCCTGTTGTTGCATTGCTAGAAATTCAGCAGCACGGGCTTCCTGTTCTGCGACTGCTTTTTCACGGGCACGGCGTTGCTCTTCAAGCAATCGCTTTTCAGTTTCAACATCGACTGTTAACGACTGAAATTGTGCCTGAGCATTATTTTGTGCTGGATTTTTTTGTTCTAGCTGTTCAGCAGGTGCAGAGGTCTGAATATTTTTTTGATGTATTTCTTGATTACCTTTTAGAAGTAATGCTGCCAATAAAACACCGCCACCTAATATAACAACGCCACCCATCCAACGCTGTCTGTTATTCATTGACATTCTTCCAAATACTCCCAGACCGCTTCTAATGTATGAAACGAACCGCACACCAAAATTAATTGATTATTTTTAGTCTCGTCCAAGGCTGCTTTAAAGGCCTGTTGAATCGTATCATATTGCACAACTGCTTCACCTTGCAAAGCGTGTTGTAGCTGTTCAATTGGTGCTGCACGGGGTACTTGTAATGGCGCAATTTTCCATTGTGTAATTGAGCCTTTCAACAAGTTGACCACAGCCGCAATATCTTTGTCAGCCAGCATGGAAAAGACCGTCACGACTTCGCTGTACTGTGTATGATATTTTAAGAAATTGCGCAATTGCTTTAACAAAA
This sequence comes from Acinetobacter sp. GSS19, assembly GCF_028621895.1. Lineage (NCBI taxonomy): Bacteria > Pseudomonadati > Pseudomonadota > Gammaproteobacteria > Moraxellales > Moraxellaceae > Acinetobacter > Acinetobacter sp. GSS19. Next base: position 508,035 of record NZ_CP117520.1, on the reverse strand, counting down.
ACTCTACACCATGCGGATTATGCCCCGCATCAAAAATGACGGTTTTATTTGCAATCTGACACTGTTCAAAACGACCTGCTAAATGTGCGGTCGTAATCCCTTGAGCAATAGCCGCCTGGCTGATCTGCAAACCACTAAGCAAAGCAGCAGCCACAGCCGTCGCGATATTTTCTAGTGCCAATGTGCCTACAGGTAATTTTAGCGTAGTACCCGGTGCAGCCAATATCCAACTTTGGCCATCTTCAGCCATTTGATAGAAGTAATCACGTTCCGCAACATACAGTTTGGCTTGGCATTCTTCTACTTTTTGCTGGATTGCCTGCGGAAGGGTTTGCAATCCACCGAATACGACAGGGATCTGTGGACGAATAATACCGGCTTTTTCAAAGGCAATTTTTTCGATGCTGTCGCCCAACCAGTCTGTATGATCCAGACCAATATTGGTGATCACCGCCAAATCAGGATCAATCACATTGACCACATCAAGACGCCCACCCAAACCAACTTCGAGTACCCAAACGTCACAATGCTGCTGTTTAAAAATGACAAAAGCGGCCAGAGTGGTCGCTTCAAAAAAAGACAGGCTTAAATCACAGGCACGACGTGCCTGATCCACTTGTACGAACGCTTCAACCAGAATCCGATCATCCACCTCAATACCCGACAATTTAACGCGCTCATTAAAGCGGTAAATATGCGGAGATTGATACAGTCCGACTTTATAACCTTGCGCCGTGAGTATGGCCGCCAAAGTAGTCGTGGTTGAACCTTTACCATTGGTTCCAGCAACCGTCAGCACTTTAGCCTGAGGTTGAGTGATTCCGAGTTTCTCCGCGACAGGCAAGACGCGCTCAAGGCCCAAATCAATGCCTGTGACGTGTACATGGCTCCAATAATCGAGCCATGTGTCTAAGGTATCCGTTACAAGTGGAGCGTTGTTCAAGATAAGTTCATCAGTTTCGCAATAATACGATATACAGTATCACGTAATGCGTGACGATGAACAATCTGATCAACTACACCATGCTCAAGCAAGTATTCAGCACGCTGGAACGGTTCTTCTAGCTTTTCACGAACTGTTTGCTCGATTACACGTTTACCTGCGAAACCGATCATGGCTTTAGGCTCAGCAATATGCACATCGCCCAACATCGCCAATGATGCCGTTACACCACCGTAGACTGGATGAGTCAAAACGACAATATATGGCAAACCGGCATCTTTCATTTTTTGAATTGCAGCAGAAGTACGTGCCATCTGCATCAGAGATAACATCCCTTCCTGCATGCGTGCACCACCTGAAGCTGCAAAGCAGATTAAAGGTTGACGCATTTCAATCGCACGTTCAGCGGCTTGAACAAAACGGTCACCCACAACAGTACCCATTGAGCCACCCATGAAGTCGAATTCAAAGGCACAAGCAATCATTGGAGTATTTTTCAGTGTACCTTGCATCACCACAAGCGCTTCGGTTTCACCCGTTTTGCTTTGTGCTTCACGCATACGCTCTGGATAAGGCTTGCTATCGACAAAATGCAAAGGGTCTTTGGCAACAAATTCCTGACCAAGTTCGTGTTGTACATGGTCAAAGAACCAGTTTAAACGATCACGCGCTTTCATACGCAGATGCTCGTCACATTGCGGGCAAACATGCGCATTAAACGAGATGGCAGTCAGCGTCACCAATGAATGGCACTCAGGGCACTCAATCGTTGGCTCGGTTAACGTAGATTTAAGTGCTTGTTGCTCATCGGCCTTTTGGATACCTGGCACTGCACGTGCAGTCCATGGCGTCGATGGGCTAAGAATTTTCCCTGATTTCACTTCTTGATTCATACTAACTCATCGAGCGCAGCTCGAAGCTCCTTGACTTTATTAACCGTTTGTTCTACGGCTTGTTCTGGTGCCAATGTTGCAAATTGTTTGACAAATGCACTTCCGACAATGACCGCATCGGCAACACTACCCATCGCTTTCGCAGAAGCAGCATCGCTAATTCCGAAACCCACACCCACTGGCACATCAGTCACCGCTTTGATTTTCTGGATGCGTTCTGCTGCTTCAGCAACATCCAGTGTGGCTGCACCTGTTACTCCCTTCAGGGAAACATAATAAATAAAACCACGTGCCTGTTTCACCACATGCTGGATACGCTGATCGGTTGATGTTGGCGCAAGGAGGAAGATTTGATCCATATCATGCTGTTTCAGCACGGTATCAAAATCTGTGGCTTCTTCTGGCGGCAAGTCCACCAGCAATACGCCATCCACACCACATTCTTTGGCTGTTGAAACAAATTTTTCATAGCCAATTACTTCAACTGGGTTCAAATACCCCATCAAAACCACCGGGGTATCCTGGTCTTTTTGACGGAATTCTTTCACCATATTCAACGCATCCAGGGTATTGGTTCCCCCTGCCAAAGCGCGTTCCGCAGCCAGTGAAATCACTGGACCATCTGCCATTGGGTCTGAAAATGGCAATCCAAGTTCAATTACATCTACCCCTGCTTCAACCATTTGATGCAATAACGGCACCGTTACTTGAGGTTGAGGGTCACCTGCCATGACATAAGAAACCAGGGCCTTACGCTGTTGAGATTTGATCTGATCAAAACGGGTGGCTAAACGTGACATAGGGTTGTAATTTCCTTGAATTGTTTAAAACTGAGGAGTTGGTTTTGTAGAAATACAAGACATCGCATTGTAACGCTATTTTTCGCCACTTGCACAGCGCCATAAAAGCCACAATAGGTCTTGATATTTGCAGAACAACCCGTGTGCTACATTTATCTATATTTTATTTTTTTTCTCAATGATCAAAGCTTCCTAATTTTCAGTTTTTTAAAAATCATCAATATTAAGATTCACTTATTTTAAACAAGAAAAATTACTGTAAAAAAATAGAGTTAGCTCTTACATTTTTACTTTTCGGATATTGCAAAAGCTGTTTTATACTAGCGGTTTTCGTATGTATTTCCTGTTTTTATGACCACTTCTTCCTTGGGCAAAGTGCAAGCTCGCGCGCTCGCACTGTTGCCCCTTCTTGTTTTTCTGGCCATCTTTTTAGGCAGCGGCATCTATCACTCCCTGATTGGAACCGAATTCGCTTTTTATCAGATCAAAGCGCCTGTCGCCGCTTTACCCGCTCTGATTTTGGCGGTGCTGTTGTATCGAGACAAACTGAATACAGCGATTGATGAATTCATTGCGGGGGCGAGCCACCCCAACCTGATTTTGATGTTTATGGTGTTTATGCTCGCCGGTGCATTCGCAAGTGTCTCGAGCACGATTGGCAGCGTCGATGCCACCGTACAACTGGGTTTATCGATTATTCCGCCTTCGTTTGTGCTGCCTATGCTGTTTATCATTTCAGCTTTTATTGCCACTGCGATGGGCACCTCAATGGGAACCATTGCCGCATGTGCTCCGATTGCCTTTGGTTTTGCACAAGCAACTGATATTGAAGCAATTTATGCCATTGGTGCTGTGGTCGGTGGTGCGATGTTTGGCGATAACCTGTCGATGATTTCTGATACCACCATTGCGGCAACACGCAGTCAAGGTGTCGAATTACGTGACAAGTTCAGGGTCAATGTCTGGATCGCACTTCCAGCAGCTCTAGTTACCCTAATGATCTATATTCTGATCAGCCATGATTCACAGGCATTGGCTTATAAAGAATATAACCTATGGCTCATCCTGCCTTATCTGGCGGTGTTCTTTCTGGCCTTTAGCCGTTTGCACGTCCTTGTGATTTTGAGTATTGGCATTGTGATCTCGGGTTTGATTGGACTTTTTGCCAATCCAACATTTGATCTACTGAAACTCAATAATGCCATTTATGATGGTTTTGTCGGCATGTTTGAAGTTGCCTTGCTTTCGATGTTTCTCGGAGGCTTATCTGCCCTGATGCAAAAAGAAGGAGGCTTGCAATGGCTGATTGAGCGCATTTATGCCTTTACGCAGCTGTTCAAAGTGGGCCGTGAACGTGCGGGTGAATTGGGCGTGAGTTTTCTAGTGATTTTTTCCAACCTGTTTGTGGCCAACAACACGGTTGCGATTATTCTATCGGGCGATATGGCGCGTGAAGTTGCGAAAGAATATGGTCTGGACCCAAAACGGGTGGCCGCTCTACTGGATACCTTTTCCTGCGTGGTACAAGGTTTGATTCCGTACGGTGCACAGTTATTGCTGGCCTGTTCCATTGCAAAAATGTCGCCAGTCGAACTGATTGGCAATGTTTATTATTGTTGGGTTCTGGCGGTTTTCACCCTGATCGCAATTGTTTTCCGCTACCCACGATTAAAAAACTAACCGATTAAACACTAAAAGCCATCATTAAGATGGCTTTTTTTTAGTTATGCGCCAGCAAAATTATTTCAGCTCAGCCTTACCATTTCGCATAATGCTGCTCGAGCAGGCCATACTCGTTTAAACATATAATTTCTGGCTGCCCTTCACACTGAATGGTACCGGAAATCTTAGCCTGCCACTGACTGAACTGGCTACCCACCAGGCGCAGATTAATATTTTCATAACGCCGCCAACTGGTTTGCACACTCAAATTCAACCTGTTATCCAATGAACGAATGGTCCAGAACTGTTCATCCTGATTTTCAAACAGGACATCCTGTAGAGGGTAAAGTACGCCATTCACCCATAAACAGTTTTCGTTGCCAAAACTCTCATTCACACCAGAGGCCAAATTAATCCCGACACGGTTATTCTGGACATCCCAAAAATTACAGGATAGCCAGAACCAAGCCGTTTCTGGTCTTAAAAAACCACAGGTATCATCCAGAGAAGCCAGACTCCGCTCATGAAATTGGATCACTTCGCGCTGCCGATTCACAAAAAAACCTTCAACGGCCAAGGTGGTCAGTTTTTGGGTATAAGTCCAGCCATTAATTCCGGTTGGACTACATAAACTGAGCGGCTCGGTTCCCGCACAAAAAATTCGCGCACTGAGCTTGATTTCACCATATTTAGTCACCCGGATATAGCGCACGCCATGTGCATGCTGAATATCAATCTGAAAAGGTGACTTATAAAAAAAACTCTGGTTAAGCAGTGGCTGCTCATCCAACTGGGTTTTACGGCCAAAGGGCTGTATCGCATTCCATTCAGAGGCATGCTGCGTCATATGATCATAAATATAGACAAAGGCATGCGCTGCCCAGCCCATATCAACGATCGCAATCCCCATAGAATAATGTTCATGCTGAATACTGCAAAATTTGTATTTTTTGTATTTTAGTCGTCTGCGCCACCCAGTAACGATGTCGCCATAAGGCGTTCGATAGATATATTTATTGAGATCAATACTGGCAGGCAATTTATCAAAACGCCCGTATCGCGGTTGTCCATTCGATTGAATTAAATCCATTAACCAGTTCCGTCTAGAGCCAACAAGCCGATTTAGCTCACTGTTTTATTATGCCTCGCGATTCTTGAACGAATAGCAATTTTATGTATTGTTTAGATCCCTACAATGATAAAAGGTGCGGAAACACGCTCATCATTTTTCAATGCTTGTCTCATCCAGTTTCGAGAAAATTAAAATTGCAAACATCTGGCTAACAAGCAGCCAGATGTTTTGTTTATTTACAGCAGAATTACATATCGACGATTGGGATACCGTCAAGACGTGCCATGGTCATCAAGTCCTTATCCCCACGTCCTGAAACGGTCGCAATGATAATTTGGTCTTTCGACATGGTTGGGGCAAGCTTGGTCACATACGCCATGGCATGTGAACTTTCTAATGCTGGAATGATGCCTTCGATTTGCGTTAAGTCACGGAAACCTTGTAATGCTTCCTGGTCATTAATTGGCACATATTCCACGCGGTGCATATCTTTCAGGAAGCTATGTTCTGGACCTACACCCGGATAATCCAGACCAGCTGAAATACTGTGGGTTTCGATAATCTGGCCTTGTGCATCCGACATCAGGTACGTACGGTTACCATGCAATACGCCGACATGACCCGCATTCAATGGTGCAGAGTGTTTACCGGTTTCGATCCCCAAACCTGCGGCTTCGACCCCATACATTTTCACGTCGTAGTCATTCAGGAATGGATAGAATAAACCAATCGCATTGGAACCTCCGCCCACACAAGCGACCAATGCATCTGGTAAACGTCCTGCCTGCTCTAGAATCTGCTGACGTGCCTCACGACCAATCACCGACTGGAAGTCACGTACCAGCATTGGATAAGGGTGTGGACCTGCAACCGTACCAATAATGTAGTAAGTGCTGTCGACGTTGGTGACCCAGTCACGCATCGCTTCATTGAGTGCATCTTTCAGGGTTTTCGAACCGCTTTCAACTGGAACGACTTTGGCACCGAGCAAACGCATACGATACACATTCATGGCCTGACGTTTCACGTCTTCAGCACCCATGTAGACCACACATTCCAGTCCCAAACGCGCAGCAATAGTTGCAGTTGCAACACCATGCTGGCCTGCACCGGTTTCAGCGATAATGCGTTTTTTACCAGAAAGCTTGGCCAATAAAGCCTGACCAATCGTGTTATTGATTTTATGTGAACCGGTATGATTCAGGTCTTCACGTTTTAAATAAATTTGTGCCCCACCCAACTCGCGTGACCATCGTTCAGCATAATAAAGTGGACTTGGACGTCCAACGTAATATTTTAGATCTCGGTCGAATTCTGCCAGAAACTGTTCGTCATTCTTCATACGGTTATAAAGATTTTCTAAATCTTCCAATGCCGCCATCAGCGTTTCTGACACAAAACGTCCACCATGGATACCAAAATGCCCTTTGGCATCTGGATACTGGGTGTAATCAATCACGTTATTTTGCTGATCCACGTTGGACTCCTTGCATAAATCGTTCAATGAGTTGTTGGTCTTTAATACCTTTTGCGGACTCGACGCCTCCGCTCACATCCACGGCAAAGGCTTGCGTGGTGTGTATAGCCTCTTCAATATTCTCTGGCTTTAAACCGCCGGCCAAAATCAGAGGAATTTCTAATTTAGGGAACGCGGACCAGTCAAAGCTATGCCCGGTCCCCCCTTTCAATTCCGGATGCCAAGCATCTAATAAAACGGCACTTGCACCCGCTGTTTGATAACGCTGAATTTCAGCCACCACATCCAGATCTGGTTTCACCTGAATCGCTTTATACCACCGTCTTTGACATTGTGCTGCAATCGCTTGGCATTGTTCTGGAGTTTCATCGCCGTGTAATTGCAAAACATCCAAAGGTACTTTCTGTAATATCTGCTGAATCTCTGCTGCACTGGCATTCACAAATAAACCGACCAGCTGCACATACGGTGGAAGCACATCAGCCAATTGTTGAGCTTGCTCAATACTTACATTTCTTGGGCTTGGTAGGAAAAATACCAAACCAATAGCATCTGCACCCGCAGCAACAGCAGACTGAATATCTTGAGGACGAGTAATACCACAAATTTTGGCACGCGTTCGCATGGAATATAAACTCATGTCATGCCTGATTCATAGCCGATCTATAAATCATGGAGGCGAATCATTGTAATGCAAATTTTTTGGTTTGCGTTAAACTTCACTTTTAAATATCCCATCTATACATTGTTTAAACGAGCCCTTACCCTTATACTGCGCGCGTTTTGCAACAAGTCAGAACTGATCCAGTTCTAGGGAAGTTGGTGAAAAGCCAACACTGCCCCCGCAACGGTAATAATGAAACGTCTGTCATCTTAAGTTTTATAACTTAACACCACTGCACATTGGTGTGGGAAGGTGGATAGACAAATATCCGCTGATATTACATTAGAGTCCGGAGACCTGCTTGTTGTGTTCTTTTTCTCAATCATTCACGGGGTGTGAATGTTATGGAGCAAAAAATGTCTATCTCTCTACAGCCTACAGCACTTGTGGGCGCTATTGCTATGGCAATGGGTTTTTCGTCTAGTGTTTCTGCACAGTCCATTACAGATCAAAATACGGTAAATGCTTCTTTAGAAACACTGGTTGTTACCGCGACACGTTCTGAAGAAAAAATTAAGAATGTGCCGGTGCGAATTTCCGTTATTGATGAAAAGATGCTAGAGCAATCTCCAATTGTTGATCTACCTCATTTACTATCGAAAGAAGCTGGTTTAACCGTCCATCAAACTGGAGGATATGGCCAAACAGCATCTGTATTCATTCGTGGAGCTGGTGCTTCACATACCTTATTTTTACATGATGGCATGCGTTCCAATATCGCTACTGTTGCAAGCACCAATATTCCATTATTTGACTTAACAGACATTAAACAAATTGAAATATTAAAAGGTCCTGCATCGGTACAATACGGCACTGATGCAATTGGGGGGGTCATTCAACTCATCTCCAAAACACCAACAGAGAATAAAGTTTTCACGACTCTTGAAGCTGGCGAACGTAATACATATAAATCAATTTTAGGTGTCGATGGAGCTGAAGATGGTTTTTACGCTCAAATCCGCAGTCAACGTTTTGAAACCGATGGTGACCAAATCATCGCCGGTGATGAACGTAAAGCAGGCTTCGACCAAAAAGGTTATGCTGCAAAAGTTGGCGTAGAAAAGGAAACTTATGGTCTTTCTGCTGAAATTAAAGAAAATAAAGGAACTGGTGATTATTTTTCTTATGGTGCACCAGAAGCCTACGACTTTATGAATCGCCTATACAACATTCAAGGCCGTTTAAACTTTAACGACAACCTCACTTGGAATACTCGTCTTTCACAATTCGAAGACCAATATAATGTTGTTAAAAGTTTATATCCGTCAATTTTAGATACTGAACAACAAGAAATTGATTCCAATCTAAAATGGCAACTTAATCCAAACCAAAATATTTTATTTGGTGCACAATTTAATAAAACTGAAGCTAAAAATATCAAAAATTTTAACAGTGATAATGAAACTGTAGGTTATTACTTGCAACATCAGTTTAAAAATGACTTGTTCTCAACTCAAACAGGTATTCGTTTAGAAGAGAATCAGCAGTTCGGTACCCATACCGTTGGTCAAATCGCTGCACGTTACTTTGCCACCCCAAAGACGAGCATTTACACAAATATTGGTACAGCATTCAGAGCGCCTGTTGTTGGTCAAATTATTACTGAACCAGCATGGTGGGGAGGAAATCCAGACCTTAAACCTGAAAAAAGTGTTTCTTATGAATTAGGCTTTGATCATTCCTTTGGTTACGGTCTTCAATTTTATGGTTCTGTTTATCAAACTAAAATTGATAATCTAATGGTTTCTGATTCATCTACAGGATGGAAATATTATAATCTTGATAAAGCAACTTTCACGGGCTCTGAGCTTGGTTTGAAGTGGAAACAAGATAACTTGTTTGCAAATGCAGAATATGCATATATTCAGCCAAAGGATGATGAAACAGATCAAGATGCCCCTAACCGTCCGCGTCAAAATCTCACTTTATCTGCTGGTTGGGATAATGGGATCTACGGTCTCACGACTTCTTTAGTAGCAAAAGGTTCTGCTAAAGATGCTCACGATGTCCCAGGATATGCCACTATCGATATGAACGCTTATTGGCAAATCAACCCACATATCAAAGTATTTTCTAATATCAGAAACTTAGGTGACACTACATATAAAACAGCTTGGAACAACCAAGTTAACTCCTACTATATAGCAAGTGGTCGTCTTGCCTCTGCGGGTGTCACTTTCCGCTACTAAGCCAACAAACTCCAATTCAATTTAAAAACAGCGCATTTTGTGGATAATGACACTCCAGCATTATCCACTTTTTTGTTTTAACTTTCAGGAAACATCATGGGCCACCGTTTAAGTAAAATTTATACCCGCACAGGCGACTCAGGAACGACCGGTCTTGGCGACGGTTCACGTGTACCGAAGGATGATCTACGTGTTGCAGCATTAGGAGATGTTGATGAGCTGAACGCTTGTATTGGCATTTTACGTTCGCAGATTGCGGTCGGCATGATCGAAGATAAAGCTGCTTGGGATAAATCGCTCAGCCTGATCCAGCATTGGTTATTTGACCTCGGTGGTGAAGTTTGTATTCCAAACTACACCATGCTACAAACAACCTGTATCGATTTTCTAGAACAGCAAATTGACCAGATGAATGATGCTCTACCCATGCTGAAGGAATTTATTTTGCCGGCCGGTACACTGGTCTGCAGTTATGCCCATCAGGCCCGTGCGGTCTGTCGTCGTGCCGAACGTAGCCTGATGTCGGTGCATCACCGTGATCAAAATATCCAGCCCACTGCGTTACAGCTTTTAAATCGCCTCTCAGATTGGTTGTTTGTTGCTTCGCGCACCTTGCAACGAGCAGAAGGTGGACAAGAAGTTTTATGGCAAAAGAACATTAATGACACAATTTAAGCGTAAAATATAAGTTAGCGCTTTTATGTATTGATCCTTATGCGAATTATTGGTCATCGTGGTGCCCGAGGTGAGGCACCGGAAAACACCTTAGGTGGCTTTCAATATCTACGCGACCTCGGTGTCCGTGCCGTTGAATTTGATGTTCGACAGCTTAAAGACCGTTGTCTGACGGTCATCCACGATGATAATTTTCTACGCACCACGGGCCTGAACTATTCGCTGTATGATTGTAATGAGGCCGATTTGGAACATTATGATCACCGTAACGATTGGGCACACTGGCCACACAAAGAAACCACGCCTAAACTGACCCAAGTGCTGAATTTGCTCAATGACTTCGAACATATTGAGGTTGAGATCAAAGAAGTGCCATCGATGCACGAGGCCGAGCAACTGACAGAAACCCTGCAATGGCAGCTCAAAGGTCTGGAAGATCGGGTGATCATCACCAGTTTTGATGAAAAAATTCTGCAGGCGCTACAACAAAGCCGTAGCCCTTTTAAACGTGGGCTCTTGGTTGAAACTGATCTCAAAGCCAAAGCGATTGAACACGCGCATCAGCTCGACTGCCAACATATTGGCTGGATGGATGAGTTGGCTAGTCCTGAAATGATTCAACTGTCGCATCTGGCACAGCTCAACATCAGTGTCTGGACCGTCAATAATGTCGACCGGGCCAAGGCTCTTCGGGATGCAGGGGTACAAGGACTGATTACTGATATTCCTAAAGTGATGCAGCAACATCTCTAAGTTTGCTTGCTTTTAAATACATCACCTTGACTTGTGATGGAGAATTGGTCACTCGCTCCCTAATGATCTGCCAACCGCCGCCCCACAAAATTTTGCGCTACCAACTCTGGCTCGGCATTTATGCAAAAAAGATCGTTGAATAATTTTTTTGTCGCAAAACTGTATAAATTTTCCACTATCGTTAATCAAGAGAAATCCCCTAATAAATTTCGGGAATTCCCATTAAACCTAGGTCGAATACCGATACTGTTTAATACAATACAACTGTACAATAATGCTAGTGAATATTTGTTCACCCATGCTAATATGCCGCACTCATAGCTATAACACGCTTCAATGCTTTAGCTGTGTAGTTTTGTTTTACACCTTGACTAAGGTCATTAGGAGCGCTGTTGGAGATGAATCCTCCCTTACCCAAAGCCCCAATTAACTGGATTGCGATTTTTGCACTGGTATTCTTGCCGATTGTTGCCATCATTACGATTCCACTGTATGCCTATTATCACGATTTTAGTGCTGCTGCCTGGATCAGCCTGTTTATTCTGTTGGGTGTCAGCAGTCTGAGCATCACAGCCGGTTATCACCGCCTTTGGGCACACCGTGCTTATGAAGCGGCTTTACCGTTAAAAATCATCCTGATGCTAGGCGGTACCTTTGCCGTACAAAACAGCATTCTGTTCTGGGCATCCGGTCACCGTACCCATCACCGTCATGTGGATGATATTGATCAAGATCCGTATTCAATCAACCGGGGGTTCTGGTATGCGCATCTCGGCTGGATGCTACGTGACTACCCTGCGGCGGAACCGAATTTTAAAAATGCACCAGATCTGTTAAACGACAAGCTGGTCATGTTCCAACACAAATATTATGTACCGCTGGTAATTCTGGTTCATGTCGCTATTCTGGGTACCATCGGTTGGGCAACCGGAGATATGTGGGGGGTTGTACTTTTAGGTGGTTTACTCCGTCTGATTGTGAGTCATCACGTGACTTTCTTCATTAACTCGTTGTGTCATATGTGGGGCAAGCGTCCTTATACCGATGAAAACACCGCACGTGACAACTTCTGGTTAGCGATTGCCACCTGGGGTGAGGGTTATCATAACTATCACCATATTTTCCAATACGATTATCGTAATGGTGTCAAATGGTGGCAATATGATCCAACGAAATGGCTGATCTGGAGCTGCTCAAAAGTCGGTCTGGCCAAAAATCTACGCCGTATTCCGAGCTTTAATATCAAAAAAGCGGAACTGGCGATGAAATTTAAATATGCCGAACAAGATCTGGCAATTTATGGTCATGATGTCAACTCTGACATGCAAGTGATGAAACAACGGATCGCACAGGAATATGAAGCTTTTACCCACACCTTAAATGACTGGGCAAAGCTCAAAGAGCAGGAATTACAAGCCAAAAAAGTTTCAATGGCGGAAAAAATCCATCAGATGGATCATAAGCTCAAAGCTGAATTCCAGCAGGTTGAACAGCGTCTGGGTCATCATCGTGAGTCGCTTGACAGCTTAATGCGCAGCGTCAAAAAGAACGCCGTCTCAGATTAAATGATCTTTTTGAGAAAGCCCCAGCCTTGGGGCTTTTCTTTTACCGTTCCACGACCTAAAGCCAGTGAAGTCCACACATCGGGTTTGTTATAGTAAGTCATCCAAAGTCAGCTGATCATTTACTCATGCAGTTTTATGCGCGTTACCCGAGTCTTCATCCAAAACTCTACCACCAGCAGCCCCCTAACCCGCTAAAGTCTCCTGTCGCAGGGCACTTTAATGTTGCATTGGCTGATGAATTACAGTGGACTGAACAAGAAAAAGCACAGTGGGTGAAAATTTGTAGCGGACAGCAAACCTTTGCCGAATTCCCCGCACTGGCCATGGTTTATGCGGGTCATCAGTTTGGCCAGTGGGCCGGACAACTCGGAGATGGCCGAGGCCTGCTCATCGCTCAGGTACTTAACCGACAGGGACAGGTGATTGATTTACACCTTAAAGGTGCGGGCATGACGCCTTATTCACGCATGGGCGATGGCCGTGCAGTGTTACGTTCCGTGATTCGTGAATATCTGGCTGGACATGCCTTAAATGCACTCGGTGTACCGTCGAGTCATGCCGTAGGTTTTACCAGTTCGCATCAGGGGGTGCAGCGTGAGACCTTGGAACGCGGTGCCATGTTGCTACGTACTTCCGACTGTCATATCCGTTTGGGACATTTTGAATGGATCAACCAATATGCACCCGAACTACTGCAGGAATTTACCGAGAAATGCATGGAGTGGCATTATCCGGAATGCTTGCAGGCTGAGCGGCCTCTTTTAGCCTTTGCCACGCAAGTCATCCAACGCACGGCGATCATGATTGCCCAGTGGCAACTCGTCGGCTTCGCACATGGAGTGATGAATACCGATAACCTGAACATCACCGGTTCTACCCTGGATTTTGGCCCATACGGCTTTATGGAACGCTTTCGTCCGAACTGGATCAACAACCATTCCGACTATCAGGGTCGTTATACTTACCAGAATCAGCCGAGTGTCGGGCACTGGAACTTGTGGGTCTGGCTGAATAATCTCGTGCCGCTGGCCGCTGAAGCTGAAAAAGACCAGTTCAAGGCAGACCTGGCTGAATGCCTGGAACAGTATGAAACCACCTTTTTGGCTCATTACCGTCGTGGCCTGTGTGCCAAAATGGGTTTGCCTGACTTTCATCAAGACAGTTTTGATTGTGCTTTGGCTTTTTTACGGATTTTGCAAAGCGAGCAACTCGATTACACGCAAAGCTTTATCCGATTACAAAACCAGGACTATAACGCGCTTCGTGATGACTGTCTGGACATCCGCCAATTCGACAGTTTCCTACAGCAGTATCAGCAGATTCGTGAGCATCAGGATGTGGATGAACTCAATGCGGCCATGCGGCAGGTCAATCCACGTTATATCTTGCGTAACCACATGGCACAACGTGCCATTGAGCTGGCAGAACAGGATGATTTCTCCGAGGTGGATCGGCTGTTTAAATTACTAAACCAGCCTTTTTTACATCAGCCTGAATTAGAGCAGCCACAAGACTTGGCTCCTTTACCAAGTGATGTCCCGGAAATTCAGGTCAGCTGCTCGTCCTAAGGGGTTAGTGCTCTTCCGGGTAATCAAAACGGTAGCCCACGCCATACACCGCCTGAATCCACTCATGGCGGTTACCGGTGTCGGCAACTTCAGTAATCTTGCGACGCAGGTTTTTGATATGGCTATCGATGACACGATCGGCCACATCAAAACTGTCCGGATTAATATGATCTAGGAGCTGGGCACGGGAATAGACCTGCCCCACATGCTCTAAAAAAAGTTCCAACAAACGGAACTCGGTCGGCGTCAAGCTCAGCGGTTTTTGCTGATACCAGATCCGCTGTTGCGCTTTATCGATACGGAACAAATCATTTTGCTCCGGCTCCACTTTACGTTCCAAACGACGCAATACGGCCTGCACCCGAGCCACCAGCTCCTTCGGGCTAAACGGCTTACAGACATAGTCATCCGCCCCCATATTCAGACCCAGCACCCGGTCAATTTCTTCAGTACGTGCGGTGACCATAATGATTGGGATATCTGACTGTTCACGCACCTTACGGCAAATCGTTAAGCCATCCATACGAGGCACCATCAGATCCAGAATCATCAGCTGAGGTTTACGGGTTAGGAAACTGTTATAGGCCTCTTGTCCGTCATGAAATACACTGACTTCAAAACCTGCCGCCTGTAAATAATCACGGACCAAATGCGCCAGCTCGACCTCATCTTCTACCAACATCACATGTTTCATCATTTCAGATCCTTATCTTGATTTTTTTGGGAAAAAGTCAGTTTGCAACGCAGTCCACCGAGCGGAGAATGTGCAAAACTCAACTCACCGCCCAAAGCTTCTGCAATCTTGCGCGAGAGCGCCAAGCCCAGACCGGTACCGCCAGTACTGCGTGTGCGTGAATCATCCACCCGATAGAAACGCTCACCTAAACGTGCCAACTGAGCATCATCCAGACCAAACGGACTGTCATCGACATATAAGCTCCAGCTTTCTGCCAACTGTTCGGTATGGATATGAATCTTGCCACCGGCTTGTGTGTAACGAATACTGTTTTCCAGCAAGTTCACCAAAATCTGTTTAAAGCGGTCAATATCCAACTGTAACGTAGTGCCATGGCCTTGTAACTCAATACTCAACTGCGCCTGGATCAATTTCGGCTTAAAGTTTTCCACTTCCTGCAGCACCACTTCCCACGGATCGACTTGAGAAAAATAGCATTTCAGTTGCTGAACATCGGCTTGTGCCAGATCAGCCAGATCCATCGTCAGTTTTTTCAAACTGCTGACCTGACGCAGCATGGCCTCAAGATGATCAGGCGTCGCCTGTCGAATGCCATCCTGCATCGCCTCAATTTGTGCCTGCAATACACTGAGTGGGGTTTTTAATTCATGCGAAGTATCGGCTACCCATTGTCGACGCGACTGTTCATGCTGGTACAACATACTGGCCAACTGGTTAATCTGATTGGACAAATCTCCTAATTCATCATTACGCTGAATCTGAACCTGATGCTGAAAATGTCCTTTAGTCAATTCACGAGTCGCTTGTAACAGACGTAATATCGGCTGCTTGAATGAGGTTGCCAGAAGTAATGCCACCACCAGGCTCGCCAGTACCGCAAATGCATATACGAATAGCAAATAACGCTTCTGATTACTGAAGAAGTTGATACTCAAGGCATCCTGCTGATTCAGTACCGGCTTTAAGCCCAAATACCCAACAACTTTGCCCTTTACCTCAATCGGGCGGTAAGCCACAGGCTCATTCGATGGTTCACCCACCACAAACTGGCGCTTAGCATCATACAACGACAAACGTGAGCTCAAGCCCAAACGGTCAGGAATCGGAATAAAGCGTTTTTTCCCATTCGTGCTGCTGGTTTCCTGTTGTGCCGCATTGATTTTTTTACCTTCAGTACGAAACAAATCATTGGCGCTGAGTGGAAAAACCAGTCCTTCAAAAGGCTGATATTCTGAGGGTAGATTTTGTGCCATCAGGCGTAATTCTTCGGCATCCAGCAACGGCGCAGCATTCGTACTATTCGGTGTAGCCTGCAGCAAAGTATGCTGGCTAAAATAGTTTTGCTGCCAAGCGATATCATACTGACGGCGTAACCACCAACGTGACAGGCGGTCATAATCATCCGGTGCAGCATCTCCTTCGATTTGCAGAATTTGGGCCTGAATGGCATTGCCCCAATCCTCATAAACCCCATACACACCCGCCAGATTCGCAATCAGGTGATCTAGTTTCTGCATTTCCACATCTGCCACATACTGGGCAAAGTTACGCTGCATGGTCCAGTGCAAAATCCCCAAGCTGACCGTGGTAATCACCACCGTGGTCAACAAGACACTGAGAAACAGACGCAACGCAATGGGAATACGAAGAATTTTCAAAATTTCACGCTCATAGGAATGGCTTCATCATTGTAACCAAACCACAGCAAAAAACGCCTCCATTGTTTCTTCATCTTTATTGTTTAATGTTAAATAACCCTTCTTCTTTGGCGTCAGGGATCATCCTCATGAATAAAATGAAAAAAATCGCAATCTTCGGTGCCAGTCTGCTTGCTGTGACCGCCTTAACCGCCTGTCAGTCTCCTCATGCAACTCAAGAGTCTGCTCAGCATCATATGCATGCCATGCAGCAGCCTATGGACATGATGTCAGATGATCAGCATCGCCACATGATGGCCCATATGCAGGAAGGCCAGATGGGTGCAGGTCGTGAGTTAACGCCGGAACAGCGAGCTGCCTGGGAAAAACATCGTGCAGAACATCGCACCCATTTTGAACAGGTGCGGAAAGCTTGTGAAGGAAAAACCGCGGGACAATCCGTACAGGTCAAACTCGGTGACACAACAATTCAGGGCACCTGTGAGCTTCGTTTCCAACCCAGTGCCCCAGCCATGATGCAACAACCAAAACATTAAATTGGCAAAATATAACAACCAAGGCACAACAGTGCCTTGTTGTTTTTCGAGGTTCATCTTATGCCCAACCAACTCAACCATGTAGAAAAATTAATAAATTTAAAATAGTTAATTAATAAAATTGTAAAATCCTTGACTTTGCAGTCACCAACACAAGTCGCCCATCTGCCCATTCAGCGGTATAAATGATTGCACAATGTATCGCTCAGATATGTGTCACCGCTGACACGTTTATCGTTTATTAGGATTATATGGCTGGTTGTCTAACCAGTATTGAGGAACCCGATATGCCACAATACAAAGCGCCCTTACGTGACATGCAGTTTGTTTTGCATGAACTTTTAGATGCTCAAGCACACTATGCCAAACTCCCGGCATTTCAGGACAACGTAAGCCGTGAGTTGGTCGATCAATACTTAGAAGCTGCCGCTGATTTCTGTGAAAATGAACTTTCGCCACTCAATCAGATTGGCGATCAGCAAGGCTGCCAGTGGAATGATGGCATTGTAACCACGCCAACGGGCTTTAAAGAAGCCTACCAGAAATATATTGAACTGGGCTTTCCTTCTCTCTCTGGCAATGAAGAATATGGCGGACAAGCTTTACCCAACTCGCTCGGCACCGTGATTTCAGAAATGGTGGGCAGTGCCAACTGGGCCTGGAGTATGTATCCGGGATTATCGCATGGCGCCATGCGCACACTCGAACATCACGGTTCGCAACAACAAAAAAACACCTACTTGCCTAAACTGGTTTCTGGAGAATGGACTGGCACCATGTGCTTGACGGAATCCCATGCCGGATCGGATCTCGGAATTATTCGCACCAAAGCCGAGCCGAATGCAGATGGCAGTTATGCAATTTCCGGGGAGAAAATCTTTATTTCTGCCGGTGAGCACGACATGGCTGAAAATATTGTGCATATCGTGCTGGCACGTTTACCTGATGCACCCAAAGGTACGAAAGGCATCTCCCTGTTTATCGTGCCTAAATTTCTGGTAAATGCCGATGGCAGCCTGGGTGAGCGCAATCAGGTTCGTTGTGCCTCGATTGAACATAAAATGGGTATTCATGGCAATGCCACCTGCGTACTGAATTTTGATCAAGCCACCGGATTCCTGGTAGGGCCAGAAAATCGTGGCCTCAACTGTATGTTTACCTTTATGAATGCTGCGCGGATCGGTACAGCCGTTCAGGGATTGGCAGCAACAGAATTATCTTTCCAAGGGGCTTTGCGTTATGCCAAAGACCGTCTGGCCATGCGTGCACTCTCAGGAGCCAAGGCCCCTGAAAAAGAAGCAGACCCGATTATCGTACATCCCGCTGTACGCAATATGTTACTGACACAAAAAGCCTTTGCTGAAGGTGGACGTGCACTGGTCTATTTGCTGGCCCAGTATGCAGATTGCGTCGAAAAAGCCGAGAGTGAAGAAGAGCGGATTTATGCCGACAATCTGCTGTCCTTACTGACCCCGATTGCGAAAGCTTTCCTCACGGAAACCGGCCTGGAAGCTGCCAACAAAGGCATGCAGGTCTTTGGAGGACATGGTTTTATTGTCGAACATGGCATGGAACAGATCGTCCGTGATACCCGAATTTCCTGTATGTATGAAGGCACTACCGAAATTCAATCACTCGACCTGCTCGGTCGTAAGGTTTTACAAAACAAAGGTCAAATGCTTCGTGACTTCGGCAAGATCATTCATCAATTTGTGCAGGAACAGCAAGAACAGCCGGGCATGCGTGAATTTACCGATGTGTTGACCAGCCTTAATCAGGAATGGGCAGACATCACCCAAAAAATTGCCGCAGCTGCACAGCAGGATCCAGAGGAAGTGGGGGCAGCAGCCGTGGATTATCTGTTCTATTCAGGTTATGTCACCTTGGCTTATCTGTGGGCACGTATGGCTGCAGTGGCACAACAACAGTTGGCAGCTGGTAGCACAGAGGTGGATTTCTATCAGGCCAAAATTACTACCGCACGTTTCTATTTCAAGAAATTGCTCCCACGCACTCGTGGGCATGTCGAGCTGATCTTGACTGGTGCTGATCCAGTGATGGCTTTGGATGCTGAGCATTTTGCCTTCTAAAAATCACTGGCAATATGCTGTAAATTTAAAAAAAGGACTGATCAGTTTTGATCGTCCTTTTTTTATGAAATAAATGCTAAATTGAACAGCGAAGATACGGGTTTCTATTACATTTCATTCCATTACAAACACATCGATGTGTAAGAACGGTGAATAATTATGCCAATTTATAATGCGCCAATTGCGGATATGCGTTTCATTTTGAATGAAGTTTTTAACGCGGAACAATTCTGGCAATCCAATGAAAATCTGGCTCATCTTGATACGGCGACTGCAGATGCCATCCTCGAAGAAATGGCCAAATTTGCCCAAAACGTGACCTTGCCGCTCAACCGTAGCGGTGATGAAGAAGGTGCAAGCTATCACAACGGAAGTGTCAGCACACCAGCTGGTTTTAAAGAAGCATTTCGCCAATATGCCGAAGCAGGCTGGATTGGCTTAGGCGCAGATCCTGAGTGGGGCGGTCAGGGCATGCCAAAAATGCTCACGGTTCTGACCGATGAAATGCTGATGGCCACCAATCCTTCTTTTACCCTGTATCCCCTGCTCTCCATCGGTGCCGGCGTGGCGCTCAGCAGCTGCGCATCACAGCAGCAGAAAGAAACCTATTTACCTAAAATCTATTCTGGTGAATGGGCGGGTACGATGTGCCTGACTGAACCACACGCGGGTACAGATCTGGGCATTATCAAAACCAAAGCTGAACGTAATGAGGATGGCAGCTACCGCATTACCGGCACTAAAATCTTTATTACTGGCGGCGATCAGGACCTGACCGAAAACATCATCCATCTGGTTTTGGCCAAAACCCCGGATGCCCCTGCAGGCTCACGCGGAATTTCCCTATTTATCGTGCCAAAATTCCTGGTCAATGCTGATGGTTCACTGGGTGAGCGTAATGCTGTAGGCCCGGGTTCGATCGAGCACAAAATGGGGATTAAGGCATCCGCCACCTGTGTCATGAATTTTGATGGCGCTACCGGCTACCTGGTAGGTAAGGAAAATGAAGGCCTGGCTGCGATGTTCGTCATGATGAATTATGAACGTCTCTCCATGGGGATTCAGGGCTTAGGTGCTTCGGAATTTGCTTATCAAAATGCAGCCCAGTATGCGACTGACCGCCTGCAGGGTCGCAGTGCAACCGGTGTGATCAGCCCAAACAAACCGGCTGACAGCATTTTGGTGCATGGTGATGTACGCCGCATGTTACTGAATGTTCGCGTTAACAATGAAGCCACTCGTGCATTTGCCGTCTATGTAGGACAACAGCTCGATATCACCAAATTCTCGACCGATGCCGAAGCGATCCGTCAAGCCAATGACCGTGTAGCACTGCTCACCCCAATTGCCAAAGCCTATCTGACCGATACAGCATTCCAGGCCACTCTGGATGCACAAATGGTGTTTGGCGGACATGGCTACATCCGTGAATGGGGACTGGAACAGTGTGTACGTGATGTCCGCATTTCACAAATTTATGAAGGCACCAACGGTGTCCAGTCACAAGATTTGATCGGCCGTAAACTGATTAAAAATAAAGGCGCATTCCTCGCTGAATACATTAGTGAAATTCGTGATTTTGCCAATAGTCTCGACAATGACCTGAACTTTATTAAAGATGCAACACTCGATGCAGCGACTGAAGTGGAAGCTATCGGCCAGTTCATCATTCAACAAGGCAGTGAAGATGCGAACTTCCCGAATGCGGTAGCAGTAGACTTCCTGCATGCGGTCGGTCTGCTCAGCTTTGCCTACATGTTTGCCCGTATTGCAGCGGCTGCTCAGGGTCAATCAGGTGAGTTCTATCGCAACAAGCTGGCCTTGGCACAGTACTTTGTCGAACGTGTATTACCTGAACTGGAAAGCCGTATCGCCAAAATCAATGCTGGCTCCGAACTGATTATGAACTTCAGTGAAGACTTCTTTACTGCGCAATATTAATCCGATTTGATCCCTAAAATGCCTGATTCGTCAGGCATTTTTTATGCATATTTGGCTTAAAAACTAAATTGTGCACGAATCTTGCATCTCTTTCTGAGCAGTCACATCCCCCATGTGAGGAATCAAATCATGTCAGAAGAGAGAACCCGAGTAGAGAAAGTTGAAACTTTACTGGATCGTTTAGGTCATTATGCGGTTGAGAGCTTTCACTATATCGCCCTGTTTATCATTGGCTGTATGGTCGCTTGGTCAGCGGTGCATACCGTGTTAGAAATTCTGACGGTCAAACAGTATGCCAGCATTGATGACATCCTGTTGCTGTTCATTTATCTGGAACTGGGTGCCATGGTTGGCATTTATTTCAAGACCAACCATATGCCTGTGCGCTTTCTGATTTATGTCGCGATTACTGCACTTACCCGCTTGCTGATCTCCGATATTCAGCACGATCATAAGGCTGATATGGATCTGGTGATCATTACCGGGTCGATTCTGGTTCTGGCTGCTGCCATTCTGGTGGTCCGTTTTGCATCTTGGCATTACCCATCTGTAATTCGGGATAAACACAGCGAGAAACCACTCCCCCATGACCTCACCCCACGTCCACAAGATGATGAATTAGCTTAAAAAAACAGCATAAATAAAAAAGCAGACATTTGCCTGCTTTTTTAATTCAGTTTTAACGACCATAGACAATACGGCTGATCACGTTATTGGCGGTAGAAACCAACAGGTATTTGCCATCAACTTCCGTCCAGCGGTAACCGTATGGAGGGGCATATAAATCACGTGAACGCCAGTCGTTTACATGGTAGCGGCTAGAACGGAATTCTCTTGGTAACACATCACCTCGCTGGAAACGACGTGATTCATGCCCCCAAGCACGAGCATGCGCAGGCGGTGCCTTTTTGTATTTGTAACGACGATCCTCATAACGATGTCCATAACGATCACGATCATCATAACGATGGTCATATTTCATCTGATGCTCATAACCCCAGCGTTTGTGGTCATAATCATCATCACGATCTGCCATTGCCGCTGTAGAAGTCAACACTGCACCAGAAAGTGCCACGAGCATAAATAGCTTGTTCATCGACTTATTCCTTATTCTTGCCTTTGAAGCTAGTCTAAACAGCAGATAAGGAGAAATAATGGATAAAAGGCACTGCACTGCAACAATTTGTAATTTAACTAAACGATCCTAAAATCAAAATGCACTAAATCGGATTCCCGGGATGAAGCTGCGAAAGCCCTAAAGATCGTTAACGTACCACGGTGATGGTAAAAGTCGGTGTCGAGACCAGAACATAGCGCCCTTCAATGATCATCCAGCGGCAGTCCTCGGGAGGCTCATCTAAGCGATGTGCAGCCCAGTCATCCACGTAATAACGACTGTCGCGATACTGAAACGGCACTTGGTCTCCTACAAAGATACGCTGCTCATAACGATATTCATATTCCGTGGAGGGCGTGTAGCGAAACTGGTAATAGCCTCGCTGATGCGGGTACTGATCTCCCCAATAACGCGGATAAGCATGATCAGGGTAATGAGAATGCGTAGGAGGATGTTCATGAGGTGCCGGACGCTCAACACCACGGTAATTTCCCCAGTTACTCGTCCCTGCAAAAACCGTCATGACGGTGAATGATGTAAGCAGAGCAATCAAAGTACGGCTCAAGATTGACTGTATCATGATGTATTCTGTTCAAGCTTTAATCAGATCAGTATAGAAGAAATGCACAGAAAAAATACAGCAAACATGACTAAGGGTATGGTTTCACAGACGGCAGACCTCCGCCTCAGATAGGGTTCTGCTGCTTTAAATGCAGAATATGCTAAGATGCGATTTTTCAGGATGAGATCATCATTGTGTCTGAATTAAGTTTTGACCGACTGTATCAGTTCTTTTGCAAGGTTCCGAGTGTTCAGGAAAAAAATATCGTGGCACATGGATCCGATGGCCAACATGCTTGGTGGTTTAAGTTTAATATAGATATTGAACATCCACTCGCATGGCAAACCGTACAGGAATTGGGCCATGTATTGAACTACTTATCGACCAATGAACGTCTGCCAACCCAGTTTTTCCCGGTTTCACCACCGCCTTATATGAATGGCGATGCCAAAGAATTTTTGGCTTGGGTGATCCAGTGTAACCATGCTGAATTTAGCCCAGATGTGGTATGTGACTGGCTAGAAGCACGCTTACCGAATCCAGTCGAAGATGTAAATCAGTGGAAAATTAAAACCGATCTCAGTGAGTTGGAACAATTGTCCGCCAAAGAGCTCGACCAACTGATTCCACCGATGCAATAAATCAAAAGGTCAGTTTATACTGACCTTTTGATTACCTGAGTTCAGGTGATCAACTTCAGATCCCTTCGAATTAACGGCCATAAACAATCTTGCTGATCGCATTATTGGCCATGGAAACCAATAGATACTTGCCATCTACTTCAGTCCAACGATAGCCAACAGGCGGCGCACTCAACTGATGCGTTTCCCAGTCATTCACATAGTAACGACTAGAGCGGTATTCTTTTGGCAGGTAGTCACCCTGTTTAAACTGGCGTGACTCATGTCCCCAGGCACGGGCATGTGCAGGCGGGGCTTTTTTATACTTTTGTTTCTCTTTATATTCATGCTCATGATCATCATCGTGTTCATGTTTAATTTCACGACCGTACGGCTTCCCCCCATCATGACGGCCATGATCATCGTGACGATCGGCCATCACCGCAGTTGACCCCAACAGCATTGCAAGTGCAATCAGCATGCCTGCCTTTTTCATTGGATTTCTCCTTGTTTTTGTTTAGTCCAAAGTTTAACGCTTTGTTAAGAAGAAACAATGAAGAACGAAACAGCTATCCTATTATTTTTTCATGAAAAATTTGAAGCACTTAGCACTAGAAAAAGCTTTCGCCAACTGGATCGAAAAAATAAAAAATCAGGTTTAACTCAATGCATTTTTGCATCCTGACTAAAATGTAGAGAGGCCCGACCACTCTGTAAAACGGTAAAGCCAGTATTTCAATTTGGACTCATCTGCATACTGCGCATAATCCACACTAATGAACCGTCCATGCAAGTTTGACCAAGCCGTTTCAAAATTGGCACCGGCATCCACAAACACGGCTGCCTGCGCTGAACCGAGCACCCGCAGATTGGTTTCCAGATTATAGTTCTTCAGGTTACGTGCGGTGAGATTGGCGGACCCCAAAATCAGCTCATTTTCCGTCTTGCCATGTTTGAGGAGCATTTTGTTATGACATTGCTCCCCGTGGGTATTACACCAACGCACAGCAATACCACTTGCGTGGAGTTCGGAAGCCACCTGACGGTTCGGAATGCCATTTTTTTGTCGACCAAAGGCATCCTTGTTGGGATCGAGTAAGACCCGCAACTTCACCCCACGTTCATGTGCCTGTTTTAAGGCGGCAATGACCCGGCGTTCAGAAAGATAAAACATTGCTACATCCACCTGCTCCCCCGTTTGGGCATGATCCAGCAGATTAAGCACTGCCTGATAAATTGCAGCTTCAGTTAACACCTGCACCTGCGGCAGAGTCGAATTTTCAGGAACATGGCCAACAATCACGGCAGGCATATCTGCACCCGAAAATGCTGCGACGGCACGTTCGGTATTCAGCACATCCACAGCCGTATGTCCACTCACCAGCAAAGCCACATTAGAATGCAATGAACTGCCATCATGCGGATTGGCCGAAGTCACCAAGGTTTTCCACCCTTCAACTGTATCGACCACAATAGTTTTTCGATGATTGGCCTTAAAATTAAATAAATGCAAATAGCTGCGCAGCGTGATCGGATGTGTACCGAATGGATTGGGCAACCAACCTTTTGCCGAATGATTCCCAACATCCTGACAACATAAATACCAACCCCCCGACCAGAGTGGATTGGACGCACGTAATGGGGTCAGATCCGTTTCAATCACATCAATTCCGGCTTGGCGCAGTGTCCGATAATGCTCAGGGTTCAGCCCCCCATAAACCGAATTGATCGGATCAGTGATCAGTTTAATTTCGATCTGTGGATTTTGCCGTCGTTTGGCAATCAGGGCATCCGTTAATTGCTGCATCAGTGGACGGTAGTGCAAAGTGGATTTACCCACCTCGGCATTAAATAAAAACATGTCCAACACAATGGTGCTCTGGGCCTGTTCAATCAACTGAAAGACCGCATTAAAGATATGCTGGTCATGCTGTTGTTGTCCCTGATGATCCAGATAGGTTTGATCCGCCAAAAATTGCACATCAGCATGACGTAATGGACCCGTAAAGTTCAGTCCCTCAGGTAAAGGCTTATGGCTTTGATAAGCAGCAGAGGATAGATAGGCAAGCAAGATTACAGCCCCAGTCACACCAAAATAATGGCGACGTGACCAATTTAAACGCTGCTGGATTCGTCGAAATAAACGCATAACAAAAAACCTAACCTGATGCGATCAGGCTAGGTTTTATTGGTTGATTTTTCAAGGGTAATTTGGTGATTGTATGGACTTTTCAGTTCAACTTAAAACGCGAATTCCAAACCAACGGTAAAATTCCGCCCTACTTGTGGGATATTCGACAAGAATGATGCATGTTGATACACCTGGTCATCCAGCAAATTGTTTGCATTGAGGAAAACACGATAGCTGTTGTTCGCGGCATACTGTCCCGCATAAGAAATGCCCATATTCAGCATGTTATAACCTTGTGTTTCATCTTCATAACTGACTTTCTCACCGAGAGGTGTGCGATAGCTAGCAGTTTTATCTTGATTAAACACATGATAATACTCCATCATCCCCGACCAGCCATCAGCAAAATCTGCATCGACTTTGGCTCCTAGACGGCCTGCCGGTACACGTGGTGCATTATCATTATCAATTTTACCGCGCACATAGTCACCAAAGACACTGAATTTATAGTCCGAAGTCAACTGATAGCCTAGTTGTGCTTCTGCACCATAAAAACGTGCCTGATCCTGAGTATATTGTACTAAACGTAAATTATCTTTCTTGTCGAGTGTCTGGGCATAAATATAGTCATCAAACCAGTTGTGATAGACATGTACATGATAATCAAGCTTATCTTGCTCATAATGCAGACCTAGCTCAAGATTATTCGATGTCTCTTTATCCAGGTTTTCATTGCCCAATTCATAGGTATTTGTCGCAAAATGCAAACCGTCAGCATATAGCTCTTGCGCAAGAGGTAAACGCTCCTGATGTGAGGCAACCAATGACAGTTTATAGTTTGGTGCAAAAGCCCAGTTACCGGCAGCCGAATACGAGAAACCCGTACCGCTATAATCTTGCTGTTCTGAATCGATATTGACTTTCTGATGGTCTAAACGTGCTCCCAATTCCACATGGACATCACCGAGCTGTTTATGTTCCAGACCAAATAGACTGTATTTTTGGGTTTTGCTATTTGCCATCAGTACATTGTGATTATGCTCTTCATGGCCTGCATCCAGTATTGGATCTGCTTCATGTTCATCGGGTGCACTGAGATCAATTTTTTGTTGACCATACTGGGCACCAATCACCCCCTCCCATCCCATAACGGGCACATGCACCAATTCTAAACGGCCATCATAACCACGACTTTCAAAACGGCTCGAGACCGTCTGCCCTTCTTTTTCGTCATGCGCATAATCGGTATAGCTGGCATGTGCACGCAGTTTGTCAAAACCGGCAAATGGTTGATTCAATTCCGTACGAAAATCATAACGTTCCGAATCCAGATCAATCCATGGACCTCCCGCATGATCATCTTCTTCACCGGTTGGAGTTGGGCATTGCAACTGCATATTCGTATCTGGATAACAATCATGATAGCCATGACTATGTCCTGGCAAGCCATATTGGTCTTGACGCTTGCTATAAGAAACTCCGGTAAAACCACGATCATGAATCCAAGAAAGACCCAGATTGACACTTTCACCTTCTGCAAAGGTATTGCCCACCCGACGTTCTTTTTCTAATTCACCGTCATGTTCATGATAGTAATCCGGTGCAATATAGTCGTTGGCTTTACGTTTGAGCCCTTCAACGCGTAAGGCAACCTGATCTCCCAGCGCAACCGTCGTGCCCAAGCTCGCCAATTTCTCATCACTACCAGAGTTATAACGTAGGTTGACTGTCCCTTCATAACCTTTTTCAGGCATTTGGGTCGGGATTTTATTGTCTGTAACATTGACGAGACCACCCACAGTCCCTGCAGCATAGAGTAAGGTCGATGGCCCACGAATGATCTCAACTTGTTTCGCCAATAAAGGATCCACCATCACCGCATGGTCGGGTGACAATGTAGAAACATCAATGGTTTCAGAAGCGTGTTGTAACACTTTCACTCGTGCGCCGTCCTGACCACGAATGACCGGACGACTAGAACCCGAACCATACTGATTGCTATAGACCCCAAGTTCATCGCTCAGCGCATCACCGATGGTCGCCGCACGCTCGGCTAGAGTCTTCTGTTCAACGACATGATCTGCCACCGCAAAATCTGCTGCTGTCTGTACCAAAGGATGCGCGGTCAGCTGGATCGTTTCTAGTTGTTGTGTTGTTTCGGGTGCATCTTCTGCCCATACCCATTGAGAGGCTGCCGCCAAAATTGACAGGGTCAGCATACTTTTTGGAAATAACATGGTCAAAACTCGGTCATTATCGGATAATTTTTCGTTATATTATAACATTTCTTTTGTTTTGCAATAAAAAACATTTCATTATAAAAACTTAGGTTAAGCTAGTTGCTTCTCCTACAACAAAATTATTTATTATATTTTTCAATGCCTTTTACAATTTCTCATACAGTTCTTGCACCGGTCTTGTCACGCATCACTGGCCGTCATTTGCCTATTGCAGCACTGGCAATCGGCTGTATGGTTCCGGATCTATTCCGCCTGTTTACCGCAGCAAATGATCATAGCACTCATTTATGGTCAGGCATGCTCCATCCCAATTTATGGATCGGTCTCGGATTTTCAGCACTCTGGTATTTGATTTATCGTCCAGTGCTTTATCAGGTATTTAGCTTGTCTGATCCTTTAAGAATTCACAATTTTAAAAACTTTCTGCGGTTTGTATTTAGCATCAGTGTGGCGATTTTACTCGGTAACATCACCCATCTGCTGTGGGATAGTGTCACGCACGTCGATTATCGTACTTGGGCATTTCGCGATCTGTTAAGCCATCATATTCAAATTTTCCATCAGACTTATCCACTACACTACCTGCTACAAATTGGCAGTTCAGTTCTCGCCCTTCCCATCTTGATCTGGATGGTTGGGCATTATTATCAACAGCATCACAATCCTACAGCGACGGCTAGATGGATACGTGCCTATTTTGCCTTACTGGTTGTTATGAGCCTTATTTATGCAGCATGTTCATGTTGGCACTACATACAGCTGATTTCTACAACGCTATGGCAACAGCATGCCTATTATTTTTTAGGCCGATCCATCAATATTTTTATGCAGGGCTGGCTCATTGTGATGACGATGGGATGCCTGTTATTGCTATTTTTAGAAGGAAAATCTTCCCCAGATCAGCAAGTACGAAACAAAACCCCATAACATTAATTAACCCCGAGCCTACCCAAATGAGGACATTTGTCTTCCGGTTGAGGGGAAAAGCTGTGCTTTTTTGATCTAGTTCTTGTGGGCTCCCCCTCAAAAAGGCATAATTGAGTGTTTTCAAACGTAACTCCTTACGTATCACTTATTTTTGAATAATAGAAGTTGGATTTAGCGCGCCATGATGCGAACTCACTACTGTGGCTCTTTAACTGAAGCCCAAATTGACCAAACAGTAACATTATGCGGTTGGGTACACCGTCGCCGCGATCATGGCGGTGTGATCTTCCTTGATATGCGTGACCGTGATGGTTTAGTGCAAGTGGTGATCGATCCTGATACGCCGGAAGCCTTTGCAACTGCAGATAAAGCACGTTCTGAATATGTATTAAAAATTACTGGCCGTGTGCGTCGTCGTTACGCCGGTACAGAAAATGCCAACATGGTGAGCGGTCAAATTGAAGTTTTAGGCAAAGAGATCGAAGTTCTTGCGGCTTCTGAAACTCCACCGTTTCCATTGAACGATGAAAACGTCAATATTTCTGAAGAGCATCGCTTAAAGTACCGTTTCCTGGATATCCGTCGTCCGGAAATGCTGGATCGTTTGCGTTTCCGTTCTAAAGTGACCAACCTGATCCGTAATTACCTAGATGACAATGGCTTCCTGGATGTTGAAACTCCAATCTTGACTCGTGCAACCCCAGAAGGTGCACGTGACTATTTGGTCCCAAGTCGTGTATCGAATGGTAGCTTCTATGCATTACCACAATCACCACAATTGTTTAAACAATTATTGATGGTAGGTGGTATTGACCGTTATTACCAGATCGCGAAATGTTTCCGTGATGAAGACTTACGTGCGGATCGTCAGCCTGAATTTACCCAGATCGACGTTGAAACATCGTTCATGAATGACAATGACATCATGGATCTGATGGAAGGTATGACCATCAAACTGTTTGATGAATTGCTCGGTGTGAAATTTGATAAATTCCGCCGTATGCCATATTCCGAAGCAATGCGCGACTATGCATCGGACAAGCCTGACTTGCGTATCCCATTGAAACTGGTTGACGTTGCAGACTTGATGCAGGAAGTTGAATTCAAAGTCTTTGCTGGCCCTGCTAAAGATCCGAAAGGCCGTATCGCAGCGCTTCGCGTGCCCGGTGCAAGTGCATTGACCCGTAGCCAGATCGATGAATACACCAAGTTCGTCGGTATTTATGGTGCGAAAGGTTTGGCTTACATCAAGGTCAATGAAATTGAAAAAGGCGTTGAAGGTCTTCAGTCTCCGATCGTGAAGTTCATCGAACCAATCGTGATGCAGTTGCTTGAGCGTGTCGGTGCAGAAAATGGCGATATCGTGTTCTTCGGTGCAGACAAAGCCAAAGTGGTCAATGATGCGATGGGTGCACTTCGTGTCAAAATCGGTCATGACATGAATCTTGCAACCTGTGAATGGGCACCGCTTTGGGTCGTTGACTTCCCAATGTTTGAAGAAACTGATGATGGTAAATGGACTTCTGTTCACCATCCGTTCACGCTACCAAAATCAAGCGTAGAAGAAGTGAAGAGTAACCCAGGTGAAGCACTTTCTGTTGCCTATGACATGGTGTTGAACGGTACAGAAATTGGTGGTGGTTCACTGCGTATCTATACACTAGAAATGCAACAAGCCATTTTTGAAGCTTTGGGTATTGATGCAGAAGAAGCAGAAGAAAAATTCAGCTTCCTGTTGAATGCACTTCGCTATGGTGCACCTCCGCACGGTGGTTTAGCCTTTGGTCTGGATCGTTTAGTGATGCTCATGACTGGTGCGTCTTCTATTCGTGACGTGATTGCATTCCCGAAAACCAAGACTGCTGAATGTCCATTGACACAAGCACCAGCTCCGGTTGAAGCCAACCAGTTGCGTGATTTGGGGATTCGTTTACGTGAAAAACCAAAAGCTGAAAGTAAAGAAGCTTAATTCTTGATTCGACAAAAAACCCTGCTGATGCAGGGTTTTTTTTATTGCATTGAGATCAGATCATGAGAATGGCATAATAGCTTTCAGTTTTCATTCTGCAGTGAATAATCTTATGGCTATGCGTCCTGAAGTCCGTCGTCGTGCAATTGTGTTTATTGTGATTGGTATTCTGCAATGGGCATTTGTCACAATGGCACTGAATGGCAATTGGTGGCCTATGACCAAAGGTGAGCGCATTCTCACTTTTTGTATCAGTGCATTTGGTGGTGCCTGGATGGTAATGGCAGGTTTGCTTTATATGGCGTTGAAGGGGAATAAAGAACAGCCATAATTATAACTTTATAATACGGTTAGTTGCTTTCCAAATCTGCATACACTCTTCCCATTTATCAATTGATACAAAATACTCTTGTCCAAGGGAAATATACTTACCTTGGATGCCATATAATACCTCTAAAGTATCAATCGCAGTAGAGCGGACAGAAGTATACTCCTCAAAACACCATCCTTGCTGAACTTGAGCTAACTCCAAAATTGTATCGTAGCTGAAAATTTTATAACCAATTTCCTCAATATCTTGCAGTAAATGTTTAGGTAAATAACGGTGCGGAGCATACCAAATTTCTACACTACTATTCCTGTCTTTAAATTTTTTTAAAAATTCCAAATATTTTTCCGCAGATAAAATATAAGTACCAATTAAATTTGAACCTATAAGTAAACTTGTTGATTTTCTTATAGCTAAAGAACGAACTTTAGATCTAAATACACGATAATCATTTTTTATAATTTCATGTTTAGTCGATAAATCATCATACAATGTAAATATTTTTAATTTTTTTAAAATTTGTACATTTTGATTTATTCCTAAAATTTTCTTTGATCTATTAGTTTGATAATAAATTCCTTCATTCAAATTTCTTATAATTAACCGAGTTTCATTTCCATCATCTAGCAACCAATTATTTTCCGAATTTAAAGTATTCATCAGATGTAATGGAATGTGATAGATCATTCCTGTAAATATATCTAAATAGTCTTTGGACTGCCACCACTCTCCTAGACAAATTTCGTCTATTCTTTTTGCATAGGAGAGAACATTATGAGTGGACAACGATACACCCCAAAATTTAAAGATGATCGATTTTTGAGTTATGAAAGAGATTTTTTATAGAAAAGCATCACTTTTTCATGCAAATCAACTGAATAAATTTTGGGCATACGATCAGAACGAAATGATTTCTTTAATTGTAGCTCATGTTGAGTTAAATTTTTTTACAAGCCTACTCTATAAAAATTCGACTTCCCATAGAATTTACTCAGAAAACTTCAAATTAAAAAATAAATATTTAAAACTTGTCTCATAATTTTATTTTTCCTACAATCCCCCTAATTTCAAACATCGCGCAGCCTACTATATGCTTATTTCACTAGATGATAAATTTATCGAAAAAATAATTAGTTTAGGACTAATACTTTTATATTCCATCTTCTATATTAATCTTGTTATTGATGATGGTGTTATTTGGAACTTAATCTATATTCCCCTAATTCTTTTCTTATTAAGCTATACAACTCATAGGATACTAATATTTAACAAATATCTTATCGTAGTATGCTTTAGCGGCTTCTTTTTTGTAACATTAAATGAGTTTATCTTTAACACATATCCTTTAAGCAATGCGAGAAGTCCCTTCGAAAAAGATTTCAATAGAATTATTAGTCATTATGTATACATACTTCCATTAATTACTCTTCCAACACTATTCAAAATATCAAAATTTAGGATGGATACTTTTTTTCAAATCTGCTTATTAGCTATCATAATCTCTCTTGCATTCAACACATATTGGAATATCTTTCTAGATTTCGAGAGAGGTAGATTAGCTGAAAAATTCAATGCTATTATTTTATATGATTATGCAACAATCTGTTTATCAATTTTAACACTCATTTATGGAATTCAGAAAAAAGAAAGAATATCATATATATTTATTACATTAAGTATAGTAAATATTGCAACTCTGAGCCTACATGGTAGTAGAGGAACCTGGATTGGTATACCTGTTATCCTAATAATAATATTTATCATTTATTACAAAACCCACCTAAATAGGTTAATTGCTATTTTATTTTTTTCAACTTTATTAACATTAATTTCACTTATAATTCCGAATTCCCCGATCCTTAAACGCTTAAATCAATTCAACCAAGATACTACTAATATACAACAAAATAACTTTAACACAAGTACTGGTCAAAGGTTAGCTTTATGGAGCTTTTCAATAGACGAATTTAAAAAATCTCCTATAACAGGAGTTGGAATGGTTCAGTTTCAAGAAGATGCATGTGAACTAAAAGACAGAAAAATTTTACCTTTATGCTCGCACGCACACAATATTTTTCTTCAAGAACTAGGAACTCATGGAGTTTTAGGAATAACATCCTTATTTTTAATATTTATGACATCAATTTTATTTTTTCTAAAAAAACAAAATTTTAATAAAGACAGTCAACTTATATCAACATGTGGCATTTCACTAATAGTTTATTCAATTTTTTGTGGATTTACTGATTATTTCTTTCTCAGTGGCCCTTCTACTTTATTTTTCTTTCTAACTCTTATAAGCTTAATGAGTTTTAAAATTACTCAGAATACAAAATCTAATTAATAATAAATAGGGTATCAGTTTGATTATAGAAAAATCAAACTGATAACGAGGGTCTTTTGACATTTTCTGTGCAAAAAATAGCGAGAAAGTAAAATTTAATCGCCAAACGGCGGTAATCCCCCCTAAAAATAAAAGGATCTAAAAGTAGAATTTTCTCTTAAGATACAAGCAGGAGATTCTGTAATAGCCCCCAATTAAAACGGACACTTTTCAATTAAGACCTAGTCATAGCACTAGGGTTAAGGAGTGTTCTATTGGACTGCTCCCAGTATCCTAGACATGAGACCGCCTCATTTTGAAGCTGTCTCAAATGCTTCTGGGCTCATCCCATCGAGATGCGAATGACGCCTGATTCGATTGTAAAACATCTCGATATAATCAAACACATCCGCACGGGCCATTTCTCGTGTTTTATAGATCCTCTTTTTAATTCTTTCCTTCTTTAAACTACTAAAAAAGGATTCAGCAACAGCATTGTCCCAACAGTTTCCACGACGACTCATACTCGGAACTAAATTATGCTTTTGACAGAATTTCTGCCAGTCTCCGCTACTGTATTGTGAGCCTTGGTCTGAGTGTATGATCACAGGTTCATTGGGTCTGCGTCGCCATACCGCCATTAAAAGTGCATCCAAAACGATATCCTTGGCAAGCGTAGGTTTCATTGACCAACCGATGACTTTCCTTGAATATAAATCGAGAACCACAGCCAGATATAACCAGCCTTGCCAAGTACGGATGTAGGTAATATCAGTCACCCAGGAAGTATCAGGGGTGCTCACAGCGAACTCTCGATTTAAGTGATTTGGTGGCACAATCGGAGGACGGCCACAACCATAACTTTTATGCTTTTTATATCCTCGAACAGCGGCAATGCCATTGTTCTTCATGATCTTCAGCACACGATTGGGGCCACAGCTTTCACCTAGCTCTTTAAGATCCAGCGTGATGCGACGATAACCATAGATGCCATAACTGGCATCATAAGAAGAGCGGATCAGTTGTAATAACCGTTTGTCTTCAATTGTTCTGCCTGATTCGGGTTCATGTAGCCAGGCGTAATAGCCAGCACGAGCAATCTTAAGAACCCGACACATCGTTTTAATCTTAAATTGATGGCTGTACTCAAGGATAAACTGATACTTTACTCGGGCAGGCTTGCAAAGTACCTTGCGGCCTTTTTTAAGATATCTCGCTCTTCTTCAGTTTGCTTAAGCTGACTTTTAAGACGAAGGATCTCTTTCTTTGCTTCGAGTAGTTCATGTTCATCAGGGTTGTTGCGTAAAGGCTGTACGGCCTTTAGCCATTTATAAATGCTGTGCTGTGATACACCTAAACGTTCAGCCACATCAGTGACAGAATATCCACGTTCGGTAATCAATTTAACAGCTTCATCTTTAAATTCTGGGGTGTATCGTTGTCCACTCATAATGTTCTCTCCTATGCAAAAAGAATAGACGAAATTTGTCTAGGAGAGTGGTGGCAGTCCAAATTAGCGAGTTAACTGTCCGTTTTTACGGGGGCTATACATTTCAGTGGTTCCTGCCGCAATGGATACAGCAATATGGTGAAGAGCATATTTTATATATTAATGAATCCGGCATAAATACCAATGAAACTGCTGAGTATGGTTGGTCTAAGAAAGGAAAACGTTGCCATGCCTTAAAATCAGGTGGGCATGGAAGCAGACTAAGTATGATCAGTGCTGTTCGCTCAAGTGCAGCCTTCAGATTCATTGCACCATTCATCTTTCAGGGTTCGTGTGATCGCAGCACTTTTTCTGGATGGCTTGAATATTTGCTGAAAGACTTACCCAAAGATAAAAGTGGTCTGCATCAAAAGCATTTATTGATTTTAGATAACGCTTCGATTCAAAAGGTAAAGAAATTTACGAGCTGGCTATTCAATACAATGCCAGACTCATGTATTTACCGGCTTATAGTCCAGATCTAAACCCAATTGAAAAAGCATGGTCTTTGCTCAAAAGAAAAGTTAGAGACATTGTCAGCCAATAAGATAAATCGATTGGAGAAGCCTTGGATATAGGATTTAAGCTAATGTAGCTTATAATTTTTAATTAGCTATAAATGTCAACAGACCCTAATATTATGAATCAATTTGAAGAATGATATTTTCAATCACAAATTGAAAATGATAAGATAGATAAAACAAATTTTTGATAGTGAAAAACGTGCTTAAAATACTTTTTATAATTGATCACTTAGGCTGTGGTGGTGCAGAACGTATTACGCTACAACTTGCAGAGTATTTAGCAAAAAATAAAAACCATATTATCCACTTAGCTGTACTCAATGGCAAAGCTAATTATCATTTTCCTTCTACCAATATTACTTATACAGACCTAGATCTTTCAGAAAGTTTTGCATTTGGAAAAATGTGGAAAGATAAAAAACTTAATGCATCTGAAATTATAAGGTTAAATCAATTATTATTGAATAACTTTGACTTAATTGTGACCGGTTATAATAATGGTCACTGGCTGGGCCCATATTTAAAAGGCAATGTATGGCATTGGATCCATGGTGATTTATTAGAAATTCGTCCTCAAAACAACCTCTTTAAAAAGATGAAAGAGCAGATCCGTTTTGCAAAAAATAAAAGGAAATTTAAAAAACTTTTCTCTAACCGAAATATTATAACGGTCAATCGAGATTTAGAGAATAAAACAAGACTATATGCTAATA
The DNA here is from genome assembly GCF_028621895.1 of Acinetobacter sp. GSS19. NCBI lineage: Bacteria > Pseudomonadati > Pseudomonadota > Gammaproteobacteria > Moraxellales > Moraxellaceae > Acinetobacter > Acinetobacter sp. GSS19. Next base: position 471,909 of record NZ_CP117520.1, on the reverse strand, counting down.
TTCAAGAATGTCAAACTATTGCTAATGGCGTTGAAATACCCACAGATTTACTAAACAAATATATATATAGCCAAAAAAAATGGGACACAATTTTTGTTGGTCGATTAGCACCGATCAAACAAGTCGACCATGCTATTCAAGCATTTGCTCAAAGTGGACTAAAAGGAAAAATGGCAATTATTGGAGATGGCTCAGAACGAAAAAATCTTGAAAAACTAACTAAAGAATTAAATATTACTGATCATATTGAGTTCCTAGGGTGGGTCAACAACCCTCTTGATTATATAAACAACTCACGTAGTTTAATCCTTACCTCTCATTATGAGTCTTATGGTTTGGTATTAGCAGAAGCTATTAGTCTCAATACCCCTGTGATTGCTTATAATACGTCATCAGGAATTAATGACATATTCTGTTGTAATACAATGCATGAATTTCTTATTGAAAGTAACAATATAGATCTTCTAGCATTAAAATTAAAGAAATTAGTGGATCATCCATATAAAATTTCTCATGAAATAATTAAAAATATTAATATCAAAAAAACAGCTGAAAATTTTATAAATTTAGCTAAGAAAAGAAATTAATAATCGAAATGGAAGTTTTAAACTTAAAGCAACCATTCTACGCAAGGCTTTAAAGTTTAAAGGTCTATTCAACCAAACCATTGTTGGCAGTGCTGTTTGCAATAAAATATTTTTAACTTTTTTAGATTGCCCTTTTTGGGTTAAGCCTTCTTCTTGGTATTCAACAATTTTAACAACTCTAGATATATGTACTGTTTTCACATTGGCAAGTTGTATAAAATAAGTCCATTCATATCCATTACGAATACATTCAGTAAAACGTTTCCCCTTAGCAACAGATGCACGAATTAAATGGTGCTTATCGCCACGCAACTGGTTTCCATATAAATAATCATTAATATAATCAATAACTTTCTCCTTCGAATCAGTATTACTTACAACTTGATTGATTTTCATGACATCATAAATTAACCAGTCTTTTTCTAGTAATCTTTTTGAATCACTAGCTATATCTTCTAGAATTTGTGGGTGTGCCAAAAAATCATCATCATCTAAAAATGTTAAGTAATCACAATCAAAATCTTCAATTTTAGTTAATGCTCTATTTCTTGAAAAATTTACACCCGAATTTTTTTCATTAACAAAATAATGAATCCGCTCATCCTTTAAACTATCTGTAATACTTCGATAATCAACTGTTGAACAGTCATTAATGATGACCATGACCCAATTATAATAATTCTGAGCGAGTACAGAATCAATTGTGCGTTTCAGTAGTTCAGGACGATTAAATGTTGGCGTAATAATTCCAATGCGGGTAGAATTTTTTTGATCCATTAATATACTTCACTTACAAATTTATTTAAATTTTCTTCGATTTTTTTAAATTGATATTTTTGGAGAGCATCTTGATAACCAGTTACAGCAATTGATTTTAACTTTTCTGGATGATCTATCAAATAAATTATTTTTTCAGCCAGATTTTCAGCATCATTTTGTCGTGCCATTAACCCATTCTCACCATGGCGAATAATTTGCTGCACACTAATATGGTCACTCGCCACAACCGGTTTACCCCATGCAAAGGCATCTAGAATAGCCAGTGGCTGCGTATCATTCATTGTCGGAACCACGATAATATCTACATCATGATAAAACTGAGTTTTTTGCTCACCCTTAATCCAGCCTAAAAACTGGACTTCGTTTTCAAGCTTTAAGTGTTGAATCTGGGCAATCAGGTTGTCTTTTTCCTCACCATCACCAGCAACCAATAACCTCATTTGATAACCCTTTACTTTTAACAAAGCCACGGCATCAATCAAGATATGTGTACCTTTATAATCCACTAAACGGGTCATCATGCCCAAAGTCACCAATGAACCCAATGGTTTAAATTCTGGTTCTTGCTCAGGCAAATAAACCAAATTAGAGATGATTGCTTGCGGTTTATCCTCAATATGTATGCCTTTCTTTTTAGCTGCCTGCTCAACCAGGGATTTAACATGGGGAGTGATATGAATAAATCCGTCCGCACGAACCGTTCTTTTGACGTTATGGCTGTGGTTCATTGCCAAGACAGGCGCTTTTATTCCCCCAAATAGCATCGCATTTTTAAATAGATAAACCGCTCTACCACTATGGGCAATAATGACATCAGGTCGCACTTGGCGCAGCCAACGATTTAGTTTAAACGCTGCCACAAGGTCATAAAATCCGGAACTATTTAAAGAAAAAAACTGACGCTCTCCCACATTAAGGTGCTTATTTTCATCCCCTGCCACAATCCACATCTCATGTCCGTGGCTTGCCAAAGCATCATGTGTATTCAGCATCGCCTGCCAGCGTCCACCTGAAGCATCACCATACACAGTGTTTACAATTTTGAGTTTGTTCGTCATCACTTTTTCTTCAACAAATGGGGAGCACAAATAATCTGACCACGGCAGACAAGCCATATTATGATCATTTCTGTAACCTTATTAAACCATCTTAAATAGCTGCTCTAACGCTTTAATATGTGGCTGCGAACAAATTTTTTCGGCCTCTGCATCTATCTGCCCTGGAGTCTCAGAAACCTCAATTCGTTTCAACCATTGCCGCTGTTCAAAATGCTTTAAATAAGCCTGAAGTTCGGCATCTAGGGCGCTAGAAGTAAACAAAGGAATCAACACTTTTTTTTCACTCACCAACGCTTCACTGATCATCGAAGTTGATTCAGGTGAACAAATCAGCAAATCCGCTGCATAAATATAATCAGTAATATCACACTGCTGACCATGGTTGACCAAGGTTAAAGTCAGTTGCGGATTTCCTGCCAGGGTATTTTGCAGATCCTGTTCAAATGCTTTTTCAGTACGTCTAGAGGTACTTAACAGGATTTTCCAGTCTGGATAAGACTGAAGAAGCTGCTGAATCCAGTCACTCCATTCCGAAGAAGTACCAATTTTTGAGGTTTTGGTATCCGCACCAATTAAAATGCTAAGAACTTTCTGTCCTATCAAATTCAGGTTTTCTTTTGCTTGCTGGACTCTATGTTCCAATTGAAAAGTCAGCTGTTTATTCGGTGCAATCGGATAATATATAAAGGGCTTTTGATTTTCATATTTTTCATCAATGGTAAATACCGCATCGAAATAGGAAGCAGACATCCCCCTTAATGACGTCGCGATGACATTTTTTACCGCCTGCCCTTGCTGATGAAAATATTTCTTGAGCAGTGCATTGGGCAAAAGCGTTTCACCGCCAGCAGAAACGATATAAGCACATGATAATTTTTGCCATTCCGCACCATTTTCCAAATACAGTCCCAAGGCCCACTGCGGACTGAGAACAGGAAAGAATGTCTTTAACAGCCATTTATGCAATTTGCTGACTTTTTTGATTGTTAACCATTTCACCTCATACTGGCCTTTGGCATTTAACAACGTGATCATGCCTTTGGTCTGAGTTTCATGACCGCCTTTGCCTTCAGTTAAAGCCACAATATAAGGTTTCATGACCAATCCTTGTTCTTCACATCTGTTTCGATCACGGTCTGGTAAACAGCCAAAGTATGTTCAATCATCGCAGTAAAGGTTAATTCTGTAGCAGCATGCTGATAGGCGGGCAGGAACAGTTTCTCTACTTCGGGAGTATTCAGATAATTATTAATGACAGCACACAATGCGGCAACATCATCAGGCGGACATAAAAATTGTTCTGGTACGAACTCTCGCATCATCCCGACATCAGTCCCAATCACTGGGCGATGCAACAATAAAGCTTCGCTTAAAGTGTAAGGCCCACCTTCACGCAAGGAGGATACGATCAATGCTTCATGCTCAGTCAATAATTGCGCAATTTGATCAGAATAACCGAGCAATGTGACTCGATTGGCCAGTTGCAACTGCTGAACCAACTGCTCCAACTGTATCCGTTGCTCGCCATCTCCAACAATCGTCAATTGATGAGGAATCTGTTGCCAAGCCTGTAATAATCGGTCAAAACCTTTCACTTCATTTAAACGGCCAATTGCAATAAATTTTCGGTTGGGCTGATAGGGTTGTGGAGACTGGGTAATTTTCACCCCATTATAAACCACGACCGTTTTATCCGGTCGAGCAAACGAATCAGCCACACGCTGACTCACGGCAATAATCCGGTCAAAAGCCAAATACGGTTTTAAGTTGGATTTTGCTCCATGTACCGTCACTACACTCGGACATGGAAACTGCTGCAACATCGATTGCAGCAGTTTTGCCGTTTTAGAAGCATGTGCATGTAAAATTTCAGGATCAGTTTTCAGAATTTCTTTCTTTAATCGATATTTAGTCAAAGGATTGTAACGACTACCGCTCATGTCAAATGCAACAAAATTGATATGTTGTTTGAGTTGATGCTGGTAACGTGGATGCGCAATGACAGAAACCCGATGTCCTGTTTCAGCTAGTCCATCTGCTAATTCTAAAACATGCTTTTCCAGTCCACCGTCTTCATCACTGGCCATCACAAGTGTAATACGCATACTTAACCTTCTCGGGAACCCAGCTTTAAACGTAATTTAAAAGCAAATAATGTATCCTTTCCACTGACCTTGATTCTTTGCAGCTGCATAAAATCAGGATCGACTGAATCAATCCCTTCTTGGGTCGTCACTGCATTGTGATAGCCGGCTTGCCGAGCCAGCTCAACATCACGTACACTATAAATACCAAACGGGTAAGCAAAACTGTTCACTGGTTGCTGGATGAGTTGCTCTAACTGGTGCTTAGATTCAACCAATTCTTTTAAACATTCTTCATCACTGAGTTTATCCAGATTGGCATGGGTCAAGGTATGTGAACCAATTTCTACCCAACCACTCTGCGCCAAAAATTGGACTTGCTGATCATTCAGTTTAGGTTCTTTTGCCAACTCACCACTATTATGATGAGCTTTTTTATAGGTCGACCAGTCACGATCATGACGATCCACAACGACATAGATCGTTGCCTTAGCCTGATATTTTTCTAAAATCGGATAGGCATTTTCCAAATTATCCAGATAACCATCATCAAAGGTAATAGCCACGGTTTTTTCTGGATGTTTGCCCCAATTTTCCTGTAATTCCTGCATGGTGACAAAATGAAAACCTTGCGCTTTCATCCAAGCCACCTGTTTTTCAAATTCAGCTGGTTTCACACGCAATTTATTGAATTTCGCACCATCGATAGGCTCACGTACCATGTGATACATTAATACACGTGGTTGTTTCCAATTCACTGCTGGTTTCCACCATGCATATTTATAACTGAATACAATCAACAAAATCAGGAACAGTAGCAAAAAATAAATCACAAGATCGTCTCGTTATTTTTGAGATAACAGGTATGTTGCCACACGCTCTGCTTCTTTAAAAGTTGCGGGTGATTTAAGTTCCTTCTGTCTGGTATTCAATGAAATATCTTCTCGTTGCATCAATTCTTGAATGGAACGAATGATCCGATCCTGCTTCAACCGATCCAACTCAATCACCCCAACCTTACACCCTGCAGTCAATGCCTCATAAATCATCGAAATACTGTCCTCAGTGACCCAAACTGCCTCAGCCTGTTGCATCTGCTCAAAAATCCAGCCCTGTGGCGTTTGCCCTACAGGAAAAATCTGTATTTTTTTTGCATAGTCCTGTTGTGACAACAACGGTAGAAATTCTGCGGGCGTACGTCGGGATGTCGTCAGGATAATTTCTGCGTCTGGATTATTTACTATGATTTTTTCGAGCACTTGCAGCACTTTCTGGTCATTCCATTGATGACGTTTTGAATTACCGCCGAGTGCGATCAGAATCTGATTCGGTATATGCCGCTGTTCATTCACAATCGGGTTTAATGCCCCTTTAGTCACAATCACATGGTCGGATGCCGGAATTCCATCATGTTCTGGAATCACCGCATAATCAAAGCAAGCGATGGGTAAACTCGGTTTCATCAAGATCACGGTTTTAGCAGTTGGGAAAATTTTTCCCAATAGCCAGACACGCAAATGTGTATGACTGCCTACCCCAAAAATGAAAGTTGGTGTTGGGGTGATGCCATCAAGCTGATGGGAAAATAAAGCGGAGAACAAATCCAGTAATGACAACTCCTGAAGTGGAATTTCCTGAAAACTCACATCGACTACACTTTGTCTTTGCATTGCCTGATATAGCCCTAACGCCTGTGAACGGTGTCCGGCTTTTCCATCACTGACATAGACAATATGCATAACATCTTCCCAATAAAAAAGGCGAAACTTACGCTTCGCCTTTAAATGATAGCCGATCGACTTATTTAACGTAAGTTAACCAGTGCTCATATTTCGGATTTTTACCTTGAACCGCATCAAAGAAGGTTTGCTGGATTTGAGTGGTGATTGGACCACGTGAACCGCAACCAATTTCACGGTCATCATATTCACGGATTGGGGTCACTTCTGCAGCAGTACCGGTAAAGAATGCTTCGTCAGCGATATAGAATTCATCACGAGTAATACGGCGCTCAACGACCTCATAGCCAAGATCTTTAGCAATCGTAATTACGGTTTGACGGGTAATACCATCCAGTGCACCACCGGCGATATCAGGGGTATGTAACACACCATCTTTCACTAGGAACACGTTCTCGCCAGAACCCTGACAAACGTAGCCTTGCGGATCCATTAGCATGGCTTCGTCATAACCGGCATGGGCTACTTCTTGGTGTGCCAAAATAGACAAAGTGTAGTTACCTGATGCCTTAGCCTTACACATGGTCACGTTTGGATGATGGTGCGTGAATGAAGAAGTTTTCACACGAATGCCTTTCGCCATGGCTTCTTCACCAAGGTAAGCACCCCAACCCCATGCTGCAACTGCAGCGTGAATAGTGTTGTTGGTCGCGGCAATACCCAATTTCTCTGAACCGATCCAGATCAATGGACGTAAGTAGCAAGATGCAAGTTTGTTTTCACGTACCACATCAATTTGTGCCTGTTCGAGTGCAGCCTGATCAAATGGCACTTTCATTTGATAAATTTTTGCAGAATTCAACAAACGCTTCGTATGGTCTTGAAGACGGAAAATCGCGGTGCCTTTAGGAGTTTCATACGCACGGACACCTTCAAAGACACCCATACTGTAATGCAACGTATGCGTGAGGACATGAATTTTGGCATCGCGCCAATCAACCATTTGTCCATCTTGCCAAATAAAACCATCACGATCAGCCAAATTCATGGCACACACTCCAAATTTTTACACAATCATTCACTATCCAATGCAGGTGCAGTTGGATCAATTAATCTTTGCCATAACTTGCAAACGATCTCTCGGGTATCGTGCCAGTCCGCAGCATTCACTTGCATGGATTGATTTGCAAGGGCTAGACGGTGGCTCTCGGCTCGTTCACGTAGATAAGCGTGCATTAATGCTGTGGCATCTTCACTGGATAAGCAGCCTGCTTTAGCAGCATCTTCAAGAATTCTTACATTGTCGGAATAATGGGCGAGATCTGGTTTCGACCCACTCCATGCAAGCACCATATACTGTGCCATAAATTCGATGTCAACGATACCACCTGCATCCTGTTTTAAATGAAAAATTCCATGTTTTTTTTGCTCTTGGGATGAACCCAGATGGTCTTTCATTTTCTGGCGCATCTGCAACACTTCTGCCCGCACCTCAGCTTCATCACGAGGCTGGGTCAAGATGCGACAGCGTAATGCTTCAAACTGCTGGCGCAAGTCCTGATCACCGGCAATCGAGCGCGCACGTACCAAAGCCTGATGCTCCCAAAGCCAGGCACTTTTTAACTGGTATTGCTCATATGCTTTTAAACTGGTGACCAGCATACCCGCCTCCCCAGAAGGGCGCAGACGAGTATCAATCTCATAAACCCGGCCATCCAAGGTCTGTGTGGTCATCAAGGACAAGAATTTTTGGGCTACCCGAATGGCAAACTCTGCCCCACTAATCGACTTCGCACCATCCGTTTCACTTTGCTCATCAAAGTAATGGATAAATACCAGATCCAGATCCGAACCATAACCCAGCTCAATCCCCCCCAACTTACCATAACCCACCACAGCAAAGGCTTTTCGATCCAGACTGCAACGCTGACCATCGACATCTTGCGGATAACCATGTTTTTTCGCCACGATCTGATAGGCCAAATTCAGCGCAGCATTCACCGAAACTTCAGCAATATCAGTTAGAGCATCTGAAACTTTCATCAAATGGCTTTCTGCCAGTACGTCACTCGCTGCCACCGCCAAGACATTCGATTTTTTAAACAGACGCAAAACCCGCATCTGATCTTCGACCTGATCAATTTCGATACGCAACAGTTGCTGGCGTAACGAATCCTCCAGATCCTTGCGTTTTGGCAATTCAAAATCCATCGACAGGAATTCATCCAGCAGAACCGGATAATGTGTCAGCTCTTCGCAGATCCAGGGGCTCACCGTCGCCATTTTCACCAGACGCTGCAATGCCCCTTTACTTTCGATCAGCATGACCAGATAAACAGTACGGCGAAGTACGGATTCCACCAATGGCATTAAACGCAATAAGGCCATCTGTGGATGTTCAGACTGTAAAATTGCTTCAATCAAATGCGGCCAGAAAGTTTTCAAGCGCTGAATAGCTTTGGCGGGCAGCTTTTTGATAGCATGCCCATTCCAGAACTCATACACCAAATTTCGGGCATTTTCATCCAGTACAGCATTCAAACGTTCTTCCAGCTGACCAAAACTCGCGCTGAGTGAAGGTGCTTCATCCTTGATCAAGTGCTCAAACTGATATGTGACTTTGGCACGCTTTTGATTAAGCAGCTGTAAAAATTCATCCCAAGAGGCGAAGCCCAAAGTATCCACAATTCGCTGCCGCAAATCTGGTTCCGCAGGCAAAGACTGGGTCTGATTGTCATTTAAAGCCTGGATCGCGTGTTCCACACGACGCAGAAAGAGATAGGCGTCCTCAAGTTCCTGTACCGCAGTTTGCTCCAGCAGGCCAACTTCACCTAAATGATGCAAGCTGACTAAACATTGACGATCCTGAAGTTCCAGCTTGGAACCGCCATAAATGAGCTGAAACACCTGGACAATAAATTCGACTTCACGAATTCCACCCGCGCCTAGTTTAATGTCATCGGCGATATTACGACGCATGACTTCACGCTCAATCATCGCCTTCATTTCACGCATGGCTTCAAAGGCAGTGTAATCGACATATTTGCGGAACACGAATGGACGAGTCATTTCCATCAACTCATGCCCTGCTTGGCCACCCGTAACAATCCGGGCTTTAATCCAGGCGTAACGTTCCCACTCACGACCATGCTGGCTGAGATATTTTTCCAAGGCCACATGACTGATTGCCAATGCCGAACCATCGCCCCAAGGACGCAAACGCATATCTACCCGGAAAACAAAGCCTTCAGCCGTAATGTGATCCAGCAAATAAATTAGCTTCTGTCCCCATAAAATACAGAACTGCTGCACATCGATGCACTTACGGCCATTGGTTTCGCCCTGTTCATCAAAGGCAAAAATCAGATCAATATCACTCGACAGATTGAGTTCCTGTGCGCCCAGTTTTCCCATTGCCACTACGATCAGGTCTTGCACCTGTCCGGAATAACCAATCGGTTCACCATGTTTGGCAACCAGTGGTGCACGGGCAAATTCTTTAGCTGCACAAATTGCGGCATCGGCAAAATCAGACAATTCTCGCGTCAGGGTTACCACATCCGTCAACTGGTTGGCATCCTGCCAGATCCAGCGAAACATCAGGCAGGCACGGAGTGCACGCATCTTGCGCATCCATTCGGCTTCATCCTGGATATCCGTCAAAACAGAATAGATACGTTGTTGAATTTGTAGCGTCGATAAAGTCCCAGCAAACTGATCGAGTGTGTAATCTTGTTCTAATTGTGCAGGATATAATCCTAAAACCTGTTCAGCATATTGACTGGCACGTAATGTTTTTTGTAACTGCTGGGTATCCATAACACCCCCTTAACCTGAATATTTTTATGTAGTTATAGCAGGTGAAAACGGAGTTTGGGAAATGAATTATGCCATTTTTACCGAGGGATCGATTTGGTTTTCTGAGGATTGTTCATCATTTAGACACTGAGCACTCTCTTGTACAGCAGGCAACAGCACCGTAAAAAGACTTCCTTCACCCTCTTTCGAAGTCACGTGAATTTCCCCATGGTTCAGGTCAATAAACCGCTTACACAGCACCAACCCAAGCCCGGTTCCTTTCTCCCCAGCCGTTCCCTGAAAGCTGACCGCAATTTGCGGTTCAAACAATTTAGCCAGCTGAGCCTCCGTCATGCCCAGACCAGTATCTTGAATCATAATCTCGACCTGCTGTTCTCGCTGTCGCGCAGAGATCACCACCTTGCCACTCCCATCCATATGGGTAAATTTCAGCGCATTCGAAACCAGATTTTGAATGACCGAGGTGATCATATTGATATCGGCAAAGACTTTAAGTTCATCAGGGACTTGATCAATCAGTTGGATATGTTTTCTTACCGCCAAGGAATTCAATACCGAACAAACAATATTTGATACCTGTTTCAGGTTAAAACTAATCGGATGATAGACAAAACGCCCACCCTCGGCCATTGCCCAATTCAGCAGGCCTTCTAACAAGTTATAGGTCGACTGCGCAGTATCATGTAAATAATCAGCGATATTTTGGATTGCAGGTTCATCGAGCGTTTCAAGTTCCAGAGCCAACACCTCGGAAAACCCTAGCAGACCATGAAACGGCGCACGCAAATCATGTGCGATTACCTGCAAAAATTTCGTCTTACTAAAATTGAGGGCACGTTGCTGCTCATACAAGTCTTGTAATTCTGCATGCTCAAATTTCAGAGTCAGATAAGGAACCAAACTCGCACTAAATTCACTGACGAGCTGTTTCTGCTCAGCGCTAAAGCGATGAGGCTGCTCATCGAAAAAAACCACTTGTCCGATAGAACCATGATCTGCTTTCTGTAAATCTATGGCCAACGCACGTTGATGGATCACGCCCAGCTGTCGCAAATGGGTACAAAAGTCGGCATAGCGTGGATGTGATTCATCCATCATAAACTGACCCGCAAAGAAAGGCGCAAGCGTTGTATTTGGTTGTGCCCGTACAGCATGGAACTGGTTAGGAGCTGCATGCCAGAAATAAGGTTCATCATGAAAAAAAAGTAGTGCTTTTTCTGCAGAGAGCATTTTACGCGCCAGGTTTAAAAAACCCTCAACCTGATTATGCGGAGTAAAGACGCCTAATAGGAGGGAAAGTCTGCATGCACTGAGCTGATCGGCCTGACCAATCTCTAATAAGGCTAATCCCATGCTTTCCCTCATCCAGTGACTTAACAAAACCTCTACAACAGATAATTGCAATAAGGCTCATAGAGCATTGCAAATTTCTTACTGAATGACAATAAAAAAACATCAACGCAAGAGTTATCTTGGAAGATTTTTGATTTAAAATTTAGGGTTTTTAACATATCTTAAAGAACTTAAGATATGGTCCGAGGGTCGGACTCGAACCGACACGTCATCTCTGAATAAAATCAGTTAGTTGTACGCCAATCCACATACCCCAGGTACTCAACTGGGTACTCATTTAACAAGATGAGTCAATCGATCATTATTTAATCAACAGACACTTTTTGTTAAGAATTAACCCACCTTAAGCGAGACTATAGAATCCCTACCTATTACGCGAGAATTTAAAGAAGAGGCTATCAACATTCAAGGATACTGAAAGCACTCCTCTTCATATAAATCAATTCAATTACAAATCGTCAAATAGCACTAAGAGTAGAGGTAGTTCATCATGGATTTAACATTGAACACGCCTGTTCCCTGGTAATATTAGGGTAGAGTGTAAAATCAGCAGTAGCTCCCCCTGAGCCAGTAGACAGTGAATATGCTGCAAACACATTAACTTTACCTAACGAACTTAACTCATATACATTTGTATAATTGGCTCCATCTGTAGGGTCTTCACATACTTTGGTAAAAGCTATTCCCGCTTGCGCAAGCGAAGCTAAAGGATCAAAGTCACAGTCACGGAATTTTTCACCAAAACAACTCCAAGAGTTTCTATGTTCTTGCTCTATTCCTGGCATTCCTGGGAAAAATTGAATTGCTTCAACGCCGAATTTAGGATCCCTAGAGGATTTATACATCACCGCCCAAGGTAGTTCGTATTCACGCTCTGCCAGTATTTTAGCCACTCTACCCTGGACATTAATCCTCATCACCCCTTTTCTGGAATAGTCATAGTCTTGAACATGAGTCTTATCCAACCAGATCACATGTGGGTTGTTTGCTTGATAGTTCCAACGAACCCCTGTATTTAAAATGTCTGTTTGTGTAGGCATAAATTCTTTAATGGCTTCACCCAATTCAATGGAAGGTAAGTTTTGAATATTGGCATCACCATAAACACCTAAAGAAGGATCCATTGGCACGGGTTGAGGAGCCTGCACAATCTCCTGCTCTACACTTTGAGACAATCCAGTATTTTCTATAGGTGAAGTATCTGCTGGTTTGACAGGTATCTGTGGACTGCCACCACTCTCCTAGACAAATTTCGTCTATTCTTTTTGCATAGGAGAGAACATTATGAGTGGACAACGATACACCCCAGAATTTAAAGATGAAGCTGTTAAATTGATTACCGAACGTGGATATTCTGTCACTGATGTGGCTGAACGTTTAGGTGTATCACAGCACAGCATTTATAAATGGCTAAAGGCCGTACAGCCTTTACGCAACAACCCTGATGAACATGAACTACTCGAAGCAAAGAAAGAGATCCTTCGTCTTAAAAGTCAGCTTAAGCAAACTGAAGAAGAGCGAGATATCTTAAAAAAGGCCGCAAGGTACTTTGCAAGCCTGCCCGAGTAAAGTATCAGTTTATCCTTGAGTACAGCCATCAATTTAAGATTAAAACGATGTGTCGGGTTCTTAAGATTGCTCGTGCTGGCTATTACGCCTGGCTACATGAACCCGAATCAGGCAGAACAATTGAAGACAAACGGTTATTACAACTGATCCGCTCTTCTTATGATGCCAGTTATGGCATCTATGGTTATCGTCGCATCACGCTGGATCTTAAAGAGCTAGGTGAAAGCTGTGGCCCCAATCGTGTGCTGAAGATCATGAAGAACAATGGCATTGCCGCTGTTCGAGGATATAAAAAGCATAAAAGTTATGGTTGTGGCCGTCCTCCGATTGTGCCACCAAATCACTTAAATCGAGAGTTCGCTGTGAGCACCCCTGATACTTCCTGGGTGACTGATATTACCTACATCCGTACTTGGCAAGGCTGGTTATATCTGGCTGTGGTTCTCGATTTATATTCAAGGAAAGTCATCGGTTGGTCAATGAAACCTACGCTTGCCAAGGATATCGTTTTGGATGCACTTTTAATGGCGGTATGGCGACGCAGACCCAATGAACCTGTGATCATACACTCAGACCAAGGCTCACAATACAGTAGCGGAGACTGGCAGAAATTCTGTCAAAAGCATAATTTAGTTCCGAGTATGAGTCGTCGTGGAAACTGTTGGGACAATGCTGTTGCTGAATCCTTTTTTAGTAGTTTAAAGAAGGAAAGAATTAAAAAGAGGATCTATAAAACACGAGAAATGGCCCGTGCGGATGTGTTTGATTATATCGAGATGTTTTACAATCGAATCAGGCGTCATTCGCATCTCGATGGGATGAGCCCAGAAGCATTTGAGACAGCTTCAAAATGAGGCGGTCTCATGTCTAGGATACTGGGAGCAGTCCACCTCGTGCAGATCTACTCCCTCAGCTAGATACCTACGATATTCACTTCGTTTATCTCTAGCGAAGGCTAACTTAATTTCAGGGTAACTCCCTATCGTAATTTTATGAGTTTTACCTAATGCCGTGCAGTAGCTAAAAACCCAAGTCTTACTGCCTGATGGTCTAACTCTTAAATACAGCCCAGCGCCGTCGAAGAGATTGTAGTCTTTGTCTTTTGGTTTAGCTGCTTCAACTTGAGATGCTGTTAATGGTTTTATAGTCTTTGCCATGAGCTTCCAGAATAAGAACCCAAAATATCTCTGGGTACTTATACGGGTACTCATTATTGTCTGCAACCTACCCATTTTTGGGTAAGTAGAATGTAGAAGAATCTCTGGAATTTGCGGTAAGCCATTGAATTACAGGCAATAAAAAACCCTAAACCTTTCATACCAGTTTAGGGTTTCTTGAATCTTGGTCCCGAGGGTCGGACTCGAACCGACACGTCATCTCTGACAGCGGATTTTGAGTCCGCCGCGTCTACCAATTTCACCACCTCGGGAAGAGAAGGTTTGTAGCTTGTGATGCGTATAATACTCGGTTTTTTTTCACTGTCAATCACAACACAATACCAGTTGATTACTTTTAAACCATAAAGACTATTTTTGTACTAAAAATCAGCAAATCCGCCGTTTTTAAAGGGAAATGTTTATAATGCCGGATAATTTTCTGCTCTATTCCCTATCAAAATCATGCAACTTTCTGATTTTAGCTTTGATCTTCCGGACGAACTTATTGCACGTTATCCCCTTGCAGAACGCAGCGCGTCTCGCCTGCTGCATCTTGATGCGACAGGTCAGTATCACGACCTGCTCTTTAAAGATCTAGTTGAGCTGTTAAATCCGGGTGACCTTTTAGTCTTGAATGACACAAAAGTTATGAAAGCACGCCTAAAAGGGAAACGAGCCAGTGGCGGTGCAGTTGAAGTTTTGGTAGAACGCCTGCTAGATCAGCATGTTGCCCATTGTCATATCAAAGCCAGCAACTCCCCAAAAGCCGGGGTAGAATTATTTATTGGCCCGGATGCCATCAAAGTGACCGTACAGGGCCGTCATGAAAATCTGTATATCGTAGAATTTTCACAACCCATTCTCGATGTGCTAGATCAATATGGTCAACTGCCGATCCCACCTTATTTCAATCGCGAAGCGGAAGCGATTGATACTGAGCGCTATCAGACGGTATTTCATGATCCGACTAAAATCGCCAGTGTGGCTGCACCCACTGCCAGCTTGCATTTCGATGAAGCATTACTGACCGCACTGCAAAACAAAGGCATCGAACAAACCTTCGTGACTTTACATGTGGGTGCCGGTACGTTTATGCCGGTACGTACCGATGATATTGCCAATCACGTCATGCACAGCGAATGGTGTCAAGTACCTGAAACAGCCGTAGAAAAAATTCGTGCTGCCAAAGCACGTGGCAACAAGGTGATCGCTGTGGGTACTACTGCAACCCGTGCTGTAGAAAGTGCCGCACAAGCGCATGGGGGTGAACTTGCGGCTTGGAGTGGAGATACACAAATTTTTATTTATCCAGGTTATGAGTTTAAGGTGGTGGATCGTCTGATCACCAATTTTCATTTACCGGAGTCTACCCTGCTCATGCTGGTTTCAGCACTCTCTAGCCGGGACAACATCTTACGTGCATATGAACATGCTGTGGCCGAACGCTATCGCTTCTTCAGTTATGGCGATGCCATGCTGATCGATAAAGTCTGAGTACCCTCATGCCGATCGACGATATCAAGCGCACGATTCACCTGCGTCGCAGAAAGAACCAGCGAGTCATGCAAAATGTCGCTCGGCTTTGGGAACTAGGCGAACAAGCGCAATCCCATCAAGAACTTTTGGAAGGTTTACATCCTTGGGGGACAGATAATCAGCTACGTTTTGACAATGTGCTTCCCATCCTGCTGGCTGTGATTGCAGGATGTTGTTTACTCAGTATCTGGATTCTACCAGCAGGTCTCCCGTCACATCTGGCCTTCTGGCTGGCACTTGGCCTTGGATTCTACAGCTATCTCACTTATGAACAGAGCATGCCGATTGCTGAGGTCATCGAGTTTCTTGAGCAACAAACTATTACTCAAAAATATAGTTTGCAGTTTTACCAGACACCCGCACATATCAGCATTCCGGTACAACCCTCTCTCTTTCAGTCCTATCTGAAAAATCTGTTCCCCCTCTTTCAGCAGGGTCAGGTGTCAAACACCATTCCCGTCTATGCCAGCACTGTCTGGACTGATGATCAGGGACAGCAATACCCCGTACTGCTATTTCAATATCATTTCGTCAATGAAATCCGCGTGCGGGATCGGAACGGCAACGAAACCAAAGTCAAAGAAGTTCATAAAGATCTTTGGGGCGTGTTTATTTTTCAGGTCGCTGCACAAGGTTTGGCCGTCACGTCTTCCCGCAAAACATTTGAGTTTCCGTACCTGCATGACTGGCATACCAGCGACATCCAAATCAACCAGAAATTACGGATTTTTGGTGCCGATCCCCTGCAGCTGGCCAAAACACTGACTCCCGCGATGGTACTGCGTCTCGATCAATTGTTTGCAACACGTTCCGGCGATTTACTCCTGCACCCGGAACAGCAAGTGTTATGCTTTTTGGGTGAGCAGGATCTTTTTAAAATTGCCACAAAAGCGCAGAATATCGATGATATTTCCAAATTGCGCGGCCATTTGCGGACTTTCCGTCTGGCGGAATATGAGAACTTACAACGCGACTTAATCGCGTTTTTAAAATAACGATACATCGAGGTTTTTTTATGGGGCTAATCATTTTCTTGCTGCTGATGCTGGCATTTGGCATTGCAGCCATCGTGATTCGTAACAATATTATTCGTCATCACAACGCGACACAGCGTGCCTGGGCGGATGTCGCCACCTATGAACGCCAGAAAGTCAAAGTGCTGGACGGCCTGGCACCACTGGTGGAACAATATGCCGGTTTTGAAAAAGGCACACTGGAAAAAGTCACCGAGTTACGCCAGCAAATCATGACGTTGAATCTGGACAACACCGATATTTCACAGTTACAACGCATCGAGTCGCTCAATAAAGAACTGATGCAAAGCCTGCATGTAGTGGTCGAGAATTATCCTGAACTGAAAGCCAATGAAGTCTATCTGCGCATGATGAACGAAATTGATGAGCAGAATGAGAATGTCAGCGCGGCGATTAGTATTTTCAACCGCAATGTTGAATTATTTAACAATCATATCCAGATTTTCCCAAACAATATCGTGAACACTGTTACAGCGGGGAAAAAACCGATCCGTTCTTTCCGCGACAACAACCTGCAAAATTTTGACTACCGTCCTAATTTTTAACGCTCTGCACCACCGATCTGCAATGCAATTCAAGCGCCTTTCAGGCGCTTTTTCTCTGCTGAAAATTTACCGGGCGCTTACATTTAACAGTGGCACTCGGGGGCAGAATCAAGGACAATAACGCTCTTTGACAGAAATTAATCAGCGAACTGTTTTTTCGCCTTGATTTGGATGCGGTATGGAATTTGAAAAATTAGGCCAGTCGGGTCGCGCCCGTCGTGGTCGTCTCACCCTTGAACACGGCGTGGTTGAAACTCCTGTTTTTATGCCTGTGGGCACCTATGGTACGGTCAAAGGCATGTTGCCTCGTGATATTGAAGAAATTCAGGCACAAATTATTTTAGGCAATACTTTCCACTTATATCTCCGTCCAGGTCTAGAAGTCATCAAAGAACATGGTGGCCTGCATGAGTTTATTAAATGGAACAAGCCGATTCTGACCGATTCAGGTGGTTTCCAGGTGTTTAGCTTAGGCGCCATGCGCAAAATCAAAGAAGAAGGCGTGACCTTCCGCTCACCGATTGATGGTTCCAAAGTGTTTTTATCCCCTGAAATCTCGATGGATATTCAGCACACCCTGAATTCTGACATCGTCATGATTTTTGATGAATGCACGCCTTATCCAGCCACCCATGAAGAAGCGCAAAAATCACTGCAACTGTCTTTACGCTGGGCGAAACGCTGTAAAACTCAACATCATGACGTGCTGAACAATAAAAATGCCCTGTTCGGTATTATTCAGGGCGGAATGTATGAAGATTTACGCGATGAATCCCTCAACGGCCTGCTAGAAATCGGTTTTGACGGCTATGCGATTGGCGGTCTATCCGTTGGCGAACCCAAAGAGGAAATGATTAAGGTTCTAGATTATTTACCGCACAAAATGCCAGAGGACAAACCACGTTACCTGATGGGCGTCGGAAAACCGGAAGATATCGTGGAAGCGGTGCGCCGCGGGGTCGATATGTTTGACTGCGTGATGCCAACGCGTAATGCACGTAATGGCCATTACTTTGTCACCGATGGTTTGGTACGTATCCGTAACAGCAAGTATCGTCACGATCAAAGTCCACTGGATCCACACTGCGATTGCTATACCTGCCAGAACTTCACCCGTGCTTATCTCTTCCACCTGGAAAAATGCGGTGAAATGTTGGCTTCGATGCTAGGTACAATCCACAATCTGCGCTACTACCAACGCCTGACTCAAGGCATGCGAGATGCGCTGGATAACGGCACCTTTGATGAATTCGTCACAGACTTTTATGCACGCCGTGGTCTCGAAGTTCCCCCTTGTCCAGTGGACTGATCCGGGCAAATTTGCGCTCAACGCAAAGACAGGGTAAATTGCAGAACAAGTCGAATCACGTCATCCTTTGACGACAATTTTAGTTAAATTTAGGAATATAAAATGAGCCTGTTTATTTCTACTGCTCACGCTGCTGGCGAAGCTGCTCAACAACCAAGTCTGGTAGCAAACCTGCTGATGATTGCAGCATTCGTTGCAATCTTCTACTTCTTGATCTGGCGTCCACAAGCAAAACGTGCCAAAGAGCACCGTACTTTGGTGGAAAGCCTGGGTGTAGGCAGTGAAGTGGTATTTGCAGGTGGTTTAATGGGTAAAATTACCAAGATTGAAGGTGACTTCGCTGCAGTTGAATTGAGCCATGGCGTAGAGGTCAAAATCCAGCGTGCCAGCGTGATTTCAGTCTTGCCTGAAGGCACCTTAAATAACATCTAATCAAAAAACAGTCGTGCACACCGCACGGCTTTTTCATTTTAAGAAGAAAGCAAATGCGTTATCCAGCATGGAAATATCTACTGATCATTGTCGTACTTGTGATCAGTACATTATACGCACTGCCAAGTTTGTACCCTGATGAACCTGCTGTGCAGATCTCAGGTGCTAAGGCGGGCACTCAGATTGATCAGAGTGTGGTACAAAAAGCAGCGCAAATTTTAAAAAGCGAAAATATTAGTACGCACGATAATAGCTTCACCAATAATGCCGCTCTGTTACGTCTTGATTCTACCGAAGCCCAGCTTAAAGCCAAGGATGCCTTACGCCGTGGTCTAGGTGAAAACTACGTGGTGGCTTTAAACCTTGCACCGACGACGCCAGAATGGCTACAGAAAATTGGTGCAAAACCGATGAAGCTCGGTCTCGACTTGCGTGGTGGTGTTCACTTTTTGCTTGAAGTGGATATGGATAAGGCCATCCAGCAACGTCTAGAAACCTCGGCGACAGATTTACGCCGCCAGTTACGTGACAACAAAATTAAATTCAACAGTCTCAGTCTGAATAACAATGCCATCACTGTTCAGTTTGCCAATAATGCAGACCGTACAGCCGCGATGGACTTCCTGCGCAGCAATGGCAATGAATTTACCCAGCAGGCACTTGCGACTGCCAATGGCTCAATGCTGAAATTGACGTATAGCGATGTACGCAAACAGGAAATTCAGTCCTATGCCGTCAACCAGAACTTAACCACATTACGTAACCGTATTAACGAACTCGGTGTGGCGGAAGCACTGGTACAAACCCAAGGTAGCAACCGTATTGTAGTGGAACTACCAGGGGTACAGGATACTGCTGAGGCGAAACGTGTTCTCGGTCGTACTGCAAACCTTGAATTCCGCTTGGTGTCTGATCTGAATGATCAATATATCGATCCTTATACCGGTAAAGCCAATCAGCCGCTGCCACCGGGTACCGAAGCATTTGCCTATCGTTCACTAGATAGCGGTCAACAGCTCCTGTTAAACCGTAACCGTATCTTGACCGGTGAGCGTGTACAAAATGCCAGCTCTGGTTTTAGCCAGGATACGGGCGGCGCTGAAGTCAACATTACCCTGGACAGTGCCGGCGGTAAACTGATGGCAGATGCAACGCGTAATGCTGTGGGCAAACGTATGGCTGTTCTGTTTATTGAGAACAAACAAAAAATCAGCTATGTGACCGATCCAAAAACCGGTGTTCAAACTGAAGTACGGACTCCATATGCTGAATCGGTCGTCATTAATGCTGCGACTGTACAAGCCGTGCTGGGCTCACAATTCCGTATTACCGGCCTGGATTCACCACAAGAAGCAGCTGAACTGGCCTTGATGTTACGTGCGGGTGCCCTTGCTGCACCAATGTACTTCGTCGAAGAACGTGTTGTTGGTCCAAGCCTCGGTCAGGAAAATATTGATAAAGGCGTCCTTTCAACACAAATCGGTTTCTTACTGGTTGCGATCTGGATGGTGGTGTTCTTCCGCTTGTTCGGTCTGATTGCCAACTTTGCTCTGGTGTTTAACCTCGCGATGATCTTAACCGTCATGTCCTGGATTGGTGCTTCACTAACCCTACCAGGGATTGCCGGTATCGTGATCACCATCGGTATGGCGGTCGATGCCAACGTTCTGATCTGCGAACGGATCAGGGAAGAAATGAAATGGGGGGCCTCGCCAAAACAGGCGATTGTGGCGGGTTATGACCGCGCCTATAACACCATTTTTGACTCCAACCTGACGACGTTCCTCGTTGCGTTCATTCTGTTTGCGATTGGTTCTGGCCCGATTAAAGGTTTTGCGGTCACGTTGATGATCGGTATCGTCTGCTCGATGTTTACCGCGATTACCGTAACCCGTGCCATTGTGCAGCTCATTTATGGCAAACGCCGTAATTTGAGCAAGTTGAGCATATAAGGAGATCTATGATGACTGATGTGACTCAAGCACAAAAAGCCAAACAATATGGTCGCCCAGATGATGAGCGCGTGATTGACTTTATGAAGATTGCTCGCCCTGCGGCAATCCTCTCGATCATTCTGACTTTGGCCAGCCTGTTTTTTATCGCGACCAAAGGTCTAAATTTAGGTCTCGACTTTACTGGCGGTATCTCGGCAGAGCTGAACTACCAAAAGGCTGTCAATCAGGCCGAAGTTGTGCAGGCCTTAGACAAGGCTGGTTTTAAAGATGCTGTGGTGCAAACTCTGGGCAGTAATACCGATCTGATTGTGCGTATGCCAGTGCAGGATGTGAAAGTTGAAGACCTGAACAACAGCTTGAATAAAGCGATCCAATTACCGGGTAATACGGCTACCTTGCATAAGGTGGACTCTGTCGGTGGTCAGGTCGGGAATGAGCTCTATATCCGTTCTGCAGGGGCTGTTGCATTGGCACTATTACTGATGCTGGTATATGTGACCATCCGCTTTGAACTCAAAATGGCGATTGGTGCAGTACTCTCCCTGTTCCACGACATTATCATGACCTTGGGTATTTTTGCCCTGATGCAGTGGCCATTTGACCTAACGGTGTTGGCGGCGGTATTGGCCGTGATCGGTTTCTCGCTCAACGATAACATCGTGGTATCGGATCGTATCCGGGAAAACTTCCGTAAAATTCGTGGTGCTGAACCGCGTGAAATCGTCAATATTGCCTTGACTGAAACCTTACGCCGTACCATTCATACCTCGATGACCCTGTTACTGGTCGTGGTTGCCATGATGGTTCTCGGGGGTGAAGGACTACGCTGGTTCTCCGTCGCGATGTTTGTCGGTGTATTTGTCGGAACCTACTCTTCGATTTATATCGGAACTGCTTTTGCCTTATGGCGTGGCCTGAACCGTCAAGACTTTATCGTGCAAGTCAAACCAGAATTTGAGGATGATTTACCTTAATCCGGTTGCACTTTGTTCATTTAAGCCCATCTCCGGATGGGCTTTTTTAATGCTGAAACAATTCGATTTGCGGCCAGCTCGATTCAGTTTGCCCCTCCCCAAGACACCAGGCAACTGTCAGCATGACCTGATTCAACACAAAGTTCTGATAAGCAACCTTGCCTAACCAGACATGCTCAATCTGCCCTGTATCTTGTGTGGGATGCACTTGGGTATTCAGTTCATTCAGGCTCAGGCGAATACCTACCCCATGTGCTTTTAACACCGCCTCCTTAGTCGTCCAAACCTTAAACCAGTAATGACGATCCTCATCCAAGGCTTTCCAGGTGGCATATTCTTCAGGATGAAAGGCATGCTGTGCCAAGGCATCCATCCGTACACGGCGGTTGAGATCCTCAACGTCTACGCCCACATGGGCATGCTGTACACTGCTGACCAACGCATAATGCTGCTGGCTATGCGAGTGGTTAAATGCCAAAATCTGATTTTTCAGATAGGGCTTACCATGAAGCGTATTGGCAAAACTATCCTGCTCAACCCGCTGACCACTCAACTGACTCAAGCATTGGTTGCGATAGGCATAAATTGCCTGTTTACGCTGCTGGATCATGGTCGGACGGGGCAAGGATACATCCGGCTGATAAATTAGGTCTAAGGCACATAGATCAATGCGTAGCATCTCTGATTCCCCATCACAACTTGCAGGTGAGTATAGGTGTTTTTCCAGCAAAATAAAAAAAGCCCAAACGTAGTTTGGGCTTTGCTAGCGCTGAAAACTTAGCGTTTAAACTTTTTCTCAGCTTTTTTAAACTTCTGGATATAACGGCGGCGACGTGCGGCAGTACGCTCATCCACTTGCGACTTACGCCCTTCAAACGGGTTTTCCGAAGTTTTGAAATCGATACGAACCGGTGTACCTTCCAGTTTGTAAACTTTACGGAACACGTTTTCCAGATAACGGCGATAGTCTGCCGGCGTTTTATCTACCTTGTTACCATGGATAACAATCGTCGGTGGGTTTTGTCCACCCATATGCGCATAACGCATTTTAATGCGGCGGCCAGAAACCATCGGTGGTTGATGCGCTTCAGTGGCATCATTCAAAATCTGGGTCAGTTTCGCTGGTGATACTTTCAGATGTGAAGAATCATAAGCGCGATGAATCGACGGATACATCTCGCCGACACCGGTACCATGCAAAGCAGAAATCAGGTGAATTTTCGCCCATGGAATAAAGTCGAAACGGCGCTCTACATCGAGCTTACATTGTTTGCGATCATATTCGGACATATTGTCCCATTTGTTGATCGCAATCACCATGGCACGGCCCGCTTCTAGTGCATAACCAATGAGGTGCAAGTCCTGCTCGACAATTCCCTCACGGGCATCAACGACAATCACCACCACATGCGCATCTTTCATCGCCTGCAAGGTTTTTACGATTGAGAATTTCTCAATCATTTCATCCACTTTACCTTTACGGCGCACACCTGCAGTATCAATCAGGGTGTACTGACGACCATCACGCTCAAAAGGAATATAGATTGAGTCACGAGTGGTTCCCGGCTGGTCAAAGGCAACAACGCGCTCTTCACCCAATAGACGGTTCACCAGCGTCGATTTACCCACGTTTGGACGACCAATAATCGCCAGACGCAAGCCAGTGTTCTTGTCATGTTCTTCTGGATTTTCATCTTCAGGCACATCAGCCAAGACTTCTTCCAGCATTTGCTGTACACCGCGGCCATGGCTCGCAGCCACTTGCATCGGCTCGCCCATACCGAGTTTATAAAACTCAACCAGTGCAGCTTCTGCATGCACGCCATCCACTTTGTTGGCGACCAGAAAAACTTTTTTACCTAAAGTACGCAGTTCACGGGCGATCTGTTCATCAGAGGCAAGCAGTCCAGCACGGGCATCGACCACAAAAATGATCATGTCGGCTTCATGAATGGCGGTTTTAGACTGCTCCGCCATATAGGAGTCAATACCCCCTTCATTTTCACCAATACCGCCGGTATCGACCACGATGAATGACTTATTCTGATAGACAGCATCACCATATTTACGGTCACGGGTCAGACCGGCAAAGTCGGCCACAAGTGCATCACGACTTTTGGTAATCTGGTTAAACAACGTTGATTTTCCGACGTTCGGACGACCAATGAGCGCAATTACGGGTTTCATAGATTAACCTTTATTCAAGATCAGCCAGTGAGACTGGTCTGAACATCAGAAACAATAGCAAAAATAATAAATTAGATAATTAAATAAAACACGGGGTATTGAACTGATTCAAATACCCCGTGTTTAAAAATACGGATTGTGCTTAGTTTAACATAAGGCAGCAGAAAATTAACGGTTCTGCCAAACGCTTAACGCACCCTTGCGAGTAGAAACATACAATTGATTGTCAATTACACGTAACGAACGTACTTCACCGCTGGTTTTCGAACGACCTACCAGCTGACCTGAATTTGGATCCAACAGATGTAATACCCCATCCAGATCACCGACCACCAGATCAGAACCCAGCATCACGGGATTACTCAGCTGTCGGTTGAGTAGGCTGTCGTTTTCCCATGCTAATTGGCCTGTGCCGAGATCATAAGCCACCAACTTGCCATCGGTTTTCGCGACAAAGACCTTGTTATCAGCCACTTCCGGACGTTTGTTACTGCTGGCATCCTCGCTCCATACCACTTGCATCGCCGCTAAGTCAGTGACAGTGACTTGCCCCTGGAAACTGCTGGTGACCATAAAACGTCCTGCTACCACAGGATCACCATCAATATCATTCAGGCGCTGAATATCAGAACGACCATTATTGACTGCTACACGACGCTGCATACGAGGCACACCACTGAGCGCATCAATCGCGTACACATACGCATTCGAAGATGCTACCAAGATGGTTCGACCATCCAAATTCACCGGAGAGGCCAAACCACGCAGGCTGAACTGTGCATTTTGCAGTTTATAAGCCCAAACTTGCTGTCCAGTCGTCAGGTCATGTGCAAAGACTGTACCATCATTCGCTAAAGTAATCACACGGCCAGCTTGAACCAGTGCAGGTGACAATAACGCCCCAGAGAGCTGAGCCTGCCATTTTTGTTCACCACTCGCCTGATCTAAGGCAAACAACTGCCCTTTCTGGTTGCCAACAATTACCAGACCTTCAGCAGCGGTCACACCGGAGCTCAGCCCCCGTTTGCTGACTTTCTTTTCCCAGATGCGCTGTTTGCCGCGATAGGCAGCCACTTCACCTTTCGGATCGAGTGCAAAAATCACACCATTATCGACATCCAGCTGCAAGCGCAATGGATCAGCTTGTTCTGTTGCACTCACGTCATGGCTAAAAATAGGAACCAAGCTTTTAGATTGAGCCAGCTTTGGCAACGGATTCGGTTTTGCTTCTTCAACTTTAATTTTGTTGCTCGAACAACCTACGAGCGCAATGGATAAAACGGCAAGCGCGAATGGAATTTTATATTTGCTATACATTATGAAGATTCATCCATTTGTGTTTTCAAAACTGGGCGTTCAATATCCGGATCTTCTACTAAAACGCCGACACTTTCGAGTTTAATTTGTAAAATTTGACGTTCTTGCTGACGCTCAAGTAACGCATTCCAGGCATTTTGATAGGCTTTTTTTGCACCTTCAATATCATTTTTTGCGACATATACATCACCACGCGCTTCTTCAGCGGTTGCCTTAAAAGCTGGATCGGTGACGTCATTCAATGTTTTTAAGGCTTCTTCATATTTTTTTTGTGCCAGTTGAGCATAAGCTAAACGCAATTTAACGATCTGTACCAAGCCCTGATCATCAAGCTTAGAATTTTCTACACGTTTCAAGGCTTTTTCAGCATGTGCATAATCGCCCTGCTCATAAGCAGCTTTCGCCAAAACCAACTGAGTCTGCAGGGCCTGTACAGAATCTGGCGTATCTTTTACGATTTTGTCGGCAGAGGCTGCAAGCTGGTTGAAGGCATTTTTATTTCCTGCCTGTGCATTTGCCTCATCCATTAACAATTGTACTTTGGCGGTTTGCTTTTGCGACTCTGCCAGATTTTTTTTCTGCCAATATTCCCAGCCGAAAAAGGCAATCAACGCAATTAAGACACCACTCACCATGGCTGAGCCATATTTTTTGGAGAATGATTTCAAATTATCGAGTTGCTCAGCATCACTTAACGCGCTCATGTGATTGTCCTTTTCTGCTGCTTTTTAGCTTATTGTGCAAGTTGTTGAATGAGGAATGGAACCAGTTCTGCCACAGCAACTTCGTGCTGCTCCGCAGTGGCTAGCTGTTTCACGGCCAGTTGCTGTGCTTCCCACTCTCGCTCGCCAAGAATCAGAGCATAAATGGCCCCGGATTGATCCGCTTTTTTCATCTGGCTTTTCAGACTACCTTGTGAACCAGCTTTCAGACGGATATGGCTATTGGCTGCTTCCAACTGATTGCGGATTTGTTCAGCCAACACCAGGGCTTTACCCTGATAAGATGGGTCGGCCAATAGGAATACTTCACAATCGCGCACTGGAGTATTGTCTTGAACCTGTTCGAGCAGAAGCAACAAACGCTCCATGCCCATCGCAAAACCGACGGCTGGCACGGATTGATCTGCTTTGCCTTTTAACTGTCCTACCAAACCATCATAACGGCCACCAGCACAGACAGTACCTTGTGAACCTAAATGCGTCGTAGTCCACTCAAACACGGTTTTGTTGTAATAATCTAGACCACGCACCAGTTTCTGGTTAATCACGAACTCAACACCGGCATCTGTTAAATACTGCTGCAAGGTTGCGAAGTGATTTAAGGTATCTTCACCCATAAAATCATGCAGCTTCGGTGCATTTTCCAGAATCTGCTGGGTACGTTCGTTTTTTGAATCCAAAATACGTAATGGATTGGTTTCTAGACGGCGCTGTGAATCTTCATCTAAAGCATCTTTATGCTGAGTCAAAAATTCAACTAGGGCTGCACGATAAGCAGCGCGCTCGTCACTTTCACCCAAGGTATTGAGTTCTAGACGGACTTTATCTGCCACACCCATACGCTGCCACAAACGCGCGGTCATCAGGATCAGTTCCGCATCCATGTCAGGTGTTGCTACACCAAAGGTTTCCACACCAAACTGGTGAAACTGACGATAGCGGCCTTTTTGCGGTTTTTCATAACGGAACATGGGTCCGATATACCAAACGCGTGGGGTTGCACCACGTAACAGGTTATGTTCCAGCATGGCACGTACACAGCCTGCAGTACCTTCCGGACGCAAGGTCAAAGACTCCGGCGGATTACCTTTATCTAAGAATGTGTACATTTCTTTTTCAACGATATCCGTTGCATCCCCAATCGAACGCTTGAACAAATTGGTCTGTTCAACCATCGGCAAACGAATTTGTTGATAGCCATAGGCATCCATCAGGGAAGCCAGTTGCTGTTCTAGACGTCTCCATGCCGGTGTTTGGGTTGGCAGAATGTCATTAAAACCTTTGATTGCGACGATTGAACTCATGATGAACTACGAATGATCTCTTTAGATTTAGCTTCTTCAAGCTCTTGAACACGTTGACGAACCATAGACTCGATTTCATCAACCAACTGATTGGTATCAATTAAATGGCTCTTTTCACCATTACGATATACCAATGAACGTGGGCTCGCCCCCACCACACCGATATCCGCCTCTTTGGCCTCACCTGGCCCGTTGACCTTACAGCCAATCACAGAAACATCCATTGGGGTGCGCACATCTTCTAAGCGCTCTTCAAGCTGCTGCATCACGCTAATCACGTTAAATTCCTGACGTGAGCAGCTTGGGCAGGCAATAAAATTAATGCCGTTAGAACGCAAGCCAAGTGATTTCAGAATGTCGAAACCGACCTTGATTTCATCTTCCGGCTCGGCAGCGAGCGAAATACGCATGGTATCGCCGATGCCTTCGAGTAGCAGGCCACCGAGTGCGATCGCAGATTTTACTGTACCCGTACGGTAAATTCCTGCTTCGGTTACACCCAAATGCAGTGGATTATCAATCTGTTTCGATAACAAACGGTAAGCATCCATGGTCAGGAATACATTCGATGCCTTAACTGAAACCTTGAACTCCTGAAAGTCCAAACGGTCTAAAATATCGATATGACGCATTGCCGACTCAAGCAATGCTTGTCCGGTTGGCTCGCCATATTTTTTCTGGATGTCTTTTTCCAATGAACCGGCGTTCACCCCAATCCGCATGGAAATATCATGGTGTTTGGCAGCAGCAACCACTTCGCGAATCTTTTGTTCCGAACCGATATTGCCCGGGTTAATTCGCAAACAGTCTGCCCCCAGATCGGCAACTGCGAGCGCAATTTTATAGTCAAAATGAATATCCGCAACCAAGGGCACATCAACACGCTTACGAATTTCACCAAAGGCTTGTGCCGCTTCCATGGAAGGAACGGAAACACGCATGATGTCTGCACCCGCATCAACACATCGCTGGATTTGCGCTACGGTGGCATCGACATCACAGGTTTCCGTATTGGTCATGCTCTGCACGCTAATCGGTGCATCACCACCTACATAGACAGACCCCACACGAATTTTGCGGGTTGGACGACGTTTAATTGGATTCTCAATCATTCTATCGCTCTACTGTTGCGAATTAGCGTGATAAACGGAAATCAGCCTGCCCGTTTACGGTATAAGGAGACAGGGAAATCTGTTCCTGGTTCAAAGTCAAAGAGACTGCAGTTGCATCATCTAAACGGATCTGGAATGGAGACTGGCCATTTAATGTCACTGTATTTGATTGGCGGCCTGTTGCCAGTACCTTACCGGTTGAATCCACAATATGAATTGAGGTTGGACGGTTAAAACTCAAGACCAGCTGATCACCAGAAGTGCTATTGGCATTATCCAAAGATAAAACTTGAACATTGGATTGTGCAGCTTGTGAATTTGATGTGGTCTCTTTCTTTGATGACCAGTTCTGGATACCCATTACCGCCAATCCAATCACAAGCAGTACCAGAATCGCAATCGCTATGCGCTTGAACCACTTCTTTTTGCGATCACTGTTGGAACCTGGCAATTTCCCCATGATTTTAATCGGTGAATTGTTCAGGGCATGATTGGGTAATAGACCGGTATCATTGGCATAAATTTCATCAAAACGCTGAATAATCGCAGTGGCATCAGTTTTCAGCAATTTGGCATAAGAACGGTAATAGCCTTTGATAAAGGTCGCTTCTGGCAAGGCCTTATAATCATCTTGTTCTAAGGCCGTTAAAGTTTTTAACGGCATATTTAAAGCAGCTGCCGCATCCGCCAGCTCAAGTTTTTGAGCCACACGAATTTGACGCAAGTACTCACCCGGACGTTGAACATTTCCTAAAACATTAGGTGCTACGTTTGAACCAGTAGGTTGCTGTGAATTAGGATTTACTTCCATACGGCCTCAGTACTGTACTGTAATTGCAAATAACGTTGATATTCCTGGCTATCCGGGAACAAAGCACGTAACTGGTTCACCAGAACCTGCTTGTTCATGTCTTCACCATTGGCACGCCCAAGGCGAATACCTAACCAGAGTGCACGTGCACCTTGATTATTTTGTCCAACAGCCGTGACGTACTGTTGATAGAGCTGGGTAGCTGCCGGTATTTGCTGCCGCAAATAAAAAATTTCTGACAACTCCAGCATCGAAACATAAGAGTCACGGTTCACTTGTAATGCTTGTTTAAAAGCTTTTTCTGCTTTCTCTACATCACCCAGTTGCAGATAAATCCGTCCCAAATTCTCTAAGGCACGGAAACGCTGATCATATCCGAGTGTAGCTCCTGCGATACTGAGCTGTTCAATCGCTTCATTATAACGCTGAAGCTGATATAAATATGTCCCATAATTATTACGAGCTTGCGCATTTTGTGGATCAATCGAAATGGATTTACGGAAATACTCATCCGCTTTTTCCATGTTAAGCGGACTGCCTTCCTGCTGCAATAACACCCCCATCATCATATTGGCAGTGGCATCACGCGAATCCACCTCAAGTGCCTGATCAAGTGAGCGTTTTGCTGCATCCAGATCACCTTTGCGGATATATTCAGCAGCCAATTGAGTACGCACCTTAACCGATTTCTCCGGGTCTTTACTCATACCCGGAGTATGGGTCTGGCAACCTTGTGCAATGAATGCCGACATACACACTGTAAATATTACAACTGACTTATACGCAGGCTTTCTCAATTGGTTTTTCCTCGGTTTTATTATCCTTGTGATCGCATAATTTCGTTACGCTGCGCAACTTTCTTTTTCCATTGCTCAGCTCGGCGGGTACGATCAGCCACCTGACCAACAAGCTGCCCACAAGCGGCATCAATATCGTCACCACGCGTTTGACGAATCGTACACACAAATCCGGCATCAGACAAAGTTTTTTGGAAAGAAATAATCCGGTTGCGGCTTGAACGCCCATAAGGTGCGTGCGGGAACGGGTTAAACGGAATCAGGTTAATTTTACTTGGTAAATTTTTTAACAATTTAATCAGCTGCTGGGCATGCTCAGGCTGATCATTCACCCCTTCCAGCATCACGTACTCAATGGTCACATGCTTACGTGCACTTTCATTGCCATCTTTAGCAATATAACGCTGGGCTGCCGCAATCAGTTCTTTCAACGGATATTTTTTATTAATTGGCACCAATTCATTGCGCAATTCATCATTCGGCGCATGCAGGGAAATCGCCAGGGCCACATCAATATCCTGTGCCAATTGATCAATCATCGGCACCACACCGGAAGTTGACAATGTCACACGGCGTTTTGACATGCCATAAGCGAAGTCATCCAGCATGATCGACATTGAACTCAGTACAGCCTGATAATTCAGCAAAGGCTCACCCATACCCATCATCACCACATTCGTCACCGCACGGGTACGCTCAGCAACAGGGACATCTTCCACATAGGAATAGTTCGCCATCCACAGCTGGCCAATAATTTCCGCCGGTGTCAAATCACGTTGGAAGCCCTGTTTGCCTGTTGAACAGAAAGAACAGTCGAGTGCACAGCCCACCTGAGAGGAAATACATAAAGTTTTACGTGAACCGGTTTTATCTTCGGCAGGGATCAGCACGGTTTCCACCAGAGATCCTTCACCCTCACCGACACGAAATACCCATTTACGGGTACCATCTTTCGAATAGTGACGATGCACCACTTCAAGTGGTTTGATTTCCGCAATCTGCTCCAGTTTGGCACGTAGCTTGCCCGAAATATTGCTCATTTCAGCAAAATCGGTCACAAAATATTGATGAATCCATTTCATGACCTGACCGGCGCGAAACTTCTTTTCACCCAGTTCTTCAAAGAACTTTTCCAGCTCAGGACGCGACATGCCCAGTAAATTCACTTTTTTTACAGACGGTTGCTGTACGTGAGCAGACGAGGAATGTTGCTGTTCATCTGTATGTGCCGATGAAACGACCACTTCGGAACTCATGTGTATTACCTAAACCATGTCTTAGAAATGAAAACAATTCGCTCAATATTCAAGCAAACCATTCTAAAGAGAATAAAAAAACCAGATAAGTATAATAACACTTATCTGGTTTGAATGCTGCCGATTAACGAGTACGTGGGCAGATCTCAGTTTGAGCGAAGAAGTAAGAAATTTCGCGCTCTGCAGAAGCAACTGAGTCAGAACCGTGAGCAGCGTTTTCATCGATGCTTACAGCGAAGTCTGCACGGATTGTACCAGGAGCCGCTTCTTTTGGGTTAGTCGCGCCCAAGATTTCACGGTGAGCAAGAACAGCGTTTTCGCCTTCAAGAACAGAAACAACCACTGGACCAGAAGTCATGAAAGCAACGAGGTCAGCAAAGAAACCGCGTTCTTTGTGCTCAGCATAGAAGCCTTCAGCTTCAGCTTGAGAAAGGTGTTTCATTTTAGTCGCAACGATTTTAAGACCAGCTTTTTCGAAACGAGCAAAGATATCACCAACGTGGTTTTTACCCACTGCATCTGGCTTAACGATAGATAAAGTACGTTCAATTGCCATGATCGGCTCCTTAAGATTTAAACGTCAAAAAATTTGCCGCATTATAACCACATAATGCTCAACTAGCAGCGTTCAATATGTAAAAGTTTAGATTTTTCTGCGTATTTTTAGCGAACTTCATCAATCCATGCCATTTGAATGGCCTCGAGCAAACCTTCTGTCGATTTATTCGGATCATCACTAAAATCTGGTAGTGCACAAATCCAGGCATGCAAATCGGTAAAACGAATCCATTGTGGATCCACATCAGGATGTGCTTCAGAAAGCTCAATCGCAATATCGATGGTATCAGTCCAACGTAAACCCATAGCTCAACCTAAATAATCGGAAGGAAAGTCTGTACTTTAGCAAATTACTCGACTTTCGCTAGATTCACTACACAGAATTTTTTGCACTTAGAGGATGATATTCAAGAAGGGTGCAGTCAAAATAATCCCCGTCGCGACCATTGCTCCAATTGCAGCACCGACCAGGACATCACTCGGATAATGTAGTCCTAAAATCATACGTGATAACGCCACCAGAATGGTAAAAGGCATCAGCAGTGTGATCAGGAATGGCTGAATATAACCCAGAGTGATACTGACCATCACCGCATGCAAGGTATGTCCGGAAGGAAAGCTAAAATGATCTAGAGGGCGCTCTCCCAGAATGATCACTTGATGCACCTGATAAGGTCTGGGGCGCGTGGTTTTATGCTTGAGATATTTATAGATACTGGTTCCAACCGCACCGCCTGCCAACAAGTATAAAATTTGCAGACCGTAACGTAGTCCCTCCAAGATCCAGACGATGGCCAACATCACATACCAGAAAATGCCATCGCCTAGCCGGCTAATGATTTTAAAAAAAGCAGCCACCTGCTGAGAATGTGACAAGTGGTTGAAGTACAAACAGCCTTTATAATCGAGATCAAGTATTCTAATTTTTGCATTTTTAAAATTCATGCTTTCTCTCCTCAAGCATCACGCTTGGAGCTATGTGATCATGACGTTCTCCTGAACAACGTCATACAAGGCCTGTTCCAGTTGTTGTACCGGATGTTGCCAACCCATTCTTTCTGCTTGCTGTACCGCACGTAAGCCCATTTGTCGAAGAACCCGATTATTGGGCAAAACATTAATACACTGGATTAAGTGCTGCTTGTGACCTAAAGGACTGAGCCAGCCAGTTTCGCCATGTTCAATATGCTGATGAGCACAGGCATAATCATAAGCCACGACAGGCAAGCCACTCGCCATCGCTTCCAGTACCACATTACCAAAGGTTTCAACCTGACTGGCAAAAACAAAAACATCGGCACTGGCATAAGCCGTTGCAAGGTCATGTCCGGTCAAACTACCCGTGAACAGGACATCACTGCTGGCAGCAAGTGTTTGCAGGCGTGCGCGATCAGGGCCATCTCCCACAATCACCAATTTCACTTGATGTGCATGTGTTTCTTTTGCTCTGGCACAATAAGCCTCAATCAGCACGTCAATTTCTTTTTCTGGAGAAAGACGTCCTACATACAACATAACCGTGGTATCGGCCGAAACACCCCATTGATAACGTAGACTTTCAGAGCGATGTCGGGGTGAAAAACGTTGCGTATCCACCCCACGCCCTACCACTTTTAATGGACAACTCACCCCGAACTGACGTAAAGCACGCTCAGTATCCTGACTTGGAACGCAGGTCAATTGAGTACTGTTATGAAACCAACAAAGGTAGCGTTGAATCGGCTTGACTAAAAAAGCAAGATCAAAAAAACGACTAAAATCCTGAAATGGCGAATGAAATCCGCTAGTTACAGGCATATTCTTCGATTTAGCCGCCTGCAAAGCAGTCAATCCGAGGGGACCTTCCGTGACAATATGCACCACCTGCGGTTGAAACTCTTCTAAAGCATGGCTCACTTTTAAATATTGTGGCCAACCGAATTTCAAAGCCGGATATTTGGGAACTGGTTGTGCCACGACCAAACATTCTTTATTAGGAGTAAAGTCATGACAGGGCACTTTTTGCTCTGGACGAATCAGCAAAATTTTATGGCCTTTTTGCTGTAGACCTTTACACAGTTGCAACAAAGACAAGGCCACCCCATTTATTTCAGGCGGCCAAGTTTCGGTAACAATCGCAATTTTAAGCTTAGGACGGACAAGCACCTGTAAACGATCAATCTCTTCCGTGATTGTTTCTTTATTTTTACGTTTAAAGTAAAACTTAAACGGTTCTGGAAAATCTTGTTGTTTTAATAGGGCTGTTGGGTATAGACCAGACATACAACCACCAATTATTTTCTTTTTCGTGGTCATCCTACCCGAGATTTTTGACAGTTTTATGATGCGTTTTGAGTATTGGGTAATATTTTAAACGTTTATGTCCAAAGCAACATATAAGGAGACAATTTACATTAGAAAGCTAAATCGATATAAATTCTATCTGTATACGTTCCTGCCGTAGTCAGCGCTGATGGACGCTCAGCCAATTGAACAAAAATCACATATTTGTTATTTGAACTTGCCGATTGGGGTATAGACACATTCCACAAATTATTACCAGCCCCAGATATAGTCATTCGAGTTCTTAGTTTATTCACGCCATTAGTAACATAACTATTTCCACTTGAATCCCTTAAATTTTCACTACTAAAACGAATACCATACGCGTGGTCACATGAAACTTTAAAAGAAGTTGCTGCTTGGCTTCCATAGGTATAAGACAAGTACAGTTTTGGATCCGTGAACGAACCCAGCGCACATTGTTTGGCTTGCAAAGTAGGCATCCATAAGAGCAAGAATATCGTTAAAGTTATTATTTTCATCATTATTCACCCTTATTATCATTTTTATTTACACACGAGATCAATAGTCTTATTTTGCTGTTCAACCGAGGTTTTTTCAGCAACAATCAACTTACTTTGACAAGAAGCACCGCCTGTAGTGTAAACGGTCAGTTTATGCTCACCAGGCAATAAACCATATAGAGTGACCAAGCCATCTGTTCCTACCGGATAAATATCTTTTTCTGGATTATCTAGATGTACTTCACTACCTGCCACAAACCTATGTTGATTTATATCAAGCAATCGAATTACTGCTTTTTGAGCATGATAAACTGGAAAATTAACTACATAACCACGCTTATCTAAAGCTGATATTTTTTTGCTAGAGAAAGGTACCTTATCATCCATTGGTAACTGATCTATATCAAAGGAGATATCGTAATTCACATAAGCAGGAATATCATGAACAAATACATAACCTCTTTTATTGGTTTTACCGGCCAGTGCTAGAGTACGATAAACATCAATATCCGAATAGTCACCCACACGCACCAAAGCAAAAGCATTATCAACAGGTTGGGTAAAGTTAAACTGACCATCCAACCATACCATTGCACCGCGATAACCCGCTTGAGTCTGATGGGATTGATCTGACTGTACATGCTGAAGGGTCAAGTCTCCTACACGAGTTTTTATTTGACCATCCACATTATAAATCATCTCACGATCACTTCTCCGCTGAACACCTACTGCATAATCCAACCCTAATTGCCCATAATTCGACTGAGCATAAGTAAGGCTAGCATCGCCTTCAGTAGAATAATCAGCATACAAAGTTCGGTTCTTTCCAAAGTTATATGTCAAAAATAAGAAGGCTCCAGAATCAGCCTGCTCATCAAACTCTTTAAAATAACCTGCTCTCATCGACAAATCAGCGGTAATTTGCCGAGAAAACTCTGCTCTTAGTACTTTACGGTCTACTCCACGAGAATTTTGATCTTGATGCTGTCTTTGTTCAACATAATTCATATTGAAATTTTGAAAAATAGGAAGATCCGTCAATCCGAAATATAACAAATTCTCCCATTTAGGCATTACAAAGCCATCGTCGTAACCCAATACTTTATAATCGTCACTGGTATATCGACTACTTAAACCAAAATTAAAACGACCAAAATTTTTATTGAGTGACAAACCTGCAGAATAACCTTGCTGATCATCAGTATGACTTATCACCCCTACAACATCTGCAGTAAAATACTTACTTACCGCCTGAGTCCATAATAAACCTAAACTCTGTAGATCTTTACTATAAGATGCATTAGCACCCAAAGTGGTTTTTGAGCTTATTCCTCGCCTAAAATACAAGCTAGTAAAAAACTCACGATAATCATTCTCTCCAGAACTATAATCATAACGAATCTTACCCAAGGAAAGATTATACTCATTCAATCCTGGCTTTAATAAACGACTACTAATTAATATAGGAAAACTTTGTACAGTTCTATTACCTAATACATCTTCAACCACCAGTTGTGCTTCACCAGCATTCTGAATATTCGCCCCAACTTGTAAATTATAATCACCAGGACTCACTGTCTGCTTAAAAATACTGACCCCATTCAAATATAAATCTACAGTTGAAGGTACAACAGCACTCCCTTCTAAACTTGGTACATTCCAATAAATAAAATCAGGTCGATTTGTATAATTACTTCCCCAACTTATACCACCAAACCGGAATGAATTAATTAATGCATTAGAAATAGTAGTCGTATCACCAATGGTTAAACTAGTTAAACTATCGGAAAAATCAAAATCTAATGATGTGTTTAACCTTGCAAATGCTTTCCCACTATCATTCTCATTTTCTGAATCATCTTTTTTCCTATAGATAAATGTATTTTTAAAAATCCAATTATCTTTAAAAATACCTAGCTCAGATAAGGTATTTAATTCATTACCACCCTCATCATTTAAATAAAAAAAATCATAGTTCAAGAAAGCACCTAAATCAGATTTCTCTGGTTTAGAATATAAAATTTCATTGCTACTCCCCCTATTAAAATAATGAGCAGGGACGTCCAACTTAACAGCTTGAAGTGAAGCATCAAATTCAACCTTAAGTTGATCTTGTGTGACCAAACAGAACATATTATTTTTTGAATGATGCTTTAATAATGTGATATTTAAGTTTAACTTTTCAAGCACAGAGCATTCTAAATACTCCTGCTCATTTTCTTTAAAAAAAAGAATTTCTGTCTGCTGATCCACACCATTTAACCAGATTGTACTTAGCACAGGTGGATTTTCCAATGATTGTTCTACCGCAGAAGTTACCTGAGCATATAATATACAATATAATAATAGTGGAATTTTTATTTTACCCATAAAAAAATTACTCCATAATTTTTAATCTCAATTCCTCATCATTTTTATCTGTTTTCATTAATACAGTATATTTATTTATCTCTGCTAATTTAATAGCCCCCAACTCCAAATCACTTTGAGATTTAGCCAATAAATATTTCATGTTATCCAACTTAAAAACTTCTTTTTTATTTTGATCAAGAATTGATAACTTTTTTATCTGAACATGGGAGTCAGCAGCATTATAAACATTCAACAAGGTAGTATTAACATTTTTCTTCAACTTTAAAACAACATTTGTATCACTCTGTTTCCCCACAAAGAAAGGAATACTGATGTTCAATGCAAAGTTCACACCTGTTTCATTCGCAACAGCAGGTATTTCAGTAAATATAACTCTCCAAGCCATTTCCTTTTTCAATCCAAGACTCACTATCGGCTGATTAAATCCCACTCGAATCAACTGCTTAGTATTTGGCTTGATAACAAAAGTTTTAGGATTAATTATAATGCTAGAATCAGGCTCATAGACATCTTGTCCGTATTCGTTTTGCGTCCACTTAACTGCTTTTACTTCAAAATTTCGTGCCTGCTTCTCATCTACAGCATCAAAAGTTAACGTTGCGCTTCGTTGCTTCGCTTTTTCTGATAAATAAAGTTGAACGGGTTCAATTAACATATCCGCATGACTAGTATGATTAAAAAAAACCATTCCCCACAACATAAATAGAGGATGTAAAAATGGCTTCATTTCCCTCTCCCTGACCCAATTTAATAGAAATATAAAAAGTATATAATGTTTATTATTCGTAACTAAAAAAGTTGGTCCTATTCACAAATAAGACCAACTATTGGGAAAACTTAGAAATCTACATCAATTAGATAGGTATCTTTATATATACCTGCTTCTTTAGTCGACAAGTCAATACCAGATGTACTTACGCTGACATTATAAAGCACTTGAGATTTAGGAATGCCTGAATACCATTGATTTAAATTATAAGAATTAGCACCAGCGGTAGTCTTAATTGTAAGTGGGATATTTTTAGTGGCATCCCCATTCAAAAGAGCCTGTGAACCATTCTGTGTTTTCAAATGCAATTTATAATCTGCATTACTAACCACAGCGAATTGACCAAAACCTGTGCCATTAGCAGCTAGGTTAATTGCTGGTGTTGTTTTAATATAACAATGCTTTGCTACTGTTACATTAATTGGAATGTGACCACTACAGCCTTTACCACCGCCACCATTACATGCATCAGTTTGAGCCTGTAAATCCGGACTTTCAACTTCTTCGGCATAAACAACGCCAGCACCTGCACTTACACCTAGGATTAGGGCGTACAATGATGTTTTTATTAATTTTTTCATAGGAATTCTCCCGTCTTTTTATAAAAAGATTTTCATAGACACAATTACTTGGTTTTACCATCAGGTTGATAATCCAACTTTGTAACTGTAGTTTTATCTTAGGGGACTGGAGTAAATTCACAACGAAACAACACATTTCACGATAGATATATTTATTCAACAGAAAAACATATTAAACAATCAGCTAACTAATTGTTTTTTATTTATTATTTTTATCCATTATATTATAAATATAATAATAGTACTTTTAATATCAGCTTAAACTGGCTTTTATAATTAACATAACAATTCAACGGACTATTTTTATAGTATATTTTCAACAACTTATATTTACATTTAAAAACCAGCCTTTATTTATATCTTGTTACGTATTCTCAAAAAAATCAATTTTCCGAATCTACATCATTACCAATCTTGCTTTAACTCATATTTTTTTAAATAAAAAGATAGCAAATGACATTTATACTGCTTTTATTTAAACAGAAAAAATGGGATTTATAATCTAATCGATTTTCCCAGATACGCTCGATCAAAAAAGAGCCTAAATTACAGTCACCTATTTTTATTCTTGAATAAAAAATCCCCCTAAAATAAGGGGGATTTTTGACTAATTGAAAAAATCAATCCAATTAGTTTTTCTCTTTATCAACGATCTTGTTCGCTTGGATCCAAGGCATCATTGCACGCAATTTAGCACCAGTAACTTCGATACCGTGTGCTGCGTTTTGACGACGACGCGCAGTCATTGAAGGATAGTTCAATGCACCTTCTTGGATGAACATCTTCGCATACTCACCAGATTGGATGCGTTTAAGGGCATTACGCATTGCTTCACGAGATTGTTCGTTGATGACTTCAACGCCAGTCACGTATTCGCCGTATTCAGCGTTGTTAGACACTGAGTAGTTCATGTCCGCGATACCGCCTTCGAACATCAAGTCAACGATCAATTTAAGTTCGTGCAAGCATTCGAAGTAAGCCATTTCTGGTGCATAACCTGCTTCAACCAAAGTTTCGAAGCCCATTTTCACCAATTCAACCGCACCACCACAAAGAACCGCTTGTTCACCGAACAAGTCAGTTTCAGTTTCTTCACGGAATGAAGTTTCGATGATACCAGTACGACCACCACCTACGCCTGAAGCGTAAGAAAGTGCAACATTACGTGCATTACCAGAAGCATCTTGATGAATCGCGATAAGGTCTGGAACACCTGAACCACGTTGGAATTCAGAACGTACAGTGTGGCCTGGTGCTTTAGGAGCAACCATGATCACGTCTAAGTCTTTACGTGGAACAACTTGGTTGTAAAGAACAGAGAAACCGTGAGCAAATGCAAGTGTCGCGCCTTGCTTGATGTTTGGCTCGATCACGTCACGATAAAGTTGAGCTTGGAACTCATCTGGAGTCAATATCATTACAAGGTCAGCTTGCGCAACAGCTGCTGGTACTTCAGCAACTTTAAGGCCTGCATTTTCAGCTTTTTTCCAAGAAGCTGAACCTGCACGTAGACCTACAGTTACGTCTACGCCAGAATCTTTAAGGTTTTGCGCATGCGCATGGCCTTGAGAACCGTAACCAATAATCGCAACTTTCTTGCTTTGGATGATTGATAAGTCACAGTCTTTATCGTAAAAAATTTGCATCTGTTTTCTCCGCTAAAATGCTTTTAAATTAAATTAGATGGTCAGTACTTTTTCGCCACGAGCGATACCCGACACACCAGAACGAACCACTTCAAGAATGGTGTTTTCTGCAAGTGCATCAATAAAACCATCTAATTTATCAGTTGTTCCTGCAATCTGAATGGTATAAGTCGTTGGTGTCACATCAACCACTTGCGCGCGGAAAATATCCGCTGTGCGCTTGATCTCGGCGCGTGCTGAACCCAGTGCTTTGACTTTGATCAGCATCAATTCGCGCTCAATGTGAGCACCTTCTGACAGATCCACTACTTTTACTACTTCAACCAGTTTATTGAGCTGTTTGGTAATTTGCTCAATTTTATGCTCGTCACCATACGTCGTGAGGGTTAGACGAGATAATGTTGCATCTTCAGTCGGTGCAACATTCAGAGTTTCGATGTTATAGCCACGTTGGCTAAATAAACCCACGAGACGTGAAAGCGCACCTGATTCATTTTCAACGAGAACGGAAATAATATGTCTCATTAGGTACGCTCCCCTTTTGCAACCCACATATCACGCATGGATTGACCTGCCACCTGCATCGGATAAACATGCTCGGTACGGTCGACCATCACGTTAATAAATACGCATTTGTCATTAATGGCCATCGCTTCAGCAAGCTTGCTTTCAAGCTCATCTGCATGGTCAATCTGAATACCGACGTGACCATAAGCTTCCATCAGTTTCGGGAAGTCTGGTAAAGATTCGACATAAGAACTTGAATGACGGCCTTCGTAGTTCATGTCTTGCCACTGTTTCACCATACCCAAGGCACGGTTGTTCAGGCATAGAATCTTCACATTCAAACCGTACTGTTTACAGGTTGAAAGCTCTTGAATACACATCTGGATCGATGCTTCACCCGTGATACACACCACTTGCTGCTCTGGGCAAGCGAGTTTCGCAGCCATTGCATACGGCAAACCAACACCCATGGTCCCTAGACCACCCGAGTTGATCCATTGACGTGGACGTTTGTATTTGTAATACAAGGCACCAAACATCTGGTGTTGGCCTACGTCAGAAGTAATGATCGCTTCACCATTGGTTGCCTTGTACAGTGCCTCAACCACTTGTTGTGGTTTCATTGAGCCATCCGCAGGAACCCGGTATTTCAGGCCATGTACTTTACGCCACTCATTAATTTGTGACCACCATGCCGCAATCGCTTCAGGATTTGGCTTAGACACATTCATTTGCTTCAATTGCACCAGCATTTCCTGCAATACAGGCTCTACTGCACCGACAATTGGAATGTGCGCCATAATGGTTTTTGAAATCGTTGCCGGGTCAATATCAATATGAATGACTTTGGCATTCGGACAGAATTTTGCCGGGTTATTGGTCACACGGTCATCAAAACGCGCGCCAACGCACAGGATCAAATCTGCATGGTGCATCGCCATATTGGCTTCATAGGTACCATGCATACCGAGCATACCGATGAACTGTTCATCATCACCAGGGAAACCACCAAGCCCCATCAAGGTATTGGTCACTGGGTAACCCAGAAGATGTGCAAGTTCGGTCAGCAATCCAGAAGCATTACCCTGTACCACACCACCACCCGTGTAAATTACTGGGCGCTTCGCTACGATCAGCTCATCGATCGCTTTACGGATCTGACCAGAGTGACCACGATGCGGGGGTTGATACGAACGCATCTTCACTTTTTCTGGGTATTCGTAGGCAAATTTTTCAGCCGGGTTAGTTGCATCCTTTGGAATATCAACAACTACTGGACCTGGACGGCCTGATGCCGCGATATAGAATGCTTTTTTAATAACCGCAGGAATTTCACTGGCGTGACGTACCTGGAAACTGTGTTTTACGATTGGACGGGAAATACCCACCATATCGGTTTCTTGGAAAGCATCTTCGCCGATTAAATGACTGGCAACCTGACCTGACAGGATCACCATTGGGATGGAGTCCATGTATGCAGTTGCGATTGGAGTCACGGTATTGGTTGCGCCTGGACCTGAAGTCACCAGCACCACACCGGTTTTACCGGTGACACGTGAGTAGGCATCTGCCATATGACCAGCAGCTTGCTCATGACGCACGAGGTAATGATTAATTTTGTCTTGTTGAAAAAGCGCATCGTAAATATGTAAAACTGCGCCGCCTGGATACCCAAAAACATGCTCAACGCCTTCGTCCGCAAGAGCACGAACGAGCATTTCACCACCAGATAAAAGTTCCAACGTGATTCACCCTAATCTTCTCGCAATTTGTGGAAGGCACAAACCGCGTTTCATTCATTTAACTGTCTGCACTGTTTATAGCACACATGTGGAGTGGTTTTCGCTGCAAATAGGAAAAATTCTGACAACACAACCGAATAAGCTTCGTGTTGATTTAAAATATGTCGGGATACACATATTTCTTCGCTTTGATCATCTTCTCGGCTAGAGAAAATGCCCATTGCACGTCATGACATTTATTCAAAGGGTGATCGAATAAAAGCACATAAAACCAAAGCAAGCATTTTTGTAGTTTCGCCTATTAAAGTCAAGATCAAAACTCGGCTTTTTCCGCTTTATTTGTCTGGAAATCCGCTTTAGTTTCTAGTGAATTTCACAGCCACCCATTTAAGCAGAAATTCTCACCGCGTACTTAAAATACTGAACAAGATTCAGACTGCTTTCACGCTTATCGGCAAGACTGTGATATTTCTGTAGAGGGTTGTTAAAAATGATGCGTAGAGCCGAGCATTTTTCTCGTTCATTCATGGATAAAAATGCAGAAAACTCTCTAGCAGTCAGCGTAAAATAAGGCGATCATGCCACATGATTTTCAGTATAAATTTACATCACGATTAAAGCATTTTTGTTGGGGCTTCATGACAATGCAAATAAAGAATATTTTATGGATTTCTTCGCTGGTTTCAGCCGTTTTGTTCAGCACAACACCGGCGTCGGCAAAAGAATACTACAAATGGGTCGATCGTAATGGCTCTACCCACTACACCATGACCCCTCCACCCAATCATGCCATTAAAAAAGGCAAAATTGATACCTATGGCTGGCATCACAACATAACAACTTCAAGCACCCCGACACCGGCACCCAATTCGGCAGTAGAGAATAAAACCGATACAGCGGCAACCGCACCAGCAGCCACTGAAAAAGCAGCGCCGGGCACAAAAATGACCGACACCATGTCACAAAAAGTGCCAGTTGCATCTGCAGCAAAAAATTAAAGTAATGCTCCGATTACCCGCCCTCTGCAATCTGCAGCGGAATTGCAGCATAGATCGGTCAGCCTAGATGAATGCGATGACTCTTGCTGCAAAATTAGAGTTGTAAAAGAAACTGCTGCGCAAAATTCACTTTTAGGTGCATTTTGCGCTATGCTTTGCGACAAAATTTTTATTGTTGTTCACGATACGTTTATGACTACTCACATTGACCCTGAATATCAAGCAAGTGCGATTGAGCCAAATGTCCAAAAAGACTGGGAAGATCGCAAAGCCTTTAAAGTTGCCGACACTGTAGAAGGTCCACATCGTTACATTCTGTCGATGTTCCCTTACCCAAGCGGCAAGCTGCATATGGGTCATGTGCGTAACTATACCATTGGTGACGTCATTAGCCGTTTCTACCGTTTAAAAGGTGAAACCGTGCTGCAACCAATGGGATGGGATGCTTTCGGTTTACCTGCCGAAAATGCAGCGATTGCCCACAAAGTTGCTCCAGCGAAATGGACCTTTGAAAATATCGACTACATGCGCAACCAGTTAAAGCGTTTGGGCTTGTCGATTGACTGGGATCGTGAATTCGCCACCTGTACTCCAGAGTACTATCACTGGGAACAATGGTTGTTTGTCCAGCTGTATAAAAAAGGCCTGATCTACCGCAAACTGTCTACCGTGAACTGGGATCCGGTTGATCAAACCGTTCTTGCCAATGAACAGGTGGAAAATGGCCGCGGCTGGCGTTCTGGTGCCTTGGTGGAAAAACGCGACATTCCAATGTATTACTTCCGTATTACCGACTATGCTCAAGAACTACTCGATGATTTAGATTCACTCAAAGATGGCTGGCCACAGCAAGTCTTGACCATGCAGCGTAACTGGATTGGTCGTTCACAAGGAATGGAAATCACTTTCCCTTCAGCAAATCCAGACATCTATGCAGATGGCTTGACCGTGTTCACGACACGTGCAGACACCTTGATGGGTGTAACCTATGTCGCGGTTGCTGCCGAACACCCAATAGCACTCAAAGCAGCTGAAAACAATCCTGAACTGAAAGCGTTTATCGAAGAATGCCGCATGGGTTCTGTGGCAGAAGCCGATTTGGCCACAGCCGAGAAAAAAGGCATGGCGACTGGCTTGTTCGTCAAACATCCAGTGACTGGTGAACAAGTGCCGGTGTGGATTGCCAACTATGTGTTGATGTCCTACGGTTCAGGTGCCGTGATGGCAGTGCCATCGCATGATGAACGTGATTTTGAATTTGCCAACAAGTTCGGCTTACCAAT
This sequence comes from Acinetobacter sp. GSS19, assembly GCF_028621895.1. Lineage (NCBI taxonomy): Bacteria > Pseudomonadati > Pseudomonadota > Gammaproteobacteria > Moraxellales > Moraxellaceae > Acinetobacter > Acinetobacter sp. GSS19. The sequence continues at coordinate 427,289 of NZ_CP117520.1, read as the reverse complement.
CAAACAGGTCATTGATGCCAAAGGCACAGAAGATGCTGACTTCTCAGCCACTGAATGGCAAGAATGGTACGGTTCAAAAGACGGTAAGCTGGTCAATTCGGGCGAATTTGATGGCTTGGATTTCCAGGGTGCATTTGACGCCATCCTGGCAAAACTGGAACCGCAAGGTTTAGCCAACAGTAAAGTCCAGTTCCGTTTACGTGACTGGGGTGTGTCGCGTCAGCGTTACTGGGGCTGCCCAATTCCAATGATCAACTGTGAGAAATGTGGTCAGGTTCCGGTTCCAGAAGATCAACTACCAGTCATTTTACCAACCGATGTGGTGCCAGACGGTTCAGGCAACCCACTGAACAAGATGCCTGAATTCTATGAAACCAAGTGTCCATGCTGTGGCGGCGATGCACGTCGTGAAACAGACACGCTGGATACCTTTGTAGAGTCTTCTTGGTATTACGCGCGTTACGCGTCTCCAGATTTTACTGGTGGTATGGTCAAACCGGAAGCAGCACAAAGCTGGTTACCGGTGAACCAGTACATCGGTGGTGTGGAACACGCGATCCTACATTTACTGTATGCACGCTTCTTCCATAAATTGATGCGCGATGAAGGCGTGGTACAAGGCAACGAACCATTTACCAACCTGCTCACTCAAGGCATGGTATTGGCAGACACCTTCTACCGCGAAGAAACATCAGGCAAAAAAACCTGGTTTAACCCGGCAGACATCGAACTCGAACGCGATGAAAAAGGCCGTATCCTTGCAGCCAGATACACAGGTGATGGTGAACCAGTCATCATCGGTGGTCAGGAAAAAATGTCGAAATCGAAGAATAACGGTATCGACCCGCAAGCCATCATTGACCAGTACGGTGCTGATACTGCACGTGTGTTCATGATGTTTGCTGCTCCACCGGATCAGTCACTTGAATGGTCGGATGCTGGTGTAGAAGGTGCCAACCGCTTCCTGAAACGTGTTTGGCGTTTGGCCTCAGGCTTCCTGGAAAAAGGCAATGCCAGCAGCACCATTGATACGGCAAACTTGTCGAAAGAAGCACAAGACCTGCGTCGTAAAGTGCATGAAACGATCCAAAAGGTGGGCGATGACATTCAGCGTCGTCACTCATTCAATACGGCGATTGCGGCACAGATGGAATTGCTCAACAGCATTAACAAGTTTGAGCCAACATCAGACAATGATTTTGCCGTGGCACGCGAAGCCATCACCACACTGTTGCTGTTATTGGCACCATTTGCACCGCACTTGAGCCAGACCTTACTGGCAGAGTTCGGGATCGAATTGACCGCAGCTTTATTCCCGAAAGTGGATGAATCTGCTTTGACTCGAAATACCCAAACGATTGTGGTACAAGTGAACGGTAAGCTCCGTGGTAAGCTTGAAGTTGCTGTCGACACTTCAAAAGAGGACCTTTTGGCACAGGCGAAGGCCTTGCCTGAAGTGCAACAATTCTTGACTGGTCCAACCAAGAAAGAAATTGTCGTCCCGAACAAACTGGTTAACCTGGTCGTTTAAGACCTGATTACAGAGGAATACGCATGCATTTTGTCCAACGTTTCGCAGCCATTGTCTTAACCTTAGGTCTGAGTGCAAGCTTGGTCGGCTGTGGTTTTCATTTGAAAGGAATGAATCCCACCGCTGCTCCTCTGGTATATCAAAAACTGAACCTGGTCTTACCCGCCAATACCGATGAATTGAATCGTCAGCTCAACACCTACCTGGCCGCATCGGGGGTACAATTGGGCCAAGCGAATGATGCCTATGTACTACGTGTACTGGAATATACACCACGTCGCCAGTTATTAAATGGCAAACTCACTGAGGTGTTGTTGCGTTTGACCGTAACCTTCCAGATTGAAGACCGTCAAGGCAATCCAATTACCCAACCCCGTACCTTAACTGCATCACGCAGTTATCAATATGACGTCGAAACCGTCAATACCGACAACCAACAAGAAAGCTATCTCAATCGTATTGTGATTGATGATATCGCTCAGCAAATCAGTCGACAGATTGCAGCGAACCGTTTACCTCTGGTAAAAACCGCTCAGACTGCTGCACCTTAATTTGCCTCATGAAACTGGATTATCTGCAGGCATTAAAACGTGTCACAGAAGCACGCGGTGCCTGGATCCTGCACGGGCAGGAACCTCTGCTTGAACAGAACCTGCTTGATGCGTTCCGCCATCACTGGCAGCAGCAGGAAATCGAGCGGCAACGTTATGATATCGCCAGTGTCAGTGATTGGAAAAATGTCTTTAATGCACTCAATAGCCTATCTCTATTTTCACAGCAACTTGCGGTAGAAGTACACGGCAACATAAAGCCGGATGCAAATGGCGTCAAACAGCTCAAGAGTTATATCCAGCAAAATGAACAGAATCTGCTTTTGGTCGTCATGCCCAAGCAGGACAGTGCGAGTCTGAAATCCAGTTTTTTTCAGGTGATTGAAGCCAATGGGGTCGTGGTTCCCCTGACTGCCACCTATCCACAAGATCGTCAACGCATTCTCAGTGTTGAAGCCGAAAAGCTCGGAATACAACTCGATACTGCTGCATGGCAATGGCTGATGCAGCATCATGAACATAACCTGTTGGCTGCAAAAAACAGCCTGATGCGGGTGAGTGATACTTTTCCTGACCAAGCACTGATCCAGATTGAACAACTGTATAGCTGCTTACAGGATCAATCACGCTATACCAGTTACGATTTAAGTGATGCCCTGCTGGCAGGCAAGCTGGCACAAGCCATCAAAATCTTTCAGTACCTGGTTGCTTCCGGTGAACCGCACAGCCTGATCCTGTGGACACTCAGCAAAGAAATGCGTTTACTGATGCAACTGTATGAACAACCGCAAAATGCCCTGCAACTGGGCATCTGGAAAAATAAAGTTAGTGTATACCAACAAGCCTTGCGCCGCTTTCACCCACAGTGTTTTTTAGCCTGGCCGATGCTCCTTCTACGCATTGATGCAGCCATCAAAGGCATGTCTGAAGAAAATCCAGAGCATTTGATCATCCAGGGTATTAGCGCAATGTGTGGTCAAACTTTATTTGATGCTTCAATTGTTTAGCTAAAAAAACGCGCGAACCAGCTTTTACCTTTTTTCTGCTCTTGTGCACGTAGATAATGCAACATATTGTCACGCACTGAATCTACGTAATCCTGGTCATCATGTTGAATATGGTTAATTAACCACTTAGACAGTAACCGATATAAGTCGTTCTCGACGGACTCACCCCGATCAAATTTATGACGACAGTCATTCAGCCGTTTAACAAATAACTCATGAATACCTTTATGCGATGGTAGATATTGATAGTTGACCTGCTGAAGCAGGTTTTCTTCAAAACTAAAATGTGATTGGGTATAGTCGATCAGATCATCCAAGACTTCTTTAATCTTGTCTCTCTGCCCTCCACTAATGATTTTTTCTAATGCATTAATATAATCTAGGATTTGGCGATGTTGATTATCTATCACATCAATTCCAATGTTATAACTTTCACTCCATTCCATCATTTATGCCCCATTATTTTTCATCATCAAGTTATGTTTTTTGCAGAATTATTATTAGATGATCATAAAGATCAAATCCCATATTTTTTTTACGGGATTTTATCTTATAATCTTTTTAACTTGAAATCTATAGGGATTATTACAGATTTTTTCATTTTTAATCCAAGTCGATCACAGGTCATAACTCTCCTGATTTAAAGAAGCGATTTACAGGATCTGCGTTCAGATTTTGCAGCTATATTATGTTGGGTAAACAAAAGATCACAATATAAGAAATTGATTTTATTTGATTTCCAGGTGATTTCACATCAAGAACAATAGAACTGATTCTTGGCTTCAGTTTTCCTGACCACATACCAACGTACTCCCTGACTAATCACCACAGGGCAATTACATGCCATCCAATAGCATTGCGTGAAATATCTCGAAACATAAAGTATTAATCTTTCCTACACATGAGTCATCTCCATTCTGCGTTTCCATCAAGATATATATCTAAAATTAGATACAGTGCATTATGTTATTTTTCCTTGTAGCAAATAAGATCGAATTAGCGTGATCTGGAGAAGATTCAACATACTTTCGTGCAAATCTACACGTTTTGTCCTCAATTCATCCTTATACTGAAACGATATAGACTGTTGCCATTTGACCTTATGCTAAAAATAAAACCATTTAAACTGATCCTGTTCATCCTTGCTGTACTTTTAATTGCACTGATTGCCTGGTATGGGTTAAAGCCCAAAGATACCCAGCCTCAATTCATCACAGCCGATGTGACACGCAGCGATCTGGAAGATTCTGTCCTTGCAACGGGTGTACTTGAAGCGACGCAAATGCTGAGTGTCGGTTCACAGGTTTCCGGTCAGGTGAAAAAAATGTATGTGCATTTGGGGGATCAGGTTAAACAAGGTCAGCTGATTGCACAAATTGATTCCTACCGGCAGGAAAACCAGTTAAAAACAGCAGAGGCCAGCATTAAAAGTCAGCAGGCACAGCTCGCGACGAAACAGGCCAATCTCAGTAAAGTGGCTGCTGAATATCAGCGTCAAGCCGAGATGTATAAATATGACGCTACATCAAAAGCTGAACTGGAATCCGCCCTGGCCAGCTATAAAACAGCACAGGCAGAAATTGCCCAGATTGCCGCCCAGATTGAACAGTCTCGGTTAAGTCTAGCCACAGCCAAAGAAGACTTGGGTTATACCCGTATTGTGGCGCCGATGGATGGCACGATTGTGGCGATTGTGACGGAAGAAGGCCAGACCGTGAATGCCAACCAGAGTGCTCCAACGATTGTCAAACTGGCGAAACTCGACACCATGACCGTCAAGGCTGAGATTTCCGAAGCAGATGTCATGAAAGTTCAACCGGGACAAAAAGTTTATTTCACGACACTGGGCGATAACGAGACCCGGCATTATGCAACCCTGCGACAGATTGAACCCGCCCCAAGCTCGATCAATGCCGAAAACAACAGCACCACAAGCAGCTCATCCAACACGGCTGTTTACTATAACGCCCTATTTGATGTGCCCAATCCGGATGGGAAATTACGTATTGATATGACGGCACAAGTCTATATTGTTTTGGCGGAAGCAAAAAATGCCCTCACCATTCCTGCCGCAGCCCTGAACAGTGCAAAACGGCCACAACACAATGCAAATAATCCGGCGAAGACTGATGCGAAAAGTTCAGATCCGATCCGCCCACAACCGCTGAACTTAACCACGGCACAACGTGATCTGTTACAACAGGGCAAAGCAAAACTGGCAAGTGTGCGTATTCTGCTGACCGATAATCAGGTTCGCAACCAGCAGGTATTGGTCGGTTTAAATAACCGTGTTCAGGCACAGATTCTGGCAGGTTTAAAACAGGGCGATAAAGTCATCATTGCAGATGGTTCAGACAGTAGCAATGACGGTGCTAAACGCAGTAGCAACCGTAATGCTGGCAGCCCACCGGTGAGGATGTAACGATGCAGCCTGATCAACAACCTTTACTCGAGGTCAGCCAGCTGACACGGGAATTTCCGGCAGGTGAAAGCACTGTTCAGATTTTAAAAGGCATTGACCTGAAGATTTACCCGGGTGAACTGGTCGCCATTATTGGCCAATCCGGTTCAGGTAAATCCACCCTGATGAACATTCTCGGCTGTCTGGACAAGCCCAGCAGTGGCAGCTACAAGGTGAATGGCAAAGAAACTGGACAGCTTGAGCCCGATGAGCTGGCACAGCTACGTCGCGAATATTTTGGTTTTATTTTTCAGCGTTATCACCTGCTCGGTGACCTCAGTGCTGCTGGCAATGTAGAAGTACCCGCCATCTATGCTGGTGTAGATGCACGGCATCGTCGTGAGCGTTCCGCCAAGTTATTGACAGATTTAGGCTTAGGGGAACGAATACAGCACCGTCCAAGCCAGCTTTCCGGTGGCCAACAGCAACGGGTTTCCATCGCGCGAGCCCTGATGAATGGCGGTGATGTCATTCTGGCTGATGAACCGACTGGTGCTCTGGATAAAAACAGTGGTATCGAAGTAATCCGCATTTTGCGTGAGCTGAATGAGAATGGACATACCATCATTTTGGTCACGCATGATGTGAATGTCGCCAAACATGCCACGCGGATTATCGAAATCAGTGATGGGCAGATTATTGCCGATCGTCCTAATACACCTGAAATGTCTAGCGATGATGCCCCGTTAGAACAACATGCTTCGTTGATGAAATATGCTGAAGAGAAAAAAATCCCGGCCTGGCGTTCAGCACTCGATCGTTTAACCGAAGCCTTCCAGATGGCATTGCTCGCCATGAATGCCCATCGGATGCGGACATTCCTCACCATGCTGGGCATTATTATCGGGATTGCCTCTGTGGTTTCCGTTGTCGCTTTAGGTAAAGGATCACAACAAAAAATTCTGGACAATATCAGTAGCCTCGGCACCAACACCATTACCATCTATCAGGGGCGTGGTTTTGGTGACAATTCCCGTGCCTCTCAAGTCAAAACACTGATTCCTGCAGATGCCGATGCGTTACAGCAGCAACCGTATGTTGCGGGGGTATCCCCAACAGTCAATAGCAACATCACCGCGCGTTTTCAGGACACCGAAGCCACCGCAATTGTAAACGGTGTCAGTGAACAGTTCTTTGAGGTACGAGGCCTCAGCGTTACAGCCGGCCAAACCTTTGACAAAACAGCCATTACTGAACGTGCACAGGATGTAGTGATTGACAGTAATACGCAAAAGACCTTTTTCCCGGATGGGCGTGATCCGATTGGTCAGGTCATTCTGCTCGGCAATCTGCCAAGCCGGATTATCGGGGTGGTTCAGGCCAATTCCGGCATGTTCAGTTCGGATAGCCTGAATGTCTACCTACCCTATTCGACCGTCATGGGTCGAATGCTCGGCCAGAGCAATTTGCGCAGTATTGTCGTTCGGGTGAAAGACGAATATGCCAGCAGCGCTGCTGAAAATGCGATTTTAACCCTGTTAGAACAACGTCACGGTGCACAGGATGTGTATAGCCAAAATTCGGACAGTATCCGTCAGACCATCGAAAACACCACACAAACCATGACCTTATTGGTTTCTGCGATTGCTGTGATTTCGCTGGTAGTCGGTGGCATCGGTGTGATGAATATCATGCTGGTTTCGGTCACGGAACGTACACAGGAAATTGGTGTACGGATGGCTGTGGGTGCTCGACAGAGTGATATTTTGCAGCAATTCCTGATTGAAGCGGTATTGGTATGTATTTTAGGCGGTATTTTAGGGGTCTTGCTTGCCTTAGGTCTAGGTCAGCTAGTCAACAAGCTCTTGAGTGGTAGTTTCCAGATGAGCTATTCCACCACATCGATGGTGGTCGCCTTTATCTGCTCGACGCTGATCGGCATTATTTTTGGCTTTTTGCCAGCACGAAATGCAGCACGACTGGATCCAGTGGCTGCCTTGGCACGAGAATAAGGAAAATATGATGTCTCTACGTTTATCCCAGCTGGCCACCGTACTCTTAGTGTCAAGCTCACTTGCAGGTTGTAGTGCCTTGGTACGCACAGCGTATCAGCCACCCGAGGTCAGTATCCCGAACAGTTTTCAACAGGCCAAAAACACGCCACAATCATGGTCTGTTGACGTATATGCCGATCAGTGGTGGACACTGTTTCAGGATACTGGACTGAATCAACTGGTCGATCGGGTACTGACTCAAAATAGCAATCTGGCTATCGCTGGGATCACACTCAAACAGGCCCGTTTACAAGCAGACTTAGCTAAAAATGCCGAACTGTTTCGGGTCAATTCTAGTGCATCAGCGGGGCATAGTGTCGATTTAAATGCGGGTCAAGACCAGTCCAAAGGACTATCGCTAAATGCTGGAGTCAGCTATGAACTGGATCTGTTTGGCAAACTCAATCGTCAAACCGAAGCTGCGCGTTGGGAAGCGGCCGCCAGTGCCGAAGACTTACAAGCCACCGCACAAAGTTTGATTGCTACCACAGCAAATTTATACTGGCAACTGGGTTATTTGCATCAGCATTTAGATACGGCACAACAAAGCCTAGCCAGCTCTGAAAAATTACTGGAGCTGGTGCGTGCACAATACCGTGCGGGCGCAGTCTCTGGTCTAGAAGTCGTACAAGCACAACAGGCGCTACAAAGTCAAAAAGCAACACTCAGCCAGATTCAGCAACGATTGATCGAAACACGGACTGCACTTGCCGTGTTATTACATGTGCCCGTGCAACAGCTTGATCTAGATGAACCCAAAGGTCTTAGCCAAACACGTTTACCGACAATCGCAGCCGGTCTGCCCGCGAATCTTTTAGCACGTCGTCCGGATTTACGTGCAGCAGAACTGCGTTTACGTAAAGCCCTAGCCAATAAGGATGCCACTAAAGCTAGCTTCTACCCCTCGATCAACCTGACCGGGAATGTCGGCTCCAGCAGTAGCTCGTTAACCCAACTCTTGCAGAATCCAGTACTAACGCTGGGAGCCAATCTCAGTTTACCTTTCCTGCAATATAACGACATGAAACGGGATCTGCAGATCAGCGAGCTGGAATACCAGAAAAGTATCCTGAATTATCGCCAGACCTTATATCAGGCCTTTGCCGATGTGGAGAATGCCCTGTCGAACCGAGAGCAAACGACACAACAATTGGCTTACCAACAGCAGAATCTGACACTCGCGGAACGTACGGAACGCCTGACCGCGATCCGTTATAAAAATGGTGCCGTTGCACTAAAAAATTTATTAGACGCTCAGGAAACCAGCCGCAATGCCCGTATTGCGGTGGTGCAGGCACAGCAAAACCAATACCAAGCTTATGTCACCTTGATGCAAGCTTTAGGTGGCTCGCCAATCACCTCTAGCTCGTCAATCCAAGACAATACAGCTCGGCCTTAACTTTAAAATTTCAACCATAAAAAAACAGCACCAAGGTGCTGTTTTTTTATGTATCCGACAGCGAATTAGTCTTCATTGTCCAATAACGCTTGGCTCATACCTACAGTATTGAAACCTGAATCGACATACAAAATTTCACCAGTGATACCAGAAGCCCATGGTGAGCACAGGAACAATGCGGCATTACCCACTTCTTCAATGGTCACGTTGCGGCGTAATGGCGCAACACGCTCATTGGCATCCAACATTTTACGGAAAGATTTGATACCAGAAGCTGCTAAAGTACGGATTGGACCTGCAGAGATCGCATTCACACGAATACCCTCTGGACCCAAGCTCGATGCAAGGTAACGTACACCAGCTTCCAAAGATGCTTTGGCCATACCCATTACGTTGTAGTTTGGCATAACACGTTCTGAACCCTGATAAGTCAGAGTCAATAAACAACCTTGGCGAGCTTGTAACAATGGTTTTGCAGCACGTGCCATCGCAACAAAGCTATAAGCACTGATGTCATGCGCAACGTTAAAGCCTTCACGGTCTGTTACGTCGGTAAAGTCACCATCTAGAGTGTGGGCTGGTGCGAAACCAATCGAGTGAACCACACCATCTAAACCATCCCAATGTTTTGCCAATTCAGCAAAAGCACCATCGATCTCGGCATCTACCGCAACGTCGCATGGAAAAACCAGCTTTGAACCAAACTGTTCAGCAAATTCATCTACACGTTTTTTTAATTTTTCATTTGGATAAGTGAAAGCCAATTCAGCGCCTTCACGATGCAATGCTTGTGCAATACCAAATGCGATTGATAATTTGCTGGCAACACCCGCGATGAGAAAGCGTTTACCCGCCAATAGTCCTTGTGCCATGTGAATCTCACTTGAAATAATTTATGGGCATAATGCCAATTCTGGAGCCGTTGCGTAATTGCATAATGCATCTTTTTTTCATGCAAAATAAAATCGCCGTATAAAAATACGGCGATTTACTGGCCTAAAGTCCAGATTTAGTCTTCGGATAACAGACCAATTAAACGCAGGAACGAAATATACATCCAGACCAAGGTCGCCAATAAAGCAATGCCGCAGAGCCATTCCATCGATTGGGGGGCGCGCTGGGCTGCTGCGGACTCAATCAGGTCAAAATCTAGAATGAGATTTAAGGAGGCAATCACAGCTACAAATGCCGCAAAACCAATCCCCAGCCAGTTGCTTTCAAAGATATACGGAATACTTGAAGCAAAAGCCAGCTGCATCACCATCTGCACCACAAACACGATACAGAGCGCCAGAGTGGCAGAAATCACCACGGATTTGAATTTCTCGGTCGCACGAATAATCTGGAATTTGTAGAGAGCAAACATGACCAGGGTCGTAACAAAGGTCGCCAATAACGCCTGTAATGGTGCGCCCGGATATTTAGTTTGAAAGACAAAGGAAATTCCGCCAAGGAAAGCCCCTTCAAATAACGCATAGGGGATCGCCAAAGTTGGTGCCGTATTCGGTTTAAAGGTAGTGATCAAGGCCAGAATCAAGCCCCCTATTGCACCGACCATGGCAGCGGCATAGGCAATCGCTGCACTTTGTGTCAATGCCGCATAAAAAAACAGGGCCACACCCAGAATGGCAGAAATACTGGTCAGCAATATGGACTTACGGATCGCACCCTGCACGGTCATAGGCTTGTGAACATCGGCATAGGTCTCGACCCGGGTCAAAATAGGGTTGTTACTTTGCATAGCTCATCTCATTGTTATCATTTAGGATATGATCTGATATTAGACCAAATGCACAAGAAACTCAGCCATAGGTTGCTGCTTTTTGTAACCGCTTATCTGATTCGAGCTGATTGAATCGTTTCCATAAAAAAAGAGGCAGATGCCTCTTCCTGATTGTTCAAATAATTTAGTCATTATGCGTAATAAAGAAATACTGGCGGTAATATTTCAGTTCGGCAATCGAATCGCGAATATCATCCATCGCCAAGTGCGACGCATTTTTTTTCAGGCCACTCATAATCTCCGGACGCCAGCGTTTCGCCAGTTCTTTCACCGAAGAGACATCTAGGTTGCGATAATGGAAGAATTGTTCTAGCTCTGGCATCAAGCGGTGCAGGAAGCGACGGTCCTGGCAAATCGAGTTACCACACATCGGCGAGGCTTTCGGATTCACCCATTTTTTCAGGAATTCCAAAGTCTGCTGCTCGGCATCCTGTGCAGTCAATTTGCTGCGACGCACACGTTCAATCAGACCGGACTGACCGTGCTGACGGGTATTCCATTCATCCATGGCATTCAAGACACGATCCGGTTGATGAACTGCCAGTACCGGTCCTTCCGCCAGAATATTTAAATGGTCATCCGTGACAATCGTGGCAATCTCAATAATGACATCATTAACGGTATCTAAACCGGTCATTTCTAGGTCAATCCAAATTAACCGGGTATCTGGGCTACTACTCATGAAAGGTGATTCTTAAAGTTTTGCTAAAGCGGCATGGTAGCAAATTTCTTGCATCTTGGCTGTAATTCACCACCTGCTTCATGTTATTTTTGCCCTCCTCAATACGTGGTTTTTTCTAGGATATGAATGGCTCTAATTCGTAAACGCCGGTTGACTGAACAACAACAACGTCGGATTCAGAAACAGCAGCAAAATCGTCAGGAAGAATTGGATACGTCCAATGACCTTGAAGGCTTGGTAGTACAACATTATGGCCGCCAATTAGAAGTACAAGCCCTGTCCATTCCTGATCCTCATCCTGAAAAACCCGTGGTCGAATCCGGTGAACCTGAACCGTTCTGGAAGCCGATAGAACTGGGCAGTGTATGGCGCTGTCATACCCGAACCAATCTGGAGCTACTGGTCACAGGCGACCGGGTCAAATGGCAAGCTGACCCCAATACTGGACTTGGCATTATCACCGCGATTCATCCGCGACGTTCCTTGTTGACCCGTCCGGACCGCTATCACAAGGTCAAACCTGTCGCTGCCAACATCAGTCTGATTGTGGTGGTGTTTGCGCCTTTGCCAGAACCGGCTCCTATGCTGATTGACCGTTATCTGGTGGCCTGTGCAGATGCCGAGATTCCGGCCTTACTGGTACTCAACAAATCTGATTTGCTAACAGAAAATGATCCGATCCTGCAATTGCTGGAAGAATATCGTCAACTGGGTTATGAAGTCATGCTATGTCAATCCACAGGAGATTTATCAGCCTTAGCAACACGCCTGGATGGTGAAACCGTAGCCTTTGTCGGTCAGTCGGGTGTGGGCAAAAGCTCGCTGATCAATCACATCGTGCCGGATGCAGCGCAGAAGACCAATATCATTTCCGAGAACTCGGCCCTAGGTCAGCACACCACGACCTCGACCCGTTTAATCGGTTTTGGCGAAAATGGTGCCCTGATCGATTCGCCCGGAATCCGGGAATTTGGTTTATGGCATTTAACCTTAGATAAAGTCCGTCATGGCTTCCCTGAGATTGAAAACCTGCTTGGACATTGCCAGTTCAGAAACTGTACGCATAAGCATGAAAAACAATGTGCGTTACGTCAGGCGGCAGAACAAGGCGAGATCCTGCCACGACGCCTGGAGAGTTATTTACGCCTGATCGATGAAATTACCGAAGCCCAGCAAAAAAATTAGTTTTGTTTTGCAAACTAAGCTTGAAGCGGCGATTTTGATCGCCATATATATCGGATATACTTGAGATCAATTTTTGATTGTAATTTAGGTGACTTGTGGAACGTTGGCTGGAGTTTATGGGGAATCACCCCTTCTTGTTTGGAACCTTAGGGGTGTTGATTGTACTGTTCGTCATTTTTGAGGGACAACGCAACGGTCGCAAAATCTCACCACAATCACTCGGTATTTTGGTCAAAGCTAAAAATGCCATCCTGATTGATTTACGTGATGCCAAAGATTTCCGTGAAGGTCACATTAGCGGCAGCCGTAATATTCCGTATAACCAAATCGCAAGTCATGCAGATGAACTGAAAGCGGCTGAACGCCCATTGGTCTTTATCTGCAATCTCGGTCAAGTGGCTGGCAGTGCCCTACAGCAAGTCGGTCATGCAGATAGCTATCGTCTTGATGGCGGTATTAGTAACTGGAAAGCCCAAGGCTTACCTCTCGTCAAAAGCAAAGCAAAAGCTTAAGGAGATTTCTCATGGCTGCTGAAGTTACCATCTATTCAACGACTGTATGCCCTTACTGCATTCGTGCCAAACAGCTTCTTGAGCGTAAAGGCGTGGCTTATAAAGAAATTAACCTCTCTAACGAAGCACCTGAAGTGCGTGTAGAGCTCATGCAACGCACCAACCATCGTACAGTGCCACAAATTTTTATTAACGAGCAGTTTATCGGCGGTTTTGACCAACTTTACGCATTAGAACGTGAAGGCAAACTCGACGCATTACTGGCTTAATTTTTTATCTTAAGGACTTAATACATGAGTGAAGAACAACAAGCTCAACCACAATTGGCATTAGAGCGTATCTATACCAAAGACATTTCTTTTGAAGTTCCTGGCGCACAAGTATTCACCAAAGAATGGCAACCTGAACTGAACATCAATTTATCCTCTTCCGCAGAAAAAATTGATCAAAACCATTTTGAAGTGGCGTTAAAGGTTGTGGTTGAAGCACAAAATGCAGGTGAAACTGCATTTATCGTGGATGTCACTCAAGCCGGTATTTTCCTGGTCGACAACGTTGAAGATGAACGTTTGCCCTACATTCTAGGTGCCTACTGCCCAAATATTTTGTTCCCGTTTTTACGTGAAGCAGTGAATGACCTAGTAACCAAAGGCAGCTTCCCACAATTACTGTTGACCCCAATCAACTTTGATGCGGAATTTGAAGCCAACATGCAACGTGCTCAAGCTGCTGCTGAAGGCCAAGCGTAATCGTCTGATGATATAAAAAAAGACCGCCATAGCGGTCTTTTTTATCAATGTAGTAAACGCTAAAAATCCTCGTCCTGCATATGAGCCGAAGGATATAAGGCATCATGCATAGCTTCGACCAATTGTTGGGCGATTTCTTGTTTGGAGGCTTTTTCCAGATCTCGTTTTGACATGTGGTAATGCTCAGCAAAAAATACCGTCATGGCATTTTCATCAGAAGCGAAACCAATATCTGCACGTGAGACATCGTTGCAGGCAATCATATCCAGTTTCTTCGCCACCAGTTTACCGGCTGCGTAGGCTTCCACATTTTGCGTTTCAGCGGCAAAACCTACCATAAACGGTCGTTTGGCTTGCTGTGCAATAGTCGCCACAATATCCGGATTTTTCACCAGCGATAGATCAAGTGCATCACCCGCTTTTTTGATTTTATGTTCCGCCACATGCGCCACACGGTAATCTGCAACAGCTGCTGTCGCGATAAAAATGTCGCAGCCTTCATCTAATAACTGCAAACTGGTATCCAGCATTTGCTGTGCAGAAGACACATTGATCCGGCGTACGCCATTTGGGGTATCCAAAGTTACCGGGCCAGCGACCAAGGTCACCTTAGCACCGGCTGCATAACAGGCCGCAGCCAAAGCAAAGCCCATTTTCCCGGTACTATGGTTCGAGATATAACGCACTGGATCCATCGCTTCACGCGTGGGTCCAGCGGTAATCACCACGCGTTTTCCAGCCAGTAAGCCAAACTTTTCTGCAATCGCACGCTGGGCCTGATGAAAATATTCGGTGACCTGACGTGCAATGTCTTCAGGCTCTGGCAAACGCCCCAGCCCTACATCACCACAGGCCTGTGCCCCTGCATCCGGCATAATCACATGTACGCCATCACCAATCAGGGTTTGCAGGTTGCGTTGTGTGGCTTTCGCGGCCCACATTTGCTGGTTCATCGCCGGTGCAACCCATACTGGAGCTTTCGTGGCTAGGTAAAGCGTACTCAGCAAGTCATCCGCCAAACCATGGGCAAATTTGGCCAGAGTGTCACACGTCGCAGGAGCTACCAACACTAGATCTGCCCAACGTGCCAACTCGATATGCCCCATACCCGCTTCGGCTTCTGGATCTAATAATGCGGTATGTACCGGATTACCCGACAAAGCTTGAAAAGTGAGCGGTGTAATAAATGCCTGTGCGCCTTCCGTCATCACTACCCGGACATTAAAACCATAGTCCTTTAAACGGCGGACCAAAATGGCACTTTTGTAGGCGGCGATCCCCCCTGTAACAGCTAAAATAATATTTTTATGAGGAATTACACTTAAATCAAAGCTCACGAACAGGCTACCTTTCTGTTGCAGTGGCGCCAACAATAGCATTAAATAATGACAGACCCAAGTGATGCTCCTGCAAATTCACCGGGATTCAATAATTAAAAAAATATGAGAAAAAGAAGTCAAAAATCATGCATCAATCCATCAAAGACTGGCCGGAACAAGAACGCCCTCGTGAACGCCTGCTGAGCCAGGGCGCACAGAGCCTGTCCGATGCCGAATTGCTGGCCATTTTTCTACGCTCTGGATCACAACAACACTCAGCCGTTGAACTGGCACGCCTGATGCTGCAGCATTTCGGTCATCTGAATCCCATTTTCGATGCCTCCTTAGAGGATCTCAGCCAGTTTCATGGGATGGGCAGTAGCAAATACTCTCAATTGATGGCGGTCAAGGAATTAGGACGGCGTTATCTACGTAACCATTTTCAGCATGCCCGACCGGAACTAAACCACTCCCAGCTGGTCATGGATTATTTACGTTATGAACTGCTAGAAGAACAACAAGAAGTCTTTGCCGTGCTGTGTCTCGATGCCGAATTACGCAAACTGCATTTTAAAAAGCTTTTCTACGGTTCCCTGAATCAGTGCAGCATCTCGATCAATCAACTGCTACGCTATGCGATCAGCCAACAGGCCAGCCATATCGTGATTGCTCATAATCACCCGCATGGCCGGGCACATCCTTCGGCCGAGGACTTGCACTTGACCCAACAAATCCAGCAAGCCTGCGCACTGGTGGAAATTTGTCTTTTAGATCATTGTATTATCGCAGCAGATGGCAATTTTTCTTTTGCCGAACAACAACTCATCAAATCTCAATAAAGTCCTTCAGCCGCTTATTGACAAAGGCAAGACAACTGGTAAAGATCAACAAAAAATTAATGATGATTTAAATAACATGATCGTTCGCGAACAACCGAGCATAATCAAGGTGCTGTTTTCCTGGCGAGGTACTATTTTACCGAAAATTCTACCGTCACTCGGTTTTGTTGTGTTGATTTCAACTATTATTGGTGGTCTCACCCACCTTGAAATTCTGCATGTGCCAGAAGTCCCTTTGGTGGGCTTTACCCTAATCGGGGTGGTATTGTCAATTTTCCTCGGATTTCGCAATGGTGCCTGTTATGACCGCTGGTGGGAAGCACGTAAACTGTGGGGAATTCTCATCGCCAACGCGCGACATTTTGACCGTGACTGTCGGATCCTGACACAAGCCCGCCGTGAACGTGTGATTCAGCATGTGATTGTCTTTGCCAATGTGTTGCGTGACCGCCTGCGCCACCAGACTGCGAATCCGACTGAACTGGTTGAAACCAGCGGACTTAGTCAGCAGGCACTCACTCAGCTGTACCAACACCACAATGCACCACAATACACCCTCACCCTGATCCATTGGGAACTGCTGCAAGCACTCAAGGATGGTGAAATATCCGACGTGATTTACACGCAAATGAATCAACATGTCGCAGAGCTCAGCATAGTACAAACTGGTTGTGACCGGATTGCCAACACTCCCTTGCCTTTTGCTTACTCTGTTTTGCTGAACCGAACCGTGTATTTTTTCTGTTTTATGTTGCCCTTCAGTTTGGGTTCAACGCTAGGCTTGGTGACGCCCCTGTTGGTCGGCCTGTTAGCTTACACCTTTCTGGGCCTGGATGCACTGAGCAGTGAAATTGAAGAACCCTTCGGTACGCAAAGCAATGACCTGCCACTTGATTCGATGGTGCGCATGATTGAAATTGAATTACTCGGCAGTCTTGGTAAACCGACTCCACCACCCATTCAAGCCCAAGACCATAACTTACTCTAAGCCGTCTCGTCTATTTATTGAAAATCCTGCCAGATCCCGTACTGTTCAGGATTCACCTTAGGAATATATCCGAGTCGAATCCAGGGCATATTCTCCCCGTGAAAATCACTGCCGACTGAGACCTTGAGTTGATATTGTGCGATCATACGGTCAATCATCTGCCGGGTAGATAAAGGATCTATGCCTGGAGGTAGTTCAACAGCATGACCTCCTGCTTGTGCAAACAGCTCGATTAGGTAGCGGACATTGGTGGCGGAGAGATCATAACGAGTCGGATGCGCCAATACGGCAAAGCCGCGGCTTTGCTGAATCACCTGCACTGTCTCTGGCAGGCTCAAGCCTTCAAAACGCACAAAGGCTTTCTTTCCTTCTTTCAAAAAACGGTCAAATGCTTGCTGCGGCCGACTGACGATCTGCTGATTCACCAAGACCTTGGCGATATGGGTTCGGGTAATATGATCCGCTTGAAAATCCGCCAAAGCCAAGACTTCATCATAAATCTGCCGGCCAATCAGTGGCTGTAACAAGGCACAAATCTGTTCAGCACGTTGTGCACGGATCTGCTTCTGTTTGGCCAGTGCCTCATAGAGCGGTTCCGGATTCTGCATATTTAGGGCGACAATATGCACGCCATAGCTTTTCTTGGTGGCTGGCCGCGACCATTGACTGGAAATTTCTACGCCCGTGATGATATCGAGTGGCTGTGACTGTGCCGCCTGCTGTGCCAATAGCACCCCATCCATACTGTCATGATCTGTCAGTGCCAGGGTATGAATGCCATGTGCGACTGCAGATTCGACCAGTGCTGCTGGAGACAAAGTTCCATCAGAAATATTACTGTGTGTATGTAAATCTACGCCTTGCATCTTTTATACTATGCCATTCACTTGAACAGATCAGATACTCTAACATGAAAGCACTTTTCGACTTTGTGCCGCTCATAATTTTCTTCTACCTCTATAAAACTGTTGAGCCAACAGACAAACAACATCCTCTTTTACAACTGATCGGTTCAGCGGGCGGTGTCGATAACAACAATATTCTAGTCGCAACCACAGGACTGATTATTTCCATGCTGGTGGTGTATGGTGCTTTATTTGTCATGCAGAAATTCCGTCTGGACAAACAGCAGTGGTTGGTACTGTTCATGACGGTTATTTTTGGTGGCATTACCCTGATATTAAGCGATGACTTTTATATCCGCCTGAAAGCGGCATTGCTCAATCTGGTATTTGCCGGCGCTTTCTTGCTATCCCCTTGGTTTAGTAAAGATCGCACACCGCTGATCAAGCGTTTATTCGGTCCAATTCTGCATCTGACAGCTGCAGGATGGAAAAATCTGAATTTTGCCTGGGCTGCCATGTTTGTGGTCATGTCCTGTCTACATGTATTTTTTGCCTTTTTATTTATGGGTGGAAAATATTGGGGAGAATTTACCGCTTTTGGTGACATGATCGTGATGTTTTCTTTTATCATTATCCAGTTCATCATCTTGCGTAAGCATTTTAAGTCAACCGAAGAATAATTCACCGATTCTCAAGAGAAACAGATTCTATGCCTTTATTTGTAGTCACCTGCACCGATAACGAAGGAACCGTGGAAACACGTCTGGCAACCCGCCCTGCACATGTTGAACGTTTACAGCAATTAGATGATGAAGGTCGTTTAATTGTGGCAGGTGCAATGCCCAAAGATCCAAGCAATCCTCAGGCGGGTTTTTATGGCAGTACGATTATTGTCGATTTTGAAAGCCGTGAAGCACTGGATACCTGGTTACAAGATGAACCATTCCTAAAAGCCGGTGTGTATGGCCATATTGATGTTAAACCGTTCAACAAAGCATTTCCAAAAGGATAATGTCATGCAGGGTGTGGTCAAAAGCCTCTTCGCGTTAAGCCTCTTCTGTTCTTCTGCCTGGGCTGTCGAAACGCCAGCACCCGCAGCGGTACGGCCGGCTCCGGCAACTTCCGCCCCGGCGACGACTGCAACAGTACTCGCAGCCAAACCGGGTATTCTTCCAGCCAATGCCACAGCCAGTCCAACAGGTCAACCTCAAGAAGTGCAACCACTGACTGCTGAACAGATTGCCAAGAACAAAGCGTTACAGGATGCCAAAATTAAAGCCCTGGTCAAAGACCAGAGCACGCGCCTGCAACAGCTGGAAAAAGCCAATCTTGCTGCGCTGGCACAAAATCAGGAACTACAGCTCAAAAACGATAACTTGGGCGTGCAGTTACAGGTACTACAAAGTGAACGTAGCGCACAAATGTTTCTGTACGGCGCTGCAACCCTAGCGGTTGGTGTGCTACTTGGCTTTCTTCTTGCCAGTTATATCTATACCAAACGTCGTCGTCAGTGGTAAGACCCGGATACAGCACGACTGGCTTTCGTACAAGGGACAAACATCATGTCAGATGCGATTCAAACCGCCGATCTGGAATGGCAGCAGGTCGATGGCATCGACGTGCCAGTGTCGAAACAGTTTGGTGATGTCTATTTTTCCAAAGATAATGGCTTATTGGAAACCCGCCATGTTTTCTTAAATGGTAACGACCTTTCACCACGTCTGGCTGCACTGGCAGACTATGACTATTTTTGTGTGGGCGAAACCGGCTTTGGTACCGGTCTGAACATTTTGGCCTTATGGCAACTGTGGCAACAAGTTCGTCCCAACAATCACAGCCATTTACATGCGATTAGCGTGGAGAAATTTCCGCTCAGCAAGGCTGATCTGATCCGTGCGTTAAATGCCTGGCCAGAACTCACGCCTTTGGCTGAACAGTTAATCGCCCAATACCCTTTACCGATTCCTGGCTGCCACCGTCTCTCTTTTCCGAAAGAACGCTTCAGCCTGGACTTATGGTTAGGTGATGCCCAAGATGTATTCCCTGCCATGGTGAAAACCCAGCAAGTCAATGCCTGGTTTCTAGATGGTTTCGCCCCATCATGTAATCCAGATATGTGGGCGGAAAATGTCTTACAACATATCATTCGTCTGTCGGGTTACGGCACGACCTTTGCCTCATTCAGTGTGGCAGGTGTGTTAAAACGAGGGTTGTCTGCTCATGGTGTACAAATTTCACGACCGCGTGGTTTTGGTCATAAACGTGAAATGCTCAAGGCCATCTGGCAGGTGCCTGAGCCTACTACCAGTGACGGCATTACATGTTCTTCCCCGTCCCTCAATCAGCGAGACAACCGCAAAACGATTGCAGTACTTGGCGCGGGTATTGCCGGTTTAAGTGTAGCTTGGGCACTGGCACAACGTGGCCATCAAGTTAAGATTTACGAGCAGAAAGCAGCCTTATCGGGTGCATCGGGGAATCCACTGGCATTGCTCAATCCCAAACTCAGCCTGATTCAGCAAAGTCATACCCATTTAATGACCATCTGCTGGCAACATGCGTTGCGCCATTATGCCCAATTCATGGCCTTCCGTCCGCTGCAGGTCAATCAGCTGGCATTGAAAAAGCCTGATGAACTTTTGGACTTGGCCCAACAGTACCCTGCTGGACTACTGCGGGCACAGACGCCGCAACAATCCCTATTAAATACACCGTATGCCAGTCTGAAACTCAGCCAGGCGGGAGCGGTATTTCCGCATCAGCTGCGTGATCAGATTTTACAACATCCTCTCATTCAGCTTGAAATCGCCCTGATTAAACAACTGGTTCAGTCGGATGCGGGTATTGAAGTTTTCAATCAGGCCGGTGATTGTATTGCCCGTATTGATCATGCCGTGGTGTGCTGTGCACAACAAAGCGTAGATTTCTTCGAGAATTATCCACTACTGAAACCGATTCGCGGTCAGGTGAGTTGGATTCCTTTAACACATCCAATACTGCCGGTCGATCAGGCCTTCAGTTATGGTGGTTATTGCATGCAACTGGATCCACAACATCTGATTTTAGGGGCTTCATTCCATCCACAGCGGGATGATAGCGACGTGTTGCAAGAAGATCACCAACATAATGCTGATCTGTTTAACACCGCTTTTCCGGGTGAGTCACGAGATTTTCCAGCGATTGAACGCTGGCAAGGACGCGCCTCAATACGGGCACAAAGTCCGGACTATTTCCCTGTGCTGGGTAAATTTGATCCTGACAGTGAGATTTACACCTTTGCCGGCTTAGGCTCAAAAGGCTTTTTGTTTGCACCTCTCTGCAGTGAGGTACTCGCAGCACTGATTCTAGGAGAAGCCTGCCCTGTTCCGGAGGCTGTGTTACAGCGACTTAATCCGCAACGTTTTATCAAAAAGAGCAAGAGCAAAAAGCCCTATCATGCTCAGAAAGCACATCATGAGTGAGATTAAAGTGTTGTTGTTTTCTTCACACTGATCCATAAAAAAGCGCCCGAAGGCGCTTTTTTTGCTTATCCCTGCTCAAGAGGCAAACCAGCATCACGTGCTGCTCGCGTACCTCCCACAAGGATCACGTATTCACGTGCTTGATCGAATGCCTCTAATTTTTCTGCCGCACGCAGGGCCTTACTACCACCGCCACACAGCATATAAATCGGTTGATCCGCTGCCACTTGAGTTAGGCTGTCGGCCGTTAAACCATTAATTGGTTGATTTACCGCACCTTTAACATGACCCTCTGCATAGGCATTTGAATCACGGACATCCCAGATAATCGCTCCTTCTGGGAACTCAAATGTTGTAATTTCTTGTTTACGGATCATTGCGCACTCCTTTGATATAAACAACACTTGGCAAATGAAGAAAACATCCCTAGCATCTCAAATATTCTTTCCCTTTGTAAAGGTCTAAACCATGCCATCTTTTGATATTGTGTCTGAACTTGAACTATTCGAAGTGAATCACGCTGTACAAAACACTCAAAAAGAAATTGCAACACGTTTTGATTTCCGTGGGCAAGACGTTTCTATTGAACTAAATGAAAAAGCGAAAGAAATTAAGATTTCTAGCGAAAGTGACTTCCAGTGTGAACAAGTCTACAACATGCTGGAAAACCACTTCTATAAGCGTAAGGTCGATGTTCAAGCCCTTGATCCGCAAAAAGCCACTGCATCAGGTAAAAATGTCATTCAAGTGATCAAGCTCAAAGATGGCTTAGATTCAGATAGCGCGAAAAAGATCAACAAGGCGATTAAAGAAAGTGGCATCAAAGTGCAATCCTCTATTCAGGGCGACAAGATCCGTGTGACGGATAAAAAACGCGATACCCTGCAGCAAGTGATGAATTTCCTGCGTGAGCAGCAATTTGGCCTACCTCTGCAATTTAACAACTTTAAAGACTAAACGGATCATACCCCCGCACAGCCCACGCTTCCTGATCCGATGTGCATGCATGGGGAATCCTGCTCTACAGCACATCCTACAGCAAAAAAAAGCCCCACATGGGGCTTTTTTTATACGGGAGATTTAATGCTGTGCATCGAGGAATTTTTGTTTGACCTCTTGCGGAATCTGACGTTTATTGCCATTCACATCCACGGCAACAAAGGTGAAAACACCTTCAGTCACACGTTTTGCAGGGCGGGAAGAGTCATGGCTATCCCACACTTCAATCTGCATCTGGATGGAAGTATTGCCCACCTTGAGAATTTTAGTGTAACAGCTGATCACATCCCCAACTTTGACCGGCACCAGGAAAGTCATCTGGTTGATCGAAATGGTCGCGCAGCGACCCTTACTAAAACGTTCAGCGTGAATCGCTCCCGCCAAATCCATTTGCGAAACAATCCATCCCCCAAAAACATCTCCACTCCAGTTGGTATCCGCTGGCATTGCGATGGTTTGAAGGGAAAGCGTCCCTTCCGGTTTTATATAAGAATCTGACACATTAACTCCGAACATGGGCATTAAGTTGCTGATCTAACCATTGTTGTAACTCGTTAGATCGAAGTGCACCGCTCATCCTCGCGATCTCAGTGGTCTTATTCATCAGCACCAACGTCGGGATACTGCGTACATGAAAAGCAGCACTGAGTCGAGGTGATTCTTCCGTATTGATTTTGGCAAAGATCACTCGAGGATTCTGTTTTGCGACTTGAGCAAAATGCGGCGCCATCATTTTACATGGTCCACACCAATCGGCCCATAAATCAATCAAAATAGGTAAATCACTATTGGAAATGAAATGGCTGAAATTCTGTTCATTCAGCTCAATCGGTGCCAGTGGTAATAATGCGGAGTGACATTGCCCGCACGCCGGCCCGGCTTCAAGTTTTTCTTCAGGCACCCGGTTTTTAGCCTGACAATGAGGGCATACAATAATCATGTGTTCACTCCAATATGCTGTTTTAAGAATTCTAATTGGGTCGTGATAGCTTTTTCCAACCAAACAGGCTGATAAATATCAAAATGCTGCATTTCCCATTCATGATAATCGACAAAAGGAGCCAGATGTTTCACCGTTTGCCGTACCGACTCAACCGGTATCAGGCTGTCGTATTGTGCGGCAATCATCAGGACGGGAATATTAATTTTTCGCACCGCTTGTATCGGACGATAGCGCATTAAATGAAAAAATACCCGGGCTGGTACCTCTCCACTCCAATAATAATCTGGATTTAGCATAGCCTGATAGCCGACATAGGCATCCTCACGTGGCAGGAAGCATAGTCCATTCGGATCTACCACCGGTAAGGTGACCGGCGTTAAACCCACCTTACTGCCCATATAGTCCTGGCTCGATAACTTCAGCGCTTTTGGCAAATATGCTAATGGATAACGTTTAACGCTTTCGGCACCATCAACAAATGGCACTTGCACCATCACGGCCTGTAGATTATTCATTTCCGCGGCAAGGCTAAGCACATAGCCCCCACTCAGCCCCGTACCCCAAAGCACAATCCGATGTGGATCAATCGACTTACGGGCCGCTACGTGCTGAATCATGGTGCGCCAGTCATCCAGCTGTTTTTCAAGAGAGACCAATTCACGCGGCCGGCCGGTACTTCCACCCCAATAACGATAATCAAATAGCACAACAGCATAACCGGCCTGTGCAAAATGCTGTGCATAACGAATCAGCTTGAAATGGCGTAATCCTGCAAAACCATGTGCCATAAGAATCACTGCAGGTTTTTCTAGGGCTTTAGGGCAATAAAAATCGGCAGCAATCACATCCTGACCGCTTTTGACATACAGTGGTTCAACTGTATAAGCGTACATAGCTGCTCCCATACGTTATATTTTGTTGGTATTTTCTTGTAAAAATTCAGGTGACTGCAACTCAAGAACGAGCTTAATGCTATCATACTGCATAAAACATACAGATACTCTGGAGTAACAAAATGAGTGAGAATGTCGGCTTTGCAGGCCAGATTGGTCCTGAACATGTCGCTCAAGTGGTTGAGAAAGGCTTCAAATCGATTATTAACAACCGTCCAGATATGGAAGGTGGCCCAGAACAACCGACCAGTGCACAAATTGAAGAAGCAGCACGTCAATCAGGCCTGGATTATGTCTACCAACCTGTGGTTGCCGGTCAAATCACCGAAGTGGATGTACGTACTTTCGCCAATCATTATAATGAATTGCCAAAACCAGTCTTGATGTTCTGCCGTACTGGTAATCGCTCAAACAACCTGTATCAGCTTGCCAAACAGATGGATCTGCTAGACGACTAATCCTCTCGCTAAGCGAAGCCCGAATTTTTTCGGGCTTTTTTTATCTCCTCAATATTCCCATCATTACACCTCATTTGAAATTGCAAAATTGCTATAAACACCCCCATGTTTTTCGATTAAGCTGATGGCCGAAATCAGGTTGAAAGGATCGATGATGAAAAAGTTAGTTTTGCTCTGTATCGTATTGATCAGTGTCAGTGCTTGTTCTTCCATGCAAATACGCCCAACCGCAAGCGTTTCTGTAGGAACGTCCATCCATTAACAGCAGCAAGCCAAGCTTGCTCAAGTTTTTTACTCCGCAGTGAATGTAAGGATTTGCAAGATTTCCCTTCCGCATCCCGGATTTTCTTATATATTGAAAATACGCCTTTCTTTATTCCTAGAATCTTATGTACGACATTATTATTATCGGTGCGGGGACGGCAGGTATTGCCGCTTATCAAGAAGCTATTAAACACACTCAAAACATTTTAATTATCAATGATGGCCCATGGGATACTACCTGTGCACGGGTTGGCTGTATGCCGAGTAAAGTCCTAATTTCCGCCGCCGAGCGGATGCATGACATTCAGCATGCCGAACAGGTCGCTTTGCAGGTGACGAGCCAAATCGACACCTCTCAAGTGATGTCACATATGCGTAGCTTGCGTGACCGCTTTACTGCCGGAACCTTAAAAAGTGTGGAAAAATGGCCGGCAGAACACAAAATTTCTGGCAAAGCACATTTTGTTGATGCACAGACCGTTGAAGTAGAGGGACAACGCTATCAAGCCGAACATTTTATTCTAGCTGTAGGTTCAACACCCGCACTGCAACCACAATGGCAACAGGTCTTGGCTGAGCGTCTGATCAACTCAGATCAGATTTTTGAATTACCTGAATTACCACGCGCTTTGGCTGTGATTGGCAGCGGTGTGATTGCATTGGAACTGGCACAAGCCATGCAACGTTTGGGGGTTGAAACCACCATTTTTGCGCGTAGCAATAAAGCCGGAATTCTGTCTAGCCCAACCCTGCAAACCTTATCCCAGCAAGTGCTTGGCCAAGAGCTGAATATCCTGTTTGAAACACTGCCGGACAGTATGCAAAGACACAATGATGAAGTTGAAATCACCTATACCCATCATGGCCAAGCAAAAAAAATCAGGGTCGATTATGTGTTGAATGCCACAGGCCGACAAAGCCTCTTACCGAGCTTAAAATTGGAAAATATCGATCCGGCCTTTAACGAGATTAAAGCGCTACCGGTTGATGCCCAAAGCAAACAGCTGGGTAATTATCCCATCTTTATTGTGGGCGATGCCTTCAGCCAAACTCCAGTTCAGCATGAAGCAGCCCATGAAGGAAAACAGGCTGTGCACAACTGCCTGAGTTATCCACAAACTCAACTGATTAAAACCCTAACCCCCTTAGCGATTGTTTTCAGCTCTCCACAAATGGCAATTGCAGGAAAGTCTTACCAGCAACTAGAAAGCGAGCAGCATAAGTTTGTCACAGGGCAAAGTAGCTACGAAAAACAGGGACGGGCTTTGGTACTGGGTAAAAATCAAGGTGCCATTGAAGTTTACGTCGATGTTCAGACGGGACAACTTCTGGGTGCAGAACTATTCCTGACCGAGTGTGAACATTTGGCTCATCTCCTTGCCTGGATGATTGATGAGCAGTTGACGGTAGATGCCATTTTGCAAAAACCGTTCTATCATCCAACCCTGGAAGAAGGCTTACGTACGGCCCTGAAACACGCACGCCGACAATTAACCAGTCTCTAAATGCTGTTCATCATGTAGAATTTTTGCCACGCGCTCGGTATGATCCACCACATGTTCCAGCCAGCGCTGTGCAGCCAAAAGATTCAACGCCTGTGCGGCAGAGATTTGGGCATTCGCTGAACGCTCAATGACTTGATGCCGTAATACCGTCTGCTGTTCACGTATCCAGAAACGGGTTGCTGTCAGTTCTTCCACCAACGCGAGCGGTAATTTTTCCGACGGATCAACCAGCAAATACGGAATATGCTTGTCTAGCAGATCGGCAAACTGCTGTAATACCTGATCCAGTCCGGTTTGTGATCTCAAGACTTCAATATTGGCAATCGTCTGTAAATCTCCATATAAAATCCGTGCATAAACCATCAATCGTAACAGTGCGATCAGCCGTTGCTGGTCTGCCTTGGATTGCGGCACAGGCATGTCTTGCAGATATTGCTCCACTTTTTGCAAGATGGTGCCCAATTCCTGGGTGTGTACCATCGAGGCAATAATCTCGCCCCGCAGGCACTTCAACAGCAAGGTATAAATATCGACGATCGTCTGGCGTAATACACTTTCAGCTGCAGCAATCGCAAGTGCGGGAACCTCAAGCAAAGAGTCATCCAAATAACGGATACTGGTCAGCTCTTTCTCTGGAATCAAATACACAATCAGCTGTTCCAGCTGCTTGATCAGCGGGATAAAAATCAGTGCTCCCAGCAAACTAAAAGCGGTATGGAAAGCAGCAACCATAACTACAGCATCAACATGCTGCAATAAAGCCACCGATTGTGCCAGCCAAACAAAACCGGGTAAGAGCAGGAAAAAAGCCACAACTGCTGTTAGCATGTTAAAGATCACATGTACTGCAGCGGTCCGTTTGGCACTGGCAGTAGCGCCAATTGCTGCGAGTACTGCAGTTGCAACAGTTCCAATATTCTGTCCAATCACCAAGGCCAAGGCCTGTTGTAAGTCGATGGTTTGAGTTGCCAAAGCTGCCAGTGTGGTAGTCACGGCAGCGCTGGAAGACTGCAATAAAATGGTCATGACCAGACCAATCAGTACCAACATCAGGCGAGTGAGTAGTGTTTCACTGGACCAGGCTGAAAAATCGACCCGTTGTGCTGCATCAGCCATCGCCGTTTGCAAAAGGTCAATACCAAAAAATAATAAGCCAAAACCTGCAATTGCCAGTCCAAGTAAAGCGACATGATCACGGCCAAAGAGTTTTAATAAAGCCCCCATACTGATAATCGGTAAGGCAAAACTGGCAATCGAGAATTTCAACCCGAGCAAGGCCACCATCCAGCCGGTACTGGTGGTTCCAATATTCGCACCGATAATTACCCCAATCGCATGACTGAAACTGAGCACTCCGGCACTGACAAAACCAATCGTCGCTAAAGTGGTGGCGGTTGAAGACTGCACCAGTAAAGTCAAACCTATACCAGAAAACATGGCCTTGAGCGGAGATCCAGTAAATCGGGTCAGCCAGAGACGTAAGCTCTCCCCTGCAATCGCTTTCAGGCTATCCGTCATCAAGGACATTCCCAAAAGAAACAGGCCAATCCCACCCAAAAGTTGTGTTAAAACACTCAGCACAGCCACATCCTTGCTTAGAATCATCAATTTAATGCATCCATCTACTGAATGAGCATAACACCGAATCTTTTTAAGGGAATCAAATCAGCGAAATTTATCTGTCTCTTCAACCACTTGAAATAAAGCAATGGAATCTCTCCTTATATTCATTTGCAAATGGCATTTCTCCCGATCACATAACAGATTTAACTCATTTGATAGATGAGCTATAGAACAACAGCTCCGCGTTCAAATGAAATTGGCAAAATTAAAGAGGTTCATTTCGCTAGAAATAGCGGGGCTATTAAATCAATATCGATCATCTATGGAAATTTGCAGACAATAAAAAAGCCTTCATTTTCATGAAGGCTTTTTTCAATGCTTTAATATTAGGCAGTTTCTAATTCGGCTGCAGCAGGTGCTGTCGTATCAATTTTATCAGACTGCTGATCATGACAAATTAATGCAACGGCAATCGCAGTGATCAACACCGGAATGCCCACGGCAATAAAGTTTACATACGCAGGCAAACTCATCCCCAATAAGGCACCGATCAGAATTGGACCCACAATTGCCCCCATACGACCGATCGCAGAGGCCCAACCAATACCAGTTGAACGCACGGCTAATGGGTAGAACTGTGCAACATAACTATACAACAACATTTGCGAACCAATCGATGCAGCACCGGCCAAGAACACTAGGATGTATAACAAGAACTGAGAAGATTGTAGCCCCATCAAGCTCATCACAATTGCACCCATGATTCCGAGGCACATTAGAACCGGCTTTAAATGGAAACGGTCAGCCAGAATACCACCACCCACAATACCCACGACAGCACCCATATTCATGGTCATCATGAACATCAGGCTGTTATCCATCGAATAACCTGCCGCCATCATCAGTTTTGGCAACCAGCTGCTGAGTGCATACATAGTCAATAGACAAGTGAAGAATGCTAGCCAGAACAAGAGAGTATTAGTGGCACGACCACGTTTAAATAGGCTGACTACACTCGCTGACTCTGGCACATCCACCTTATGTAACTCAAAAGTCGTAGTATCCGTAACTGTCACCTCAGGTGCCAACCGACGTACGATCTGTCGAGCTTGTACTTGGTTGTTTTGTTTAACAATAAAAGTCAGAGACTCTGGCAGAAACTTCCAAATCACCGGCAGTAAAAACAACGGAATACCTGCGATAAAGAACATGATTTTCCAGCCAAACACTGGAGTAAACCAAGAACCCAGTAAAGCAGCCATCACACCACCTACCGCATAACCACTAAACATGGTCGTAACCAAAGTACTACGCATAGTCTTCGGTGCATATTCGGAAGTTAATGCTACGAGGTTTGGCATCACGCCACCAATGCCTAAACCGGCAAGGAAACGTAAAATCGCAAATTCAGTTGGATTGGACGCAAATCCACCTGCAAAGGTTAGACCACTGAACAGCACGATACAGATCATGATGACTTTTTTACGGCCAATTTTATCGGCTAAAGATCCAAAAGTCATCGCACCGAACATCATACCCGCCAATGCTGTACTGGCTAACATACCTGCTTGTACAGCACTCAACCCCCAATCTTCCATTAATAGCGGTAAAACCACACCATTAATGGCCAAGTCATAGCCATCAAATAAAATGATCAGTAGACACCATGTCACGACTTTAAAATGAAAGGGACCAAATTTTGCGTGATCAATGACGTTATTGGCATTCACTGCTTGATGTGCCATTCCTCACCTCCTGTGGGTTGCGTTTCAATGAACCGTGATCGCTAGCTATAAAATGAAGCTTATTTAACACTTCAAATCACTGTTTAGCCTCTCGGTAGATAAAGCAACTTTCACACAAAACAGTGAGGTTTAAAATTCAACATTAGTCTAAAAACCCTTTATTTATTATGTATTTATTTTTATTTCAGCAACTCAAATATTCTAATTCAGCTTTCCACCCGGCAAAGAAAAAACCCCCACCATATTTAATGGTGGGGGTTTTTAGGAATAATGAGCTGGCGATGACTTACTCTCACATGGGTAACCCCACACTACCATCAGCGCGAAGAGGTTTCACTTCTGAGTTCGGGAAGGGATCAGGTGGTTCACTCTTGCTATTGTCGCCAGCACAACTGTTATGGTTTTCAGTGGTCTTACTTGATGCCACTTAGTTACCAAATCTTGAACAGATTGGGCTGTATTGAATCTTACTTTAAGGTGTTCATTTTAGCTTTAGTTTTAACTAAATCAAGTATTTATGATGAATCTAGCTTGATACAACAACTGTTTGGGTGTTGTATAGTCAAGCCTCACGATCAATTAGTATTGGTCAGCTTCACATATCACTATGCTTCCACATCCAACCTATCA
This sequence comes from Acinetobacter sp. GSS19, assembly GCF_028621895.1. Taxonomy (NCBI): domain Bacteria; kingdom Pseudomonadati; phylum Pseudomonadota; class Gammaproteobacteria; order Moraxellales; family Moraxellaceae; genus Acinetobacter; species Acinetobacter sp. GSS19. The sequence goes on along the minus strand of NZ_CP117520.1, from coordinate 396,983 downwards.
ACGTCCTAGTCTTGAACGGATCTTTAGAGGACATAAAGTCCTAGGGAAATCTTATCTTGAGGTAGGCTTCCCGCTTAGATGCTTTCAGCGGTTATCCCTTCCGAACATAGCTACCCGGCGATGCGACTGGCGTCACAACCGGTACACCAGAGGTTCGTCCACTCTGGTCCTCTCGTACTAGGAGCAGATCCTCTCAAATTTCCAGCGCCCACGGTAGATAGGGACCGAACTGTCTCACGACGTTCTAAACCCAGCTCGCGTACCTCTTTAAATGGCGAACAGCCATACCCTTGGGACCTGCTTCAGCCCCAGGATGAGATGAGCCGACATCGAGGTGCCAAACACCGCCGTCGATATGAACTCTTGGGCGGTATCAGCCTGTTATCCCCAGAGTACCTTTTATCCGTTGAGCGATGGCCCTTCCATACAGAACCACCGGATCACTAAGACCTACTTTCGTACCTGCTCGACTTGTGGGTCTCGCAGTTAAGCGCGCTTTTGCCTTTATACTCTACGCGTGATTTCCGACCACGCTGAGCGCACCTTCGTACTCCTCCGTTACTCTTTAGGAGGAGACCGCCCCAGTCAAACTACCCACCAGACATGGTCCTCGACCCAGATTATGGGTCAGAGTTAGAACCTCAACATTACCAGGGTGGTATTTCAAGGACGGCTCCATTGGAACTGGCGTTCCAACTTCAAAGCCTCCCACCTATCCTACACAAGTAAGGTCAAAGTTCAATGTCAAGCTGCAGTAAAGGTTCACGGGGTCTTTCCGTCTAGCCGCGGGTACACTGCATCTTCACAGCGATTTCGATTTCACTGAGCCTCTGCTGGAGACAGCGCCGCCATCATTATGCCATTCGTGCAGGTCGGAACTTACCCGACAAGGAATTTCGCTACCTTAGGACCGTTATAGTTACGGCCGCCGTTTACTGGGGCTTCGATCAAGAGCTTCGCTTACGCTAACCCCATCAATTAACCTTCCAGCACCGGGCAGGCATCACACCCTATACGTCCACTTTCGTGTTTGCAGAGTGCTATGTTTTTAATAAACAGTTGCAGCGGCCTGGTTTCTGTGGCTGCCAGCAGCTCAAGGAGCAAGTCCTATCACCGCCGGCAGCGTACCTTCTCCCGAAGTTACGGTACCATTTTGCCTAGTTCCTTCAGCAGAGTTCTCTCAAGCGCCTTGGTCTACTCGACCTGACCACCTGTGTCGGTTTCGGGTACGATTCCTGTGTAACTGAAGCTTAGAGACTTTTCCTGGAAGCATGGTATCAGCCACTTCACTGTACAAGTACAGCTTGCTATCAGATCTCAGCATAGAGTACCCCGGATTTGCCTAAGATACATGCCTACATCCTTTCACCTGGACAACCAACGCCAGGCTGACTTAACCTTCTCCGTCCTCTCATCGCATTACACAGAAGTATTGGAATATTAACCAATTTCCCATCGACTACGCCTTTCGGCCTCGCCTTAGGGGTCGACTCACCCAGCCCCGATTAACGTTGGACTGGAACCCTTGGTCTTTCGGCGAACGGGTTTTTCACCCGTTTTGTCGTTACTCACGTCAGCATTCGCACTTCTGATACCTCCAGCAGACTTCTCAATCCACCTTCATCGGCTTACAGAACGCTCCCCTACCACGCATACAAAGTATACATCCGCAGCTTCGGCACATAGTTTTAGCCCCGTTACATCTTCCGCGCAGGCCGACTCGACTAGTGAGCTATTACGCTTTCTTTAAAGGGTGGCTGCTTCTAAGCCAACCTCCTAGCTGTCTATGCCTTCCCACATCGTTTCCCACTTAACTATGATTTTGGGGCCTTAGCTGGCGGTCTGGATTGTTTTCCTCTTGACTACGGACGTTAGCACCCGCAGTCTGTCTCCCGGATAGTACTCATAGGTATTCGGAGTTTGCATCGGTTTGGTAAGTCGGGATGACCCCCTAGCCGAAACAGTGCTCTACCCCCTATGGTATTCGTCCGAGGCGCTACCTAAATAGCTTTCGGGGAGAACCAGCTATCACCGAGTTTGATTAGCCTTTCACCCCTATCCACAAGTCATCCCCCGGCTTTTCAACGACGGTGGGTTCGGTCCTCCAGTTAGTGTTACCCAACCTTCAACCTGCTCATGGATAGATCACCCGGTTTCGGGTCTATACCCAGCAACTAGACGCCCTATTAAGACTCGATTTCTCTACGGCTCCCCTATACGGTTAACCTCGCTACTGAATATAAGTCGCTGACCCATTATACAAAAGGTACGCAGTCACACCACGAAGGTGCTCCCACTGCTTGTATGCATGCGGTTTCAGGATCTATTTCACTCCCCTCACAGGGGTTCTTTTCGCCTTTCCCTCACGGTACTGGTTCACTATCGGTCAGTCAGGAGTATTTAGCCTTGGAGGATGGTCCCCCCATATTCAGACAAGGTTTCACGTGCCTCGCCCTACTCGACATCATTATCTAAGCCCTTTCGTGTACAGGACTATCACCCACTATGGTTGCACTTCCCAGAGCATTCCACTAAAACTTAGATAACTTAATGGGCTAGTCCCCGTTCGCTCGCCGCTACTAAGGGAATCTCAATTGATTTCTTTTCCTAAGGGTACTGAGATGTTTCACTTCCCCTCGTTCGCCTTGCATGACTATGTATTCATCATGCAATACCTATCTTATGATAGGTGGGTTCCCCCATTCAGATATCTCCGGATCACAGGATATTTGCCGCCTCCCCGAAGCTTTTCGCAGGCTATCACGTCTTTCTTCGCCTCTGACTGCCAAGGCATCCACCACATGCACTTAATTACTTGACTATACAACCCCAAACAGTCGTTAATCCCTACAAGTAGGATCAAGACAGATTAACTAATTACTTAGTCAATCCACAGTTTGTTGCCCGTGCATTTAAGCACTGTACAGCTTCAATCTAAATTCATATACCAAAACGCTTGATTCAGTTAATTTGCTAGTTCTCAATTTCATTCAACATTCACAATTGCTTGCTACTGTCTTCTGAATTGAGTGAACAATTTATTTCAGACTCAATTTTGCCAATCTGTTAATGAATAAACACGCCTTCGTCAGGTCATGCTTAATACCGTGATACTTAAATCACAGAAATTAATAAACATCATCGTATTCATTAAGTTCTGCAATCTTTAGCTTTAGCCTCGTACCGAAATACGTGGTGGAGACTAGGAGAGTCGAACTCCTGACCTCCTGCGTGCAAAGCAGGCGCTCTACCAACTAAGCTAAGTCCCCAGCTATATCATTAGTCAATGTATCGTATGAGTATGTCATGGTGGGTCTGACAAGACTTGAACTTGTGACCCCACGCTTATCAAGCGTGTGCTCTAACCAACTGAGCTACAGACCCTCAGATACATCGTCATGAAGAACAACTTGTTGTGGATTCTTACTAATCGTCAATCTTTCGTTAAGGAGGTGATCCAGCCGCAGGTTCCCCTACGGCTACCTTGTTACGACTTCACCCCAGTCATCGGCCACACCGTGGTAACCGCCCTCTTTGCAGTTAGGCTAGCTACTTCTGGTGCAACAAACTCCCATGGTGTGACGGGCGGTGTGTACAAGGCCGGGAACGTATTCACCGCGGCATTCTGATCCGCGATTACTAGCGATTCCGACTTCATGGAGTCGAGTTGCAGACTCCAATCCGGACTACGATCGGCTTTTTGAGATTAGCATCACATCGCTGTGTAGCAACCCTTTGTACCGACCATTGTAGCACGTGTGTAGCCCTGGCCGTAAGGGCCATGATGACTTGACGTCGTCCCCGCCTTCCTCCAGTTTGTCACTGGCAGTATCCTTAAAGTTCCCACCCGAAGTGCTGGCAAATAAGGAAAAGGGTTGCGCTCGTTGCGGGACTTAACCCAACATCTCACGACACGAGCTGACGACAGCCATGCAGCACCTGTATGTAAGTTCCCGAAGGCACCAATCCATCTCTGGAAAGTTCTTACTATGTCAAGGCCAGGTAAGGTTCTTCGCGTTGCATCGAATTAAACCACATGCTCCACCGCTTGTGCGGGCCCCGTCAATTCATTTGAGTTTTAGTCTTGCGACCGTACTCCCCAGGCGGTCTACTTATCGCGTTAGCTGCGCCACTAAAGCCTCAAAGGCCCCAACGGCTAGTAGACATCGTTTACGGCATGGACTACCAGGGTATCTAATCCTGTTTGCTCCCCATGCTTTCGTACCTCAGCGTCAGTATTAGGCCAGATGGCTGCCTTCGCCATCGGTATTCCTCCAGATCTCTACGCATTTCACCGCTACACCTGGAATTCTACCATCCTCTCCCATACTCTAGCTTCCCAGTATCGAATGCAATTCCCAAGTTAAGCTCGGGGATTTCACATCCGACTTAAAAAGCCGCCTACGCACGCTTTACGCCCAGTAAATCCGATTAACGCTCGCACCCTCTGTATTACCGCGGCTGCTGGCACAGAGTTAGCCGGTGCTTATTCTGCGAGTAACGTCCACTTATCCCAGGTATTAACTAGGTAAGCCTCCTCCTCGCTTAAAGTGCTTTACAACCAAAAGGCCTTCTTCACACACGCGGCATGGCTGGATCAGGGTTCCCCCCATTGTCCAATATTCCCCACTGCTGCCTCCCGTAGGAGTCTGGGCCGTGTCTCAGTCCCAGTGTGGCGGATCATCCTCTCAGACCCGCTACAGATCGTCGCCTTGGTAGGCCTTTACCCCACCAACTAGCTAATCCGACTTAGGCTCATCTATTAGCGCAAGGTCCGAAGATCCCCTGCTTTCTCCCGTAGGACGTATGCGGTATTAGCGTTCCTTTCGAAACGTTGTCCCCCACTAATAGGCAGATTCCTAAGCATTACTCACCCGTCCGCCGCTAAGCTAAGGTGCAAGCACCCTCGCTCCGCTCGACTTGCATGTGTTAAGCCTGCCGCCAGCGTTCAATCTGAGCCATGATCAAACTCTTCAGTTTAAAATCATTTGCCACTTTTTCGAAGTGGCCAAATCTGGCTCATTAATCTTACTGACTAAAAATTCGCTCAAATAAACTTCGAGTAATTTCTACCAATTCAATCAATGATAATATATCGATCAATCAACCAGTAAAAATCCACACAAGTTGTTCTTCATAATCTCTTAATGATCTTCTCGATGCTTCGTCAGCATCAAGCTAGGTCGGCTATACTACTCTGTTTATCCAGAATGTCAACTCTTAAATTTAACTTATTTCCAATCGATTGATTTTCAACAAGTTTTATTCAACAGCGCCGCCGATGGATTCGCATTATAGGCCATTCCATTCCAGACGCAAGCGGTTTTTTGAAAAAATCCACCAAGTGTATTTTATTTAGTCAATTTTTTTGTTTTTTAATAAGCAAGGCTCTGTATTCAATAACTTTTCTTGAAAAAAAGATTTTTGCTGGTTTTCCTGCCATTTTAATGGCCGGCAATCCACATATTCGCAATATCCGGATTCCCCGCTGTAGTGTTTACCATTCAACTCTGCATCAAAATGGAAACTTCCCACATATCCAGCTCCCAAACCAAATTTAAAATCACCACGACTTTGTGCATGGATGGTGAGATAAGGCTTTTTATCCTGATAAATTCGCCAGTTAAATTCACGAGGTAGATACATACGCTGAGCATTCGGTGTTTGCACCCAAGGATAGACGCGGTCTATTTTGAATTGAACATGCTGATCAAAAAATTGATGTTGACCATCCGCCTGTCGAATATAGCAACGGGAAATCACAACCTGATTAAATTGATCACGTACTTGCTGTAATACGATTTGCAAATCATCAGCGAAATGTAGAATCTGGCAGGTATAAAAACACAGAGGTAATGGAGGCATATGCACTGACCGTGCGTATTGCAATGCTCCCATCCCTTGAATGTGATAGGTCTGCCCTTGGTAACGGACTTGCCCCTGACAGTCACATAATACCGACCAAAATTCCATCAGGTTGAGACGTAATTTACTGAAATAGACAGGCTGATTATTGGCCCTTATCTGTAAATCAACCTGAAATTCTGTATCTAAACGCTGAAAACGAAATTGAGGAAACTGACCGGAAATTGTATCAGTCTGTGCGAAACGGAATTGATGATCTTCAAATTGACAATCACGACTGATCGAATAACGTTTGAGATGCCCAACCATATGAGGACTGGCACTGACTAACACGGTTGCGGTATCAAGTGAATCATTGAAAACCGCATCCGCATTCAACCAAATCGGAAGATTCGGCTGACCAAGCAAGGTAAAAAAATTCAGATAATATAACGGTGCAGGAAGCCCCGGAATGACGAGGCTTTGATGAACAATTTTATAACGCCCCTGTGGGGCATGATAAGCAAGTGGCTCTCGATGTTGAGCTTTGAGGTTTAGCTGCCGAGAGAGATCTAGAAAATTGGTGATCTTCAGCATACTTACCTCCTACCCGTTAACTTTTCCTGGCTAAGAAAGTTGTTACAAAACCAGACAAAGCATAAATGAGTGCCACAATCAGAATCCCGACAGGAATATTATAGGTGATTGCAGCAAAAATAAGCACAACCGGTAGCATCACCACAAAAGGAACCCGCTTACGATCAAGCTGCTTGAAGGAGTAGTATTTGATGTTGGAGACCATCAATAAACCGACCAGCACCATCACGACAGCGTTCAACAACTTAATACTAAGAGATTGCAAATCAAATATGCTCGGATAATCCAATCCCACCCATACCAGTGAGATGACCATGATTGCCGCTAATGGACTGGCCACACCAATAAAATAGCGTTTATCAACCACACCGATCTGTACGTTAAACCGCGCTAAACGAAAAGCTGCGCAAGCCGTGTAAATAAAACAGCAAGCCAGACCAATGCGCCCGAGATCATTCAAACTCCAGCTATACATCAGAATCGCAGGTGCAACACCGAACGCGAGCAAATCGGATAAAGAGTCATATTGTTCACCAAAGGCACTTTGCGCACCAATCGCACGTGCCACACGACCATCGAGACCGTCAAACAAAGCAGCCAGAAAAATGGCATATATCGCTTGGGTAAACTCCCCATTCATGCTGGCAATAATCGAATAAAAACCTGAAAGCAGCGCAGCGGTAGTGATCAGATTCGGCCACAAGTAAATTCCACGGCGTCTCACGCGTTGCCCTTCACGCGTATGCTCTTCTTCAACCACCTCGAAGGTGATGCCATCAAAGGAATGTTCCTGCGTGGACTGCTCGCTTTCCGGCTTTGGTGTATTTGTCATTGTTTGTCCCAGCTTGACCTGTCACATAAATTATTTGAGTCTGAACGGGTTATTCACCCACCAACCAGCGCACTGCAGCGTGGCCACCATTTTCCTGCATACGTAAATGCGGGAATAACCATTGCAGCGCTTCATCTGCCTGTTCAGAGAATTGCCAAGGTGGATTGATGACCAGCAAACCGCAACCATTTAATCCCACTGGCGTATCATCCGGCCATACACAAATTTCACACACCAACTGGCGACGAATACCCGTTTTCATCATTTTCTTTTCAAAGCGTTCAATCATTGCGCGGTCTTTAATTGGATACCATACCGCAAAAACACCCGTTGGCCATTTCTTGTACGCATTTTGCAACAATTCCACCAACTGGGGAAAATCTTTACGCTCTAGCTCATATGGTGGATCAATCATCACCAAACCACGTTTTTCTTTTGGTGGAATGACACCCAGTAAACCTTCGTAAGCATCACGCTCATGCAAACCAGCACGCTTATCACGAATATTCTGGCGCAGTTGCTGAAATACATCGCGTTGCATTTCAAAAACTGTCGCCTTATCAATATCGCGCATTCCTTGTAATGCAAACCACGGCGATCCCGGATAAGCACCTTGACCGTCCTGAGCACGCATCTGTTCAACCAATTTTAGATATTGGCGTACGCCTTCCGGTGCCTGACGTTTGACAGAGTCTTCTAGCTTAACCAAACGATGAATCCCGTTCAGGAATTCACCCGATTTCTGGGCTGGCGCCAGTGACAGATCATACTTACCGGCACCACCATGTGTATCGATATAACGATAAGGTTTGTCTTTGGCATTTAAGCGTGCCAATAATTGCAGCAGCAACACATGCTTCATGACGTCGGCAAAGTTGCCTGCATGGAAATGGTGACGGTAATTCATCTTTATATGGGTTCCTTAAATCGGCAGATATTTTAGCATGAAAAAAAGTTTCTTTACCGATGATCACCTGATCTAAAATACTGTTCTGTTTCAATTACACATTTTCAGACTCAATCGAGGCGTCATGACCGCATTTTCTATCCCGTCACATTGGAATATCGATCAGGTTTTGCAGGACATCGATCAACATGGGTTTGCCGTCATTGACCAAGCCTATTCTGAACAGTATGTACAAGCCTTACTTGAGGAATGTAATGCTAACCTGGCACGTTTTCGCGAAGCTGCCATCCAGAATGGTGTGGTCAGCAATATCCGCAGCGATCATATTCTATGGATTCAAGAAGATCTCCCTCTCGCACAACAGCATATTCAGGCTTTACATAGTTTTGCCCAAGAACTGAATCGTGCCTTTTTTACCGGAATCCGAGAAGTTGAGGCACATTTTGCCTGTTACCACGCCGGAGAATTCTACGCACTGCATCGTGATAACCCGCAACAGAAAAATGACCGGATGATCTCGGCTGTTTATTATTTACATCCCGAATGGCAACCTGATTGGGGCGGTGAACTGCGTTTACAAGATAAATATGGCGAATGGCATATTCTACGGCCCGAACCCAACCGCCTTGCTGTTTTCCAAAGTGATCTGCTTCACGAGGTCTTGGTCGCCAAACAACAACGCCTTTCTATCACCGCCTGGTTACGTAGTGGCCATACACTCTGGTAAAAACACTCACGGCTTTAAATTCCGAGGATCATCCTCATATAGAACAGATCAATTCAGAGGTTTTGCTTCATGGCGGAAAATGCACAACATATCATCGCGCGTATTGGCGAGACAGATCAACTGTACTTGAGTCAGAACACTCCTGAACTTTCTCTGGAACGTGGAGATTTACGTCTGCAGCTGGTGGTACTGAGTAATATACGTCAGGAACAAATCCATTTTCTGCAGGAAGCGATTGTCATTCTGGAGCAGGCACGGATTGAATATGAAGAAATACCTTTAGCACTCTATCTGAGCCTGTCTTTACATTTGGCCAAAGCCTATATGCTGTATTTTGAACTGAACCGTGAAAACCGTTTTGCTTTAATCACGCAACAGATTCTGAAACCACTTGCACATCATGAAGAAGGGAATATTTATTTCTTCTTGGCTTATGCCTCAGCTGCTCAAAAAGAACATGCGCTGACACGTCATTGGCTCAAAAAATACACCAAAACCGCAGAATTTGATCCACAACTTTTACAAGTACATCCCGCTTTTGATCCGCTGCGTACAGCAAGCTGGTTCCAGCAAATGATTGCTCAAACACTTCACTGAATTTACAATCATCTATCAAGGCAAAACCTGAAGTCTTAGACTTCAGGCATGCTGTCTTCATGGAGTTGTTCATTCAGCTGGTCAATAATGACAATCCATTCATCATCTTCTTTCCAGTGACTTTGCAAAAAATCACGCTGTCCGGCATTCCAAAATTCGGCACAATGCAGTTTAACCTCTGCCGGTAACTGATGTTCTTGAATAAATTTTTCAATGGAAGCTTCGTCAGAGGGAAGGCCGAGCTGTTCAAATAATAATTCGAAAGTAGGTTGTTGTTCTAACATAACGCTCTCCTGTTATTTTCAGTATTTTCTGTTGATTAAATCAAACTCGCGTATTTGTTTTCAATTTACCGCGACTCTCGCATCCAGTCTTGTTATTTTTTGTTTTGCCCGATAAATACCATAAAAAAAGCACCCCAAGTGGAGTGCTCTTTCAATCTAATCTAAAAGATTAAATTATTTAACCATGTCAGCGATTGCTGCACGTTCTTCTTCTAGCTCGTTCAGCGTGAAGTTGATACGCTCACGGCTGAATTCGTCGATTTCAAGACCTTGAACGATCTTGTATTCGCCATTTTCGCAAGTTACAGGGAAACCGAACATTACGCCTTCAGGGATACCATAAGAACCGTCTGAAGGAATACCCATCGTTACCCATTCGCCGTTTGTGCCAAGCGCCCAGTCACGCATATGGTCAATTGCAGCGTTTGCAGCAGAAGCGGCAGAAGAAAGACCACGTGCTTCAATGATCGCAGCACCACGTTTACCAACTGTAGGAAGGAATACGTCTTTGTTCCATGCTGCATCGTTGATTTTGTCTTTCAAGCTTTCGCCGTTTACATTGGCAAAACGGTAATCAGCATACATTGTTGGAGAGTGGTTACCCCAAACAGTCATGTTTTTGATGTCAGAAACCGCAACACCCGCTTTTTGAGCAAGTTGAGTCAACGCACGGTTGTGGTCAAGACGTAACATTGCTGTGAAGTTTTTCGCTGGAAGATCTGGAGCAGATTTCATTGCGATGTAAGCATTGGTGTTCGCAGGGTTACCTACAACAAGAACTTTAACGTCACGGCTCGCTACTTCGTTAAGCGCTTGACCTTGACCGATGAAGATTTCACCGTTTACTTTTAATAGGTCAGCACGTTCCATACCAGGACCACGTGGACGTGAACCAACCAATAACGCGTAGTCAGCATCTTTGAATGCAACTTTCGGATCATCAGTACCGATCATGCCTGCCAATAATGGGAAAGCACAGTCATCAAGTTCCATCATTACGCCTTTAAGCGCAGCTTGAGCTTTCTCAAAAGGAACTTCTAACAATTGCAAAATAACTGGCTGGTCTTTACCTAGCATTTCACCGCTGGCAATACGGAATAGTAGGCTGTAACCAATTTGACCAGCAGCGCCAGTAACGGCAACGCGAACAGGTTGCTTCATGTAATTATCTCCAATTGAGGATAGTCAATGCGATTAAATAGCTGTTCTATTTAACCTAATAATCATAAACGCGAAAGATTGTACTCCAAAGCTTGACTGCCTGCACCCAAAAGCACATGTATTTCAACAAAAGTCTGATAGAAAATATAAATGAAAATTGGAAAAAGGCTTAATAAATACCTTTAATCAGGAAGCTGGCCGGACAGCTGGAAGTCAGCTGAGTTGAGCATTGTTTATACTGACCACCAACTGTATAGCAAACCTGAATATTGGTGAGTACAGCATTCCCCCCGCTAGATTGGCAATTAAAACGTAACGCCCCGGCGGGTAAACCTGAATTCAAACGTAAAAATTGTTGTTTTAAGCGTGTAGCAGACATACTTCGCGTCTCAGCACTGCTTAATTCTGCTGGAACTTTTAAACGCTCAGCCAGATTGATGATGGTACGGAAATATTGGCTTGCATTCATCGGAACACATCCCCCAATACTACGCCATAACTGAACCCGGGCGTTTTCATCCGGCATCACCCGTGCAACAACTTTGGCCTGTAAGGGTGACAAATTTGCGGATGAACGGGTCGAACAGTCTTTTTCGGAAATTTCAGGCAACAAACCTGTAATAGTAAGGGAATAACCCTCCAGACACTTGCGCTGTTTTTTACGTGCCGGATCCAAAGTACAAACTGCAGGCGTCATTTGTACCTGCATCACATAGCCTTGCAACGGTGCAGCCTGCACATTCGAACCCAAGCATAATGCCAGTCCACTCCCCACAAGAGAACTAAGAAAAATCAAGCTAGTCTGCATGGTGCTTTTATTTTTCATCTCAACCCAAGACATCAATCGCAACCGTGACAATAATTATGGCGTCATCCGCATCGGAATCACCTGCATGCGCTGACCGATAGATTGTGCTCCCTGCCCCAACAAAATGCCGTAATGCGTAGCGTTGGTCATCACGTGCTTGACGTAGTCCCGCGTCTCGAGCAAAGGAATCGTTTCCGTATATTGATCTGCAGAAAGTGGTTGCACTTCTGATTGCCAACGGCGTGCGCGGTTCGGTCCTGCATTATAACCAGCTGTCGCCAGTACCGGATTGGCATTCAGCTGATTATGAATCATCGACAGATAGAAAGTGCCATAACGGATATTGGTATTCAGGTCACTTAAGGCCGCAGGTGTGTAGGTTTCGCCCATTTGCCGTGCAACCAGCTTTGCAGTGTCAGGCATAATTTGCATTAAGCCACCGGCGCCCACATGAGATCGGGCACTGGTCACAAAGCGGCTTTCCTGACGCATCAAGCCGTAAGCCCAAGCAGGATCTAGGTTGGTATTGCGGCTATGGTTCACTACAGTATCGCGGTGTGGCATCAAATAACGATAGTTATAACTGGGTTTGTTGACAGTACGATCCGCTGCATAAATGGCCCGGTCGTACCATCCCATGTCCGTTGCCTGTTTTGCTGCAGCTAACAATAAGCCATCATCATGCTTGAGATAAGCCTGGCGTACCGCCCAGTTCCACTCCCGGTTAATATAACTATCTGGTGCATTGATGCTGCGCAAAGTGAAGGCACGGTTAAAATGAATATCTTGTGCTAAGCGCTGCAGATCACGCCGACTCGGCTGGTCATCGGTAGGAATACTGTTATAGCGCTGACCGATTTTGTCTTTAGCCAACAGGTTATGGTAATCATCTCCCTGAGCCAGGCGCTGATAAATCTCTTGCGCAACACGTTTTGCATTCGCATCTCCACGTTGTTCGGATGCTCGGGCCAACCAGTATTGCCAACGGTCTTCCTGCCGCTGATTTACACTCATCGCATTAATGGCACGAATCAGGCCTTCCCAAGCACTAAAACGGATGGCTTGACGTGCATAGATTTCCGCCTCTTCAGGACTAAAGACCAAACCATAGCTGGCATCAAAGGCATTTAACACGGCACGGTTAAAATTATTTTTCATGACCGTAGTTCCCCCGATATAGGCGACCGTACGGTATAAATATTTCTGGATTTCAACTGGCGTATCCTGGGCAGCACGCGGAACAGCAGCCAAGGCCGTATTCAGGTCACTGTCTGCCAGACGACCTAACGCAAAAATCAGATAAGCATAGTCCTCTGCGGTCTTTTTACTGGCTGACCAGAGATAATTCTGTGGGTCGAGCTGGATCTGGTTGAATTGTGCCAGTGAGAGGTTCATTCCAATGGTTTGTGCTGTTGCAATCGCCTGACCACTCTGTCCAGCACGCAGTTGTCCCCAAAGACGTTGTTGTCGATCCTGAGCCGTGAGTAATGGACTCGATAGCATCATACGTCCGAGACCGGTACAGGATTCCGGTTGGCTATCGGTCTTTAGCCAGATATCTTTGTATTCAGCAAAAACCAAGGCATCACCTGATTTGGCACGGACCTGTGCCACTGCACAGCTTTCCGCCTGGTCTGGATTGGTGACATAGCTCAAGACCGGCTGTGCGCTAGTAAAATCCGCTTGTTTAACTTTTTCTTCTACATAGTCAGCAGCCAGTTTTTCAGCCATGGCAGATTGCGGGTAGCGCTGGGCAAAAGAAACAATATTTGTAGCAGGCTGGAAGGCAAGGTTACTGTTCAGTTTCCAGTATTCGGGATAATAGCCCAATACATCATTTTGCATTGCGAGCTGATACTCATCCAGCAGAACCAGATCAGCATTACTGGCTGCACGTAAAGCATCGTTAAACTGTTGTTCAGCCGCGTGAGCTGTTTGACCGGCGATGACCAAAGTACAGACAGCCATCAGCACCGGGTGATTAACCCTCTTCGTACGAAGGAATAAATCACTGATTTTATTGAACCTCATGCCGCCCTCTGCCTGCTACCTATCCACCCTTGATGGATATTTTAGTTATTCCAAAACAACAGTATTGTTGTCTTATGTAACCTTATGACTAAAAGGGATTAATTTTCAAATATTTTTTATTAAAAAATCAACATGCTAAGCCGGACAGATTTTTATAAGTTTAACGCTAAATGCTGCTAAAATAGTGCTCTCATTTTTTGATCCCTCCCATGGACGTGTCTCGGCATTGCCATGTTTATCCGTTTTAGGAGCCTACATGACGGTTCAAACCTTCATCCCCACTGCTGCCAACGCTGCCTCAGAAAACACTGTCCACCAGCCTGCGCACACTTCTTCTCAAGGCACAGTCAAAAAACTGTACATTGAGACGCAAGGGTGTCAGATGAATGAGTATGACAGTCACCGTATGGCGGATCTGCTTGGCGACTCTCATGGTTATGTATTAACCACAGATCCAAGTGATGCCGATATTCTGCTGATGAACACCTGTTCTATTCGTGAGAAAGCACAAGAAAAAGTATTCAGCGAACTCGGTCGCTGGCGCAAACTGAAAGAAAAAAATCCGGAGCTGATTATTGGCGTCGGCGGTTGCGTGGCCTCACAAGAAGGCGACAATATTCAGAAACGCGCGCCTTATGTCGATATGGTTTTTGGCCCACAAACCCTGCACCGTTTACCACAGATGCTGGATCAGCACCAAGAGCAGGTTGAATTACCGAAAAAAGAAAAAATCAAACTCGTTGATATTTCCTTCCCGGATATTGAAAAATTTGACTTTCTGCCAGAACCTCGTGTCGAAGGTTATAAGGCCTTTGTTTCAATTATGGAAGGTTGTTCCAAATATTGTTCATTCTGTGTTGTACCTTATACACGGGGTGAAGAGGTCTCACGTCCACTTGATGATGTCCTTGCAGAGATCGCGACTCTAGCCGAAAAAGGCGTACGTGAAGTCAGCCTGTTAGGTCAAAACGTCAATGGCTATCGTGGTGAAACCTTTGAAGGCGGCATTTGCACCTTCCCTGAATTGTTACGTTTAGTTGCAGAAATTCCGGGTATCGGTCGAATTCGCTACACCACCTCGCACCCACTCGAATTCTCTGATGAGCTGATCCAGTGCTACCGTGACTTGCCACAGATGGTGTCACATCTGCACTTACCTGTACAAAGCGGTTCGAATGCCGTGTTACAGGCAATGAAGCGCAACCATACCATTGATGTGTATATCGACAAGATTGCTAAACTGCGTCAAGTACGCCCAGATATGCATTTATCAAGTGATTTCATTATCGGTTTCCCGGGTGAAACGGATGAGCTCTTTGCTGAAACCTTACAGTTTATTAAAGACTTGGATTTTGACCACTCTTATAGCTTCGTCTACTCAAAGCGTCCTGGCACCCCTGCTGCAGAATTACCAGATGACACGCCAGAAGAAGTGAAAAAAGAACGTTTGGCTCAAGTTCAGCAGGTCATCAAGCAATCGAGCATTGATAAAACAGATGCCATGCTCGGCACCATCCAGCGCGTTCTGGTCGAGAACGTTTCAGAAAAAGATCCGAATTTGCTCGTCGGCACTGCAGACAACACCCGTTTAGTAACTTTTATTGGGGACGCTGCTTGGGTTGGACGTTTTGCCGAGATTGAGATTACCGAAATTAAAACGCTGAATTTAGTTTACGGAGAACTCTTGAATCTAGAGCCAGACGTGGCGTAATGTAAGGCGACAAGCTAACTTCATAAGGATTTCTCTTGACTGCAGCGATTCGACGTACAGTAACTTTTACCGGGATTTCGATGGATCGTTTACAAAGCATGTTGGGTGCTTATAACGGCCATCTGAAACAGATCGAACAGCGTTTAAATGTTCAGATTACCCAACGTGGAGACGCCTTTTTTATCGATGGCGATATTGATGCAGTAGAACGTGCCGAAGCCTTGTTGCATCGGCTGTTCGAGGAATCCGAACCTCCTAGGCAAATCACAGCCGATCAGTTGCACCTCATGATTCAGGGCAGTCAGACCGAACGCGAGCTGTTGGACGATCCAGATCAGGAACATACCGGTCTGGATAATGTCTGGCTGCAAACCCGCAAAGGACGGATTAACCCGCGTGGTGCCAACCAGAAACGTTATGTGCAGCGTATCCTGCAAAGCGACATTTCCTTTGGTATTGGTCCGGCAGGAACAGGGAAAACCTATCTGGCCGTTGCCGCAGCCGTCGATATGCTGGAGCGCAATGAAATTCAGCGCATTCTATTGGTTCGTCCTGCTGTCGAAGCCGGTGAAAAACTTGGCTTCCTGCCGGGTGATCTGACCCAGAAGATCGACCCTTATCTGCGTCCGCTGTATGATGCGCTGTATGAGATGCTCGGCTTTGAAAAAGTCGCCAAAATGATTGAACGCCAAATCATTGAAGTTGCTCCTCTTGCCTATATGCGTGGTCGTACCTTGAACCACTCTTTTGTGATTCTGGATGAAGCACAAAATACCACGCCCGAACAGATGAAAATGTTCCTCACCCGTTTAGGCTTTGGTTCACGTGCTGTCATTACCGGGGATATTACCCAGGTCGACTTGCCGCGTGGCCAGCAATCAGGTTTGGCACATGCCTTACGCGTATTGGAGCCGATCAAGGAAATTCACATTACCCGCTTCCACTCGCGTGATGTCGTACGTCACCAGTTAGTGCAGAAAATTGTCGAGGCCTATGAAGGCTGGGATAGTGAACAGCAGCGTTTAAGTGCTGAAGCACGTGCCGAACGTAAGGCCCGTCAAGAAGCCTTAATGGCTGAACATAATGCTGCTGCAGACCAGCAGCATAACGAATAAAAAGGTGTATTTTTGAAACTGAGTCTGTCTTTACAGCAGGACTTTAAAAGTCCTGCTCTGGAAGTAAAACGTGGTGCCCTGAAAAAAGTCCTGGAAACCACCTTGCGTCATGTACACATGGACAGTGATTGTGAAATGGGCATTGCCTGTGTTGATCTTGCTGAAAGCCAACAGCTCAACCTGCAATACCGTGAAAAAGACAAACCAACCAACGTTTTATCTTTCCCCAGTGAAGTTCCGGAGGAAGTGCTTCCGATGCTGGAAGCTTTACCGCTCGGTGACCTGGTGATCTGCATCCCGGTTGTTCTGTGTGAAGCAGAGGAACAGGCGAAACAGCCGCTCGATCATTTCACCCATATGCTGGTGCATGGTACCTTGCATTTACTCGGTTATGATCATGAAACTTCAGAAGCCGATGCTGAAGAAATGGAAGCGTTAGAAATCGAGATTATGGCCAAATTAGGCGTCAGTAATCCCTATACTGAACGCGATGAATAAGCATCAAAAAAGCGAGCCTGGAGCTCGCTTTTTTATGATCAAGAAAAGAATGAATTAATGAACTTCAAATTCTGCTTCTGCAGGATCAAAACGCCAGGTCCGGATAATTCTCAGCTCGGAAATCTCGCGCATGTTGGCATCAAAACGTCCAAAAGGTGCACCCTTACGCACAGAAGCTTTTGCTGCTTCATCCAGAATAGGATGACCTGAACTTTCCAGCAGAGTGATCGCACGGATTCCACCCTGTGAATTGAGTGCCACCATCAAACGGACTTCACCAGATAAGCGCTGCTGTTTGGCTTGTTCCGGATAATAGCGGTTGCCATACAACTCCACCTTTTGTCGAAACTTGTCGAGATAGGCCGCTGAAGCATCCTGTTTCGCCTGAATACCATCGACGGTTTTAATTTTTTGCTGTCGACTAAAATTTTGCTGTCGTTGTAAATACTGCGCTTCCAGACTCGCCACCATGGCTGCTTTCGCCTGGAACTGACTTTGTAACTCTTCGAGGGCTTTTTTACGCTGCTTTTCTTCGGCCTGTTTTTGCCAGCTCAACACTGTCATGAGCACTTTTTCCTCGAATTTAAGCTCACGTTGTTGCTGCATCGATTCTAAAGTTTCGTTAGGCTGCTCACCATTGGTCTGATCCTGCATTGGCACAGACATATCACTCGACATGCGATGAGCTTCTTGAAATTTTCCCGCGCCCTGCTGATCCGCTTGGGCAAGGAAATCGGCCTCCTGAACTTTATCCGCACTTGGACGCAACGTGATCGCAATATCCTTGCTCGCCGCCTCTGACGGTTCAGGCATTGCAAATTGAATGGCCAAGATCAGGGCATGCAAAATCACAGCAAATGTCACGGCACCGACAAATATCGGATCTTTCCACCAAAATGCAGTGAAACTGGATTTAAACAATGCTTTTTTTACCATGGCATTCTGCTGACAAAAAATGTCCATCCCCAAATTGCGAAAACAGTATAATAAAAAATATATACCCTCTCTGAATAGCATTGTATTTCGGCAGTTTCTCTACGGCATCAAAGAATCCACAGCAAAATGTGATGTCATGCACAATCCATCCGGAAGAATACTTGATTTTTTTTTTGCATTCGCCAAGATGGGCATTCATATTGAATTTGATCTGTTTTTCTGGAAGCTCCTGTATATGCAAACGCTGATTTCCAATTTCTCTAAACGTCTTCGCCAAGTGTATCAACGGGCGGAAGAATTTATTGAAGAGGAGCGCGAGTTTGCTTTATCGCAAGTCTTCCTGAATGCCACCTTTAAGCGCTACGTCACGGATAACGTCAGAATTTTACAAGACTTACATGCAGATTTGCATGAAGACTGGTTAAGACTGTATGCAACGCTTGAAGTCAAAGGTCTACATACCACACTGTCCGTAGACTTAAAGCTGATTCAGATGGAACTCAACCAACGTGTCCAACTGGTCGTCTTTGAACAGATCAGTGAAACTCAAGTGGTGGAAGCACGCTTTAAAAACTGGTTCCAGAAAGTTGGCTTTTATGCAGCAATCTTCTTTTATCAAAAAATCTTAAAAGAAGACCCCTTAGGGAAAATCCTGGAAAAATACCAGATCGTACGGGCTCAGGATGAGTTGTTATATCTGGATTTGAATCGCTGGATGGGAAAAAGCCGCTCTGTGATCGAAACCTTAGGCAAGGTACATATTAACCATGCCCGATTACGCGAAACAGAGTTAGTTATTCTGGGAAATGTAAATCTGGCTGCCCTCCTCAACAAAATGAGTAATATGG
Organism: Acinetobacter sp. GSS19; assembly: GCF_028621895.1. NCBI lineage: Bacteria > Pseudomonadati > Pseudomonadota > Gammaproteobacteria > Moraxellales > Moraxellaceae > Acinetobacter > Acinetobacter sp. GSS19. Next base: position 378,087 of record NZ_CP117520.1, on the reverse strand, counting down.
CTTCTGACACGGATTCCTTTGATCTCCGAGATAGTCAAGTGTCTCCGATTCAGCAAAAATAAAAGACTTGCGTGGCTCTACAGGATTTATACAGTTTTCACATGATTATGTGGATTTCTCCATGATTTAAAGCACAGCCACGCGTTACAATTATTTCAAACATTTCTTTACTTAGGACTGATCCACTAATGGCGATTTCACTTGTTAAAAACATGCGTCTGGTGTTGGGATTTACGACTACTGTCTTGTTAACCAGCATGACGGGCCACGCACTCGCCATGAGTCCATTCCAAGCCAGTTATCAGTTTTCTTATAATGGTAAAAACCTAGGTTCCGCCACGCGTACGCTCAGCAAAAGTGGCAATCAGTGGAATTATGTTTTTAGTGCCAGAGCTGGGGGGCTTGCCTCAGCGACTGAAAGCAGCCGTTTTAGCTTTAACGAAGGTAAAATCATTTCTAATGACTTTAAACGTAGCAGCAAAGTCTTATTGCGTAATGACACATTAACGATTGATTTTCGCCCTGAAGAACATTTAATAACCACCAAAAAAAATAATAAAGCTCGTTCTTTTGCTTGGAAATCCGGTGTTCTGGATGAATTAAATGCTGAGCTGCAAATTCGTGAGGATCTGAAAGCTTCAGGTTTAAAGTCAACCTATCCGATCGCAGATGCCAAAGCAGCAGATATACGTCATTTTACCCAAGAAGGTCATGAAAGCATAAAAACACGTTATGGAACATTTAATACCATTAAAGTTAAAATTCAGCACAGTGATCCACAACGCAATACGATCTTCTGGCTTGCACCTGAACTGGACTACTTACCAGTGAAAGTCAGCCATAAAGATGAAGGCAGTTCCTATGGCTTACTCTTGACAGGCTACAAAGGCCCAACCCAATAAACTGACGTAACAAACTTCTGTCTTTCGACACATCTTGAATGTTTTGAGATATTACTCAAAGAGCACCTTAAGGTGCTCTTTGATTGCTTTTAACTGGACAGTTTTTTCACTAACTCACCCAAGCGCTTGCCTTGTGCTTCACAAAGAGCTTTTTCATCCTGACTCAGGCTGAGCTCATGACGTGGCCCGCTGACGTGACTAGCCCCATACGGCGTTCCCCCACTTTGCGTATTTGATAGCGCTGGATGGGCATTCGGTAAACCCATGATAAACATGCCGTGATGGAACAAGGGCGGTAACATACTAAACAAAGTCATTTCCTGACCACCATGCATAGCCCCAGAGGACGTAAAAATGCAGGCCGGTTTATTATGCAGTGCACCATTCAGCCAGAGGCTAGTCGTCTGATCCCAGAAATATTTCATTTCTGCCGCCATATTGCCGAAGCGTGTTGGTGAACCGAGCGCCAAACCTGCACAATTGGCTAGATCATCCAAAGTACAATAAATATCCCCTTGCTCTGGGATACTTGGTTCTGCTTCCTTGATTGAAGGGAAAACATGAGGCACTGTACGGATTTTTACCAAGACACCCGCCGCCTCCACGCCATTTGCGATGAGATGTGCCATTTCCCGGGTAGAACCATATTTGCTGTAGTACAGCACAAGGACATATGCTTGCATATTATTTAAAAAATTTGGTTAAAAAGAAAAACTATACGGTATTTCTCTTACTTTTTGGCTAAGCTAATAATAAATCACCGCAAGAACATCAAAAAATTGAGATCCGTGCCGATGATGCATTTATTAAAGAAACTGCCTTTTTATCAAGAAACCTGGTTTCAGTTTGTGGTCTTTGTTATTCGTCGTTTCGAAGCAGATCGCTGCCGGGAACAGGCAGGCTCTTTAACCTACACTACGCTGTTTGCTGTAGTGCCGATGCTCACGGTATTCTTGGTGATCATTTCTTCAATTAAGGCCTTAGAACCGGCACGGCAACAATTACAACAATTAATCTATAGTCATTTCCTACCCAAAAGTACCATCGCATTTGATAAGGCACTGAATGCCTTTACAGAAAAATCCAGCAATTTGACCGCCATCGGGGTGCTGTTTCTGTTTATCACTACGGTACTGATGCTGATCAGTGTAGAAGGTGCTTTTAATCGCATCTGGCGGGTCAAAGAAACCCGCGGTGGGATTATGGGTTTCATGCGTTACTGGACCATTATTTCCTTAGGACCGATTGTCTTAGGCAGTGCCTTTGCGCTTTCCTCTACCGTCGCTTCCATGAATATCCTGAGCAATAATTTTGCAGGTTATGAAGTGGATGGAGCATTTATCTTATGGATCATTTCATTTGCTCTCACGGTCATCGGTTTTTTTATTCTGTACTGGACCATTCCTAATCGCAGTGTCCCGATCTCAGCCGCAGCAGTTGCGGGTCTATTCAGTGCTGTGGTATTTGAGCTGTTAAAAAATCTGTTTAGCTTGATCATGGCCAATTTTACCAGCTATGAAATTGTCTATGGTGCCTTTGCTGCCGTGCCGATTTTCCTACTCTGGATTTATCTGTCGTGGAATATCGTCCTGCTCGGCGTCGAAATCAGCTATGCACTCACAGCCTTTCATACCAGCAAAGAAAGATTACGACATCCAGTACTCATGCTGTTGGATATTTTGGAACTGTTCTATCGCAAACAGCAGATCGGTGCGAGTGTCAGTGATGAAGAAGCCCTGAATATTCTGGGTCGCGGTGAGATGGGGCACTGGCCCACTTATGTGCTGATGCTGGAACAGCAAAATCTGATCAAGCGTACCGATAATGACGAATATGTTTTGGTTCGCAATCTGGCTCAGGTCGATTTCTGGAGTTTTTATAGTGCCCTGCCGTATCCGCTGCCTTTACGCAAGGATATCGGCAATCTGCATGCGGATGACAGATGGATCTGCCGGATCGGCCAGGCTCTGATCGAAACGGATGATTATCTGGCAGCGAAGCTGTCTATTCCACTCGCACGTATTTTTGAACAAAAATAATTTCGAGCCTAGGATCAGCGGGTGATCCTAGGTCATACGATAAAAAATTATTTTACAAAGGTCGTCCAGACAAAATCCTGCGTTGTGCCATTCAAGGTCATGGTCAACTGATCGCCTGAATGCAACGCTGCAACACCAGCAGGTGTGCCAGTCATAATCACATCGCCCGGCTGTAGAGAGAAACTCTGACTGATTTCTGCAATCAAAGCACCAATCTCAAAAATCAGTAAGGCTGTATTACCTTTTTGACGGATTTCGTCATTAACCTGTAACTGATAGCTTACTGCTTTCCAGTCCTGGATTTCGCTTACCTCCACCCAGCTTCCGAGCAGACATGAGCCATCAAAAGCTTTGGCACGCTCCCAAGGCTGACCTTTGGCTTTTAATTCATTTTGTAGATCACGCAAGGTTAAATCCAGCCCCAAAGTCACCGCACCCACCGCCTGCAAGGCTTGAGATGGATCTGTTTCTGCTTTTAATGGCTGATCGATACGCAAGCTCAACTCACACTCATAATGGCAATCCCCGAGAGCCCGATTCCATGCGATTCCCTGCTCCAGACTCACCAAACTGCTCGGTGGCTTGATAAACAGAACTGGACGGTCAGGAACAGCATTACCCAACTCTTTGGCATGATCTGCATAACTGCGACCAACACAGACAATCTTTGATGGAATGCTCATCACAATCTTCCTTATTTTTTAAAGGTGTTTTCAAATAAACTCTGGTCGGCTGCATTGGCAAAAGCACGCTTTGGCACAATCACCACCATACGGTTATTAAACTCGATCATATAAGTCAAGTCGCTGCTGGCAAAATGGCGAACGGCGCTATAAGCAAATACCTGTTTGCGTCCATTGACGTAGAGTTCAACATGATCCTGGAACAGTTCAATCCCCTGTTCGCTTTTCCCGAGCTGATATTTGACAAACTGGCGCTTGAAGACCATCGGTAAAAACCAGTAGCGCATCACCGCCTGTAAAACCAGAAAGAATGCCCCGAGCGCAACATAATAACGCCCGACTCCAGCGAATCCCAAATAAATACCCCACAGCATAATCCCGATGCTGATCAGCGGGGTCATAAAACGGGTGAATTGTTTTTTACCAAAGGCTGCTAGCGCAAAACCATCTTGTGATTCTTCCAGATTGAGCTGATAACGTAGCGCCAAGGCAGGTTGTTGATCTGTCATAACGAAAATTCGGTTGGTCGTATAATCGCCGCTATTAGAGCATATTCAGATAGTCTTGAAAAATAATAGACGGATTTATTTCAAGAGGGGTAAAGGGAGAAGATTGGGGAAATTTCAGGCACAAAAAAACCGCTATAAAGCGGTTTCTTATTCAAGTTGGTGCGCTCAGAGAGATTCGAACTCCCGACCCCTTAGTTCGTAGCCAAGTGCTCTATCCAGCTGAGCTATGAGCGCGTACCTGATGCGTTGCATTATACGCAGTTTTTATCGAAAGATGAGGTTTTTTTCATTGAACTGCAACCAAACGTTTAGATATTGTTCTACTTTGCAGAAAATCTTGTTTTTCAGCCCACTGTTTTATATTCAAGCAGTAAAAATACTGAAGACTGGTACAGTTTTGATGAATAAGAACAGCTAAAAAACAAGCTTTCTTACGAAGATGCAAATGAATTTATTAGAAAATTTCAGGCACAAAAAAACCGCTATAAAGCGGTTTCTTATTCAAGTTGGTGCGCTCAGAGAGATTCGAACTCCCGACCCCTTAGTTCGTAGCCAAGTGCTCTATCCAGCTGAGCTATGAGCGCATATACTTGTGTTTCGTTTTCGTTTAACTTACTTGGTGCGCTCAGAGAGATTCGAACTCCCGACCCCTTAGTTCGTAGCCAAGTGCTCTATCCAGCTGAGCTATGAGCGCTTCACGTAAGTAAACGTGGCGGTGAGAGAGGGATTCGAACCCTCGATACAGTTGCCCGTATGCGTCCTTAGCAGGGACGTGGTTTCAGCCACTCACCCATCTCACCGTAACGAGCCGCCATAATACAAACTAAACTTCGGTTCTTCAAGGGATACCCCTAAAAAAAACCGTATTTTTGGTTCAATTAAATACTTTTTAAGCAATTTACCCCAAAAAGCGGTTTGAATTACCGGTTTATCCGGGATACAGCAGGATCTCCAAGAAAAAATCGGATGGAAAACACCGTATAAACAAGAATATTGTACGCAATGACGTGCAGTCTTACTCAGCATGACTTATGCTTAAAGCTATGTTCTGACGTAAAGCCAAAAGATATTATGAAAAACTGGGTCGATCCTGAAGCAAAAGCCGAAGCCGAACGCTACGACAATCCTATTCCAAGCCGCACACTGATTACTGATACGATTGAACAATTACAATCCCCGCAATCACATGCAGATCTGGTCGAGCATTTTGCAATCCAGGATCAGCAGAGCATTGAAGCGCTAAATCATCGCCTGAGTGCAATGGTGCGTGATGGCCAACTCATGAAAGATGGTTTCAAGTTTCAGTTGGCCACTGATCAACCGACCCATGATGCAACTGTTTATATCAACAGTAAGGGTCTCGGCATTGCCCAGGTCGATGGCCAAGACGACTTGTTACTTCCCGAACGCGAACTGCGTTTAGTGTTTAATGGTGACCGCGTTAAAGTACGCCAGACCTCGGTAGACCGTAAAGGCAAGCCTTGGGGCTTTATTAGCGAAGTGACCCAGCGTCGGGTCAAACAGATTATTGGCAAAGTCAGCTGCTATGACAATGAATACTTTGTCCAGCCGAGCATGCCAAATGCTCATCAACCGATCACGCTCGAAAAAGAATTGATCGAACATGCGCAGATCAAACTGGGAGATTCCATCCGCGTCGCGATTGATGACTACCCAACCCGTGAAGAACTCGCGACCGGCCATATTGTGCAATCGATGGCAGATAAATCGGATACCGAAATCATTATCCCACAGACCATTCTGGAATTTGGTCTGCCGTATGAGTTCCCAGAAGACGTTCTCAAACAAGCCGCCAGCTACAAAGAACCGGGCGAGAAAGACCGTGAAGGTCGTGTTGATTTACGCGATCTGGCCTTGGTAACCATTGATGGTGAAGATGCCCGTGACTTTGATGATGCCGTGTATGCAGAAAAACGTCCGGGTGGTGGCTACCGAGTCGTTGTTGCGATTGCCGATGTGAGCCATTATGTCAAACTGGATTCAGCACTTGATCAGGAGGCAGTGGAACGTGGCACATCCGTCTACTTCCCACACTTCGTGTTACCGATGTTACCTGAAGCCTTATCCAATGGGCTGTGTTCGCTCAATCCCCATGTTGATCGCTTGTGCATGGTGTGTGACCTGAAAGTGTCACGTGCTGGCCGGGTCACCGATTATGAGTTTTATCCGGCCGTCATGCACTCCAAGGCACGCCTCACCTACAATCAGGTCGCCAAATATTTCCAAGGTGACAGTGAGGTCATTCCCGCTGATCGTGCAGTACAGAAATCACTGAATACACTCTTCCAGCTCTATCAGGTGCTCACTACTTTGCGTAGCCAACGTCATGCATTGGAATTTGAAACCATTGAAACCTACATGACCTTTGACCAGCTCGGCGGGATTGATGAAATCTTGCCGCGTAGCCGTAATGATGCGCACAAGCTGATCGAAGAATGTATGTTACTGGCCAACGTGGCAGCAGCAGACTATGCGCTGAAAAATGAGATCCCGATCTTGTACCGGGTGCATGAGCCACCAGAATTTTCTCGTATCCAGAAAGTCCGCGATTTTGTCAAACTGCTGGGACTGAATTTCCCTGAACAGCCAACACAAGCGGACTATCAAGCCGTGATTGATGCAACCAAAGATCGTATTGATGCACCAAGTATTCATGCGGTGTTATTGCGTTCCATGATGCAGGCCTATTACGGCGCCAAAAATTCCGGTCACTACGGCTTGGCTTATGAAGCCTATACACATTTCACCTCACCGATTCGCCGTTATCCGGATTTACTGTTACACCGTGCCATCAAAGCGCAACTGCAACAAAAAACATATCCGCTTTCTGGTGCTGCGCTAGATGATGCCGGAGAACATTTCTCACAAACCGAACGCCGTGCCGATGAAGCTTCACGTAGCGTGACCATGTGGTTGAAGTGCCACTATATGCAGCAGCATCTGGGTGAAGACTTTATTGGTGTGGTCAGTGCAGTGACTGAGTTTGGTCTATTTGTGACATTAAAGAATTTTTATATCGACGGCATGATTCACGTCAGCCAGCTCGGGGATGACTTCTTTGTGTATGATCAAGCCAGCCAAAGTCTGGTTGGACAAAACCGAGGACAGAGTTTTAGCCTCGGGGATGAAGTCCTGATTAAAGTGGCAGGCGTCAATCTGGAAGAACGCAAAATTGATTTTGCCTTGGTCAAACAACTGACCCATGCTGGCCGGATTATTCGCAGTCGTGCCCCACGTGTTGCAAAACCGGCAATCGATGAACAAGTCTATGCCGACAAGCGGACGCCCACAACGGAAGAGCGCGATACACCTGAACGTAAGAAAAAGCCCAAGAGCAAACCAAGCGCTTACACCAAAAAGCCGGGTAAAAAATCGATGGCTAAAGCAGATGTGAAAAGCAAAGAGAAAGCCAAGAAAAAAGACAAAGTCAAAAAGAAAAAATCCAATGCTAAACCTCGCACTGAGTAAATTCGCTTAAGTAAAACAAAATGGGAGCTTTGGCTCCCATTTTTCCCAGGCCCCACACTCTCACTGAAGCTTGTTCCGCACAAATAAAATCACTTCAACGCTTGATTTCAGTAACGACAAGACTTACATCTAAGGGCAAGAAGACCATTTGTAGCATCCATATGACTTTAGAACACGCAACATTACCTGTTCCACAGTTTGAGCAGATTCAGCTTACTGAACTGAAACAACAGATCGAACAGCATTTACAGCATGGCCTGAATTTTCTCAAGGGCTTACAACAGGTACCTCAGCAATTTTCGGCGCAGCGTGAGGTCTTAGCGGATATTGACGGTTTAGAGAACCAGCTCAATGAATCTTGGGGCATCCTATCGCATTTGAATGCCGTGATGAATAACACGGAAACTCGTGACACCTACCAGTTTCTGCTTCCAGCTTTAAGTGACTATTACACACAACTGGGTCAACATACCGTTCTCTATCAAACCTATCAGCAGGTGCACGACCGTAGCGAATTTAGTGAATTAAGCGCAGCCCAGCAAAGTGCCGTCAAACTGGCTCTGCGAGATTTCAAACTTTCAGGCGTAGCGCTCGAGGGTACAGCCAAAAAACGTTATGCAGAAATTTCTGCACGCCTGTCACAACTCTCCTCTGATTTTTCCAATCATGTGCTAGACGCGACCCAAGCCTATCATAAGCCTTTGACTGAACAACAACTGCAGGGTTTACCAGTATCAAGTATTGAATTACTGAAACAGTATGGTGCACAGCATGAACTCGATCAGGCGGTCGCGACCCTTGATATTCCATCTTATCTGGCAATTATGACCTATGCGGATGACCGCAGTCTGCGTGAAGAACTCTATCTAGCCTATACGACCCGTGCATCAGATCAATCTGAGCATACAGAATTTGACAACAGCGCCATCATGCAAGAAGTTTTGGCACTGCGTCAGGAAATGGCACAGTTATTGGGTTTCAACAATTATGCTGAATATTCTCTGGCCAGTAAAATGGCGCCGAATGTGCAAGCAGTGCAACAGTTCCTGGTTGAACTGGCAGAACATGCCTTGACACCAGCACTGGCTGAGATTGCTGAGCTCAAGGCCATGGCTCAAAGTGATGGTATCGAAACACTCCAACCTTGGGATACCACCTATTATTCGGAGAAATTAAAGCAGCAGCGTTTTAATCTTTCGCAAGAAGCCCTGAAACCTTATTTTCCTGTACCAAGAATTTTGCAAGGTCTGTTCCAGATTGTGAACCGCCTTTATGGTGTACAGATTGTTGAGCGTGCAGCGCCAGTCTGGCATCCAGACGCCCGCTATTTCGAGCTGGAAGATCAGGGCCAAGTGCTGGGCGGATTTTATTTTGACCTATATGCACGGAGTGGCAAACGTGGTGGTGCCTGGATGAGTGGCTTCCGTTCACGCATGCAAACTGCTCAAGGTCTGCAAAAACCAATCTGCTACATGGTCTGCAACTTTACCCCACCGGTCGGTGATCAGCCAGCGCTATTAACCCACGATGAAGTGAATACCCTGTTCCATGAATTTGGTCATGGCTTGCATCATTTATTAACCGAAGTCGACAATATTGCGGTTGCCGGTACGCACGGGGTAGCCTGGGATGCGGTTGAATTGCCAAGCCAGTTTATGGAATTCTGGACTTGGGATCAGCATAGTCTGGACTTACTCAGCGAACATATCAAAAGCAAAGAAAGCTTGCCTCATGAGCTGCTTGAAGCTCTGCTCGCTGCGCGCTTCTTTCAATCCGGAATGCAGACCTTACGCCAGCTTGAGTTTGCCCTGTTTGACCTGGAAATTCACTGCCAAACCCCTGCATTAACAACCGAACAAATTCAAAGCACACTCAATGCCATTCGTGCCAAATATGCAGTTGCACCTACGACGGCCTATAACCGCTTTCAGCACAGCTTTACCCACATCTTTGCCGGCGGCTATGCAGCAGGCTATTACTCTTACAAATGGGCTGAAGTTCTGGCCAGTGATGCCTTTGACCGTTTCGAAAATGAAGGGATTTTTAATACCGAGACTGGACATGAGTTTCGTAAGAAAATCCTAGCAGTTGGCGGAAAAGAAAAAGCGCTTGACGCATTTATCAGTTTCCGCGGAAGGGAGCCAAAAATAGATGCATTGTTACGTCATCAAGGTTGGACGAACCGCCCCAAAACGGCTTAAACTAGGCGCCTAATTTGATCAGCAGATGGTTAGAATGATGAATATTAAACGTCGTTTTATTGCAGGTGTGAAGTGTCCAAAATGTGAAGCTTTGGACCGTGTTGTCATGCTGACCTCTGCTGATGACGAGTGGATTGAATGTATAGAATGTGGTTACAGCGAGAACCGGCCAACCCATGTGGAACAGCCGGAAATTCCTGCTGAACCCGATGAAATTGGGGTTATACAGTTCAAGCCTCGTCGTTCCGAATAAAGGTTCGATTCATGACATTAGAGCAAAAAAACACCTCCACCTTATTATGGGGAATTATTGGTACGATCGTTATTCTGGTGGGTGCCTATGTGGCCTATGCCCAGTTCTTGGCAGAAGATCCATCTGCCGCCAATACCGAAGCCGTGATCGGTCAACCGATGACTAAGCCACAAGTAAAACCAGCTGAAGTCCAAGCACAGGTTGCAGCTGCTGCTTCTGAGCCTGCTACCACGCTCGTCGATGACAGTCTGTTAAAAGCGCCCGTTGCTGAAAATGAGACCCTGGCCAAAGATGAAATCGCCAAACTGGAAGATGTGCAGCAACAGCTGAAAGAGCAAGAAAATAGCCTGCAACAGCAACACAAAGATGCCGATGACTTAATCAAACTTAAAGAAGAACAGATCAAGCTGCTAGAAGCGCAATTGGCTCAGAAATAACTTAAATTGATGTTACCTCTCGGGCGAATAAATTGTTGACCTCGCCCGAAAGTTCATGAGGCGTCTTTTTAAAATTTATTTCATTGTCGTGCGGCTTGCTCAATCTTTGGCGGCCACTCTGCTTCGTTATGGTCTACAAGCCCATAATGGCATTAAAATTTTTTAAATTGCGGATAACTGTAGTGTTAGATGTGGATAAATCACATGTTATCCACAATACGATAATAAACTTATCTTTTTAGGATAACCCAATAAAAGCCTAACTACTTTAGAAAGAAATTTGACTTTACTCGCTAATGATTGAGCAGCGCTAACTGTTTTAAAGATTTCCATTGTGGAACTGTCAATTGATCACACCAGATCACGATAGGCGGGATTTTACTCCCTTGAAAGTACAGCACGATATACAGTTGATGATCAATAACTTGATGCAATTGTAGCTGCAATACCTGTGAGGATTGGCGATACAGTACAGACCAATCATCCGCATCAAGATGCTCTAAACGCAACAAATCTGCCCGTTTACGAAACAGTAGATAACTCATCAAGCCTAACACGGCACAGATCAACCAAAGGACTGGATTGACAACAGCATATAGCAGTGCAAGCAAGATCATGAATATCAAACACTGAAACGCAAGCGCGATACGGCTGCGTTTCAATTGAAAAGCACGTGGCTTAGCCATGAATGTAATTTTTAAGCTTCGCGATAAACGTTTTAAGCTCTGGGCGTGGTGGTTCGGTGACTTCCATAAACCAGTCCAGCAAATCCGGATCCTCTTGAGCAACCAATTCAGCAAATAAGGCTTTTTCAGCAGGATCAGCTTGCAAATAATACTGTTTCACATAAGGATCAAAATACACATCGATTTCTTTCAAACCACGACGTGCACGATAAATCACTTTACGCTCTTCCAAGCTCATTTCTTCTGACATGTTTATCCCCAACGTTTGATAAGGTGTCTAGTTTAACCCAACTCAACAGCATTTCATGCATCATTTCAGCGATAGCATCTGGCGATAGGAATGGTAAACAGCTGAACAATCAGCTACGGAAAGTTAGAATACCATCCTCAAAACTTGCATGTTTTAATGCTTTACGGTCTGCCAGATAATTATTGGTCATTTTCCAAGGAGATGTTGCCCCCTGCTTTGGCATTAAGTGAGTAGCACGCTGGATATACCCTGCAGTTAAGCCTCCCATAACACTCTGAGGAAGTTGCTCTGCCTGGCCAGCCGGCATGACTTCGGCATAGCCTTGCTGATCCATATAATTTAATAAACTGCAGAGATAATCTGCAACAATATCGACCTTAAGCGTCCACGATGCATTGATATAACCAATCATCATGGCCAAGTTCGGTACATTATTGAGCATCATTCCTTGATAAAGCAGGTGTTGAGCAGGATCAATGGGTTTACCATCCACTGTTGCCTGAATCCCACCCAGGACCTGAATTTGCAGGCCGGTGGCAGACACAATAATATCCGCATCCAGATGTTGTCCAGATTTCAGCTGAATTCCATGTTCGGTGAAATGTTCGATCTCATCGGTAACTACACTCGCCTGCCCATCTCTCAGTACCTGGAAGAGATCACCATCAGGCACCACACAGAGACGCTGCTCCCAGGGAAAATAATGTGGCGTGAAATGCTTCATATCGACTTTCCCCTGCAACTGCTTTTTCACCGCATGCAATAAAAAGGTACGGACCAGCTGAGGATATTTACGAGCCAAGGCGTAGATCAAGCGCTGCGTTACAATATTACGACCACGGATCAGTTGATAAGCGGTCTGTTCTGGCAGCCATTTACGCAATTTATGATACATCTGATCCAAGGCAGAAATCGAAGCAATATAGGTGGGTGAACGTTGCAGCATGGTTACATGCCCAGCCCCACCTTGCACCAAGGCTGGAAGTAACGTGATCGCAGTGGCACCGCTACCAATCACCACAATCTTCTTACCCTGATAATCTAGCGACTCCGGCCAATGCTGTGGGTGAATCAACTGACCTTGAAAGGCAGTTTGATTTGGATAGTGAGGCAAAAAACCCTGTGCATAGTCATAATAGCCGGTACAGGAAAAGATAAAATTGGCGATCCAGGTTTGTTTTTCCTGTTGTGCATTGATGACTTCAACCCACCATTGTTTGGTTGCTGAATCGTAATTCGCAGCGATCACCCGATGGCCAAAATAGATTTTTTCGCGCAAATGTTGTTCATCAACGACTTCTGACAGATACCCTCGAATAGAAGCCGCATCAGCCAGCACACTTGCTTTGCGCCACGGCTTAAAACGATAGCCAAAAGTCGTCATATCCGAGTCAGAACGAATACCGGGATAGCGGAATAAATCCCAAGTACCGCCGATGCTCTCCCGTGCTTCGAGAATCGCAAATTGTCGTTTTGGACATTGCTGAGCAAGATGTGCAGCGAGGCCAATCCCCGAAATACCCGCACCGATAATTAGAACATCAATCTGCTTGCTCATCATACTTTTAAAGGTTCATGCTAGAGAAAATGATTAAAACATAATTTTAACCACACCACCTATTCGTCATACAGATAAAGCTGAACGGACAGTAAACAAAATAAAAAGCATAAAAAAAACCGGCCATTAAGCCGGTTTTTTTAAATCTGTGAAATTATTCAGCAGATTTAAGCTCGCGATCTACAAGCTCAACGTAAGCCATCGGTGCAGCATCACCTGCACGGAAGCCCGCTTTAAGAACACGTAGATAACCGCCGTTACGCTCTTTGTAACGAGGGCCAAGCACGGTAAATAATTTACCTACAGTTGCTGCATTACGAGTACGAGCAAACGCCAAACGACGGTTTGCTACTGTATCGTTTTTAGCTAAAGTGATTAAAGGCTCAGCAACGCGACGAAGTTCTTTCGCTTTAGGCAAAGTTGTTTTGATTAACTCATGCTCAACAAGTGCATTGGTTAAATTTTGGAACAACGCCTTACGGTGGCTGCTGGTACGGCCTAATTTCACACCACTATTACGATGACGCATGGTGATAGTCCTACTTAATTAACGGCTACGATAGGCGAAACGGTCGTCCATGCGCAAACTAGCTGGTGGCCAGTTTTCTAAACGCATGCCGAGTTGCAAGCCTTTCGAAGCCAAAACATCTTTAATCTCAGTCAACGATTTCTTACCTAGGTTTGGAGTTTTTAACAACTCAACCTCAGTACGTTGAACAAGATCACCAATGTAGTAAATATTTTCTGCTTTCAAACAGTTAGCAGAACGAACAGTAAGCTCAAGATCATCTACTGGACGAAGCAAAATTGGGTCAACTTCTTCGCGAGGTTCTTGAGCCACAGGTGCCTGGTCTTTCTGAAGATCAACAAAAATTGCAATTTGTTGTTGCAAGATTGTTGCCGCTTTGCGGATTGCTTCTTCAGGATCAACAGTACCGTTGGTTTCAAGATCAATGACCAGCTTATCAAGGTCAGTACGTTGTTCTACACGCGCGTTTTCTACGGTGTAAGATACACGTTTGATTGGGCTATAAGAAGCATCCAACTGTAAACGACCCACTGGGCGAGTCTCGCCTTCTGGGAAACGTGAGTCAGATGTTTCATAACCACGACCTTGAGAGACTTTCAGGCGCATTTTCAATGAACCTGAAGCACTCAATGTGCCGATCAAATGCTCTGGGTTAACCACTTCAACGTTGTGAGGTAGACGAAGGTCAGCAGCAGTTACGTCGCCAGGACCCTGTTTTTCCAACGTTAAGTAAGCTTCGTTTTGATCGAACAGCTTAATAGACAATCCTTTTAGGTTCAGCAAGAGCTCGACGATGTCCTGCTGCAAGCCTTCTAAAGTACTGTACTCGTGCTCGACACCTTCTATCTCAACTTCAACCACAGCTGCGCCAGGTAAAGATGACAATAGAATACGACGTAGAGCATTACCTAGAGTATGACCAAAGCCACGCTCTAAAGGTTCTAGAATCACTTTTGCCGAGGTCCCGCTAACCGCTTCGACCTTGATCGCTTGCGGAGTTAGAAACTCGTTTGCAGTACGCGTCATTATTGCTACCTCAAGGATTATTTAGAATACAATTCTACAATCAAGCTTTCGTTGATTTCAGCAGGTAAATCAGAACGATCTGGAGCAGCTTTGAAGGTACCTTCTAATTTAGAATGGTCAACTTCCATCCAAGAAGGAATACCACGTTGCGCAGCCAACTCAATTGCGTTTTTGATACGTAATTGTTGTTTAGCGCTTTCGTGAACTGCAATCACATCACCAGCTTTAACTTGGATAGACGCGATGTTAACACGACGACCATTCAAAGTAACGCTACGGTGAGATACGAGCTGACGAGCTTCTGCACGTGTAGAACCAAAACCCATGCGATAAACGACGTTATCAAGACGGCTTTCAAGTAACTTTAACAAGTTCTCGCCAGTTGCGCCTTTAACACGAGCTGCTTCTTTATAGTAGTTACTAAATTGACGCTCTAAAACACCGTACATGCGACGTACTTTTTGTTTTTCACGTAATTGTAGTGAGTACTCAGATTGTTTGCTGCCACGAGCTCCACCGTGTTGGCCAGGAGCTTTAGCATGTTTTTTAGTCTTAACGTCAAATGGTTTAACGCCAGATTTTAATTGCAGGTCTGTCCCTTCGCGGCGAGAGAGTTTGCATTTTGGACCAATATAACGAGCCATGAATGTTTCTCCTTACACGCGACGTTTTTTAGGTGGACGGCAACCGTTGTGAGGAATTGGTGTCACATCGGTAATGCTGTTAATCTTATAACCCACTGCGCCTAATGCACGAACCGCAGACTCACGACCAGGACCAGGACCTTTCACAAGGACGTCTAGGTTTTTCAAACCGTAATCCAAAGCTGCTTTACCAGCAACTTCAGCAGCTACCTGAGCAGCAAACGGAGTTGATTTACGTGAACCACGGAAGCCTTGTCCACCTGAGGTGGCCCAAGCCAATGCATTACCTTGACGATCGGTAATCGTTACAATGGTGTTATTAAAAGACGCGTGAATGTGTGCAACACCTTCAGAGACGGTACGAGTGACCTTCTTGCGTGTGCGAGTATCTTTAGCCATCTTTTAGCTTCCAGAAATCTTACTTTTTAATCGGTTTGCGCGGACCTTTACGGGTACGTGCGTTAGTTTTGGTGCGTTGACCACGGACAGGCAAGCTGCGACGATGGCGAAGACCGCGGTAGCAGCCTAGATCCATTAAACGTTTAATGTTCATGGAAATTTCGCGACGTAAGTCACCTTCGGTCGGAACCTTAGCAACTTCTGCACGAATCGCATCAAGCTGAGCATCATCCAATTCACGGATCTTAGTTGTTGGAGCAATACCAACAGCAGCTAAGATATTCTTAGCAGTGTGGCGACCAATACCAAAGATGTACGTGAGGGAGATAACAGCATGCTTGTTATCCGGAATGTTTACACCGGCAATACGAGCCATTCACTTTTCTCCAAAAAGGCAGTAGATAATCAACCGCCCCACAAAAAATCTTGAGGGGCGGATATTAACCTAATTAGCCTACTGAAATCAACAGGTCTTGATCAGATTAACCTTGACGCTGCTTATGACGAGGTTCTGCGCTACAAATCACGCGGATAACCCCATTACGACGGATAACTTTACAGCTACCACAAATTTTCTTTACAGAAGCTTGTACTTTCATGATGAAACCTCTAAGTGCGCTTATCCCTTCGGATGAGCAGTCGTTTTTCTCATTAACGTTTGGTTATCGTACTGGTGCGAGGTGAGATGTGCTTGAAGCTGAGCCATAAAGTCCATCACTACAACTACAACGATCAGCAAAGAGGTACCACCCAAAGAGAATGGAATACCAAATGAACTTTGCAATACCATCGGCATCAAACAGATCACTGTAATGTAAATCGCGCCAATAAAGGTCAAACGATTGAGAATATGATCTAAGTAACGAGCAGTTTGCTCACCTGGACGAATACCAGGCACATAAGCTCCGCTGCGTTTCAAGTTCTCTGAAACTTCTTTTGGACTGAAAACCAGCGCGGTATAGAAGTAACAGAAAAAGATAATTAACGCACCAAAGAGCACCAAATACAAAGGTTGTCCAGGCGATAAAACTAAAGCCAAATCTTGCAGACTACGCTTGATAATACCCGCATTCGGATCTGCACTACCCACCCACTGACCTAAGCTCGCAGGGAACAAAAGCAATGAACTGGCAAAAATTGCAGGAATCACGCCCGCCATATTAATTTTCAATGGCAAATGGCTTTGCTGCGCGGTAAATACACGTCGACCTTGCTGTTTTTGTGCGTAGTTCACGGGGATACGACGCTGTGCTTTTTCAATAAACACAATTGCGGCCAACACACCTAATGAAAGCAGTGCAAAAACTGCCAGACCAATCAAACTTGCTTGGCCATTTTCGATTGAGGTGAATGATTGCATAATCAAATTAGGCAACCCAGCCACAATACCCGCAAAAATGATCATGGAGATCCCATTACCGACACCACGTTCGGTAATCTGTTCTCCTAACCACATTAAGAACATAGTACCAGCAACTAAAGAAGTCACAGCAGGAATATAAAATGCCATGCCTGACGTCAAAGTAATTCCCTGACTGATCAGACCTGCACACATCCCGACGGACTGTACCAGTGCCAACAACAATGTTCCTTGTCGCGTATATTGGTTAATCTTACGTTTACCTTGCTCGCCTTCTTTTTTCAAAGCTTCGAGCTGTGGAACCACTGTAGACATCAGCTGCACAATAATTGAAGCAGAGATGTATGGCATGATCCCAAGCGCAAGAATAGACATTCGCTCTAATGCGCCACCTGAAAACATATTAAACAAACCAAGGATCGTACCTTGGTTTGCATTGAAGAGGTTCTCAAGTGCAGCATTATTAATGCCCGGTACTGGAATATGCGCTCCTAGTCGAAACACCAACAACGCCCCGATGAGAAACATCATTCGGCGAATAATTTCACGATATTTCACGTGAAATGGCTGGCCTTTCATCATGTGAACATGACCTGAAGAACTAGGAGACATAGACACTAGTGATTACTCCTCGACTTTACCGCCAGCAGCTTCAACAGCTGCTTTAGCGCCTGCAGTCACCGCAACACCTTGGATAGTGAATGCGCGAGTGATTTCACCAGAAAGCACGATACGAGCGCGAATCATGTCTTTACGAACAACATTCGCAGCTTTCAAAGTTTCAAGGCTAACGATGTCGCCTTCCACTTTGCTAAGCTCAGATAAACGTACTTCAGCAGTTTTCAAAGCGATTTGGCTAGTGAAGCCGAATTTAGGCAAACGACGGTAAAGTGCAGTTTGACCACCTTCAAAGCCCGGACGAACGCCACCACTTTTACGTGATTTTTGACCTTTGATACCACGACCACCAGTCTTACCAACGCCAGAACCGATACCACGACCTAGACGACGATTTTCACGTTTTGCACCTTCTGCAGGCGCAAGTTCATTTAAACGCAGAGTCATGGCTTATTCCTCTACACTAACCATATAGTAGACTTGGTTGATCATACCGCGGTTAGAAGGTGTATCTTGCACTTCTACAGTATGACCAATACGACGCAGACCTAAACCTTGAAGGCAAAGCTTGTGATTTTTCAAGCGGTGCGAAGCAGATTTAGTCTGGGTAACTTTAATCGTTTTCATGATTGATTACCCTTGAATTTGTTCTACTGAAAGACCACGTTTCGCAGCAACTTTCTCAGGAGAAGTCATGTCACGCAGACCTTTAAAAGTCGCGTTAACAACGTTCGCAGCGTTAGTAGAACCATAACATTTAGCAAGTACGTTTTGTACACCTGCAGCCTCAAGAACGGCACGCATTGCGCCACCAGCGATTACGCCAGTACCTTCTGAAGCAGGTTGCATGTATACACGGCTTGCACCATGACGAGCATTCACAGGGTGTTGCAGAGTAGTACCTGCAAGATCAACCGTGATCATGTTGCGACGAGCAGCTTCAAGTGCTTTAGAAATAGCAGCTGGAACTTCACGCGCTTTACCACGACCAAAACCTACACGACCATTACCATCACCCACAACCGTTAATGCTGTGAAAGAGAAGATACGACCACCCTTAACAACTTTGGCTACACGATCAACGGCAACCAGCTTTTCAACAAGACCTTCGTTTTGTTCAACTTTAGCCATGATTAGAACTCCAAGCCGTTTTCACGAGCAGCATCAGCCAAGGCTTTGATACGACCATGATATTTGAAACCAGAACGGTCAAACGCAACTTTAGTAATACCAGCTGCTTTAGCACGTTCCGCGATTAAAGCACCAACTTTAGTTGCCGCTTCAACATTACCAGTAGTACCACTACGTAAAGATGCATCTAAAGTAGAAGCTTGCGCTAAAACTTTGCCACCATCTGCTGAGATAACTTGAGCATAGATGTGACGCGGAGTGCGGTTTACACACAAACGAGTCGCACCCAATGCACGGATGTGCAAGCGTGTGCTTTTCGCACGACGCAAACGGGATTGTTTCTTTTCGTTCATAAGAACCTCGCGCCTTATTTCTTCTTAGCTTCTTTACGAAGGACAACTTCATCCGAATAACGAACACCTTTACCTTTATATGGCTCAGGCTCACGATATGAACGGATGTCAGCAGCTACTTGACCTAACAACTGTTTGTTCGCAGATTTCAATACGATTTCAGTTGCAGTTGGAGTTTCTGCAGTTACGCCTTCAGGAAGTGCATAATCGATTGGGTGAGAGTAACCAAGGTTAAGGTTAACAACGTTACCTTTAACCGCAGCTTTATAACCAACACCGATCAATTGCAATTTACGTTCGAAGCCTTCGTTAACACCTTTAACAAGGTTGTTTAACACAGCGCGAGCAGTACCAGCTTGCATCCAAGCGTCTTTCGACTCTTTAACTGGAGCAACTTGAAGTTTACCTTCTTCCTGTTTTAGCTCGACCAGCGCATGCAGGTTGAAAGACAATGTACCTTTGCTGCCTTTCACTTCGACCTGCCGGCCGTTCTGAGTAACTGTTACACCGTTAGGTACAGTTACTGGGGCTTTAGCCACACGAGACATGAGGAATCACCTATTATGAAACAAAAGCAATAACTTCACCACCGACGCCCGCAGCACGTGCAGCGCGATCAGTCATGATGCCTTTGCTTGTAGAAACAATTGCAATACCCAAACCTTGCTTAACGCTTGGAAGATTATCTTTACCGCGGTATTGGCGAAGACCTGGACGGCTTACGCGCTTAACGGTTTCGATAACTGGTTTGCCTTCGAAATATTTTAACGTAATGGTCAAAGTTGCTTTATTGCCTTCAGCTTCAGCAACTTCTACATTCGAAATGTAACCTTCTTGTTGAAGTACGTTTGCAATAGCAACCTTCAACTTAGAATTTGGCATAGAAACAGTTTGTTTCTTCGCCATTTGTGCGTTACGAACACGTGTTAGCATGTCGGCAACGGTATCTTGCATACTCATTTATAGTCGCTCCTTACCAGCTTGCCTTAACAACGCCCGGTACATCACCTTGCATTACTGTGTCACGTAATTTGTTACGGCTTAGACCGAACTTACGGAAGTAACCATGAGGACGACCAGTTAAACCACAACGGTTACGAAGGCGTACTGGAGACGCATTACGAGGTAATGCTTGTAACTTCATCATCGCTTCGAAACGTTCTTCGTCGCTTGCATTTACGTTTGCAATCGTTGCTTTTAATTCAGCACGTTTTGCAGCGTATTTAGCAACAGTAGCTTCGCGTTTCAATTCGCGATTAATCATACCTTTCTTAGCCATATCGACCTCTTATTTGAACGGGAAGCCGAATGCACGCATAAGCGCACGGCCTTCGTCATCGGTGCGAGCAGTCGTAGTGATGGTAATATCCATACCACGAATACGATCAATCTTATCGAAATCGATTTCAGGGAAAACGATTTGTTCTTTAAGACCCATAGAGTAGTTACCACGACCATCGAATGATTTCGCTGAGAAACCACGGAAGTCACGGATACGAGGGATCGCGATAGAGATCAAACGGTCCAAGAATTCGTACATACGCTCGCCACGTAAAGTAACTTTACAGCCGATCGGCCAACCATCACGGATTTTGAAACCCGCGATAGATTTACGAGCTAATGTAAGAACTGGTTTTTGACCAGCAATTGCTTGCATATCAGAAAGTGCACCATCAAGGAGTTTTTTGTCAGCAGCAGCTGCACCAACACCCATGTTAATGGTGATTTTAGTGATGCGAGGAATTTCCATCACATTCTTAATGCCCAATTGTTCTTGTAATTGAGCTTTAAGTTCGTCGTTATAACGCGCTTTAAGTCTGGCCATTGCCTATTTCAACCTATTACTTCGCTGCCGCCACTGATTCACCATTTGATTTATAAACGCGAGTTTTCACGCCATCAATCGTTTGGTAACCAACACGGTCAGCCTTTTGGGTTGTAGCATTAAAAATTGCCACGTTAGAGATGTGAAGCGAAGCTTCCTGAGTAACAACACCGCCTTCAGCGCCGGTTACACGATTTGGCTTCTGGTGCTTCTTCACCAAGTTAAGGCCTTCAACCTTAACGCGGTCATTAGAAACAGACAGAACAGTACCCTGTTTGCCTTTTTCTTTACCTGCGATCACAATTACTTGATCGCCTTTTTTGATCTTAGCCATGATTGCCTCTTATAGAACTTCAGGAGCCAGTGAAATAATTTTCATGAACTGTTCAGTACGAAGTTCACGAGTCACTGGTCCGAAAATACGAGTAGCAATCGGCGCTTTGTTGTTGTTCAAAATCACAGCAGCGTTGTCATCAAAACGGATCACTGAACCATCTGGACGACGAATGCCGAACTTTGTACGTACAACTACAGCATTCATCACGTCACCTTTTTTAACACGTGCGCGTGGAATAGCTTCTTTTACAGTAACTTTAATAATGTCGCCAACAGAAGCATAACGACGATGTGAACCACCAAGTACTTTAATACATTGTACGCGGCGAGCACCACTGTTGTCTGCTACGTCGAGCATCGTTTCGGTTTGAATCATTGCCCTACTCCAAAACCGAGCATCACCGGTCACAATTTCGAAAGGCTCAAAGAGTACTCGAAATTGTCCGATGATGCAACAAGAACGTCTAATTACTCAGCAGCTGCTTCAACAACTTCAACTAATGTCCATGACTTAGTTTTAGAAATTGGGCGGCTTTCTTTGATAGTCACAAGGTCACCAAGTTTAGCAACGTTGTTCTCATCATGAGCGTGTAGTTTAGTTGAACGGCGGATTGATTTGCCATACAACGGGTGTTGAACGCGGCGTTCAATAAGCACAACAATAGACTTGTCCATTTTGTCGCTTACGACTTTGCCGGTTAACGTGCGGACTGTTTTTTCACTCATTGTCCGTTCCCCTGTTTTTCGGTAAGGAGTGTCTTGATAACCGCAATAGTCTTGCGAGTAAGTTGCACTTCGTGCGATTTACCCAATTGACCAGTTGCTTTCGCCATACGAAGACGGAATTGGTTAAGCTGTTGCTCATCAAGCAAAGCTTTCAACTCTTCTACCGATTTTTCACGTAGATCTTTAGTTTTCATTACATTACCGTCCGAGTCACGATTGTGGTTTTAAACGGAAGTTTAGCAGCAGCAAGCTTGAACGCTTCAGTTGCTAATTCTTCGTTCACACCTTCAATTTCGTACAGGATCTTACCTGGCTTGATCTCGCAAACCCAGTACTCCACATTACCTTTACCGTTACCCATACGAACTTCTAATGGCTTTTCGGTAATTGGTTTGTCTGGGAATACGCGGATAAAGATTTTACCACCACGCTTAATACGACGGCTAATGGTACGACGGCAAGCTTCGATCTGACGCGCAGTCATACGACCACGTTCAGTCGCTTTAATAGCAATCGAACCAAATGATACTGTACTGCCACGATGTGCTAGACCAGTGTTACGGCCTTTATGCACTTTACGGAATTTGGTACGTTTTGGTTGCAACATGGATTATTCTCCCTTGTCTGCAGCGCGACGACCACGACGCTCTTGACCTTCACCACGACCGCGACCGCGTTTAGCTGGACGTTCTTCAGCTGGAGCTGGGTTCATGACTTGCTTCATGCCACCCAAGATCTCGCCACGGAAGATCCAAACTTTAACACCAATCGTACCGTAAGTAGTTTCAGCGCGCATAGTTGCGTAGTCGATGTCAGCACGAAGCGTATGCAAAGGTACACGACCTTCACGATACCATTCAGTACGTGCAATTTCAGCACCACCTAAACGACCAGATACTTCAACTTTGATACCCTTAGCACCGGCACGCATTGTGTTTTGTACCGCACGCTTCATAGCACGACGGAACATTACACGTTTTTCCAATTGAGAAGCGATAGCTTCAGCAACTAGACGCGCATCTAAGTCTGGGCGATCAATTTCGTTGATGCTTACTTGCGCAGGCACACCCATAATAGCGGTGAGCTCACGTTGTAATTTTTCAATATCTTCGCCTTTTTTACCGATTACGATACCAGGACGAGCAGTGCTAATTGTTACTTTAGCAGCGCCTGTTGGACGTTCGATAAGAATATTGCTGACCATTGCGCTCTTAAGTTTTTTAGTTAAAAACTCACGAACTTGAAGATCTTTAAGCAAGTATTCAGCGTATTGTTTCGGACTCGCATACCAGTTAGCGTTATGACGTTTCACAACACCTAGGCGGATACCGATTGGATGAACCTTCTGACCCATATCAAACCCCTACCTTAACGGTGATGTGACAAGTACGCTTAGTAATACGATCTGCACGGCCTTTAGCACGTGGCATAATACGTTTAAGGCTCATGCCTTCATCAACGTAAATCGTAGAAACTTTAAGGTCGTCAACATCTAAACTGTTATTGTGTTCAGCGTTTGCAATCGCAGATTCCAATGCTTTCTTAACAAGAGCTGCAGCTTTTTTGTTGCTGAAGTTCAAGATGTTAAGCGCGTGAGCAACAGATTTGCCACGAATTAGATCTGCAACCAAACGAGCTTTTTGTGCCGAGATAGCGGCACCGCGTAATTTAGCAGTTACTTCCATCATAGCACCCATTAACGTTTAGACTTCTTGTCAACACCGTGACCACGATAGGTACGAGTTGGCGCGAATTCACCGAGTTTATGACCAACCATGTGCTCAGTAATGATTACTGGAACGTGGTTACGACCATTGTGAACAGAAATTGTTAAACCAACAAAATCTGGAAGGATCATCGAACGACGAGACCAAGTCTTGATCGGCTTACGGTTATTAGCCGCAACAGCCGCTTCAACCTTAGCGAACAAGTGCGCATCGACGAATGGACCTTTTTTCAGAGAACGAGGCATTAGTCAGATTCCTTTACTTGACGCGACGGTCGCGAATAATCATCTTAGTCGTACGCTTGTTGGTACGTGTCTTGTACCCTTTAGCTTTTTGACCCCATGGGCTTACAGGTTGAATACCTTTGTTACGCCCTTCACCACCA
The DNA here is from genome assembly GCF_028621895.1 of Acinetobacter sp. GSS19. Lineage (NCBI taxonomy): Bacteria > Pseudomonadati > Pseudomonadota > Gammaproteobacteria > Moraxellales > Moraxellaceae > Acinetobacter > Acinetobacter sp. GSS19. The sequence continues at coordinate 354,021 of NZ_CP117520.1, read as the reverse complement.
CCGTGCGGGTGATCAACCGGGTTCATTGCCATACCACGTACGGTAGGACGAACACCACGCCAGCGTGCAGCACCAGCTTTACCTAGTGAGCGCAGGTTGTTTTCTTGGTTAGAAACTTCACCAATTACAGCGCGGCATTCAACATGGATTTTACGCATTTCGCCAGAACGTAGACGAACGATCGCGTAAGAACCATCACGACCCAACAATTGAACTGAAGTACCAGCAGAACGTGCTAACTGAGCACCTTTACCGATTTTAAGTTCGATGTTGTGAAGTGTAGAACCGATTGGCATGTTACGAAGTGGCAAGCAGTTACCTGGACGAATTGGAGCATCGTTACCAGATTGTACTTTATCGCCAGCACGCAAGCCTTTAGGTGCGATGATATAACGACGTTCACCGTCAGCATACTTCAACAATGCAATGTGTGCAGTACGGTTAGGATCGTATTCGATACGCTCTACAACAGCAGGAATGCCATCTTTGTTACGTTTAAAGTCAACAAGACGGTAGTGCTGTTTATGACCACCACCTACGTGGCGAGTCGTGATGTGACCATTATTATTACGGCCACCAGTACGTTTTTTAGCTTCAACCAACGGTGCGTAAGGCGCGCCTTTGTGAAGATGGTCGTGAACGACTTTCTCTACAAAGCGACGTCCTGGAGACGTTGGCTTACATTTTTGAATCGGCATAATTCTCGTCCTTATTCCGCTGCGCTTTCAGCGGTATCGCCCAAGTCAGCCATCTCTACATCTTGGCCAGCTTTCAGGGTGACGTATGCTTTTTTAACATCAGAACGACGTCCTAATGTTTTACCAAAGCGCTTAGTCTTACCTTTAGTGATAGTCGTGTTAACTTTAACAACTTCTACACCAAACAATTGCTCAACTGCTTTTTTGATTTCAAGTTTGTTTGCATCAAGTGCAACTTTAAAAACTTGAACACCAGCAGTTTCACCTAAAACTTGTGCCTTTTCTGAGAAGACTGGTCCTTTGAGGATTTGATAGATACGTTCGTTGTTCATCCGAGTTCTACCTCAATTTTCTTAGCAGCAGCCACAGACATCACAACTTTATCGAACGCGATCAAGCTCACAGGATCGATTGCAGTTGCATCAACCACATCAACGTGTGGAAGGTTACGCGCTGCTAGATACAAGTTTTCATCTACAGCTTCAGTAACGATCAATGCGCGAGTTGCATTCAAGTCGTTCAGTTTAGCAAGCAAGTCTTTAGTTTTTGGAGCTGCAACAGCAAACTCTTCAACCAATACAAGACGATCTTGGCGAACAAGTTCAGCTAAGATACATTGCATTGCACCGCGGTACATTTTACGGTTAACTTTTTGAGACCAGTCTTGTGGACGCGCAGCAAAAGTTTTACCACCGCCAACCCAGATTGGGCTACGAATAGAACCAGCACGAGCACGGCCAGTACCTTTTTGACGGAATGGTTTTTTACCACCGCCAGATACGTCAGCACGTGATTTCTGAGCTTTAGAACCTTGACGACCACCTGCTAGATAAGCAGTTACAACTTGGTGTACAAGCGCTTCATTAAACTCACGTCCGAAAGCAACTTCAGACAACTCAACAGCAGAGCCGGAAACAGTTTTTAAATTCACGTTATTTCCCCTCAGGCCTTGATGGTAGGACGTACGATTACGTCACCGCCAGTTGCACCAGGAATAGCACCTTTAACAACTAGAACAGAACGTTCAGCGTCAATAGATACAATTTCAAGACCTTGTACTGTTACGCGTTCATCACCTAGGTGACCGGCCATTTTCTTGCCTTTGAACACGCGTCCAGGAGTCTGGTTTTGACCTGTAGAACCTAAAACACGGTGAGATACAGAGTTACCGTGAGTTGCGTCTTGCGTACGGAAGTTCCAACGCTTAACACCACCTTGGAAACCTTTACCTTTTGATTGACCAGTTACGTCAACTACTTGACCAACTGTGAACAAATCAACACCGATCGTACCACCAACTTCACGACCTTCAAGCTCAGCTTCTGAAACGCGGAATTCTTTAACCAAACGACCAGCAGCAACACCCGCTTTCGCAAAGTGACCTTTCTGAGCATTCGTTACGCGAGATTCGCGACGTTCACCAGTAGTGATTTGAATTGCTTGATAACCATCAGTTTCAAGCGTCTTGATTTGCGTGATGCGGTTTGGATCAACTTCGATCACTGTAACTGGCACAGAGACGCCGGCTTCTGTGAAGATACGGGTCATACCGCACTTGCGACCGACTAAACCAATAGCCATGTGTGTAAACCTCTAAAAAAGCGGCTTAATTAACTTAGAGTGTTAATTAACCGAAAGCCTTAACCCAATGCGATCTGAACGTCAACACCAGCCGCAAGATCTAATTTCATCAATGCATCAACAGTTTTATCTGTAGGTTGAACGATGTCGATCAAACGTTTGTAGGTGCGGATTTCATACTGGTCACGCGCATCTTTGTTAACGTGCGGTGAAGTAAGAACGTTGAAGCGTTCGATGCGTGTAGGCATCGGAATTGGACCACATACTTGTGCGCCAGTACGCTTTGCTGTTTCTACGATCTCTTGAGCAGATTGATCAATTAAACGGTGATCAAAAGACTTCAAACGGATACGGATTCTCTGGTTAGACATACCAGTAAACTCCAAGCCAAATATATAAAGAATCACCCTTGACGCACCTCACCTATTGGTAAGTGTCAAAGGCAGTGAAAATCACTAAGGTCACGATCGATGCCGCGACTGTCACGATGCTAGTTACTTTCTTCGCAACTAACCCCCTCCTATTGAGGGTCGCCCATTATAACTATTGTTTAAGGCTTAAGCAAATCCCTTTTGATGCTTTTATGATTTTTTTAGCCAATACGAGACAAATCAACTGCTTAAATTTTACTCACAGCACAGAACACTGCAATACATATTCAATCGCCTGATTAAGTAACTGATTGCCAGGTTCAAAATGCTTTTTTTCAATTTTCCCTAACTCCGCATCAGACTGAATGTAAGGACCGATACAAGGTATCTCTTCTTCATCATTTTCCAAAAACAATGCCAGGCTTTCGGGTGTACTTTCTGGATGAAATTGAAAACCCAATACATTCTTTCCCATCTGATACATCTGGTGACGGCAGGCTGAATTTTCTGCCAGTAAAATCGCACCACGCGGAATTTCAAAGGTTTCACTATGCCACTGCAACACCTGTAACTGCGGTGGCAACTGAAAACACCAATCAGGCACCGACTGTACCCGTTGAATCATTGACCAACCACGTTCTGGATGAGGATTCCGACTCACTGCTGCTCCCAAAGCATTGGCAATCAACTGCCCACCTAGACACAAGCCAATCGCCGGCTTACCAGCAGACAGATAACGGCGAATCCAGCGTTTTTCCATTTTTAACCACGGGAAATTCGCCTCATCATTCACGCTCATGGTTCCCCCCATAATAATTAATAGATCCACATCCTCTATCTGTGGCAATGCTTCTATTTCTAATGACTGATCAAGGGGGAGTGCAAAAAACTCGGTAGCGGTGATCTGCGCCTGGTATTTTTGCAAATAGGCATAACAGCTTCCAAATCCTTCACCAGCAATATGCTGAAAATAATGGACCTTTAAATGCGACTTCATGCGCGAGAATCCTATCGTTGTTCATGTCATTGCTGCTTTTGCAAAATTGACGCCAAGTTGGATGCTTTTTCGCAAAAGTCGACTTTTACTGGCACTACAGAAGGGTTTCTCTTAATCTAAACCGTATAAAAGAACTGTTTTTGAGCATTCCTGTGAAAAAAAATCCGCAAACAGAGCTAATCCATGCACCAAGAAAGGCTCCGCAATATATCGAGACGATTCAACCTCCCCTGTTTCGTGCATCCACCATTATTTTTGACAATACCGATGCCCTGTTTAATCGCCACTGGACCGATCCCTACGATTATAGCTATGGTACACATGGCACACCGACAACTTTCACCCTAGCAGATCAAATTGCACAAATTGAACACGGTGAGTATTGCTTGCTGGCCCCTAGCGGTCTGTCAGCCATTAATCTGGTGAATTCCACTTTTCTAGCTCAAGGCGATGAAGTTTGGGTACCTGACAATATCTATGGACCCAACATGGAACATTTGCACAACCTGCAAAAACGTTATGGGATTCAGGTACGTGTCTACAATGCGCTAGAGGTTAATTCGCTGGAGTTTTCAGCCCAATCTAAATTGTTATGGCTCGAAGCGGCTGGATCGGTGACGCTTGAATTCCCCGATCTGGTGGGTCTGGTAGAAAAGGCACGTTCCGCAAAAGTATTGACCGTTTTGGACAATACCTGGGGAGCAGGGTTAGCCTTCAATCCTTTTGATTTTTCTTCAGAACATTTAGCCGTGGACATCAGCGTGCATGCGCTAACCAAATACCCGAGTGGTGGCGGTGATATTTTGATGGGCAGCATTGTCACCCGGGATAGTAAGCTGCATCATCAGCTATTCCGTATGCATGCAATTCAAGGTATTGCGGTTGCCGGTGATGATGTGGCACAGATCCAGCGCAGCCTAGCGCATATGTCCCTCCGCTATCGCCAGCAACAGCAAACTGCTCTAACCATTTTAGACTGGTTGAAAACACGAGCAGAGTTCGCACAAGTCCTGCATCCTGCCAATCCTGATTCTCCAGGACATTGCTACTGGCAACAAGTATGCCAGGATAGCTTAAGCGCTGGACTGGTCAGTGTCATTTTTAAAGCAGAATATGATATGGCGGCTATACGCCGGTTCTGTGACAGTCTTACCCTATTTAAACTCGGCTTTAGCTGGGGTGGCCCGGTCAGTTTGGTCATGCTGTATAACCCCAAAGAAATGCGCCAGCTCAATCATCCACATCTTGCCGACGGTCTACTGGTACGTTTCTGTATTGGTCTTGAACATGCTGAGGATTTAATTGCAGATATTCAGCAAGCTTTAGCGCAACTTCACTCATTTTAGCCAAAAAACAATTCAAGATATTGAAAAGTAAAGGATATTAATTATCCTTTACTTTTTTATGTATTTTTATCATGCTGTGTATTGTCAAGGCTATTTTAAAGATGTATTTTAAATACATCTTATAAACAACAAAATGAAGCCGCCGCTATGATGACCCCACAACAAATCGAAATCGTTAAGTCTACCGTACCTGTTCTACGTGAAAATGGCGTGACACTGACCAGCTATTTTTATCAACGTATGTTGAAAAATAATCCAGAGCTGAAAAATGTGTTTAACCTAGATCACCAAAGTACAGGTCGCCAACCTCGCGCCCTTGCTGCTGCAGTTTTGGCCTATGCAGAAAATATCGAAAATCCGGGTGCTTTGGGCAAAGCGGTAGAACGTATGACCACCAAACACGTGAGCTTAGACATCCAACCGGATCAATACATGATTGTGGGTGAGAACCTGTTGCACTCGATCAGCGAAGTATTGAATGTTCCATTTGAATCTGACCTGATTGAAGCATGGAAACAGGCTTATCTACAGCTGGCTGATATCATGATCGGTGTTGAGAAGCAAAAATATGACACGCTCGCACACAACCAAGGTGGCTGGGCTGGCTGGCGCGAATTTGAGATTAAAGCGGTTGAAGCTGCGGAAAATGGCAAACGTATGACCATTGCACCTAAAGATGGTAAAGCAGTGACTCCAGCAGAAGCAGGCCACTTTATTTCTGTGAAAGTTCACGTTAAAAAGCATGGTATTGATCAACCACAACAATTTACTTTTGTGGAAAATCAAGGCAATACCGATTATAGTTTCATTGTAACTCCTGAAGAAAATCCAACTGAATTCTCAGTAGCCAAAATTCTTCTTGAAGACTACCAAGTAGGTGACAGTGTCGAAGTCACTGCTCCAGTAAAGCTCTAAATTAGCAGCTTGAGTTAGAACATCCAGGCCGAGAGTTCCCCCCCTTTGAACTCTCGCGCCAAGATGATCTCCTAAGCTGTCTCTTGTGGTTAGGCGATCATGCAATTAAGTAAATTCACCGATTACGCATTACGCGTCCTCATGTATATTTCGCGTCCTCGTGAAATACCCTACACCATTGCCGAGATTGCTCAGGATTTGCATGTTTCGCAAAACCATCTCGTCAAAATTGTTCACTTCATGGGCAAACAAAACTGGATCGTCACTACACGTGGTAAAGGCGGGGGGATTCGTTTGCAGCCGGAAGCCCTTTTATTACGCATGGGTGATCTTGTCCGTATTTTGCAAGGCGGACAACCGATTGTTGAATGCGGCACCCCACCTTGCGTACTACGCAGTTACTGTGGACTCAAAGGCTTGCTCGATGAAGCAGTGGAAGAATTCTATCAGAAACTCAATCAACACACCTTGGCTGAAGCTGTGGAACCGATTCAACGTGCCGTATCCAACAATGCTTACCCAGCCATCCAACTGCTCAACGTATAATCCTCATATCGGCAATATTCGCGAGAACGCCCGAGTTCCTTTATACTAGGGTTTGATTCAAGAATGACAGTGAAGAGCTATGCATCGCAGCAGTGGAAAATCCAGAAACAGTAAGACCGCGCATACGACCAAGCAAAAGATCAGCTATGAGAAAAAAGTAGATCCTGCGATCAATGAATATGCGGTTCAAGCACTGAACTGGTTACGCAAAGCCGAATTCTTGATGAGTGCGCCCAAGCTCTCTCTCTGTGTGGACGATAGCGGTTATGAAATTGCCTTTGCGGGCCGTTCCAATGCCGGAAAATCGAGTGCGATTAATGCCTTGACCAACCAGAAACAGCTGGCACGTGCTTCGAAAAAACCGGGCCGTACCCAAATGATCAACTTCTTTAGTCTGGGTAATCCCGATCAGCGCCTGGTCGATCTTCCTGGCTATGGTTATGCTGCTGTCCCTGAAGCCATGAAACTGGTCTGGCAAAAAGAGCTGGAAAATTATCTGATTCACCGCAAAAGCCTGCAAGGTTTGGTGCTCTTGATGGATATCCGCCATCCGCTGCAACACTTTGATGTCATGATGCTGGAGTGGGCACACTCACGAAAGCTGTTTGTACATGTGCTCCTGACCAAATCCGACAAGCTGAATCGTGGTCCAGCCAACAAAGTCCTGCTCGAAGTCAAACAAACCCTGAAAAAGATGAAGTTGCAGTTCTCTATTCAGCTGTTTTCTTCGCTCAACAAACAGGGGCTGGAGGAGCTGGCCAGCGTGATGGGAGGTCGTCTGAACTTCACTCTGGATCAGGTGAGCCAATTTGATTTAGATACCATTCCGGAAGCTGTGGAGGACGATGAAGTCGACAGTTTTGAAGAACTCGAAGATTTCCAACCAGAACAAATAACGGATGATGAAGCTGATCAACGCTAAAAACTTCCATCTGAATAAAAAAGCCCAGATCGGTCACAACTGATCTGGGCTTTTTGCTGATGCGTAAATTCTAACTCTTTTGTACAGTGTCGGGTAAATGTTCGACATCTTGTGCATAACGGTCAACCACCACACTAATCATCATATCTCCCTGCACATTGACCACCGTGCGCACAGTATCGAGCAAACGGTCGATAGGTAACAGGATTGCTATCGCTTCCGCTGGCAAGCCAACTGACTGCAATACCATGATCATGGTCACCATGCCGGCACTGGGAATCCCGGGGGCACCGAGAGAAGCGATCATCGCCGTTAAACATACCACCAACTGCTGGGTAAAGTTCAATTCCAACCCGATCAGATTGGCAACAAACAGTGCCGCAGCGGCTTCATACAGAGCAGTGCCATCCATATTCAGCTGTGTCCCCAAGGGAATCACGAAGCCGGCTGTTTGCGGACGAACCCCTAAGTTTTTGCGGGCACATTCGATAGATAGCGGCATGGTCGCTGAGCTGGAACTGGTGGCAAAAGCCGTCACCAAGGCTACACGAGCTCCACGGAAAAAACGCAGCGGCTGCATCCGGCCAAATAACCACAAAAGTAATGGCAAGACCACCAAGCCATGAAATAAGGTTGTTCCGGTAACCACTGCCGCGAATTCAGCCAACCGGCTCAATACCGAAATATCTTCACTGGCAATCAGTTTTGCTAGCAAGGCAAAAATACCGATAGGTGCCAGTTTCATCACCCAACCTACCAAGGTCATCATCAGCTCAAAAAACTGCTGACTTAACTGACGGAACACATGGTAACGATCTCCACCATGCACTAGTGCCACGCCGATCAGTAAGGCAAACACCACCACGGCAAGTAGATTCCCCTCACTAAAGGCTTTAAACGGATTGATAAGGGTGTTCTGGATAAAGTTGGTCAAGAATGATGCAGGGGTTAAGCTGTCCGCTGTTTGATGAGCCTGCATGGCACTGGCAAAACTAGTGACATCGATGCCCTTGCCGACTTCAAATAAATGCGCACACAACAAGCCCAATCCCAGTGCCAGCGTCGTGGTCGTAATAAAGCACAAAAAGGTGATTTTCCAGACCCGGCTAAACTGACCACCCGCTTCCAGGTTGGATACTCCCACGACAATCGAACTAAAAATCAGTGGCACAATCAGCATCTTCAGCGAACCAATAAAAATACTGCTGGCCAGCGCCAAAAGATACAGGCTACTGTCAAAAAACTGGCTATGGGGATAGAGATTCAATAAAAAACCAAAGGCTACCCCAAAAATTGCAGCTATCAGAATTTGTGTATTTAGACTCATCACGGTACTTATGCTTGGCTCATTCTGAACGCACTATGACATGCAGCAAATCAACAATCGAGTATTATTTTTTGCCTGCGCAAACAGAAAATAAAAAGCCATCCTGAGCGGATGGCTGCTTGCAACAGGATCAAATTACTGGCTTTCAATTTCACGCAAACGGATCAAACCTTCCTGTACCGTACTGCAGACCAACTGACCATTCTGCCACATGCGACCAAAATTCAGCCCTCGTGAACTGGTAGTGACCGTGGCATCCATGTCATACAGCATCCATTCATCGGCACGCAAAGGACGATGGAAATAAATCGTATGATCCAGACTGGCACATTGTAAATTTGGCGTCAAATAGCTCAAACCATGCGGACGCAGTGCTGTGGTCATAAAAATAAAGTCTGAATAAAAGGCAATGATCGCCTGATGCAGGGCTGGATCATCCACTTCAGCTGCGATCGGATCATGGGTACGCAGATAATGGGCGTAAGTGGGAGCTTCGGGCTGCGGCTGAAACGGGTTGTAAGGATTCACCGGGCGAATCTCGATCAGACGCTCACGCATGAAACTGGCACGGACATTGTCCGGGATAAAATGAATCAGGCCATGCTTGAGTTCCTGTTCATTTTTCAGGGCTTCTGGAGCTGGATATGCCGGTTCTTCTGGTTGGTAATCCAAAGCTTCCTCAGGATGTGCAAAAGACACCATCGCGGTAAAAATGGTACGACCATGCTGAATTGCATTCACCTGACGGCTAATAAAGCTTTTGCCATCTCGGATCTTGTTGACCTCATACACAATTGGCGCATTGACGTCGCCACCATACAAAAAGTAGGCATGCATGGAGTGTGCTGGACGATCGGTGGTGTACGATGCGGCTCGTAACGCCTGTCCCAACACCTGACCGCCAAACACCCGTTTTCCCACCAGATTACGACTGATGCCACGGTAAATATTTTCTTCAAGCTTTTCCAGACTTAACAGTTCAACAAGTTCTTGGGTCAAGGCATTCATGAAATATGGATCCTACAATGGGAGAGCTGTATGAATAAGAAAACAGCAAAAAGAACAACAAAAGGGTCTCAGGTGGGCTATTTTGCCATAGCTAAACGATAAAAACCTGTAGATTGGTTGACTGGCCTGTCATCATCTGACGCGATTGATTGAGCTAAAAATACGTTTTTTAACGATAAAATGTAGCAAATGACCTACAATTTATCAGACAATATCGTCTTGTTCCGCTACACACAGCTGCAGAATTGATCATCAGGTTTCGCGTGCTGCGGTTTTTGTCATTTAGGTAGGAGTCTGTATGTCCAAGCGTGGTTTTGGTCAAATGTATCGACGGTTTTCCAGTAAGTTACTTGACCTCGTGGTAACACCACATGTTCTTGGTGAGGTTCCAACCGAAACCGTTACAAAAACAGAAGCAACAACTCCGAGCCAAAAGGTCGTGTGCTATGTGCTGCAGAATTACTCTCGCAGCAATGCCTTGGTGGTTGATGGCGAAGCTCGCCGTCTCAAGTTAAATCCGGCACTTGATCCGTTACGACTGGGCGAACATCAGGAAAAAGCCTCCCTGATTTTCTTGCAGCATAAAAATCAGCGCAACCTTGTCAATCCACCCACACACGCCTTTTCACCGCGTCTGCTGCGCTTGGTCGAACTTCTGGAAAAGCATCCAGATTATGAAGTCGAACTGATTCCTGTTACCGTGCTTTGGGGCCGTTCTCCAGACAAAGAAGACTCCTTACTTAAACTGCTCTTTACCGATACTTGGGCGACACCGAGTCGTGTCAAGCAACTGGTCAATATCGGCTTACATGGTCGGGAATCTTATCTGGAGTTCCACGAAGCGATTTCGTTACGTGCCTTGATCCAGCATGCTCAAACCCAATATCCGAATTTATCCCCTGCGACCTATATCACCAGCCACCTGAATGATTATCTGGATCGTCAGCGTGAGGTAGTACTCGGCCCGGATTTATCCGACCGTCGCAATGTCATGCAGTCCCTGATCAAATCCCGTGATGTTCAGGAAGCGATTCGCCGTGAAAGTATCCGCGGTAAAGTCAGCCTGATTGAAGCTGAACAGCGAGCGATTGGCTATCTAAACGAAATCGTTTCCGATTATTCGGCATCGACCGTGCGTTTTGCCGACATGGCACTGACCCGCCTATGGACGCAGCTGTATGATGGCGTGGAGGTGCATAATTTCAGCACCGTGCGTGAACTGGCCAAAGATTACGAAATTATTTATACGCCATGTCACCGCAGCCATATCGACTATTTATTATTGTCTTATGTGATTTATCGTCGTGGACTGATGGTGCCATTTGTCGCTGCCGGCGACAACCTGAATCTGCCGTTCGTCGGTCAACTCTTACGCGGTGGTGGTGCATTCTTTATTCGCCGTACTTTTGGTGGAAATGGACTGTATACCACAGTGTTCAAAGAATACCTTTACAGCATTCTGTCACGTAACACACCGATTGAATACTTTATTGAAGGGGGGCGTTCACGTACCGGCCGTCTGCTGCCACCAAAAACCGGCATGTTAGCGATGACAGTACATAGCCATTTGCGTGGTCGTTCCAAACCGATTGTCTTTTTACCCACCTATATCGGTTATGAACGCCTGATGGAAGGTTCGACCTATATCGGCGAAATGCAGGGTAAACCGAAAGAAGCGGAATCCTTGCTCGGCATTATGCAAACCCTGCGAAAAATCGAACGCATCTTTGGCAAAGTCCATGTGAATTTTGGCGAACCGGTGTTTCTAGATGATGTGCTGAAGCAGCATCATGCTGAACACATCACTATTGAGAAAAATGATGATCCGATTCCTACCGAGATCTCAAGCGCAGTCACTACTGCTGCACAGGTGATTCAAGAAAATATCAACCGTGCTGTCGTCATTAATCCGGTCTCACTGTTATCACTGATTTTATTGGCCACACCAAAACACACCCTAGATGAAGCCATCTGTATCAAACAGTTAGACGCATATCGCAACCTGTTGACTGCGCTGCCTTACGATGAACGGACACTGGTCACCCCGTTATCAGGCAAAGAAATTATTGCCTACGGTCTCAAACTAAAACTGATTAAACGGGTACAGCATGCGCTGGGCGATATTATCGCGATTGAGGACCATCAGGCTCTCTTGCTGACCTATTTCCGCAATAACATTCTGCATGCCTTTGTGTTGCCTTCACTGATCGCCTCTCTGGTTGAACACAACGCCAAACTCAGCCGTACCGATCTAACCAACGTGATTTGTACCCTGTATCCATTCCTGAAAGCCGAGCTATTCCTGAAATGGGGCGTGGAAGATCTCCCGGCCCAGATTGAACGTTATATCGAAGGCTTAATGGGATTGCAGCTGATCAGCCAAGATGAAAATGGTGATTTGATCAGCCCAATGCCAAATACCGAAGCGCATAACCAGCTCACCGTCTTGGCTGCACCAGTCAAACAAAGTCTAGAACGCTATTACATGACCTTGGCACTGATTACACAGCGTGGTTCCGGCAATATTTCTGCCCGTCAGGTCGAGGAACTCAGTCATTTACTTGGTCAGCGCCTCTCTGTCCTGTATGAATTCAATTCACCGGAATTCTTTGACAAGGCCCTGTTCCAAAGCTTCCTGAAAGTGTTGACACAACAAGGTTACATCCATACCAATTCACAAGGGGCAATTGCCTTTGATGAAGGCTTTAGCGCCGTGGCTCAATATGCCAAACTGGTTCTGGATGATGCTACCTTGCAGATGTTGCAGCACATTACTGCCTTTACCGATGAAGAACTGAAAGAAGCACTCGAGGCAATGGCCGCCCATCAAGCAAAACGTCGCTTAAAACGTAAAAAGAAATAAATAGCAAAAGGCAACTCTACGGAGTTGCTTTTTTTATCAGCTAAGCTTGTATTCAGATGCCTGTAACTGCGCCAGATAATCCTGAAAACAGTCCGGATGCTGTAACTGAAACCCACTGGCCAGCATACGTGAGGCATAGATTTTCCGCCCAGATAACCCACTACTCGTTAACGACAATAACGCTAAGCCCAACTGTTGCTGGAACCAGAGAATCACCTCATGCAACGGGATCGGCTGATTGTCGCTGACAATATAGGATTCTGCAGGTTGCGCCAGTTGGGTCAGAAATGCCAAGAAACATGCCAGATCCTCAATATGGATACGATTACTGTAGTGAATATTGGGGTAATGCTGGGTCTGCTGTGCCAGCTTGCACATCCTGCTAACAGAACTGCCATAAATCCCTGTCGGACGGATAATGGTGACCCGCCCCGGATAAGCAGCCAGCCAGGCCAATTCCATCTGGTGCAGAATCTCAGCCTGAGCATCGGGTGGCTGAGTCGACGTCTCGTCATCCACATATTCCCCGGCATGCTCGCCATAGACCCGGGTGGATGACACCACCACAATGCGCTGCACGGGATGATCTGCCAATGCCTGAACAATCGGTTGCACACTGTTCAGATAGGTATGCTGATAGGCTTCCGCTTTCGATTGCTGTGGACTTAGCAATACATACACCCAGTCGACCGGCGCAATCTGGCTTAAATCCAGCTGATGCACATCCTGAATCAGATGATTGGCAAACGGATCGGTTTTCGGACTCTGGCTGATTGTGGTAATTTGATGACCTTGGCCAAATAAATGTTTGGCAACGCGTTGAGATGTTTTACCATAACCGATAAATAAAATATGCATTTACATTGACCTAGGTTGAGGGGACATGGCGCTGGTCCATCAATTGCAGGGCGTGGGTAGCGCGGCTGCAGCTTTACTGGAAAAACTCAATATCTTCACGACAGAGGACTTACTGTTTCATCTGCCTCGGGACTATGAAGATCGTAGCACCATTATCCCGATGAACCAACTCAGCGTCGGTCGTAGCTATTTATTGGAAGGTTTAGTCAAATCCGTTGATTTTCCACCAGGTAAGCGTAAATCCATGGCGGTTTTGCTGGACGATGATTTCGGTAAAGTTACTCTGCGTTTTTATCATCTGTATAAAGCCTTAACCGATAAAATGCGTGCCGGTAACCGGCTACGGGTCTTTGGTGAAGTTCGGGTCGGTGCTCGAGGGCTGGAACTCTATCATCCGGAAATTCAGCTGATTACTGAACACACGCCATTACCGAAAACCCAGCTCACTGCTATTTATCCTAGCACCGAAGGTTTAACCCAAGCCAAAATACGTGATTTTGTACGGCAGGCGCTGGCTGAGCATAGTGACCATCTGGCCGAGTTGTTACCTGCTCAATTCAGTAATGGCTATGCCCTTAAAGAAGCGCTGCACTATATTCATGAGCCACCGCTCAGCGCCAATATGCAGCAATTATTGCAAGGCTCCCATCCTGCCCAGCAACGGCTGATTTTTGAAGAACTGGTGGCACATCAGCTCAGCCTGTTAACCCGGCGTGCCTATATTCGCCAGATTCAAGCTCCCACCTTCGCACCAAGCCAAGACTTCGCTAAACAGCTGCTCGCCAGCCTCCCCTTTCAGATGACCAATGCACAGAAACGGGTCAGCAAAGAAATCATTACCGATCTGAAACAGAACCGCCCCATGCTACGGTTGGTACAAGGAGATGTCGGTGCCGGAAAAACCTTGGTAGCAGGTGTAGCAGCCTGTCATGCACTGGAAGCCGGCTGGCAAGTGGCTTTAATGGCACCCACGGAAATTCTGGCAGAACAGCATTATCTCAATTTCAAACGCTGGTTCGAACCGCTTGGAGTCCAGGTGGCTTGGCTTTCCGGCAAACAAAAAGGCAAAACCCGTGCTGCCGCAGAACAGCAAATTCTGGATGGCTCAGCACAACTGGTGGTCGGAACCCATGCGCTGTTTCAAGACAATGTTGCCTTTGCCAAACTGGGTCTGGTCATTATTGATGAGCAGCACCGCTTTGGTGTTGACCAACGTCTGGCTTTACGCAACAAAGGCAATGGTGAATTGACTCCACATCAACTGGTCATGACCGCCACGCCTATCCCGCGTACTTTGGCAATGAGTGCCTACGGTGATCTGGATACCTCGATTATTGATGAACTGCCGCCGGGTCGCACCCCGATTCAGACAGTGACCATTCCGTTGGATCGCCGTGAAGAAGTCTTGCAGCGCATTGCCAGTAATTGCCTGGAAGGCAAACAGGCCTATTGGGTCTGTACCTTGGTAGAACAATCAGAAACTCTAGATGCTCAAGCCGCTGAAGCCACCTATGCCGAAATTAAGGAGCGTTTTCCAGAACTGAAGATTGGCTTGGTCCATGGCAAGATGAAAGCCGATGAAAAGCAGGCGGTGATGCAGCAATTTAAGAACAATCAACTACAACTGCTGATTGCCACCACCGTGATTGAAGTTGGTGTCGATGTGCCGAATGCCTCGATTATGGTTATTGAAAATGCCGAGCGTCTCGGCTTATCGCAATTACACCAGTTACGTGGTCGTGTCGGACGGGGAGCCAAAGCCAGCTTTTGTGCCCTGTTATATAAAACACCGCTCTCACAAAATGGCCAGGAACGTTTACGAATTTTAAGGGAAAGCAATGATGGCTTTGTGATTGCAGAAAAAGATCTGGAATTACGCGGACCCGGTGAACTGCTTGGCACCAAGCAAACCGGAGATCTAGGCTTTCGTGTCGCCCGCCTGGAACGTGATGATCACCTTTTGGCTCAAGCTCATCATGTGGCACAAGAGATTTTGAACTATTATCCTGAGCACGTTACACCCCTCCTAAAACGCTGGCTACCTGAGGCACCGCGTTATGCCTACGTCTAGATTTGATCCTCTGAGCTGGTTACGACAGCAATTACCCTGTATTTTATGTGGGATTGCCAAACAACAGCAGCATGCGGTCTGTCTGGACTGCTGGCAACAGTTACCCTGGCTGAAACAAACAGTGACCCGACATGAATTAGACATCATGGTGGCCTGTCATTATCACTATCCGCTGGATCGCATTATTCAGAAATTCAAATACCAGCAGCAACTCCACTATCAGAGACTACTCGCAGGCTGCTTATCGCAACTTAAACTGCCCCGTATACAAGCAATTGTACCGATGCCGATTGCCACTGAACGTTTAGCCAGCCGTGGCTTTAACCAGTCCGTCTTACTCGCCAAAATTCTGGCCGAACAGCTGAATGTACCGGTCTGGCAACCTATTCAACGACAATCGCAATATGCACAAAAGGGCTTATCCCGTCTAGAACGGATCGAAGATATTGAAAACCAGTTTCAGATTTTTCATCCTCAACCTATCCGCTACCGACGTGTACTGATGCTGGATGATGTCGTCACCACCGGGAGTTCGTTACATGCATTGCGTATTCAATTACAGTCTCTGGGCTGTGAACAGATTTATGCCTGTTGTGTTGCGGCAGCCGAACTTTAACCGGACTACAATTGCTGCTGACACCAGGGAATGACGATGTCTCGGGTCAAGGGAGCGAGCGGTGTGGTTTGATCATCTAAATAGATCCATTTCATTTCAGCAATTTCAGCTGCAATCTGAGGCTCCTGTTTGAGTTGCACCTCATAAACATAACTGACCAGCAGATGATTCGGCTCATTCGCCGTGGCAGTTTCAAATCGCCCCAGAAACTGCAGAATCTCAGCCTCACAGCCAATCTCTTCCTGAATTTCACGCAACATGGTTTGTTCGGGTGTTTCATGGGCTTCGAGCTTACCGCCCACCTGCATAAACATCTGCGTCTGCTGTTTACGCACCAATAATAACTGCTGCTGTGAATTCAAGATCACTGCCGCTGCCACGGTAATCACATTCATATTTAGGCTTCCGCTGGCTGATTCCATTTCGGAACAGGCGGTTGATAGGCAGCAAAACGCTGCAGAATTTCTTCAAAATTGTCAGAACGGATCAGTTTGTCGACATGACGATCCAAGGTAAATCCACATTGCATCGATATATCCATCATGGCAAACATGGCATCGTAATAACCAGCCACATTTAAAAAGGCACAAGGTTTTTGATGGATGCCCAATTGTGCCCAGGTCCATTGCTCAAAAATTTCTTCAAACGTGCCCGAACCACCCGGCAAGGCAACAAAGCCATCCGCTAATTCCGCCATTTTGGTTTTACGTTCATGCATGGTATTCACGATATGCAGTTCGGTTAAATGCGGATGGGCAATCTCACTTTCGACCAACAAATGCGGCATAACACCAATCACGATGCCACCCGCTGCTAAGGCGCTATCCGCCATTACCCCCATCAGACCACTACAACCACCACCATAGACCAAGGTTAAGCCACGCTGTGCCAATGTCTGCCCGACTTCACGTGCAGTCTGGGCAAAGTGTTCGGCATGCCCTAAAGCTGACCCGCAATAGATCGCAATTGATTTCAACGCAACGCTCCTGAGTTTTTTGTTACAAAGTTGACATTTTACTCGTTTATGCTTGATTCAGAATTATTTTTCAAAATAATACGCACACGAGTGTATTTCTGACTAGCCTTGGCTAAAATAGCCGCATTCCTTTTAACAGTACTGCGCAGGGAGCAATCACATGCTTGAAGCCTTTTATGCCACAGAGCGCGGTAGTTTAGAAGATGCCACCATCAATGGTGGTTTCGATTTGCATTCCGATCTGGTGTGGATTGATCTGATTGCACCTTCACAAGAAGAACAGCAGTGGGTATTAGATGCCTACGAGCGCAATTTGCCGACCCTGAAATCACTTGAAGATATTTCGTCTTCCGCGCGTTTCTACAGGGACGACGACGGTATTTTACACATCAGTACGTATTTCTTGACCAAAAATAAAAATTATCAGGTCGAGGCGGAAGCAGATGATGCCAGTAATATGTTGGCCACCGTACAAACTGTTGCCTTCATTTTACATAAAGACCGTCTCTTTACCTTACGGGGTGAAAAGCTGGTTGCCTTCCGGGCTTTCCGTGCACGTGCTCGCCGCAATGATTACGAAATGGATTATAAAGAGCCAACCTGGATTCTGCTCGGTTTGCTCGAGGCTAAACTAGATGAGCTTGCGGATATCTTGGAAGATATCCACAAGGATCTGGAAAAATACTCTACCGAAGTGCTGAATAACCACCATCGTGAACAGATTCTCGATCTGGATGACATGATTACCCGTCTGGCACAACAAGAAGATGTCTTGGGGAAAGCTCAACTGTGCCTGATTGATCTACGCCGTGTTCTAACCTTTCTGTCACGTCCACGCGCTTTGGGCAGTCATATTTATGATGCTGATATCCGCGAACTCAGCGAAGATGTCCGCTCACTGGTCGAACACGATGCATTCCTGTTCCAGAAAGTACGTTTCCTGCTCGATACCACATCAGGATTCATTAACACTGAACAAAGTGACACAATCCGTCGCTTCTCGATTTTACCGAGTATGCTCGCACCTCCTATGCTCATCGCCAGTATTTACGGGATGAACACGGAAGTCTTGCCCTTTGCCCATGGCACCACTAGCTTCATGGTCGTGATTTGTATTCTGATTTCATTCTTTGTCGGCCCCCTGTTATATTTCCGCTGGAAAAAATGGATCTAATAAAAAAGCACCTGACGGTGCTTTTTTATTAGATGCAATCTTGTTAGGCGATCAGCTGTAAATCATCCTGCAAATGACAAGCCTGAATGATTTTCAGCATTTTTTCTGGCACAGCCTTGAACTGTAGGCCTTGGGCATTTGGGGTTTTGCGCAACCATTGCACTAACACCGCTAGAACCATGGTATTGCCCTGCTCTAACTCAGCCAGATTCACCACCAGTGGAAATTGTGACTGGGACTGAATCAAGCCAAGTCCCTGACGATAGACCGCTTCTGCATTAGCAAAATCAATTTTTCCCGACAGTACCAATTCCTGATTCAGCAACTTAATCACACTACACCTACTTCAATTATTTCTTTTTGCCATTTGCATTAACCGCTGCTTCCGCATCCGGCTCAAAGTTCGCAATTGCTTTATCAAGGTTATTACCATTACGTTTAACCGTTGCCGCAAACTGATTACGGAACTGTAGACCTAGGTCAATGCCAGCCACGTTGATGTTACGGATTTTCCATTGGTTACCTTTGTCAGCCAACTGGAACGATACCGGGGTTTTTTCACCACCATCAATAAAGTCGATGGTTACCACTGGATATTTGCTGTTGGTCGCTTTATACGGACGAATACTATAAGTCTGATTCGTATACTTCGCAAAAGCTCCGCCATAGTTTTCAATCAGTGTTTCACGGAAGTTTTGTTCAAAACGTGCACGTTGCGCAGCCGTACTGTATTGGTTGGTCGCATAAGTTCCCATCACAATGCGGGTAAAAGCCTGTGCATCAACATAAGGATCAAGCTTTTGACGCACAATCGCTTTCACAGCCGCCGGATTGTTTTGCAACTTGCTACGGTCTGCTTTTAAGCGCTCAACCAAGCCGTCAGCCACACGTTTAATAAACACAGGCGGTGCTTCTGCCGGTGCAGCAAATACGCTACCTGCAATCAAGGTTGATAGAACACTCGCCGTGAGTGTTTGTTTTAACAACGTGTTCACTAAACTTACTCCTTTCAGGCTTATTCAACAAATGAAGCTTGTGCTTCAGACGCTTCAGTTGTTTCTGCCGGGATTACACTTTGATCAGCATTAGTACCTTGCGCTGATTTGCTCGCACCACCGGTAATAAACTTATTAATTAAATCTTCAAGATCCATCGTGCCTTGGGTATTCGCTACACGCTCACCACGCTTGATGTAGTTAAGCCCACCGCCTGGTACAACTTTCAAATACTTTTCACCCAACAGACCATTGGTCGCTACCATGATATAAGCATCCTCATCAATACTGGTGATGGATTTCATGTTCGCAATTTGTTGCTGTTCCATTGCTTTTTGTTTTTCTGGTGTTGCCTGCTGATATTCAGAACTGTAACGCAACTCTTCGAGTGCATTATTCTGCACGGTTTTTAGCTGCTCGGCATTGAATGAAGTCATTTTGCCATCTAGGGCAAAAGTCACGGTAGCCAAACGAGTCACTGGATCTAAGCTAATTTCCTCAACACGGCCAATCGTGACACCACTCATGGTTACTTTGGCACGCGGTTTCAAGCCATTCACGTTGTCAAAAGTCGCTGTCAAGGTATAGCTGTCACGCAAGTTAGTACCGGATAAACCACTGACTTTCATGGCCAAGAAAAATAATGCAACACCGAAGATAATGACAAAGATACCGACGGCCAGCTCACTGGTACGTGACTTCATTTAATTCCTCCGAACATGACCGCAGTCAACACAAAATCGAATCCTAAAACACATAATGACGAATACACCACTGTACGGGTGGTAGAAGTCGCGATTCCATCAGAAGTCGGGACACAGGCATAGCCCTGATACACAGCAATCCAGGTACAGATCAAGGCAAACACAACACTTTTAATAATGCCATTGACGATATCATGGTGAAATTCCACGCTGTTTTGCATACCGCTCCAGAAGGAACCTTCATCCACACCGAGGAAATCCACGCCAACCATTTTACCGCCGAGAATACCAATTGCAGAAAAGATCACGGTCAACATTGGCAAGCTAACGATACCCGCCCAAAGACGTGGCGAGACAATCCGTTTCAGCGGATCAACCCCAATCATTTCCATACTGGCCAGTTGCTCAGTCGCTTTCATCAAGCCAATTTCAGCTGTTAAGGCAGAACCTGCACGCCCCGCAAACAACAAGGCCGTAACTACAGGCGCGAGTTCACGTAACAAGGTTAACGCAACCATAGTGCCCAGCATTGCCTCACTGCCTATATTGACCAGAATCGAATGGCCCTGTAAGCCTAAAACCAGACCAATAAACAGACCAGAAACTGCAATAATCAGCAGTGACATCACACCGACCCGGTACATCTGGTAGATAAACAACCGGACGCCTAACCACGTTGGCATGGAAAAAATAATTTGTGCCAGCATCAGGGTGGCTACCCCAATCCCCTGGACACTTGCAATAACGCTTCGGCCTAAGGAGGCAATGGCATTCATGCACGCACCTCATGACTTAAATACGCTTGATGGCTAAATTGATAATCCACTGGACCTTCCATCGAGCCGGTCAAAAACTGCTTAACAAAAGGAATATCACTCGCTTGTAATTCAGCAGGCGTCCCCTCACCTTGTACAACGCCTTCCGCCACGATATAAATATAATCGGCAATCGAAAGGGTTTCATGCACGTCATGCGAGACAATAATGGTGGTTAAATCCAGAGCTTCACGCAAAGAACGGATCAGACGGGTTAATACGCCTTTCACAATCGGATCCTGACCCGCAAAAGGTTCATCATACATGATCAATTCTGGATCTAAAGCGATCGCACGCGCCAAGGCCACACGACGATTCATCCCGCCAGAGAGTTCAGCAGGCATGAGTTGTTCAGTACCACGTAATCCTACTGCTTCGAGCTTCAATGCAACGAGTTCGGCAATCAGATTCTCAGGTAATCGGGTGTGGGCACGTAAAGGGAAAGCAACGTTTTCATAAACTGAAATATCGGTAAACAGCGCACCCGTTTGAAACAGCATGCCCATACGAGCACGAGCAGCAAACAGTTCCTGACGTGACATGTGATTTAAGTTTTTACCTTCGAGTAAAACTTCCCCATGCTCTGGCATCAACTGACCACCAATCAAGCGTAACAAGGTCGTCTTTCCGGTGCCAGAGGGTCCCATAATCGCGGTAATCTGACCACGACGAATTTGAATGTTGACATTGTCATAGATGACACGTTGTCCGCGCTTGAAACTCAAATTTTTGACTTCAATCAGCGAATCGGTCTGGAGCGCAGTAGAATTATTCATGGCTGAGCGGTTTCCTGCATTTTTTCAGCCCGCATACTATACCCTGAATGGCAGGAAATTTGTTACTCTTTCATATAAAAGCGATAGCCTGACTAAAGGTCAACTCATCAGTTAAGGAAGAGTCAATAGAGAAGAGATTTTTATTTTTTTGTTATAAAAACAATAGATTAAGCAGAAATTTGATAAAGAAAATAAATAATATTGACAAGTAAAAGCAGAATGAACAGATAAGGCATATATACTCCGAGCTTCGATTCATGCCACACAAAACGGTTCACTTTAAGATCCATAGTTCTCATATTCTACTTTAAAATTTGATGTAGTATACATTTTATAGAGATCAATAGAAATCCTTCAGTTACAAAAAAACCAGTGTAAAAACACTGGTTTTTTTGTTGAACTTTCACGTTTTAGTCGTTGAATTTACGACGACGGTCGCCAAAGTCACGACGTGGACGATCCGCATTGAACTCACGACGTGGACGGTCTTCACCACCAAAACGACGTGGTTGCTCACCTGCCGGTTTGTTAAAGCCACCAGTACGTGGTTTGTAATCTACACGATTACCACGGTTGTCATCATTGCTGTCAAAACGAGGCTTGTCAGCAAAGTCACGACGTGGGCGATCCGAATTGAACTCGCGACGTGGACGATCTTCACCACCAAAGCTGCGTTGTGGACGGTCGCCAAAGCCACCTTCACGGCGCGCTGGACGGTCACCAAAATCACGTTTCGGACGGTCATCACCGAATGGACGTTCACCACGTGGTTTGTCAGCAAAGCTGCGTTGTGGACGGTCACCAAAGCCACCTTCACGGCGTGCTGGACGGTCACCAAAATCACGTTTTGGACGATCTTCACCAAATGGACGGTCGCCACGTGGTTTATCATCGAAGCTACGGCGTGGACGGTCATCACGACCACCTTCACGACGCTTGAAGTTGCTTTCACCTTCAAAGCGACGGCCACCGCCAAAACCACCACGGCCACCTTCACGACCACCACCATGGCGTTTATTACCGCCACGACCACCATCACCACGACCAGAACGTGCTGGAGGCGGAGATGGCTCTAGGCCTTCAATTTCAGACACATCCAAACGTGCTTCTAAATAATCTTCAAGCGCACGAATCTTGCCACGTTCACGGTAAGTCGCCAAAGTCACCGCCTGACCTGTACGACCAGCACGACCTGTACGACCGATACGGTGTACATAGTCTTCGTGTTTCATCGGCAAGCCAAAGTTGATCACGTGCGAAATTGTTGGTACGTCAAGACCACGTGCAGCAACGTCAGTTGCAACCAGAATTTTTGCACGACCTTCACGGATACTGCGTAAACGACGGTTACGTACGGTTTGTGGCATAGCACCGTGTAGTGCAACCACAGAGTGACCTGCTTCCGCCAACTCTTCCGCTAGCATATCAGTGTCTTCTTGTGTGCTGGCAAACACAACCGCTTGATCTAAAGTTTCATCATTTAACCAGTGGGTGAGCAACTTTTTCTTGTGCTCGAAACCGTCTGTCCAGTGCAATGTCTGGGTAATATCGGTATTGGTTGAATGGCCTGTTTCAATTGCAATACGTAGCGGATCCTGCATCATACATTCAGCAAGACGGATAATACGGTCAGCAAACGTTGCAGAGAACATCAAAGTTTGTTTACGGTTCGCTGCTAATTCGCTGATAGCTTCCAAGTCTTCAGCGAAACCAAGATCAAGCATACGGTCTGCTTCATCTACGATTAAAGCATCTACTTTATCAAGCTTGATCTGACGACGGTTGACCAAGTCAAGTAAACGGCCTGGTGTCGCAACGACAACTTGAGCGCCTTTAAGCTGTTGGATTTGTTTAGCGAATGGCATACCACCCATAATCGCTGCAATACGCACACCTTTCATGTGACGTACAAAGGCAATCGCATCTTGGCTGACTTGTTGTGCCAATTCACGTGTTGGTGAGATCACCAAAATATTCGGTTGAGTGACAGCACGCATACGCTCTTTGAATGGAACGAAGGTGTCTTGACCTGCCAAAGCATTTAATGTTGGAAGTAAAAAGGCAGCGGTTTTACCTGAACCGGTTTGGCTTGAAACTAAAAGGTCTTTGCCTTCTAGCGCAGCAGGAATCGCTTGTTCTTGTACAGGAGTTGGGGCTGTAAAACCCAAGTCTGCAAGGGCTTGAGTAAGGGATTCATGCAAAGAAAAATCAGCAAAAGTTTTGCTCATAGAGAGTGTTCACCCTAAATGGGTGCTCCATTATAAATACAGTATGGACATCGGCAAAATGCGGCACAGCGACTAGAGCTGAAAAATAGGATTCAGCGGCGATCCGTGTAACGACGATGTGGATTAAACGCACGCATGATTGCAGCCGTAACCTGAAGGAATCGCTTAAGCGATTGGGGCGCGAGGAATCGTCCTCTCTATGGACAGTACGCGCATACACAATGATTAGAAGATAATGTTCAGGTAATGAACGGAAATTTAAGTGCGTCGGCGGAGTATAACAGAAAAAAGACAAATGTCATGCGCTTTTGCGATTATTTTACAAAGCTTGACCAATTACACATTACACGTACCTACATACATGAAAAAAGCCCTCAATTTTGAGGGCTTTCGTAAATATTTTTCAGCGCATCAATTTATTTGGCTGCATCCGCCCAAGCAGGGACAACAGCTTGCATCAAAGGTTTCAACATTTTCATTGAACATGCCAGAACTTGACCATTGTCTGCTGAATCTGTACCCCCACGCGCATCAACCAGTGTACCGCCCGCTTCTTTCACTAAAAGTTCACCAGCAGCGATATCCCAAGGTTTCAAACCGAGTTCAAAGAAACCATCAAAACGACCCGCAGCCACGTAAGCTAAGTCTAAGGCTGCAGAACCACCACGACGGATATGTGCACCCGCTTTGGTGACGGCCAACAAACTTGCAAAATGCTGTTCAGCGTAAGAGACCACTTCACCATTACGCGTAGCACGGTACGGATGACCTACCGCCAGGAAAGTATTTGCCAAGCTATCTTTAACATTGACACGAATACGGCGCTGATTCATCACCGCACCACGACCACGGCTGGCAGAGAACATCTCATCACGTACCGGATCATAGATCACACCATGTTGAGTGATCCCTTTGTGTTGTACAGCAATAGAAATACAGAAATGCGGAAAGCCGTTAATGAAGTTTTGTGTACCATCCAGTGGATCAATCACCCAGCACCAGTCTGCATCGTGACCTTTACCTTCCTGAAAACCAAACTCTTCACCAAGGAAACTATGATTTTTATAACTTTTACGCAGCGTATCAATGGTCAACTGCTCTAAATAGCGATCTACACGTGTTACCGGACCATCGATGCCTTTATCTTCTACCTGTAGATCGAGTTTATGACGATTCTGATGTGCTTTTAAAAGCTCTTGACCAACTGTTTGAGCCGCACGCGCAGCCATCACCACCATAGGTTCCATTGAACACCCACTACAAATTTTGAAGATTTTGACAAAGAATAATGCATAAAAGCGCATACATTTTAACAAATGAATGCACTTTTAGGGAAAAAATGTTGCGAAAAATTTAAAGCAGGGCTTCAGGCTGTCTGTACAAGCTTTAACCAGGCTTTTTCTATGGCTTTTTGGATTCCAATGGCATCAAGACCACAATCCTCAAGCATCTGTGCATGGGTTGCTTGTGGCAAGAATGAATCGGGCAATCCAAGATTCAGTACCGGTTTGACAATTTGAGCTTGTGCCAAATATTCATTGACCGCACTACCTGCACCTGCCATGACCGCATGTTCTTCTACGGTCACAAACAAACTGGTATGTTCAGCAAGCTGTTGAATCAGTGTTTCATCCAGCGGTTTAACAAAACGCATATTCACCACACGTACACCCACTTCACGCAGCTGAGCAAGCTGCTCTGCGGCTTGTAATGCCACAGTAACACGGCTACCAAACGCCAGAATAGAAATCTGCTCGTCCTGTTGTGGATGGAATTCCGCAAGGATCTCCGCTTTACCAATGTCCAGCGCGGTCATTTGTTGTTGAATTTCCACCCCTGTCCCTTGTCCACGTGGGTAACGCACTGCTGCAGGTCCTGGATAAAGATAGGCAGTATGCAGCATTTGACGACATTCGTTTTCATCTTTCGGTGCCATAATCAGCATGTTGGGTACGGTACGCATATAGGCGTAATCATAAGCACCCGCATGCGTTGGGCCATCCTCACCAACCAGGCCAGCCCGGTCGATCGCGAAGGTCACATCCAGATTTTGCAGAGCCACGTCATGGATCAACTGGTCATAGCCGCGTTGCAGGAAGGTTGAGTAAATCGCAACAACAGGTTTTAAACCTTCACAGGCCATCCCCGCTGCCAAAGTCACCGCATGCTGCTCGGCAATCGCCACATCAAAGA
Organism: Acinetobacter sp. GSS19; assembly: GCF_028621895.1. Taxonomy (NCBI): domain Bacteria; kingdom Pseudomonadati; phylum Pseudomonadota; class Gammaproteobacteria; order Moraxellales; family Moraxellaceae; genus Acinetobacter; species Acinetobacter sp. GSS19. The sequence continues at coordinate 328,041 of NZ_CP117520.1, read as the reverse complement.
AACGTTGCGGATACTGCTTGGCAAACTTCACCATGCCCGAACCTTCGCACATCGCTGGGGTAATTGCCAGCAAACGTTGATCCTGAGCGACCTGATCACACAACCATTGTCCAAAGACATCGGAATATTTCGGTGCCGCTTTGGCGACCGGCTTGCGAAATGGTGTCGCCGTGATTTTACTGATGGCGTGATAGGTAATTGGATCAGCTTCGGCAGGTGCAAAACCCTTGCCTTTACGGGTGTAAACATGGATTAAGCGTGGACCACTGCGTTTTTTCAGCGCATTAAAAACCTGGACCAACTGCTCAACATCATGACCATCAAACGGTCCGAAATAGTCAAAACCGATGGCTTTAAACAGGTTGTCTGCAGCATCTGTCGCCGATTGATGCAAACGTGAATTATACGTCCACTGTGGGTGCGGCTGAATATAGGCTTCGCCATTTTCATCAATATTGACGAAGTGACCTTTTTCCCAAATGGCCGCAAGATGTTTGGCAAAGCCACCGGTACTGCAGGAAATCGACATGTCGTTGTCATTCAGCACGACCATCAGGTCGGCATCATGTGCGACCGCATCGTTCATAGCTTCGAATGCCATACCCGCCGTCATGGCACCATCCCCCACCACGCAGACGACTTCACATGGATTATTTTGATAGCGGCGTGCCAGTGACATCCCCAAACCAGCAGAAATTGCGGTCGAAGAATGACCAACGCCGAAAGTATCAAATTCAGATTCTTCACGTGCCGGAAAAGCCGCCAGACCATTTTTAGCACGGATCGTGGTGAGCTGCTCACGGCGTCCCGTCAGAACTTTGTGCGGGTAAGCCTGATGACCGACATCCCAAACCAAACGGTCATGTGGGGTATTGAAACAGTAATGCAGTGCAACGGTAAGTTCGATTACACCGAGATTGGCGCCAAAATGCCCGCCACTTTGCCCAGCGGCATACAAAATATACTGACGCAACTCATCTGCCACTTGTACAAGCTGGCTTTGCTCGAGCTGACGTAATTGTTGGGGATGATCAATCGCATCCAACAATGGCGTAACAGGGCGTTGAGTTGGAATTTCGGTATACAACATATATGGCAAAGCCTTCTAAAGCCTGGCGGATCCGAGCTGGGTCAATGGGTTAGCGATAAATGATGAACATTATCGAATGGAATCACCTTTAAGCAACCACATTTGTAGTGATGTCATCTTGAGTATTCTCGCATACATCGCGTACGGCTTTGTGTGGTGCAGCAGATTATCCTGAATAATCTTACTATTTATCAACTATTATCGTGCGCTTTATACAAAAAAGAAAATGTTATGCATAAATTCATAATGGCAATTCTACCAATGTCCAAGCATTACGCTATACTTTCAATCACTTTCTAAGCTAACCATGGGTTGAACTGTGCCAATAGAATTTGTTGCCTCTTCTAAACTACCGACTGCTTTTGGTGATTTTAAAATTAGTGTTTTTCAAGACCCTGCGACCGGCGAAGAGCATGTGGCACTCTCTAAAGGACTGGAGACACCACCAAATGGTCCGGTGCTGGTACGCATCCATTCTGAATGCCTGACTGGCGACGCCTTTGCCTCGTTAAAATGTGATTGTGGCCCACAATTGCAAGCCACGCAGAAAATGATTAACGATGCCGGACAAGGGGTCATTTTGTATTTGCGTCAGGAAGGTCGTGGCATCGGTCTAACCAATAAAATCCGTGCCTATGCCCTGCAGGATCAAGGTCATGACACGGTGGATGCCAATCTCATGCTCAATTTGCCCGCTGATGCCCGTGAATATGACATGTGCCCGATCATGCTCAATCACTTGGGCATCCAACAGGTGAAGTTGATTACCAATAATCCCCTCAAGATTGAAGCCCTGAAAGCACAAGGCATTGATGTGGTGGGTCGTGTGCCTTTGACGGTAGGCAAAAACCAGTTTAATGAAGATTATCTCAAGACCAAACGTGAACGTATGTCACACCTTTATCATACAGATGACTTCTAATTCCTTGCTCTAAAAATTCTTCGCATAAAAAACCGGGTGGACTTAGTCCACCCGGTTTTTTATGCGGTATTGACCGATTAAATGGTCATGGAAAAAATGCGGGTGTTCGGCATCTTGCGTTTCAATCTTAAATCAAAAGCCATACAGATATTGCGTACAAAGGGTTTGCCCTGTTCAGTCACTTTGATTCCCTGCTCTAGAATCTCCAGTAAACCGTCTTGCTGCATTTCAGCCAGTTGGGTCAGGACCTCGGGCAATTCTGGAAATTGCATCTCGACACTTTGCCACGAGGTCTGGAAGGTACACATCAGGTTTAAAATGTGTTTGCGGATCATCAGATCTTCTGCGCTCAGCACATGCCCACGAAACACCGGAATTTCATTATTTTCCAGACGGCTATAATAATCTTCCAGCTGTTTTTCATTCTGCGCAAAGCTGTACCAGCTATCACTGATCGAGGAAACCCCTAGACCAATCATCACTTGGGTCTTAGAAGCGGTATAGCCCATAAAATTACGGTGTAAGCTGCCCTGCTGGAAGGACTGGTACATGGCATCACTGGCAAGCGAAAAATGATCCATACCGATTTCATGATAACCGTGCTCAAGCAAACGTTTTTTGCCTTCCTCATATAAAGTGCGCTTCACATGGTCTTTCGGCACGTCTTCATCTTTAAAACCACGCTGGCCATTGCCCTTGATCCACGGCACATGGGCATAACTGTAAAAGGCCAAACGGTCTGGCTGTAGGCTGGTGGTTTTCTCGATAGTATTCAGCACATCGTCCAGACTTTGAAATGGCAGACCGAATACCAGATCATGCGAGATGGAGGTGTAGCCGATTTCACGCGCCCATTGCGTCACACGCTCGACATGTTCAAATGGCTGTATCCGGTGAATAGCTTTTTGCACGGTGAGGTTATAGTCCTGCACCCCATAGCTGACCCGGCGAAACCCGAGATCATATAAGGCCTGCAAATGTTCTCGCGTAGTGCTGTTCGGATGGCCTTCAAAGCTGAATTCGTGCTCTTCCGTAATTTCAGCTTTCGACAGAATGCCCTGCATCAGTTGCACCAGATGCTCAACAGAGAAAAAGGTCGGCGTGCCACCCCCCAAATGAATTTCCTTGATACGTGGCTTATTGACCAGCAGTTGGCAATACAGATCCCACTCTTTCAACACAGCAGCAATATAAGGCGCTTCCACTTCATGACGTTTAGTCACACGCTTGTGACAGCCACAAAAGGTACACAGACTTTCACAAAACGGCAGATGGATATATAAGCTGATGCCTTCACTGACATTGGATTCATTAAAGGAACGTTTCAAACTCTGTTGCCAAAGCTCTGCTGAGAAAGAACTGTCTTCCCAATAGGGTACCGTCGGATAACTGGTATAGCGTGGCCCAGGAACATTATATTTTTGAATTAGCGAAGTACCCATATTTCCCATCCACTTAAAAATCTCTGCCTGCAAAACACAACAGAAAAATACAATTCAACAAAAACAGTAGCACGAATCTATTCTGCGCAGCTTCTACACAGAATACAAGCCGACCTCCGCATGAGAAAAACCTGCTTAATCTTTTCGGCATTTTGTGTTTTGATGTGATGAATTTAGAATTTTCTTATGAGTGTTCCGATGTCTCATCCCACCTCTGCTGATCTCCAGCGTGTTCGTGACTTTCTCCTCGACTTACAGGCCCGGATCTGTGCTGCTTTAGAACAGCAGGAACAGGCCGGGGGCGGTAAGGCAGAATTCATCATTGATGACTGGGAACGCCCGGAAGGCGGCGGTGGCCGCTCACGTGTGCTGCAAGATGGCACAGTGATTGAAAAAGGCGGCGTGATGTTCTCGCACATCAATATTTCCAAACTGCCAGCCTCGGCGACAGAACGTCATCCGGGGATTGCCGGTGCCAAGGCTCAGGCCATGGGTGTATCTCTGGTGATTCATCCGAAAAACCCGAATATTCCGACTTCACATGCCAATGTGCGTCTGTTTGTCGCCGAGCCGGAAGGCCAGGCACCAATCTGGTGGTTTGGGGGCGGTTTTGACCTCACACCATTTTATCCGGATGAGCAGGATGTCATCGACTGGCATCAAAAAGCCTATGATCTGTGCCAGCCTTTTGGTGAAGAGGTGTATGCCAAACATAAACAGTGGTGTGATGACTATTTTTATTTAAAGCATCGTGATGAACAGCGTGGCGTCGGTGGCCTATTTTTTGATGATCTGAACTGCTGGGATTTTGAAACCTGCTTCCAGTATATCCAGGCCGTGGGCAATGGTTATCTTGAAGCAATTCTGCCGATTTTTGAGAAACACCGTGAGCAGCCATATAGTGAAGCACAGCGGGAATTCCAGCTCTATCGTCGTGGCCGCTATGTCGAATACAACTTGGTCTATGACCGCGGCACCCTGTTTGGCCTACAAACCGGTGGTCGCATCGAATCGATTCTGGTCAGCTTACCAAACCTGGCGGCATGGAGCTACCGTCCGGAATGGGCAGAAGATTCCGCCGAAAAACGTCTCACCGAATATTATTTAAAGCCGCGTGACTGGTTACAATTGAACGCATAATCTATCGAGCCCATGATGACTATCAGATTAGCCTGCTGATTTCTATACTGCAGGTTTTTGGTTGATCCATCATGGGCCTTTGCTTTTAGGGATCGTCCATACCATGACAAAACAATTTGCCGTGATCGGCAATCCAATCGAACAATCACGCTCACCTGAATTACATCACGCCTTTGCCGCAAAAATGGGTGTAGATTTGAACTACAGCAAACGCTTGGCCGCGCTGGATGGTTTTGAAGCCAGCGTACGCGAATTTTTTGCTGCCGGTGGTGTCGGTATGAATGTCACGGTGCCGTTTAAAGAACAGGCCTTTGCTTTATGTGACCAGCTCAGTGAACGTGCCAAAATCGCCAAAGCGGTCAATACGCTATGGATGCAAGATGGACAGCTTCACGGCGACAATACCGATGGTCAGGGTCTGGTGGAAGCCATTCAGGCACTGGACTGGCCATTGCACAATACGACCGTGCTGATTATTGGTGCAGGTGGTGCGACCCGTGGGGTAATTTATCCACTGGTTCTGGCAGGCGTGAAAAAAATCGTGATCGCTAACCGTACACTCGCTCGTGCCGAACAACTGGTTCAGGATATCGCTGCTTCGGTGCCACAAGCAACTTTAGCCGCGATTGGGCTAGATGAGTTAGCCGGTGATTTTGATCTGGTGATTAATGCTACCTCGGCCAGTCTGGCGGGTGATGCCCTGGTTTTACCGGAAGCGTTGCAGTTTAAATATGCCTATGAAATGGCGTATGGCAAACCTTCGAGTTTTCTGGATCAGGCCAAAGCACGCGGTATTCCAACCTCTGAAGGTTTCGGAATGCTGGTCGGTCAGGCCGTCGAATCGTTCTCGATCTGGAATGGTGTCCGACCAAACACCCGCGATTTTCTGAGCTTAGAACAGCAAAAATAAAACTGTTTCACCAAGTTCAGCATTTGAACTTGGTGAAATCTATGGGTTATTTTTCTTCCAACTGAGCAAAGACCACCGAGATCAACTCTACATCCACCCATGTTTCATCCGACAATTTCAACGGCTGAAAACTCTCTGGCTGCAGGACTCGTTTTTGCTGTGTGGCATAGGCATGCCCCAGAATATCCGCCACCTGTTTTAATTCTTTAGGCGGGGGATTGTTCAGCTCATCTTCATAGGCCTGCTGATAAGCCTGCACATACAAGGCCGAAAACTGCTGTTCCGGTTTTGGCGAATGCTGCTTGAGCTGTTTTAAACGATTTTTCTGTTGTGCTTTCTGGATGACATGCTCCACCAAGCTGGCCGTCTGTCGTCCTAACATGACCTGATAGCTGTCTTCAGTCCAATGCTGGTGCTGTTGCCAACGCTGCTGTTGCTGTTCCATATCTGTAGTTGATGGCAAATACTGTTCACTGGCATAACGGTAAGCATGCAGACTGGCGACCTCTGCCAGATCTTGGGCAGAAAAATGCTGCAACCAACGCGGCTGTTGCTGTGCAAGCGTAGCCAGAAAAACTGCATTATAGGTGCTGAGGTAGTCCTGTTTCTTGGCATAGACCTGAGTGGCCAGCTGTTCGAGTTGCTGATCCAGTGAATCCACATCTTTGCTCATGGAGGATGCTTCATCATCCATGCCGCTACGCTTCAATACGCCCTGAAACACCCCATCTAAAGCGGAACCCCGCATTACTTCGGCAATCGGTTTCGCCTGTTTTAAAGCCTGCTGATCAATTGCAGAGGCCTGTCCATAATGAGACACCTGGGTATCAACCCGAATACGTAGCGGCTGCTGAGGGAGTACACCCGATAAATCAAATTGATTGTGCACATACAGCATGCGCCCCTGCTCATCTAGCCCCAGTTCAACAACGGAGGGCAGCGGCATGTTTTCCTCTTGCAGGTAGGCTTGTATCTCAGTCTGATGCTGCTGCCATAAGGCTTTAAATTGTTGTACTGTAACCAGCTGTCCAGTGTCATAGGTTTTAAAAAGTTGTTTGAGTCTCACCATTTTTTCCTGCTGAATCACTGGCGAACTCATAGATACCGTCGAATCCTGTGGCTGCAGCACATCCACCGCATAGACATTCAAACAATAGGCAGCATCGCCCAAGCTGATCTGCTGCTTTTCAGTCGCCAACCGTTGGCACTGTGCCAAATCCTGTGCAAGGTACTGTTCCTGTTCTTGTTGCACGCTCCCCTCGGGTGCCACTTCTTTGGCTGTCTCTGCTGATAGCGAGGCTTCATCTTCCCCACAGTCACAATCGCTCTGCTGTTGCTCACGCAACTGTTGCCAGTAGGCATTCAACATATCCTGATAATGTGCCGATGCATGCGTTGCGGTACGGTCCTTCACTACTTTTTCAGCAGATGTGGCCGATGCCTGACTCAATAAAAGTTGACCCAGATTCTGACTCTGGCCAGAAACAGGGTCAATTTTTAGAATATGACGTAACAGATACTGTTCATTGACCTGTAAAAACAGGCTGGTTTGTAACAGACTTTCAGCCAGCGTCGATTGCAAACGGATCTTGTCTACGGCACCTTGCGCACGATCCTGAGCCGTTAAAGGGAGGCGAGTTAAGTTCGAGTCCGCTGCTAACTGGTAAGGCAGCGCAGAAAGTTCCTGCAAAAACTGTAAAGCAGCACGGCCATCGAGCTGTTGCAAGAGATCTTTGTACTTGGCCAAATCGACATAGGCATAATCGGCTTGTGAATCCCGATTGACCAAGAACGGCATCAAGGCAAAAAAATTGCTATAAAATTTATGGTCCTGTAAATCCAGCACCATCGGCACTTGAGCCTGTACCAGCAAAGTTGGCTTGGCATAACGTAACTGCAGGTTCATTGAGGCCTGTTTTTCCCGCCAATGTACCGAACCATTCAGGCTCAAATCCAGGTCGCTCAGTAAATGAGTACTAAACTTTTGCAAACGTGCACTCATACTGCTAGGTTGCAGTGGATGAGGCGGCTCAGACAAAGCCTGATACAGTGCCTGTTGCTCTCGGGCTTTCAAGTGAATTTGTTCTGCGGCAAAAAATTGCTGTAATTTTTGACGAATCTCGGGATCCAATGTTTTCGGTGAAGTTATCGCACGATTGACTGTATTGCCTGGATGAGCCGGATCATTAAATTCAAACTTGATCTGCGAAGCATAGTCAAAACTTGGATAACGGTATACCGCATTCACGCCTTGCACCGCCTGCGGTGCTACCGTTCCCTTGGGTTGCTGCACTTTTGATTTTATTAAATTTTGGCTACAGCCCATCAGCCCCAAACTGAGTAAACACCCCGTTAATATTGTAAGTTTCATAATAAAAACCTAATTATTGTGTATAAAAATTTGCAGAATCTAAGCGCTCGAGTATGATGAAAATGTATGCAGAACGAAAGAAAAAATACAGCATTCAGATAATTGGCTTCGTCCTCTATTCGCCTTTCTGACAATTTCCGGAGGCTACAATATCAATGTATTTTTATGACCCATGTGAATAATCAAAGTAACGACCTGAACAATCAAAAACAATTTCTAAATTAGGATTAATCTCATGCCTGCTTATAAAGCTCCATTACGCGATATTCGTTTTTTAATGAATGAAGTATTTGACTACCGCAGCCACTATCAATCGTTATCGAATGGTGCAGCGGCTGATGCCGACACGGTAGATATGATCCTCGAAGGTGCCGCCGATTTTTGTGAAAATGTCCTTTCCCCACTCTATCAATCCGGCGATGATGAAGGCTGCCATTTCGATAATGGACAGGTCACCACGCCAAAAGGCTTTAAAGAAGCCTATGACCAGTTCGTACAAGGCGGCTGGCAAGGTTTGTCTTATCCAGAAGAGTTTGGGGGGCAGAATCTGCCAATGTCCTTGAATCTGATCAAGGCGGAAATGATGGGCACCGCCAACTGGGCCTTCCAGATGTATCCGGGACTGAGTGTCGGCTGTATGAGCACCATCATGCAGTACGGTACCGATGCACAGAAAAAAACCTATATGCCACATCTGGTGGCGGGAACTTGGTCGGGCACCATGTGTTTGACCGAACCGCAATGTGGTACTGACCTCGGTCAGGTCAAAACCAAAGCAGAACCGCAAGCAGATGGCACCTATCAGATTTCCGGTACCAAAATCTTCATCTCTGCCGGTGAGCATGATTTAACAGAAAATATCGTGCATATCGTATTGGCACGTTTACCCGATGCCCCACAAGGGACCAAAGGCATTTCGCTGTTTATTGTGCCGAAATTCCTGCCCAATGCCGAAGGTCAGGTGGGCGAACGCAACGCTGTCACTTGTGGCTCCATTGAGCACAAAATGGGGATTCGTGCCTCAGCAACCGCGGTGCTGAATTTCGACCAAGCAAAAGGCTTCCTGATTGGTGAACCGAATAAGGGTTTGCACGCCATGTTTACCTTCATGAATATCGCGCGGATTGGCACCGCAATCCAAGGGATCGCTCATGCTGAACTGGCGTTCCAAGGAGCATTGCCGTATGCCAAAGAACGTCTGTCGATGCGCGCACTGTCTGGTAAAAAAGAGCCAGACAAGGTTGCAGATCCAATCATTTACCATGCCGATGTACGCCGTATGCTGCTCACGCAAAAAGCCATTGCAGAAGGTGGCCGTTCCATGATTTATCATGCTGCACAGCTGGCCGATAAAATGAACGATGCCTTGCAACGGGGTGATATGGCGGCCTTCCAGGCGGCAGATGACCACTTAGGTTTCTATACGCCGATTCTTAAGGGTTTCCTCACCGAAATGGGCTACGAAGCTGCAAACCACGGCATGCAAGTCTATGGTGGTCATGGTTATATCAAGGAATGGGGCATGGAACAAATCGTGCGTGATGCCCGCATTGCCATGCTGTATGAAGGCACTACAGGTGTTCAGGCACTGGACTTGATCGGTCGTAAAGTCTTATTGAACTCGCGCGGCAAGGTCATCCGTGATTACACTTCAGAAATTCTCAAATTCTGTGGCCTACATGCGCGTAACAAATATATGCGCGGTTTTGCCTGGGATCTCACCAAACTCTGCGCACAATGGAACACTCTGACTGTGCGTATTCTGCTAGCTGCGCGTAAGGATCGTGACATTGTATCCAGCGCATCGGTTGATTTCTTGATGTTCTCCGGCTATGTGATGATGGGCTATTTCTGGGCTCAACAGGCAGCCGTAGCCTCTAATCATCTTGCAGCAGGTACCGGACAGGAAACGCCTGAATTTTATAAGGCCAAAATCAAGGTGGCACAATTCTACTTTGAACGTCTGTTACCACGGGCACAAGGCCATGCAGAAGCGATGGTTTATCCGTCACGTAGCATGACAGCATTACCAGCGGAACATTTCAGTTTCGATTATTAATTTGAGAACGCTGTAAAAAAGAGCGCCAAGGCGCTCTTTTTTATGCCCATTTATAACAGATACTTCAGTTTCTTATTCAGCGCGACCAGTACAAAACCAGCTAGGAGGGAACATAGCAACACCATAAAACTCAGTAGCGTTTGCTGTCCAATGAAATGGTTTTTAAGCAAATAAATAAACAAGGGATGTATAAAGAAAATCGCGGTAGAAAGGTTAGCCAGTTCTTTATTGTTTCCCATGATTTTCTGCTGCAACACATATAAAAACAGCAACGGCGCAGCTACAAATAACGAGAGCATCTGTTCTACCGCTTCCGTTTTACTGATCCAGTAATAATTCGCTATTGACTCCATCAGAACCACGGTGAATGCCAATACCACATGCCATAACTTGACCTTAAAGCGCGCAGTAATTTGCTCACGGTGCTTACGCAGTAAAAAACCTACAGTCAGAAAAGGAAAACTGACCAGCAGAAAATTACGATGCCAGGGCGCAAAATTAAAGCGCCGGTCCAGTACCGGATTCAGCACATGCAAATTGCCCAATTCCTGGATCGCCCAGCCGCCGAGAAACAGCAGCAAAGCACAAGCCAATAATAGGCCTGAATGGCATTTTCTCAGCACATAAAGCAGTGAACCGCCGAGTAGGACACCAACCAGATACCACAAGACAAAATAGCCATAGAGTAGATTCAGCCAATTATAAAAAGGGTAAGCGGTCCACCAGATGGGGGCATAGAACAGGGTCCAGAGTAGATATAAACCGGCAATCCTGAATAGCCATTTTTTATATTTTTCGACATCCTGAATGCCAAAAAAATAATAGCCACTAATGATCAAAAACACCGGTACGGCAAGTCGAAACAGGCCTTGTACCAGACTATGTCCCAATAACGGTGCAAAATCATAGAAAATCAGGGTGTGTAAAAACACAATGCTGATGGCCAGCCCCATTTTGAGATAATCGAGTGCTAAATTTCTTGGCATGGATGCGACAGCTTAAAATGAAAAAATAAAGCATGGTGGAGCCTTTCCACCACTTACAAAAATTCTTCCAGCACGGAATTTAAAAACACATGGCCCTGCTCGGTACAGGCCAAACGCTGAGGATCATCAACCAGCAATTTGCGCTGTCGCAAAGAAGTCAGAACTTGATCCAAATCGGCTAAATCTAATCCGGTTCGCTGCGCATACAGCTGAGCGTCTACACCATCATTCAAGCGCAGTGCATTCATCATAAACTCAAAAGGTAACTCTTCAGCCGTGACCGGTTTAAACTGCAAATGTTCCGCAGGGACTTTAGCCAGATAGTCTTTCGGCAGCCGGGTCTTCTGGAAACGATAGACCCCCTCCGGTAAGGTCACCTTGCCATGGGCGCCCGCCCCAATCGCTAGATAATCGCCAAACTGCCAATAATTCAGGTTATGCGCTGATGGACGTTCTTTACGCCACGCTGAGACCTCATAGTTCACAAAACCATGAGCCTTAAGATAGGCCTCCCCCTGCTCCTGAATATCTTCTAACACCTCATCCGAAGGCAGTAGCGGCTGGGTTCTGAAAAAGACCGTGTTCGGTTCAATTGTCAGCTGATACCAGGAAATATGCGTTGCCCCCGCTTCTACCGCGAGTTGCAGATCTGTCAGTGCCTGCTCAACGGTCTGTTCAGGTAAGCCATGCATCAAATCGACATTGATGCACTGGAAACCCGCTGCTTTCGCCTGCTGAATCGCAGACAAGGCATCCTGCTGGCCATGGATACGTCCCAAGCGTTGCAATTGCTCACTGTGAAAACTTTGCACCCCAATCGATAGCCGGTTAATCCCGGCCTGCAAATAATCAGCAAAAGGATCATGCTCTACGGTACCGGGATTGGCTTCCAATGTAATTTCACAGTCACTTTGGAACGGCAGTAAATGACGTAACTGAGCAAACAGCCACAGATAGCCTTGGGCAGAAATCAGCGAGGGTGTTCCCCCTCCTATAAAAATGCTGTGGATAGGACGGCCTTGCGCAAAATCCAATTGGGTTTTGAAATCTTCAACTAGGGCGTGCAGATATTCCTGTTCCAGATCCAGCGTCAGTTTACCATCCGGTACGGCATGAGAATTAAAGTCACAATAGGGACATTTGCGCACACACCACGGCATGTGAATATATAACGACAACGGAATCGTTTTCGGATCGAAGATAGCCAAACAATATACTCAGAACAGGTCTACAGGAATGCCCTGTATTTTAACATGACTACACGGATACACCGACGGCAAGCCATCAGTTTTATGCTAACCTCGAATCACTAAAGAAGAATTACAGCATCAACGGACCATGAAAATTTCGGCACAACTGTTAGGACTTCTGCCTTTCACCTTAGGCATCGGGATTGCGTTGACCATCCAGACCGCGATCAACACTCAGCTGCGCGAATATCTGACTTCTCCGCTTCAGGCCGCTTTTTTATCTTTTCTTATCGGCACGCTCGTGTTAGCCGTGATGGTCCTACTGCAGTCCGCAGAAAGACCTGGTCTGCAGCAGCTGGCACAAATCCCCTGGTTTCTCTGGTTAGGCGGCTTTCTAGGGGTTTATGCGATCAGCTTCAGCATTTATACTGCACCGAAAATGGGATTTTTAACCTTTTCTGGTGTGGTTATTTTTGGGCAATTGCTGATGTCGATGCTACTGGATCACTTCGGCTGGCTGGGCACTGAAAAGGCTCCGGTGAACTGGCAGCGTTTACTCGGAGGAATCGTGATCTTTGTGGGTGTCATACTCACCTTGCAACGATAAGTCAGCTGCTGTCCAGTTGATTACGAGTATTTTTTGTGTCGAAAGCCACCAGCACCCGCTTTGAGTTTATCCATCTGTTCCGTCTGATGTTACCGATTTTACTGACCCAGTTTGCTCAGGCAGGCTTAGGCTTAATCGATACCATTATGGCAGGACGCCTTTCTCCGACCGATCTGGCCGCGATTGCTGTGGGGGTCGGTTTATGGATTCCGGTCATGCTCCTGTTCAGTGGCATCATGATCGCCACCACTCCGTTGGTTGCAGAGGCTAACGGTGCCCGAGATCCACACAAGATCGCCACCATCACCCGGCAATCCCTCTGGGCCGCATTAGGACTCGGAATTATTGCCTTACTGATTTTACAGCTGATGCCATTGTTATTGCCGGTTCTGGGTGTACCGGACAATCTCTTGCCAAAAGCCAGCCTGTTCCTGCATGCCATCGGTTTTGGCATGCCTGCCGTGACATTATATGCAGCACTCAGAGGTTACTCTGAAGCATTGGGTTATCCGCGACCAGTAACCGCGATTGGCTTACTCGCCCTGCTGGTTCTGGTACCGCTGAACCTGATTTTTATGTATGGCTGGGGGCCGATTCCGGCTTTAGGCAGTGCGGGTTGTGGTTTTGCGACGGCCATTCTGCAATGGCTGATGCTGATCAGCCTGGCTGGCTATATTTACAAAGCCCAGGCCTATGAGAAAACCCAAGTCTTTGCTGCTTGGGAACGTCTGAATCCAATCTGGCTCAAACGCATTTTAAAACTGGGTTTGCCAATTGGACTGGCGATCTTTTTTGAAGTCAGCCTGTTCAGTATGGCGGCGATTATTCTCAGCCCACTCGGTGAAACCGTCATTGCTGCCCATCAAATTGCCATTTCGGTCACCTCGCAACTGTTTATGGTCCCCCTATCACTGGCAATTGCACTGACCATTCGTGTCGGCACCTATTATGGTGAACAGAATTGGGTAGCTATGCAAAAAGTCCAGCATCTAGGCCTATTCACTGCCACCCTGTTGGCCGTGGCCTGTATGTTGTTTATTGCCTTGGCACGGCCTCAGATTATTGCGATTTATACCAGTGATCCGGCTGTTTCTCAGGTTGCCATGTATTTGCTGCTGTTTGCTTTGGCCTATCAGTTAATGGATGCCTGGCAGGTCAGTGCTGCAGGCTGTTTACGTGGCATGCAGGACACCCAAGGGCCAATGTGGATCACCTTGATCGCCTACTGGGTGGTGGCTTTCCCGATCAGTATTTATCTGGCGCGTTTTAGTTCCCTGGGTGCTAGTGGTGTCTGGGTCGGACTGATTGTTGGACTCACGGTGGCTTGTATCCTGCTGCTGACCCGGCTCTATCAGAACAACCAGCACTTAAAACAAAAATTTTCCCATACAGGTTAAGGCAGCACGCTTTCGAGAAAAATACTGCAATCCTCTTCTGCTCAAGCAAAATTTTCTCTCGAATAACCTGTTTATATTGAATAAGATAATGGCTTAACAGTGTGCTCATCGGCCAGTAACAATAAAAACTAGGCAAAGGCTGAGCGAGCGCCTATGATCAACAACTGCATGCAATCTCTCGACTTCTCTGAGGTATCTTTGAATGGCTAAACATTCCAGTTCTCCCGGCCGGCGTTTTATGAAACTGGCCAGTATGACAGCCAGCATTGCCAGCAAAACCATGACGAACTCCATCCGTCATTTGACGGCCGATGAGGAAAAGAAACTCGAGGCAAAAAGTAAGCTGTTGCAGGATATCGGGATACAGATCGCTGAGACCTTGGGAGAAATGAAAGGTGCGGTAATGAAGGTCGGGCAGATCGCCTCACAATACAAAGATATTTTCCCGCCTGAGGTTGCTAAGGCTATCTCTAAACTGCAACGTCAGGCACCGGCCATGCCCTTCGCTGCCATTCAAGCCCAGGTGGAGAAAGAACTCGGCAAGCCATTGAATGTACTGTTTCAGTCCTTTGATCCTGAACCGTTTGCAGCGGCATCAATTGGTCAGGTACATAAAGCGACCTTGCTAAGCGGTGAACAGGTGGTGGTTAAGGTACAATATCCAGGCGTGGATCAGGCCTGTGAAAGTGACCTGAAACAGGTTCGTTTGGCTTTACGCCTGATGGGTGTATTAAAAGTCGATAAGAAATTACAGGACCGTCTGTTTGAAGAAATTCAGGACAGCCTGAATGCTGAACTGAACTATGAAATCGAAGCGCAGAATTTACAGGTCTTCCGTACCTTTCATGCCGCGCTGGATGACAAGATCATTATTCCACGCGTCTATCCCGAATATTCAACCCGCCGTGTACTGACCCTGAGTATGGAACGTGGTGACAGTATCGAAACGGCGAGCAGTTGGCCCCTCGAAGTCCGGAACGAACTGGGACGTCGTCTGCTCACCGCAATGGGGCAAGAAATCTTTTTCCTCAAGCGGTTTCATTGTGATCCACATCCTGGCAACTTTGCGTTCCGCCCGGATGGCAGCGTAATCATTTATGATTACGGTGGTGTCAAAACCTTGAGCGCAGAGATCGTTGAGCACTTTAAAACCTTGGTTCGCGCATCACGCCGTGGCAATATTGCTGAAATTGAACAGCAACTGGATGCCTTACATGCCTTGGCAGCCAAAGGGCAGTTCCCTGAAGAGTTGTATCAGGAATGGCTGGAGGTCCTGTTACGTCCATTGACTACACATTACGATTTTTCAGAAAACTCCGCCCATCATGATGGCATGTTACTGGTGAAACGTTCGCTCAAATACTGGGATGTCTTTAAACCTTCACCTGACACGCTTATGGTGAACCGAACCATTTCCGGCCATTACTGGAACCTGATTCACTTAAAAGTCCATGACAACGTGAATGACATTTTTGAGCAGCTGATTCCTTCCGACGCTTAACCGATTCATCCTCATCCCTCGCATTTTTCAGCAACTCCTTTGGGGGTTGCATGATTTTGTTTTCTTAATGTAATATTATAACATTACATCAAATCAAGACAATTCAGAGGAAATAATGCGCAAAGATATCCATCCCGCCTATCAGCAGGTGCTGTTTCACGATACCAATGCTGATGTGTACTTTTTGACACGCAGTACCTTACAGAGCAAACAAACCAAAGAATATCAAGGTCAAATCTATCCTTACGTGACTTTGGATATCTCCAGCGCTTCACATCCGTTCTATACCGGTGAAGTACGTCAGGCGAGCAATGAAGGACGTGTGGCAAGCTTTAACAAACGTTTTGCACGCTTTAAGCATAAGCGTTAGCAGAGTTGCAACCCCGGTGAATGTGTTGACTCCTTTCGAAGTCTAAGACGCCTCATTTCGCTTAGACTTCTTTTTTTTTGCTTAGAGGCTTTTGCTCGCCAACAGGTATTGTGCCAGATAAAAACCCAGTGCCAGAACCAGCACCCCTAAAAACAGCGTCGAAAGCACATACAGTAAGGTCAGCATGTGTTGGCCCTGACGTAACAATTGAAAGGTTTCCAGACCAAAACTGGAAAATGTGGTAAACCCCCCTAGAATCCCGACCATCAAAAAGAGACGGGTTTCCTGCTGTAATGCAGGATATTTCTGACACAGAGCCAGAAACAGTCCGGCACAAAAACAGCCCAGCAAGTTGACCCACCAGGTCGGCCAGGGAAACAGTCCATGCGGTTTCAGCAGCAAACTTGCAGCATAACGTAACGTTGCGCCTATTGCGCCCCCACATGCGACCAGCAGCCAGTTCATTACAGTTTCCAGTGTGCCCGAGATATCCACATTGTAATCGCAAGCTTGTGGATAAATCCAAAAATTCTCCCCAACACGCCCTGTAGAAGAAAAAATTCAGCAGTGATACAGGCAAAACCCGGATAAAACCGCTATGCTAGAGCGCTCTGTTTTTCAAGCAATTGAGGAAAATATGGCTCAAGATTTATTGGCACAACTGCAAGCGGGTGAAGCTAAATTTGCCGATGTCATCGCTTATATTGATGCACGTTATACCCATACCCCTACTGCATTTACCAATGGCAAGCAAGCCAATGCAGCGACTGAGAACCAGGGCAGTGCCAAAGTGTTTTCATTTGCCCAGCTGAATGGTTTGGATCAAGCTCAAACCCTCAGCCTCTTTGCTGAACACTATGCAGCGGTACTGGCAACGCCAGAAGCCACTGATCACCAGAATATCCGTCAGTTCATGCAAAATGGCTGGGCAGGTATTCAGTTTTCAGGTCAGGCACTCAGCGCAAAATAATCGAGTGCACAAGCAGAAATCATGCTGTACACCCAAAATAAAAGAGCCTTCTCATCGGCTCTTTTATTTTTTTATGCAGCGGCAGACCGAGCTGATCTTCAACATTCACTAGCAGATCCAGTTGACAGTACCTGGTGAACGCCTTCGCCTGCTGCACGTCCCGTGGCAAAGCAGGCTGTGAGTAAATAGCCCCCGGTAGGAGCATCCCAATCCAGCATTTCACCACAACAAAAAATGCCGGGATGTGATTTTAATTGTAATTCTGGTGTCAAAGCCGATTGTTTTACCCCACCGGCACAACTGATCGCTTCTTCAATCGGGCGGAAGGCCTCAATTTCGATCACCAAATCTTTGATATTTGCCGCCAGTCGTTCAGCATCATGCCACAGGGCTTTATCCACCAGTTCACGGACTAAACTGGCTTTCACAGTATCCAAACCAGCTTTGCGCCAGACATTACTTAAAGACTGTTTTTTACTGGGCACCAGTTTTTTTGCCAGTTCAGCCTGGCTCAATGCCGGTAACAGATCCAGATGCAAACACATCGGCTGTTGCTGTTGTTGCAACTGACGTAAGGCACGACCCTGTTTGTAAATCAGACCACTTTCCAGACCATACTGGGTAATCACAATATCACCCATGGTTTTCTGTTCAGACTGTACCCAGGCCTCGACCCGTTTGAGTGGCTGGCCAAAAACTGGCTGCATAAAACTGGACCAAGGTCTTTCCACTCCGGCATTGCTCGGCTGGAAAGGCTGTATCTGTTCAGACTTGAGCCATTGCTGCCAGGCGCCATTACTGCCGAGTTGCGGCCAAGAAACTGCTCCACAGGCCAGCACAATCGCATCAAAACGCTCGGTCTGAACCGGTTGATCAGCATGTTTCAGATCCTGAAAATGCAACTGCTGTCCTTCTAGGCCCAAACAGACATGACGGTAATGAAATTTAACCCCTTGCCCCGTAAGACGTTTTAACCAGGCACGTAACAGCGGAGCAGCTTTCATTTCAACCGGAAAAATCCGGCCCGATGAACCGACATACGATTCAACCCCGAGATCTGTCATCCATTGCCGAATCCAGGTCGCATCCCAACGGCGAATCCAAGGAGTGAGCCAATCCGGATGGTCATAACGCTGCAAGAACTGTGCAACGTCTTCAGCATGGGAAATATTCAGTCCGGTTTTACCGGCCATCAGGAATTTACGTGCTGCCGAAGGTTTTTGTTCATAGACATGAATGTCATAGTCATACTGGCTCAGGACTTCCGCAGCCATCAATCCAGCAGGTCCAGCCCCGACAATCGCGATGCGCTTATTCGGCATGAGACTGACCCAATAACGGCATAAAGTCATCAAAGCGAGTCTGGTAGGTTTCAGGTTTACTAATCACCAATTGCTGGCACAATTCCCCGCGTTCCAGATATTTGATTTCAAAATGGGTACGTGCTGAAGTTGCCGGGATCACTTCCTTGATATAAGGCAATTGCCAGACCTGCTGCAATTGCTGTTCAGCTTCCGCAATGTAATCAGGAATATTGCTGGCCAGGATAATCTGACCCTTCGGTTGCAAACGCGATAACAAAAATTCAAAAAAAGGCATATTCAGCCAGCGCTGCGCCGGATTATGCGGTTCCGGATTCGGATACAGAATAAAACACTGCTCAACCTGCTGGGGATAAAGCGCATGCACCACCCATGGCAGAGCATCAGCATGAACCGGTTGCAGATTTTTTTGGCCTTCCTGTTGATGCTGTTTCTGCATCGCCTCAAACTTTTCCCGGGTTCGTTCAATTGCCACTAAACGCTGCTGCGGATGCTGTGCAGTAAACTGTAGGGCATGTTTGCCTTTGCCTGCACCAATTTCCAGGCAAATCGGTTGCGACGAGATCGCTTGAAAATCACGCGGGGCTTGCATACGCTGAGCTTGAAATTGACGAATCGGCATAATCAGACCAAACTAAACAAAAACCGCATCAGTCTAGCATGAGCGCGATGAAATCGCTGCATCACCCTTGAATGAGGAAAATGAAATGCCCCGTACCTTTCCCTGCCCGCGCTGTGGTCAACCGAGCCAATGGGAAGACAATCCTTTCCGCCCTTTCTGTTCGGAGCGCTGCAAACTGATCGATTTGGGTGCCTGGGCCAATGAAGAATATAAACTGCCGACTCAGGATGCTCCGATGGCCTCAGGCGATCCTTCAGAAAATGAATAATAAAAAACCTCGGCTTGACCGAGGTTTTTGACATGAGATCTGACCGCAGATTAACCGGCTTTTCCCGCGACAAAAGGATTGAACTGTTTTTCATAGCCAATGGTACTGAGTGGACCATGACCAGAAATAAACTGGGTTTCATCGGGTAAACTGAAACACTCACGCTGGATGGATGCCATCAGTTGGTCAAAATTCCCGCGTGGAAAATCCGTACGGCCAATCGAGCCTTTAAACAGCACATCTCCGGTCCAGAGCAGGCCATGTGCCGCATTATAAAACATCACATGCCCAGGCGTATGACCCGGTGCATGACGCACTTCAAATTCATGCTCACCCAGTTTCAGGATTTCTCCGCCTTGCAGCCATTGATCCACCACGACCGGCTCCGGAATGGGGAAACCATAACGTGCTGAGGATTCCTGAATCTGATCCAGCCAGAACTGGTCGTCTTCATGTGGCCCGATGACCGGTACCTGCCAGACACGCGCCAGCTCACCCACTGCACCAGCATGATCAAGATGGCCGTGCGTGAGCCACAAGGCTTTGACCGTTAGACCCAAGCCAGCAACTTCCTGCTGTAGCTTTCCAGCTTCACCACCAGCATCAATCAGGATCGCTTCTTTGCTTTCACTGTCCCACAGGATGGAACAGTTTTGCGCAAAAGCAGTAACGGGTACAATCTTGACTTGTAGCATGATTTCCTCGGGCGCTGAGCTTAACGGATATAAGTTTGTTGCAGGCTATCTAGAGTCGCTTGCAGTAATGTCGTCAATAAATCGATATGTTGGGGCTGACTGTTCAATGCCGGAATATAAGCATAGCTGCCGCCACCCGCTTCCTGGAACAGTTCGGCATTCTGGATCGCCAATTCTTCCAGCGTTTCCAGACAGTCCGCTGAAAATGCCGGACTCAATACTTGTACCGATTGCACGCCTTCACGTCCCCATTGTTCCAACAAGGCATCGGTATACGGTTTGACCCACTCCTGCTTGCCAAAACGTGACTGGAAACTAATCGCCCATTCATGTTCCTGCAAGTTGAGTGCTTGAGCGACCAGTGCAGCAGTCACGCGGCACCGGTCCGCATAAGGATCACCCTTATCCGCATAAGGCTGTGGAATGCCATGGAACGACATCAGCAGCTTTTCCGGTTTACCGTGTTCAGCTTGATAGTCATGCACGCTTTGTGCCAATGCCTGAATAAATAAAGGATGCTGATAATAATCACGGATAAAGGTCAGCCCCGGTAAATTACGCTGCTTTAAAATCCATTTGGCAAACGCATCATATAACGGTGCTGTCGAGGTAGCTGAATACTGCGGAAATAAAGGCAACAGCACAATGTGATCCGGTGGATTCTGGCTGAGCTGCTGCAATAAAGGCCCAATCCCCGGATTGCCATACGTCATGGCGGGCACAATCGTGAGATCAAGCTCAGAATACTGCTGCAGTAAACGTGTTTTGACCTGTTCGACCTGATCAAACAGAATTTCACGCATAGGAGAATCAACTGACCACACCTGTGCATAAGCATGCGCCACACGTTTCGGACGAAATGGCAGGATGAATAGATTTAAAATGATTTGCCAAATCGGTTTGGGAATTTCAATCACCCGCTGATCAGACAAAAACTGTTTTAAGAATCGGCGTACCGCAGGGACGGTAGCTGCATCAGGCGTACCTAAGTTGGCCAGAATCACGGTCACTTTCGGTTTAGGTGCTGAAAACATAAAGGTTCCTATTCAGTCAGCGGCAATGAATCGGCTTACTTTAACAGTTTATCCTGATGCTTGAGATTGATTAATATGTCGACCTGAATTGAAAAATTCGATCGTTATCTAGCAAATTACTATCCAGCAGCTTTTGGCCTTTCGCCGTTAGCTGCCACAACATGCGCTGTCGGTCATCACGAGCCGTTGGTACAATCCAGTCATTCTGGCGCATCTGCATTTTGATGTTATGTAACGCTCGAATATTGATCTGACAACGCGCAACCGCATGCGCACGCGGCATTTCCAGGCGGGCATCATCAATACCGGTTTGATTCAGATATTCATTCATACGCTTGGAAAAATATTCTTCCGGCGTGGGCTGTTTAAAGGTTGGGCCTAAAACGGACAACAGCTGCGCCCAGGTCAGTTTGCGCTGTGCTTTTAGCTCGCTAAAATTACCATCCTGATAAGCGTGCATGCGGTATTCAAACGCAAACATTTCATGCATTGAGGCTTTTGGCAGGTTCAGGAACGGGTCGGCATCACGCGCACCCATTTCAGTTTCCAAGTGCTGTAGTTGCTCTTTTAAACGGTCAATTTCATCCTGCAACACCTGAATATTTTGTGGGCGTACCCAACCCACCACCGGATAACGTTCCAGCATTTGTGGCATGTTATAGCGTACTGCCAACTCCAGATCACGCAAGGTTCGGTAGGTAAAGACCTGATCAACTTCCTGCTGTAGCAGTTTGCGAAACTCTTTGAATTTGGCCTGTAATTCCGGCTTTTCATCATGCAATGCGGGATCACGCGAATCGGGATCCTCGTGCATAAAGACAATAATCGGCTTCTGTTTGGTCACTGCATAAATATATTCAAGATGCATATAACCTACGCCAGAAACCGACTGCTCACCATACTGGCTGCCGAGCAGAATCACCACATAATCACAATCATCAATCTGGCGACGGGCAAATGCCGTGCTTAACGGGGTGCGCTGCTCCAATCCCCATGAAAAAAAACCCATGCCCACCAAAGTTTGAGCCAACATCATACGCTCCGGTTGCATGTCACTGCCCGAAGTCGAGATAAAAACCTGATAGCGCTTATCCAGCATGGGTATTCCTCATTACTTTTTCATATCGCAGCCTCAATCCCTAGCCGTGACCGATATGAACACCCCCAATTTAAAATTTCAAAAAATATAATTATTTAAGCTGACTATCTTATATCACAAGATGTGAGAAACACGAATATTTTCAATGCTCCAAGTTAAATCTTCCGGCAGAAGATGCTGCAAAATACTTCGCAATTCCTCGGCATTTTGCCCACTAACAAAACATTTAATTCGAATGTGATTATCCAGTTGCTGTTCAGATAATAAACCATGTTTGATCAGAATACGCGCTGTTTGTCGTGCAACTGCCTGACCTGAATCAATAAGGCTCAGCTGTTCAGCAAAAATCGACTGAATCGCCTCTTTAAGAAAAGGATAATGGGTACAGCCGAGCACCAGAAAATCAGCCCCCTGGTCTACCACCGGTTGCAAAATTTCCTTCAGTGTATTTAAACAGAGCGGACTCATTTGCAGGCCTTTTTCCACGAAAGGCACCAGATCAAGACAGGTGACAGGCAACACCTTGACCCCTGCAGGTAAGGCAAATTTCTCGATGACATCTTTGATCAATTTACCGCGAAATGTGGCGGGTGTCGCCAACACAGCCACCACCTTAGTTTTACTTTGTAATACCGCTGGTTTTAGCGCGGGAACCAGCCCAATAATCGGGAAACTTTCCCCATAATATTCGCGCAAATAATCCAGACTAAAGGCCGAAGCCGTATTACAGGCCACGACTGCCACTTTACACCCTTGTCGGTACAACCATTCCACGGCTTGGGCTGTCAACTGGCGAATGTCCTCATCCTGACGTGGACCATAAGGCACATGTGCAGTATCGGCATAATAGACAATCCGCTCATTAGGTAAATGCCGGGCGATTTCCAGTGTAACCGAGAGTCCGCCAATGCCAGAATCAAAAATACCGATCGGCGCGTCGGGTGTCGCTTGAGGCATTGGATCTTGCAACAGAAAAACAGGCTGGATGGCACTCATGGCATTACTTTCAGGTTTTGCACGTTTCAAAGTGTAAAGCTTAAACCTCAAGTGCCTAATTGCAAGTGCAAATCACCACTTTGTAGCTGCAAAATGGTCTGCCCATCGGCGTCTTCAATCAGCTCGCCGTAACTCACCAGATGATAAAAGGCTTGGCGCTGGATCAAGGCATTCATGCCAAAGCGGACATGGATATACGGACGTCGTTCGCCTTGATAATCACGCATAAAAATCGGATGCTCGACATCTACAATCACTACATCCTGCTGTGCCGTACGGCATTGCAAATAGGTTTTCCCTTCAATTTCAACCTGATCAATTTGATTGACCAGAAACGGTTCATCCTCGACTTCAATCTCAATCTGCTCAACCGGGGTTTTTAGATAGAACTTGTCTTCTTCTTTCCACAGCACACTGGAAAACAGTTCAACCATGGCCTGACGCTGGATGCACTGCCCTTCGTGCCACCATTCCCCATTCGCCTTGATGTGCAGATTCATCTTGCCACAATGGGCAGGATGCCATTGGTCAAGAGGTGGTATCGTGTGTTTGTGACTTTGCTGTACATTTTTTATGTATTGTGCGATGTCCAGTAAATTTTTATCATCGCCCAGCGGCTCTTTTTTCACCGCATCGTTTGAATTAGCTTGCTTTACCATGGTTTATGCCTTGCTGACGGGAAATTAATACGACTCAGCCGATTGGCTAGATCAAGGTTTGAAACTATACTAGCCCAAATTTTTCAAGACACGAGAGCGATTTTGTGTCTGGCAATTCAGAACACTCATGGCAGCACCGTTTTTCTCATTTCGGTTGCCACCCTTAGCAATATGAGGAGTCCTACATGGAACACATCGAACGTGAATCGATGGAGTTTGATGTCGTCATCGTTGGTGCCGGACCTGCTGGTCTTGCCGCCGCGATTCGCATCCGTCAATTAGCAATCGAAAACAACCTGACAGACCTCTCCGTCTGTGTGGTTGAAAAAGGCTCTGAAGTGGGTGCGCATATCCTCTCGGGTGCTGTGCTTGAACCCCGTGCACTGAATGAACTGTTCCCCGACTGGAAAGAACAGGGTGCACCCTTGAATGTGCCAGTGACTGAAGATAAAACCTATTTCCTCATGTCGGACAGTACGCACAAGGAAGCACCACACTGGATGGTGCCAAAAACCATGCACAATGACGGCAACTATGTGGTGTCGTTGGGCAATGTAGTGCGCTGGTTAGGCCAGAAAGCCGAAGAACTGGAAGTGTCGATCTTCCCGGGCTTTGCTGCTGCGGAAGTGCTCTATCATGAAGATGGTACGGTCAAAGGCATCCAAACCGGTGACATGGGTATTGGTAAAGATGGTCAACCGACGCATAACTTTGCGCCAGGTTATGAATTGCATGCCAAATACACGCTGTTTGCTGAAGGCTGCCGTGGTCATCTCGGTAAGCGTTTAATCCAGAAATTCAATCTGGATCAAGAAGCGGATCCGCAGCATTACGGCATCGGCATTAAAGAGCTGTGGGAAATCGATCCGGCCAAGCATAAACCGGGTCTGGTGATGCATGGTGCAGGCTGGCCTTTGGCGGAAACTGCATCATCTGGCGGCTGGTGGTTATATCACGCTGAAAACAACCAGGTGACGCTGGGCATGATCGTGGATTTGTCGTATCAGAATCCGCACATGTTCCCGTTCATGGAAATGCAACGCTGGAAAACCCATCCATTGATCAAACAATATCTGGAAGGCGGTAAGCGTATTTCTTATGGTGCACGTGCGGTCGTCAAAGGTGGTTTTAACTCTTTACCTAAACTGACTTTCCCAGGCGGCTGTCTGATTGGTGATGACGCGGGCTTCCTGAACTTTGCCAAGATTAAGGGTTCTCATACCGCAATGAAATCCGGCATGTTATGTGCTGAAGCGGTGTTTGAAGCGATTGCAGCGGGTGTGGAAAAAGGCGGTGATCTCGGTTATGCGCGTTTGACTGAAGGGGAAGATTTCTTTGCCAAAGAACTCACCGCTTATACCGAAAAGTTTAACAACAGCTGGCTGAAAGAAGAGCTGTACAACGCACGTAACTTTGGCCCGGCGATGCACAAGTTCGGTCAATGGGGCGGCGGTGCGTTTAACTTTATTGACCAGAACCTGTTTAAAGTACCATTTACCCTGCATGACCTGGTACCGGATTTTAGTGCATTGAAAACCGTAGATGCGGTGAGCTTTAAACCAGACTATCCAAAAGCGGATGGCAAGATCACTTTCGACCGTCTGTCTTCGGTGTTTATCTCAAACACGGTGCATGAAGAAAACCAGCCATCGCATCTCAAACTGACCGATGCCTCAATTCCGGTGAATGTGAACCTGCCAAAATGGGATGAACCGGCACAGCGTTACTGCCCTGCAGGCGTGTATGAGATTGTACAGGAAGAAAATGGTCCACGTTTCCAGATCAACTCGGCGAACTGCGTGCACTGCAAGACCTGTGACATCAAAGATCCTTCACAGAACATCACCTGGGTAACGCCGGAAGGTGGTGGTGGTCCAAACTATCCGAATATGTAATCTTCCGGTCATCTTGCGAATGAGGAAGATATTCCACAAGTTCTCATATCCAAATAGATCAGATCAAAAAAATCCCCTTTTCTAAGGGGATTTTTTTGATTCTGGAACCAGAAAGTCTAAGCCTAGAAAATTATCCTTTCTGGATTAGATAACGGTATTCCTTATGATTGTTTGCATCCAGACTTTCTTCCTGTAACAGCAGCTCATGGCCCAAATGCATACAAAATTTGGGAATATCCCAAGAGGTTGAAGGATCCGTGGCAAACACTTCCACCACATCCCCCGATTTTGATTTGCGGATGGCCTGATGCAGCATCATGACTGGCTCAGGGCAACGCAAGCCACGTGTATTTAACTGAATAGTGGGCGTAATGGGTTGTTCAGACATCAGTAGACTCAAAACAAAAAATCGTCATTATTTTAACATATTCCTTTTTGGCTCGCCTGTTTACGCCCCGTTGTTTTGCTGATCGCTCTCCTTACTATTTTTCATACGGTTTTCTAGATGCACGGCACGGCGTTCTTCGGTATGATTAAATTCATTTTTAATATCAAGAGTCTTTAGGAAAGATCATGAACGAGGAATCAGGCCCGTCGTGGGGGATGCGTGGTTTACGCAAGTGGCTCAGTACCGCACCGGAAACTCGCGACGAACTGTTAAAATTAGTACAAGATTCACGTCGTTTTTTAGAACCTGATACAGTCGCCATGCTAGAAGGCGTGCTGGATTTACCTGCAACCAAAATCCGCGAAGTCATGACTCCGCGTACAGCGATGATCAGCTTGCAAGAAGATGATGAACTGCTGGATATTCTGCATGTCCTGATTGAGTCAGCACACTCACGTTTCCCGGTATTTTCATCGGATCAACCCGATAATGTCGTTGGTATTTTGCTGGCCAAAGATCTGCTTCCTTTCCTCACCGAACGCAATCACAAGGTCGATATTCGAGCCTTGATGCGCCAGCCTTTGTTTGTCCCAGAAAGCGCCCGCTCTGACCAGGTCATGCGTATGCTGAAAAACACCCAAACGCATATTGCCATTGTAATCGATGAATACGGTTCTACGGCTGGCCTCGTTACCTTAGAAGATATTCTGGAAGAGATTGTCGGTGAAATCGAAGATGAACACGACAAGGTCGATGAAGAAGCGCAATACATCATTCCCGATCCAAGCCATAGCACAGCCAATGCCTGGATGGTACAAGCACTTACACCAATTGAACATTTCAACACTGTATTAGATGCTGAATTTTCTGACGATGAAGTAGAAACTGTCGGCGGTTTACTGCTTCAGGAAATGGGTCTAGTGAGTGATTTGCAAGGCCAGGTGATAGAGCTTGGCGATTGGCAATTTACCATTGTCGAAGCAGATGCCCGCACTATTCATCTGATTCGAGCTGTACGTAAATGAGAGCCTATTTTGACAAGCTGCTAAGTCCCTCTTCCACAGAGAAACAGCTGCCACTAATTTTTCCTTTGTTGATTTCGCTCTGTGCGGGTGCCCTGTTCAGCTTTGCGCTGGCACCCTACCATTATTGGTGGATCGCACTGCTCTCTCCGGCACTGCTGTATGCAACACTGAGCAAACGCTCTGCCCGCCAAGCATTCTTTATCGGCTGGTTTTACGGTATCGGCTTGTGGTTTGTCGGAGCATTCTGGCTTTACACCTCCATTCATGTCTATGGTGACACCAATGCAGCCGTCAGTGTCCTGCTGATTGGGATTATGGCCCTGGTCATGGGCTTGTTTACTGCTGTACAAAGCTGGTTGTACCGTCGTTTTTTCCCGGAAACCCCACTGACTTTTGCACCGCTGTGGATTCTCTCTGAATGGTCAAAAACCTGGCTGTTTACCGGATTCCCTTGGCTGTTTGCGGGCTATGCCTTTACCGAGCGTTTTCTCGATGCCTATGCTCCCATTTTTGGGGTGTTTGGCGTGTCTTTCGTGGTGGTCATTCTGGCCTGTGCCGTGGTGGAAATCTGCAAGGGACGTTTCTTCTGGCTCATTCCTTCCGCATTGCTGTTACTCGGTGCATGGGGCGCAGCGCAACTGAGTTTTGTCGAACAGAAACCTGGAAAACCACTCAGCGTTTCGCTTATCCAGGGCAACATCCCACAAGATTTAAAATGGCTGACCGAATATCAGAACAAAACCCTGATGATTTACGTCAATCTCAGTCAGAGCGAATGGGGGCGTGATCTTATCGTCTGGCCGGAATCCTCGATTCCACTCTTTCAAACCGATATTCAACCCTTCTTGCAGGCTATGGCGACTCAAGCTCGGCAAACAGGAACAGCTTGGGTAACCGGTATTCCCTACTGGGATCAGCCAGAATCACAGCAGACCGGTCATGCCATGTACTACAACTCGATTATGGCCAGCGGTCACGAAGCATCGGGACTGTATAAGAAACAGCGCTTGGTGCCGTTTGGCGAATATATTCCCCTTTCCGGCATGCTCAGCTGGGTTTTACCCGGCCTACAAAACGATGTCAGTCTGAGTGGTTTTTCACGGGGTGCTAGAGAGCAAAAGCCACTGCTCGTCCATCGACATCCTCTGGGTTCTGCGATTTGTTACGAAGTGGCATACCCGAATCTGACCCGTCGTAATGCCAGCGACAGCGATTTTCTGGTGACAGTATCCAATGATGCCTGGTTCACGGGTACAGCTGGCCCATGGCAGCATTTACAGATGGTGCAGATGCGTGCCAAAGAAAATGGTCGCTGGTTTATCCGTGCCACCAATACCGGCGTGACGGCTTTTATTGACCATGAAGGACATATTGTCAAACAGGCACCACAGGATCAAGCTACCGTGTTACGCGGAGATTTACCGGCCATGCAAGGACTTACCCCTTACACCCGTTTCAGTGACTGGCCGATCTTAGCTTTCGCCCTGTTCCTGCTGATTTTAGGCTGGATCTACCGCCCACGCGTGGTTGATGTATCGTTTAAATCACGGCGCTAAAATACTGCAAACAGAAAACAGAATAAAAAAACCGGGAACACTCCCGGTTTTTTTATCTTTTAAATCCACTCATAGCTCAAGTAGGCCAGCATCGTGACCAAAAACCACATGGGCAACAGCCGGTAAATTTGAAATATCCATTGTTCTTTATGATCACTCAAGTGACTGAACGGCAGCAAACTCACTTTTAAAGCTGTATAGAAGCACACGCTCAGCAAGGCACTGAGTAGCGTCAAGGCAAAAAAGCCCAGTATAATCTGGCTACTACCACCAGTCATTTGCCAAAGCTGCTCAAGTTGGCCTGTTAAAGGCAACAGGCTTAATGTAAGTAAAATTGATTTCAGCAGCGCACGGTGAATGCGATAAGTTTCTTCAGAAAAAATAAAACTTTTCATTCGCCCCTCCCTGCGAATCTGCATGTTACAAATGTAAGTATGTAAGCTTTCCAATAAATAAAAAGTCCATTTTCCTTCATTATTTCAATAAATTGTAACCATCTCGGATACGAATCATTCTTATTCTAAATCGTATATTCAACTACTACCTTAGGGATGTAGGGTCTACATACAATTCTGCACTTATAGGCTCGAGACTTTTTGTAATTTTTTAAGATTCACGATGCTGGATTTATCGTACTATTCGATTACCACCCACTCGCTTTATGCTCAGCATAGAAACTACAACCGAGAGCCAAAAGAAAAATATTTTGTCTAGATGTTGCCTATTTCCATAAAAATCATTCATATTCTTTAACATACGTTGACTGCAGATCTTTTATTTGCAGTCCGCCCCCACACTTCTTAATCCCAGAATTGATGTATATGCCAAATCCTGTTGATGCCAGCGCTGTTGTTTATCGTGTACGTGTTGCTGTACCAGTGCATCTCTATGATTGTTTTGACTATATGCTCAGTGCAGAACAGTATCAGCTGGCTCAACCTGGTGCACGTGTGGCGGTGTCTTTTGGTCGGCAAAATCTGATTGGTCTGATTGTTGAAAAACTGGCACTGGACACCCCGCTCGATCCAAATATCAAACTGAAAGCCATTACCGAACTGTTAGATGAACAGCCGATCTTAGATGCAAAAGTTCTCACCCTTTTAAACTGGGCCGCCCAGTATTATCAATTTCCCATCGGTGAAGTGATGCAAACTGCGCTGCCTGCCTTGTTACGGCAAGGTAAACCGCTCAATCTGCTGGCACGAACCTGGACCTTGCTGGATCAGCAAGCGGATAGCAAGATTAGTCGTTCAAGCAAGCAGCAAGAGGCCTACCGGATTTTGAAATTGCATCCCGTTGGGACTGCAGAAAATATTTTGAATTTGAACGGGATTGAAACCGCAACCCTCAAGGCGCTGGAAAAAAAAGGCATTGTGCAGTGCCTGCTGGAAAACCAGGATTTCTCGCCTGAACCGGTGCAGTTGGCACACATGCCGTTAACCCCCAATCCAGATCAGCACAAAGCCATCCAACAGATTCTCAAAGCTCAGCATAAATATCAGGCTTTTTTACTCGATGGCCTGACGGGGAGTGGCAAAACTGAAGTGTATCTGCAAGTGATGCATGAGGTACTCAAACAGGGCAAACAGGTACTGGTCTTGGTTCCGGAAATTGGCCTGACACCACAAACCATCAGCCGTTTTCAGTCACGCTTCCATTGCCATATGGCGGTTTTACATTCCGGGCTGAATGACAGCAAGCGCTTGAAAGCCTGGCGCGATGCACAAAGTGGCAGAGCTTCAATTATCTTAGGAACACGTTCAGCAATTTATACGCCACTGCCACAGTTGGGTCTGGTGATTCTCGATGAAGAACATGACCTATCTTTTAAGCAACAAGAAGGCTTCCGTTACCACGCACGGGATGTCGCGCTATACCGGGCACATCTAGAAAACTGTCCCATCATTTTGGGATCAGCCACTCCAAGCATTGACAGCTATCATCTGGCAGAACAAGGCAAACTGACCCGTCTTGAGCTGAACCAGCGTGCTGGCAATGCCCTGTTACCCAAAATGCACCTGATCGATGTAAAAATTGCCAAAAAGCAACATGGACTGAGTCAACAACTCATCGAGCAAATTCAACTCCGCCTAGAACGCAAAGAACAGGTACTGGTGTTTCTGAACCGTCGCGGTTATGCCCCTGTACTAATCTGTGAAAGCTGTGGCTGGCAGGCCAACTGCCCACACTGTGATGCGCATTTTACCCTGCATACACAGCCCTACTCACATTTGCACTGCCATCATTGTGGCAGCATTCATCGTCTACCAGAACAATGTCCTTCCTGCCAGCAGACTACGCTCAAACCGATTGGTATGGGCACCGCCAAAGTCGAGGAAAATTTACAGACCTTGTTCCCGCATTACGACGTGATTCGGGTCGACCGTGACAGTACCAGCAAAGTAGGCAGTTGGCAGAAAATTTATGATCGGATCCAGCAGAGTAAACCCACCATCTTACTGGGCACCCAGATGCTGGCCAAAGGCCATCATTTCCCCTATGTTACTCTCGTAGCCATTCTGGATATTGATGCTGGCTTGCTCAGTGTCGATTTCCGTGCCACCGAACGTACGGCACAGCTCATCGTCCAAGTGGCGGGGCGTGCCGGCCGCGGTGAACATAAAGGTGAGGTGTATTTACAGACCCTCAGACCCGATCATCCCTTACTCAACACGCTGATTAAAGAGGATTATCGTGCCTTTGCCAAACAAACCCTGAAAGACCGCAAACTGGCTCTGTTGCCCCCTTACCGCTACGCCATGCTAGTACGCTGTGAGTCACGTCAGCAGGAACAGAACCAGCAGTTCTTACAACAACAGGCCGAGCTGTTGCGCCAACGCTCGAATGGTGAAATTGAAATCTGGGGCCCGATTCCAGCACCGATGGAACGCAAGGCAGGGCGCTATCAAGCCCACATGGTACTGCTCGCCAAAGATCGGGCACATTTGCATTTTTACAGCCGTCCGTGGTGGCAACAACTACTGCATGAACGCCCTTCACAGATGAAAATGTCGATTGATGTGGATCCACAGGAACTGAGTTAACAATCCCCTACAAATTAATGCCCTATTGTCTAAATTCATGTTTACAATCAAGGGCATTAGAACCCTCCATTCGAACAGCTGATGTCTTTACTGTTACAAGTCACCATTTTCTTGGGTGCGGCATTGATTCTGGTGCCATTAGGTAAGCGCCTCGGTATTGCCAGTATTCTGGGTTATCTGTTCACAGGCATCCTGCTTGGCCCGAGCGTGTTCAACATTGCCCATGATCCCCATGCGATTATGGAATTGGCCGAGTTTGGCGTCATCATGCTGATG
Organism: Acinetobacter sp. GSS19; assembly: GCF_028621895.1. Lineage (NCBI taxonomy): Bacteria > Pseudomonadati > Pseudomonadota > Gammaproteobacteria > Moraxellales > Moraxellaceae > Acinetobacter > Acinetobacter sp. GSS19. Next base: position 296,207 of record NZ_CP117520.1, on the reverse strand, counting down.
TTCTTGATTGGCCTGGAACTACGACCGCAGCGCTTGTGGGAAATGCGCCATTCCATGTTTGTCATGGGCGGCTTGCAAATGCTGCTGAGTGGCATTGTATTGATGCTCGGTGTTTTTTTACTGCTGAATACGACACTGAGTGCCAGCTTTATTCTGGGTTTTGCCCTGGCTCTATCATCCACAGCCTTTGTCCTGCAAATGCTGAGTGAACAACAGCAGCTCAATACCGTATACGGCCGACAGGCCTTTGCCATTTTGCTGTTTCAGGACATGGCCGCCATTCCCTTACTTGCTGCAATTCCGTTACTGGCTGGGAGTGGCTCCACACATCATGGCATTGCTTATTTTGCCGCGATTATTGCAGCCTTTACCGGGCTATTTCTGTTCAGCCGTTACGTCATGCGCCCCTTTTTCCGTTTCGTGGCCAAGAGTGGCGCAACCGAACTCATTACCGCGGTCGGCTTATTTATTGTGCTGGCCGTGGTCTTACTGATGAAAACCCTGGGAATCAGTACCACCTTGGGGGCCTTCCTGACCGGAATGTTGCTGGCCGATTCTGAATTCCGTCATGAACTTGAAGCCAGTATCGCACCCTTTAAAGGATTATTGCTGGGCCTGTTCTTCATGACGGTCGGAATGACCACCCACCTCCATCTGGTACTGGATAACCCTGAGCTGATTGTGGGTGGCGCGCTATTATTGATGCTGGTCAAAGCTGCCTTGCTGGTAGGTATTGCACGCTACTATCGACGCAGCTGGAGAAACAGCCTGTTACTAGCCACCTGTCTCGCGCAGGGAGGCGAGTTTGCCTTCGTCGTACTGACGGTTGCTCACACTGAAAAGGTGCTGAGTACAGTACTGTTTGAACCGACAATGCTGATCGTGACCCTGTCTATGATGCTGACACCACTTAGCTACTGGGCCATGCACAAGCTGCTCAACCGCTGGAATACGGGATCGACTCGAACTGATGATTCAATTCCAACAACACAGTATCCAATCATTATTGCTGGTTTCGGTCGTTTCGGGCAGATCGTGGCGCGGGTCGCCCGACTGCAACACATTCCTTTTACTGCAATTGACAACAATCCACAGCACCAGCATTTTGTCCATCAGTACGGCGGCTCACTGTATTATGGCGATGCCACCCATCCCGACTTGCTACGTTCGGCCGGCATCCAGCATGCCAAGGTGTTTGTGCTCGCGATTGATGATGTCGAAGACTCTATGAACGTCGCCCGGCATATCAAACTGAATTATCCCAGCTTAAAACTGCTGGTTCGTGCACGTGATCGGCATCATGTACATTTGCTACGGGAAATCGGGGTACAACTGATCTGGCGGGAAACCTATCTATCATCTTTGGGCATGGCCTTTCAGGTTTTACGCGAACTGGATGTAGCCGAACAACAGGCCTATGACAATATTGAACGTTTCCGTGACTATGATGAAAAACTGTTGGCGCAACAGCAGAGCATTTTCATGGATCCAGAAAAAATCCATGAATCACAGCGGAATGCCTTGCTTGAACTGGAACAGCTGTTTGAATATGACCGTGAAATCAGTACATCCTCCACAGGCGTCAATTTAACCCGCGGCTTAGAAAATCATCGTATTGATGTAACACGGGATGAACCCAATTGACTTGTGTTTTACAATATCACCACCATTAAGACAGGGTCTTGGAGAATACTATGTCTGATTTACGCCAACGCTTTTTTATTGAAGACTGCCCTGTTCGTGGTGAAGTAGTTCATTTAGAAGAAGCTTTACAAACCATTTTGGGCCAACGCCCGTATATGCCTGCTGTACAAATCCTGCTGGGAGAAATGCTGAGCGCAACGGCCTTGCTGGCCAGCACCCTCAAAATCAAGGGACGCATCAGCCTGCAGATTCAGGCCAGTGGCACCTTTAAATGGGCGATGGCTGAATGTAACCATCTCGGTGAAGTCCGCGCCTTGGCAGATTACGAAGAAGACCCACGTTTTGTTGCTGCAGAAGACAGCAGTGTGGTGCTGAAATCACTGCTCAACCCTGTACTTTTTATCAATATCGAACCGGAGTTTGGTGAACGCTATCAGGGCATCGTACCATTGGATCAACCGACCTTGGCAGGCTGCCTGATGCAGTATTATGATCTGTCTGCACAGATCCCAACGCACATTGTCTTGGCCAGCAATGCCCAGCACTCGGGTGGTTTACTGATCCAGTTGTTACCGCGCAACAATGAAGAAGAACAGAAGTTTGTCGATGAAGATCTATGGCCACGCCTGATCATGCTGACACAAACACTGAAAGTGGAAGAATTGACTGAACTGGATCCAAACGAAATTCTTTACCGTTTGTACAATGAAGAAAAAGTTCGTTTACCCGAAGTTGAAGCATTACGTTTTGGCTGTACCTGTTCCAAAGAACGCTGTGCGATTGCTCTGCAACAAATTGGTCTCGAAGCCGTGAAAGAAACGCTGGAACATCAAACCCCCATCGTCATGGATTGCCAGTTCTGTCAGGCCCAATATACCTTTAGCGCTGAAGAAGCCTTGGGCCTGTTTGGCAAGCATGTCAGTTAACCCAGCTAAGCCTTGAAGCGCAGCATTAAAAAATCCTGCCGTTTCAGTCAAGCCAGTGACCCGTTCACTGGCTTTTTTCATAAATTGAAACAATATTGAACGGCACTCAGCTATGCTTTCTACAGAATAAAACTAATAATCAACAATAAAACTGAATGATAAATCATCACCATGACCAAAAATTATTATGAAATTCTCGGTGTCTCGCGGGATGCTACACAAGAAGAAATCAAAAAAAGTTACCGAAAACTCGCCAAAAAATATCACCCAGATATCAGCAAAGAATCTGATGCTGAAGAGAAAATGCAGGCGGTCAATGTTGCTTATGACACATTGAGTCATCCAGAAAAAAAAGCTGAATATGACCAGATGCTCGATCATCCACAAGGGTTCTCGGGTTTTGGTGCAGGTGCAGGACACGCAGGTTTTGATGGGGCACGCTTTTACCGTCAGGGTTATGGTCAGCATGGCAGTGCTTCAGATTTTAGCGGTTTTGAAGATCTTTTTGGACGCTTTGGCAGTGGATTTGGCGGTGGCAACTACCAGTATCAACGTCAACAACACAGTTACCGTGGTGAAGACCAACATGCCAAAATCGAAATTGATCCCGAGATTGCCTATCACGGCAGTACGCAGAATATTACCTTGCAGATTCCAACCCTGAATGCCTATGGTGAGCCCGAAATCCAGCGAAAAACCCTACAGGTCAAAATCCCGAAAGGCATGAAAGAAGGCCAGCAAATCAGGCTTAGCGGTCAGGGACAAAGCGGCATCAATGGTGGCGAAAATGGTGACCTGTATATTGAGATCCAATACAAGGACAATGACCGCATCCGAGTCGAAGGCAGCGATGTGTATTACACCGTAGATGTGGCATCCTGGGAAGCGGTTCTTGGACAAAGCATTGAGGTAAAAACCCCGGCAGGCTCCCTGCACGTCCATCTACCACGAAATGCCAAAACTGGTCAGCAGTTGCGTCTCAAAGACAAAGGGATTCCTGCAAAAACACCGGGACACCTGTATTTAATCTTGAATGTGGTCAACCCGGCAGCACATTCCGAACAAGAAAAACAAGCCTATCAGGCACTGGCTGCGGCCTTCCCTCATTTTAATCCACGGGCAGAATAAGGAGTTGCACATGGTCACGATTCATTATCGCGAAATGATCTGTAACGGCTGTGAGGACATGGAAATTTTGGATAACGATTATCCACTCACACTCCAGCAATTTGCACAGATTTGCGGCCAAAGCCCAGACTGGATTCTGGCTTTACTCGAACATGATATTTTACCCCTGCGCAGCGGTGCTGGGCAGCCTCAATTTATCGGCGAAGATGTTGGTCGTGCACGACGTGCATATCGCCTGCAACGAGATTTTGAGGCCAGTTTACCTGCGGTTGCCGTGATGCTGGATCTGCTGGATGAGGTCAAACAGCTACGGCGCCGCATGCAACGGACTACTCCGCCAGATCTTTAATTTTTCGTTTGAAACGACGGGTTTGACGCTTTAAATGCTGGTTATAGCGGTCATAGTCGAGTAACCAGGACAAATTCACGGTTCTCTGCTGGTGCTGCTGGGCCAGCAGATCAATAATACTTTCTTCATGCCCACCAAACAGACGGCTACGATAGAATAAATACAGCAAAATAGCGGTACATAGCAGCATTAAAACCACAATAATCCAGAAACCCTCGTGTTGGTCTAAACCCGGAATATATTGAAAATTCATTCCATAGATTCCGGTGAGTAGGGTCAATGGGGCAAAAATTGTGGTGATAATTGCTAAGATCCGCATGTTTTCATTGGTCTGGTTAGAAATAGCTGAAAAATGCAGGTTAATCGCGGCTTGTATCGCGTTGCGTAATCGGGTCACGTGTTTCTGGATCCGCTCAACGTGACTGGCCAAGTCATCAATCCGCACCAAGGTAATATCTTGTGGATCATGCAGTTCTTCCCCCATCAGATGTGGATAGTTCTGCACAATTTCATCACGCAACTCTTGCAGAGCCTCGATTTGTTCTTCACACAGATTTTCAATCTGCTGAAATAAGGTCATTTCCTGAAATAACTGGTGCCATTGCTTGAAGCGCTTTTTACCTTGGAGCAATTCACGCTGCCAGTACTCCACCCGCCTGGTCAAAGGTGTGCGTAAATCCAGATAATTGTCCGTCATGCGGTTGAGGATACGCAGTCCCAAATCCAGCGTTGAAGTCGGTAATTTCAGCGGCTTATCATTTTCCGTCTGCTGGACCGAGCAGCTTTTCATCCGCTGTAGATAAGCCTCAATGACCTGGGTTCCTGTTTCACGAAAGGTAATCAATACTTTGGGATTAAAGAAGAAGGCAATCGGTGTCGAAGCCAAACCAAAGGCCGTCTGGTCAGGTGATAGAGTTTTATCTTTATAATCAATCTGGTCATCCGGTGTGACCATCTTGCGGAAAATCAGCAGATCATATTCTTCGGTACTGTCAAATGCGCAGGGATGGTCAATATTCAATAGATCACGCAGGTGATATTCATTAATTTTCAGCCCGGTTAAAGCATGAATATCGGCTTTCCAATCCTCTACACGGTCCAGCAAATCTTCGCGGGTATTATCAATCCAGATAAAATCGACAGGATGCTCCTGCTCAAGCTGATCACGCACGAAGGTGTACTGATCCTTACGGTCTTGATAGAAATAAAATATCTGCATGATTTGAATGGATTTTAAAACGTGCTGGAAAAGGCATCATGCCACAAAATGTCTGCTTTGAAAGTAGGCTTTGCTCTACAAACTGTGCAGATTTCGTCACGACCAATCACCTAAAAATGAGCCTCAATGGAACATATTGAACAGAGCCTCACTTGGTAATGATTAGCACGAATGGTGTGCTTGGTGTAGAAATCTTATTTTTATAGCTTGGCGGAGCCATATTATAGCTTAATTCCATAAAAAAATTAAGGAATTTTACTGCCTGCAGGGTTCAGCAAAAAAACTGTCATTTTTTTGTGACATATTGCATTTTAAAGATAGAAAGTATGAACAATCCAGCAGAGGTAAATCACGAATGTTTCCAGAATACCGTTCTTTGATCAGCAAATTAAAGCAAGAAGATGCCCATTTCCATCGCGTGTTTGAAGAACATAATGCACTTGACCATGAAATTATTCGTCTTGAACAAAACCCGGTAACCGAGGGAAGTGACGAGATTGAGCATTTGAAACGCCAGAAACTCAAATTAAAAGATGAGTTATATGTCATGCTGCGACGCGCTGACAGCGAATAAGGTACATACTTCTGAAGGTTGAATGATTCCCTCAAGCTTCAGATATAAAAAAAGCCCATTTGATGGGCTTTTTTTATTGCGAGAGCTTAAGCCTGCGCGATGTCTTTCATGGTCAATTTGATACGACCGCGGTTGTCCACGTCAGCAACCTGAACTTTTACGTCCTGACCTTCTTTCAGCACGTCAGCCACGTTGGCAATACGCTCATTCGAGATTTGTGAAATGTGCAACAAGCCATCAGTACCTGGCATGATGTTCACGAAAGCACCAAATTCAACAATACGGATCACTTTACCATCGTAGATTTTACCTGGTTCAACTTCAGCAGTTAAGGCCTGGATTTTGGCAATTGCCGCTTGTGCAGCTGCTTTGGTTTCACCAAACACACGTACGGTACCGTTGTCTTCGATGTCAATCGCCGCTTTGGTTTCTTCTGTGATTTGACGAATGGTCGCACCACCTTTACCAATCACGTCACGGATCTTGTCTGGATTGATGGTGATCACTTGGAAAGTTGGCGCATGCATGCTGATTTCTGGACGTGCACGGGAAATCACTTTGTTCATTTCATTCAAGATGTGCATACGACCGGCAAATGCCTGGTTCAATGCCACTTCCATGATTTCTTCAGTTATACCTTCGATCTTGATGTCCATTTGTAGCGCGGTAATACCGTTGGCAGAACCTGCTACTTTAAAGTCCATGTCGCCCAAGTGATCTTCATCACCCAAAATGTCAGAAAGAACTGCGAAACGCTCGCCTTCTTTTACTAGACCCATCGCGATACCCGCAACTGGTGCTTTTAATGGTACACCTGCATCCATCAATGCAAGAGATGCACCACACACAGATGCCATAGACGACGAACCGTTAGATTCAGTGATGTCAGATACTACACGAAGCACATACGGGAAGCGGTCTGCAGCAGGAAGTACCGCTTGTACACCACGACGCGCCAAACGGCCATGACCGATTTCACGACGTTTTGGACCAGACTCACGACCAGTTTCACCTACTGAGTATGCAGGGAAGTTGTAGTGCAACATGAAGTTGTCAGTCTTGGTACCTGCAAGCGTATCGACCATCAACGCATCACGAGTATTACCCAAGGTTGCAGTCACAAGGGCTTGAGTTTCACCACGGGTAAACAATGCTGAACCGTGTGCACGATCAAGTACACCCACTTGTACATCTAGCGCACGAACAGTTTTAGTATCACGGCCATCAATACGTGGCTTACCTGACAAGATGTTGTCACGTACAGTGCGGTATTTCAGGTCTTCAAACAAATCATTCAATTCGTCTGCAATACCAGTTTCATCATTTTCTGGAACGAACTGAGCAACTGCTTCAGCTTTTAATGCATCCAATGCCGCATAACGGTCTTGTTTCACCGCAATGGTATACGCTTCAGAAATTTTTGCTTCAAATGCCGCTTTTAACTGCGCACGAAGCTCTTCATTTTTAGTTGGTGCAACCCAGTCGGATTCTTTTGCACCCGCTGCTGCTGCAAATTCTTTAATCGCTTGTACCGCGATTTGCATTTCATCATGACCAAACAATACTGCACCGAGCATTTGATCTTCAGAAAGTTCTTTCGCTTCTGATTCAACCATTAACACGGCTGAATCTGTACCTGCAACCACCAGGTCAAGATCAGACTGTGCCATTTGTTCATAGTTCGGGTTCAGAACGTATTCACCGTTGATTAAACCGACACGTGCCGCACCGATTGGGCCACGGAATGGTGTACCCGCAATTGCAAGTGCTGCAGACGTACCTAACATGGCCGCAATATCTGCTTCCATTGATTTGTCAGAAGAAACTACAGTCGCAGTGACCTGGATTTCGTTGAAATAACCTTCTGGGAACAATGGACGGATTGGACGGTCAATCAGACGTGAAATCAAGGTTTCCGCTTCAGACGCACGGCCTTCACGCTTGCCATAACCACCTGGGATACGACCAGCAGCATATTGTTTTTCTTGATAGTTAACAGTTAAAGGAAAGAAATCCTGACCTGCTTTTGCAGTTGGCTGAGCAACCACAGCCACCAATACAGAAACACCCCCCATAGTGATCAGTACAGAGTTAGCTTGACGTGCAACACGACCAGTTTCTAAAACGACCTGATGCTGGCCAAATTGGAATTCTTTACGAATAATATTAAACATCGACATGTATTGATTTTTCCTGATTTTATTCTAGTGGAGACCCCTAAGGTTTGGCATTCACATCAACTACATAAATGACAAAGCTTAGAAGCCGACCTCACTAGATATTTAAAATACTAATTTAAGACACAAAGAAGGAGCGAACAATTCGCCCCTTCCCATTATCCAGCCAAAACTGGATATACTTTAGTTTTCAGTAATACGGCATTCAGCATGCAATAATCCGAAAATAAAAGCTTAAATCGAATTAACGACGTAAACCTAAAGCACCGATCAAAGCAGTATAACGCTCATGATCTTTACCGTTAAGGTAGTCAAGCAGTTTACGACGTTGGTTAACCATACGGATCAAACCACGACGGCTGTGGTGGTCGTGTTTGTGAGCTTTAAAGTGACCTTGCAAGTCATTGATTTGCGCAGTTAATAAAGCTACTTGTACTTCTGGTGAACCAGTGTCGTTTTCAGCGCGAGCAAATTTAGCGATGATCTCTGCGCGATCTGCGTTTGTTAAAGCCATTCGATTTCTCCGAGATGCTTTGAATAAAAAATACGATAAGAATCACCTTGACGGATCTTGGTGACTGCCGTGCATCACTACAGCAAGTTTAGCATTTTAAGGGAAAATGGCGCTGATTGCAAAAAAACCGCTGCTTTCCTGAGCATCAGCTTTTCCGCCACAATTAACAAGCCACTTCAGCACATCCCACGGTTCTTTTATAAAGACCGGAACCCAAATACCTTCGATTCAAACCGAACAAGCCTTTTCCCCACATAAAAATGCCCAAGTACTAGACTTGGGCATTATGCGCTGTAACTCATACCACTTATTATTGTTATTCTTTGTTTCGCCAAAAAGCGAGATTTATTGTTATAAGTTCTTGATTTTTTATTTTGTTTTCATAGTTTCATCTTGCTCTTTACGACGAGTTAAAAACAGTCGCCACGTCGGCACACCCTGTAAGTGAATGCTTACATTGACCCTACACTCATATAAATCACAGCAAAATAAAAAGCCCTGTAGTCTCTCCCAAAACTACAAGGCTTAGCGGCTGTAAGTTCCTCTCTTATCACTTACGCTCTATGTAAGTTCGCTGTCTTACGACTCGTTATGATTATTATGCGCTTGTTTCCAGCTTTCCTTGCCGGCTTGTTGTTGAAAGCAATCATCGCAAAAACAGGAACCGCCGACTATGCGCAAATTTCCTTAATCTGTGTAAGCTTTTGCTTACAAAGCTGCATATTTTTTAAAAATTCTCTTATAAACAAAGAGTTTTTTTAACTTTATTCACTAAACCACTCTGCCTCACCGTGCGGCAGCGTAAGGATTGAGCAAAAGCTTCCATATCCACCAACAGGCTCACAACTTTCTTGGCACGGGTAATGGCCGTATAGATCAACTCTTGGCTCAACAGATTCTGTGCCGTCTGATCCAGCACAACCGCGGTATGGGTAAATTCAGAACCTTGCGACTTATGAATGGTTAAAGCAAATGCGGTCTCCATGCTCTTCGGCAAGCGTGCAGCAGGGATCCATTTGTTCAGACTCGGGAAATACACTTCAAACTGTCCCGGCTGACTACGGTGTTTCAAGCATAGTCCGATATCACCATTCGACAGCCCAAGCTGGTAATCGTTGTAAGTCATCATCACCGGACGCCCAACATACCAGTCACCATAGCGAGCAATATATAAAGCAAGCATATCCAACAAACGTTGTTCCATCTGTAGGTTTAACTGTACTAAGCCAAATGTGCCATGTCGGACTGCGGTCAGGATGCGGTAATCATCAAAACGCTGCACCAGAGTATTAACCATCAATTCTGGCTCATCGGCCTGTACATAGTCTTTAAGGGCTTGCAGATACCCCTGATAACCGAGCATTAATTTGTCATAGTACTCCGTACAGGCTGCAACTTTAGGAGAAGGCGCAGGTAAATATTCCAGCTGAATCTGCTCCGACATTTCTGCGGTTAGAGCTACGGCATGAATTTCACTGGCTGCTACGATTTGCTCACTAAATGTTTGTAATAACCAGCTACTATTCTGCTGCTGGGATTGAGCTTGAATAAAACGGGCCATTTCTCCAATCAATGCACCACTTTTAAAACGGCGACTGTTTAGCAGATTCACCCGATGCTCCCTGAGTGCTTCAACCTGTTGCAAATCTGCCAGCACAGCCCCCACATCCACAGAAGCTAGCTGGTTGGCATCACCCAATAAGATCAGACGAGCCTGATCTGGAACTGCAGCAAACAGCATTTGTGCCAGGTTCAGATCGAGCATGGAGGCTTCATCCACGACAATCACATCATAAGGTAAAGGCTGTTGGCGATGGAAACGGGGTTGCTGCGAGTTGCCCAGCCCCAACAGACGATGCAGCGTGACCGGCGTGAGACGTTTTAAATCTTCGGTTACCAGAGGCTGTAATTTTTCATCATGTAAAGAGTTTTGCAGCGCTTCTTTCATGCGCTGGGCTGCTTTACCGGTAGGTGCAGCCATGGCAATCCGGATATTCGGTATAGCCTGATTTAACACCGCGATAATACGGGCAAGGGTATAGGTTTTCCCTGTACCAGGCCCCCCTGTAATGATATTCAGGCTCTGCTTGGCCACCATCGCCAATGCCTGTTTCTGATATTCATCCTCAAGCAAGTCTGTATGAGAAGACAGATCAACAGCCGCAATTTTTTGCTGTTGCAAACGGGTCACCTGTTCGGCCAAGGCTTGTTCGAGAGCCCAATAACGGTACAGATATAAACGCTGCCCATCATAGACAAACGGAGCCACTGTACCCGGCTGTACGGACTCAGATTGCATCAGCGATTGTAAACATTCAGCCTGTGTGTTCGGAACCAATAAACAACTATCACCTTGCAGCACTGCCTGCATTAAGCGCTGGATCAGCTCAGTGGCCAGAGATGGATCAGAAACCTGAGCAAACGGCGGCTGGCAGATGAACTGGCTCCAAATACTGATCCACTGTTCATGTTGACTTTCACGCTGTTTCAGCTGGTTTTCCACACAGTTATCCTCAAAGTTATACACAATTTAAATAATTGATTATTCGACCAACATTTCGGCCGGTGAGACCCGTTTGTGGATAGAAATGCCCGTGCCGTAACCCAAAATGGCATCTAGGCGTAAAATGAATTCGCTCTCAGGTTGCCAATGATAAACACCTGTCTCTGCTTGTCCGGACATTCCGCGTAAATACAAATAACTCGCACCACCCAAATCACGTTCGATCTGATAATCCAGCAATTGCAAACGCAAGTAGCGGTGCAAAGCCACCAGATACAACCCTGCCTGCAACCAGTAACTGGAATGTGACATGTTCTGTGCGATCATCTGTGGATGGTAATCCTGCTGATCCGCCCCGAGAAAATTACTCTTATAATCCGCAATGTGATAGCGCTGACCATCAAAATACACTAGATCGATAGAACCAGTCAGATAGCGTGCCGAGTTGGCCTGGTGAAACTCGGCCATATCAAGGCCATATTCGGCGTACAGTTCATGAATACGTTTAATGGTCAGCACACGATCTGCCAAAGACAGATAAAACGGAAATTCAGCCAGATATTGTCCATTCACCAACTGGTTTAAGCTGAAATCCGCATGCAATGGCGTTGCTAGAACTTCATGCAACCAGTCGGCCATCTGATGATAAATCATCTGTTCATGCTGTTCAGCGCTGGCGGACAGTGAATCAAGTTTTGCCAACAATTCTGCTAATAAGCCCTGAGAATTATACTGATTGTCATTTTTAAAACGCCGCTTAAGCTCTTCAGCAATACGGGAGTGATCATCATCAAAGCGGATATTTTCAAACAGTTTGTGCAGGAAACTGCCGGCATTGGTTCCCATGGGAAAATGACGTTTAATCCAGGCAATCGGTTGCTGCATCGTTTCAGGCACATCGAGCAGCGGCAGATGAATTTCATCTGCTGCACTTTCCTGTAGCGTTGTATCCACCGCCAGACTGTCCAAGATGGCAGCGCGACTGAGATGCTGGGCCAAAGCACTGAAGCTAGTTTTAGAGCGTGGATAGAAACGCTGTTGTGGTAAGGCTAAAGCATTCAGACGACTACTGTCGGTCTGGGTTTGAGCTGCCTGCAACAGAGGTGGGCATTCTTGGAGCAAGGGTTCAAGCATCGAATAGGGATGGCTAAATAATTGCTCTGCTGGACCTCGCCAGAACCCGAGGCCATTACGGGACTCCCCTTTTGCATCATGTAGCATGGCATACACCCGATGACTGGCACGAGTCAGGGCGACATACCACAGACGACGCTGTTCGGCTTCCTGTCGTGCTTCATTCTGAGCAATCTCCTCCGGTGTCAGGCACTCTTTATCATTAACTGCAATCACACGTTGCTGTTCTACCTGCCCTGTTATGGGATTGACCTGCTCAACCGTCGAAAAGTTGAGTGCTTTCGACTGATTACCCGGTTTTTTGTCTGCACCGAGCAAGAATACAATTTTAAACTCCAGACCTTTGGACTGATGAATGGTCATCAGCTGCACACCGGATGCATTTGACAGTTTGCGTTCAAGTTCCCATTCCCGTTCACTTGGTGACTGCAGTTGCTTCAAGTACCAGTGATACAACATCTGTGCACCCTGATAATGCTCACTATGCTGACACAGCAATTCGGTCAAGTGACGTAAATTCACCACCACCCGTTCATTGTCACGACTTTGTTTGGCCACCAGTGTTTGCCAGACCTTGAACAGGTTCAAGCAATATTGCCAGGCAGTTAAAAAGCCTTTTTCCAGCCACATTTCACGAATGGCGTCAAAGTCATAGAAAAACTGGCTCAGCCCATCCGGCTGATTTTCTAGCGCCAATACATCATTCAGACGAAAGCCCAGTAAACGGCTCAGCAAAGCACGCTTGATTTTACCTTCATTATAAGGATGCAAAATGGCGGTCAGCAGCGCCCCCACATCCTGTGCAACCGCACTGTCAAATACACTGCGTTTGGAGCTACGGTTAACCCGTATGCCTAAGCGTTCCAGTTCATACTGGGCTTTCTCCAGTCCATCATGGCTTCTGGATAAAATCGCAATATCATCTTCCTGCAGATAACGTGGCTGCTCCTTTTCAGCAAAATAGCATTGCTGCTGGATCCCCTGATTGAGCAGATCACGAATTTTCCAGGCCACCTGAATCAACTCGTCTTTACTCTCAGATAAACTCATCCAGCGCAGTGGAGCATGGTTTTCACCCTGCTGATCAATCAGCGCAGGATGTGGACGTGTCCCGGCCTGAACTGGCGTATAAGGTACATCTTCACCAAACTGCATCTGACGCTGGAATAAGGCATCCACCACTTCAACCAGTGCAGCCACTGAACGGTGGTTATATTTCAAGGTATACAGGCGACCTTGCTTGGCCAGGACATCTTTGCGGGCCTTGTTATAGGTCAGCATATCACCGCCACGAAAGCCGTAAATCGCCTGTTTGGGGTCACCCACCATGATCATGCAGCCGTGAGCAAAACGTCGCGTATCACGCCAGATCTGCGCCAACATTTGATCCTGATCCTGATTGGTATCCTGAAATTCATCCACCAGAATCAACGGATAACGCGCCTGAACATATTGGGCAAAACGCTGCCCCTGTTCCCCCTGCAAGGCGCCCGCTAAAGTACGGATTTGCTGGGCAAAGGTGGTTTCACCCTTTTGCTGTAAAACCTGAGGCAGACGTTTTTTGACTTCGTGGCTGATATAAAATTTCAGGTAACTGTCGAGTAGTCCCAAGTCATTTTGCAACTGCTGTACTTGCAGGCAAAAGCTGCGCAACTGTTGCACGATGATGTGCTGTTCAAACTGCTGCAAGACTTCTGCTGCACACTTATTGAGAACTTTGCCACAACATAGATTGGTGAGATTTTTGAGGGTTGGAGCCAAATGTGCTGCAAACACGGCATAACCCCGCTGTTGCTGTAATGCCTGTAAGAATGCGGGTAAATCCTCACACAGGGTTCGTTGCAGCAACTGCTGATCACGCCATTTTTTAGCTACAACAGCATGGTATTGACCCGCTTCATGGTAAAAATCAGCGAGTTCTCCGACCCGCTCAAGATCAAGCTGGAGCAACGCATCCAGTTGCGTTTCAAAAGCCTGAAGATCACAGGCTGGACGTGCCATCTGCTGAAACTGTGCCGAAGCAAAATTCAGCGTATCTTCCACCACTGCGACATAGGCCTCAACGGACTTGAGTTTTTGGGTCAGACATAAATAATCGATCAGTGGCTGTGGCTGGTTTTGAATCCATTCACGCAACACATCATGAATCAACTGCCGGGTATAACTTTTGGCATCATCCGTGATTTCAGCACGCTCGATCTTGCCACTTTCAAAAGCAAATTCTCGTAGCAGTTTCTGGCTGAAGCTGTCGAGCGTACCAACAAACAGCTCATCCAACTGATCAATCACCAGCTTCAAACGGTTCAGGGCATAATCTGGTCGCAGCGCGTAATCGGTCAGAACTTTGTGAAACAAAGGATCCTGTTCATTGCGGATTTTCTCCTGAAGGTCCAGGGCATTGAGCGACTGGCAACTGCCCAGGTAACGCTGGGTTTCCTGTAGCCGGGCACGAATCCGGCTTTTCAGTTCAGCCGCAGCAGCACGGGTAAAAGTGGTCGCAATCACCTGATTCGGCAAATAATCCTGCAAAAACACACGAACCATCAGACTGGACAAGGTATAGGTTTTGCCTGTTCCGGCAGAGGCTTCGATCCAGTGCAGCCCTTTAAACTGCATGTCCCGGATCGGATTATCGGATGGATGAACGGGTTGTTGAGATATCTGCATGGCTTATGCCTCCTCCACCGTCAGATGAGACAGAATTGGCTGATACAGGACATAAGAAAATTCTTGCAAGGCCTGCTGGAGCAGCTGATTGGCATCCTGATGCTGCAAAATAAACTGCCAGTCACGATGCTTAATATTCCATTCCTCACCGTCATACGGATAGGCTGCAAAGCTATCGGATTCATTCCATTTCTGCAGGATTTTATCGGAATCCAGTGGTGTATAAGGGGCTTGATCGGTCCAGGCCAGTTTCAATTTATCGTCCAGTAACAAGGCAGCGGGCAAGACCAGTGGCTTACGCTGCGCATACTGCCAGGCAGCAAACCATTCCTGTAAATACTGTTGCGCCTGCGCTGAACTGATCCCCTGGCAAATCATGGTTTTTTCCGGACACACCACAATGCGTTGCAAGTCACGACCGGATGTGCCCAAATCGAGATAAGCCAGCCACATTAAGTATTCCAGCCAGGTTTTCGCACGCGATTTGGCTTTGGCTTTTGAAGCCTGCACACTCAGCCAAAGGGTTTCATGCTGTGGCACATGAATACTCAAATGCAGCTGGGCATGGACTTTCCAGAGCTGCTGAGTCGTGGTTGTCGGGTGCAGTGCATACTTATGCATGCGGTCACGCAAATGGCTCTGTTCAAGCAAACTCAGCTGCCAACTGGCCTGTTGGGTTTTGCCGACTGGTAATACATCCAGGAACTGTGCCGGATCAACCTCACGTTGCTGTTGCAACAGGCTATTGCGCACATGATATTGCTGCAGCCGATTCAGCAATAACGGTTCCTGCTGTTCGGGTAGATCCTGTGGACTGAGGTTTTTAATGCCCAAGGTTTTTAAATACAAACGGGCGGGAAACAACACATCCTGTATCCATTGCTGACCATCGAGCACCTGAACTTCATGTTCAATCGGGCTATAGTCAACATTGGTCCAGCCTTCGCGCTGACCACTGGCATGACGGATCTGTCTTGCTACCTCAAACCACTGATCCTGATAGCGGATCTGATCCACACAGGCAAAACCTGCAGGATCAAACGGTTGTAAGGGATGCAGATGGTACAGAGACTGCAACTGTTCAGGCACTTCAATCCCATTCAGAGATAACAATTTCGGCAGATCCGATTCAGTTGCTGCCGGTTTGACAATGAAGGCCATGTGCTGAACCAGCTCTTGCAGTACAGTAGATGGATCACGCACTTCACCATCATTGACATCAAAGCCATTGTAGAACAGCCAGAGACTCTGCTGTGCCAGTAATAGGGCATCCAAGAAGGCACCCTGGTCATCTTCCAGACGTGAACGATCGCCGAGTTGTGGTTTCAGCAAGTCCATTAAATCAAACGGCACATGCTGCTGGCGACTTGGAAACTTTCCACTGTCCAGATTCAGAATCACCATCAATTTATAAGGCAAAGGACGAATCTGCCCCAGCTGGCTAAAGGTAATCTGTCCGGTCGGCTCGGCCTGTTCCAGTTGTGCATCCAACAGCTGGTTCAATTCTTCAATCAGGTAAGGTAAAGGCAAACTCAAACGCTGCAAAGTCAGTGCCGCATTCGGGTCATGATATTCGGCCAGCGTAAGGATACGTTCTTGTTTTTTTATCAGGTCAGCCACGATGCCGAGTGATTCCACCCCAGCCTGCAAAAAGGCATCCACCTCTTGTTTTAAACGTTTTAGCCATTCCTCAACCCGAATCGTTTGGCTCTGTTCATGTGCGTTCAACCAATGCCGACGGACATCAAAATCCTGATAAATCTGAATCAGTTGAGCGATCAGCTCAAAGTCACTTGGTAAAACTTCAGCAAAACTCAAAGTGCCCTGAAACACGCGATGCTCTGGAATCGCAATCCCTAACGCCAAACGGTCAAGCGCAAACTTAAAACTAAAACGGTAGTCTTCATCGTCCTGTGCCAGACTCTGCTGCAAATGCTGTGCATCGAAGCCACGCTTAAAACCCGCTGCCGTCAATAACTGCACCATGCGTTCAACGCTGTGATTCTCTAGGGTGTAGTACTGCTGCGTGGCAGCCAGCCCCAGCCAATCCGCCAGATCTTCCAGGGTAAAACGTCCTTGTAACAGCTGCATACGCCCCAGCACAGCACGCCATGCCAGATTGGCATCCAGCCGGGTGACACCGGCAATTTTTATTGGCAGATAGACGCTGTGCTGCGACAAACGTGAAGCATGCTGATGCTCACGCTCGCTCGGTGGCGGTGCGAAGACACTGCGAATCAGTGGCTCCAGCTCTTTCAGATTCGGGCTGAGTACCAGAATATCACTCGGATGGCGCGGCTGTTCTTTACTGCCTTGAGCCAGCCAATGGATTAACTGTTCTTTCAATACTTCCAGTTGACGCAAACTGGAATGACAGACATGAATCTGGATGGAGTCATCCTGCTCGGCCAGAACATATTGATGCTGCTGTGGTTCAACCAGATACAGCACATCTGACTGGATTTTCCCCAACAACGTCTGCGGATAATCATCCACAAAGACATCGGCCCAAACGCCGTCTTCTCCAGAAGACAGGCTAGACAATAAAGAGAAATGATCACGTGCCTGCTTACCTAAACGGGTCAGTAAAGGATGGCGGGATTCCCGGTTCTGTGCATTAAAATTCAGGGTGAATTCCTGGAAAAACTGCTGAATTTCAAGATCAGTTGCATTCGGATGTTTTTCAATAAAACGTTCCTGAACCCGCACATCGTAACGGGCTTTCCAATGCGGATCGACACTATCTGCCCAGTATTCCTGTGACGGGTTGTAATGCAGAATATAGATTTCCAGGTATTGCCCCAAACGGCGTAAAAACGCTAACTGACTTGGAGGCAAGTCCAGCAAGGTAAAAACGGTTAATTGCTGAGGTAAGCGGCTCAATGCCTGCTGCCGGGTTTCTGGATGCTCCAACATTTGCCAGAACTCTTGGTCAATGTTCTGCATTTCCTCAAAATCCTGATGAAACACCGCCTGCCATAACCAGCGTTGCCAGGCTTCCAGTTCTCGTGCCTGATTCAGGCTAAATGCCGAAATTTCGCTGCCTGTATGGAAGAACAGCTCCTCTACCTGTAAGGGCTGATTTTTGCCCCACGCCTCTAACCAGTTGGTGGCACAGTGACAGGTTTGCTGGCAACCGCGCTGACAATGGCCACGGTAGACCATATAGTTGCTAAACAGACGTGAAACCTGTTCCGCCACCCAGTACAGCATGCTCTGTTTTTTTAGCTGTTTCTCGAGCCCTTGCAGACGATCCGCACTTTCATAAATACGCTGGATAATCGGATACAGGGCATGATCAGCGGTCAGTATGATCTGCTCGCTATCGATATAGGCTTTTAAGGCTTGGAAAACCCGCCATTTAATAATAATGCGTGGAATATTGGCTTTGCGAACCTGTTCTTTCTGTTCATGCAACACCCATTGATAGGCTGACCACTGGAAGCCGCGGATACGATGATGAAACTGGGTATTGGCACTGATGCCTTTTTGTTCGGCTAGTTGCTGGGTGAGCCAGACCTCAACTGCTTTGGAAGGAACAATAAAATGCTGTGGTTGAAGCACCTGAAAAGGATTTGCTGAGGCTTGATTCACGGCTGTTAACAAAGCTTGTACCAAAACCTCGATGCGCTGGCTTTGAATAACATGAATCCCCATGGACGTTACCCTAATCTTTTCGAAGTGTAATCAGTGCACAAAAGCATAAACTTTATTGACTATACTGTCACGGCACCGTATGCCATTTTCACGCTATCGGCGGGTGGTCATGTTGCTCAGGCCAGCGCTAAATCAATGCAGATGTAAACAGAAAAACAACATACCGAATGAAGGTTCTCTATTTATGAAAAGTTCGCATATCCACCATACGATTGATCCCTCAATGAATCTTGAACAGATTCGCCAAGACTGCCTCGACCTGGTACAAAAACGTGCCTATATGTCGGCAGGTGCCGCAGTGGTTCCCATTCCATTTTTTGATGTGGTGATTGATATTGGTATCTTGTCGCAACTGTTGCCGGAAATTAATGCCCGCTTTGGTCTGGCCACAGATCAGATGAGTGTGTATGACAGCAAGACCCGCCAGATTCAGTGGAAAGAACTGCGTAAACGGGGCATTGAATTTTCCGGACTGGTCATGGCACGTAGTGCGGCAAAAGTGTCTTTGCAGGGTCTGGTCACAAAAGTCCTGACCAAACAGGTCACCAAATTCATTCCGTTAGGAGGACAGGCCGTTGCAGCTAGTTTGGGCTATATGGTCATGAAAAAAGTGGCCGAAGCACATGTCCAAGATTGTTATCATCTGGCCAAACGCATCCAGCAACAGTATCCCGCGACCAATATCAATAATAGCGAAAAATAAAACGGCTTAAGGCAAAGCGGCCTAAACCGCTTTCAACTGTTTCAGAATAGCCTTTAAAATCTCAATCCGCGCCGTGTACTTATCATCACTAGCAATGATATACCACGGTGCATAAGCCGTACTGGTGTGCTCAAACATGTCCGCAGCAGCCTGCAGATAATCATCCCATTTTTCACGATTACGCCAGTCTTCTTCCGTGATTTTAAAATGCTTGTGTGGGGTTTCCTGTCGTGCCTTAAAGCGCCGTTCCTGTTCCTCTTTGCTGATCGAGAGCCAGAATTTAATCACCACGGTCTGGCTATTGACCAGATCTTTTTCAAATCGGTTGATCTCAGCATAAGAGCGCTGCCATTCCACGGCCTTGGCAAACCCTTCGATCCGCTCGACCAGTACCCGACCATACCAGGAACGGTCAAAAATGGTGATATTGCGCTCGGCTTCCAGTTTGGTCCAAAAGCGCCATAAATACGGATGGCGACGTTCATAACGTTCCGGTGCGCTAATGGTATGAATGTCGTATTCACGTGGATCAAGCTTTTTCACAATACGCTTGATGGCTCCCCCTTTACCCGAGGCATCCATGCCTTCCAGCACAATCACGACATTACGGGCATCCAGGCGCAAGGCATCCGCCACCTTGCGGCTCAGACTTTTCAATTCAGCCTTATAGTTAATCGGATCCAGTTTGTTTTGAGCCGGTTGCAACAAGGCTTCAGGAATGGCGGCAGACGGCCAAGGCGTGCGGGTATTCAGCACGTGATTCGGCATATGTTGGAGCGCTTGCAGAATATACTGGGCAAACTGCTGGTTACGCAGCTGTTCTTCTTCGCCATCAATCACAAACCAGTCCTGGGTAAAACGCTGACGCAACTTTTGCAAATTGTCATATTGTTTTTTATTACGCCAGTCCAGACCATGCAGACGGTGGAAATGTTGCTCAGAGGCATCCATGTTATCAAGACGTTTCTGCAAGGATTTCCAGGACAAATCAAACCAGACCTTAATAACATCGACATGGTTATTTTTTAGATCCTGCTCAAAAGCACGCATATTTTCGATATAAGCATCAAACAGGGTTTCATCCAGAGGTTTTGACACATGCATGGCCGTTGCCAGTAAATCGCTATACCAGTTGCCAAACATCACCAGAATTTGCCCTTCAGCCGGAATAAAGCGAGCGTAAGGCAGCCAGAACGGTTTTTTGGCATTAAATAAGTAAGGTGGATCCGCTTTGACTTTTAAAAAGCGTGGATCCACCCAACCTCGGAGCTCTTTGACCGCCTCCCCCTTACCTGCCAACTCAATGCCGCTCACCAGAATCACCAGACTTTTGGCATTACGCTTGCCACGACTTTCACGTAACCCGTACTGAGCCTCAATCAAACGGCACGACAAAATATCTTCATCTAAAATTTCATAGTTCGGGGGTGTTTCGGTCATCTGATCGACTCTAATGTTTTATTATCATTTTCCAGTATAACCAAGCTGTCACATTCGTCACATCCCACTAAAGCGCAATTCTGTATATTATTTTTGCCCCGCTCTAACCGTTACATCCTGCTTTTTTGTCATATTTTAATCACACAGTCATAGCCCTATCGCGTGACAGCCACTATGATTTGCACAATTAAAAAAATCGGATCCATCCATGTCCAAACTTTCTGCCTTAGATGAGTTGTTAACCCTGTATCATCAACTGCATTACCATCAGAATCCGCAACTGTTACAACGTCTGCGCGATGTTCAATCTTGGCAAAAAAAACGGATTCAAGCCATGCATGTGGCGCAGTTCCAGCAGAAAAACAACCAGTTGATGGCTGATTACTTCATGAATCGTCTGTATGGTGGACCCGATTTTGATGTGCTGGCGCAGCAGATTGAACGCCTGTTGCAATATGCCCACAAGGTCGAAAAAATGCTACCCGCCAGTGCCATTCAGACTGGAACTTCTGCAGTGTATCTAGCTGTTTTGGCAGTGCAACTCGATGAGCAGGTCGCCATGCAACTGTTAAAGGATCATGCAGCAGACTTACCTTTAACCGATGAAATCATGCGTCAAGCCTACCTGAAGCTGGATCAGCAAAGTCAACGTTTAAAGCAACTACAATTGCTGGATCAGCTCGGCAGCAGCCTAGATAAATATATGCGTTCATTTGTGGTCTACACGGCGTTTAAAATGTGTAAAGGCAGTGCTTATAAACACCGTTTCGATACGCTATATGATTTTATGCAAGAAGGCTTTTTGGCCATGAAACCTTTAAAGTCGGCGGAACAGTTCGTGAAAGCCTTTACGGCGATTGAGCGCCAGGTGATTACCAAAGTCCATGCCGGCGATCCAGAGCCCTTTCGACCTTGACGTTCTTTCGTGTAAAAGTGCCAGAATTTAAACAGGAATTTTTCTGTATATTATTGATCACAATTCCATGCCGGACGCTGTAAAACATTTTACAATCTGGCATCATGCAAACATTGCCAGATTTTTCTTATTTTTGTGTTCAGGAGCGACTCTCTATGTCGAACGAAAATCAAAAAGCTACCTCTGCAACTGAACAGACCACCAGTTCAGACAAAGTGAGTCCTTTCTTAAGCACACCTTTACCTGAAGGCACCCCACAAGGCCAGCAACAATCTCTACAACAACAGGCCGACAGCAGCAGTAAAGTCGCCAAATACAATTTGCCACGCGGCGCCAATACCGGCAATGTCGGCGAAGTCACCCACTTTGGCTATCAAACCGTACGTGCTGAAGACAAAGCCCAGAAAGTGGCGGAAGTATTCCACTCAGTCGCCAGCAAATACGACATCATGAACGATCTGATGTCCTTTGGTATTCACCGTCTGTGGAAACGTTTTGCCATTAATATGTCAGGCGTGCGTCGTGGCCAGCACGTTCTGGATATCGCTGGCGGTACAGGTGACCTTGCCAAAGTATTTAGCCGTGAAGTCGGTCCAAACGGTCATGTGGTTCTGTCAGACATCAACGAATCCATGCTGAATGTGGGCCGCGACCGTTTGCTAGATGCCGGCTGTACCAACGTGGATTTTGTCTTGGCCAATGCCGAAACACTGGAACCTTTTGCTGACAACAGTTTCGACTTGGTAACCATCAGTTTTGGTCTGCGCAATGTCACCGATAAGGATGCCGCATTACAGGCCATGTACCGTGTGTTGAAACCAGGTGGCCGCCTGTTAATTCTTGAATTCTCAAAACCGGTATTTGAGCCATTCTCTAAACTGTATGACCTGTATTCATTCACGGCACTGCCATTGATGGGTAAACTGGTTGCGGGCGATTCCGAGAGTTATAAATACCTGGCTGAATCCATTCGTATGCACCCAGATCAGCGAACGCTGAAAGGCATGATGGAAAATGCCGGCTTCCAAAACTGTGATTACCACAACCTCACAGCCGGTATTGTTGCTGTACACCGTGGCTTTAAACTCTAAAGAGGTCAATGCTGATGTGGTCGATTCTGGCACTCGGCGCAGTAGAACGCCTGCTGCACCATGTGATTGATCTCGATGCGGTAACCCGGATCCAGCTCAATCAGCTGCAAGGTAAGATGTTGCGAGTCGTGATCGGGTCGCCACAGCTCTCGGTGGACGTGTTTTTTGATGAAAATCAGGTCCGTCTGGAACCTACGGTGACCGGACAGGCTGAGACTTCTTCTATTTTTGAGCAGCGTCCGTTTGATGCGCGATCCAGCATCAGCGAAGCCACGGCAACACTGCAGGTGGCGAATGTGGTTGAACTGCTGAAGTTACTGCTGTCTGACAGTGACCAGATCGGCAATATTCCCCTGCAGGGAGATTATCATCTGCTGCAGGATATCCAGCATATTCTGCACCAAGCCGAACCGGATCTGGCTGCGCATCTGACGCCATGGATCGGCCCAAGCCTGGCGCATGAGCTGGGTAAAATCCAGCTGGCTTCCCAACAGCTCAAACGCAGTCTGCAAAGCCAGCTGTTCTTTGCTGAAGATGCCTTAAAAGAAGACAGTGGTCTGTTTGCTGCACGCTGGCAAATGGATGACCTGCA
Source organism: Acinetobacter sp. GSS19 (assembly GCF_028621895.1). Lineage (NCBI taxonomy): Bacteria > Pseudomonadati > Pseudomonadota > Gammaproteobacteria > Moraxellales > Moraxellaceae > Acinetobacter > Acinetobacter sp. GSS19. The sequence continues at coordinate 272,973 of NZ_CP117520.1, read as the reverse complement.
GCAACAGACCCGGCAGTTCAACCAGAATCTTGACCGTCTGGAAGCCAAACTCCAGCAACTCTTTAACCAGCTTTCTTCTACTCCCTAAACCAGGTGACTTTTTCTATGATTCCGCATGTTTCACGTTTACTCGAACTTTGGCGTATCGCAGCGCATTACAGACTCGACACGTTGGTTCCTGCGGAAGAAGTCCCGGTCAAAGCCCGTCCAGCGCTCAGTCTGATCCGTTTACATCCCGCAGCCTGGCACAGCCGCGAACGTAAAAATCCCCTCAAGCTGAAACAAGCCTTGGAGGACATGGGACCTCTCGCGATCAAACTCGGACAATTACTCTCGACCCGGCGTGACCTGATCCCACCTGAGATTCTGCAACAGCTAACCCTGCTGCAAGACCGGGTCAAACCGTTTTCCGCAGAGCTGGCTAAAACCCGAATTCAGCAATCGTTGAAAGCCGATATCAACACCCTGTTTGCCCGCTTTGATGAGCAACCTCTGGCTGCTGCCTCGATTGCACAGGTACATACCGCTGCATTACATGATGGCCGTGAGGTGGTGGTGAAAGTCACGCGTCCACAGATCCGTCAGCAGATTCTGCAGGATTTTGAAATCCTGGCCTGGCTGGGTGACTGGCTGGAAAACCGCATTGAAGCCGCCCGTGCCCTGCATCTCTCCGAAATTATTCAGGACTATCGTCAGATTATCCTGAATGAGCTAGATTTGACGCTGGAAGCAGACAATACCCGTCGTATGCGCCACTATTTCACCGGCTCAAGCATGATGTATGTGCCTGAAGTCTATATGGACAGTCCGGATGTCATGGTGGCAGAACGGATCAGTGGTGTGCCAATTTCCGATACGGCTACTTTTGACCGTTTGGGCATGGATCGTGCCCAACTGGCTGAAAAAGGCCTTACCATTTTCTTTACCCAAGTCTTCCGCGATAACTTTTTCCATGCCGACATGCATCCAGGCAACGTGTTTGTGGAAACCATCAATCCACAAAATCCACGTTTCATTGCGCTGGACTGTGCAATTATGGGAGAGCTGTCCAAGCAGGACCAGATGACTGTAGCGCGAATGCTGCTAGCCGTCATGAACAGTAATTTCATGCAGCTGATCCAGATCGTGCATCAGGCGGGCTGGATTCCACCCGGAACCGACCAAGATGCTTTAGCGCGTGAAATGCGTCGTACCGTTGGCCCAATGGTGTCCAAACCGATGGATCAGCTGGATTTTGCCGGCATCTTGTTACAGGTGATGGATATTGCACGCCGTTTCCATCTGGAAATTCCACCCCAACTGATGTTGCTGCTCAAAACCTTGGTGCATGTCGAGGGTTTGGGGACAGATCTTTATCCGCAACTGGATATCTGGAAACTGGCCAAGCCGATCCTGACGGACTGGATCAAAGCCAATATGAACCCAGTCAAAAACGTGAAGGAAATTGGCCAGCAGATTCCGGATCTCTTGCTCGGTGCACATGACTTGCCAACCTTACTGATCGACAGCCTGAATGGCCTGAAAAATCAATCCGCTTGGCACGACAAACAACTCCGTGAATTGCAAAGTCTGCGTTTGCAAATGCAGCATCAGCAACGTCGCAACTGGATTTTTGGCAGTCTGCTGATGATCCTGTTAACCATTGCAATCATTGCGCCTTGGTATGTTTCTACGGTCCTGATTGTTGTGGCGAGTCTATTGTCTTTATGGCGGATCGCGAAATAAAAATTCCGGCTGATCTCATCCACAGAGGATGACTTACACCGAAAAGCTTCCCGTTTTGCGGTATCACGTTCAAGTTAAAATTGCATAGTTTTTAAAATTTCACCTCCTTTTCCGCTCACTTTGCCGTACACTATAAAGCTGTTTTTATAGTGTACTTTTTCTTTTGGTGAACCCCACATGAACAATTTGCAATGGCTCGATGAAGTGAAATTTAACGAACAAGGTCTGATCCCTGCCATTGCTCAGCATCATCAAACTGGCCGTATTCTGATGGTGGCGTGGATGAACCGTGAGTCTCTGGCACTTACTGCCGAGAAGAAACAGGCAGTGTATTTCTCCCGTTCACGTCAAAAACTCTGGCATAAAGGTGAGGAATCTGGTCATTTCCAGACCGTGCATGAAATCCGTTTGGACTGCGATGCGGACGTGATCACCCTGCAAATCGAACAGCATGGCGGCATTGCCTGCCATACCGGTCGTGAATCCTGTTTCTATCGCAAACTCACCGAAAATGGCTGGGAAATTGTCGATGCACAAATCAAAGATCCCAACCAGATTTATGGTGAAAGCGCCAAATCCAGCAATCCGCACACGCTTGCCATGTCTGCCTCGAATGCCCAATCCGAGCAGGTCGAAGTTTTGTCTTATCTGGGTGAAATGATGCAGCAGCGTAAAGCCGCTGATCCAGACAGCTCCTATGTGGCCAAGCTGTATCATAAAGGTCTGAATAAGATTCTGGAAAAAGTCGGTGAAGAAAGCATCGAAGCCATCATTGCCGCCAAAGATTTGGCTGTGGAAGCCAATGAAGACAACAAAAATGACCTGATCTATGAAACTGCCGATTTGTGGTTCCATACGATTGTCATGCTCGGTTATTTCGATCTAGAGCCGCAACTGGTGCTAAATGAACTGGCGCGCCGCCAAGGTTTATCCGGTCTGGTGGAAAAAGCCAACCGCAGCCATTAATGACCGAAGTGCCGAATCAGGAAAAACCCAAAGCCACCCATGAGCAAGCAATTGCCATCGATAACGCACGTCTGGGCCAATCCTTTAAGGTGATTGCCTATGCCGGCACAGGTAAAACTACCACCCTGCAAATGATCAGCGATGCTATGCCCGAGCGGCGTGGCATGTACCTGGCTTTTAATAAGGCGATTGCCACAGAAGCACAACAAAAATTCCACCGTCATGTAAATTGCCGCACCTTCCACTCGCTGGCTTTTCGCAGCGTGCCACGTGGCGTGACCGATAAATTACGCCTGCCACGTTTAAGCCCGAGTTTTCTGGCCAAGGAATATCGTTTAGAGCCGATCACTTTACGGCGGCTCATGGGTGGACGTTACGAAAAATACGTGTTGATGCCCAGCCGTTTGGCCAGTCTGGTCGCCAATGCGGTCAGTTTCTTCTGTTCCACCAGCTCACAATATCCGGCACCACGACATCTTCAAGCTCCCAGCTGGCTGCATCCGGATGATCTTGCTGTCCTACAACAACACCTCTATCCCGCGGTTGAACGGCGCTGGCTGGAATCGATTGATCCGAATCACCAAGCCGGGATTGGCCATGATATTTACCTGAAACTCTGGGCGCTCTCAGAACCGAATATCCCGTCCGATTATGTGCTGTTTGATGAGGCGCAAGATGCCGATCCGCTCATGTTGGGCATTTTGTTACGGCAGAAACAGACTCAGGTGATTTATGTCGGCGATGCGCATCAGCAGATTTATGCCTGGCGCGGTGCGATTAATGCCATGATGCAGTTGCCTTTGCCTGAATCGCGCCTCACCACCTCGTTTCGTTTTGGTGAGGCGATTGCGGAGGTGGCGAATACCCTGCTGGGCGGTCTGAACGAAACGGTTCCCCTGCTGGGCAATCCGCAGCTCAAGTCCAATGTAGTCAATAAACCACATACCAAAATGCGTGATGCGATCCTGTGCCGTACCAATGCACGTGCCATGGAACTGTTGCTTTCTGGACTGGTTAATGGCGATAAAGTCAGCCTGCAGGCCGATCATGTCAAACTGGACCGTTTTGTTGATGCGGCCAGCTTGCTGAAACAAGGCAAACGTGTCACCGATGTCCCGGAACTGGCCTGGTTTAATTCCTGGCATGACGTGCATGAATACTGCGAGACCAATGAAGGCAGTGACATCAAGCCCTTAGTCAAATTGGTTGATGATCACGGCACAGCCCCACTGAAAAAAGCCCTGGCCAAAATCACGCCAATTGAACAGGCGGATTATGTGATTTCTACGGCACACAAGGCCAAAGGATTAGAATGGAACCGGGTTCATCTGGAAGATGATTATCAATTCAAGCTCAATGGCCTCGACCATAAAATTAGCGACGAAGAACTGCGCTTACTTTACGTGGCGTGCACACGTGCTAAAGTAAGCTTAAATATTCATCATATTTATGACTTGATTCAACAGCTCAGAGTAAAAGCCTCCCCCAGCCTGCGCAAATCGGTAGGCTAAACTTTTGCAGGTGGTCCATGAAGCTTCATTCGATCCGCTTAAAGCATGCCAACCATTTTGCCGATTTACAGGCGAACTTCCATTATCATGACCAGCCGATCACCCTGATTCTCGGTGATCAGGGTGTCGGCAAGACTACATTGCTCAAACACTGCTATCAGGCACTAAGCTGGTTCTCCGCCCGATTGAAAGATGCTCGTGGTGCAGGCGTGATCATGCTGGATCAAGACATCATGCAGACCCGAATCCAATCCAAGATTGACATACAGGTGTGCATTCCTTCTGAATTGGGTCAATTGCCCGAGTCTGCAGACGTCACCGTGCAAGATTCGTCATTATGCAGATGGCAACTGTATAAAACCCTGAATGCGAACTCGTCCGGCCTCAGCAAGGCAGAAACCGCTGAACTGGAACAACTGATCGAACTCTATCAGCAGGCTATCAAACAAGACCCCCTGCAAGGCTTGCCCGTCATTGCCTATTATCCCGCTGAACGTTTCGTCAATGAAGTCAACCTACTCAGCAAAAATAATCCGATGGTGTTTCATGCTAGTTCCGCGTATGAACAGAATGCCATCTCTTTCACGACCTTTGCCCGTTTTTTTGAATGGCTGCGTGAAGTCAGTGATGTCGAAAATGCCCAGACTGCCCAATTGTTGCAGCAGTTTCTGACCCATGCACAGGACAAAAACAGCTCTTTTGATCTGGTACAGGCGCATGCCCAGATCCACAGTCCAGCACTCACCGCCCTAAAAACCACCTTACACACGGTTTTTCCCGAGATTAGCGACTTTTATCTGCAATATCATCCAAAATTGCAGTTAATGGTGCAGTATGAAGGTAAAACCATGCTGTACCAGCAATTGCCCAACACCGTTAAAAACTGGATTGCCCTGATTGGTGATTTGGTACGCCGTCTCTGTCTGCTTAATCCGTTAAGCCTCTATCCTTGTCAGGAAGGGGATGGCATTGTGTTGATTGATCATATTGATGCCCATCTGGACCAAAATCTGAGCCAAGTAATTCTGCAACGTCTGCATCAGGCCTTTCCCCAGTTACAATTGATTGTGACGGGGAATCGGAGTGAACTTTTAGAAGATGCAGCCCGCTACCAATGTCTGCGACTGGAGCATCAAACCTTACACCCTGTGCATTCCCCAGAAACCTGGGCAGCATTCGATCATCTGTATGCCGGTTTGGGGATCAGTACCGACCAACCTGAACCGCTAGAAAGCCTGAAACCGCCTGCGCCTCCCGTTGATCCGGAACAGGTACGTGAACTATTCCAACAATTGACAGTTGAACAGCAATCTGCATTATTGCAACAGCTGCAAGTTGATAGCGATCCAAGCAACCCCGAAACCTCTTTATAATTTTCCAAGACCAATCAATAAAACGGTATAAAATTTACCAATTGATAAACAATAATACTTTAAATAGAATCATCTCACTGAATATTCGACTATTTTACCGGCAATCAAAACAATCATAAGCTATTGATTTTGTTATTTTCATGTAATAAATATAGGGTATTATTAAAAAAAATAGGGTACACTACTCACTTTCCGAATCCGATTTTACAAGTTGCGCAATACAACTTGACGTTTTACTTTTGAACTGATGTGGGTTTTTCTGGATTTGAACTTTGGACTGCTCTTTGCAGACCTTGAAATCCTAAAAAATAAAATTCATCTTTAGGTCAGCCGGCCTAATTCAAGACATGGATACGCGTGTGCTACTGACGATTATTCTTTTACCCCTCATTCTTGGCACTACTCTTGTCTCGTGGCTAAAACGATTGTCGCGCGGGGCCACGGCTGTAGGAGCCATCGGCATCAGCCTGAGCAGTTTTGCCCTGCTCGTCAGCCAGGCCAAGACCGTTTTTTCCGGCCAAGCCATTTATGAACATTGGCCCTGGCTGCCGCAATTAGGAATTGATCTCAGCCTGCGTCTGGATGCCTTGGGACTGTTGTTTTCCCTATTGATCACGGGAATTGGTACGCTCATCCTGATTTATGCGTATTTTTATCTCAGTGCAAAAAATTCATTAAGCAAGCTATACCAACTCTTGATGTTGTTCATGGCTGCCATGCTGGGCATTTCGCTCTCCAATAATTTAATCATCTTGCTGGTATTCTGGGAGCTCACCAGTATTTCGTCTTTTTTACTGGTGGGATATTGGAGCAATTACGAAGCCGCACAACGTGGTTCACGTATGGCTCTCACCATTACCGGGATGGGAGGATTGGCATTACTCGGGGGTTTTATTCTGCTTCAGCAAATCACCGGAACCTATCAGATTGACCAGATTCTGGGTATGCGCGACAGTATCCAGCAACACACTCTGTTTGTCCCGGCACTGTTGTTGATTTTACTCGGTGCCTTTACCAAAAGTGCCCAGTTCCCATTCCATTTCTGGCTACCCAATGCCATGGCGGCGCCGACCCCCGTGTCAGCTTATTTACATTCTGCCACCATGGTCAAGGCGGGTATTTTTCTCCTGGCACGCTTGCTGCCAATCTTTGCCGGTGCTGCGCTGTACCATAATCTCGTGACTTTCATCGGGCTATTTACCCTGTGTATTGCTGCATTCTTTGCCATTTTTAAAGAAGATTTGAAAGGTTTGCTGGCGTACTCGACCATCAGTCATTTGGGACTGATCGTGTGTCTGCTGGGCATCGGCTCGCACCTCGCGGTCGCTGCGGCAATTTTTCACATCATTAACCATGCCACTTTCAAGGCTGCGCTGTTTATGATTGCCGGCATTGTCGATCATGAAACCGAAACCCGGGATTTGCGTAAACTGAGCGGGATCGGGCAACTGCTGCCATTTACGGCCACACTGACCATGATCACGGCGGCGGCCATGGCCGGTGTACCCTTGACCAATGGCTTCCTGTCCAAGGAAATGTTCTTTACTGAACTGCTGGCCAGCCTGTCCGGTTATGCCCTCATCGTGTATGGCATTGTGGCTACACTGGCTGGCATGTTTGCAGTCGCCTATTCAATCCGCCTGGTACATGGCGTATTTTTTGATGGCCCAGTCGGCCATGAGGTTCCGAATAAAACAGCACATGAACCGCCACTGGGCATGCGTGCACCGGTCATTTTTCTCGCCAGCTTATGTATCCTGATCGGAATTTTTCCGGCTCTACTGGTTGAACCCATCATCAACAGTGTGACACGTGCCAGCCTGGCAACCGAATTTACTGGCACCCATCTAGCCCTTTGGCATGGCTTTAATCTGCCTTTGCTGATGAGTGGATTGGCGCTGATCGGCGGCATTCTGTTTTATTTCAGTCTGGCTAAAGATGGCCGAATTCGTAAAATTGATCTCGATCCGGCATTGGGCCGTTTACAGGGCCGCTGGTTGTTTGATGCCTTTTTACGAAAACTGCTGATCAATGCCATCCGCTTAAAACGCAAGACCGAAACCGGCTCTCTGCAAAATTACCTGCTCTGGATCATCATGTTTAGTATCGCGGTGGTGGCAACCCCGCTGATCGGCCAGAACCTGATGACCGGTAGCCGCGAATTAAGCCATGCTCCTTGGGCTGCGGTGGTGTTATGGCTGATTTTGGCGACCGCCTGTTGGATGATGTTGTGGTTCCACCATGAACGCATCAAAGCGGTACTGATCAGTGGTGCAGTTGGCCTAGTGGTCAGCATGGTATTTATCACTCTCTCAGCACCGGATCTGGCACTGACTCAGATTACAGTAGATGTGGTTACCACGGTTTTACTGCTGATGAGTTTATCTTTGCTGCCACAGCTTACCCCCTATGAATCCAGCAGCTCCAGACGTTGGCGCGATGCCCTGATTGCTATCCTGTCGGGCGTAGGTATCACCTGGCTTACCTGGCTGGTCTTGACCCGTGACCACAGTTCCATTTCCTGGTTCTTTATCCAGCAATCTCTGCCTTTGGGTGGGGGTTCCAATGTAGTTAACGTGATTCTGGTGGATTTCCGCGGCTTTGATACCTTCGGTGAAATTACGGTTTTAGGCATCGCAGCGATTGGCACCTTATGTTTAATGGATGGCATGCGTGGTCATGGCACAGTCATCACCCAAGGCTTGACCTACCGTTTTAACCCTTCTCCACTCATGCTGCGTATCACGGCTTCCTGGGTGTTACCGGTCGCTTTGGTCGTCAGTTTGTACATTTTCCTGCGCGGACATAATTATCCTGGCGGGGGCTTTATTGCCGGCCTGGTTACTGCGATGGCCTTAATTATTCAATACATTGCGCTAGGTCAGGATCATGCCGAGCAGTTATTAAAAGCCAAGTCCGGCCGCCTGTATGAAATCTGGATTGGATCGGGTCTCACGATTGCCGGTGCCACCGGGATCGCCGCCTGGTACTGGTCACGGCCGTTCCTGACCAGTGCACATATTTATGTCTCTCCACCACTGGTCGGCGAGATGCATCTGGCCTCGGCCGCGCTGTTCGATGTTGGCGTTTATGTCACGGTGGTCGGTGCCACCATGTTGATGATTTCAGTACTGGGCGACTCTCGACACTCGACCATGTCGGGCCCGATTGCCAAGGAGTAAACAGATGATCAGTTTGGAATTACTACTCGCCTCTGGCATTGGTTTACTAACAGCGACCGGTGTGTATCTGCTGTTACGTGCCAGAACCTTTGCCGTAGTGCTCGGTCTCGCGATGATCGGCTATGCGGTCAATTTATTCCTGTTTGCGATGGGACGAGTCCACCTGAATGCACCGGCAATTCTCACCGAAACCAGCCGGGTTACCGATCCACTGCCGCAGGCACTGGTACTAACTGCCATCGTCATCGGCTTTGCCACCACGGCATTTATTGTGCAGCTTGCCCTGCGTAGCCGCTATGAATCTGGTACCGATCATGTCGATGCCAAAGAGGAATTCCCGATGTACGATCCGCGTGAGGATGAGCCTTGATGTCTGCGTTACTCGATTTTTGGCAGCTGCACACGCCGCTGCTCAGCATCCTGATTCCGGCGTTCACCGGTTTTTTCCTGTTGTTGCTGGGCAATCCGGGTTCTGGATCACTGGCACAGGACTGGCGTCAACCCTGGCGTCGGGGTATCAGCTTATTTTCAGCCTTCGCAGGACTGGCCACCGCGATCAGCTATTTGATCTATGCCAGTGCTGGCGCAATCACGGTTTATCAGCTCAGTGAATGGTCTGCCCCATTTGGCATTGTCTTGGTATTGGACCGATTGTCCGCTTTCATGCTGGTCTTGACTTATGCACTGGCTTTGCCGGTACTCTGGTATGCCTGCCAGCAGTGGGACTTACGTGGACGCTATTTCCACGCCATGTTTCACTTCCTGCTGATGGGACTATGTGGAGCCTTCCTAACAGGCGACCTGTTCAACCTGTTTGTGTTTTTTGAAATTCTGCTGATGGCCTCCTATGTGCTGCTACTACATGGTCAAGGCAAGGCACGATTCCAGCTCGGCGTACATTATGTCACCATTAACCTGCTGGCCTCGGCACTGTTCCTGATCGGCCTAGGACTGATTTATGCCAGTGTCGGCAGCCTGAATATGGCCGATGTTTCAAGGCTGTTACCGACGCTGGCTGAAGACGAGCACAAATTGGCCGTGGCGGGCGGTTTATTGCTGTTTGTGGTTTTTGGCATCAAGGCGGCGATGCTGCCTGTGGGTTTTTGGTTACCCAAAACTTACGCGGTTGCCACCACACCGGTCGCTGCGCTGTTTACCATCATGACCAAAGTGGGGATTTATGCGATATTGCGGGTCAATGCTACCGTATTTGATGACCTGTTTTCACAGGCCGCCCTGCTGCGCTGGCTGCTCCCGATTGGCCTGATCACCTCAATTTATGGAGTGATTGCTGCTATGGGGGCAGAACGCTTACGCCGTTTTGTGGGCTTTATGGTGCTTTCATCAATTGGCACATTGCTCATCGCAATCTCGCTGTTCAATACTGCTGCTTGGGCTGCTGCGCTGTATTATCTGGTCCACAGCACCCTGATTGCCGCCGTTTTTTATATTTTCTGTGGCTGGGTCACATCACAACGCGGTGAATATAAAGACCACTTGAATGTCGCACCGAAAATGAAACAGCATAAAGTCATGGGGATCTGCTATTTGCTAATTGCCCTGATGATGGCCGGCTTACCGCCATTTAGCGGCTTTTTAGGTAAGGTATTTATCTTGCAGGCCTCTGCGCAACACCCTAATCAGGGCTGGATTATTGGCAGCATTTTACTGGTTAGCCTACTCAGCATGATCGCATTGACCCGTGTTGGATTTATCCTGTTCTGGCGTGCGACTATGCCGGAAGACTGCGAGAGCAAAACGGCTTGTCAGGCTTATCAGGCCTTACCCGAGCAGGCACCTCCAGGCAATGACAAAACGATTTACCTGTTACTCACCGGTTTAATCCTGTATGTGATCTTTGCTGCACCGATCCAGAACTTCGCCTTACATACCGCACAACAAATACAAAATAAGATGTTATATCAACAGGCGATTTTGCGTTTGGATGCCCATCAGCAGGTCATCAGTACACAACCCTTTGATCCTGAATATATTCCGGAAACCAAATATGGGGGTGAAGTTGAGGATGCCAATGCACACCTGATTCCGCATGTGATTCATCCCAACACCCTGCAAGGGGAACATATTTCTGACTATAAGCAGCGCCAAATCCAGCATCAGGATCAACAGATCGGGGTGCAGAATGAAGCACAGCTAAAACCGATGGAGCCTTGATCATGCAAAAAATCTCCTTCTGGGAACGCTGCCTGCCCCACCCCTTCGTTTCCGTGATAGTAGGCACCAGCTGGCTGATGCTGGCGCATAGTCTGGATTTTGGCAATTTGCTGATGGCACTGATTCTGGCACTGCTGTTACCTTATCTGGTTAAACCGTTTATTGCCCGCACACCGCATATTCACTATGGGCGGGCAATCAGACTCACCGGGATCGTGTTATGGGATATTGTGATTGCCAACCTACGTGTGGCTAAACTGGTACTGGGCCCGAGTGATCAGCTTCATCCGAAATGGTTTCGGGTTCCCCTGACTTCAGAACACGATCAGGTCAACAGTTTATTGGCGATGATCATTACCACCACACCCGGCACAGTTTCAGCAGGGATTGATCAGGAACGTGGGGATATTTTGGTACACGCGCTGAGCACACAGGATACAGACCTGGAAATTCAGGAGATCAAGCGTCGTTATGAAACGCCCTTGATGCATATTTTTGGGGTGAATCCAAAATCTGGAGATCAATCATGACCATCTTGCCGTACACCTTAGGGATCTGCCTGATTGCAATCACCATTTCCATGTTTTTATGCCTGATCCGACTGATCATGGGACCCTCTGTCGTCGACCGTCTACTGGCACTGGATACACTGTTTCTGAATGCCACTTGTCTCGTGGTGGTTCTGGGCTTGTACTGGACCACCACCGCAATGTTTGAAGGTGCATTACTGGTCGCAATGCTCGGTTTTGTTTCTACTGCAGCGTTGGCCCGTTATTTCACCACGGGTCATGTGATTGATTAGAGGAAGATGCAATGCAGCTATTCATGGAAATTCTGGTTTCGATCTTTCTGATCATTGGTGCCTTTTTTATGTTGGTCGGTGGTATCGGTATGGTCCGTCTCCCCGATCTATTTATGCGTCTGCACGCGCCGACCAAATCCAGTACGTTGGGGCTCGGCAGCTTTCTGATCGCCAGCATGGTTTATTGGGGATTTCAGGGACGCTTTGGTTTTGCTGAAATCCTGCTGACTTTACTGGCCTTTATCACCGCACCGGTTTCAGCCAATCTCATGGCACAGGCAGCCCTGCATTTACGCTTACGAGCACTCAGTGGTGAAGTACCTGAAAGCCTGAATCAACGTTTGCCTTGGCAGCGTGATCGTCGCCGCAACACCCGTACAAGCAAAAAATAATTTTCCAACAAAGCAACAAAGAAATTTAGAAATATAAAAAAGCCACCGCGAGGGTGGCTTTTTTATTGGAGCTTTTATTCGTCATCTTTTTTGCTGTCGTCAGCTGCAGGTAAATCCTTCACTGCTTCAGCAATCAGACCAAACATGTAGTTACCGTAGGCATTGGTTTTGTCGTAATGGAAACGTAAACGTGGGGTCACGCGTGTTTTAATTCGACGGCTCAATTCCTGACGCAAGAAACCGGAAGCCTTATTCAGGACATCTAAGGTTTCTTTGTGTGCAGCTTCGTTCTGGTCATCGCTCAGTTCGCGTCCCATTACGGTCACATACACATCGGCATAACCCAGGTCTGGACTCACTTTCACCGCTGAGATGGTCACAAGACCACCTAAGCGTGGATCTTTCAGCTCCTGACGGATCAGCTCGGACAACTCGCGTTGTACGCTATCCGCCATGCGCTTTAAGCGTTGGCTACCCGCCATTAAAGACTCCGTTTAATCAATTGGACATCGTATACTTCGATCTTGTCGTGTACTTTGATGTCTTTATAACCTTTCACGGCAAGACCACATTCCATACCGGCGCGAACTTCTTCCACCACGTCTTTATAACGACGTAGAGATTCAAGTTCACCCTGGAATACCACCACGTCATCACGTAATACACGAATCGGTTTGTTACGGTGCAACATCCCTTCAAGGACCATACAGCCTGCAGCCGCACCGAACTTGCTTGAGTGGAACACTTCACGTACTTCGGCAATACCCAGAATCGTTTCGCGATGCTCAGGGGCAAGCTTACCACTCATGGCCGCTTTCACGTCATCGATCAATTCATAGATGATGCTGTAGTAACGGATATCGATACCATCAGCATCCGCTTTTTGACGTGCAGTTGTATCGGCACGCACGTTAAAGCCAAGAAGTACGGCTTCTGAAGATTCTGCAAGGGTTACATCAGACTCGGTGATCGCACCGACGCCTGAACCAATCACACGTACTTTCACTTCATCGGTTGCAAGGTCAGCAAGTGCAACATGCAAGGCTTCCAATGTACCGCGTACATCGGTTTTCAGCACCACATTCACCACAGGCACATCTTTCTTGCCCATAGACGACATGATGTTTTCCAGACGCATCGCGCTTTGACGCTCAAGACGTTTTTCACGTTCACGCGCCATACGAGCATCTGCGACTTCACGCGCTTTTTTCTCGTCGTTTACAACCAGAACTTCGTCACCTGCCATTGGTGCTTCAGGAAGACCGAGAATTTCCACTGGAATTGAAGGACCGGCAGATTGGATACGCTTACCATATTCATCCACCATCGCACGCACACGACCATAAGATGAACCAGCAAGTACAAGATCACCCACGTTCAAGGTACCGTTTTGTACCAAGATTGAAGTCACCGCACCACGTTCTTTATCCACACGCGCTTCAATAACCACACCTTGTGCAGCACCTTCAGCAGAAGCTTGTAGCTCCATCAATTCAGCTTGGATCAGGATCAAGTCCAGTAATTCATCAATCCCTTGACCTGAGTGTGCAGAAACCATTGCCACTGGAACGTCACCGCCCCATTGTTCAGGCACGATTTCTTTCGTAGTCAATTCATTCAATACGCGATCTGGATCAGCAGATTCCTTATCCATTTTGTTGATCGCAACAATAATTGGTGTCCCTGCAGCACGAGCATGGTCAATCGCTTCAGCCGTTTGAGGCATCACACCATCATCAGCCGCAACCACCAGAACCACGATATCTGTCGCTTTGGCACCACGTGAACGCATTGCTGTAAACGCTGCGTGTCCAGGAGTGTCCAGGAAAGTAATCATGCCTTTCTCGGTTTCCACGTGGTAAGCACCGATATGCTGGGTAATACCACCCGCTTCACCCGCTGCTACTTTGGTACGACGGATACGATCCAGCAATGAAGTCTTACCATGGTCAACGTGACCCATGATCGTTACCACTGGTGCACGATTGGTCAATTCACCACGTTCCTGCTCTGCCTGCTCAAGCAAGTTGTCTTCTGCAGCTGTATCAGAGACGAGAACCGGATTATGGCCCATTTCTTCAACTACAAGGGCAGCAGTATCTTGGTCAATCGCCTGGTTTTGAGTAACAAGCTCACCCATTTTCATGAGGGTCTTGATCACTTCACGCACTTTCACAGCCATCTTCTGTGCAAGGTCGCCAACGACAATCGTTGAACCGATTTCAACATCATAAATTTGTTTTTTAACCGGTTTTTCGAAAGCATGCTTATTGGCTTGGCTCGATTTCAAACCACGTTTGTTATGGTTTGAACTGAAGTTTTGCTCTTCCTGACCACGACGGCCGCCTTTTTTCGCAGCACGCGGGTTGGCAGAACCGCCACCACGTTTGATCTCACGGTCTTCTTGCTTGAAAGAGTCTTCATAAGCCTGGCCAACAAGACCTGCTGCCAAAGGTGAGTCATCAATCACGCGGATCGTGGTAGTCGCATCATCAGCAGAATATTTGGACGCCATCTGACGCATTTGTTCAAGCGTCCGCTGTTGTGCTTCTTCAGCGGCTTTACGACGTGCTGCTTCTTCAGCTGCTTTTAGCTGAGCCGCTTGTTCTTCACGCGCTTTACGCTGTTCTGGCGTTTCGCTTGGCTTAACCACTGGCTTCGCCGGCGTTTTTCGCTTCACAACCACTTCTGCTTTTGCAGTGGTTTTTGCTGCACTTTCTTGTTTTGCAGCTGCACGCATTGCATCTAAAGTTGCTTTGGCTTTGTTTTCACCTTGCTGGCTTTGTGCCTGTGCTTCTTCACGCGCTTTTTGCTCAGGGTTATGGCGAGCAATCATATCAGCACGTGCTTGTTCTGCTGCCTGTGCTTTAGCACGCGCTTCAGCAGCAATCTGTTCTGGGTTTGGCTTGGTAAATGTATGCTTCTTACGAACTTCTACATTAATAGTCTTAGCCTTACCTGAAGTACTGGCAACTTTCGCCGTACTGGTGGTTTTACGTTTCAACGTGATTTTTCCTGCGTTACCATTGTCCTGGCCATGAACTTTCTTCAAATAGCCGACAAGGGTATCTTGTTGTTCGGTGGAAATAATGTCATCAGCTGTACGTTGTGGCAATCCTGCATCGCGAACCTGTTCCAGGAGCTTTTCAACAGGACGTCCCACACTGAGAGCCAACTCTTTAATCGACTTGTCCGTCATTTATTACCTCCTAGTTAGTTAAACCATGATTCGCGTGCTTTCATGATCAGTTGACCTGCTTTTTCTGCATCAAGCCCTTCGATATCTGAGATATCATCAGTTGCCTGATCCGCAAGATCATCCAGGGTGACCACACCACGAGCAGCGAGTGCATAGGCAATCTCTTTGGTCATGCCTTCCATATTTAACAATTCAGCACTTGGGTCCTGAATGTTTTCTTGTTGTTGTAATGCATCAGCCAACGCAACTTCTTTGGCACGGCTTTGCAACAACTCAACTGTTTCTGCATCCAATTCGATTTCGTCGAATGTTTCGACAGGCACATAAGCCACTTCTTCAAGTGACGTAAAGCCCATTTCAACCAACGCCATCGCCAGGTCTTCATCAATATCCAGACGTGAAACAAACATGTCGAGATATTGCTGTGCTTCATTTTGCTGACGTGCACGGTATTCATCTTCAAGCATCATGTCGAGCTTGTAACCAGTCAATTCTGAAGCCAAACGTACGTTTTGCCCCTGAGAACCGATGGCACGTGCCAACTGGTCACTCGCAGCAAAGATGATGTCGGCTGTTTTCGCATCTTCATCAATCACGATACCGGATACATCCGCTGGCTCAAGCGCACTTGCGATGTATTGTGCTGGGTCATCTGACCACACTACCACATCAATACGTTCGCCGTTCAGCTCTTGCTGTACTGCCTGGATACGCGTACCACGCATACCAATACATGCACCGACTGGATCAATACGGTGGTCATTGGTTTTCACCGCAATTTTAGCACGGACACCTGGCTGACGTGCAGCCGCCTTGATCTCGATGATTTCTTCAGAAATTTCAGGAATTTCTTTTTTCATCAAAGCAATTAACATTTCCGGCTTAGCACGCGACAACAATAATTGCGCACCACGACCTTCACGGTTCACGCTATACAAAATGGCATTAACGCGCTGTTTTGGACGCAGAATTTCTTTTGGAATCATTTCTTCACGCGCCAAATACGCTTCCGCATTGTCGCCAAGATCAATAATAAAACCATCTTTGGTCTGTTTCTTCACTTCACCGTAGATCAGCTCGCCTACTTTTGATTCATAGGCATCTGCAATCAGTGCACGTTCTGCTTCACGGATTTTCTGTACAATCACTTGCTTGGCAATTTGCGCGGCAATACGGCCAAACTCGATAGATTCCACTTCGAGTTCACGGATATCACCAATCGACCATTTTGACGGATCGACGTCAGAAATCGCATCCTGGCAGGCTGGCATTTCATGATCTTCATCTGCCACCACTTCCCATTGACGGAAAGTACGGTAATCACCGGTTTTACGATCGATTTCTACACGTAAACGTGCTTCTTCAGAGTGCGTGCCTTCATAGAATTTCTTCTTGGTCGCAGCTACGAGTGCCTGCTCAAGTGCCTCGAAAATCGCTTCACGACTAACACCTTTTTCATTACTAACCGTTTCTACAACGGTAAGAATTTCACGGCCCATAAGTCACCTATAGATTCTTATAAATTGAATTAATTTAGTCCTGATAGATCAAGTTTGCTTTATCGATATTATGACTGTCGATTTCAAGCACATGCTGACCATCCACTTCAACCTGAATGGTTTCATGTTCAAGATCTACCGCAAGCAACTTGGCCTGGAACTTACGACGGTTATCTACAGCACTGATCAGACGCAACGCAACAGTTTGTCCGATATAAGCTGGTAATTGTGCAAGTTGAAAAAATGGACGATCCCATCCTGGAGAAGACACTTCTAATGCATACTCACCGGAGATCGGATCATGAACATCGAGGATCGCACCCACTTGCTGGGTCACACGCACACAATCCTGTACTCCGATACCACGGCCTTGTTCAAGTTCACCATCTTCATTGATGACCGGCTCGGCATTTTCGTCAACGTCTTTATCAATATAAATACGCAACAAAGAGCGTTTTCCTTGTGGGATAAATTCGATGCCCCACAGCTCGACATTACAGGCTTGTACCGCAGGTGCAATTAAATCTTGGAGTGCTTGAGTTTTGTTTGATAGCTTCATTTACTCTCGTCATCTTGTGCGATTCAATCGGTCTTTTGACCGACACAGACTACTATAGTGAAGCATGACTATTTGACCAATTGATGTCGACACTACACGATAGCCAATAAAAAAGGGCGTTAATCGCCCCTATATTTTACACAGAAAACCAAAGTCCACTGTGCAAAAAGGCCCACCTATTTGTGAGCCTCTTTAGAAACTTGGTAGCGGGAGCTGGATTTGAACCAACGACCTTCGGGTTATGAGCCCGACGAGCTACCAGACTGCTCCATCCCGCATCAACGTGCAAATATTATAAACGAGTTTCAAAAAAAGTCAATCTAAGATTTTTTCAAACTCTCAACTGCTTTACACTGCAATTGAATTGGTAGCGGGAGCTGGATTTGAACCAACGACCTTCGGGTTATGAGCCCGACGAGCTACCAGACTGCTCCATCCCGCATCAATGTTTTTGCTGCTCACACTCAACAATCTGGTTCATTGTTGGTGCGGAAGGGGGGACTTGAACCCCCACGCCCGAAAGCACTACCACCTCAAGGTAGCGTGTCTACCAATTCCACCACCACCGCAGCAGGACGCATTCTATGCGCATCCGCTGCAAAAGGAAAGCCCTAATTACGATTATTCGCCAGTTTTTGGTGCAGTTGGTGAAGTTTCAGGCGATGCAGTTTGCGCAGGTGCCGTGGTATTAACCGTTTTCAAACTATAAGCATCTGAAGTTTGCTGCTTGGCAAAGACCGCTAAAGTCAAACTGGTCATAAAAAACAATGCGGTCAAAATAGCGGTGAGGCGAGTCAAAAAATTACCTGAACCTGACGCACCAAACACAGTTGCTGCACCTCCACCACCAAAAGAAGCACCCGCATCGGCACCTTTACCATGTTGCACTAAAACCAGCGCAATAATCAAAATGGCCAAGATAATATGTACCACCAGCACAAAAGTATGCATGTGAACTCCTAATTATTTGTTATCTGCAAATGCACGGGCAATTTGGTAAAATGATTCAGCATTTAATGATGCACCACCGACCAATGCACCATTAATATCTGGACACGCTGCCAATTCTGCTGCATTTTCTGGTTTAACACTACCACCATAGAGAATCGCAATCTGTTGTCCTGCTGGTGTAATCTGCGTCAGTCCTTCACGGATTTTGGCATGCATCGCCTGGGCATCCTGCGGAGAAGCGGTTTTACCCGTACCAATCGCCCAGATCGGTTCATAAGCAATGATCATCTGTTGCTGCCATTGCTCAGCACTGATCACAGTAGCTACGTCACAAATCTGTTGCAATACCACCTGATCAGCAATACCCTGCTCACGCTGCTCCAGACTTTCACCCACACAATAAATCACGGTCAAGCCAGCCGTTAAAGCATTTTTAATTTTGGCCTGCACAGCAGCAACATCATCCGCAAAAATTTCACGACGCTCAGAGTGGCCAATCAACACATAGTCAATCGCGCTGTCTTTCAGCAGTTCTGCACTCACCTCACCGGTATATGCTCCTGTACCTGCAATACGCGATACATCTTGTGCAACCACATGTACGGGACGTGCTGCATCAGCCAATGCCGTCTGAACAGTGGTTAAAGCAATCGTGACGGGTGCCACAGCAAGATGACATTGTGCAGCTGGAATATCATGCTGGGCGAGTAATTGTTTGAATTCTTGAACAAGTTGTTTGGCATTCGCTTGCATTGGGTTCATTTTCCAATTGCCGACAACCCAAGGAATAATAGTCGAACCCGACATACTGCTCTGACCTGTGATGAAAAATGCAGATATTCTACACGGAATTCTATCCGCTGCTGATAAATTTTCAGATAGCACCGATCAATTTTGTTAATTACAAATCTGTAAAATTCACAAGATTCCAATCCCTTGAGAAAATTAATTTCATGAAAATTCGACTGGTTCAGGTTTTTATAAGATAGTACGCAGATAACAGCATTTTCTGATATGGTATTTTTGCGCAACAAAAGTATAATTTTACGATACGAATTATAAACAAACCAGTTCAGACTCAAGGCGTGGTAGCGGATGTCAGTATTGCAAGGATTTCCTAAATTTACAGGATTTATTCGTCGATTAGTCGAGGAACATCATATCTCAGCTGAAGATATGCAAACTGCTGTCGAAAATGCCAAAAAGGCCAAACGAGATATTGTCGCCTACCTCATTGAGCATCATGGTATTTCACCTCTCATTCTTGCCGATACCATTTCACGCGAATTTGGCGAGCCGCTGTTCGACCTTGCAGTTTATGATGCAGGCTTACTACCTCGCGATCTGGTTGAAGACAAACTGCTGACCAAACATCATATTGCACCGCTGTTTAAACGTGGCAATACCTTGTATGTCGCAACCAGCAACCCAACCAATATCGAAGCACTCGATGCCATCCGCTTCAATAGCAAACTGAACATTGAATCAGTCATTGTTGAATATGACAAACTGAGTCAACTGCTCAGCAAACAGTTCACCGAAGAAGATACCTTTAATTTTGATGGTGAAGAGCTCGATATTGATATTGATGATTCATCACAATCTGATGATGACGATGATGACGGCCCACAAGGTGATGAAGCTCCGATTGTCAAATACATCAACAAACTATTGGTTGATGCCATCCGTATGGGGGCTTCGGATCTGCATTTTGAACCGTATGAAAAAATCTATCGGGTGCGTTACCGAGTCGATGGAGTCTTGCGTCAGATCGCAACGCCTCCATTACAATTGGCGAACCGTCTGGCTTCACGTTTAAAAGTCATGTCACAAATGGACATTTCGGAGAAACGGATTCCTCAAGATGGCCGTATCAAACTGAAATTATCCAAAACCAAAGCGATTGATTTCCGTGTCAACTCCCTTCCGACGCTATTTGGGGAGAAACTGGTTCTACGTATTCTCGATCCATCCAGTGCCATGCTAGGGATTGATGCGCTAGGTTATGAACCCGATCAAAAAGCCCTGTTTATGGAAGCGCTGGAAAAACCGCAAGGCATGTTATTGATTACCGGTCCGACGGGTTCCGGTAAAACTGTTTCTTTATATACCGGCTTGAATATCCTCAATCGTGAGGACACCAACATTTCCACGGCGGAAGATCCCGTCGAAATTAACCTCGAAGGCATTAACCAGGTCAATGTAAACAATAAAGTAGGGCTAACCTTTTCTGCAGCATTAAAATCTTTCTTACGTCAGGATCCGGACATTATCATGGTCGGTGAGATTCGTGATCTGGAAACCGCAGAAATCGCGATTAAGGCGGCACAGACCGGTCACATGGTGATGTCGACACTGCATACCAATAGTGCACCCGAAACGCTGACCCGTTTACGTAACATGGGTGTCCCTTCTTTCAATATCGCCACTTCGGTTAATCTGGTGATTGCGCAACGTTTGGCACGTCGGTTATGCAGTCAATGCAAGGCTCCGGTCGAGGTTCCTCAAAATAGCCTGCTCGAAATGGGCTTCACTGAAGAAGATCTAGCTAATCCGGAATTTAAACTCTACCAACCGGTGGGTTGTTCAGAGTGTCGCGAAGGTTATAAAGGCCGGGTCGGGATTTATGAGGTCATGAAAGTGACCCCTGAGATTTCAAAGATTATCATGGAAGATGGCAATGCGTTGGAAATTGCAGCGGCATCGACAAAATTGGGGTTTGATAATCTGCGACGTTCAGGCTTAAAAAAAGTCATGCAAGGGGTCACTTCACTACAAGAAGTGAACCGTGTGACCAGTGAATAATTTAGTCAGTATTTAAAAATAAGGATAACGTGATGGCAGCGAAAAAAGCACAAATGATGCCGACTTTTACCTATGACGGGGTCGATCGCAAGGGGTTGAAAATCAAGGGAGAGTTGCCTGCACGCAACATGGCACTCGCTAAAGTCACCCTGCGCAAACAAGGCATTACCATCAACAATATTCGAGAAAAACGCAAAAATATTCTCGAAGGATTGATGAAGAAAAAAGTGTCTACGCTGGATATCACCGTATTTACTCGCCAGTTAGCCACCATGATGAAAGCCGGTGTTCCACTGGTACAAGGGTTTGAAATCGTTGCGGAAGGTCTAGAAAATCCAGCCATGCGTGAAGTGGTTTTGGGGATCAAAGGGGAAGTAGAAGGCGGTAACACCTTTGCCGGTGCTTTACGCAAATATCCGCAATATTTTGACAAACTGTTTTGTTCTCTAGTGGAATCAGGCGAACAATCAGGTGCACTTGAGACCATGCTAGATCGCGTCGCGATCTATAAAGAAAAAAGTGAACTGCTCAAACAGAAAATCAAAAAAGCCATGAAATACCCGGCGACCGTTATCGTCGTGGCGATTATTGTCACAATTATTTTGATGGTGAAAGTGGTACCGGTATTTGAAGGCCTATTCACCTCTTTTGGTGCCGATCTCCCGGCTTTTACCAAGATGGTCGTGAATATGTCGCAATGGATGCAGAAATACTGGTTCCTACTCATTATCGGAATTGGTGGTGCAGTGGCTGCATTCATTGAAGCAAAAAAACGCAGTCAGAAATTTCGCGATATGCTTGACAAACTAGCTCTCAAGCTACCGATCTTTGGTGATTTGGTATATAAAGCAATTATTGCCCGTTATAGCCGCACACTGGCTACCACGTTCGCTGCAGGTGTACCACTGATTGATGCTTTGGAATCAACTGCTGGTGCCACCAACAACGTGATTTATGAGCGTGCAGTAATGAAAATCCGTGAGGATGTTTCTACCGGGCAACAATTACAGTTCGCGATGCGTGCCAGCAACTTGTTCCCACCGATGGCCGTACAAATGGTCGCCATTGGTGAAGAATCTGGTGCACTAGATGCCATGTTAGATAAAGTTGCCACACACTTTGAAAATGAAGTGGATAACGCTGTTGATGGCTTAACTTCCATGATGGAACCGTTAATTATGGCCATCTTGGGTGTACTCGTTGGTGGTCTAGTGGTTGCCATGTACCTTCCGATCTTCCAGATGGGTTCTGTGGTGTAATGCAAGATTTTATCCAAACGCTAATCGACAACCCTATAGCACTTTATCTGATCGTCGGATTATTTAGCCTGTGTATTGGCAGCTTTTTAAATGTGGTGATTTTACGTACACCGAAAATAATGGAGCAACAATGGCAACAGGAATGTAAGTTACTGCTGCATCCTGAACAGCCAATCATTGAGCAAAGTAAATTTACTCTGAGCCATCCAGCTTCAAGCTGTCCAAAATGTGCAAGTCCAATTCGCTGGTACCAGAATGTACCAGTATTGAGCTGGTTATTGTTGCGCGGAAAATGTGGTAACTGTCAGAATCCGATTAGTGCACGTTATCCTTTTATTGAAGTCCTGACCGCCGCGTGCTCCCTACTAGTGGTTGCCGTATTCGGCCCCGGCCTGCAGATGCTGTTTGGCTTATTTTTGACCTGGGCACTGATTGCACTGACCTTTATTGATTTTGATACACAACTTTTACCAGATCGCTTTACCTTACCTCTAGCTGCGCTCGGTCTAGCCATCAATAGTGCTTCTATTTACACCTCACCCACTTCTGCCATTTGGGGTTATGTCATCGGCTTTTTATGTCTGTGGATTGTGTATTACCTGTTCAAACTCTTGACGGGTAAGGAAGGCATGGGCTACGGTGATTTCAAACTGCTGGCTGCACTCGGTGCCTGGATGGGGCCATTCATGCTACCGTTGATTGTACTGCTCTCCTCATTGGTCGGTGCAATCATCGGGATCATTTTATTAAAAGTGCGTCAAGAAAATCAGCCTTTTGCCTTTGGTCCTTATATTGCGATTGCAGGCTGGATTGCCTTTTTATGGGGTGAGCAGATCATGAAGGTGTATTTAGGAGGATAACATGGGTTTTATTTTGGGACTGACCGGCGGAATCGGCAGCGGCAAATCAGCCGCGAGTGCATGGTTTGAAACCCAAGGAATTCATGTGGTGGATGCAGACGTGGTCGCACGTGAAGTCGTTCAGGTCGGTCAGGTCACGCTCGACAATATCCGTCTAGCATTTGGCGACTGGGTGTTACTCGATAATGGTGAGCTCGACCGGACGGCCTTACGCAATCATATTTTCCAGTTTCCGGAAGCCCGTCAAGTTCTGAACCAGATTACCCATCCGGCTATTCGTGCCTCCATCATTCAGCAATTACAACAGGCAAGCAGCCCTTATGTGATTCTGGTTTCTCCGCTGCTATTTGAAACCAATCAGCATGAAATGACGGATCATAACCTGCTGATCGATACCAGTGAAGAAATCCAGATCCTGCGTGCCAGTAGCCGTGATGGTCAGACACCTGAACAGATCCGCCAGATTATTGCGGCACAAATGTCACGTCAGCAAAAAATTGCCATGGCAGATGATATTGTGACCAATGATGGCCATATTGAACATCTTTATTCACAATTAATGCCCTTGCATGAGCTGTATCTGCTCCGAGCAGAGAAACATCACTGATCTTTTTGCTGTTGCAATTGCTGGGTCAAGCTATCTTGACGTAGCCAACGCCAAGGTTGCAACGCGCCTATTCCCATCCCCACCAGACCACAGACAATCGCTGGACTTAAGGGTTCTCCTAGTAATGGGACAGCAAGCAGCGCAGCAATAAATGGTGCCAAGGTCACAATGCTTCCAGTTTTAAAAGCGCCTAAGCGTTCAATCGCGGCGACGTAGGTCAGGGTTGCAATAATCACCACAAAAATGCCATGGAACACAGTCTGAATCAGCAAATGAATCGGCTCAGGTTCTGTCAGATGTTTAGGAATAAAGAACAAATAAATCGGCAAATAGATGATCGCTGACCAAATGGCAACACTGGCCATTGAATGCCAAGCCGATAATCTCCACTGTTTGAGTAAAACCGTAAAGAGTCCCCACCAGATCGCACTGATAAATAGCAATACATCCCCTTTACCAAAGGCATGGCTGCTACTCTGGGAGATCAGAAAACTCATCAGCCCCAAGGCGGTCAGCATAATCGACAGGCTAATCCAGGTATGCTTATCAAAAGGTTGTTTAAACAGAATCCACGCAGCAACGGCGGTCGTCAAAGGAATACAGCCATTCAGGAAAATTGCAGCATGTGCGGCTGGCGCATATAAAAATGCCGTATAGGCGGTCAAGCAATATCCCACACCACCAATCAGCGCCAAAATGACAGAGTGTTTTTGCCACAAAAACGCGGTGTCTTTCTTGTACAGCAAAACCGGCATCAGAATCAGGAAAGCCAAACCAAAACGCAGTGCAGTAATATCCCAAGCACTAATTTGCCACTGTGTATTGAGGCGGGAAAAAATGGTAAATCCCCCCCAGATACACATGGTAATGGCAATAAAGAAATAACCTTGAGTACGGGGTGACATAAATAAACTGGCTGTGTAATTGTCGGTAAAATGAATCAGGCTTGGCGCTGACGGCAAGCTTCATATAACGCCATACCCGTCGCTACGCTGACATTCAAACTTTGCAGATTGCCTGACATCGGGATAAATACCGTCTGATCACACTGTGACTGGGTAATCGGACGTAACCCGGTATCTTCAGCACCCATCACAATCACCACAGGCCCGGTCAAATCACACTGTTGCAAGGGTAATGCCTTTTCATCCAGCATGGTGCCAATTACGCGAATATGCGTGGTTTCTTTAAGATGCGCCAAAGTACGTGCCAGATTGGTCACCTGAATAAACTGTACTTTTTCCGCTCCACCGGCGGCCACTTTACGTGCAGTCGGCGTCAGACTGGCAGAACGGTCACGCGGTACAATAACCGCCTGCACACCCATGGCAGCCGCCGTACGGATACAAGCACCGAGATTATGCGGATCGGTCACTTGGTCCAATGCCAACAACAATGGATTGCTGGTCTGCTCCAGTAATTGATCCAGATCTTTTTCATTTAAAGTTGGATGTGGTCGCACGGCAGCCACAACACCCTGGTGAAAAGGTAAACCAGCCAGTTTTTCCAGACTATCTCGACTGGCTTTCTGCACGCTGATTCCAAAAGGTTCAGCCAGTTGCAGAATACGTTGCAAACGCTGGTCATCACGTCCTTTCAACGTAAAGAGAGTTAATACCCGTTCCGGCTCAAGCTCTAATAATGACTCCACTGAGTGAACGCCATAATAATATTCTGGTTTTGCCATGAACGACCTCTATCGTGACTACAATACAAAATAAAAATCCTGCAAAGCCAACTTCACAGGATTTCTCTTATAAGGACTAGTGTAACCGATTTAGCAGTAGATTTCTTAGCCTTCTAAATGGCAGACGTAATCTAATACTTCATCCGTTTCAATTTTAAACTTGCTGTTGCCCGGCACATAAAAAGACTGGCCTGCACGGAACAATTCGCTGGTTTCGCTGTCCGCGATTTTGACGCGGCATTCACCCGAAATGATTTCCATACGTTCAGGGACGTGGGTTTCAAACGTTAAAGGCTGCTCGGTCGGTAAAATAACCCCTAAAGTTTTTTTCGTTCCATCTTCAAACTGTACTGTGTGGCTAATACACATGCCACCAAAGTAGACATTTGATTTTTTTACCACAGATACGTGATCAAACTGAGCTGAACTCATGCGTATTCTCCAGATAACGCTCTATCCTACATTCTGCGAGCTAGTTTAATTGTGCCGCTACAACTAATCAATCTATGTTTTTATCAAGAACCTCTTCACCTTAACTTCTCTTTCCACATAGGCATGTTTAATTCTTAGATTGATTACATGACATTGCTCACAATTTAAAGCCAATCAATGAGACCATTCTTTCTCCATGAGGAACAAATTCAGCCTAATAGAGGCATCGTAGGTGCAACATGAATTTTCGATTTTTCAAATAAATATAGAAAAATCATGAACGTAAAAATAGTGGAAGCACAAAATATTATTCTTTTGCAAAAAAAGCACTGAAATCAGATTTTTCCTCTCACTTCAGCCTGTTGATCGCTTGAGCTCATCAACAAACTTCTCTATCTTAGAACAAAACTTTCCGCAGTCCGGACGCGTTTATGCTGACCCATTTAACTCTGATCAATTTTGCCCTTGCTGAACATCTAGCTGTTGATATTGAATCAGGTTTTAACGTGCTCACCGGTGAGACAGGGGCCGGTAAATCCTTATTGTTGGATGCACTATCTGCCTGTTTAGGCGAGCGTACCGACACCAATTATGTGCGTTATGGTGCCGACAAGGCCGATGTCACGGCAATCTTTAGCTATCATGAACAGAGTCCGGAAGCCCAGTGGTTGGCCACGCATGAACTGGCTGATGAATCGGGAGAAATTCATTTACGTCGGGTCATTTTTGCCACAGGACGTAGCAAAGCCTGGATCAATGGTCGCCCCAGCAGTCTGGCCGAACTCAAGGAAATCAGTCGTTTGTTGGTACAACTCTATAGCCAGCATAGCCAACAACAGCTGCTTGAACCCCCTTATCCTAAACATTGGCTAGACCGTTACAGCAACTTTTATCAACCTGCACAAGACGTACGCGAGGCTTACAGCAGTTGGCAAAAACAGATTCGCCAGCATCAGGCAGCCCTAGATGCACAAGCCACCCGTAAACAGCGGATTGAAACCCTGGAAGTCCAGCTCGAAGAGCTTGAAGAACTGATCCAGATCGATTACCCGGAGATCGAACAAGAGTTTGACCGGCTCAGCCATCATGAAAGCATCATGCAGGATTGTGCCTACAGCTTGAATATTCTGGATGAAGCGGAACCGAATATTACTCAGGAAATCGCCTCGATTCTGCGACGCCTCGAACAGCATAGCGGACGCAGTGAACAACTGGCGGAAATCTACACCTCCTTGCTGAATGCACAAAGTGAGATTGAGGATGCAACGGCAAACTTACGCCAGTTTATTGACCGGCAAAGTTTTGATCCGGAACGCATGGAACAGCTGAACACACAGCTAGAAATGTTTCATCGTCTGGCGCGTAAATACCGCACCCAGCCTGAATTGTTAAAGCAACACTATGAGGACTGGCAAACCGAACTGGAACAGCTGCATCAGCTCGAAGATCCCAAAACCTTGGCAGAGCAGGTTGCAGTCGCTTATCAGGACTTTATGACCAAGGCACAGCATCTGGATGAGATTCGTCGTGCTGCCGCAGTACCTCTGGCCAAGCAATTAACTGAACAGGTCAAACAGCTCGCCTTACCTGAAGCTTATTTTGAATTTAAGTTTGAATCTCTTGAACAACCTTGTGCTGAAGGTCTCAGCTTTATCCAGCTTTTGTTTACCGCCAATAAGGGTATTCCTCCACAACCGCTGGCACGCGTCGCTTCTGGTGGGGAACTTTCCCGTATTGCCTTGGTGATGCAGGTGATGAATGCAGAAAAAACCGAAGCTGAGGTTTTGGTCTTTGATGAAATTGATGTCGGGATCAGTGGTGGCACGGCTGAAATTGTTGGACGTCTGTTGGCGGGTCTGGGGCAACACGTGCAAATTCTTTGTATCACCCATCAGGCTCAGGTAGCGGCACAATCAGACCAGCATTTGCTGGTGAAAAAACTGCAGACCGATCCAGCGAGCAGCACGATTGTTGAACTGGATGAAACGCAAAAAATTCTGGAACTGGCCCGCATGACTGGTGGTATTGAAATCAATGAGACGACCTTACAACATGCCAAACAGCTGCGTCAGCTCAAGTTTCAGCATGCCTAAGAGCATAATAAAGAATCCCTCCAAGTGAGGGATTTTTTTATCCATATCAAACTTCAACTGATCTGCATGACGTTCTGGCAAAGCACCATTAGAAATCTCACATTTTTTATACAGTCCGCCGCTAATCTCAGAACTTTGCTAAAAAATTACGTTCTATCCTTGCTGTTGTTGCGTGAACTCAAGTTGTCAGCCTTTGCTTTTTATGGGATAAGTAGAAATAGGGAATCTGCAGTTCAACGATTGAAATCAGGCATTTTACCGCCATTGATGACGGTTAAGACTGCAAAGAATACACGCTGATTTTAGGAGAACAGCTTAGGTGACAAAACAATATCTGATGCATCGTTGTCTGATTGCCCCACCCGACTTGGCCGATGAAAACTTTGCCAACACCGTGATTTATGTGGCCCGACATGATGCAGATGGTGCGCAAGGCATTATTATTAACCGGCCATCGGGCATCCAGATTAAAGAACTATTGAATGATCTGGATATTGATGCCGACAATGTGCAACCGCATGAAGTGTTGCAAGGTGGCCCTTTACGTCCAGAAGCGGGTTTTGTCCTGCATACTGGTCAACCAACCTGGCATTCTTCCATTGCCGTAGGTGAGAATGTCTGTATCACCACCAGTAAAGATATTCTGGATGCGATTGCGCATAATGAAGGGGTTGGACGCTATCAGATCGCTTTAGGCTATGCCAGCTGGGGCAAACACCAACTGGAAGAAGAAATCGCACGCGGTGACTGGCTGATCTGTGATGCCGACATGGATCTGATTTTTAATTTACCGTACAGCGACCGTTGGGACGCCGCCTATAAAAAAATGGGCGTTGACCGTACCTGGCTGGCTTCAGAGATCGGTCATGCCTGATTTAACAGCACCACAACTGATCATGGCCTTTGACTTCGGCACACAAAAAATGGGGATGGCTGTGGGTCAGTCCACGATCCACAGTAGCAATCCCCTACCCCTGTTTGCGATGAAAGATGGCATTCCGAACTGGAACCATCTCTTAAAACTGGTCAAGGAATGGCAGCCTAATCTATTTCTGGTCGGTTTACCGTTAAATATGGATGACACTGAATCCGAGCTGTCTACCCGTGCACGCAAGTTCGCCCGCCGACTGCATCATCAGACCCATATTGAAACCCTGATGGTGGATGAACGGTTAACTACCCGTGAGGCGCGGGATGAACTGGAACACTATCAGGCTCAAGGTCGTGGAAAACGTCTGGCGGCTGACAGTCTGGCCGCTGCTCTGTTGATCGAGAGCTGGTATCGTGACCCGCAAGGCTTGAAGCCCTAATGTTAAATTCTGGCCAGCCCATGCTTAGCACGGGCTTTTTTATGCCTGTTGCCCGGGACAAAACTTAGAACTGAAACTGGCGAAACGTGAGATTGATACGGGGTTGCCTGACCCGGGCCGACTTCATCAAGGCATGTTGCCAATATTTTTGGGTGACCCCTTTCATCAAAATCAATTGGCCATGCTGTAACTGGATTTCCACCTTTTCATGAGTATGCAGATGACGAAAAACAAATTTACGTGTCGCCCCGAGACTGAGCGAAGCAATGCTGGTAGTCGGAGCCAGCCCCATATCATCATCGCGATGCCAACCCATCCCTTGTGTACCATCCTGATATAAATTGGCCAGACAGGAATTAAACTGCTCACCGGTTTCCCGTTCAATCTGCTGTTTGAGCTGCAATAAACGCGAATCCCAGGGCAAGGCCTGTCGTGTCACACCCGAATAGGCATAATTGCAGGCCTGATCCGCGTACCAGACCATTTGCCGTGCCGTCTGGATCTGGCGACCATAGAGTTTGACTTGGTCAGGACGCCATGGCAGATGCTGTAAAAAATAATCAAGATAGGCACTCGCATCGGTACAGTTCAGCACGAGACCGTAATCCTGCACGTCCCCGTCATAAGGCAGAAGATTTTGCTGTGGCTGGGGTGCAAACAGATCCAGATGCATGGGCTCTTCTCCACATATCAATGAGAACAATCTACAAGGCATAAAAAAGCCTTTCAACAGAAAGGCAATTTCGCTCATCTTACGGTTGTTTTAAATAGGGCCAGGCGGCTTTCATATAAATAAACATCGACCACAGGGTTAAGACGACAGCGGTATAAAGCAATCCATAGGCCAGCATCTCTAGCGGTGGCCAGTTCAGCAGGAATACACTAATCGCAATCATCTGGAAGGCGGTTTTATATTTGCCAACAGTTGACACAGCGACACTGGTACGTGCCCCCAACTCAGCCATCCATTCGCGCAACGCAGAAACAGTAATCTCGCGCGAGATAATCACAATCGCAGCAAAGGCCATGGAAATGGTCGGCTGCCATTGCACCAAGACAATCAGTGCAGCCGCCACCATCAGTTTATCTGCCACCGGATCTAGAAAACGGCCAAAGGCAGACGTCTGATTTAAGGTCCGTGCCAGATAACCATCAAACCAGTCCGTGACCGCTGCCAGCACAAAGATTGCGGTCAGTAAAATATGTCGAGTCATGCCACCCGTACTTCCACCAATCCCAATGGCAGGAGGCCAGTAGGCAATCAGTAAAAACACTGGAATCAGTGCAATACGTGCCAGCGTTAAAATGTTTGGAATATTCAGGATGCGACCTGTTGTCATAGACACCGCCAGTGTTGTCCCCGTGTTGCATCTCGCGACATGCAACCTGCAAAAATAGAGGATTTATCCCTCTTGGATAGGCGTCACTTTATACGAAATGCCAGAAAGTGTCGACTAGGCAACCCGATCTGATCCAGAGACTGTCTTGTTCACGAGTGGAGGTGAATGCCAATTTTATGCGAACAAATGCAAGATAAAGGTCAAAAGCCCGAAATAAGTCAGAGTTTTTCCGAAACAAGGGCAACCAATCTGTTCACAAAAAATGGACTGCGAAGAATGTGATACTAAAAACATCCGGAAAGTTTCAACGGGTTGCTCTGATACAGGATCGCCAGGTTACTCATGCAGAATTTTATAAATGGTGCGTGCCATCATCGGACCGAGCCCCGGCACCACGGTCAGTTCTTTTTCTGACGCTTTGAGTACACCTTGAATCCCGCCAAAATGGGTCAGCAAATCACGACGGCGTTTTGGCCCCAAACCCGGAATAGCTTCCAGCACGGAGCCAGCACGGCGCTTATCCCGCTTGGCACGATGTTTAGTAATCGCAAAACGATGGGCTTCATCGCGTACCTGCTGAATCAGGTGGAGTGCCTTGCTGTCTTCTGGTAACTGGATTTTTGTGCCATCGGTAAAATGTAAAGTTTCCAGTCCAGGTTTACGCCCTTCCCCCTTGGACACGCCAACCATAAAAGCCTCAAGGCCAAGTTCTTGCATGACGTCCATCGCCATATGCAACTGGCCTTTACCGCCATCAATAAGGAGTAAATCTGGCAGCATATGCTTTTTGTAGCGCCGGGTTAAAGCTTGACGCATCGCGGCGTAGTCATCCCCACCGGTAATGTCTTCAATAGCAAACTGGCGGTAATCCCGCTTACGTGCCCCACCTTGGTCAAAGACCACACAGGAGGCAATCGGGGCTTCACCCATGGTGTGGGAAATATCAAAACACTCGATCCGATCCACTGAACGGCCAAGCGCTTGTTCCAGCTGATGGAAACGTTCATTCAGCTCAAAGTGATTTGATAACTGTCCTTTGATGGCATGCTGCACGTTCATCACGGCCAGCTCTTGCCATTCAGCACGGGTTTCACGCACTTTGTGTTTAATCTGAACTTTCTTGTCAAACTGTTGTTGAAAAGCGGCTTCCAGCTCCTGTCGATCCGGCAGTTCAACATTCACGATCAGTTCCACCGGGATTTCATCCGCCACCTGAAAATAGAAGTTGGCAATAAAATCACTCAACATTTGCCCCAGATCATCGCTCAGCATATCCGGAAAATAGCTCTTGCCTCCCAGCATCCGGCCATTACGCACATACATGATCTGCACACAGGTCACCCCCGCCGCATGGGCAATGGCCAGAATATCCGCTTCGCCTTTGATTTTGTATACGGCCTGTTGTGCCTGTACTTCACGTAACAGTCCTAAACGGTCGCGATAAAAAACGGCTTTTTCAAATTCCAGCTGTTCTGCTGCCGCTTCCATTTTGCTGATCAGCTCCTGATTCAACTCACGGGTATCCCCCTGCAAAAAGCGGATCGAGTTTTTCACATCTTCCTGATAAGCCTCAGGGCTGATCAGCCCCACACAGGGCGCGGAGCAACGTTTGATCTGATACTGCAAGCAAGGACGTTTACGCTGAGCAAAATAGCTGTTTTCACACTGGCGCACATTGAACAGTTTTTGCAGGACCAACAGGGTATCCCGTGCACTATAGGCACTTGGGTAAGGACCAAAAAACTTGCCCACCGCATGCTTGCCCTTGCCACGACCACTGGCAATCCGTGGATAGGGCTGGTCGCTGGACACAAAAATATAAACGTAGGATTTGTCATCACGCAGCAGGATATTGTACGGTGGACGGTGCAGCTTGATCAGGTTCTGTTCGAGCAACAGCGCTTCGGTCTCACTGCGTACCACCAGCGTTTCAATATCATAAATCCGTGCCACCAAGGCTTGGGTTTTCGGATGCTCAATGGTTTTGACGAAGTAACTGGAGACACGGTTTTTCAGATTTTTGGCCTTGCCCACATATAACAGCTCTCCGTCCTTGCCCAGCATTTTATATACGCCAGGCAATTGAGTCATATGTGCCAAAATCTTTTCAATATGTTCACGTGCGTTTTCGTTCACATCCAGCCTATTTCTGTCATCACTTTTGCTCTGTGACATGATGTGCTGCTTCGTTCCTATTTTTCAAGGTTACCTATAAAACTAAACCCACAATCTTTGGATCAAGCTTGGAGAACTAGTAACAGAACGCAAACCGGACTTTTTAACGCTCCCCGCGCACAACAATGCTATAGCCCGGAACAATCATCTAATTGCTAAAGTCTATAAGTTGTTTCAGACAATTTTGTTATGCTCTGCGCAACAGCCGGATGAAGAAGTAACCGCATGTCGACCCAATCCCCAACCCCGTCTTTTGCTCAGCCTTTCATACCGAATACCACAGCATCCGCCAAGGATAAAATGATCGGTAAACCGCGTTTTCATTTTGAGCCACAGCAGGTGATGCAGCGCTTACGGGCACGGATTATCGGGCAGGACACGGCGCTGGGTGAAATCGAAAAAATGCTGCGGGTGGTGAAAGCGGATTTTTCCAATCCGGAACGTCCTTTGTCTGTCACCCTGATGCTTGGCCCCACCGGCGTAGGCAAAACCGAAACTGTGCGTCTAATCAGTGAAGCCATTTATGGCCGTAGTGATGCATTTTGCCGGATCGACATGAACACGCTAGCACAGGAACATTATGCGGCGGCACTGACCGGTGCCCCTCCCGGCTACGTAGGTTCCAAAGAAGGCAACACGCTGTTTGATGAAGTGGCCATTCAAGGCTCGCATACTCGCCCAGGTATCGTGTTATTTGATGAACTGGAAAAAGCCAGTACCGAAGTCATTCGCAGTTTACTGAATGTGCTTGATACCGGAAAACTGACCTTGTCTGCAGGCACCAAAACCCTCGATTTTCGCAACTGTATGATTTTCATGACCAGTAATGTCGGTGCGCGTGCGGCACAGGAATATCTGGACAAACTCAGTTATCTCCCAGAAAAGGCACAAAGTCTGTTATTAAAACGCCTGCCCGCACAGCGTTTGATTGAAAAAGTGTTACACCGCCAGTTTGATCCAGAATTTTTAAACCGCATTGACCGCACCTTGCATTATCTTCCGGTTCAGGAAAATGCCCTGCCGCGTCTGGTTGAGATCGAAATGGAAAAACTCAATCAGCGCCTGCAACACCAGAAACGCCGGGTTCAGCTCAGCATAGCGGCCCAAGCCCATTTTTACCAAGGCCATGACATCCGTTTTGGTGCCCGACATCTGGCGCGTAAAATGCGTACCGAACTAGAACCGGTACTTGCGGCGTATTTTCTGCAATATCCTGAACAACTTGAGGTGCAAATCGATTGCCAGCAAGGACAATTACACGTGATCGCGACAGCTCCCCTCACCACATAACAGCATCGGTTGGGGAACTGCATGGATGAAGCGTTAAGGTGCCACAGCGTTACAGGCAGCCAATGCTTTTGAACCCTGTTTCCATTGCTGTCCGGTTGAATTACGGTAACTCTGAATCTTGCCAATTTTGCGAGTGAGATCCTGACAGGCTTCTAGTGACAACCCCGCTCCCCAAGGACCAGTCATCGCACATTCACGGCCATTACAGTTCCAGACCACCTGCACGCCACCCGGGATTTGCGTAATAACCTGCCCCTGATGTTTGCTTTGTGCATACCAGGTATTCATTCCGATTGCAGGGGCGGCACGAGATAGCTGATTACATTGCGCCAATTCCGCCGAACCCGCTGCCCAGGCCTGACCTGCTGAATTACGGTAACTCTGAATCGGCCCGACTTTTGCCACCAGCTGTTGGCAAGATTCCATGGATAGCCCAGCCCCCCAAGGGCCGGACATTTCACAACGTTGCCCGTCACACTGCCATTGCACAACTGCACCACCAGAAATACCAGCATTCACCCGTCCCACATAAGGACTTTCAGCAGTCCACGTTGTCGCATGGGTCAAGCCCACGAACGCCAGAAGTCCAACCCCAAATAATCCTTGTTTGATGCGCATGTTAAACCCGCTTTCTATTGTATAGATGATTTTTGCATCATATTGGAGTTCATCAGGTTTTGGCTAGATTTTTGTAAAATCAGTCACATGCTTGGCCATAAAAAAACGCTCCATGCGGAGCGTTTTGATCGAAGATCTAAAACACATAAGGCCGAATAAAGATCAGGAAGAAAATTCCCAGCATCAGCACCCATTTCAGAATGTAATACAAAGTCCGGTTGGACTTTTTCAGCGCCTTGGCTTTAATACGGATTTGGTAAACATAACCAAATAGTTTGTTGAGGCCACCTGTCTGATCCCCTGCTTCATTCGGTGAACTGGCTGCCGTCATCACCTTACGTCCAAACCAGTGATTAAAACCTTCCAGCAGTTTGGATTTAAGCGGACGTTCCACATCAGCGAAAAAGATAATCCGGTTCTGGTCAGTTTTGTTTTCGGCATAGTGGATATAAGTTTCATCAAACACCACGCTTTCGCCATCACGCCAGGAATAACGCTGACCATCCACATCAATAAAACAACGGTCATCATTTGGCGTCATCAAGCCCAAGTGATAACGTAAAGAACCTGCATACGGATCACGGTGACGCACCAGACGGCTATCAGGTGCAAGTTCGGTAAACATCGCCGCCTTAATCGAAGGCAAGGTTTTCAGCAAGGCCGTGGTTTTCGGACACAACTCTGCGGCAGAAGGATGTGCCGAGTCATACCATTTCAGATAAAAACGTTTCCAGCCAGTTTTAAAGAACGAGTTAAACCCTAAATCATCATAAGTGCTGGATGCCTTGATGCCGCCTTGAGCATACAACGCCTTGGCTTCATCACGGATCATTTCCCAGTTCTCATCCAGCACCTTCAGATCTTTAAAATACTGGGTGTCGATATAAGGCTGGTTCGGCACCTTGGAAAACAGGTACATCAGGAAATTAATCGGGGCGAGCAGCGTTGAATGGTCAAAAAACTGACGATAAAACGAGTGACGCACTTTACCGCGATGCTGAATATACAGGGCGGAAATCACGAAAATCGCGAGGATGATCCATTTAATCATATGACCACTCACTAACAGGACACAGCGTTAAGCGACTTAAAAAAGCCGGCCTTAAAGCAAGAAAACATTGAAAATTGTGCGGATTCTAGCAAAAAAACAGCAACACGCCATCCACAATCCTGCAACGCTGCCGTGTCCTTTTTGGCACAATCCAATGGTGGCTTAATCACTTGGATTGACTATTTTGACCGAAAATTTGTAAAGCTAATGCCAGAAATCCGTAAACATTTCATCCCTGAACCATTCCTCCCGGGTTAAAAAATCCCATAAAAACAGAACGATTTCTCAGCATCATCAGACTTGCCTAAAAAATCTGATCAACTAAGCAAGCATAGCCACAAAAAATTAGTGACCCTAGCGTCACGGCTTGATACAACTTGTGATATTTATTTTCCGGACAGTTATCGTAAGATTGAGCGAACCTCGAGGTGTGCAGGACAGGTACACCCGCTTTATGACATCAACAAAATAGTCCTCCAAAATAAAGGAGATCAGGGCATGATCCACGCTGGCAATGCCATTACCGTCCAGATGCTTGCGGACGGAATTGCAGAATTCCGCTTTGACTTACAAGGTGAGTCGGTTAACAAGTTCAACCGTGCAACGATTGAAGATTTTCAGGCCGCAATTAATGCCGTGAAAGCACATCCAGAAATTCAGGGTCTGATCGTGACTTCGGCCAAATCCACATTTATTGTCGGTGCGGACATCACTGAATTTGATGAAAACTTCGCTCGAGGTGAACAGGGCATCGTCGACTGGTTATTGCCAAGTCATGATGTGTTTAGCGGATTTGAAGATCTCGATGTTCCGAAAGTTGCCGCAATCAATGGCATTGCCTTCGGCGGTGGTTTTGAGATGTGTCTGGTGTGTGACTACCGTGTGATGGCGGAGCAGGCACAAGTCGGTCTGCCTGAAATCAAACTGGGCCTGATTCCAGGCTTTGGTGGAACCATCCGTTTGAGCCGTGTCATCGGGATTGATAATGCCATTGAATGGATGACACTGGCCGCACCGAAAAAAGCACAAGCCGCCCTGAAAGATGGTGCCGTAGATGCGGTCGTGGCAGCCGACCAGCTCCAGGCTGCGGCATTAGATTTGGTCAAACAGGCAATTGCGGGGCGTCTGGACTGGCGTGCCAAACGTCAGGAAAAAATTGACCCAGTCAAACTCAGCTCACTTGAACAAATGATGGCATTTAACAGTGCACGCGGTGTGGTGTTTGCCAAAGCCAATCCGGCACAGTATCCGGCACCAAAAATTTTACTGGATTCACTCGAAGCCTCAGCCAGCCTGCCGCGTGATGAAGCCGTTAAAATTGAGGCACAAAACTTTGCCAAAGTCGCAGTCACACCACAGGCTGAGGCTCTGATTGGTCTGTTCCTGAACGACCAGATCGTGAAAAAGACTGCGAAAAAATATGAAAAAGGCGCACATCCAGTCAATCAGGCGGCTGTACTGGGTGCCGGCATTATGGGTGGTGGGATTGCCTATCAATCCGCAGTGAAAGGCACGCCAATCATCATGAAAGACATTGGCAACCCACAGCTTGCACTGGGCATGTCAGAAGCCAACAAGTTACTGACCAAACAGGTGGAACGCCAGAAACTCACACCCGCCAAAATGGGCGAAACTCTGGCACGCATCCGTCCAAGCTTAAGCTATGACGAGTTTAAAGAAGTCGATATCGTAATCGAAGCAGTCACGGAAAATCCAAAAATCAAGGAAGCCGTGCTGCGTGATACCGAAAGCAAGGTTCGTGACAATACCATCATTGCATCCAACACCTCGACCATCTCTATTACTCGCTTGGCTAAAGCGCTGCAGCGTCCGGAAAACTTTGTCGGCATGCACTTCTTTAACCCGGTGCATATGATGCCCTTAGTGGAAGTGATCCGCGGTGAGAAAACCTCGGATGAAGCAATCGCGACCACAGTCGTCTTGGCACAAAAAATGGGGAAAACCCCAATCGTGGTCAATGACTGTCCGGGCTTCCTGGTCAACCGCGTACTGTTCCCGTATTTTGGTGCGTTTGACTTACTGCTAAAAGACGGCGCAGATTTCCAGCAAATCGACAAAGTGATGGAAAAATTTGGCTGGCCGATGGGTCCTGCCTATCTGATGGATGTGGTCGGGATCGATACCGGCGTGCATGGTGCCGAAGTCATGGCCGAAGGTTTCCCGGATCGCATGAAACCGAATTTCAAAGGCTCCATTGAAACCCTCTATGAAGCACAACGTTTGGGCCAGAAAAATGATGTCGGTTTCTATCACTATGAACTGGACAAAAAAGGTAAAAAAGCCAAAAAAGTTGACCCAAGCACCTACGACATTATTGCACCCGTCGTGACCGGTGAAAAACGTGAGTTCGATCCGCAGGACATTATTGATCGCATGATGCTGGCGTTATGTAACGAAACCGTGCGCTGTCTGGAAGATAAGATTGTCGCGACTGCGGCCGAAGCCGATATGGCCATGATCATGGGGATTGGCTTCCCAGCCTTCCGTGGTGGCCCATGTCGTTATATCGACCAGACCGGTGTGGCCGAATATGTCGCGCTGTGCAACAAGTACGCCTATCTGGGCAAAGCCTACGAAGCACCGCAAATGCTACGTGACATGGCTGAAAATAATCAGAAATTCTACGGTTAAGGAGCAACGTGAATGACTACTTTAAATCCACGTGACGTTGTGATTGTAGATGGCGTACGTACTGCAATGGGCAAATCGAAAAACGGCATGTTCCGTCATGTCCGTGCTGACAGCATGTCCGCCGAACTGATCCGTGCGCTGGTTGCACGTAACCAGTTTAACGTGAATGAAATTGAAGACGTGATCTGGGGTTGTGTCAACCAGACCCTCGAACAAGGCTGGAATATTGCACGCACCGCCAGCCTGCTCGCCGACTTGCCAAAAACCGTAGCTGGTCAAACGGTCAACCGTTTATGTGGTTCGTCGATGCAAGCGATTCATACCGCAGCAGGACAGATTGCAACCAACCAGGGTGACATCTTCATTATTGGCGGTGTTGAACACATGGGACATGTCAGCATGATGCATGGCGTGGACATTAACCCGGAAGCCTCCAAGCATTATGCCAAAGCCTCCAACATGATGGGCTTGACTGCGGAAATGCTCGGCCGGATGAATGGGATTAGCCGTGCAGAACAGGATGCTTTTGGTGTGGAATCACACCGCCGTGCCTGGGCAGCGACTCAAAGCGGTGCTTTCAAAAATGAAATCGTCGGTATTGAGGGCCACGATACCAACGGTTTTAAAATCCTCTGTGACATTGATGAAGTCATCCGTGCCGATGCCAACCTAGAAGCCTTTCAAGCACTCAAACCTGCCTTTGACCCAAAAGGAGGTTCTATCACGGCGGCAACCTCTTCCGCACTTTCCGATGGTGCCTCAGCCATGCTGTTAATGTCTGCTGAACGTGCACAAGCCCTCGGCTTAAAACCACGTGCGGTGATCCGTTCTATGGCCGTGGCAGGCTGTGATGCTGCAATCATGGGCTATGGTCCGGTTCCAGCCACACAAAAGGCCTTAAAACGTGCGGGTTTGAGCATCAGTGATATTCAAACGGTCGAGCTTAATGAAGCCTTCGCTGCTCAAGGTTTGTCTGTTCTAAAAGGTCTGGGACTGTATGATAAACAGGACATCGTTAACCTGCATGGCGGCGCCATTGCCTTAGGTCATCCACTCGGCTGTTCAGGCGCACGTATCACCACCACCCTGCTGAATGTGATGGAACAACAAGACACCCAAATCGGTCTGGCTACCATGTGTATTGGTCTAGGTCAGGGGATCGCCACCATTATCGAGCGTGTTTAACTGATCTAAGAAATAAAAAGAATCCCCGTC
The DNA here is from genome assembly GCF_028621895.1 of Acinetobacter sp. GSS19. Taxonomy (NCBI): domain Bacteria; kingdom Pseudomonadati; phylum Pseudomonadota; class Gammaproteobacteria; order Moraxellales; family Moraxellaceae; genus Acinetobacter; species Acinetobacter sp. GSS19. The sequence continues at coordinate 233,245 of NZ_CP117520.1, read as the reverse complement.
CAGTGCGGGGATTCTTTTATCGGTCATCAAGCTGAAAAAAGTCTCGATGACATCCAGCGACCGATCAAGCGTCCAAAGCCAACTTACCTTTCTAATGCCATAATTCTTGTATCAGCCAGGCCATATACTTTTCCTGATCCATAAAATCTGGTGCCTTGCCAGTCTGTAAGCAGTATTGGCGCTGATGGAACTCTATGACGATCTGTTCAGTTTGATGCTGATCTTCGATCAGATGAAAATATTGATGAAAGAAAAATCGATTTTTGCCCCAGTTATTTAACCGTTCCAGTTTAGGATAATGCTGATTTTCCAGATACTGAGCATATTTCTGTTGAAGCTCATCAAAGACTTGGATGGTGTTCATATCAAATCCTGCCGATCAGATGGGTGATCTATGTCCACGGTCTTAAGCCTAGAATAGAAGATTGAATGCTCTGTGACATCTGCCTAAAAATGCTGGATTTTCCGATAGATGGTGATCTTATAGCTTCTGCTCAACTGCCTGAATATTCTGTTTTTTAATTCGCTCCATTTGTGCATTTAAACTCAGTACATCTTTGTACAGAGCATTAAACTGTTTGACCGCCTGCGCATTTTCAAACATAAAGGTTTTGTTTTTACGTACCCATTTATCACGTTTGAGGATGTCAAACATCGCATCTGCTTTCGTTAAAACCTGTAATTCCAACGCAAATAAAGCATAGGTCTGGTCACTTTCATGGCTTTCTCGCAGACTTTGTGCCAGTTGCTTACGAAAACGTGCCTTGATGGGCAAGGCTTTCGCCTGTTCTAGTGCCTGTTGTTCTCGGAGCTGGCTCTGCTGTTGATAGCGTTCAGTAATCGCATGTACCTGTTTGAGCATCTGTTCCGTTTCACGGAAATTGTGCTGACGATCCTGATCAAGGCGCTCGATCTGTAAAAAACGTGGCCACTGTGCTGCCTCCAATGCCCGTAAATAAGCATTGCGGGCCTCAGCATTCTGTATCACCTGTGTTAATACAAAATTGGCAATAATCTGATAGTCATCCTGCAAACGTTGATCTTGGATGGGCACATGAATTGGCTTGGACCAGTCTTGGGCTTGCTGGTAAATGAGAGTCATCTTTTCCTGCATCACCGCTTGATAGACCTGCAATTCGGCTGCCTCACGTTGCTGCAACTGGTATTGATAGAAAAGCAAACCAAATACCAAAACAACCGATAAACCTAAAATCAGAAAGATACGGCGCATTGCTCTCTCCAAATCTCTGCTTTTTGAATATCTTAGACCATCAATCTGACCGCGGTGGCTGAATTTTACCTAAATCCGATAAAAGCCTCCTTCCTCGTCACTCCCTTATGTTTGAATTCAGCACAACAATTTAATTGCAGCTCTCCTCTTTTAAAGCACGACCGATCCCCCTATCATTTTGCTTCAAGTAACCATCGAGAATTCCCATGCGTGTAGATATCTGGTCTGATGTGGTCTGTCCGTTCTGTTATATCGGCAAGAAACGTCTTGAAAAGGCGGCACAACAAGCCGGCATCGAACTTGAAATCCACTGGCACAGTTATGAACTTGATCCAGATGCACCAGAAAAACATGCGATCAGCAATACTGAACGACTGGCAGAGAAATATGGCCGTAGCCTGAGTGACATGCAGGAGATGCAGCAGCGCATTGCAGAAATGGCTGCCGAAGAAGGCATTGAATTTAACTGGCAACAAGCCAACTCGGGAAATACCTTTAATGCCCACCGCATTATTCACTTGGCGCAGAGCAAAGGGCTAGGCCATCAGGCACAAGAGGCTTTTTTCTATAGTTATATGACCCAAGGCTTACCGATTGGGGAGCGTGAAACGGTTGAAGATGTGGCAGCGCGAATTGGTCTCGATGCAGCTGAAGTCGAATATGTGCTGGATACCGATCTGTTTGCCGATTTTGTGCGTCATGATGAGCAAATTGCCAAAGAACAACTTAAGGTCAATGGCGTTCCATTCTTCGTTTTTGACCAGCGCGTTGCCCTATCAGGCGCTCAGCCGTTAGAAGTTTTCACCGAAGTGCTCAGCAAAGTTCAACATGATATGGAACACGCTGAGGTCAGCACAGAGGCGGCTGCACAATGTGAAACTGACAATTGTGAACTGCCTGAGAAATAAACTATTTCGAGTGGCATAAAGCGATTAGGCATAAAAAAATCCCCATCTGAGATGGGGATTTTTTGGCGTTAAGAAAGCTTATTCAACGACAAAAGTTACTTTTAAATTCACTCGGTATTCAACGATAGCATTGTCTTTAATCACGATATTCTGCTCATTAATCCAAGCGCCTTGAACGTTTTGTACCGTTTCAGTCACCTTGGCAATACCACTCTGAATCGCATCTTCAAAACTACGGTTACTGGTCGCTGTTATTTCCAAAACTTTTGCAATCGACATAAGTTTACCCTCAGATGATTTTATTGTTTTTCTAAGTTAACGCCACTTTTAAGGAAAAACCTGAAAATTAAATAACGCTCACCAGAGTCATACACAACCCTGCTTATTCCTTGCAAACAGCAATATCTTCAATTTATACCTATACTGGCCCGACAGACCATTAATTAAAAATATTTATATATTTAAATAACTTAAAAAATGAAAAATCTAGCGTGTGATTTAATCATGCTGAAATAAAACTACAGAAAGCGGCGAAAAGTTACTAAAAATCTGCCCAGAATTACAGCCTCACTACATCCAGCAGAATAAATCCCTTTAGCATAATGAAATTGTTTTTTTTGACAGAGAGAGAATCCTTATGTCTACACTTGACCATCAAACACCCCAGCAGGATACAACTGAAGTCAGTAATGAAAATGCCGAAAACACCTTGGCTGCAACAGATATGACAAAGCAAAGCATGAAACAACAGGCGCTCAGTACACTCAATGCCTTACCGATCTCACCAACCATGACCGGTGTACTGGTCGGTGCGGTAGCAGGGCGTATTCTCCCTGTATTCGGTACATTTAGCGGTGCACTGTTGGGCGGGATTGCAGGTAACTGGTATCAACGTAAATGTAAATCCACACATTCATCCTACAGTCACTAATCCCTGACCTGTGTTGCTGGAAATTATTTTCTAACAGCACAGGACAGCATTCCTCAAAACGATGAGTCCTCACCTGACCTGTGTTACATAATTGTAAAGATTGCTTAATCACCCATCATTCAACAGAAAACGGCGTATTTTTACACAGTTTTTCAATCAGCACAGGTCTACACTTGATTTCAGCTGAGGCCTATTTAATTTTTCTTCAGCTTCATTTAATAAGAAACGGTAAAAGATCATGACAGTAGTGAAAAGTGTTTTATCTGTGGCAGTCCTTGCAAGTTCTAGTTATGCGCTGGCTGAACCTGGAAAAACACATCAACATAAAATGACAGCACCGGCCATGCAAAATATGATGCAAGCGCCTGTTCATGCAGAAGCAGCACAATTGGAAGCGAGCCAAAAAGCGCAAATGGCCAAACAGCACGGTCAAGAGCGAGCTCAACTGGCTCATGAAAATGCGGAACTGAAAAAACCGGCTGCTGAGTTGAAAGTGGAAACTGCACAACAACAAGTCCCTCCAGTACCCGCACAGCTTAGCGTAGCCAAAGAAAAATTAGCGGCCTCGACAGCACCCGCTCAACAAGAGGCTGTAACAATCGAGAATAAGATTGAGCACACTCCTGCTCAAGCCAAAACTGAATTACAACCACAAGCGTCTCAAGCAGAAGTAAAAAAAGAGAAAAAAGGCTGGTTTAACTGGTTCAAAAAATCAGCTTAATTCAATCGCCTTGGGAAGGCCTTAGATCGGTGAGGTCTTTCCATAATACCGATTAAGATCATTCCTTCCTTTCACATTCCGAATGCACCTATTGGCATACTAAGACTCTGATCTTTAATGTCATTGTAAAAACATCACAGTAAAAAAGATCAGTTCACTGATTGCGATAAGATTCGAAAGGAATTTTCTGTCCTTTCAGTAGGCTCTATAGTTTATCTTATAAATTTGTTTCCCATAGAAATGCAAAAAAATCCAAATCTGCTTATATTTTTTTAGGGAACTTATCCATTACAAAACTCTATACCAAGCGATCAACTTCATATATCTTGTATTTATTAAATAGAGAATTCATCTTCATTACGAAAACTGTTTCAAATTCAAACGAGATGATACTTTATGCCAGTCACCTTACCCAAAAAACCAAAACCATTTCACAAAACAACCATAAAATAACGATCAATACACGAGATCATTCAACCTTTTATCAATCTCTTCCTCAGTTAAATGACGACTCTTGCCCATGCAAATCGAGGCTAAAACCTTATAATCAATAAACGCACAAAATAAGTCACATGAAGGTTTTAGCAGCATGCAACAACTTCAGGCGATTATCCAAGGTCAGCTGCCTCCTCTACAGGCCGATCTCGAACATTTAATAACGCTCGCAGAGCAGCATCCACAGCCCGCTTCAAGTGAATTTAAATTACTAGAGATGGTTCTTAATATTGTATTGGCCAGTTATCTAGAACAAGCACTTGAGTATGTATAAGAGAAATGCATGAGCCTGATTGAAAAAGCCAGACTTATTCAGGAAGTTCAACAACTCACCCAGATTTTGCAACAGCCCTCATTGACGTTATTTGAGCGGGCTAAGGCAACACAGCGCCTAAAAAATATTTTTCAATCCTGTGATCCTTGCATTTTCCAGAAACAGCAACAAGCCCTGAAAGAGCGCTTATCTCCAGATCAGGCTTTGCAGGAGTATCTCCTCAACAGCCATTTTCAACTCAGTTTTTGTGGCCGTTTCAATACCCCCGATGAATTACAACAACAGCTGAAAGCTGCCAGTGCTCCACGTTGGGGGCTGAGTTATCATAAGAAATCCGGCTGGCTCATCGCATTCGCTCATCCAGAACGTGAACAGACCCGATCTTTTAGCGCATCGAGTTTGGCAGAATGCTTCAAATGGCTGGAGCAAAATGTACAAGATGGTCTGATACTACCCGATGAACAGCTCACCCCCATCGTTCCTGTTCTGGAAATTAACGAACCATCCACCGCATTCCCAACAATTTCCGCCTCACTGAGCCAGACTGCTGAACGAGCATTCGCTTTACCAACCGAAATTAATACAGCATCCACACCTATACAACGTGAACCGACTCCCCCTACTGTAACGCCTATACTCAGCAAGCCTAAAACTGTGCCAAAGCATTTATTGCTTGATGGCTTACACGTTCAGGTCCAGCAGTTAAAACTAGGAACACAAGCATCCGAACAGTTGTATCAATTAGACTGCCAACCTACTGATTGTTCAGCTTTCTTACGCCTCTACAGCTGCCACTATGAAAGTGAACAACTGACACAGAATCCAATATATGTCGGAGAACAAATCAATAAAAAAGGACAATTTGTTGCTTATCTCGTTCTACTGGGTGCACAAAGCCAAGTGCAAGCCTTACGTTTACTGAACCAGCTCAGTCACCATCAACGCCATGAACTGATCTCCTGCAAAACGCTCGATTGGTCAGGAATTCGCCATTCATTAAATAATATCGATGCTGTATTTGAGCAATATAGTTCAGAAGATAAATTTTTATGGCAACGTGAACAGTATCGTGGCTATGTTCCTGTCACTGCATTACACACCCATAAATTTATTGCCTTTGATGAAATGCCAGCGAGTGCAGAAACCCCATTAATCCTCCTCAAAGAGCGACAAAAGATTCGAGTGGTACATGGTCTGTCACGTTTGCAGTCTTTCCCTGAACAAATCTTTGTACCGTATCTCATGTTAGATCGTCAGTCCGGAATTTCTTGGCAACTGATCCAACAGGCCTTACAGGAGTTGTCAATGCCCGTTCAAGCTGAAGTCCTGTTCAACAGTATCATGCAGCGTTCAAAGGGTACAAATCAGATAAAAAGTGCTTAAATTTGTTGTTAGCTCTTGATTTCAGGGAAGGAATCAACAACAGTTATAGACAACAAGACAGATAATAAAGATTACAGCATGATGAAAAAAACATTACGATTTGTGCCTCAGGGAATTTTATGCACATTACTTGGCGTATTGAGTCCAGTTGCCTTGGCTGAACAGGTACTCAGCTACGCTAACCCTGCTCCAGTACCAGCGAATACCGATACAAACCTAGAACCTCACTATCAGAGCAACCATTTGCTCGACCGTATTCCACGCTGGATCGATGCCACGCCAACCATTCTGCCACCCGAGTCAGCCCAGAATATTGTGCCACCAACAATAGAAACAGAAAATCAAACCTGGTTTGACCAAAAACAACAAGGCATCCGGCACTGGGCAGATGACACAGCACATAAAATTGATGGCTGGTTTGGAGAATCTGACCCTAACAAACCTGGGACAGCGAGCTTAAGGGTAATTCTGGATAACCGCTGGAATAAATATGATGACTACGAAATCAAGCCAAGGATCCGCGGCAAAATCAAATTACCGACCCTAGAACGCCAGCTTAGTCTAGTCTTTGGTGATGACTCTCTCGACAACGAACTGAGCAATAACGTTGCGATTACCAATGAAAATCGTAACAAAGAAACGGATAAAGTCATTGATGAAAAACGCAGCCGCGAAGAAAACAGTTCCTTTGCATTGCGCTGGTCTGAATTTTCCTCACGTTTACCTTTCCAAACTGAACTCGACTTGGGTTTACGCTCTGGCGATGATCTCTACGTACGAGCCAAAGCCTCAAAAGAGTGGCCGTTACGCAATGATTTCACATTTTATGCTGAACAAATTTACCGGTACGGCATTGACAGTGAAAATTACCTGAGAACCAACCTGCAACTGGTTCATGCTCATCCAAACCAGGCAATTCTCGCCAACCAGTTTGATCTGACTTATGCGGATGAACAAGAGGATGATTTGACATGGGACAACCGTACTTTCCGTCAACACCAGTTTTTTGCAGGCAACCGTTTTAACTATGGGCTGTATACCGGTGGTTTTTATAATAACAGTGATTTGCGTCTGAACAGTTGGGGGCCATTTGTCTCCTGGCGGCAACCTTTATGGCGTGAATGGTTCTATGTCCAAGGAGATCTTAACTATTTCAATGATCATCGGGAAGACCGCGACCATTACTTAAGTGCCCTACTACGCCTTGAAGCTCTATTTTAAATAGTCATAAAAAAACCCTGAATATTCAGGGTTTTTTTATTCTAAGAGAATTATTTTAACAACAGGCTATTAATACGTTTTACATAAGCAGCAGGATCTTCTGGTAGCCCCCCTTCTGCAATCACCGCCTGATCAAAAATCACATTGGCCAAGTCATCAAACTGCTCCGAGCCTTCCAGTTTTTTCACCAATGGATGCTCTGGGTTAATTTCCAGAATTGGTTTACTTTCCGGCACAGCTTGGCCCGCCTGCTTTAACATACGGATTAATTGTGGGGACAACTCACCCTCTCCTGTTACTAGACAGGCAGGCGAATCAACCAGACGCGTCGTAACACGAACTTGTTGAGTTTTGTCTTTTAACGCACTACTCAATTGTTCAACGACGGGCTTGAATTGTTCAGCAGCTTGCTCAAGGGCTTTTTTCTCTTCGGCATCTTGCAGATCACCCAAATCTACAGCACCTTTAGAAACGTTCTGTAACGGTGTACCATCAAATTCATGCACGAAATTCATCGCCCACTCATCCACACGGTCTGCCATTAACAGGACTTCAATCCCTTTTTTCTTGAAAAGCTCAAGCTGCGGAGAATTTTTCGCTGCCGCCAGACTTTCAGCTGTCACATAATAAATCGCCTTTTGTCCTTCTTTCATGCGAGCCTTATACTCGGCAAAAGAAGTAGCTACATCATCATGGTTTGAAGTCGCGAAACGTAACAGCTTCAATATACGCTCACGGTTGGCAAAGTCTTCGCCCAAGCCTTCTTTCAGAACGGCACCGAACTCATGGTAGAACTGCTTGAATTTTTCCTGATCTTTTTCATCTTCCGATTTTGCCAACCCATCCAGCAAGTTCAGAATACGACGTGTGTTGCCTTCACGGATGGTTTTCACATCACGGCTTTCCTGCAATAACTCACGGCTCACGTTGAGCGGAAGGTCTGCACTATCCACCACGCCCTGAACGAAACGCAAATAATTCGGAATCAAATTATCCGCATCATCCATAATGAACACGCGTTTTACATATAACTTGATACCAGCTTTCGCTTCACGGGTAAAAATGTCATGCGGAGCTTTGGCTGGAATATAAAGTAGCTGGGTATACTCGGTACTGCCTTCTACACGATTATGTGTCCAAGCCAATGGCGCTTCAAAGGCATGGCTGAGATTTTTATAGAATTCAGTATATTGGTCTTCACTAATCTCGTTTTTATTGCGTGTCCATAAAGCACTCGCGGAGTTAATGGTTTCCCATTCATCCGTCTTAACCATCTGGCCGCCTTTTGACTCTTCACCCTCAGCGGCTTCGTCTTCCTGCCAGACTTCTTTTTGCATCTGGATTGGCAAGCTAATGTGGTCAGAATATTTATTAATAATCTGTTTAACTTTCCACGATTCGAGATAATCAAGCGCATCTTCACGCAAATGTAGGATAATGTCCGTACCACGAGAAGCTTTCTGAATTTTTTCAACCTCAAATGCGCCCGTTCCACCGCTAATCCAGCGTACAGCTTCATCGGTTGCTAAACCGGCGCGACGGGATTCAACGGTAATTTTATCTGCCACAATAAAGCCAGAATAAAACCCTACCCCGAATTGACCGATCAGTTGGGCATCGGATTTTTGATCACCAGTCAATTTGGACATAAAGTCTTTAGTTCCTGATTTGGCGATCGTTCCTAAATTATCAATGGCTTCTTGTTGACTCAAACCAATCCCGTTATCAGAAATGGTCAATGTTTTTTGTTCTTTATCCAGCGAGATGCGCACATGCAAATCTGCATCATTTTCATAATATTCTGGATGGTTAATGCCTTCAAAGCGCAATTTATCACAGGCATCCGAAGCATTCGATACCAGCTCACGCAAGAAAATTTCAGGATTAGAATAAAGAGAATGGGTCACCAAATGTAGAAGCTGAGCCACTTCCGCTTGGAAGTTATAATGTTGTGTATTGCTCTGCTCACTCATAGATCACTCCTTAACATTCACAGGTCATATTTATTCGATGCCTTATGAAATGGAGGAGCTGTTAAATTTTTCAATCCTAAAAAATAAATTTTTTATTTTTGTTGTTACTTTCATTGCTCATCAAAATGGGCCCTGTTGATAAATACGATTCATATGAAGTTCTAAGGCTTGTTGACGTAACAAATATTGACGTTGCAAACAGTGAAATGAACCCAGACATTGATTACGCAAATGCAGCCATTTTACTTGTTCTTCCTGAATAATGTTACGGTTTCCCATGGGAACCAGACGGATCAGAATTTGATAAGTGGTTGCCATTTTCACATCTGCATCATTCAAGCTACGGTTTGCACAAATCTTCACTTCAGTTTTGGTTTTAGCCAATTCACAGCGAAAACTGGCTGCCTGTGCCTGAGTGAATATTCCTATATGACTCAGCAGGAATATACAAATTATCCATCTTGGCATTTTTATCTTCACTTTATTAAAGACGGTCGGTCTACTGAGCTTAGCGAGGACTTATTTTAAGTTTGTTAAACGAAAGAATGTAACTTTTTAATATTCAATTCAATAAAAAAGCCCCATTGTTATTCCAATAGGGCTGCGCAATTTTTCTTATCTTATTATGATAATTTTTATTATTAATTATTAGAATTTGTAGCTATAGCCTAAAGTGTAAACCCATGGGTTAACATCCAAACTACCAGCATCATTACCATCTACTGTGATATCAGTATTAATGTCCGCATAACGAGCATCTACATACACACCCCAGTTTTTCGCATCTTTTGGTTGGTAAGCGAAACCGACTTGACCAGCTACACCATAAGCAGTATCAGCATCTACTTTAGAAGCTGAAAGTGGACCTTTACCTTCTACATCCCATGGAATAAATGCCGTAGCACCAACCCCTACGTAAGGAGTGAAACGTGTTGAATTTTTGAAATTATATTTTACTGTGAGTGTTGGTGGTAATTGCTTCAATGAGGCAATTTTAACCGAGCCAGCTTCTACATCATGAGATGTTGGGGTAGCTAAAAGCAATTCAGCAGAAAATGGCGTATCCGCAAAGAAATATTCTACTGATGGTGTAAATGCAAGTTCATTACTTGCTTCAACATTAGGAACTTTTCCACCTGCCAAATCACTTTCACCAGATGGAGCGATTGCACTCGCACCTACCTTAACTTGCCAACCACCCGCAAAAGTGGCAGAAGAAAGACCTAATAATGTAATAACTGCAGCTTGTTTTAACATAATAAACACCCCTTTAATTCATACCATTAATAAAAACATGGGTTTCAATTTTAGGCAATACTTATTATTAACTTATTTAATAAAATATTTTTAATATATTGTTTTGTATAAATATTTATTTTAAATAGACCAATACGGTTGGTTTTAAATTCCAACCAAGTTAATCAAGTTTAATTATTATTAATCCGAGTGATTTAATATGATTTATTAACCAGAATACATTATAAAATTACTTCTTTTTTATTAAGAATAAATTAAATAAACTATACTAATGAGACAAATTTTCGAAAAATAAGGGATATTTATATCACAAAAATTAAACAGGTTCTTTTCTATGGTTTTTTATATATCTTAAGAATGAAAAAAAAAGCGCCTGATCAGCGCTTTTTGTAAAAGAAAATTATTTTTTCTCTTGGATGGCTGCACCGGCCCCCCCACCAATCGCTCCACCAATGGCAGCACCAGCATTCCCTCCAATGACAGCTTCACCTACAATTGCCCCAATCCCGGCACCAATTGCACTGCTCGTCGTCGTGGTCTTGCTACTGCCTTGCGAATTGGCTCCCACACCAGCACCAACAGCTGCACCTATTGCACCACCTACTTTACCACCCACAGCATTTCCTGCGCCACCACCAACAGCGCCACCTAGTGCCGCTGCACCGATCCGTTGATCAGCCGTACTCATGCTTTCACAGCCGGTCAAAAGTAGACCGGATGTCATCATCATGAAGACGATCGCTAAAGACTTTTTCATGAGATCTTCCCTCTTATTTTTCCCTTTCTTTAGCATAAGATCAAATGATGAAGTAATACGTAAGCATATGTAGCGAACTAGAGTAAATAGGGGCTAATTTTGTAAAAAGATAAGATCGATCACAACAAAAAAAGGAGCCCTCAGGCTCCTCTTTTGATCATTAGCTTAAACTTAGAATTGCTCTTGGTTTAAAGCTTGAGAAAAAGCTTGATCCACTTCAGAGAAGTCATTCACTAAAGCATGCTCTGCAGCTTCGGCTTCCTGACGACGACGCTCCAAATGATAAGCAAGACCTGTACCCGCTGGAATCAAACGACCCACGACAACGTTCTCTTTCAAACCACGCAGGTCATCTTCTTTACCGGTTACAGCTGCTTCAGTTAACACACGCGTCGTTTCCTGGAACGATGCAGCCGAAATGAACGAATCAGTAGAAAGCGATGCTTTGGTAATACCCATCAATTGACGTTCAAACTTCGCAGGGAACTTGTTCTGGGCAAGTACTGCTTGGTTTTCTTGAACTACGCGGATGTAATCCACTTGTTCGCCTTTGATAAAGCTTGTATCACCACCATCGGTAATTTCAACTTTACGCAACATTTGACGTACGATGACTTCAATGTGCTTGTCGTTGATTTTTACACCTTGCAGACGGTAAACATCCTGAACTTCGTTCACGATGTAGTTGGTCAACGCCACTTCACCTTTCAGACGTAAAATGTCATGCGGGTTTTGTGGACCATCGGAAATGGTTTCACCACGGTTCACATGTTCACCTTCGAACACGTTGATGGTACGCCATTTCGGAATCAGTTCTTCATAGATCTCAGAACCATCATCCGGCGTAATTACCAAACGGTTCTTACCTTTGGTCTCTTTACCGAAGCTCACGATACCAGACACTTCTGCCAAGATCGCATGTTCTTTTGGTTTACGTGCTTCGAACAAGTCGGCAACACGTGGCAGACCACCGGTAATATCACGGGTACGTGAAGATTCTTGTGGGACACGACCAATAACGTCACCGACACCAATGGTTTCACCATCACGTACAGTCACAATCGTGTTCTGTGGCAAGAAGTAGAACTGTTCGCCACCATCTGCAGTATCCAACACAATCGCTGGACGCAAATCTTTACCTGATGCAGGACGTGAAGTCACAGGCAAGATTTCAACGGTGGTCATACCTGTAGCATCATCAGTTTTCGAAGTCGCTGTTACGCCATCGGCAATTTGCGAGAAGCGGACTTTACCAGCAACTTCTGTAACCAATGGATGGGTATGCGGATCCCAAGTCGCAACAATTCCACCAGCTTCAACGGCTTCACCATCTTTGATAATGATGTTGGCACCATATGGAATCTTATAGCGTTCACGCTCACGGCCTAACTCATCGGCAATACCAATCTCGCCTGAACGAGAGGTTGAAACCAGATGGCCTTTGGCGTGCTGTACGGTTTTCACATTATGGAAACGTACTGTACCTTTGTTACGTACTTGGATGCTGTTCGCGGCAGAAGTTCGGCTCGCTGCACCACCCACGTGGAAGGTACGCATGGTTAACTGTGTACCTGGCTCACCAATCGATTGCGCTGCCATAACACCGACAGATTCGCCTGGGTTCACCAAGTGACCGCGTGCCAAGTCACGACCGTAACATTTCGCACAGACACCGAAGCTAGATTCACAGCTTACGACTGAACGAACGCGGATTTCATCGATACCCGCTTCTTCAAGTAAAGAAGCAATTTTCTCATCGATCAATGTGTTACGAGGGAACAGAACTTCTTCTGTACCTGGACGTTTCACATCATCAGCAATCACACGACCCAATACGCGGTCACGTAATGGTTCGATCACGTCACCGCCTTGAATTAACGGCGTCATGACTAGGCCACCTAAAGTGCCACAATCCGGCTCAGTGATCACCAAGTCTTGTGCTACGTCAACCAGACGACGGGTCAAGTAACCTGAGTTCGCAGTTTTCAATGCGGTATCGGCCAAACCTTTACGCGCACCGTGTGTCGAAATGAAGTACTGAAGTACCGTCAAACCTTCACGGAAGTTCGCTTTAATTGGGGTTTCAATGATCGAGCCATCCGGCTTCGCCATCAAACCACGCATACCCGCCAACTGACGAATCTGTGCTGCACTACCACGCGCACCCGAATCAGACATCATGTAGATGCTGTTGAATGATTTTTGCTTCTCATCTTCACCCTGTTTGTTCTTCACAGTGGTGAAAGACAAGTTGTCCATCATCGCTTTAGCAACCTGGTCGTTGGTGCGTGCCCAGATATCGACCACTTTGTTATAACGTTCGCCGGCAGTTACGAAACCTTGTTCGAACTGTTGTTCGATTTCACGGACTTCGGCTTCAGCCTTATCGATAATCGTATGCTTAGCTGGTGGAATCACCATGTCTTCCATACCAACCGATACGCCTGAACGTGTTGCTTGACGGAAGCCCAAGTACATCAATTGATCCGCGAAGATAACGGTATCTTTTAGACCCAATTTACGGTAGCAAGAGTTGATCAGTTTTGAGATGTTTTTCTTGGTCATCTCAAGGTTGATCTGTTCGAAGCTTAAACCTTGTGGCACAACTTCCCAAAGCAAGCAACGACCTGGTGTGGTATCGACAATAATCGTTTGATGTTCTTTTTCACCGTCGTCATTGATCACAGTTTGGTGAACACGTACTTTTACGCGGGCATGTAAATTTACCTGACCGGTTGCAAGAGCACGGTTCACTTCATGCGTATCCGCAAACACCATGCCTTCACCTTTGGCATTTACTGCATCACGGGTGATGTAGTAAAGACCCAAGACCACGTCCTGAGACGGTACGATGATTGGTTCACCGTTGGCTGGAGACAAAATGTTGTTGGTTGACATCATCAAGGCACGCGCTTCAAGCTGTGCTTCAAGGGTCAATGGTACGTGTACCGCCATTTGGTCACCGTCGAAGTCGGCGTTAAACGCAGCACAGACGAGCGGATGTAAACGGATCGCTTTACCTTCAATCAGGATAGGCTCAAACGCTTGTAGACCCAAACGGTGCAGGGTTGGTGCACGGTTCAACATCACTGGGTGCTGACGAATCACAGAAGCAAGAACGTCCCAAACTTCTGGCGTTTCACGCTCAACCATTTTCTTTGCAGCTTTAATGGTGGTTGCCTGGCCAGAAGCTTGTAGTTTCGCGAAAATGAATGGCTTGAACAGTTCAAGTGCCATTTTCTTCGGAAGACCACATTGGTGCAAACGTAAAGTTGGACCTACAGTAATAACAGAACGACCAGAGTAATCGACACGCTTACCGAGCAAGTTCTGACGGAAACGACCTTGTTTACCTTTGATCATATCTGCCAAAGATTTTAATGGGCGTTTGTTCGAACCAGTAATCGCACGACCGCGACGACCGTTATCCAGCAAGGCATCGACAGATTCTTGCAACATACGTTTTTCGTTACGTACGATGATATCTGGCGCAGCCAAGTCAAGAAGACGTTTCAAACGGTTGTTACGGTTGATCACACGACGGTAAAGGTCGTTCAGATCCGAAGTCGCGAAACGACCACCTTCAAGAGGAACCAACGGACGAAGGTCTGGTGGAAGTACTGGCAGTACGTTCATCACCATCCATTCTGGCTTGTTGTTCGACTCTTTGAACGCTTCCATCAATTTCAAGCGCTTAGAAGCTTTCTTGAGTTTGGTTTCAGACGTGGTTTGTGGGATTTCTTCACGTAGGCGTGCAATTTCCGCTTCAAGATCGATGTCTTTCAACAAGTCTTGAACCGCTTCTGCACCCATTTTCGCGCTGAATTCGTCACCGTGTTCTTCTAACGCGTTGAAATATTCTTCATCGGTTAAAAGCTGGTATTTCTCCATTGGCGTCATGCCAGGATCAGTCACGACGTATGATTCGAAATACAATACACGTTCGATATCACGTAGCGTCATATCCAGCAATAAACCGATACGGCTTGGCAGTGATTTCAAGAACCAGATGTGCGCGACTGGAGATGCAAGTTCGATGTGACCCATACGTTCACGACGAACTTTTGCCGTTGTGACTTCAACGCCACATTTCTCACAAATGACGCCTTTGTATTTCATACGCTTGTATTTACCACACAAGCATTCGTAATCTTTTACTGGACCAAAGATTTTGGCACAGAACAAACCGTCACGTTCCGGTTTGAAAGTACGGTAGTTAATGGTTTCCGGCTTTTTCACTTCACCGTGAGACCATGACTTAATCATTTCTGGTGACGCAAGACCAATACGGATACGGTCAAACTCAACGGGTACATGACCGTCTGAGTCCGTCTTTTTGCGCATGATATCGAGCAAGTCTTTCAATTTTTTTCTCCGTGTGTCGGGGAGCTTGGCTCACCCGACTGGGTCACAAATATTGTGTTTACCTGAAAATTCGTGAGGCTTAAGCCTTAATCACCATTTTTCAGTTCAATGTTGATACCTAAAGAACGGATCTCTTTGGTCAATACGTTGAACGATTCAGGCATGCCCGGATCCATATAATGGTTGCCATCTACAATGTTCTTATAGATGCGTGTACGTCCTTCGACGTCATCCGATTTCACTGTCAGCATTTCTTGTAGCGTGTACGCTGCACCATATGCTTCAAGTGCCCAAACCTCCATCTCACCGAAACGCTGACCACCGAACTGCGCTTTACCACCCAATGGTTGTTGCGTTACAAGCGAGTAAGAACCGGTAGAACGCGCATGCATCTTGTCATCAACCAAGTGGTTCAGTTTGAGCATGTACATGTAACCTACAGTTACAGGACGGTCAAATTTCTCACCGGTACGGCCATCATACAAGTCCATTTGACCTGTTTTTGAATAACCAGCCAGATCAAGCAATTCTTTAATCTGAGACTCTTCCGCACCATCGAATACAGGAGTTCCTAATGGAACACCGGCACGCAAGTTACCTGAAAGTTTCAAGATTTCTTCATCAGTCAGGGTATCAAGCTGTTCCTGCTCACCACCAACCTTGTTGTAAATCTTGTCAAGGAATTCACGCAATTCAAGGATCGTACGCTGCTGTTTGAGCATCTTGTCGATTTGCTCACCCAAGCCTTTCGCTGCCAAGCCCAAGTGAGTTTCGAGAATCTGACCCACGTTCATACGCGATGGTACGCCGAGCGGGTTCAATACCACGTCTACTGGAACACCATTGGCATCGTGCGGCATGTCTTCAACTGGTAGAATGTTAGATACAACACCCTTGTTACCGTGACGACCCGCCATCTTATCACCTGGCTGGATACGACGTTTAACGGCCAAGTAGACTTTCACAACTTTCAATACGCCCGTGGTGAGTTCATCACCAGTCGAAAGTTTGCGTTTCTTCTCAGCAAAACGTTCATCAATTTCTGCGCTCTTCTCTTTCAAGAACACTTGAATTTGTGATAAACGCTCAGCAATGGCTTCATCTACTGGCTGGATTTCAAGCAGATCAACCAGCTCTAAACCTGACAATACGTCTTCAGACAGTTTGTCACCACGTTTAGTGCTACCACCACCATTCGAAACTTGGTTATTCAACAGGCGGATAATACGTTCACGTGCTGCTTCTTCGAAGATTTTGTATTCTTCTTTCAAGTCTTTGCGGTAAGCATCCAATTGCGCTTTTTCAATCGCCAATGCACGGTCATCTTTTTCCAGACCGTCACGGGTGAAGACTTGAACGTCAATGACTGTACCTTTAGTACCAGATGGAACACGTAAAGAGGAGTCTTTAACGTCTGCCGCTTTTTCACCGAAGATTGCACGAAGCAATTTTTCTTCAGGTGTTAATTGCGTTTCGCCTTTTGGTGTCACTTTACCGACAAGGATGTCCCCTGCAGTGACTTCAGCACCAATATAAACGATACCGGATTCATCCAGTTTAGACAGCGCAGCTTCACCAACGTTCGGAATATCCGCAGTGATTTCTTCAGCACCCAACTTGGTATCACGTGCAACACATGACAATTCCTGGATGTGAATCGATGTTAAACGGTCTTCCTGAAGAACACGCTCAGAGAGCAAGATCGAGTCTTCGTAGTTGTAACCATTCCAGGTCATGAACGCAACGCGCATGTTTTGACCAAGCGCCAATTCACCACCATCGGTTGATGGACCATCGGCCAATACATCACCACGACCGACTTTATCACCCAGATTCACAAGAACTTTCTGGTTGATACAGGTGTTCTGGTTCGAACGTGTGTATTTGATCAGGTTATAGATATCTACACCGGCTTCGCCTGCGACCATTTCGTCTTCATTAACACGAATCACCACACGTGATGCGTCAACGAATTCAATCGTACCGCCACGTTTCGCAATCACACACACACCTGAGTCACGCGCAACGTTGGCTTCCATACCGGTACCAACCAACGGTTTATCCGCGATCAGCGTTGGAACTGCCTGACGTTGCATGTTCGAACCCATCAATGCACGGTTCGCGTCATCGTGTTCAAGGAACGGAATAAGTGATGCAGCAACAGAAACGACCTGTTGTGCAGATACGTCCATATGCGTCACTTTTTCTGGTGGCATACGTACAAATTCACCTTGATGACGAACAGAAACGAATTCTTCAGTCAACTGACCTTCCGCACCAATTGCCGAGTCGGCCTGTGCAATCACAGTACCCACTTCTTCAATCGCAGATAGGTATTCAACTTCGTCTGTTACACGACCATCAACCACTTTACGATACGGTGTTTCCAAGAAACCGAAGTCATTGGCTTTCGCATAAACAGAAAGCGAGTTGATCAAACCAATGTTTGGACCTTCAGGTGTTTCAATTGGACATACACGACCATAATGCGTCTGGTGTACGTCACGCACTTCGAAGCCTGCACGTTCACGCGTCAAACCACCTGGACCGAGTGCAGAAACACGACGCTTGTGCGTGATTTCAGACAATGGGTTGTTTTGGTCCATGAACTGAGACAACTGGCTTGAACCAAAGAATTCTTTGATCGCTGCAGCTACTGGTTTAGCATTGATCAAATCTTGTGGCGACAAGTTATCAGTTTCAGCTTGTGAAAGACGCTCTTTCACCGCACGTTCAACACGGACCAAACCTACACGGAATTGGTTTTCAGTCATTTCACCGACTGAACGGACACGACGGTTACCCAAGTGGTCGATATCGTCGACTTCACCTTTACCGTTACGGATTTCAACCAAAGTACGAAGTACATCAATGATGTCATCATGTGACAGGATGCCTTCAACTTCACGTGACTTCTGATCAGTACCAACTTCGTAAGGACGACCCAAACGACGGTTGAACTTCATACGACCGACTGGAGAAAGATCATAACGCTCAGAAGAGAAGAACAGGTTATTGAACAGGTTCTCTGCGGCTTCTTTGGTTGGTGGCTCGCCTGGACGCATCACTTTATAAATTTCGACCAGTGCTTCTTCACGACCAGAAGTTGTATCGGCACGTAAAGAATCCGCAACGAATGAACCACGGTCAATGTCATTGGTGAACAGGATGTTAAACTGTTTAACACCACCTTCAGCCAATTTCACCATGATCTCATGGCTCAATACGGTATTGGCTTCAATCACTGAACCATCACGTAATTCAACATTTTCTGCGACGATACGTTCGTACAGGTATTCATCAGGTACAGAAAGCTTCTGGATGCCCGCAGCTTCCATCTGACGTACGTGACGCGCATTAATACGTTTGCCTTGCTCAACAATCACTTTACCGTCATTGTCCGCAATGTCGAATTGCGCCATTTCGCCACGTAGACGCTCTGGAACGAGGTCAATCTGGTAGCTGCCCATATCCAAGTACACTGGCACTTTTTCGTAGAACAAATTCAGGATCTGTTCATTGTTATAGCCTAGCGCACGCAGGATCACGGTTGCCAATAATTTACGACGACGGTCAATACGTACATAAACCAGATCTTTGGCATCAAATTCGAAGTCTAACCATGAACCGCGATAAGGAATGATACGTGCTGAATACAACACTTTACCACTAGAGTGGGTCTTACCTTTGTCATGGTCAAAGAATACGCCTGGCGAACGGTGCAACTGAGATACGATTACACGCTCAGTACCGTTAATCACAAACGTACCGTTTTCGGTCATGAGTGGAATTTCACCCATGTACACTTCTTGTTCACGAACGTCTTTGATTGATTTTGTTTCGCGATCTTTAATGATCAAACGAATTTTAACGCGCATAGGTGCCGCATAAGTCGAGCCGCGAAGGATACATTCGCGTACATCGAACTCAGGTTTACCTAGGCTATACTCAACAAATTCTAAAGCAGCATTGCCAGAATAACTTTCAATCGGAAAAACTGAACGAAATGCGGCTTGGAGACCGATATCTTCGCGGTTTTTTGGAGTTTTGCCATCTTGCAAGAAAGTTCTGTACGAGTCGACTTGAATCGCGAGCAGGTACGGAGCTTCCATGACTTGGGGCAATTTACCAAAATTCTTACGGATCCGTTTCTTTTCGGTATATGAGTATGCCATCTGGAGTCCTCGGAAAGTAAACTAAGCCGCCTGCAGAACGGACTTAGAAGGAATTACGCAGGCCGATATGGCCACCACTGTTTACAAATGCTGCAATTTTAGTGGTATAAAAACGCTTAACAATATTTTCACAGCAATAAAAATACTGGTAAACATTTGATCTTTATTCATTTATTCTTGAATTTGACGATTATTTTATCGAACAAACAAAAATCGAGCCGATTATTGTAACGCAAAAAGGCTGATGACCCAAGAGCCATCAGCCATTTTATGGAGCCGATTAAAAAATCGACTCCTTAAAGAATTACTTAAGTGTAACTGTAGCACCAGCTTCTTCAAGTTTCTTCTTAAGTTCTTCGCCTTCTTCTTTAGAAACGCCTTCTTTAAGAACTTGTGGAGCACCTTCAACAAGATCTTTCGCTTCTTTAAGACCAAGGCCAGTTGCTTCACGAACTGCTTTAATTACAGCAACTTTGTTCGCGCCGAAAGAAGTCAACTCAACGTTGAATTCAGTTTGTTCTTCAGCAGCAGCAGCGCCAGCGCCTGGAGCAGCAGCAACAGCTACAGCAGCAGCAGATACGTTGAATTTCTCTTCGAAAGCAGAGATAAGTTCAACAAGCTCAAGAACAGTTTTTTCAGCAACTGCGTTTAGGATTTCTTCGTTAGTTAAAGCCATGAGAGTAACTCCAAATGGATATTGAATGGTGTGAAAGTAGATTCAAGCTTAAGCAGCTTCTGACTCGTTTTTCTCTTTGAGCGCTGTAATGAGGCGACCCAATTTCGAAATAGGAGCTTGAAGAACAGACGCAAGCATAGTAAGTGCTTTTTCTTGGTTCGGAAGATTCGCGATCACGCTAACGTCAGCACCTTCATAAACCTTGCCATCAAAGGCAGCAGCTTTAAGTTCAAATGCTTTGTTAGTTTTTGCAAATTCTTCGAACAAACGAGCAGCAGCGCCCATATCGTCTTCAGAAGTCGAGAAAGCTAAGATTGTTGGGCCAACAAGGTTGTCGTTCAAGATATTGAATTGAGTATCTTGAAGAGCACGTTTAGCCAAAGTATTACGCACGATACGTGTAGTAACACCAAGCTTACGAGCTTCAACACGAAGAGCAGTTAATTGCTCAACAGTTAAACCTTGATAGTCAGCAACAACAGCAGCAAACGCTGTAGAAGCAACTTCAGCTACTTCAGCAACGATCTGTTTTTTGTCTTCGATAAGAAGAGCCATTGTAAAACCTCCTAACGGTGATTTATGCGCTTACGCGAAGCACACTCCCAATTCGTAAATCCATCACTGGACTTACACGCGGAGGAGGAATAAATCACACCACCGCGTCTACGCAGGCTGGAGTATTAAGAAGAATGTTATTCCGAAAAACAACATCCCTCGCCTGAGGTCTTTGACGCTGATAAATTTACATTTATCAATTCAAAGTCTGCCTAAGTTCGCAAAATACGACAGAGCGTTTCTTGCGTAAGTTTTAAAGCAGGGCTTTAAAACTTACTCAGGGCTTTAAAATTCTGTCTAAGTCGTGACTTAGCTAGAAACGTTGTTCACATCAACAGTCAGACCAGGACCCATAGTTGAGCTCAAAGTGATCTTCTTGATGTAGACACCTTTAGAAGTTGCTGGCTTCAATTTTTTCAAGTCAGCAATCAAAGTTTCAACGTTTTGACGAACAGCTTCAGCAGCAAAATCTACCTGACCGATCGCAGCATGGATAATACCTGCTTTGTCTACACGGTAACGTGCTTGACCAGCTTTCGCATTTTTCACAGCGCCAGCAACGTCAGGAGTTACAGTACCCACTTTCGGGTTTGGCATTAAGCCACGTGGACCAAGAATCGTACCCAACTTACCTACAACACGCATTGCGTCTGGAGCAGCGATCACAACATCAAAGTCAAGATTGCCACCTTGGATGCTTTCAGCAAGGTCATCGAAACCAACGATGTCTGCACCAGCAGCTTTAGCCGCCTCAGCTTGCGCGCCTTGAGCAAATACTGCTACGCGTACAGTTTTACCTGTACCAGCAGGAAGAGTCGTAGCACCACGAACCACTTGGTCAGATTTACGTGGATCAACACCAAGATTTACTGCGATATCCAAAGATTCTTTGAACTTAGCAGCAGGCAAGCTAGCAAGAACCTGTACAGCTTCTTCCAAAGTGTAAACTTTGTTTGCTTCTACAGCAGCAGCAATGGCTTTTTGACGTTTAGTTAACTTTGCCATATCTTATAGCTCCACTTCCAAGCCCATAGAACGTGCAGAACCAGCGATGGTACGAACACGCGCGTCTAAATCAGCACCAGTTAAATCTGGTTCTTTAGTAGTCGCGATTTCTTCTAACTGAGCACGAGTCAACTTACCAACTTTAGTTTTGTTCGGTACAGATGAACCCTTTTGGATACCCGCAGCCTTCTTAAGAAGAATAGATGCAGGAGGAGTTTTCATGATGAATGTGAACGACTTGTCGTTGTACACAGTGATCACGACTGGAATTGGTAGACCCACTTCAAGTTTTTGTGTAGCAGCATTGAATTCTTTACAGAATGCCATGATGTTTACACCACGTTGACCCAATGCAGGACCAATCGGTGGAGATGGATTCGCTTTACCAGCTGGAACTTGCAGCTTGATATAGCCGTCAATCTTCTTAGCCATTTCAAATTACCTCTGGGTACAAACGCTGTTAGGCTCCCCAATCATTCACGTAACAGTATTGTTACAATAACAATGCCCGACTAAATCGGGCGTTTTTCAACCAATTCAGATCAAATCGTTTTTTCGACTTGACGAAACTCCAGCTCAACCTGAGTTGGTCGGTTAAATACATTAATCGTCAACGTTAAACGTGACTTCTCGTATTGAACTTCTTCCACCACGCCTTTAAAGTCGGTGAATGGACCATCAATTACAAGTAATTCTTCACCTGGTTCAAACATCGTCTTCGGACGAGGTGCTTCACCAGTATTGCGCACACGAGCAAGAATCGCATCTGCTTCTTTTTGCGTAATTGGTGCCGGTTTTTCTGCCGTACCACCAATAAAACCAAGCACTTTCGGACATTCTTTCACGATGTGCCAAGTTTCATCATTCATTTCCATTTCGACTAACACATAGCCTGGAAAGAATTTACGCTCAGACTTACGCTTCTTGCCATCCTTCATTTCTACCACTTCTTCGGTAGGAACAAGAACTTCACCAAAACTATCGGCAACAGCGCTACGCTGGATTCGCTCATTCAGTGAACGCATCACCTGCTTTTCATAACCAGAATAGGCATGAATAATATACCAACGTTTCATAGCTCTTTTACCCGATAATTAGCTTAATCAACCAACCCAACGCGTAATCAAAACCCCACAATACCAGTGAGGCCACAACTACAACCAACAACACCTGCCAAGAGGTACTGACAGTTTCCTGTTTGGTTGGCCAAGTGACTCGACGCAGCTCGACTCGCGAATCTTTCAATAAACGCGAAAAGCCTTTGCCTTGATGGGTGGCGTATAATAAACCTAAAGCCACGATGATACAAGCCAAAATTACCCCAACGCGCACCCAAATATCATTTGCTGGTGCCCAGTACGCTGGCAAATGCTGATTCACCAAGGTTGCAGCAATTAATAATCCTAATGCAATCACCCAGAGCACAATATCTAAAGGCGAACTCGAACCAACAACTTCAGCAGGATTATTTCTTTGAGGGATAGGCGCTTCGCTTAATGCGTCACGCGATTTATCATTCGACATTTTTGTACTCGTCGTAGAATTCGCGACTTATTATAGGACAGTTCAGCCAGCATCAAGCTTTTTATTTAGAAAAAATGGCAGGCCAGGAGGGACTCGAACCCCCAACATTCGGTTTTGGAGACCGACGCTCTACCAATTGAACTACTGGCCTACAACACAAACCGAGAACCGTAGCTCCCGGCTTGCAACACAACTTATTATATTATGCAGTTACTTTCGCAACAACACCAGCACCTACAGTACGACCACCTTCACGGATCGCAAAACGTAGACCTGGGTCCATTGCGATTGGGTGGATCAATTCTACTGACATTTCAACGTTGTCGCCTGGCATAACCATTTCAACGCCTTCTTTCAACTGGATCGCACCAGTTACGTCAGTTGTACGGAAGTAGAACTGTGGACGGTAACCATTTAGGAATGGAGTGTGACGACCACCTTCTTCTTTAGAAAGTACGTATACTTCTGCGTCGAATTTAGTGTGCGGCTTAATTGTACCTGGTTTAGCAAGTACTTGACCACGTTGTACGTCTTCACGCTTAGTACCACGAAGAAGAACACCACAGTTCTCGCCCGCACGGCCTTCGTCAAGAAGTTTACGGAACATTTCAACGCCAGTAACAGTTGTTTTCGTAGTATCACGGATACCAACGATTTCAACCTCTTCACCAACTTTGATGATACCTGCTTCTACACGGCCAGTTACGACTGTACCACGACCAGAAATAGAGAATACGTCTTCGATTGGCATCAAGAATGCTTTGTCGATAGCACGTTCTGGTTCTGGAATGTAAGAGTCAAGCGCTTCAACAAGAGCAAGAACAGAAGACTCGCCATATTGACCAGCATCACCATTAAGTGCTGCAAGCGCAGAACCACGGATCACTGGAGTGTCATCACCTGGGAAGTCATAAGTAGAAAGAAGTTCACGAACTTCCATTTCAACTAGCTCAAGAAGCTCTTCGTCGTCTACAAGGTCGCATTTGTTCAAGAATACGATGATGTAAGGTACACCTACCTGACGAGAAAGAAGGATGTGCTCACGAGTTTGTGGCATTGGACCGTCAGTCGCAGCACACACAAGGATCGCGCCGTCCATCTGAGCAGCACCAGTAATCATGTTTTTAACGTAGTCGGCGTGTCCTGGGCAGTCAACGTGCGCGTAGTGACGAGTTGGAGAGTCGTATTCTACGTGTGAAGTATTAATGGTAATACCACGTGCTTTTTCTTCAGGAGCAGAGTCGATTTGTGAGTAATCTTTCGCTTCACCGCCGTAAGTTTTTGCACAGATAGTTGCAATCGCAGCAGTAAGAGTAGTTTTACCATGGTCAACGTGACCGATTGTGCCCACGTTTACGTGTGGTTTATTACGTTCAAACTTGGCTTTAGCCATGATGATCATCCTCGTTTACGTCGAACAAAACCCTGAGACCACTCAGTTCCGACATATCACCTAAAAAAAATCAGACGCTTAATACTTGAAAAGCAGACTTAAAAGCCTGCTTCTTTAAAAATTTTGTAGTTAAAACTACTAAGCTGTATATCTGGAGCTCTTATCGAGATTTGAACTCGAGACCTCTCCCTTACCAAGGGAGTGCTCTACCACTGAGCTATAAGAGCGATAATCTTCGGATGGAGCGGGAGACGAGGATCGAACTCGCGACATGCAGCTTGGAAGGCTGCCGCTCTACCAACTGAGCTACTCCCGCACAGTGTTGGTACAATAACACTTCATTCGAAGTTAAAGTTGGTGGTGAGAGAAGGATTCGAACCTTCGAAGCTTACGCGACAGAGTTACAGTCTGTTCCCTTTGACCGCTCGGGAATCTCACCATATCACACTTATTTCAGTGCAGTTCTTTACGATTTTACACACTCTAGAAGATGGTGCCGGCACACGGATTCGAACTGTGGACCTACTGATTACAAGTCAGTTGCTCTACCAACTGAGCTATGCCGGCTCTTTCTATCGTTTCGTACATTTCGTATCGGAACGGTGTGCAGTTTAGCAAAACTTTCAGCGCATGCAAGCGGTTTTTCAAAAAAAACCGCTAAAAACTCATAAAATCAAACCATTTGATGATAATTCAACCGCTTTGATCACTGCGCGAGCTTTTATTTGGGTTTCATTCCACTCAGATTCTGGATTTGAGTCTGCAACCACCCCTGCACCTGCCTGTACATAGACCTTATTTTCACGAATCACGCAGGTACGAATCGCAATCGACATGTCCATTTCACCATGCCAACCCAAATAACCCACTGCCCCACCAAAAACACCACGCTTTAATGGTTCAACTTCATCAATAATTTCCATAGCACGGATTTTTGGTGCACCTGAGAGCGTACCTGCTGGGAAAGTTGCCTTAAAAACATCCAGGGCATCGACACCATCACGTACTTCGGCCTGCACATTGGACACAATATGCATGACATGCGAATAACGTTCGATTACCATTTGATCAGTGACTTGCACTTTACCAATTTTGGCCACGCGTCCGACATCATTACGCCCTAAATCGATCAGCATGAGATGCTCGGCGATTTCTTTTTCATCCGACAGTAAATCTTTTTCCAGCGCTAGATCTTCTTCTTTGGTTTTACCGCGTGGACGTGTACCGGCAATCGGACGCACGGTGGCAATGCCATTTTCCAGGCGAGACAGAATTTCCGGTGAAGAACCGACAATATGAAACGGTTTTTTATTATCTAGCGTCTGTCCTTGCACAAGGAACAAATAGGGGGATGGATTTAAGTGACGTAAAGCACGATAGACTGAGATCGGATCACCATCGAAATCCGACACCATACGCTGCCCTGGCACCACCTGCATGACATCCCCGGCGCGAATGTATTTTTTGACCTTATTCACAGTCGCAATGTACTTCTCTTTGCCCGTCATGGATTCAAAATGCGGCGGGGTGTGTGGTTTCGCCTGCAACTGTACCGGCTGTGCCAATAACGCTTCAATCTGATCCAAGACCTGTTCGGCTTGGGCATAGGCATCCGCTTGCGCTGCATCCGCATGCGTAATCAAAAACAGCGTATCTTTTAAATTATCAAACACAATCACCGTCTTGGACAGCATCATCCAGATATCCGGCAAACCCACCGGATCAGCTTCAGGAATATTTTTCAGCTTAGGCTCAATATAACGTACCGCATCATAACCAAAATAGCCGACCAATCCTCCGGTAAAGCTTGGCAAACCTGGTACCAAGTCATGTCCAGGCACTTTATATTGCTGCTGGAAATCACGGATAAACTGAAACGGATCCTGACACTCCTGAGTCAACAACTCACCATCCGGTTGCTGGATGGTCAGTAAGCCTTCATTGCAAGAGAAGATCGTGGACTCACCCAAACCAATAATGGAATAGCGCGCCCAGTTTTCACCCCCTTCGACCGATTCAAATAAATAGGCTTGAGGATGGTCTTTTAAACGTGCAAAAACCGATAAAGGCGTTTCAGTATCGGCCAAGCGCTGACGGTAAACCGGAATGGTGTTATAACCGGCATGTTGAAGCTGTTCAAATTGTGCAAGTGTTGTCATAAGGAATCTCTAATCGGGTTCGATGGATCAAGTGATGTTCGCGTTATGAATCTGAGTGACGCCATCGAAAAACCGTACAATGCTGCATTCCTATTTCCTTCCACATTTGAAACACCCCTTTATTGAGGGGTACTGATTAATTCTCTTAAGTCATCAATTACTTGTTGTGGCTGACAACAATAAATATCTTCACCATGATTATAGCCATAGCTGACCACAATACAATCTATACCGGCTTGGCGTGCGGCTTCAACATCATTGCTCGAATCACCAATCATTAAAGTCGTGTGGAGATGACTGTGTAAGACCTCGACACTATGTAATAACGGCAATGGGTGCGGTTTTTTCTGGGGCAGACTGTCACCTCCCAATACCAGTTGGAAGTAATGCGAGAGCTTTAATTGCTGCAATAGCCCTTTTGCCAAATGTTGCGGTTTATTGGTGACACAGGCCATTTTCAGCTGCTGTTCCTGACAATAGTCCAGAAACTCAGCTACACCCGGATAAATTTGAGTATTTACACAGAGATCCGCAGCATAAACCTGCATAAACTTTTGCAACAATTGCTGATGCTCCAAAGCCTCTACCTTACCTGTGATATGTTGCAATGCCGCTTCACAAAGTTTTGCAGCTCCCTTACCCACCCAGACACGCACCTGTGCTTCAGTCACTAGCGGCATTTGCATGCTGTTTAGGCTGATATTGAGCGCTCGGAATAAATCTGCGGCCGAATCAACCAGCGTGCCATCCAGGTCAAAAAGAATAAGATCACGTTGAGCCAACTGAGCAATTGACATATACACATCCTCAAAAAGATAAAGGCATGCCAAGCATGCCTTAAGCCCACCAGATGGGTTACTTCAATAGCAACCACGCCAAGACAGCCAAAATCACCAAACTAATAATGGTAATTAAGCCGATAGAGGCATTTTTCTGCTGTTCTTTTTCCTGCGCAACACGAGACACAGGCTCAGTAATAGCAACCGGCTCTGGTTCTCTCTTGGCATTTAAATCAATACCCTCAGGAATCGGTGCTGGTTTAGGTACAGCAACACGCTGTGGCATCCCATCACGATTCACGGACACTTCCGCTGCACGTTCATTCAGACTCGGCATGCCTTGATCAGCCATCTGCTCTGCCGCGGTTTTTGTAGTTTCAACAACAGGTTCAATCCCAATTTCTGGCACATCTAAGGCTGAAGCTGCTGCAGAAACTGTAAATTTCAGGCTGGCAAACTGAATGGTATCACCACTATTCAGTAAAGTTTCATTCTGAATACGGACTTCATTTACAAAAGTACCATTCGATGAGTTCAAATCTTGTAACCATAAGCCCTGCTCTTTTAGTAAAAAAGCCGCATGGCGACGTGAAATCTCAGCGGACTGCAAAAGAATATCAGCATCCTGATGGCGTCCGACCAGCATATCACGATCAATATTAATTTCCTGCCCCGCAAATTCACCGGTAATTGCTTGCAATTTCCAAGTCATGAAACTCTCTTTCAGTTTATGATTTGCATTTATCATAACATGCTATCGCAACAGTGCTGCGTTCGATCTGTTACGACACTGGTCGAACTTAATCTGACACTATCCCATAGTTTGCACACAGCAAATTGCACAAAGATAGTTTAAATTGTATAAAATTCAGCACAAATAAAAAAAGCCCAGTGTTTCCACTCGGCTTTTAAAATAAAAAGGGTCAACAGATAAAACAGCCAGGTTAAATCAGAAAGTCCTCAAGGTTTGCACCTTTTTCCAGTTCAGCAACCAACCAGCGTGGTTGTTTCCCACGACCAGTCCAGGTCTCTTCTGGATTATTACGATTACGGTAGCGAGGCTCTACAGATTTACGTGTGGTTTGTTTACGCTTTTGCGCACCCATTTCCATAATCTGTTCAATGCTTAAGCCAACATTTTCAGCAATTGCCATGATCTGATTATAAGCGTCTTCGATTGCTTGATCTTTTTTTGATTCAATTAAAGCTTCAGCTTCAAGCTGTAAACGTTTTAATTCATCGACAGAAAGGTTACTTAAATCCGGTTTCATCTTTGGTTAACTCTCCAAATACAGTTCATAATAATTATGCACGGTGAAATCAATTTCACCGCAATAATATTTTTATTAAATTAAATAATCAAGAGTTAAATATTTTCTACATAACAATAATTAACAAAAATAATGGCATCGATTAATTAACACCATATGATTTAAAAGCTTAATTTAATCTGAATTCCTATTTTTTAGTTATTCAAAAATAAAAATGACTATTCTATGACTATTAAGATAACTTTAAGATTCACCTGTTTTGCTTCCAATACTCAACATTTATCTTAATTTTTCATTCTCATTGGTAAGAAGAGGTAAAACTATAGCCGTATCTTATTTTTCGATAAATCTCCAAGTAAAGAGTGGACCAATAATGTATATAAAAAGCTCAACCAAATTAATGAACAATGATTCATAAAACAAGTTATAAAAATAAACACTGTTCTCATATTTATACAATATAAAAACAAAATATATGGATAAGGTACGCGGTTAGTTTAATTAAAACAACTAACCACAGTATCGCTTATAATTTTTATTAATCACTCAAATTATATTTTAATTTCTATAAAATTAGCATCTTTTTCAAAGATATAATTTAACTGTACAATCAAGTCATCCCGGCCTTTTAACACTGATTTAATACGCAAATAACTCATCAAAACATTATCAGGATAACGATCCAATAATTGATCCGCAGCCTCATTCTGTCCTGTTGCATCATAGATATACCATTCGGCAAAAGTTAATACGGGTACACCTGGATATCTAGCTTGAAGCTGAAAAATATGAGCTTCAATACGTCCATAATCTGGTTGTTGTTTGAGTAACTGTTGCTGAAACCACAGATAAAACACTTCCTGATTAAACTGCTCATTCAGCAACTGCAGTGCTAGATGCTCATGTGCAACCGCCATTTCTGGCATTCGGGCCAAGAGCTTCAGCCAGAGCATCCGAGTCGCGTAGCTACGTTGTTCAATTTGTTCTTCCAAATCTAGATAGCGTTGTTGTAAGGCCTGCAAATCATCGATTGAAGCTTGATCAAATTGCTGTAATAACTGTTGCAACCAGAGTAGTTTAGTTTCAGCTTCTAAATGACCATAACGCGTCGAACGCAAATACGCCCACGGATGTTGTATCGCAAACATTCCCCAGAGCACCGTTAAACGCTGCTGATAAGCAACTTGGATCTCCTGTAACCACGGCGATAAAGTATGCTGACTTAAAAACTCTAGATGCGTTAAGGCCTGCTCAGCATTTTTTTGCGTCAAATAAATTTCTATACGCTGTATTTCCACCAATTCAAAAGCCATCGCAGGCGTTTGCTCTAAACTTTTTAATGCCTGCTCATACTGACCTTGCATGACTGCCAGACGAGCAGCCATTACACCTTTCAATAAACCAGACTGTAAAAAGACCTGTTCAATAAAAGACTGCTGATCACGTCCCGCATCGAGTAACCAAATCACGGCAAGCTGTTCATAGGGATGTAGGTGCTTGAAATTGAGTACACTTTCAGTTTCACGTTGCTTGCGGGTTAAATAACGCTTCAAAGCTAACCAACAGAGCTGTAAAAATAAACTCAATAGGGCCAACGTGAAAAATAGCACCCACAAATTACTTTGGATCTGCCAATCGCGCCATAGGAGATAGACATAACCTGGACCATACCCATAACTCAACAAACTGAGCAATGCGATTAACAACAAACCAATAAAGGCATAGGCCAATAAAATCGCTTTCATTGCATTATGCTCCACCCAAGACAGCTTGCACTGCTAATTTAGGGGCAGGCAACACGGGCAAACTTTTCGCTTTGAGCAATCGCTGTTTTAACTGTTGACTACCCTGATCAGGTAACATTTCTAGTTGCTGAATCACAGTATTCAAAATTTCTTGATATTCTAAATATTGTCCTTTTAATAAAGCCTGTCGAGCCAATAACAAACGCAGTTGAGCTTCTTTTAAAATCAGTGAACGATTAGCTAGCTCAACATTTGGCTGTTTTACACGTTCAACTTGCAGCCATTTTTGCCAAAAATGCTGTGGCTCCAGTTGACCTGGGTTAAGCACAGAATTTTGCAAAGTTTGCGTCAACAAACGGTCTATCTGCCCTAACAAAGCATCCAGTGTATTTTGCTGGGCGTTACGTGCAACGACATATTGCTGTATCGTCATGCGATCTTTCGCTAAAACTTGATGCAAGCTTTGTTTGAGTGCGGGAGATAAATCATACGTTTCCAGCTCGCGATCTAAGCGATTCAATTGCTCAATCGCATAGATATATTGTTGTTGTTGCAATGCAAACTGGATCAGTTCACTGTGCTGTTGAATCACACGTACGGGTTCCACACCCTGAAGTGCAACGAGCTGAGCCGCTGATGGATTTTGCTGTGAGGAAGTGGTTGAAGAAGGTACGGACGTCACTGTAGATGGTACTTGTCGCTGCAAGGCCACTACTTCATCATTCAAGGCAGCATTGTTTTGCTCAAGTTTTACGAGTTTATCTTGTAGTTGAACCCACTCTCCGTGGATCTGAAACACATCGTAAGATACTTTTCCCAACCAGACCAAGCTCAGGATAATCAACACGCCAACAACTTTCTTCATGCTTCCTCTTGCCACACTTTAATCTGCTGTAAAATGGTTTCCGGTTGTAAATTGGCTAATTGCAATACATGTAAAGGCTGCGGGACATCCGCCTGTTGCAGTAAATCAGATAAACGCGGCCCCAAGACTAAAAAGTGAAAATCAGACCATGGCAATTCATCACGATCAATCAAAGACAGCCAGTTTAGCCAGCTCGCTTCACTCGTCACCAACATCCAGACCGGTGCCGGCTTCTGATGCAGGATAGGCAACCACTCCTGCCAGGTGGTGAGCGTCTCTTTCGGGCAGACACGCTGATACAACACAAAATTCAGAATACGCACACCTTGCTGCTGCAAATGCTGCATCATAAACTGGCGTCCACCTTCTCCACGCCAGAACGCAATGGTATTGACTGATGTCTGCTGAAACAACGGAAGACTCAACATGCCCTCTGAAGTTTCCACCTCGGGCACATGGCTAGAAATTCCGTATTCAGCGAGGACCTGTGCCGTAGCTTTACCCACAGCAATCCATTGTACAGATGCGAGTAGCTGTAGACTAATTCCGGCCTGTTGCAAGTACTGCATTCCGATTCGTACCGCAGTAGGACTAACCACCACCACCATATCCGCTTGCGGCAGCTCAGCATAAAGTGTGGCCAAGGCAGGTGTCCATACACAAGCACTCAACTCTAGGAGCGGCAGACTTTTGACCCGGATACCCTCTGCAGTCAACGCAGCAGTTAAGTTATCCGCACGATCTTGTGGACGCGTATTAATAAACCACATGCTTAAGATTGGTATAGCGCCTGCAACAATTCCC
Source organism: Acinetobacter sp. GSS19 (assembly GCF_028621895.1). Taxonomy (NCBI): domain Bacteria; kingdom Pseudomonadati; phylum Pseudomonadota; class Gammaproteobacteria; order Moraxellales; family Moraxellaceae; genus Acinetobacter; species Acinetobacter sp. GSS19. The sequence continues at coordinate 200,778 of NZ_CP117520.1, read as the reverse complement.
CAGCTCCTTGATCCAGCAAGTTCTTCGCCAGTTGCTGCCCCAACTGTTCAGCCTCTGCTGTAGGACCTGTGACTTGTGCGACCAAAAGTGTTTGACCATCAGCACTTCCCACTCGCCCTTCGAGAGACAATTGTCCTTCAGACAATGTAGCATAACCTGCAATCGGTACCTGACACCCCCCTTCTAAATAGGCATTCATGGCACGCTCGGCACGCACACAAGCAGAGGTTTCGCTGTGTAGCAAGGGTGCAATCAAATCAAGAACAGTCTCATCATTTGCACGACATTCCAGTCCTAAGGCACCCTGTCCAACAGCGGGTAAGCTAATTTCAGCAGCCAAGCTATGACGGATACGCTGGGCCAAGCCTAAACGTTTCAATCCCGCACTGGCTAAAATAATCGCGTCATAATCACCTGCATCTAGCTTCGACAAGCGTGTGCCGACATTGCCACGCAAATCAATAATCGTTAAATCCGGGCGTTGCTTCAGAATCTGGCATTTACGGCGCAAACTCGATGTACCAACTTTGGCACCCGCAGGTAATTCATCAAAATGAGAGTAATGATTGGAAACAAAAGCATCGAGCGGATCTTCACGCTCACAGATCCCTCCCAAAATTAACCCTTCAGGTAACGCCATCGGCACATCTTTCATGGAGTGCACGGCCAGATCAGCACGACCATCGAGCAAAGCTGCTTCTAATTCTTTTACGAATAGCCCCTTACCGCCAATTTTTGCCAAAGGGGTATCCAGAATTTTGTCCCCTTGCGTGACAAAAGTCACCAGCTCAACTGTCAGATCAGGATACAGATCCATTAAACGGGCACGGATATGTTCAGCTTGCCATAAAGCCAATGGACTCTGCCGGGTTGCGATCTTCAAGGTTTTCATAAATCTGAGACAGGTGAAATAAACAGACTCTAAAATTAACCTGCTGACTCAAAAATGCAAGTAAATTATGCGGGTTCATCTAAAGGTAGTCATATGATTAAAGCTTATGAATACGCTCACGCAATCCTGGGAGATGGCGACGGCTGACTGCAAGACGTTCAGCCAGCTCACGACAACGAACCTGATATTGACCACTACTCACCAACTCCAAACCATCCAGATAATCCACAGCAACCAGCGCATTGCGATGAATCCGAATAAAACGCTCTTCAAATTCCTGTTCTAATTCTTTTAAGGTTTCGTCAATCAGGACGCTACCATGTTTATGTCGTACCGTGACATATTTCTGATCTGCCAGAAAATAATAAACGTTTTCAACGGGAATCAGCTCCACACCACGATACGTTTTGGCTGAAATCTGATGGCGTTGAGCTTTAGAACAGGATGTATCTGTCGCTTGCTGGCTCAAATGGCTTACCTGTGCCTGATTGAGCTTGGTCAGATTATCCAGGACCTGTTGCAACTCACTGGCTGCAATCGGTTTTAACAAATAACCATCCGCCTGCGATTTGAATGCTTCAAGTGCATAATCATCATAGGCAGTACAGAACACAATCGCTGGCATCGGCTCCAATTGACTCAATTGTTGAGCACAACTCAGACCATCCATCTCTGGCATTTGAATGTCCAATAACACCACATCCGGCTCACATTGCTTGACCAGTTCGAGTGCTTGCTGGCCATGTTGTGCGGTGGCCACGACCTGATGCCCTAAATTGGTCACCAAACGAGATAAGCGTTCCACTGCGAGTGCTTCATCATCACAGATCAGGATATCCATGTTCTCTCCTTACCCCCAATTCACTTTGCTTTATTTGTTATAAAGCAAACTTTAATTTTATTATTGATATTGATATTGCAGGACAGTGGTAAATAACGCCTGCCCCGCATAAGTTTGAAATTGTACGGAATCACCATAATAGGCTTTTAATCGTTGTCGGATATTGTCGAGTGCAATCCCATGCCCCTGATGGCGCTTGGTTTTCTCTGTGCTATAGGGGTTGGTAACGACAATATTGACTTTATTTTCAACAATTTCAATCAATACACTGATATTACTCGAATTGATCGTTTTTTCAACACCATGCAAAATACTATTTTCCAGTAAAGGCTGTAAGGTCAACAATGGAATCTGTATACGCTGTAAATCCTGCGGTTCAGGTATTTTCCAGTTCACACTAAGACGATCTCCCAAGCGGATTTGTTCGATTTCCAAATAATGCTGGCATAAGCGAATTTCCTCAGCCAGACTCACCAGCTTCAGTTCCTGAAAACTGGCACGAAACAGACGTGACAAATTAATTAACATGGCTTCGGCTTTATCTGGATCAATCGCAATCAAACTCACCACACTGTTCAGACTATTAAATAAAAAATGCGGATGAATCCGGGCCTGCATTGCCTGAATACGGGCTTGCAACTCACTTTGCTGTTGGCGCAACCACTGTTCCTGCATATATAAATAGCGCAAACAAAAAGCACCTAATAACAGGCCATAACTCAGATGCAAGACCACACCATCCAGCCAGTCCGCAGCAGATAATGATGTCCAGGAAAAACTGCGTCCAAAAGCCAATAGTCCATTCAAACTCATGGTCGTCAACACCACGACAACCTGCAGAATAGTAAAACCAGCGACCAGCACTGCAGAATAGGTCCAACGGCGAAAAACCCCACTGAAAGCATCGGTAATCGCGGCAAAAGACAGCAACACCCAGCTGATATACGCCATGTATTGAAACAGACGTATCCCATTCAAATGAGACCAGGATTGTGCTTCAGCAAGCGCCAAGACCAGAGCCAGAATATTGCCTGCAATAAACAACTCGAATAAATGTTGCCATCGGCTGGTTTTCGTAAAAAAATAGGAGGATTGTGCATGAGTTTGCCGGTCATCAGGCGTATTGCGATATGTTTCGGCATCCGGTAACGAATTTGCTATACTCTTTTTTATTTTACTGAGCTGACATGACCACATCTTCTAATTCCTCTACAACGTCTGCCCAAAACCAAACTTCAGGTATGTGGGGTGGTCGTTTTACCGAAGCCACTGATGCTTTTGTTGCCGAATTTACCGCATCTGTGCAATTTGACCAACGCTTTTATAAACAAGATATTGCCGGTTCAATCGCACATGCCACCATGTTGGCCAAAGTTGGCGTACTGACGACACAAGAACGTGACGATATCATCAATGGTTTAAACACCATCAAAGCCGAAATTGAGGCAGGTCAGTTTGAATGGCGCATTGACCTCGAAGATGTGCACATGAACATCGAATCACGTCTAACGCAACGCATCGGCATCAGCGGTAAAAAGCTGCATACGGGCCGCAGCCGTAATGACCAAGTGGCCACCGATATCCGCCTGTATGTGCGTGACGAAATCGATGCTATTTTAGAGTTATTGAAAAAATTACAAAAAGGTATTCTGCAACTCGCTGCCCAAAATACCCACACCATTATGCCGGGCTTTACCCATCTACAAACGGCGCAACCTGTGACCTTTGGCCATCACTTATTGGCTTGGTTTGAAATGCTGGTCCGTGACTCCGAGCGCCTGATTGATTGCCGTAAACGTGTCAACCGTATGCCACTTGGTTCTGCTGCGCTTGCGGGTACAACGTATCCAATCGACCGTGCCTATACCGCTGAATTACTCGGTTTTGAAGCAGTTGCTGAAAACTCGCTGGATGCGGTCTCAGATCGTGATTTCGCCATTGAATTTAATGCAGCGGCTTCTCTCATCATGATGCATTTATCTCGCATGTCTGAAGAACTCATTCTTTGGACTTCTGCACAATTCAAGTTCGTGAATATTCCAGATCGCTTCTGCACCGGTTCATCAATTATGCCGCAGAAGAAAAACCCGGATGTTCCTGAACTGATCCGTGGAAAATCAGGCCGTGTGTTTGGTGACCTGATCAGTCTGCTCACCCTAATGAAAGGTCAGCCATTAGCATATAACAAAGACAATCAAGAAGATAAAGAGCCACTATTTGATGCAATTGATACCGTACGCGGATCATTGATGGCCTTTGCTGACATGATTCCAGCCCTTGTGCCGAATATCGAAATTATGCGCGAAGCGGCGTTACGTGGCTTCTCAACCGCAACAGATTTGGCAGATTATCTGGTAAAAAATGGCGTGGCTTTCCGTGATGCACATGAAATTGTCGGTAAAGCGGTGGCTTTAGGGGTACAGGAAGGTAAAGATCTTTCCGAGCTGACACTTGAACAATTACAGCAGTTCTCCGACCTGATCCAAGCCGATGTTTTTGAGAAAGCACTGACTTTAGAAGCCTCTGTGAATGCCCGCAACCATATTGGTGGAACCGCGCCTGCACAGGTTGAAGCTGCAATTGCCCGTGCCCATGCACGCCTAGAACAACTTTACGCTTAAGGATCTGAGATGTCTCGACAAGTATTTTGCCGTAAATATCAGCAGGAAATGGAAGGTCTGGACTTTGCACCATTTCCAGGTGCCAAAGGTGAGGAAATCTTGAATACGGTTTCTAAACAGGCCTGGCAGGAGTGGTTAAAACATCAAACCACGCTGATCAATGAAAAGCGTTTAAACGTATTCGAACCAGAAGCCAAAAAATTCCTGGAAGAACAGCGTGAAAAATTCCTCAGCAATGATGAAACGGTAGAAAAAGCCGAGGGCTGGAAGCCGGAAGCTTAATTCTAGTTAAGAAAAAAACCTCGCACCCTGCGAGGTTTTTTTATTGCTGATCACTAATGATGAATCGCACTGCTGCGCTACGCAGCATCAAAATAATCGCTCTTGACCTGACTTAGTTATTTCCGAATAGCGACATTGATAAACAGATGCATGATTTTTGTACGTTATCACTGACACAAGGATAAGTTTTTAGCTTATATACGACTTTAGTCGAGTATTCTATTCTAAGGCCATACAGCGACAAGAAGCAAAAAATATCAAATAAAAACAATAAAATAAAGAATTGCTGTGAAGCAAATAGAATAAGCTATCTTTGTCGCAGAATGAAAAAAGCCCTGGTTTTATACCAGGGCTTTTTTCTTCAGGTATGGTTCAAACCATTCTGCATATTACTGTGCAGGTGGAGTTGGGGTTCCTTGTACTTTCTGCTCAATTTCAGCCAAGCTGGTATGACGTACATCCAGACCTTTCACCATATAAATGACTTGTTCACAGATATTACGTGCATGATCGCCAATACGTTCAAGTGAACGTAATACCCACATCACGTTCAATACACGTGAGATGTGGCGTGGATCTTCCATCATATAGGTCATTAAGGTACGCGTTGCTGACTGATATTCACGGTCGATATCAGCATCTGCCAGCACCACACGTAAAGCTTGCTCTGCATCTAAACGTGCAAAAGCATCTAGGGCATCATGGATCATGACACGAACTTGATTGCCGATATGACGGGTTTCCATATAACCGCGTGGTGACCCCCCTTCTTCACAGAGGTTCTGTGCAATACGGGCAATTTTCGCAGCCTCATCACCAATACGCTCCAAATCGGTATTGGCCTTGCTCATCGCAATCACCATACGCAAATCAATCGCAGCTGGATGACGACGCGCTAGAATTAAGGTGAGGGCTTCATCAATATCGCGTTCATGCTGATTCACGACATTATCTTGAAACTGTACATCAATCGCCAAGTTAGCATCGGTATCCAAGAGCGCACGAATAGCATTTGCTACCTGTTGTTCAACCAAGCCTCCCATGCTCATAAACTTGGTACTTACACCCTGCATATCTTCATTAAATTGGGAAGAAATATGATGGCTTAATACAGGATTATTTGGACTCAAGGTTAGCACTCCAACACAGCGACGGACGAATATAAGTTTGCTGTCTATTAAATCACAACAATTATGAAAAATTTATGACAATCGAATGAAAAAGATCAAGCGTAGCATGGTATTTCCTTTCCATCATTCTCGCTTTTGTGCCATTGCGTTGCTCATCTGTTGCAATGCATCAAAATACAACTTTTATCCCTCCCTTCACCCTACTACTGACGAATAGAAAGCGGACAGAGATTTGACCCACCGCCACAAGCAGCGCTTTTTATTCTGCAAATCCATGCTAAGATTTAGCCATGCTTGACGGAGCGCGAGTAAAAACTCGCTGAGATTGCAATAAGTATTTGATTTTAAATGCAAGTACCGTTGAACCTGATCAGGTTAACACCTGCGTAGGAATCAAGCCATCTAAAAACTCACTGCTTCAGTGTAAAGTTGCTCTTGAATGCCTTTACCCCCTGCCTTCGTTTTTGGTCGAGCTTGATTCGTTGATGACTATCCCCAAGGATCATAGCCATGAACCAATTAACGAATCTATCCCCAGAAGAACAAGCTCTTGCCCAACATGAGCAAGATGCCAAAGATCTGACCCGTATTTTACCCGCATCACGCAAAGTCTATATCGAAGGCTCACGCCCAGATATCCAGGTCCCAATGCGTGAAATCTCACTCACTGACACCCCAACAGGTTTAGGCGGCGAGAAAAACCCGCCAATCATGGTGTATGACACTTCGGGTGTTTATACCGATCCGAATGTGCAAATCGACTTAAAAAAAGGTCTACCTGCAGTACGCACGCCGTGGATTGAGGAACGTGGTGATACCGAATTATTACCAACCCTCACTTCTGCATTTGGTCAGGAACGCCTGAAAGATATCCGTACTGCGGAAATACGTTTTGCGCATATCCAGAACCCGCGTCGTGCCCAGGCTGGCAAGAACGTGACCCAGATGCACTATGCTAAACAAGGCATTATCACCCCAGAGATGGAATATATCGCCATCCGTGAAAACCAGCGCCAGCGTGAAGGTGTGGATATGCGTCAGCATCCAGGCCAAAATTTTGGTGCACAAAATCTGCGTGAAATTACTCCAGAATTTGTGCGTCAGGAAATTGCTGCCGGTCGTGCGATTATTCCAGCCAACATTAACCACCCTGAAGTCGAGCCAATGATCATTGGTCGTAATTTCTTAGTGAAAATTAATGCCAACATCGGAAACTCCGCATTGGGCTCTTCAATTGATGAAGAAGTAGCGAAAATGACCTGGGCCACCCGTTGGGGCGCAGATACCATCATGGACTTATCAACCGGTAAGAACATCCATGAAACCCGTGAATGGATTATCCGTAACTCGCCAGTGCCAATCGGTACCGTGCCCATCTATCAGGCACTGGAAAAAGTCAACGGTGTGGCTGAAGACCTCACTTGGGAAATCTTTAAAGATACCCTGATCGAACAGGCAGAACAGGGTGTGGACTACTTCACCATTCATGCCGGGGTACTGTTACGTTATGTGCCTATGACGGCAAACCGTCTCACCGGTATTGTCTCCCGTGGTGGCTCGATCATGGCACAGTGGTGTCTAGCACACCATCAGGAAAACTTCCTGTACACGCATTTTGATGAAATCTGTGAAATCATGAAAGCCTATGACGTTTCGTTCAGTCTGGGTGATGGCTTGCGTCCAGGCTGTATTCAAGATGCGAATGACGAAGCTCAATTCTCTGAGTTGAAAACGCTCGGTGAATTGACCCATCGTGCCTGGGAACATGACGTACAGGTCATGATTGAAGGTCCTGGCCATGTCCCAATGCACATGGTGAAAGAGAACATGGATCTCCAGTTAGAAGTCTGTAAAGAAGCACCGTTCTATACGCTTGGCCCATTGACGACCGACATTGCTCCGGGTTATGACCATATCACCTCGGCAATTGGTGCGGCGATGATTGGCTGGTACGGTACAGCAATGCTGTGCTATGTGACACCAAAAGAACATTTGGGTCTGCCAAACAAGAAAGATGTGAAAGACGGGATTATTACCTACAAGATTGCCGCCCATGCTGCAGACTTGGCCAAGGGTCATCCGGGTGCACAAGCACGTGATAATGCCCTGTCGAAAGCACGTTTTGAATTCCGTTGGGAAGATCAGTTCAACCTGAGTCTGGATCCAGATACGGCACGTAGCATGCACGATGAAACCATGCCAAAAGAAGCGCATAAATCTGCACACTTCTGTTCGATGTGTGGCCCTAAGTTCTGTTCGATGAAAATCACACAAAATGTGCGTGATTACGCACAAAATCAGCAGAATGCCAAGGTTGAAAAACAATCAGATGGTGAAGTGGAAGCTGGTCTGGAAGCCATGAAAAATGCTTACCAGGAACATGGTCAAAAACTGTACCACAAAGTTTAAAAGTTCAAAAAAAACATTTGTGTTCAGCATAATCTCAGTTAGGATGAAATCAGCAGATTTCATCCTAATTGACTTATGAATATTCTCGATCAAGCCAGTTTTAGTTACCAAGATGTCGAAATCACTTCACGTGAGTCACTCTTTCGGGGCTTTATTCAGGTCGAGAAGGTTCATCTACGCCACCGTCAGTTTGCCGATGCACAATATACTCCTGTCCTAACTCGTGAACTCATTCACCGTCCGGAAGCGGCGGGTGTTTTGATTTATGATGATCAACAACAAAAATTTGCATTGATTGAACAGTTCCGTGTTGGTGCGCTTGATGATCAGTATTCCCCTTGGCAGCTTGAAGTCATCGCCGGCGTCCTTGATGGCGATGAGTCACCGGAAAGCTGTATCTGTCGTGAAAGTCTTGAAGAAGCGGGCTGTCAGATCTTTGATCTACAACACCTGTTCAGCTTTTATCCCTCTGCCGGTGCCTGCTCAGAACTTTTTCATCTTTATGCAGCGAAAGCTGATTTAACTGCAGCAGGCGGAATCTTTGGCATGAGCGATGAAGGTGAAGATATCAAGCTCCACCTGTTTGAATATAGCGACATTGCCGCTTTGTTCAGCCAAGGCCGTTTACGTAATTCACCCGTGATTATGGCGTTGCAGTGGTTACAGCAACAGATCAATACAATTAAAAAATAAGGGTGTCCGAGGTCAGGCATGTCTTTATCTATTTCACAACCCCCGCAGCAACCCTATGTGATCATTCAGATTTCCGATACGCATCTGATGGATCAGGCGGATCTCGAATTTGTCCGGATGAATCCGGAACAAAGTTTTCATACCGTGATGCAACACATCCTGACACATCATCCTCAGATTGACGCGATTATTCATACGGGAGATGTAGCGCAAGTCCCTGTGGTTGAAACCTATGCACGCTATCAAGCCTATATGCAACAGCTCGGTATACCTTTTTTCCAAATTCCTGGGAATCATGATGAATTAAGCCTTTTTCCCTTCCCATCGGGAGAATCTCAACCCACAGCGATTGAGTCTGGAAACTGGTGTTTAATTTTATTAAACAGTGCAGTCAAAGGTAGAATTGATGGCCATATCAAGGCAACCGACCTGCAATGCCTACATGATTTGCTCGAACAGTATGCAGACAAACATGTGATTGTGGCCTGTCATCATCACCCTTTTGCCATGCAGTCGCACTGGATTGATCAGCATAAGCTGAAGAACAGTGAAGACCTGACAGATGTATTAGCCCGACACAGCAACGTGAAAGCCGTGTTAAATGGTCATGTACATCAGGATGCATTTACCGAATGGGAAGGTATCCAGTTTTTATCGGCTCCATCAACCTGCGTACAATTCAAACCTTTCAGCCAGGATTTTGCGCTCGATGAGTGTGAACCAGGCTACCGGGTACTCTATTTGCATCAGGATGGTCAATTCGACAGCCAAGTCTACCGTGTTAAATACCAGCGAACCCCAACAAACGCAAAAATTTCCGGCTATTAACTTTTCAAGCCGGTTTTTTTCTATTAATTTAGGGCATCTAAAAAAGGACGAGCCAAGAGTCAAATCCAAACATTAAAAGACTATCATATGTGCAAAAAAGCCTATATGATGGCGCCCCCGAAGGACAAATTACCCTGACGGAATTGGATAAAAACACTTGCATATCACCATATTTTTTGCGTATCTATATATGCATATGATGAGGAATGCCCTATATGGCGAATGACAACCAAAATCAAGTCTTGGACGAACAAACAGAAATCGCTGATGCTGACAAGGCCGCTAAACGCGTGCGTAAAACCAAGCCAAAGGCTTCTGAAGGTGGTTCTACAGCAAGCTTATTCGGTATCGCACCTTATCAGCCGAAAAAGAATGAAGAATATATGTCAGAAGGTCAGCTTGAACATTTCAGCCAAATTCTAGAGGCTTGGAAAGCAGAGCTGATGTCTGAAGTTGATCGTACACTCAACACCATGCAGGATGAAAATACCGCTCTGCCAGATGTGAATGACCGTGCAACGCAAGAAGAAGAATTTGCAATTGAACTACGGACGCGTGACCGTGAACGTAAGTTGATCCGCAAAATTGAGCAATCGCTTGAAGCCATCAAAAATGATGACTACGGTTTTTGTGAAACTTGCGGGATCGAGATCGGTCTGCGTCGTCTCGAAGCGCGTCCAACCGCAACCTTGTGTATCGACTGCAAGACCTTAGCGGAAATCAAAGAGAAACAAAATAACGGTTAACAGTGACTGTTAAATCTTTCTCAGCAAAGCCAGACAGCTTTGCTCCTGTGCAGCAGCAGAATGATGTGTCGCTGATGCGCTACTCAGGCCGGTTTGCGCCATCGCCAACCGGTCCTTTGCATTTTGGTTCACTCATTACAGCGGTCGCCAGCTATTGCGATGCCAAAGCCCACCAAGGTCAATGGCTGCTCCGCATTGAAGATACCGATATTCCTCGCATCTATCCCGGCAGTGAACAGCATATTCTGGCCGCAATCGAGGCTTTCCAGTTCGAACCCGATGGCGAAATTCTATTTCAAAAAGATCGCTTAGACATTTATCACTCGGTCATTGAACAGCTGAGACAACAGCATCTGGTGTATGCCTGTCAATGTACCCGCAAGATGCTCGGTTCGAATGCGATCTATCCTGGAACTTGCCGCGATCTAGGACTGGACTTTCAGCATCAGGCCATCAGGATCAAAGTCGCTGACCAAGACATCTGCTTTGAAGACCGTTTACAAGGCCTGCACTGCAGCAATTTACAGCATGAACTGGGAGATTTTGTACTCCGTCGCCGTGATGGCATTATCAGTTATCAACTTGCTGTGGTGGTCGATGACTACTTGCAAGGTATTACTCATGTCGTTCGGGGTGCTGATTTGCTCGACAACACCGCACGACAGATCTGGCTCGGCCAACTGCTCGGCTATCCCACTTTAAACTATATGCACCTCCCCTTGGCCATGAATGATCAGGGCCAGAAACTTTCCAAACAAAATCTGGCACAGGCGCTTGATCTGAGCCAAGCGTCCCTATTGTTACAACAGGCCTTACAGGTATTGGGTCAAGCCCCAGTGGATCTGGATACACCTGCCCGTATGCTGGTTCAGGCCGTTACGCAATGGGATATACAAAAGATTCCTAAAGGCACACTTTTACCAGGTCATTATCTCTAAATTACAATCAGTAAAATGAGCTAAGGGAATAACCAGGGATAGCGTCAAAATGAGTTTTGCAGTTACAAACGTACAAGCAAGCAATCAAACAACCCGTCCCGCAGCAGTCCTCTGCATACGGGACAACCGGTTTAAAAGCTAGATTCTTCTTTATTTGGATTAGCTAATTGTGTCGAAGCATCAATTTTCAGAATCAGGCTGACCATGACCGCACACATCATCAATGAGGTTCCCCCATAACTGATAAATGGCAGAGTCAAACCTTTCGTTGGCATCAAGCCCATGTTCATGCCGGCATTCACCATGATCTGCAGCAGGAAAATAATTGAAATCCCATAGGCTAGATAACCGGCACGTAAGTACTGGTTTTGCAAAGCACGATGGCCAATTTTAATGCAGCTCAGCAACATGCCAAACGACAGGATCAGGACAGTAGTAATTCCCAAAAAGCCGAATTCTTCCCCGAGTACTGCAAGCATGAAGTCCGTATGTGCCTCAGGCAAATAGGACATTTTCTGGATACTGTGCCCCAAACCCACGCCATACCATTCGCCACGACCAAAGGCCATGAGTGCATTGGATAGCTGATAGCCCGTCCCTAAAGGATCGGCCCATGGATTGGAAAATGACATTAACCGTTCAAATCGATAGGGCTCGAAGATAATCAGAAAGACAAAGGCCATGACAATCGCACCAAAGGCGATGCCAAACTGAATGATCGGTGCCCCCGCGAGAAAAAAGATTCCCAACATCATCAACGCAATCACCACTGTCGCACCGAGGTCGGGTTCGGCAATGATCAGCCCCACCGTCAGGATCATGACTGCAGCAAGGCGCGCTAACCCTTTGATATTATTACGGACTTCTTCAGCACGGCGCACCACATAATCTGCCGTAAAAATTGCCATGGCCACCTTAGCCACCTCAGTCGGCTGCAGGGTAAACCCTGCAATCCTGATCCAGCGTGTCGAACCATTGACCTCGGAACCAGCAATAAGCACCAGAAAAAGCAGCAGAATGGTAATCAGCCACAATGGAAAGGCATTTTTAAACCATTGATTTAAAGAAACCTTATAGGTCAAGAAGGCAGCCACGGCGGCCACAGCAATCGAGATTCCATGACGCACCACATAGTGGAATGGATTTTCATGCATACGTTCAGCATAGGGCATAGATGCCGAAGCCACCATGATTGAGCCTAAGCACAACAAGGCCAGAACACAAAAAATCAGCACATTACGAGGCGTGACTTCCGCAGGGATCCGCGGTGCCCACCGCGTATAAACCTGCTGCATCTTTTCAATGGTTGTCTGAGCAAACCCAGCCATAATTCTTCCTTATTGTTGTTTTTAGCGCAGGGCGTTCACGCAAGCCACAAACTGGTGACCACGATCTTCATAGCCCTTGAACATATCAAAACTCGCACAGGCTGGAGACAGTAATACCACATCCTGTGCTTGCGCATTTTTCTGACACAACGCCACAGCCTGCTGCAGGCTGTCCGCATGCAGGATCTCTGTTGTGCCCTCAATTGCTTGAGCGATCTGCGCTGCATCTTCACCCATTAACACGGCCACTTTAACATACTGCTGTAAGGCCTGACGTAAAGCGCTAAAGTCCTGCCCTTTACCCTGTCCACCTAAAATAATCACCACTTTACCGTGTTGGGCCTGAATCGCCATTCCTAGACCATCAATCGCGGCCAGTGTTGCTCCAATATTAGTACCTTTGGAATCGTTATAATAACGCACGCCATTGACTTCTTTCACAAACTCACAACGGTGCTCAAGGCCTTTAAACTGTTTTAGCGTGTTAAGCATTGATTCTAATGGCAAGCCAATCGCTTCACCCAAAGCCAGACAAGCCAAGGCATTGGCCACATTGTGTGTACCTTGAATATACAATTCCGAACTCTTGATCAGACGTTCACGGCCACGCGCCAGCCAGATGGTGCCATCCAAGTCTCGCAAAATACCGTACTGGTTCAGATCCGGTGCACTCAAACCAAAACTTTGCATGGAAATCGCATCAGGTACCAAAGGACGTGACAACGCATCATCACGGTTAAAGACCACCTTTTTCACTCCTTGGAAAATACGGTGTTTAGCCTGATGATAACCGAGCATATTGCCATGGCGATCAAGATGGTCCTCGCTCATATTCAGCACGACCGCAACTTCAGCATTTAAATTAGAAGTGGTTTCCAATTGAAAACTGGAAAGCTCCAGAACCAGCAACTCCGGCTCATCTTTCAGCAAATCCAGCGCAGGGCGTCCCAAATTGCCGCCAACCGCCACTTTTTTGCCTGCATCTTTGGCCATCAAACCGATCAGGGTCGTCACGGTGCTTTTAGCATTAGAACCGGTAATCGCCACGATGGGAGCATCTGTCGCACGACGCAGTAGCTGGATATCACCAATCACTGGAATGCCTTGCGCGATAGCTTCCTGGATTTCTGGCAGTTGCGGTGCCAGGCCAGGACTTAAAATGATTTCTTCAGCTTTGAGCAATAAATCGCGATCGAGTTGACCAAAACTGGTTTGCACCTCAGGAGGAATCTGATCATGTCCCGGAGGCGTTGTGCGTGAGTCTGTTACTGCAACCTGGTAGCCTTGTTGATGTAGAAAATTAACTGCCGATACACCGGAAATTCCTAGGCCTGCGACGACTTTGAGTCCACCACGTTGTATTAACATTTTCACTCCGCATGATGAGGTATTTTTGAACTGGCAAAATGGTAGCACTTTGAGGTTTTGAATGCTTTTTCTGTTTTAATTTTCTATGCACTTTTTTTGTGTCAGCGCGTAAAAAGCCGCCCATTAAGGGCGGCTTAAGTCATAAAACCGGTGAGATGAAGATTAGCGCCATTTTACCGACTGTACTTCCACTTTTTTTGCGGAGGGTGTATCAGTGGTACTGCAACCACAGCCACCCGCACAACCAGCCGACATGGCAGGTTGCAGCCATTTCGCCAAACGCTGCCAGCCGCGTTTTTCACAGCCCTGCGCAGCACGAAAGAAAACCGAGTACGCTGTTTTCGGAAAAAGCTTTTTAAACACCACCAGTGCGCTCCAGCTCACCAGTGCGGCAATGATTAGCCCTTCAACCATCTCAACCTCCTTCGGTGCTTAACCGAAATAATAAGATGCGATCTGATAGGTCAGGAATGACATGAAATAAGCCAGACCAAACAGATACACGGTCATAATACTCACGGTTCGCCATGAACCGGTTTCACGACGCACTGTTGCCAGTGTTGCCAAACAATGCGGTGCATAAATAAACCAGACCAGCAAGGACAAACCTGTCGCGAGTGACCAACCGCTACCATCCGCACTGATCAATTGGGCCAGACCTTGCGCCACCGCATCTTCATCCGTTGCAGATAAGGCATACACGGTTCCGAGCGCAGCCACCACCACCTCACGGGCTGCCATCGCCGGGATCAGGGCAATACAGATTTGCCAGTTAAAGCCTACAGGGGCAAAAATTGGCTGCATCAAATGTCCAATCATGCCGGCAAAACTATAATCAATTGCTGGTCCGGTTGCCCCCTCGGGTGCTTGCGGGAAAGTACACAGGAACCAGAGCAGAATCGACAAGGCGAAAATGATACCACCGACCCGTTTCAAGAAAATCTTGGCACGATCCAGCAAACCGATCCAAACACTTTTGATGTCCGGGAAACGATAGCTCGGCAATTCCATCAGCAAGGCATGTTGTGATTTATCTTTCTGGAAAATTTTAATCACGGTGGATACGCACAACGCACTGATGATCCCTGCCATGTATAAGCCAAACAGCACCAAACCTTGGAGGTTCAACACACCCCAGATCATTTTCTCAGGAATGAAAGCTGCAATCAGCAAGGCATACACCGGCAGACGTGCTGAACAGGTCATCAACGGCGCCACCATAATGGTGGTCAGACGGTCACGCGGATCATTAATGCTACGGGTTGCCATAATACCCGGCACAGCACAAGCAAAGCTGGAAAGCAGTGGAATAAAGGCACGACCACTCAAACCGGCTTTAAACATCAACTTATCAAGTAAGAAAGCGGCGCGTGGCAAATAACCGGATTCCTCCAGCACTAAAATAAAGAAAAACAGGATCAGAATCTGCGGCAGGAACACCACCACACCGCCAGCCCCGGCAATAATCCCATCCACCACCAGACTGTTCAGCAACGGCTGCTGGATATATCCACTTACGGTTTCACCGAGCCAGCCAAACAGTGCCTCGATCCCGTCCATAAACGGAGCTGCCCAGGCAAAGACCGCCTGGAAGACCACAAACATCATCAAGGCCAGACTGAGCAGTCCCAGGACTGGATGTAAAAAGATTTTATCTAGGAAATCAGAGCGTTTATCTTCATGATCCACAAAGTTCACGACATCTTTTAAGATGGCATCAATTTTATGATGGGCACTGCTGCTTAAATCGCTGAGCTCAGTATCCGCGACACTATATTGTGCCTGATCGAGTGCAGCCATCAGGTTTTCAATGCCCGCGTTACGCACTGCGACGGTTTCAATCACCGGCACACCAAGACGTTGTGACAATTTCTGCACATCGATCTGCATCCCGCGACGGCGTGCTTCATCCATCATATTCAGCACCAGCAGAATCGGGCGCCCGAGATCAATAACTTCCAGAACCAGACCCAAATGCAGCTTCAGGTTGGTCGCATCGACGACACACAAGAATGCATCCTGTTGCTGCTCATCAGCAATTTTTCCCTGACACACATCTCGGGTAATCGCTTCATCCGGACTGGTGGCATTTAAACTGTAAGTGCCGGGCAAATCCAAGACACGAACTTGTCGTCCTGAAGGCAAATTAAAAAAACCGACCTTGCGTTCAACCGTCACACCCGCATAATTGGCCACTTTCTGGCGCGTTCCGGTGAGATGGTTAAATAATGAGGTTTTACCGCAGTTTGGGTTTCCCACAAGGGCAATACGCAGCGCATCACTCATGCGGGCGCTCCTTCTCCGACGCGAATTTCAATTTTTTCGGCTTCCACTTTGCGCAGGGCAAAACGGGTAAATCCGATCTGAATGAGAATAGGATCTCCACCAAAAATACCTTTGGTAATCACTTCGACGCGTGTACCCGGCACGAAACCCAAAGTTTCGAGTCGACTTGCGACAAGGTCAGGCTGACCCGAATTGCCATCCAAAGTCCGGTTGACCTTGGTGATGATGGCAGCTTGCTTAACTTTTAACTCTGATAAACGCACCGCATCCGATCCTAAAACATTTTCTACAGTATACTAGCAAATGAGAATAATTACCAAATAAGGTTCAATTCCAATTCTCATCTTCTTATATCACATCGACAGCAGAAAAGAATTGCTCTACAGTGAATAAAAACCAATACAAAGCATCGGTTTATTAAATCCTATCAGATGAAAACATGTTAAATAAAAAGCCCCGTATCCCTGCACCAGTCCAGATTCCTGCACACCTCAGCTTCTTGCAGGGCTTCCGCGATTATCTGGTTGCACAAACCGTCAGTCCCCATACGCGCAACGCCTATCTTTCCGATCTGATCCAATGCAGTGAATGCAGCAGCATACCGCTCATCGACTGGAACAGCGATCAAGTGGCTGATGTCTTGCTACAACTGACCAAACAAGGCAAGAGTCCACGTTCAATTGCCCGCTGTCTTTCGGCATTACGGTCTTTTTATAAATTTTTGCGTGAACACAAACTACGTTCTGATAATCCCGTGGCCACACACAAAACACCCAAAATTGGTCGAGCCTTACCCAAAGACTTGTCCGAACAGGATGTCGAAGCGCTAATTCAGGCGCCCGACACCGAAACTGCGCTCGGCCTGCGTGACCGCGCCATGCTGGAAGTGCTGTATGCTTGCGGTTTGCGCGTGACAGAATTGCTGAATTTACGGCTGGAACTGATCAACCTGAAACAGGGCTATTTACGTATTGTCGGTAAGGGCAATAAAGAACGGCTGGTTCCTTTAGGACAGGTTGCTTGTGAGTGGGTCGAGCGTTATTTGACTGAATCACGACCACAACTGTATAAAACCGCCACAGATTATCTGTTTCTGACGCAACACGGCGGCATCATGAGCCGGCAAAATTTCTGGTACGCGATTAAACGCTATGCTTTACAGGCAGGCATCGAAACTGAACTTTCGCCGCATACTTTGCGCCATGCCTTTGCTACGCATTTATTGAACCATGGTGCGGATTTGCGTGTGGTACAAATGCTGCTGGGGCACAGTGACCTGTCCACCACACAAATTTATACTCATGTGGCACAGCTACGTTTACAACAGCTGCATGCACAGCATCATCCACGCGCTTAACAACCTGGAAAACTGTGAAAAAGCCCTGGCTAGATCAATAAATTTAATCAATCCATGGATATTTTTTTGCTATGCTTGCGGGCTATCCTTTCCCTAATCTTTACATAATAAAGGGTCTTTTATGCTGTTTACCCGTTCCCGTTTGGCGTTGGCTTGTGCGCTAACGACCAGCGTTCTGCTTGCTGCATGCTCCAATAGCAATAATGACGACAAAAAACAAAATACCTTAACTGCTACGGCACCTGCGACGGGTGAAGCCTCTCCCCTGACGGAACGCAAGACTCAGGAACATCTGCTCCAGACCCTGCAGCAACATTTCAAAACTGCCAATATCAATGCCAAAGTACTCGATGTCAAAAGTACTGAAGTACCAAACTTGTACTGGGTGAATCTTGAAGGCATGGGTGCGGTATATGCAACGAGTGATGGCAAATACATCATTCAAGGTGATGTCATCCGTTTAGGAGACAAACAGCTGCATAATGTCAGTGAGAGCTTCCAGTCCTCGGAAAACAAAAAACATCTGGCTGCACTCAAAACAGAAGACCTGCTGATTTATCCAGCCAAAGGTCAAACCAAACATGTGATCTATGTCTTTACCGATATCAGCTGCCCTTATTGCCAGAAACTGCATAGCCATATGGCCGAAATCAATGCTGCCGGTATCGAGGTACGTTACATTGCCTGGCCACGCGGCGAGCAATTATTCCCGGCAATGGAAAGCGTCTGGTGTAGTGCAGACCGTCATGCGGCCTTTGAACAAGCCATTCATGGTGGACAATTGCCAGCAGCACAATGCCAGAATCCGGTCAAAGCCCAGTACCAGTTAGGCCAAAAAATGGGGGTGAATGGCACCCCGGCCATTTATAATGTCGAAGGTCAGTATCTCGGTGGTTATCTGTCGCCACAAGAGTTAATTCAGCGTTTGGGCAATTAATCCTGATCGGGTGTAGATAACGCATCTACACCCTAGAGTCTGGCGCTTTTTTTAGCTATGATCTTAAACTTAATTGAATTCGTGATATATGGAGTGTGACGTGCAACCAGTTCGCCTGGCAATCCTTGGTCTTGGCACCGTCGGTGGTGGAGCCCTAAAACTTTTACAAGAAAATGCTGCTGAAATTAAACGTCGCACCGGTCGTGAAATTCAAATTACCCATGTAGGTACCCGTCGCCCTCGTCCAGACTTAAATCTTGAAGGCATCAAGCAAAGTGGCGACTTGATGGACATCGTATGCCAACCAGATGTCGATGTGGTCGTTGAAGTCATGGGTGGCATTCACCCTGCCTATGAAGTGATCATGGAAGCCATCAAACATGGCAAACAAGTCGTGACTGCTAACAAAGCACTATTGGCTGAACATGGTAATGAACTGTTTAAAGCAGCAGATGACCATAAAGTCCAGATCGCCTATGAAGCGGCGGTAGCCGGCGGTATTCCTATTATTAAAGTGATTCGTGAAGGTCTGGCTGCCAACAAAATTGAATGGCTGGCGGGCATTATTAACGGTACAGGTAACTTTATCCTGACTGAAATGCGTGAAAAAGGCCGTGCTTTTGCCGATGTGCTCAAAGAAGCTCAGGAACTGGGTTATGCCGAAGCCGATCCAACCTTTGACGTGGAAGGGATTGACGCTGCACACAAACTTACCTTGTTGGCTTCTATCGCATTCGGTATTCCATTGCAGTTTGACAAGGTTTATACCGAAGGCATCAGTAAGATTACAGCGCAAGATGTAAAATATGCGGAAGAACTCGGTTTCCGTATTAAACATTTGGGCATTGCACGCCGTGCTGAAAATGGTATCGAGCTTCGCGTACACCCGACCTTAATCCCTGAAGAACAGCTGATTGCGAATGTCAACGGCGTTAAAAATGCCGTACTGGTGCAGGCCAATGCAGTCGGTCCAACACTGTATTATGGTGCTGGCGCAGGTGCTGGCCCAACAGCTTCAGCGGTTGTCGCAGATATCGTGGATATCGTACGTGACATTTCTTACACGGAAGATGGTTCAGGTACGATTCCTCAGTTGGCCTTTGAAGCCTTGACAGATACTCCGATCCTGAACCGTGAGGATATGACCACCAGTTACTACATCCGTGTGGATGTAGAAGACCAAACTGGTGTACTTGCCGACATCACAACTATTTTAAGTCGTGCCGGCATCAGTATTGATGCCATCATGCAGCAACCTCGCTTAAAAGATCTTATTCCAATTGTGATTCTCACCGATCCAATTGTGGAATCAAAAATGGACGAGGCTCTGGCAAAAATCCAAGCATTGCCAGCAACTCGTGGCGAAATCGTGCGAATTCGTTTAGAATCGCTGGACAGTTAATCGGGTTGAGGGGCAACTCCCCTCACCAGCTCTACTCACATTTGGAACACCATCATGTCTAATGCCAATCGTTATACCGGTCTTGTTGATCGTTATCGTGACCGTTTGCCAGTTTCAGCAACGACTCGTGCTATCTCTTTAGGTGAAGGGAACACCCCGCTCATTAAACTGGAGAACATTCCGCGCATTATTGGCAAAGATGTTGAAATCTATGTGAAGTATGAAGGTTTAAACCCGACAGGTTCATTTAAAGACCGTGGTATGACCATGGCTGTAACCAAAGCTGTTGAAGCGGGTTCAAAAGCGATTATCTGTGCCTCTACAGGTAACACTTCTGCAGCAGCTGCGGCTTATGCAGCGCGTGCGGGCATCAAAGCCTTTGTTTTGATTCCTGAAGGCAAAATTGCCATGGGCAAAATGGCACAAGCCATGATGTACGGTGCGATCACCATGCAAATCCGCGGCAACTTTGACGATGGTATGCGCCTAGTGAAAGAAGTTGCTGATCAAGCCCCAGTGACTATCGTAAACTCGATCAACCCTTACCGTTTACAAGGTCAGAAAACTGCGGCATTTGAAATTGTCGATGCTTTGGGCCGTGCACCAGATTATCACTGCTTGCCAGTAGGTAACGCGGGTAACATTACAGCGCACTGGATGGGCTATTCAGAGCAAGCGGTTGATCCAAGCGAATATGCAACTAACCGTTGTGAATATGATCGTGAAGCCGATGCTTTCACTGGTTTACCAGCACAAGCAGCGCGTCCTAAAATGATCGGTTATCAAGCAGCCGGTTCCGCACCTTTCCTACGTGGTGCTCCTGTTGAACATCCTGAAACCATTGCGACTGCAATCCGTATTGGTAACCCACAAAGCTGGAACCACGCACATGCAGTAATGAAAGAGTCTGGCGGCTGGTTTGATGAACTTCAGGACAGCGAAATCCTTGAAGCACAGCGTATGCTTTCGATGTATGAAGGTGTGTTCTGTGAACCAGCTTCTGCAGCAAGCTTGGGTGGTGCCATCCGTGACGTGAAAAACGGTAAGATTCCTGAAGGTTCTGTCATCGTTTGTACCTTAACCGGTAATGGCCTGAAAGATCCAGATACTGCCATCAAACAATGCTCTGATGCAGTCATGTTGACGATCGATGCCACTATGAATGATGTAAAAACTTCAATTCTTTCAAATATGGAATAATATTTTTCCAGCATGAAAGAATAAAAAAACCCTGCTTCAGCAGGGTTTTTTTATGGCCTGATAAAAATGAATATTATCAGGCTGGTAGTAAGAAACTAGATACGTTTTGGCAAATTACCTAACCAAGTCATTAAGTTGGTCGCGTCACTGTTACGTGCTTGCGTGGTGCTTGCACCAAGTAATACGACGATCGCTGGACGTGAATTGACTGTGGTATGCATAACTACACAACGCCCCGCTTCATTGATATAACCAGTTTTGGATAGATTAATATTCCAACCGCCATTACGCACCAAGGCATTGGTATTATTAGATTTCAAGACACGATAACCCAGGTTAAAGTCATAACTCGCTGTTGTGGAGAACTGGCGAATCAATCCGTACTGTGAGGCCGCACTGACCAAAATACCTAAATCACGTGCGGATGCCACATTACGTGGATCTAGCCCAGTCGATTCATAATATTTGGTCGAGGTCATGCCCAAAGCACGAGCTTTAGCATTCATTGCAGCCACAAAGGCTGGCTTACCGCCTGGATACGTCCGCGCTAACGCAGCCGCAGCCGGATTTTCTGATTTCATCAAAGCAAACAATAACGCCTCGGCACGGTTCATTTTATCGCCGACACGTAATGTAGAGCTTGAATTTTTACCACCTGCTCCAGCGAAATCAACAGGCTGTAAGGTGATTTCTTCAGACATGTTTAAACGTGCATCTGCAGTCACAACGGCTGTCATCAATTTGGTAATCGATGCAATCGGTAAAGCGGTATTGGTATTTTTGCTATACAGCACTTCACCGGTTTGTGCATCAAGAACCAAGGCCGAACGGGCATTGACAACAGGCTGATTACGATAATTGCTTGAAGTATCCAAAATCTGGACTTTTTTAGCCACGGTCGCTGCAGGTGCCTGAGTACTGCTGCGTAGTGTTGTGGTGACCTTGGTGGAACCAGGTGGAGTCACGTCTTGCGCTACGGTTACTTCACCATTCAGAAACTGGTCGGCCTCTTCAGCTGACCAAGTGAGAGAAGCCTGTCCATTTTCCCCTGGAGCCGGATTCATGACGAGTTCTGCAAAGCTCGTTGAACTCAGGCTGAGTAGAATAGACATACTCAACACATGCATTAAAGACTTTTTAGAAGTTTTCATCATTCGACACTCAACTCGGGGAGAATAAGAGAAAGTTGCTTATTACCTACAATATACCTTACATTTGCACAGCAATCAGGCATTTCCAGTGCCACGATTTTGTACAAGACAATGCATTGAGGATATGAATAGCATTGCTAATTTTGTCGTTTCATTGCAAGCTTAATTTGCTTTATGTAACAAAAAAATAGATTTATTCAGGAAGGGAGAGAAACGTGATCACAGTCTTAGTTGTCGACGACCATGAGCTGGTACGTACAGGGATTTGTCGCATGTTAGAAGATCACGCTGATGTCCAGGTTATTGGTCAAGCTGAATCGGGTGAAGAAGCGATTGCTATGGTTCGCCAACATCATCCGAACGTGGTTTTACTCGATGTCAACATGCCCGGTATTGGTGGAGTAGAAACCACGCGCCGTCTGCTACAGTCTACACCGGAGACAAAAGTACTCGCGGTCAGTGGTCTTGCCGAAGAACCTTACCCGTCCTTATTACTCAAAGCAGGTGCTAAAGGTTACATCACGAAAGGTGCACCCATTTCTGAAATGGTGCGGGCAATTAAAAAAGTCATGCAAGGTGGTAAATATTTCAGTGCGGATATTGCCGAGCAGCTCGCCAGCTCCTATCTGTCTGACACCCAGCAGTCCCCTTTCGATGCCTTATCTGAACGTGAAATGCAGGTGGCCATGATGGTCGTCAATTGTATCAGTGCACAAGAGATTGCCGATAAGCTGTTTGTCAGTGTAAAAACCGTTAATACCTACCGCTATCGGATTTTTGAAAAACTCGGCATCGACAGTGACGTTAAACTGACTCACTTGGCGATTCGTTATGGCTTAATTAAGCCTTAATCCAGACCAACCTGATGCTTGCGATTCCAGCTTCCCTATTTCAGACGATTTATCGTTTAGCTATCCATTACAGTATTTATCGTCTGATTATTGCCCTAAGCCTGACGTTCATTTTTATGTTCACCCAAGGGCAACTCGGAAATTATTATCAGCAACCCACCTTATATTTTTATACCGCAGTTTTTTATGCCCTGATTAGCTTATTCCAGCTGGTCAGTCTCAAATTTCTGCCTTTTTCTACACAGCGACAACTGGTACTCATTCTAGCTTGTGATGTTCTGATGCTGAGCATCCTGACCTTTGCGGTCGGTAGTCCAAGTTTACATATCAGTCTGCTTTTTGTGATTACCATCTTTTCAGCCAGCCTCCTGCTGGATCAGCGTAAGGCCCTGATTATCACGCTGATTGCCGTTATTAGTGTGGTTTATCAACATTTTGTCGGCAGTGTATTGGATTTCTCTAGTCTTAATAATGTCGGTCACAATGCCCTTTTGGCTTTTTTGTTTTTTGTGGTGTATGGCTTGAGTCAATTGGCCGTACAACGCTTCCAGATTTTGCAGAACCTGCATCTGCATCAGTCACAGGAATTTCATCAACTGCAGAATATCAACCGCTATATTCTGGAACAAATTGAGGTGGGTTATCTGGTGCTCGATGCAGCTTGTCATATTGTGCTGGTAAATCCAGCAGCGTGCCATCTGCTCGGAATCCTGCCCACGTTTGCCCATCAAAAACAACCTTTGTCTGAAGTCCAACCTGATCTATGGCAACTGCTCAAATTTGACCATTTTAAACATGGGGAAAAATTTCAGTTTGAATCCCAATTTTCGCACTACACCATCCAGATTCAGTTACAGAAACTGATCACACCCCAGCAAAGTCTGAGTTTATTGGTGCTACAGGATGCACAAAAAATCAACCAGCAGGTTCAACAACTCAAACTCGCGGCCCTAGGACAACTGACTGCCAGCATTGCACATGAAATACGTAACCCTTTGGCGGCCATTACTCAGGCCAATCAATTGTTATTAGATAGTGATGCCGAACAGCAGCGTATGCTCACACAGATGATTGCCAAACAGGCCAATCGTATCGATGTCATTATTAAAGACACGCTCAATATGGCACGACACAAAGGGACTTTCCCAGAAAGGCTGCAATTAAAACTCTTCCTCACGGAATGCCTGCGGGAAGACTTTTCTGATATACAGCAGCAGATTCATTTAGACCTGCAACAAGACTGCTCGGTCGTGTTTGATCCTCTGCAACTCCGTCAGGTTTTAGTCAATCTGATCCGTAATGCGATTCGACATAATCGTGCATCAGACTTTATTCAATTACGGGTCAGTACGCATGAGCAAGGGGTCTGGATAGATGTGATTGATTTTGGCTCAGGGGTTCAGAAACAGGATATTTCACGTTTATTCCAGCCATTTTTCAGTACCGAAATTAACGGAACTGGTTTAGGATTATACTTATCTCGCAGTTTATGCGAAGCCAATCAAGCCAAACTGAGCTACATTGAACAACCACAAGGAGCATGTTTCCGCATTGAATGCTCCACAAATCATTTGAATCAGGTTTTGCAGGGATCATGACAGAAAAACAAGCCCTCGTCTTATTGGTGGATGATGAAGAAGACTTATGTACGCTGATGCAGATGACCCTGGCACGTATGGGCATCAAGACGCATATTGCGCATAGTTTACAACGTGCGCGCTATTTCTTTACCCAATACCAGTACGATGCCTGTCTGACCGATTTAAACATGCCAGATGGTAACGGTCTGGAGTTGGTCGAACTGGTCACACGCTGTTATCCCAACACACCGATTGCCGTACTGACCGCCTATGGCAGTATGGATATTGCAGTCAGTGCATTAAAAGCCGGAGCCTTTGATTTTGTCAGTAAACCGATTAATCAGAAGCATTTAACCCAACTATTACAAAAAGCCCTCAATCTGCCGAAATCCTGGTGTCCTGCCGCCGAAGATCGTCCCGAAAATCGCCTGTTGATCGGCCGTTCCGAGCCCATTCAGCAGCTACGGGCAGACCTGAATAAAATTGTCCGTTCTCAGGCACCTGTTTTTATTACCGGGGAATCCGGCAGTGGCAAAGAAGTGGTCGCACGTTTGATTCATCAGCTCAGTAACCGCAATCAGGGACCTTTTATTGCGATTAACTGTGGGGCAATTCCGGCAGAGTTGATGGAAAGTGAGCTGTTCGGCTATAAGAAAGGCAGCTTTAGCGGGGCAGCACAAGACAAACAGGGACTGATCCAGGCAGCCAATGGTGGCAGTTTATTCTTGGATGAAATTGCTGAATTGCCGCTTAATATGCAGGTCAAACTGCTACGAGTGCTGCAGGACAAACAGGTTCGCCCACTCGGCAGTGATCAGGAAATTGATGTCGATTTTCGCATCATCAGTGCCAGCCATCAGAATCTGACCAGTCTCGTGCAACAGGGGAAATTCCGTCAGGATTTGTTCTTCCGCCTGCATGTGATTGATGTAGTGCTTCCTCCCTTAAGAGAACGAGGACAGGATATTCTGTTATTGGCAGACCATTTTATTCAGCAGGTGTGTGATGAGTGGGATCTGCCCGTGAAATCGCTGAGTAAAGCAGCCCAGCAGTTTTTGCTACAGCAGCATTTTCCAGGTAATGTGCGTGAATTGCGCAATATGGTGGAACGTGCCATCGCATTCTGCGACGAGACCGAATTGCAAGTGGAAGACCTGCAAAACAGCATTTCCCCCCCTCTGCAACCAGCAGCGCCTCAACAGGAATCTGCTTCAGCCACGACTATCCATGCTCCGGGTGTCCTCTATGGTCAACTTCCAGCTGAAGGGTTAGAGCATTATCTGGAAAGAATCGAAAAAGAGCTGCTGTTAAAGGCACTTGATATGACCCACTGGAACCGTACGCTAGCGGCCAAGAAACTCGGCATGAGTTTCCGTTCCTTACGCTACCGGCTAAAAAAACTGGGCTTGGATTCCGAGGTCGAATAAAACTATTTGTGCTTAATCAATAACTCAGTGACATTTTCCAGATAGGTTTCATCACGGATCTCGCCAGAAATCGGATACAGGTAATCTGGCGTGACGCCTTGCCCCTCAATCATGTGACCTAACGGTGTGTAGTAATGTGAGACGGTCATTTGTAGCGCAGCACCATTGGGTAGGGCAAAGAGCTTTTGTACCACGCCCTTACCATAACTTTTCTCACCCACCACCCAGGCACGACCATGCTCCTTGAGCGCCATGGTAAAGACTTCAGCGGCAGAGGCAGAGCGCTGGTTAATCAAAATGCCGATTTTCAGGTTCTGGAAGTCATTGCTCGGTAAGGCCTGAAACTGCTGATCACCTTCGGAACGACTGCGGGTTGAGACAATAACACCTTGATTTAAAAACAGGTCCGCAGACTCCACCGCAGCGGACAATAGTCCCCCCGGATTATTACGTAAATCGATAAGGACTGCTTTCAAACGATTACTGGCATGATCTTCAATCAGATGCTTAATCTGGTTGGCAGTATCCTGCTGAAAGACCCGGACTTTAATCAGCAAAACCTGATTATGCAATAACTGAGCTTGAGTATCGGCTTCAATCTTTTTATTACGGACGATACTCACCGGAGGACGTTGCTCATCCAGTTGCACCAGCATGGTGGAGCCTATCGAACCGGTGAGCAATTCCTGTACCTGAACATGGTTCAGCTCTTTTAAGCTTTGATGGTCAATCTTGTCGACCACCAGACCATTGCGCAGGCCAAGTTTGCTGGAATCAGCTCCTTCTTTTAAGTTTTGGATTTGCCATTGATGATGCTGAACATCATAACGCAGACCAAAATCGACCGTTGCCAGCTCACCTTCAGTATATTGCAGCAGTTGTTGATATTCTTCAGGAGATAAATAACGCGAATAACGATCCAGTCCGCTGACCAGCCCCTTAATCGCCTGTTGGAACAAAACCTCATCAGATTTTGCTTCCACATAGTTTTTTTGTACCAAACCGTAGATCTGTACAAATTGCTGGATGGATTCTACTGGCACCTCAGTAAAATCCTCTTGCACGACGTCCGAATCCAGATCAGTGTTCGGACGCTCTGCTGCAAGAACCGGAACGGAAAATAAACAACAGCACACGATCCCCAGAATCTGAGCCAGGGTCTTTCCTTGTTGCATCATTCCGTCCTCTTGGGGGTTAAGCCTCAACCGTGATCAAATTACGGCCCTGCATATCTGCAGGTACAGGCAAATGCATCAAATTTAACAGCGTTGGTGCAACATCGGCCAACACGCCGCCTTCGGCAATCGTAGCTGCGCCTGGACCAACATAAATAAATGGCACCAGCTCAGTGGTATGCTGAGTATGCACCTGACCACTTTCATAGTCCTGCATCTGCTCCACATTACCATGGTCTGCCGTGATGATCATATGGCCTTTATTGGCCATGACAGCATCGTAAACACGGCCCAAACACGTATCCACCGCTTCAACTGCCTTCACGGCAGCATCAAAGACACCGGTATGCCCCACCATGTCACCATTGGCATAGTTCACAACTAACAGGTCATACTCACCAGAATTGATGGCCTTGACCAGTTCATCGGTCACTTCATAAGCGCTCATTTCTGGTTTGAGGTCATATGTCGCCACATTCGGAGATGGAATCAAGATGCGTTTTTCACCTGGATATTCATCTTCACGACCACCACTAAAGAAGAACGTCACATGCGCATATTTTTCGGTTTCAGCAATACGTAACTGCGTTTTACCCAAGTTTGACAGGTATTCACCAATCGAGTTTTTCAGCTCTTCCGGCATATACGCCACGGGTGCATCAATCGAGGCCTGATAGCGCGTGAGCATGACGAATTTGGCTAAATTCGGCACGACTTTACGTTCGAAACCGGCAAAGTCTTTTTCCACAAAGGCTTTGGTGATCTCGCGCGCACGGTCAGCACGGAAGTTCATAAAGACGATGCTGTCGCCATCCTGGATTTTGGCAATCTCACCAATACGGGTCGCCTTGACAAACTCATCGCTTTCATCCGCTGCATAGGCCTGTTCCAGACCTTCTAGCGCAGTGGCTGCAGTACGGACTGCCTCACCTTCGGTCAACAGGCGATAGGCTTGTTCTACACGATCCCAGCGATTGTCACGGTCCATGGCATAGTAACGGCCAATCATCGATGCAATACGGCCTTGACCCGGATATTGGGCAAACAGCGCATCCAGTTTTTCTAACGAAGGTTGTGCACTTTTCGGTGGTGTATCACGGCCATCAAGGAAAGCATGCAGATAAACTCGCGCACCACGTTTTAGCGCCAGTTCACACATCGCCACGATATGGTCTTCATGAGAATGCACACCGCCTTCCGACAACAGCCCCATGATATGCACAGCGCCACCCGATGCTTTGGCCTTTTCAACCGCATCCACCAGCACTTCATGCTCAAAGAACGCACCAGTACGAATATCTTTGGTAATCCGGGTAAAGTCTTGGTACAACACTCGGCCTGCGCCCAAGTTCATGTGACCCACTTCCGAGTTACCCATCTGGCCATCCGGCAAACCCACATCTTCACCAGAGCCAGAAATCAAACCATGCGGATGCTTTTGTGTGATGGCTGTCAAATTTGGAGTTTTCGCTGCAAGAAAAGCGTTATCCTCGACCGCTTCACGATGGCCCACACCATCCATAATCACCAGAACGTGAGGGATTTTGCCAGCAGTTGCATCCGTCATGATTTTCACTCTTTCATTTGTTTACAAATTCAGCATGCTATCTTACCGAATTTTGCTGCAAGACTCTATGTTCTGTGCGGGCTTTCACGCACAGAAATAGACGAACTGGCAAAGTGTTATACGCTTTTAGCGGACGCGCTGTAGTAAATAACCACCGGCAATAAACATCAGGACAATCGGGATAAAGACGAACCACGCGGGCGATGGCGAGTACACCAAGCTGGCATAACCCAAGAAATCCTGCAGATAAAAGAAACCTAACCCGATAAACAGCGCGATGACCAAACGGAAACCCATCGACTGCTGACGCAATGGCCCAAAAATAAACGAACAGGCAATCAGAACCAAGGCAATCAGAGCAAACGGCGCACCAACTTTTTGCCAGAACGCCAACTGATAAGTTTTGGGTACCTGGCTGTATTCATGCATATAGCGCATGAAACTGATCAACTGGCTGGGTGACAGGTCTTCAGGATCAATCGTCACCATATGCACATATTTCGGTTGTAAAGCGAGTCCTAGGGCCTGTTGATCTGCCCGTTGATGGACGGCATTACCATTCGCTAAAACATCCACCTGCTGGGCGGTACTTAAATTCCAGCGCCCATCGCTGACAAATTGCCCTTGCTCCGCATTCAGCACCGATTGCAACCGATAATTCTGGTCAAAATCGACGACCTGAATATTTCGCAGATTCCCTTGTGAATTGGCGTAATCAATGTAAATAAAACGCTGGCCTTCACGTGTCCAATAGCCTTTCACTTCACCTAAAGCGGCGACGCTTTGATGAGTTTTCACGCTTTTCGCCTGCTCATTGGTATATGGAATCACCCATTCGCTTAAGGCAAAAGACAGCACCACCAACAACATCGCAGAGCGGATCACCCAGCCAACAATGCGCCACAGGCTAATCCCGACTGAACGCATCACGATCAGCTCACTGTTGGATGCCATAGTGCCAAGACCTAGCACCGCCCCCATCAAAGCCGAGATCGGCAAAATCTCATACAGATAACGCGGTGCCCCCCAAAGCACATATTGCAATGCTTGCCAGGCATTATAGTGCTCGTTTAGGTCACTCAATTCCCCCAGATAGGTAAACAGGACCTGCAGCATAGATAAGACGGCTGTCGCCCCCAGCATTGCGAGTGCGGTAGTTTTGGTCACATGTTTAGCGACTATTCGACGTGCAAACATTGTTAAGACCTCACGCGTTCAATGTGTTTCTGGATTTTAGGGCCCAATTTCTGCTTACGCGAGAACAGCGCTGCAGCGATCGCATAGGCGATCAAGACTGCTGGATAAGCCCATACACCAAGCTCGTCTTTACTGATGCGGGTTTTAATTGCCATCAAGGCCACAATTAAACTGGCAAAAATCAGAATGGCCGGAAACAGGCGAAAATAGCGTCCCTGACGTGGATTTACTTCGGACAAGGCCACGGCTAGCATCAAAGCCACGATCAGGGCAAACGGCACAAAGAAACGCCAGCCCAACTCACTGACCACCACGGGATCATGGCGATTTTTCCAGAGTTTCGCGGTAGGTAAGGCTTCTACTTCAGCGCTTTCAAACTGGGCAGCCTTGTCATTTTCCAGACGCAACCGATAGCTTGCGAATTCAGCTTGTGAATACTGTGGCTTGCCCGGATAAATTTCATAACGGCGGCCTTCCACCAGATCAACCACATTGGCCGTATCATTCGCCACTTCAACCCGGGTCGCTTCACGTGCCAGAATCATCACATCCGGCTTACCGGGTCTTTCCGCACGCTGATAGAAAAAGATATCTTTCAGATTTTTGCGGTCATCGGAAAGATCACCAGCATAAATGGTATATGGCCCTGAAGAAATAAATTCTTTTGGTCGCACCAGATCAAAACCGGTCCGCACCGCCTGATTGGTGGTCAGCTCTTCGAACTGGCGCAAACCCCAAGGTGACATCCACAGCATTAACCCGCTCTGTGCCAATAAATAGACCAAGGTCAGCGGAATAAGTAAACGGCCCAGTTGATGCCGGCTCACGCCACTGCTGTTCAGTACTGCCATTTCATGATCGACATACAAACGGCCAAACACCAGCATCAAACCGATAAAAAATCCTAACGGCAAGATCAGGGTCAGGAATTCAGGCATCCGGTAGCCAATAATGCTGAACAGGATACTGGCATCCAAACGACCTTGCGCAGCGATACCAAAATACTTGATCAATCGGCCACCCATCATGATCAAGGTCAATAAGGCAATCACCACCAGAGAAGTGGATACAACTTGCTTGACGAGATAACGCCGAATAATCAAATTAATTCTTCCAAAAGGGTTCATCAGGACTAGCGCTAGTTTACCCGAATGTTAAAAATATAAAACCTATCCCACCGTTGTACATTGCAACTCTATCACCGGAAATGTTTCAATGGTTGAATGATTTGCAAACCTTTATAAGGCATGAATACCGCAATGAAACTTACCCTTCAAACTTCACTCGCTGCGACTAGCTCAACCCCGTATCTGTTGATTTTGGTTGATGCAGAGCATTTGGAAAACGCAGCGGCAGCCTATCAAGTCAATGAATTAGAAAACTTAATTGCCGCGACCCAGTTTAAAGCGAGCCTCAATGAAAATTTACCGCTGATTGGGAAAATCACAGCCGCACCCAATGCAGCCTTGATCGGCCTCGATAAAACTGCGGAGCTTAAGCCCGCGAAACTGGCCAAGCTGGCACAAACGATTGTGCAAGGCGTACAAAAGAAATTTAAACAAATTAGTCTGGATATTTCCGCTTTGCCACAGGAACTGCATTACCTGTTCGCATTGAATCTGACCCAAGCTGCCTACGGTTTTGATGAATTCAAAAGCAAAAAAAATGAATTTTTGCTCGAACAGATCAATTTAATTGCCAGCCAGACGCCATTAACTGAAGCACAACTCACCCTAGTGGATGCTATCCAATCTGGTCAGAGTATGGCGCGTGACCTCGGTAACCGTCCGGGCAATATCTGTTTCCCGGAATATCTGGCAGAGCAGGCACAGGCTTTGGCCGCAGAATTTCCAGACTTACTCAAGGTCAATGTGCTAGATGAGCAGCAAATGACAGAATTGGGTATGCATGCCTTTTTAGCGGTCAGCAAAGGTTCCGAGCGTCCAGGTCGCATCATCACCCTCGACTATCAAGCACAACTCGACCAAGCACCTGTCGTCTTGGTGGGTAAAGGCATTACCTTTGACACTGGTGGCATTTCACTGAAACCAGGCCTGGGCATGGATGAAATGAAATTCGACATGTGCGGTGCAGCCTCCGTCTTGGGTACCATGCGTGCACTTTGTGAAGCACGTCTGCCGATCCATGTGGTCGGTACGATTGCAGCGGCAGAAAACATGCCATCCGGTCATGCCACCCGTCCAGGCGACATCGTGACCAGCATGAGTGGCCAAACCATTGAAATTCTCAATACCGATGCTGAAGGCCGCCTGGTACTGTGTGACACCCTGACCTACATCAAACGCTTTGATCCAGCAGTGGTCATTGATATTGCGACGCTCACCGGCGCCTGTGTGGTCGCACTCGGTAAAGTACTCAGTGGACTGTTCTCACCCGATGATGAACTGGCCAATGAAATTAGCGCAGCCGGTGAACAGAGTTTCGACCGCGTCTGGCGTATGCCGGTGATTGATGATTATCAGGAATTATTAGACTCTCCATTCGCCGACATTGCCAATATTGGGGGTCCAACCGCAGGCTCTGTAACAGCGGCTTGTTTCTTGCAGCGTTTTACCCGTGACTATCGCTGGGCGCATCTGGATGTTGCAGGCACAGCATGGCTGTCAGGCACCAGCAAAGGCGCAACGGGTCGACCAGTACCTTTGTTGATGCAATTCCTGGCCAACCGCGCGGTTGCCAATGGCTAAGGTTAGCTTTTATCTGTTTGAAAAAAGCCCGGAACGGCAAGTCGAAAGTGCTTGCCGTTTATGCCGCAAGCTGCTGCCCAAGCAGGGCAAAATCTGGCTGTACTGTCCAGATCCCGACTTACAGCAGCAACTGGATGAGCGCCTGTGGAGCTTTGATCCCAGCAGTTTTATCCCGCATGGTATCGAGCAGACCGATGCACCCGTCTGTATTTCAGCACAGCTTCCTGACAGTGCAGCGTGGCTGGTGTTTAATTTTAACAATCAGGCGCTTGAACAAACGGACAAATTTGGTCACATTATTGAAATTATCGAAAATGATGAAACGGCCAAACAGATTGGCCGAGAAAAATTCAAACAATATCGGCGCTTGGGTATTCAACCGCGCACCTTTAAACTATAAACCCGCTTAATTTTACCCCGGCAAGGAGATGTGTAGTGGCACTTAATGTAGGTCAAGATTTTAAAAAGCGCTGGCTTCAGGCTCCTGAAGCTGTACGTCAAGCTTTTCTTGATGACCTCGCCCGCATCTGTGATCTGCTGCAATCCAGTGGTGACATCCAACAATGGCTCACTGCTGATCAGCTGGCCCAAAAAGCCTCTGAACAGAAAATTGCCATTGCCTATGCCAACTTAAAAGCAGAACTGCTCGAACAGGCTCGGATTCGTCGCCAACTGGCTTTAGAAAAAAGCCTTGAGGACAAACGTGCCGCCCAGGCTGCATACGCTGCGGCTTTGCAACAACATGAAATTGAGCATTTCACTGAACAAACCCTGCTCCTGTCACAATTACGTGCACAGCTCGATCAGGAAATCCAAGACTACACGCAACGCTACCAGCAGAATCCGGCACAGCCGTCGATTGATTACAGCCATCCACGACGTCTCGCGATTTCAGACGAACAGATCCTGTCAGAACTGGAAAGCGTTCGCCTGCGCCTGGAACTCGAAGCTGAAACCCTGATTGAAGAAGCAGTAAGCGCTTTTAGAAACAAGCTGCAGGCAGCCGCACAGGAAGAGATTAGCTACATACTGCAGAATTCAGATTTTTCTGACCAGACGATCAAAAATTAATTTGACCTGATTTTCAAATTTCTTTTCGCTTTTGTCATCAAAGTGACATAAAAATGCAACAATATAGTCACATCTTTAAATCATTGTGTTTAAAGATCATGCACTTAGCATGTGACTCTACAGTAGCATGAGGAAGAAAATAATGGATCTATTGACCCAGATTTCGGCACGAATTAGCAAACTACATTCTGGCGAAAAATGGACAATATCCGCAGAAGACTTGTTACTCAGCCGCGCTGATTTTCAGTCTATCTCGGTTTATTTCTCTCGAAAGGCCCAAGAAAAAGGAGACTTTTCCGTCTCCACTCCCAAAAGCGTCAAGCCTTGGTTAGGCAGCACTTCTTTAACCATTATTAAACATTAAAAAGACAGAGGGTGGAAATAGCTCATCACGATGGGCTATCTCCGTTTTAACGCTTATTTCAAGAACCCATTTTCCGCGAGAAAAGCCATACTGATTTTTGATTCGGTATGCGTATCGGCGGCTTTGTCGCCCAACAGTAAACGTTCGATATAACGTGCCAGCACATCCACTTCCAGATTGACTTTGCTGCCCACTTTCCATGTGCCAATATTGGTACGTTCTGCCGTATGTGGGATCAGGTTCAAACTGAGAATATTGCCACGTAAATGGTTAATCGTCAGGCTAATGCCATCGACAGTCACTGAGCCTTTTTCAGCCAGATACTTGGCGATTTCAGCCGGTGCGGTCACTTCAAAATACAGGGATCGTGCATCTTCACGCACCAAGGTAATTTCACCCACTGCATCGACATGACCGCTGACAATATGGCCACCAAAACGTGTAGTTGGCAGCATGGCCTTTTCCACATTGACCGGCTGACCCACTTTCCAATGTCCGAGCGTCGTGCGGTTCAAACTTTCACGTGACACATCAGCCGCATACCAGTTGTCGCCCCATTCGATCACGGTCAGGCAAATGCCGTTGGTGGCAATCGAATCGCCCAAATGCACATCCGACAAATCTAGATCAGTCTGGATGCGCAAACGGATATCCCCCCCCACACTTTGCAGGCTTTGCACTTTGCCGAGGCTTTCAATAATCCCTGTAAACATAACGACGCTCTCTATGGGGTTGGATTTACCATAAGGCCAATTGGGTGCTCACACCTGAGGTATCGACACCACCGAGTTCGGCAAAATGATAAAGTTGTCCTAATAATTGACGTAACGGTGGCCCTGCCTTGGCATGGGTATCGGTAATCACAATAAATTCAAGTACGCGTGCCCGCTCTGACTGACGCTGTTTACTCACCCGATAACGTGGTACATCCTGCGTTAACAAGGTGACTTTACCGCGTGCCAGATTGGCTTTTAGCAAGTCCTGTGGGGAAATATTGCCATCAGTGGAATAACTGGTCAGGATGTAACGAGCATTAATGGTAGACAGTAATTTCTCATATGCTTCTTTAGCATATTTTGAGGAATTATAAGGACTTGGTCGTTCTTTACGCCACGCCCGGTCAATCCCGCTTTTATAACCTTTGGTATCCGGACTCGGTAAGTCCACCTGATCCCACAAGGTTAATGCGTTCAGTACATGATAGTTACTGCTGTAGGCATGCTGGTTATATGGTGGATCGAGATAGGCGACATCGACCTCGAAACCACTCATCTGGTTCGCGAGATGCTGGGCATCCACACACCACATCTCCGCTGCCGGACGTTTCGGGTCGCCGATTTCACAAAAACGGCTTGGGGTCAGCCACAACAAGGACTCAATCCGCTCCAGCGCAGTCTGGGTTTTTCCACCCCAGCCATGGTGGAAGCTTTTAAATACCCCACTGGTATTACTGACAAAACTGGCGGAATACAACAACGGTGCCAGTAAGGCACTCATTTCGACATCATCGATCGCCCCTTGTGCCTGCCAAGTGGCAATCTGCTGGCGGATGGCATCAATGCGCATGCCATTACGGCGTTTGAAGAACAACCGGTCACGTGTCGGGTCATAGATCTCATCATTACGCGGACACAAATTATGCGTCACCCAGCCTTTGACTTCGGGCAAACGGTTCAGGTAATCAATGGCTTTCTGATAACCGCCAAGTTCCTTGAATGCAGGTGCCTCTACACAGGATAAAATCGCACTATTTAACGCGTGGCTATACGGTTCCCAGTCATTGGCAATCACCCGGTAGCCATTTTGCCGGGCCAGACGTGAAACCACACCACTCCCAGCAAAAAAATCCGCAAAAATCGGCGCACGCTTAGCTTTGGGATTAAGCGTTCCAGTAATTTCCAGAGCTTCCAGAATCAGATGCAGCAATCGGCGCTTGTTGCCCAGATAAGGCACCAGCTGGTGAAAAAGGTATTCATCCGTGGTGCGCGCTGCATGGCGACGTTTGTGATAAACCGAAGACTCTGGATTCATATTGTCTCTTGCGTAGGGATTAGCCTTAAGCGTAAGTCATCCCCTACCGGGGTAAACTGTTCAAACTTAAAACGGAGTTGCTCGGCCAGACGGATCAAGTCAGCATTAAACATGGCACGTGCCGACTGCCCCAATAAGGTCGGTGCAACATAATAGATCATTTCATCGACTAAATGTGCCTGTAAGAAGGCGGTAGACAAAGTCGAACCGGCTTCCACCAGCACATCATAAATCTGGTAATGCTGAGATAAGGTCTGTAACAGGGCGTTTAAAGGCTGAATCTCCAACTGGATGACCCCCAAATCGGCCAACTCCTGACGAAATGGCCCCATGACCATTACAGTTTCCGGCTGTTTCAATATTTTGGCACTTAATGGTAAACGGCCCTGACGGTCCAGAACCACTCGCTTCGGCTGTACCACAGTCGTTAA
The DNA here is from genome assembly GCF_028621895.1 of Acinetobacter sp. GSS19. Classification (NCBI taxonomy): domain Bacteria; kingdom Pseudomonadati; phylum Pseudomonadota; class Gammaproteobacteria; order Moraxellales; family Moraxellaceae; genus Acinetobacter; species Acinetobacter sp. GSS19. The sequence goes on along the minus strand of NZ_CP117520.1, from coordinate 163,967 downwards.
ATCTACATTCGGCAAGTCACGCACATTGAGCTGGCAATCATCCACCAATACTGTATCAATACCCGTAATCACAGCACCGGAAATTGCACGCCAATGTTGCACGTCCTGACGGGCAGCGGATCCGGTGATCCATTTCGACTCTCCCGACGCCATCGCGGTACGGCCATCGAGACTGGCTGCAATTTTTAAGCGCACATAAGGCAACCCCGTTGCCATAGCTTTCAGGAAACCAAAATTCAAGCTATGTGCTTGCTGTTGTAAAACCCCAACTTCTACTTCAATGCCGGCATCACGCAGAATCTGCACGCCTTTTCCAGCCACCAGAGGATTAGGGTCTGGACAGGCCACTACCACTTTTTTCAGCTGGGCTTTAACCAGTGCTTCTGCACAAGGCGGGGTCCGGCCATAATGTGCACAAGGTTCCAGCGTGACATAAGCGGTCGCCCCTTGTGCGTCCGCACCTGCCTGGCGCAAGGCAAAGACTTCAGCATGCGGTTGCCCTGCTTTGGGGTGGAACCCTTCACCAATCACCTGTCCATCTTTAACGATGACACAGCCGACATTCGGGTTCGGTTTGGTGGAATACTGTCCACGTTGGGCCAGTTCAATTGCCCGTTGCATCCAGTATTGATCTTGCGTCAGCTCAGACATCTTTATTCCCAATTAGCGCTGTTGCATTTGTTCAATTTGACGGCGGAAGGCTTCTACATCCTGAAAGTCCTGATAGACTGAAGCGAAACGGACATAGGCCACGTGATCTAGCGCATACAGCGCCTGCATGACAATTTCACCAATCACCCGTGACTTGACATCACGCTCACCCAAACGGCGAATCTGTAGCTGAATATCACTCAACACCGCTTCAATCTGCTCTTGCGTCACCGGACGTTTTTGCAAGGCGTGCATCAGCGAGCGGCGCAATTTGGCTTCATCAAAGGGTTCATTTTTGCCATCGGACTTGATGACACGCGGCATCACCACTTCATAACTTTCAAACGTGGTAAAACGTTCCCCACAACTGATACATTCACGACGTCGGCGAATCTGGCAACCCTCGGCGGCCAAGCGCGAGTCGATCACTTTACTGTCTGCGGCGTTGCAAAATGGACAATGCATAGTGGTTTAACTGAACAAATCCCCATGGATTTCCGAGTGTAGCAAAATTTCGCTTCTTTGTAGAGTTTTACGCTACATATAGAAAAAAAACAGCCTTTTCAGGCTGTTTTACACAATATATAGCGATTAATTGTTTTAATTGATTATTCGATGCGTTCACCATGTTGGCTGAGATCCAGACCCATACGTTCATCATCGGCATTGACACGAATTCCAATCACGACGTCAATTACTTTAAGGATCACAAAAGTCACCACAGCACTATAAGCGATTGTTGCCAGGACGCCTTCAATTTGCACCCAAAGTTGCGTCATCATATTGGCAGGTACTTTATCACCCATGATGAATTCACTGGCAAATACCGCGGTGAGGATAGCCCCCACAATCCCGCCAACACCATGCAAACCGAAAGCATCGAGTGAATCATCGGCTTTCAGTGCACGTTTCAGTGCAGTAATCCCCCAGAAGCAGACCACACCGCCAATTAACCCCATCACCAAAGCACCGCTCACGGTCACGAAACCGGCTGCTGGGGTAATCACCACCAAACCAGCGACCGCACCGGAAGCTGCACCCAACACTGAGGCCTTACCGCGAATCAGTTTTTCTGTCATTAACCAGGAGATCGCCGCTGCTGCTGCTGCCACTTGGGTTGTTACCAGTGCATAACCTGCTGAACCATTTGCACCGAGTGCAGATCCGCCATTAAAACCAAACCAGCCCACCCAGATCAAACTTGCGCCCAGAACGGTGAGTGTCAAGTTATGCGGTGCCATAGACTCACGTCCCAAGCCCATACGGTTACCGAGCATGTATGCTGCAACCAGACCAGCAACACCAGCATTAATATGAACGACCGTACCACCCGCAAAATCCAGCGCGCCATCATTCGCTAACCAGCCGCCACCCCAGACCCAGTGGGTAATCGGTGCATAAACGGCAATCACCCAGATAGCAATAAAAGTAACAAAAGCCCCAAATTTCATGCGCTCTGCCACCGAACCGCTAATAATCGCAACGGTAATAATGGCAAAAGTCATTTGGAAGATAACAAAAAGAATTTCAGGAATGGTTCCCGTGACCGCATCTGTCCCGATACCGGCCAGCATGAGTTTTTCAAAGCCTCCCATGAAGGCATTACCGCTGCTAAAAGCCAGGGTATATCCCACTGCAACCCAAGCCAGGCTCACCACAGCTGCGGCGATAAAGCTGTGCGCCATGGTACTGAGGACGTTTTTCTTACGCACCATGCCGCCATAAAATAACGCCAGACCAGGAATCGTCATCAGCAACACTAAAGCGGTTGAAATCAGAATCCAGGCAGTATCACCGGTATCCGCTTTTGCCGGTGTTTCGGCAGGCGTAGTGGCCGTTTCTGCAGGGATAGTGGCTGCTTGTGTGGAATCGGTTAAGGCTGCTTCTGACGCCACAACGGTCGTCACTGGCTCCGAGCTTGTCGCTTCTTCGGCCCACGTAGCTGAACCACCTAACAATGCACCAGACAGGCTGAGTGCAAATAGCATTTTTTTCATTCGTGTCCCCCAACTTCAAGTTTTTGTGTTACTTGGTACTCAGCAAGCTTCGTGCCAAATTACACGGCATCCGGTCCAGTTTCTCCGGTACGGATACGAATCACTTGCTCAAGGTTGGTGACAAAAATTTTGCCATCACCAATTTTGCCAGTGCTTGCAACACGGGTAATCGATTCAATCACCTGATCAACCATTTCATCGCTGATCGCGATTTCAATTTTCACTTTTGGTAGAAAATCAACCACATACTCTGCACCGCGGTACAGTTCCGTATGGCCTTTTTGACGCCCGAAACCTTTCACTTCAGTGACAGTAATCCCTTGCACGCCAATGTCGGAGAGTGCCTCACGCACGTCATCCAATTTAAATGGTTTTACAATTGCAGTTATAAGCTTCATCTTTGTTTTCCTTCGGCTTGTTTCACCAGTAAGGTTTTATGTTCAATATTCATGCCAAGACTTCTAAAAGTTGGGGGAGATTAGAAGCGGTGTACATGAAAGCTCTTTATACCTTATTTTGTGACGGGAAATGTAGCGGCTTTTTAAAAATTCGACCTTTAGACTCAACATTCTTCCTGCGTTCAGGTCTACATTTTCTTTTCCTCATCAGGGCTATGGTCGCAGGTAGAGCAGTGTTAAACTCAAGCCTGAAAATTTCACCGGATTGCCCATGTTATGATCGAAACCTTATTACAAGCCATTCTGCAACAGCTGGATCAACCGAAAAAAGATCTGGAACACAACCTGCGTGCTTTACTGAGTGAAGCTGTCACCAAAATGGATCTGGTGACTAAAGAAGAACTGGAACGCCAACAAACAGCGTTACAAAATGCCAATCAACGTCTCAATGATCTCAACGAGCAAATTAAAACCCTCGAAAGCTTATTGCAGAACAAAAATTAAGCACCGAATAAGTGCAATATAAAGACAAAAACGATTAAAAATAAAGCAAAATAACGGAAAAATAATATGTCTTTTGCCAAAATTCAGACCCGCAGCCTGTTGGGGCTGCAAGCCCCTCCAATTGAGGTTGAAGTCCATGTCAGCCAGGGTTTACCGTCATTAACAATTGTCGGATTGCCAGAAGCAGCGGTACGCGAAAGCAAGGATCGGGTACGTTCGGCAATTTTGAACAGTGGTTTTCAGTTTCCGAGTAAACGCCTGACGATTAATCTGGCACCTGCAGATCTGCCCAAAGAAGGCGCACGTCTGGATCTGGCGATTGCGTTGGGCATCCTGATTGCTTCGGGACAATTACCTGAAGGGGTGACAGATGAGTTTGAATTTATTGGCGAACTGGCCCTTGATGGGCACCTCCGTCCGGTCAGCGGGATTTTAAGTATCGCGATGGCCTGTCAGCACAGTGGTCGCCAACTGATGTTGCCCGCTTTGAATGCAAGTGAGGCAGCACAATTACCGGATTTCCCGGTTTATCCGGTTCAGCACTTGAAACAAGTCTGTGCACATTTCTTAAAACAAGAAAAAATTTGTGCCGTTCATGCACCACTGCAATCCGTCGAAGAACCGCAAGCCCCCGATCTGGCCGATGTCAAAGGTCAGTTACGGCCGCGTCGTGCGCTGGAAATAGCAGCCGCTGGGGGCCATTCGCTGCTTTTTCGCGGCCCACCTGGCACTGGAAAAACCTTGCTGGCCTCACGACTTGCCGGTATTTTGCCACCGCTCTCTGCACAGGAAAATTTGCAGGTGGCCCGTATCTATTCGATTGCCAATACTGCCTACCGTTTTGGACAACGTCCTTTCCGTGCACCACACCATACGGCTTCTGCAATTGCCTTGGTCGGCGGAGGTTCTTCCCCCAAACCGGGAGAAATTACTTTGGCACATTTAGGTGTACTGTTTCTGGATGAGTTACCAGAATTCGATCGCAAGGTACTTGAAGTCTTACGCCAGCCACTAGAGTCCAAGGAAATTGTCATTTCGCGTGCTTCGCGACAAATGACCTTTCCGGCCAACTTTCAGTTAATTGCCGCCATGAATCCGTGTCCTTGCGGTTATGCTTTCCATCAGGACAAACGCTGCCAATGTTCAACCGAAGCGATTAAACGCTATCAGAACCGGATCTCGGGACCTCTCCTAGACCGGATCGATTTGCATATTGATGTCCCGCCACTCTCTAGTCAGGAGTTACAATCAACCGCTCCGGTAGAAAACTCAGCCAGCGTTCGTAGCCGTGTCGTGCAGGCTTATGAGCGACAAATACAACGGCAAAATGGACTGAATCATCAACTGTCTCCGCAGCAACTGCAGCGCTTTGCCTCACTCGATTCGGCAGCGCAACATTTAATTGACCTCGCTCAACAGCGTTTAAATTTATCCGCCCGCGGCTATCATCGGGTGTTGCGTGTTGCCCGTACTATTGCCGATTTGGCAGAAAGTGAACAGATCCAGAATGTGCATTTAAGTGAAGCATTGTCCTATCGCGGCAGCCAGACATAAAAAAAGCGAGAGTTAAACTCTCGCTTTCATTGGATACCAAGAATTAGAAGGTTTTCGTCAAGGTAAAGACAGCACCCGTGTCATATAGTTTCTTCTGTGCATCCGTCATCCCTGTTGTACTGATATTAGTACCGACCACATCCAATTGCGCGGTAATTCCAAGCACGTTATAGTTTACGCCCACTTTGTAATCGATATAGTCATCGTCTTTGCCTGGACCACCCGCAACGACCAGCAAAGATTCCTTATTTTTCAATTTATTGTAGCCGACAGAAGCAACTCCATTAAACCCGGTATTGGCGATTGGTGCTGAATAGCCTGCGTTAAAATACCAGAACTCATCACTGTGACCCCAATAATCATCGGAATACGCCACACCCAGACTTAAGGCATCCCCTTTGAACAGTGTTTCCGCAAAGGTTAACTTACCGAACACTTCGGTAAAGGCCATCCCGGTATCGCCATTGTTCTCAAATTCAGAATCCGAGCCAATATAGCCATAGTGAGTGACCCCAACATCATAGGTTGGTGCAAAACTTTCCGACAGCTTCAGGGTGTTGGTATAACCGAGAGTTGCATCAGTTTCAGTAGACACCCCTTCATAACCATCAAACTTAATACTAGAGCCCCATAAAGCCAAATAAGCACCGGATTTGTGGTTAAAGGTCAAACCGCCTTGAATAGCGGCATCATTCGAAGATTGTGAAATACCACGGAAGCGATAATCTGTGGTGACTGCAACATTCCCTGAAGCGGTGACCCCATAAAGCGATGGTTTGTCTTCGGCCATTGCCATCACTGAAGTACTCGCCAAGACACTTAAACTCAGTGTTTTCAATGCCAATTTTTTCATTTTTGCTCTCCCCCAATTTTTAATCATTGGTTTTTGCTGTTTTTGCGAAAAGTGGTTTATCCACTCTAGTATTAGCAATTGCTGTGCCAAGTTCAGCCAGGGATCCTCTATCACAAAAAGGATTTTCTTGAACTATTGTTGTTCTTTTTTGAGCCCTGCCATTTTTTATGCATAAAAAAAGTGCATAAATTTTATTCAACTTATGCACTGATCGAAAAAACCGTCTTAGAAATGGTAACGCATTCCCGCAACGAGCATATTTTTCTGATCTACACCCGCACGGTTTTCACCACCTACGACATATTTGAGCCAGCCACGTGCTTTGTCATTATTAAACAAGGAATGTGACACTTGTGCTGATGCGTGACGGAAAACCCAGTCTTTTTCAGTATTCAAAAAGGTTCCACCTTCAAACTTGCCATTATCCTGGTAATACGAAACACCAGTGGATAAATCCAGCTGAAAGCCCTGCGGCAATGGATGACTGTAGTCCAGACTAAAATAACTGTCCCATTGGTTCATATACACGGTGTCATTGAAATAGGTTTGTGCTCCGATACGGAAACTGTTACCGATTGCCGGATTAAGGGTGCGACCTGCACTGACACCTGCTTCGACACCCGTCGTATGGTCACTGCCTGGATAATAATAAGTCGCGACATTCAGGTCATAATTCCAGTCTTTGTATTTATTGCTATAACCGACAAAGAAATCATGTTCATAGTAGTCGGAAGATGGTGTTTTTAAATCTGCCAAGGCCTGTTGTTTCTGCTTATCCGACAATTGTGAATTGGAGCCAATTGCCACCTTGTCCTGAATTTCACTAAATGAATAACCTAGTTTTGACACCCAATACGCTGCATACAGACCTTTGTAATTGGCATTGACGTAGCCTTGCAACACCGTATCATCATTCTCTGGACTATTGGTACCACCACGAGAGACATAGGCAGAAACAACACTGAGCCAACCAGAAAATTTAACCTGATCTTGTGATTCCGGTTCTTGCGCAAACAGCAATGCAGGGCTTAAGGCAAGACTGCCAAGCAAAACAGAAAATTTATTCATGAGCAAAAAAGAGAGGAACAGCGAAGAAGGCGCGATTATAGTCAGAAAAAATGCAGTTTAAAATATGCTCAAGTTAATTTATTTACCAAATGGTTAATTTATTTAAATAAAAAAGGCTCGCAAAAGCGAGCCTCTTATAGCACCATAAAATCAACCAAAAGGTTAATTCATGATTATTTTTTCGCAGCTTCGATTGATTTCAATACTTCAGCTTTCGCAACGTCAGCACTTTCCCAACCACTGATTTTCACCCATTTGCCTGGCTCTAAATCTTTGTAGTGTTGGAAGAAATGTTCAATTTGACTGATCAACAGTTTTGGAAGATCCGTATATTCCTGAACATCTTTATACAACGGAGTTAATTTTTCGTGTGGAACAGCTACAAGTTTCGCATCCACGCCACCGTCATCTTCCATGTTCAGTTTGCCCACTGGACGGCAACGAATCACTGAACCTGGTGCGACTGGATGTGGAGTTACAACCAACACATCTAATGGGTCACCATCTTCAGACAGGGTATTTGGCACATAACCGTAGTTCGCTGGATAGAACATTGCGGTACCCATGAAACGGTCTACAAATAACGCATCAGAGTCTTTATCGATTTCGTATTTGATTGGCGCTGCATTGGCAGGAATTTCAATAATCACATAGATATCGTTTGGTGCATCTTTACCCGGCGGGATATTGTTGTAGCTCATAGCAACACTCTTTGACTATATAAATGATAGAGATAAATCTTGATCGCAGATTACAGTCCTGCAAACTTCGCAGTGATTATACCGTTTAGCTGGAAAAATTTGACAAGATTTCGCAATGCTGCACAGTTAAGTCATTTTCACGGTAATGACCAGCAGAAAAATCGGGCACAACAGCGATAGTAACCAAATAATGGAACGTAAGGTTGCCCAGTTAGCCAGATAGCAAATCCCGTAGAGCACACGAAAAACCAGGTAGGCAATCCCTAGGTTCATGATAATTGCCTGTGGCACTACCATGTATTCGGCCATCAAAATTGCAGCTATAAACACCGGCAGTCCTTCAAAACTGTTTTGCTGTGCAGCATTGGCACGTGCTGCCAAACCGGTGGTTTTCGCCAGAAATTCACGCGGGTTCTGGTTATCATGCGGTTTAAATCCGCCTGTCATCTTGGCAATGATGGCAAAAACATAAGGCAGTAAACAGGCTGCCAGAATGAGATAAATAATACCGCTAATGCCCTGCATGTCGATTATTCTCTTCAATTTTTCTTCAGCGCCTTATCATAGCATGGCGTTTGGCAAATAAATTTTGTTAAATAGGCTGTTTTAATCACCCGCCCATATAGGAAGCAACATGACCAGTCCTGAGCAAAAAGAGATGTTTGATATACTGGAAAAGCAGCGCCAGCATCAGCTTCAAGTCGACCGTGTCATGAAAATTGTCTTGCCGATTACCGCTTTTTTGCTTGCCGTCATTTGCGCCAATATGAATATTGGTTCACTGATCGGCACCTTTGTCGTACTGGTAATGGCATTTTTTGCGGTGGGAATTAAACGCCTTCCGCTTTGGCACTGGTTGCTGGTTATCCTGATTTACTGCCTGAGCGACAATCTGCTCAGTTATGGACAGTTTAATATCTCCGGTTTTAGCCGCCAGTTCGGCACCCTGTTTATTTTTGTCGGGATTGTCGGGGTGGGTCGCCCTTATTTTGATCGCTGGTTAATGCGGAAATAAAAAAAGCGCCCCTGAGGCGCTTTTTTATCGAATCACTAAGCCGATTTACGCAGATCTTTACGCAGAATCTTGCCAACATTGGATTTTGGTAATTCATCCATAAATTCCACATAACGTGGACGTTTATAGCCCGTCAGATTCTGCTTGGCATAGGACAGCACTTCTTCGGTGGTCAGTGATGGATCTTTTTTCACCACAAACAGTTTTGGCACTTCCCCTGATTTTTCATCCGGTACACCAATCGCGGCCACTTCCAGCACTTTTGGATGTTTGGCGATGACTTCTTCAATTTCAGAAGGATAGACGTTAAAGCCCGATACCAGAATCATGTCTTTTTTGCGATCAACGATTTTAGTATAGCCACGCTCGTTCATCACCCCGATATCCCCCGTGCGGAAGAAACCATTGGCGGTCATGGACTTGGCTGTTTCATCCGGACGGTTCCAATAGCCTCGCATGACTTGTGGCCCACGGATACAGATTTCACCCTGTTCGCCCAAGGGTACTTCGTTACCCTCATCATCGAGGATCGCCAGTTCAGTCAGCGGTAACGGAATACCGATAGTGCCACTAAACTCTTCCGAGGCTGGAGGATTCGCCGTTGCAACTGGAGAAGTTTCTGACAGGCCATAACCTTCAATAATCGTGGTACCGGTAATCTTTTTCCAAGCCGCTGCCGTTGATGGCAGAACAGCCATACCGCCGCCCATCGCCATTTTCAGTTTACTGTGATCCAGCTGTTGGAATTCTTCATTATTGACCAGAGCATTAAATAATGTATTGACCGCCGGGAAGAACGTAGGCTGGTATTTACGCAGCTCTTTAATCACCGCAGGCAAGTCACGCGGGTTGGGAATCAGTACATTGGCCTGACCTTTATACATGCCGTATAAGGCACACACCATAAAAGCAAAGATGTGATAGAGCGGTAAGGCACAGAAAATACGATCGTCTTTGTCACCGTCTTTGTTGCCAAACTTGCTCTGGAAAATCCCATCACACTGCAGCATATTCGCCACAAGATTGCGATGGGTCAGCTCAGCCCCTTTAGAAACACCTGTCGTACCCCCTGTATATTGCAATACAGCAGTATCACTGAGGGTCAAGTTCGGGCGTTTGTATTGGCTTGGGCTCACTTTATTAATGGCTGTATTGAATTTGACATGGCCCGGAATGTTCCAAGCCGGAATCTGTTTACGTACGGAGCGCAGTACGAAATTAACCAAAGTCCCTTTTAAGGTGCCAAGCATATCGCCCACGGTCGCAATGATCACGTGCTTGACCGGTGTTTTTCCAATGATGCTTTGATAGACAGTGGCAAAGTTTTCAATAATTACCAAAACTTCGGCACCCGAGTCATTCAGCTGATGCTCAAGCTCACGTGCAGTATACAGTGGGTTGACATTAACCAACACCAGACCAGCACGGAACACACCCAAAGCCACGACCGGATACTGCAAGACATTCGGCATCATGACCGCAACACGGGTTCCCTTAACCAGGCCCAGACTTTGCAAATAAGCTGCAAATTTACGGCTAGCCAGCTCTAACTCATTAAAGCTGAGCGTTTTATCCATGAAGATAAAAGCATCACGAGTACCAAATTTCTGAAAATTACGCTCGAAAACATCGAGTAAAGAGCTATTTTCTGGAGGTAATTCTACTGTTTCCGGAATCCCTGTTTTTTGGTATTCAGCGAACCAAATTTTTTCCATAATGCCAAAATCTCCAATCAGTAATCCTTAGTTTTTCAACGCTATTTTCTTAATGTGAGCTTCGTTGTTCGCTTTGTTTCTGCTCACTCTTACATCCATTTCCTATGAATAAGCTCATATATAGCCTATTTCTAGAAAAATACACCAGTACTATCTTTGAACCCAGAGTTTATTGGCTTTCTGATAGCCACGCGGTAAAAGCTGTCCTTTACCTGCACGTTTGCCGATATATTTTTTCAGGTCATCGCCCTTCAGTTTTAACTGCTGCTGTCCCGCTGCCACCTGAAGTACCTCGTTGAGATTCAGGGTCGTCATGCAAAGCAGTGATTCACCATCCTCTAATTGCATTAACTTATTCCCTTTGCCTTTATTCAGCATTGGCAATTCTGACAATTCGACCAGCAATAAACGCCCAGCCGAACTCAGCAAGGCCAGATGGCTCTGCTCATTCTCCACAGGCAGCACTGGCAGAGCCTGAGCAGATTCTGCCACGGTCAGGAAGGCTTTACCGGCCTTGGCACTGGTATCCAGCTGTTTGGCCTGAGTTTTGAAACCATAGGCATTTGAGCTGATCGCCAACAGTTCTTTTTCATCCTCGGCAATCAGCACCTGAATAAACGAAACCCCATTGGCTGGTGACAGTTTGGAGCTTAATGGTTCGCCCAAACCACGTGCCGATGGCAGCTGATTAATCGCCAGTGCATAACTGCGCCCGGTTTGATCCAGTACGTAGACCCGCTGGTTGGACTTACCAGATGCGTGGCTCAGGTACTGGTCTCCAGCACGATAGTTCAGGTTAGCGGCATCAACTTCCGCTCCTTTCGCGGCACGAATCCAACCTGCTTCGGACAAAACCACCGTCACTGCTTCGGCAGGTAGTAAATCCTGCTCCTTGATTTGTACCGCTTCCTGACGCTGCACGATCGGTGAACGGCGATCATCCCCAAACTTTTTCGCGTCGTCTTTGAGTTCCTGAATAATCAGGTTTTTCAAAGATTCAGGATTGGCCAACTGTTCACGAATCACCGCTGCCCGGGCTGCAAGCTCATCCTGCTCCTGACGGATTTCCATTTCTTCCAGCTTGGCCAGATGACGCAATTTCAGTTCAAGAATGGCTTCAGCCTGAATGTCATCAATATTGAAATGCGACATTAACACCGGTTTGGGCTGGTCTTCTTCACGGATAATTCGAATCACCGTATCAATATCCAAATAGGCAATTAACAGACCGGCGAGAATATGTAAGCGTTTCTCAATTTTATTCAGGTGATATTGCAGACGGCGCGTGACAGTTTGTTTACGGATTTCAATCCATTCCAACAGAATTTGTCGCACCGATTTCACCTGAGGTCGTGCATCCGCCCCAATCATGTTCAGGTTGACCCGATAACTGGATTCGAGATCTGTGGTGGCAAACAGATGGCTCATCACAGCATCGGCATCAATGCGGTTCGAGCGCAGCACAATCACCAAGCGGGTTGGCTGAGTATGATCGGACTCATCACGAATGTCGGTGACCAAAGGTAACTTTTTCGCCTGCATCTGGTCAGCAATCTGGCTAATCACCTTGGAACCAGACACCTGATACGGCAATTCACTGATAATGATTTCGTTTTTTTCCACCGTATACACCGCACGCATACGGTAGCTGCCACGGCCGGTAGATTGAATTTTCAACAATTCATCTGGTGGTGTGATGATTTCCGCCTGCGTAGGCAGATCGGGTCCCGGAATAAACTCCGCCAGTTTGCTGTCGCTCAACTGCGGATTGCGAATCAGGGCGATGGTGCCTTTCACCACTTCACGCAGGTTGTGCGGTGGAATATCAGTTGCCATCCCCACAGCAATGCCTGTCGTACCATTCAGCAAGATATTGGGTACACGGGCCGGTAAAGTCACAGGCTCTTTGAGTGAACCATCAAAGTTATCCTGCCAGTCACAGGTGCCCTGACCCAGTTCAGACAACAGTAATTCACTAAACTGCGACAGTTTGGCTTCAGTATAACGCATCGCGGCAAAGGATTTCGGGTCATCCGGCGAACCCCAGTTTCCCTGCCCTTCAATAAAGGGATAACGATAGCTAAATGGCTGTGCCATCAACACCATCGCCTCATAACAGGCCGAATCGCCATGCGGATGGTATTTACCCAGCACATCCCCGACGGTACGAGCCGACTTTTTAGGTTTTCCGCTATGCTTCAAGCCCAACTCGCTCATGGCATAAACGATCCGGCGCTGTACCGGTTTCAAACCATCACTGATATGCGGTAAAGCACGGTCCATGATCACATACATGGCATAGTTGAGGTACGCTTGTTCGGTAAACTCGGCTACGGAACGGTTTTCTGTCGCATGATGCGCAAGGCTCGTCATAACAACCAATAATCCTGATTCATCATTATAGGAGGAAAGCCTTATGCTATGCCGCATCGGCATAGGGCACAAGGGCATTAAGAATCACAACACGTCAAATTCTGTCTTTTTGTTTTATATGATCGGGTTTTCTTTTTCCCGTTAAAAACCAACACAACCAACAACTCGTCAAAAAAAAGTAAAATAAGTCACAAAAAATCTAGGGTTTTCACTATAATAATCACGCTTTAAATGTGGTGTAGAACAGCGGTTAAAAATCACTTGTATCATCCAACATAAGGTCACAAGATATGGATGCAATGGAAGCCTATATTCCCTATCAGCTGCGGGCAAAATTACAACAAATCGCACCAGTTCTGGATCTAGACTGGCAGCGCCAAATCGAGCAAATTTTCGAAACCACAGACGCCCATCTGCATAAAACCATTGAAGACCATTATTTAAAAAACAAGAATATTAAATGGGACCCCCTGAAAGAAACTTTTGAATTCAAAGGTTATGTGGGGGTAGATGCTCTGGATGCATTGATTCGTAATCCGAGTATCCGCCAACTCGGCAAACAGATTCAGCTGACCTTAGATAAATTACCCAACTACCGGGATGTCTTTCAAATCGCTGATTATCTGGAAAGTGTGCTGAACGAAATTGATCACATGCCACTTGATGACCACAGTGAAATTCAAAAAGAAAAACATGCCCTGCGCACGGCATTTTTACAGGACGCCGCTTCACTGATCCGGACCATGGATTTTGCTGTACCGGAGACCATCCGCAAACTGACCCTAGAGCAAATCCGCTGTTTTATTCTGGAAGTCTATATCAAGCGTGAAATTGTCGGAGACTGGTTCTCGGTTATTTCTCCAAGTGACTATGCTCAACAGGAATTGCCCATTTTTCAGGATTTCTTGCTCAAAGAACAGAAAATCCGCGATTTTGATGTCATCGCGAGCTCAAAATTCTTTTTTATTATTGGTAGTCCAACCGAGTATGAACAAAACCCCTATTCTATTCGGCGCTTTCTGACTGAAGAAAGTTTTGGTTTTGAAGACAAAGTCTATTTAAATGCGGTCGTACTAGATCCCGCAACGATTGCAGATGAGCATGTGGAGCAGGACTTTAAATGGCAAATCAGTCGTATGATTACCATTCAGCGCCAGGTCAATCAAAATATTATCCAGCTGATCGAAGGCCTACATCACTACAATCACACAAACCTGCTACCGCTTTTGCATGAACCGTTAAATGCAGCCGGTTATCCCGTCGATCAACTTGTCAATGAACGTCTGCTGGATATCGAAAAAATGCTTAGCATGCATATTCTAGAGCCATTACAAAAAGGTCTAAGAACCGCGATCCAGCAACCCGATGAGCTGGAGTTCAGTTTCTTAAATATACAACGCCTGATGACTGAAATTCTGAATGCCTATGAGGACTTTTCCAATCAACCTGTTGTTCTTTTTAACAATCAGGCACGGATTTTTAAGCACCGTTTGGTCGCCTATCTGAAATTGCTGCAAAAGCGTCGCCAGCAAATTTTTATGTTGTTTGAGAATGAAGAGCATTTCTTGCAGCAGGACAAATTGGCCAAAGCACCGCTCGAACAGATGATCAACCAAATCAATCAGGCGATTGAACAAAGCCGCGAGATTCAACTACAAATCCGCCAGAAAGAGCGCGAACAAGGGGAAAAAGCTGGTTTCTTGAAGCGTATATTCAGCAAATCAGAACAGCAACAAAAAGAAGTCGAGCGACTCAAAAACATGCTGAACCAGATTCGTGAGGAATGCTATATGGACATTATCCGGATCACCAAACAATACCCGAAACAAAGTGTCTATTTAGAATCCGAAAGCCTGATTTCGATTAACAATAAAGAACGTAATTATGCTTTTGCCAATGGTGAGAACGGTGTCACTCGTTTACCCATTTTGTTGCAATTGCCTGAAGATCGTAACAACTTTAATCTGCAAAGTGTGTCTGCCACGCTCAACTTTGATTTGAGCAAAGCCTCCCAACTTTGGAAAACCATATAATCCCTCTGACCTGATTCAGAAAAAGCTGCACATAAAAAAAGACCTGTCACATGCAGGTCTTTTTCTTTAAAAACAGAAAAGTACGGTTAACTGGCATCTTTTGATGACGCGGACTGCTCATCTTCATCCTGATAAATAAACTTCGGCATTTCCAGACCGAAATAAATCGCGATCAAACGCAGAATAAAACCGAACAATAAGGTAAAAATCACGGTCAGTTCGAGCGACAGACCGACTTCAATACATACCCAATAACAGATCACTGCCACAAACGAGATACTCGCATACAGCTCACGACGGAAAACCAGAGGCACATCATTACACAGAATATCGCGCAAGATCCCGCCCGAAACCCCAGTCAACACCCCAGCAACGGCAGATACCACGAAACCTTGCCCCATTTGTAAGGCAATCTGACAGCCAATAATGGTAAAGCCGATCAACCCCAAGGCATCGAGTACCAAAAACACAGAACGTAAGTGCTTCATCCATTTGGCAATAATAATAGTGACAAAAGCCGCACAGCAGGTCAGCACCAGATATTCCGGATGTTTGACCCAGGTCAATGGATAATGCCCGAGCAGCACATCACGTACCGAACCACCACCCAATGCAGTGACGCAGGCAATCAGAACCACACCAAACCAGTCCATACTGCGTCGGCCTGCTGACAGTGCACCTGTCATCGCTTCCGCGGTAATCGCTATAATATAAATGATGGTCAATAACATGGCCCTTCATCCGCCCGGGTACAAGATGCGCGCTATTCTAAGCTAAACTCATAAAAATTGCGCACAGCACTGCTTAAATTTTTTCCCTGAGCCACAGACACACGGCTGCTTCATAGTGATCTGCATGTCTAAGGTCGGATCCAGAAAGTACCAGCGCCCTTGGTACTGGACAAAATAAGACAACTCACGATGTACCTGAGCCTGTTGCCCATCGTGATAATGCGCCTGAAATTCTACCGCCGCATGCGCTTTGCCGATTTTTTCCTGTACCTGCAGAATTTCCAGTTTCAGCCATTGATTACGCTGGCTCCAGTCTGCAATCCCTGCCCGGTCCAGAGCGGCTTGTTGTCCAAGTGCCGTGGTCTGGATCAGATAATCGATTTGCTGCAAGGCAAAGGCACTATAACGCGAACGCATCAACTGTTCTGCACTGACCGCATATTGTTGCTGCTGGTGCAAAGGCTGACAGCACTGCTGATAAAGACCTTGGCCACAGGGACATGTATTGGGTTGCATAACCGATCCAAAAATAACCCTCAGAAGAGGGCTATTTTAAATCACAACAGAACTCTAGTCTGCAGACTTATTTTTGACAGCTTGATAAATCCGGACTTTTTCGATTTTATGACCATCCATCGTGAGGACTTCAAATACATAACCTTCCGCCTGCATGCTTTCGCCATTGTGCGGTAAACGGCCCAAGTGCCATAGCATATAGCCAGACAAAGTCGAATAGTGTTCGTTTTCATCGACCAAGTCACATCCCAGCAATAAGGAAACATGACGAATATCTGTTGAACCTTCCAGAATCAGAGAACCATCCTCCAAGGTCTCAGCAACGGCTTCGCTTTGATCCTCATCCGGGAATTCACCTGCAATCGCCTCAAGGACATCAATTGGAGTGGCAATCCCCTCAATTGAACCATATTCATTCAGCACGATCGCCATCTGTAAGGGTGCCTGACGTAACTGCTCCATCACCATCAGCACCTGAGCATTTTCATGCACAATCACCGGTTCACGCAGATGTTTTTCAAAATTCAGCACACCAGTTTCAATATACTCATTTAACACTTTATGGGTCAGCACAATCCCGGCAATGTTATCGAGCTCACCATGTGCCACAATCAGTCGGGAATGCGTCATTGACATCAGCTGCTGTTTGATCAGTTCAGCATCTTCTTCCAGATCGATCCATTCCAACTCTGGGCGAGGGGTCATCACCGATTTCACTGGGCGTTCTGACAGGCTCAATACACCTTGCACCAGCACGCTGTGATAAACACCATTATCTTCATCAAACACTTCTTTAGCAAAGGCTTGGGTCGCTAAAACATCTTCCTGCTCTTGATTGGTGGTTTCAGTCTTGTGTTGGCTACCCAGCATCCGCAACACGGCAGAGGCCGTGCGGTAACGCAAATCGGTGGTAGTGACCAGTTTTTCCTGGTTGTGGCGCATCAGCTGATTGACCATCTCGACCAATACCGAGAAACCAATCGCAGCATACAGATAGCCTTTTGGAATATGGAAACCAAAACCTTCTACAATTAAAGAGAAACCGATCATCATCAGGAAGCCGAGGCAGAGAATGACCACGGTTGGATGTTTATTGACAAACTCCATCAAAGGTCGTGATGCCCACAGCATAATGCCCACGGCAATCACGACTGCCACCATCATGATCGACAGTTCTTTCACCATACCAACGGCGGTAATCACACTGTCCAGTGAGAAGACCGCATCCAGCACCACAATCTGCACAATCACCATCCAGAATGCGGCATGTACCGGACTTTCTTCTTTATGTGGCTGATGGCCTTCGATCCGTTCATGCAGCTCCATCGTGCCTTTAAACAGCAAGAAGGTACCGCCAAGCAGCAGGATCAGGTCACGTCCGGAAAAAGGATGATCAAAAATATGGAACAGCGGCTGGGTCAGTGTCACGACCCAGGCAATCGAAGCTAACAGGATCAGGCGCATGCCCAGCGCAAGCATGAGACCCAGCAGACGGGCAGCATTGCGCTGTTCGGGCGGTAATTTTTCCGCCAGAATCGCAATAAAAACCAGGTTATCAATACCCAGCACAATTTCGAGAACAATCAGGGTCGCCAGACCGACCCAGGCGGAAGGATCCGACATCCATTCAAAAATCATCGGGACTTCTCCTGCCAAAGGACGGATTTAAAACGAGTAACAGGCCAATTCATGAAATCAGGATCCCAAACGGGATGAACATTATTTTTCTGGTCTAAAGAGTAAGTTTCGGAGCGACAACAACCACTGCCCATGTGCTTTCATTTGTAGTTAAACAGATTTTCAGTATAGGCAAGAATTTACTGAAATTCATCTTTTTTGTTTGAGCAGAAGGTGCAATTCACTAAGCCCATACAAAGCCTTGCAAAGACACCATACAGCGCTCTTCAAGATGTCACATTTTCTACCTAAGCTAACAATTAGCGATAAAAAACATGTTAAGGTGAAAATAAAACAATGAATAGTGTATTAGAAATGACCAGCTCTCCTCTCCCAACTCAACTCACTCAACAAAGTGCCACTCGTCCACTAGTCGCTTTGTATTGCGGCTCACGCGCGGGCAACAAACCGATTTACCGTGAAAAAGCCATTGCCCTGGCCCAGCAGATCGCCGATTTTGGTTTTGGTGTTGTGTATGGTGGTGCCAGTATCGGTTTGATGGGAGAGGTTGCGAATAGTGTCTTGCAGCATGCCGGTGAAGTGGTCGGGGTGATTCCTGAATTTATGCTGGATTATGAAGTGGCACATCACCAACTGACCGAGTTGCACGTGGTCAGCACCATGCATGAACGCAAAGCCATGATGGCTGAACGTGCCAGTGCCTTTATTGCCTTGCCCGGTGGTTTAGGTACCTTTGAAGAAATTCTGGAAATTGCCACTTGGGGGCAGCTTAATCAGCATCAGAAACCGATGATGCTCTACAATGTCAACGGTTTCTATGACCACATGGTCGCACAACTGGATCATGCCGTTGCCGAAGGTTTCTTGCCGCCACAACACCGTGCCAAACTAATCATCTGTAACCATGCCGATCAGATTATCAATGCCCTGCGTAATTTGCATAGCCCACAGCATGTCGTGCTGTAAAGGCGTATCCTCTTTTTTATAAAAGCGGGATCTCCCCCGCTTTTTATCTCTTGCCTTGCCCTCTGATACTGATCTGCCTGGGATCATTTTGATGACATTTGCTTTACACTAGAGCAAACCTTTATCTCTTTTTCATCATGAGCAGCGTGACCCAGCATCAAGCCCTTCATCCACAATTTCGCTTTCTGGTTTTGCTGGTGGCGATTGGCTTTTTTATGCAGGGCTTAGACACCACGATTGTCAATATTGCGGTGGCTGAAATGGCCAAGCAGCTCGGTGAAAACCCGCTGAAAATGCACAGTGTCGTCGTGGCCTATGTTCTGGCTGCGGCTGCTTGTATCCCGCTCAGCGGCTGGCTGGCTGACCGGTTTGGTGTGCGCAATACCTATCTGTCAGCAATTGTGATTTTTACGCTGGCCTCGCTCGGCTGCGGACTTTCCGGCACACTCAATCAACTGTTATTTTTCCGCGTGGTTCAAGGCATTGGCGGTGCACTGCTGCTGCCGATCGGGCGTTTATCCATGCTGAAAATCATTCCACGACAACAGTTCCTCGCAGCCATGAGCCTGATGAGTCTGGCAGGATTGTTAGGTCCGTTGATGGGCCCCAGTCTTGGAGGCTGGCTGGTGGCCGCTTTTTCCTGGCACTGGATCTTCCTGATTAATGTTCCAATTGGCATTATCGGCTGCCTGCTTACCTTGAAAATCATGCCAAACGTCAAAGAAACCCAAGTGAACCGTTTCGACTTCAGGGGGTTCATTTTACTACTGATCAGTATGGTCGGCCTGTCTCTAGCACTGGAAGTAGCCGCTAACTCACATTATTCCAGTAGGTTGGGATGGGGATTGCTGGGCCTCGGCCTGCTGGCGATGTTGGCCTATGCCTTTCACGCGCACTGGCATCACAATGCACTGTTTCGTAGCCGACTGTTTCGCGACAATCCAGTATTTTCCATTGGTATTTTAGGCAATATTTTTGCCCGCTTCGGTGGTCACGCCATTCCCTTTGTGCTGCCACTGATGCTACAGGTGGTTTTTGGCATTGGCCCGATCGAAACCGGTCTGATGATGATGCCACTGGTGCTAGGTTCACTGGCTTCCAAACCCATCATTCGCCCGATGATTCAGGCCTTGGGTTATCAGCGTTTCCTGTTGATCAATACCTTGCTGATGGGACTGTGTATTGCCAGTTTCGCACTGACCACGGCCGATATGCCTTTGTGGCTACGCAGCCTGCATTTCTTTTTGATGGGGCTGCTCAACTCCCTGCAGTTTGTTTCCATGAATACCCTCACGCTGAAAGATCTACCGCAACAGGATGCCAGTAAAGGCAACAGTTTCCTTTCCATGATCCAGATGGTTTCCATGAGTATTGGCGTGGCGCTGGCTGGAACATTGATCAACTTTTTTACACAGCAGTATGGCACCGGGCAGATCACCCAAGCCTTTCATGCAACCTTAATTTGTCTTGGTGCCATCAATATCATTGCCTTGCTGATCTTTATCCGCATCCCGAAAAATGCCTGAATCTTGCGAATTCTGCTCGAAATTTGTCATTAATCGGACTAAGCTTAAGCGCATCATCTGTTCTTGTGTCTCATCATGCCACGGAAAACCCGAGCACGCTGGATCTTATTACTACTGATATTACTGCTTGTGGGCGGACTGCTGGACTATGCTTTTTTTCTGAGTCGGCGTTCAGTCAGCGCAGAAGATTTCTCAATTCATGGCTTTGATGTTTCGCATCATCAAGGTGACATTCAGTGGAATAAAATTTCACCACAGCGCTATCAGTTTGTTTACCTGAAGGCCACAGAAGGGGGCGATTTTCAAGACCCGAAATTTCAGGACAATTGGCTAAAAGCACGCGAACGCGGTTTACATGTTGGTGCCTATCATTTTTATCGGTTATGCCGCGATGGCAAGATACAGGCGGATAATTTTATTGCCACCGTCCCGAAACGACCCGATGCACTTGCACCGGTAATTGATCTGGAATATGACAACCAGTGCATTAACCACTACACCAAAGAACAGCTGCTACAACAGATTAAAACCATGCATGACCGGCTGCATCAGCATTATGGCAAAGCTCCTATTTTTTATGTATCGCGGAAATTCTACAATATTGTGCTGATCGGCCAGTTTCAGCAGACTCCAATCTGGTTACGTGAATATCGGGCACAGCCGAAACTCAAAGATGGCCGTGAATGGCTGTTCTGGCAATATACCGCACAAGGGAAAATTGACGGGATTAACAAAGCAGTCGATTTAAATGTCTACGCAGGTTCGGCACGTGAATGGCGGCGTTATTTAAAACATCTCGGGATTCAGGCAGATCACTGATGCGCAAGATTATTCATATTGATATGGATGCTTTTTATGCCTCGGTTGAACTGCGTGAACGTCCTGATTTGCAACAGCTTCCGGTGGTCATTGCCTCGCATCATCCACGTGCAGTGATTGCAGCAGCCTCTTATCCTGCCCGGCAATTTGGCCTGCACTCGGCGATGTCGATGGCCACAGCACGTAAACGTTGTCCTCAGGTGGTTGTGCTGCCTCCTGATTTTGCCAAATATCGTGAGGTTTCTGCACAAATCCATCAGATCTTTCAGCGCTATACACCATTGATCGAACCGCTTTCTCTCGATGAAGCTTATCTCGATGTGACCGATAATCTGTTGGGATTAGCCTCGGCGACCGCAGTTGCCGAAGCCATCCGGGCGGAAATCTATCAGCACACTGGATTAACCGCCTCGGCTGGGGTTGCACCTAATAAGTTTCTGGCTAAAATTGCTTCAGATTGGCATAAACCAAATGGCTTATGTGTCATCAAGCCCCGTCAGGTACAGGCCTTTATTCACGATTTGCCTCTGAAAAAAATTCCCGGCGTTGGTAAAGTCACCCAACAGAAATTGCAGGATCTTGAGCTGTATACGCTTGGTGATTTACAAAAAATTGATGAAGCCATCCTGATTCAACAATTCGGCAAATACGGCCGGCAGCTGTATTTATACAGTCAGGGCATGGATGAACGTCCGGTACAGGCCCAGCGTATTCGTCAGCAGATTTCCAAAGAAATCACCTTTCCCACTGATCTATCGCTAATGCAATGCCAGAGCGCCTGGTTACAACTGGCCGAGCAGGTCTGGCACAGTCTAGAGCAGAAACAGCTGATGGCACGAGGCCTGCAACTCAAACTGAAAGATCCACAATTTCACATTCGTCAGCACAGCAAAACCTATCAGCAGCCTTTTCGACAGTTGACCGAGTTACAGCAGGCCATTTGGCAACTGCTGAGTGAAATGCATATCGAACCCGCAGAGAAATTTCGCCTGGTCGGTGTGGGAGTCAGTCAACTCGATTCCCTTTCCGCCAATCAACAACTGGATCTGAGCCTATGATCAAAAACAGAAAAGCAAAAATTTACCAAAGGACTGACATTTTCAGTAGGTTTTGATGTACCCTATGCCTGCGATACATTTACCCTTGTATCGAGCTGGGTTAGAGAACCACACTCGGGTTCGGCTAACACTGTCCTGTAGTTTGCGTGACGATCCAATCCGAAATATTACAGGGCACCCTCTTTTTGCCTTGTGCTCTCCCCTGTGCAAAATGCTTTTGCGTCATTCCCCTCTTGTCTTTACAATCACAGTCCATGACCGTTCTAAGTCACAGTTGCCTTGTCCTTAAGGCACATATCCTCTTTTGTTGTTTGAGAGCCTGTTTATGTCTGTTCAACGCCTGCATGTCGAAAAACGCTTTAGTGAAGTTGCCATTTCAGGCCAACTCATTCATCTGGCAGGTCAACTGGCGAGTGATACCCGTGCAGATATCCGTTCTCAAACCCAACAAACGCTGGACATCATTGATCGCCTGTTGGCTGAGGCCGGCAGTGATAAACGTCATATTTTATCGGTCATGATTTTTCTGCAAGATATTGAACGTGACTATCAAGCCATGAACGAAATCTGGGATCGCTGGGTACCCGAAGGGGCTGCTCCTCCGCGCACCTGTGTAGAAGCCAAACTGTATGCCCCTGATGTTCTGGTCGAAATGACGGTCACAGCCGTCGTGGCAGCATCCTAAATACGCGACTCGCCCAAAACTTTGTTCTTGTCTGACGGGTACAGCGAATATTTTCGGTTGATATCTTCATTCAGCACAGCCGTCTGCTCAAGCTCCTGTAAATCCTGCAAAAAATCGGTATGCAGACGTGGATAATCTGGCACTCGAGGATAACGTAGCACGCGATAACCCGCCATTTGCAGCAGAGCATCCTGATAATGTTCCTGTTGCAAGCCTTTGACACTAGAGGCATCTTCGAGTGCAACAATCGCCATGACTTGATACTGGCGGTTCAAGACCACAAAGTCCGCCATCATATGACGGTA
This sequence comes from Acinetobacter sp. GSS19, assembly GCF_028621895.1. NCBI lineage: Bacteria > Pseudomonadati > Pseudomonadota > Gammaproteobacteria > Moraxellales > Moraxellaceae > Acinetobacter > Acinetobacter sp. GSS19. Next base: position 140,861 of record NZ_CP117520.1, on the reverse strand, counting down.
TTTATGGCGAGTACGCGGATATTTAGTGGTGAGTAACGCATCGAATGACACATGTGCCAAGATAATCGCATCTGGCAACACTTCACACAGACGTCGGAACGTCAGCTGCTCATTCAAATTAAAGATGGCTCGCCGTTTTAATGGGCTGTCTTGTTGGCGCTGGGTTTTCAGGCTGCGGAGCGCCACCAGCGAGGCTAGCACCAACAGTACGATGCCCGCCGCAATATAGAAATTCATTTTCGTTGATCCCTTTCATTTTTATAATACATCCCGATTTTTTACCGGGCTTTTTAATATGCAGATTCCCTACCCTGGGAAAATGAATCGTTCTTTATAATCCAGCTTATCCTAATCCGCTGTTTTAAATTCACTCTAGCGCAGCCCCTACGGCGGGGCAATCGTTGTACGGATATTTTTACAAAAAACCTCGATCATCTGACCTTTCTTTAGTATTAAAAAAGGATGCCGAAGCATCCTGATCATTTGCACTTAAGCACGAGACTTCGGTTTAGCTTTAGCTTTCGATTGACCAAATGGACGTTTCGGCTCGCCAGTTTCACGTGGTGGCAAACCCGTATGCTGAGTCAGAATCTGTCCTTTTTGTGGACGATTCGGTTGTCCCTGACGGGTCTGGGCACGTGCAGCATTTGGATTGGTCCGTTTGGCCGAATCACCCGACAGTGTCGAATTTTTCTTACGTGCAGACTTGTATTCGCCTTCACTACCTTTCGGCTGATAGGTCGGGATCAGATGCTGTTTCGAGTTACCAATCAGATCTTCACGGCCCATTTCTTTTAAGGCTTCGCGTAATAATGGCCAGTTGTTTGGATCATGATAACGCAAGAAGGCTTTATGCAGACGACGACGTTTTTCACCCTTCACAATATCGACATCTTCAGTTGTACGCCCCACTTTGGCCAGCGGGTTTTTGCCGGTGTAATACATGGTTGAAGCTGTTGCCATCGGAGATGGATAGAAGGTCTGCACCTGATCGGCACGGAAACCATTCTTTTTCAACCAGACAGCCAGATTCATCATGTCATAATCTGTAGTACCCGGGTGTGCTGCAATAAAGTAAGGAATCAGATATTGTTCTTTGCCCACCTCTTTACTGAAACGATCAAACATCTGTTTGAAACGGTCATAGGTCCCGATCCCAGGCTTCATCATTTTCGATAATGGGCCTTTTTCGGTATGTTCTGGTGCAATTTTCAGATAACCGCCAACATGGTGCTGGACCAGTTCTTTGACGTATTCAGGATTCAGCACGGCCAAGTCATAACGTAGACCAGAACCGATCAGGATCTTCTTGATGCCTTTAATGGCACGTGCCTTACGGTACAACTGGGTCAACGGAGCATGATCGGTGTGCAGGTTCTGACACACACCCGGATAGACGCAGGATGGCTTACGGCAGTTCTTTTCAATTTCTGGATCTTTACAATGCAAACGGTACATGTTGGCCGTCGGTCCGCCAAGATCGGAAATAATACCGGTAAAGCCCGGTGCCGTATCCCGGATCTTTTCCACTTCGCGTAGAATCGATTCTTCTGAACGGTTCTGGATGATACGGCCTTCATGTTCGGTAATCGAACAGAAGGTACAGCCGCCAAAACAGCCACGCATGATGTTGACCGAAAACTTGATCATGTCAAAAGCCGGGAAACGCGCATTGCCATAAGCAGGATGTGGCAGGCGTGCATACGGCAGATCAAACACATAATCCATTTCTTCGGTGGTCAATGGAATCGGCGGCGGATTAATCCAGACATCACGTTCACCATGACGCTGTACCAGCGCACGTGCATTCCCTGGATTCGTCTCTAAATGTAGAATCCGGTTGGCATGGGCATACAACACCCGATCATTCGCCACTTCTTCGAACGAAGGCAGACGAATCACCGCCAGTTCACGTGGTGGCAGTTTATGTTTGATGGCGCGACTTGCCGCAGGTTGTAACTGCACGATTTGGGTATCGGCATCCAGCTGATCACCTTCCCGCACAATCGGATTCGCTACAATTTCTTTCTGGAAATTCTGATACTGCGTCAGGCTGTTGCCTTTGTCTTTTTCAATTTCACAACCATCAATGTCTTCCGTCATCACATAGGGATTGATGATCGGATCAACCCGGCCAATGGTATCGACATCGTTTGAGGCAATTTCTACAAACTGTGCCTTGGTCGCACGGTTATGTTTATTGACAATAAAGGCCGTACCGCGCACATCGGTAATCTGCTGGATCGGTTCACCCTTGGCCAGACGATGCATCACTTCAACAATCGAACGTTCGCCGTTGCCATACATCAGCAAATCCGCTTTAGAATCCATCAAGATGGAACGACGGACTTTATCTGACCAATAATCATAATGAGCGATACGACGCAATGAACCTTCAATCCCCCCGAGTAACACCGGCACATCGGGATAGGCCTCTCGACAGCGCTGACAATACACCGTTGCTGCACGGTCTGGACGTTTATTCGGGACATTATCGGGAGAATAGGCGTCATCAGAACGGATTTTACGATCTGCCGTATAGCGGTTGATCATGGAATCCATATTGCCGGCCGTTACACCCCAGGCAATTTTAGGCTTGCCCAAAACACGGAAACTGTCCACATTGGTCCAGTCCGGCTGCGCAATAATCCCCACACGGAAGCCTTGAGCTTCCAGCACACGGCCGATAATCCCGGAACAAAACGAGGGATGATCGATATAAGCATCGCCACAGACCAAAATAAAATCGCACTCATCCCAGCCAAGCTGATCCATTTCTTCACGCGACATCGGCAAAAATGGCGCAGGATCAAAGCATGACGCCCAATATTTGTCGTAATCAAACAACGCTTTAGGCGCGGTCTGAGGTTTATATGCAGTAGACATGGCTAGCGATTCTCGGCTGGCAAGTGGAAGATCAGAAACGATCAAAATGAAAGTCGATCATTTTACCATGAATTTCACTCAACTGCCCCGATATTAAATCCTGCAAAAATAAGTGCATAACAATTTTATTGTTTATTTTTTCATCTATTTTAAGGCTCAAGAAGCGGATTTTAAGGGCTTCAGCAGGGCAATCATGTGCGTGAACCACGTGCCAAATAGACGGCTAAAAGCAGCCCAAATACCAAAATCAGACTGATTTCAGTCCCGATACCGTGCCAACCAAAATTTTCCCAAACCACACCGCTTGAACTGCCCAGGATACTTGAACCCAAGTAATAACAAAACAAATACAGGGAAGAAGCCACTGCACGGTACTGTACGGCCTGTACCGATACCCAGGCGCTTGCAGTCGAATGTGCCGCGAAAAAGGAAAAAGTAAAAATTAGTAAGCCAATAAAAATCAGCCAGATCTGGTTCAGCATCATGATTCCTAGTCCGGCAATCATGCTACACAACATCACTGGCAAAACTTTTTCCCGGCCAAAACAACGCGACCAGGCGGCTGCACGCGGCGAACTATAAATCCCGGCTAGATAAACAATTGAAATCAGTCCAATCCAGGTTTGGCTCAACTGAAAAGGTGCTTCGAGCAGATGGTAACTCATATAATTAAAAATCGTGACGAAGCAGCCCATTAAAATAAAAGCCTGAACAAACAGAATCCGTAATTTCCTATCTGCCAGATTATGGGCAAAGGACTGAATAAAGCGTGAAAAATGCATCGGATAGGCGGAAAAGTGACGCGAATTGGGGAGCAATTTCCAAAAGGCGATTGCCAAGCAGAAATTCAGCAAGCCAATGATCAAGGTAGCTTGTTGCCAACTGAGAAAATCAATCATCACCCCAGCCAACAAACGTCCACTCATGCCCCCTACAGCCGTCCCCGAAATATACAGCCCCATAGCAAAGGCCAAATCTTCACGGGCTATTTCTTCGCCAATATAGGTCATTGCAACTGCAGCGACACCACTGACACATAACCCAATTAATACACGAAACAGCAGATATAACGGCCACATCTGTACAAAACTGGATAAGATGGTCAGGCTGGAGCAAAGCAACAGTGCCCACAACATAATCGGTTTGCGACCAAAACGGTCTGAAATCATACCCGTGAAAAGCAACCCGACGGCCAGCGCAACCGTTGAAAGAGACAAAGGAAAACTGCTTTGGGTTGGACTGATCTGAAAATATTGGGCAAAAATCGGCATCATCGGCTGTACACAGTACAACACCGAAAACGAAGTAAATCCGGCAAAGAACAGTGCTATCAGAATGGCAGAAAATGCTTTAGAACCACGTGCGATATAGGGAATGGGATCGGACACACAACACTACCTGATAGTCGATGCCGGGTAGTATACGCCCGAAATATACCTTGCGTAAAAAAACAAAAAAGAGCCCGAAGGCTCTTTTGTGAATCAGCAGTAGCTTAGTTCGCTAAAGAACGTTTGCCATCTACACCTGTCGCAACTTGCTCTTGTTTCTTGCTGCCTTCTACAGAAGCCTTCAAGTTCACCATGAAGATTGCCAATGCTGCAATCACACCTGGAATCGCGATCACCAAGAAGTTCATTTGGTGTGGCAATTGGTAAGTCAACAATGCACCAGTTAACACAGGACCTACGATCGCGCCGATACGACCGATACCAGATGCCCAACCCATACCTGTTGAACGTACTGAGGTTGGATAGTATTGTGCAACGAAAGTATACAGCAAGATTTGTGAACCAATCGTTGCAGCACCCGCGATTGCAATCAAAGTGTAAAGTACTGGTTGTGGACTCTTGAATCCAAGCAGAACTAACGCCGCAGCACCCACAACAAACATTGTCGTAATAACAGGTTTCAAGTGGAATTTATCTGCCAACGCACCACCACCAATCGCACCGACCATACCACCGATGTTCAAGGCGAAGAGGAACAGTAAGCTTGCACCCAATGAGTAGCCTGCAGACAACATCAGTTTTGGTAACCAGCTGCCCAGTGCATACACCATCAACAAGCACATGAAGAAGGCAACCCAGAACATGAAAGTACTGAACGCACGACCTTGTTGGAACAGTGCACGTACTGGCGCTTCGTCCCCAGCGATCACTTCATTCAATACCAATTGAGTCTGTGGAGTTACAGTTTGTTCAGGTGCAACTTTACGCAGAATTGCTTTTGCCTGGTCATGACGGCCTGATTTTACAAGGAACATCAAAGATTCAGGTAGGAATTTCCAGATCAATGGTAAAACCAATAAAGGAATACCTGCCAACATGAACATAATTGTCCAGCCGTGATCCGCGACTAACCACTTACCAAGCAATGCAGATGACATACCACCAATCGCATAGCCACTGAACATCAAGGCAACGAGTGTGCTACGAATGCGTTTTGGTGCGTATTCAGTCATCAAGGCAACAACGTTTGGCATTACACCACCGATCCCAAGACCTGCGATGAAACGTAAAATACCAAACTCAACTGGGTTAGATGCGTAAGCTCCTAAGAACGTGAAGCCACTGAAAAGCGCTACACAGATCATAATAGTCTTTTTACGACCCAATTTGTCGGACAGGGTACCAAATCCCATGGCACCAAACATCATACCGAACAAGGCACAACTCGCAAGCAAGCCCGCTTGTACAGTTGACAGCGCCCATTCTTGCATCAGCAATGGCAAGGCAACGCCATAGATGACCAAATCATAACCATCAAAAATGATAATCAGTAAACACCAGATCAAAACGCTCCAATGAAATGGTGTAAATTTGGCGTGATCAACGACCTCGTTGATATTCAGTTTTTCTTGAGTCATGCTTCACCTCCATCTTGTGAAGACCCATACTTATCTTAGGTCTACACAATACGGACATGCTCAACTAAAGTCCAAAACCGATTTCGCATATGTCTATGCCTTAAAAGTATAGGATATGCAGATTTTAACGATTTTTAATATCAAAATGAAATAATGGAAAAATCCACTTTTATAGTTTAAAAACCTGATTGAAATAAATTAAGTATATGATTTTTAATAATTTTACCATTTAAAATCCTAGTAAAATTCTCAACTTTTAAAAATTATATATCCTGAAGGTCTGCAAAACTTGCTTGAGTGAGTCGGGCCAAATCTTGTGGACTGAGGCCAATATCCAGTCCACGCTTTCCACCACTCACATACATTTTGCTAAGGTCTAATGCACTCTGATCAATGACCGTTTTTAAGCGTTTTTTCTGTGCTAACGGACTGATTCCTCCCACCAAATAACCAGTTAAACGCTCAGCATCTTTCATCTCTGCCATTTGTAATTTCTTACAGCTTAACGCAGCTGCGGCTTTTTTCAAGCTCAATTGATGAGCGACAGGAAGGACCATTACATAATAATTTTTATCATCAGTAACCAGCAATGTCTTGAAGACTTCAGTGAGTTTTAAATTCAATTTCTCAGCCGCTTCGAGTCCAAAATTTTTAATACTGACATCATGCTCATAAGTATGTATGGAAAATTCAATTTTTTGACTTTTTAATAATTTGGTCGCAGGAGTCATTGTTAAATCTAGTTACAGCACAATAGCAATAAAAGTACATTAGCATACTTTAAAGGTATTTATAAAATAAGTGATTACTTTCTTTTTCATCTATTTTTCTAGTGTTCGCTAAGTTACTTTAAATGTGAATATTTTCCATCACTAAATCCAGTTGCTAGGCCTTTCATATGCAGTTTTTACCCGAACTGAAGTCTTAAAGTTTCTATTTCCTCATTATCCATTACCAATCATGTTGAACAGTTCAATCTAGTTGGATTGATGATCAGTAAACTAAGGCGTGGGTAAAATCTTTTGCATTTTTTACTAGGCAAAGAAAAAACCCCCACCATATTTAATGGTGGGGGTTTTTAGGAATAATGAGCTGGCGATGACTTACTCTCACATGGGTAACCCCACACTACCATCAGCGCGAAGAGGTTTCACTTCTGAGTTCGGGAAGGGATCAGGTGGTTCACTCTTGCTATTGTCGCCAGCACAACTGTTATGGTTTTCAGTGGTCTTACTTGATGCCACTTAGTTACCAAATCTTGAACAGATTGGGCTGTATTGAATCTTACTTTAAGGTGTTCATTTTAGCTTTAGTTTTAACTAAATCAAGTATTTATGATGAATCTAGCTTGATACAACAACTGTTTGGGTGTTGTATAGTCAAGCCTCACGATCAATTAGTATTGGTCAGCTTCACATATCACTATGCTTCCACATCCAACCTATCAACGTCCTAGTCTTGAACGGATCTTTAGAGGACATAAAGTCCTAGGGAAATCTTATCTTGAGGTAGGCTTCCCGCTTAGATGCTTTCAGCGGTTATCCCTTCCGAACATAGCTACCCGGCGATGCGACTGGCGTCACAACCGGTACACCAGAGGTTCGTCCACTCTGGTCCTCTCGTACTAGGAGCAGATCCTCTCAAATTTCCAGCGCCCACGGTAGATAGGGACCGAACTGTCTCACGACGTTCTAAACCCAGCTCGCGTACCTCTTTAAATGGCGAACAGCCATACCCTTGGGACCTGCTTCAGCCCCAGGATGAGATGAGCCGACATCGAGGTGCCAAACACCGCCGTCGATATGAACTCTTGGGCGGTATCAGCCTGTTATCCCCAGAGTACCTTTTATCCGTTGAGCGATGGCCCTTCCATACAGAACCACCGGATCACTAAGACCTACTTTCGTACCTGCTCGACTTGTGGGTCTCGCAGTTAAGCGCGCTTTTGCCTTTATACTCTACGCGTGATTTCCGACCACGCTGAGCGCACCTTCGTACTCCTCCGTTACTCTTTAGGAGGAGACCGCCCCAGTCAAACTACCCACCAGACATGGTCCTCGACCCAGATTATGGGTCAGAGTTAGAACCTCAACATTACCAGGGTGGTATTTCAAGGACGGCTCCATTGGAACTGGCGTTCCAACTTCAAAGCCTCCCACCTATCCTACACAAGTAAGGTCAAAGTTCAATGTCAAGCTGCAGTAAAGGTTCACGGGGTCTTTCCGTCTAGCCGCGGGTACACTGCATCTTCACAGCGATTTCGATTTCACTGAGCCTCTGCTGGAGACAGCGCCGCCATCATTATGCCATTCGTGCAGGTCGGAACTTACCCGACAAGGAATTTCGCTACCTTAGGACCGTTATAGTTACGGCCGCCGTTTACTGGGGCTTCGATCAAGAGCTTCGCTTACGCTAACCCCATCAATTAACCTTCCAGCACCGGGCAGGCATCACACCCTATACGTCCACTTTCGTGTTTGCAGAGTGCTATGTTTTTAATAAACAGTTGCAGCGGCCTGGTTTCTGTGGCTGCCAGCAGCTCAAGGAGCAAGTCCTATCACCGCCGGCAGCGTACCTTCTCCCGAAGTTACGGTACCATTTTGCCTAGTTCCTTCAGCAGAGTTCTCTCAAGCGCCTTGGTCTACTCGACCTGACCACCTGTGTCGGTTTCGGGTACGATTCCTGTGTAACTGAAGCTTAGAGACTTTTCCTGGAAGCATGGTATCAGCCACTTCACTGTACAAGTACAGCTTGCTATCAGATCTCAGCATAGAGTACCCCGGATTTGCCTAAGATACATGCCTACATCCTTTCACCTGGACAACCAACGCCAGGCTGACTTAACCTTCTCCGTCCTCTCATCGCATTACACAGAAGTATTGGAATATTAACCAATTTCCCATCGACTACGCCTTTCGGCCTCGCCTTAGGGGTCGACTCACCCAGCCCCGATTAACGTTGGACTGGAACCCTTGGTCTTTCGGCGAACGGGTTTTTCACCCGTTTTGTCGTTACTCACGTCAGCATTCGCACTTCTGATACCTCCAGCAGACTTCTCAATCCACCTTCATCGGCTTACAGAACGCTCCCCTACCACGTATACAAAGTATACATCCGCAGCTTCGGCACATAGTTTTAGCCCCGTTACATCTTCCGCGCAGGCCGACTCGACTAGTGAGCTATTACGCTTTCTTTAAAGGGTGGCTGCTTCTAAGCCAACCTCCTAGCTGTCTATGCCTTCCCACATCGTTTCCCACTTAACTATGATTTTGGGGCCTTAGCTGGCGGTCTGGATTGTTTTCCTCTTGACTACGGACGTTAGCACCCGCAGTCTGTCTCCCGGATAGTACTCATAGGTATTCGGAGTTTGCATCGGTTTGGTAAGTCGGGATGACCCCCTAGCCGAAACAGTGCTCTACCCCCTATGGTATTCGTCCGAGGCGCTACCTAAATAGCTTTCGGGGAGAACCAGCTATCACCGAGTTTGATTAGCCTTTCACCCCTATCCACAAGTCATCCCCCGGCTTTTCAACGACGGTGGGTTCGGTCCTCCAGTTAGTGTTACCCAACCTTCAACCTGCTCATGGATAGATCACCCGGTTTCGGGTCTATACCCAGCAACTAGACGCCCTATTAAGACTCGATTTCTCTACGGCTCCCCTATACGGTTAACCTCGCTACTGAATATAAGTCGCTGACCCATTATACAAAAGGTACGCAGTCACACCACGAAGGTGCTCCCACTGCTTGTATGCATGCGGTTTCAGGATCTATTTCACTCCCCTCACAGGGGTTCTTTTCGCCTTTCCCTCACGGTACTGGTTCACTATCGGTCAGTCAGGAGTATTTAGCCTTGGAGGATGGTCCCCCCATATTCAGACAAGGTTTCACGTGCCTCGCCCTACTCGACATCATTATCTAAGCCCTTTCGTGTACAGGACTATCACCCACTATGGTTGCACTTCCCAGAGCATTCCACTAAAACTTAGATAACTTAATGGGCTAGTCCCCGTTCGCTCGCCGCTACTAAGGGAATCTCAATTGATTTCTTTTCCTAAGGGTACTGAGATGTTTCACTTCCTCGTTCGCCTTGCATGACTATGTATTCATCATGCAATACCTATCTTATGATAGGTGGGTTCCCCATTCAGATATCTCCGGATCACAGGATATTTGCCGCCTCCCCGAAGCTTTTCGCAGGCTATCACGTCTTTCTTCGCCTCTGACTGCCAAGGCATCCACCACATGCACTTAATTACTTGACTATACAACCCCAAACAGTCGTTAATCCCTACAAGTAGGATCAAGACAGATTAACTAATTACTTAGTCAATCCACAGTTTGTTGCCCGTGCATTTAAGCACTGTACAGCTTCAATCTAAATTCATATACCAAAACGCTTGATTCAGTTAATTTGCTAGTTCTCAATTTCATTCAACATTCACAATTGCTTGCTACTGTCTTCTGAATTGAGTGAACAATTTATTTTAGACTCAATTTTGCCAATCTGTTAATGAATAAACACGCCTTCGTCAGGTCATGCTTAATACCGTGATACTTAAATCACAGAAATTAATAAACATCATCGTATTCATTAAGTTCTGCAATCTTTAGCTTTAGCCTCGTACCGAAATACGTGGTGGAGACTAGGAGAGTCGAACTCCTGACCTCCTGCGTGCAAAGCAGGCGCTCTACCAACTAAGCTAAGTCCCCAGCTATATCATTAGTCAATGTATCGTATGAGTATGTCATGGTGGGTCTGACAAGACTTGAACTTGTGACCCCACGCTTATCAAGCGTGTGCTCTAACCAACTGAGCTACAGACCCTCAGATACATCGTCATGAAGAACAACTTGTTGTGGATTCTTACTAATCGTCAATCTTTCGTTAAGGAGGTGATCCAGCCGCAGGTTCCCCTACGGCTACCTTGTTACGACTTCACCCCAGTCATCGGCCACACCGTGGTAACCGCCCTCTTTGCAGTTAGGCTAGCTACTTCTGGTGCAACAAACTCCCATGGTGTGACGGGCGGTGTGTACAAGGCCCGGGAACGTATTCACCGCGGCATTCTGATCCGCGATTACTAGCGATTCCGACTTCATGGAGTCGAGTTGCAGACTCCAATCCGGACTACGATCGGCTTTTTGAGATTAGCATCACATCGCTGTGTAGCAACCCTTTGTACCGACCATTGTAGCACGTGTGTAGCCCTGGCCGTAAGGGCCATGATGACTTGACGTCGTCCCCGCCTTCCTCCAGTTTGTCACTGGCAGTATCCTTAAAGTTCCCACCCGAAGTGCTGGCAAATAAGGAAAAGGGTTGCGCTCGTTGCGGGACTTAACCCAACATCTCACGACACGAGCTGACGACAGCCATGCAGCACCTGTATGTAAGTTCCCGAAGGCACCAATCCATCTCTGGAAAGTTCTTACTATGTCAAGGCCAGGTAAGGTTCTTCGCGTTGCATCGAATTAAACCACATGCTCCACCGCTTGTGCGGGCCCCCGTCAATTCATTTGAGTTTTAGTCTTGCGACCGTACTCCCCAGGCGGTCTACTTATCGCGTTAGCTGCGCCACTAAAGCCTCAAAGGCCCCAACGGCTAGTAGACATCGTTTACGGCATGGACTACCAGGGTATCTAATCCTGTTTGCTCCCCATGCTTTCGTACCTCAGCGTCAGTATTAGGCCAGATGGCTGCCTTCGCCATCGGTATTCCTCCAGATCTCTACGCATTTCACCGCTACACCTGGAATTCTACCATCCTCTCCCATACTCTAGCTTCCCAGTATCGAATGCAATTCCCAAGTTAAGCTCGGGGATTTCACATCCGACTTAAAAAGCCGCCTACGCACGCTTTACGCCCAGTAAATCCGATTAACGCTCGCACCCTCTGTATTACCGCGGCTGCTGGCACAGAGTTAGCCGGTGCTTATTCTGCGAGTAACGTCCACTTATCCCAGGTATTAACTAGGTAAGCCTCCTCCTCGCTTAAAGTGCTTTACAACCAAAAGGCCTTCTTCACACACGCGGCATGGCTGGATCAGGGTTCCCCCCATTGTCCAATATTCCCCACTGCTGCCTCCGTAGGAGTCTGGGCCGTGTCTCAGTCCCAGTGTGGCGGATCATCCTCTCAGACCCGCTACAGATCGTCGCCTTGGTAGGCCTTTACCCCACCAACTAGCTAATCCGACTTAGGCTCATCTATTAGCGCAAGGGCCGAAGATCCCTGCTTTCTCCCGTAGGACGTATGCGGTATTAGCGTTCCTTTCGAAACGTTGTCCCCCACTAATAGGCAGATTCCTAAGCATTACTCACCCGTCCGCCGCTAAGCTAAGGTGCAAGCACCCTCGCTCCGCTCGACTTGCATGTGTTAAGCCTGCCGCCAGCGTTCAATCTGAGCCATGATCAAACTCTTCAGTTTAAAATCATTTGCCACTTTTTCGAAGTGGCCAAATCTGGCTCATTAATCTTACTGACTAAAAATTCGCTCAAATAAACTTCGAGTAATTTCTACCAATTCAATCAATGATAATATATCGATCAATCAACCAGTAAAAATCCACACAAGTTGTTCTTCATAATCTCTTAATGATCTTCTCGATGCTTCGTCAGCATCAAGCTAGGTCGGCTATACTACTCTGTTTATCCAGAATGTCAACTCTTAAATTTAACTTATTTCCAATCGATTGATTTTCAACAAGTTTTATTCAACAGCGCCGCCGATGGATTCGCATTATAGGCCATTTTTTTTTACATGCAACACTTTACTTTGGCATTTAATTTCATGTGGATGTTTTTCCAACACAGATACAATTAAGCTATTATTTTTTATGATTAATTTATTTTAACCATAAATTACTAAAATTTAAGTAGCTGCCATGTATTTGAATTTGAATTTGAAATCATTTAAATAAAAGCAAGTGTTTGTTATTTAACAACAAAAGTTAAAAATGCAATTTCAAAAATACCCACATGCAACAAAACGATGCATTATTTATGTTCTAAACGCTGTTTATGAATCTGCATCACCACATCACTAAACTCATTTAACACATAATTTACCCAAAGTTTGCTATACCAGTTGTATTCTGTGGATAAGCGGTAATCGATGGTTAAAATCAGTTTAGTCGTATTATTATCCAGTTTTTCAAGTTGATAATCCGTCTTCAATAAATCGAAATAAGGCCCGCCAATCTTGACATGGTCATCCATTGAGCCCTTCGGAAAGGATGTCGGACTAAACTGATAGGTCCAGCTTAATAAATAGGGTGCATGAGATGCAGTCACCCGTTCTTCAAACTGAACTCCACGTTCCCATTGAATGGTTCTGACCATCCTTTCTTTTCTTTGTTCGGTCATGCCAAAAGTAGGTTTAGGAAAGCCCATCATAAAAATAAAATTGTCTGGAACTTCTTCCGGTCGTACCTGACCAATCTGATTAATCGCTTTGAATACCTTATCCTGAGGTGCATGAATAATGAGTTCACGTTGTGTTTGACCATAATAATTCCGGCTAAAATCCGGCAACACAAAAAACAGTAACAAAGGAAAAAGAGCCAATGAATAGGTTTTAAAGCTTGGCTTCCACAAATATCTGCAAAATGCTTGCATCAACACAGTACCAAGCTTTAATTCGACAAAAATCAGCGGACTGAGAATAATCAGGCAAATGGTTCCTTCACCCAGAAAAAGAGCACCGAAAGCTAAAATCCCTGCCAATCCTGACCAAGCAATTAACCAGCCTGTATTTCTCAATCGGGATGGTTTTTGTACTAGGGCAAAATATTGCAATAATGCCCCTAAAATAATAGGAATAATAATCACAACCGTACTGGTCATTAATCCTGAATACGCTCTGTCCTGACTATACGTTTTGATAAAATATACAATGCTCGCCAGTACAATAATCACTAAAATTAAAGGTAATAGCTTATGCAGAAAATTCGATTTTTTGGCGTAGATTTGCTCCAACTCCAAAGGTACAGTGATACCCTCCAAAACAATCACATACTGATCTTGCTCATCGCGCATCCGGTAAAACTGATAAAATTTGAAACCTTGTGAATAAAGAATACGGCCTAATTCTATCCTGAAATCTTGGTTCCAGTTTTTCACTGTGATTTTGCTATAACCTTGTGTTTTTAACTCTTCTATTACTTTTTCTGTATTCACCTGATTCATTTTAACGACTCATTTTTATTCTATGGATATTAAAAAGCCATTGTCTTTCGACAATGGCTCTGTATTTAATCACAGAAGTCAGTCATTAAAATTTAAAACTCATCCGTGCCCAGTAGTTGCGGCCAATATTATTAAATTGCTCATTCGCAGCAAAGCCAAAGCCAGCACTGCCCGCCTTGTTCAGATGTTCTGCATAGGCTTTATCTAACAGGTTATCAATGCCAACCGAGAGATCGACACCTTCACGCAGGTTATAAGAACCATTAATAGATAAAGTACCAAAGCCTTTGCTTTCGCCCAAGTCATATCCCACGATATTACCTTCGTTTTTACTGATACGGCTTTGATCATCCACAATCCGCCATAAAAGGCCGACGTTATATTTCTCCTGCACATAGCGCAGGTTGACACGGGCTTCTAACGGCGCAATCTGCGGTAACGGTGTGTTATCGGTAGTGTTTTCACCCCAGGCATACATGGCACTGATGTCACCCTGAATCGTATCGGTAAATTGATAACCCACACCGGCTTCCGCACCAGCAATGGTTGCATCGACATTACGGGTATGTGCATCCATCATATTCGTATAATTCGTTAAGATATAGTCATTAACCAGACCTGCATAAGCCGATACCCACGAATTCAATGCGCCATGCTGATGTTGATAGCCTAGATCCAACTGTAAAGTTTTCTCAGTATCTATGGAGTTAAAGACATCTTTAGAATCATTTCCTGTTTTAGGACTGAATAATTCCCAGTAATCCGGCATTCGCTCCACATATCCCAAACCCACATAGGTTTTAGCATCATGATTTGGATGTTGGTTCTCTAGACGGATAAAAGCACTTGGTAAAGTTTTATTCAACTCACGATTAAAACTTGCTGATGCTGCACGTTCATCTTTCACATTGACTTGGTCAACACGGACACCCGTAACTAATTTATTTTGATCAGTCAGTTGATAATTAAGTTCACCAAATGCACCATATGAATGGAATTTCATATCCGTTGTTACCGGCACATTATCAGCAGGTTTAAGAGGATAATATTTTCCAAGCGCATGTTTGTTGTTCTGCGTATCTAGACCGGTGATCAACTGGGTTTTATCCCATTCGCTGGTCATCGCCAACCGTGCATTTAATGTGCGACGTGTTACATTTGTTGCCATAGGCATCTGCATCATGCCCATAGGTTTAAACTCACGTAAGCTAAAACTATCCATGACATGATCGTTAAAATTGTAGTTGATTTGCCCTTCAACCTTTTTAATCACATCTGTCAGGTTTTTCTTTTCAAAACGCAATCCCAGACTTTCACGGGCAAACTTGGAGCCATCCATCATACGGCCAGCATAAACGGCTTCGCCATCCGCCTTGCCACCACTGAGTTCCAACCAAGTATTTTCATCCGGTGTCCACCCCAAAGCGACATCAGTATTCCAGCGTTCCCATGCGGAAGGTACAGCATCGCCATTGCCATCTTGATAATCATCCGACTCGGAACGATTGGCATTTAAACGGATATATTTAGTTTCGTCGCCAATGGCGGTTTCAACATTTTGATCCAGACGGCCATAGGAACCAAGCAGCACACTGGCCTGACCACGATAATGCTTTTCAGCAGAGAGTTCTGTTTCTGGACCACGCTCAAAAATCACCGTCGCAGCAGAACCGGTATTGGCATACTGTACGGTTTGCGGGCCTTTAATCACCGAGATCCGGTCATAACTTTCCGGTGAAATATAAGAAGTTGGTGCATCCATACGCGATGGACAGGCCCCTAAATTTTCTGTGCCATCGGTCAGAATTTTAATGCGTGAACCAAACATGCCACGGAAGGTCACATCCCCATTGGTCCCTGCGCCACTATTGACCGAGTTAAAACCCATAATACTTTGTAAGTAATCAGCACCATCCGTAGCTGGAACCGGTTGAATTGGCTGTTTCGGATCAGCGTGTACGATCAGACCATTGGCATCATTGGCTTGTTGTGCAGTAACAACCAGCGGTGCCAAAGAGTGCAAGGTGTGTTCAGATGAACTTTCGGCATCATTTGCCCATACTAATGTAGAAGAACACGCAGCCAAAACCGCAGCCGTGAGCGGCTGTAATAAAAATTGAGGGTGTGACATCGCACAATACCTTTTAATACATAAATAAAACTGTGCAGGCCTCATAGAAGACCCGGAAAAACGCAACGTTTTGTTTATGCAAAAATAGGGGGTGCCCTGCCTTGGGGAATGAGAAACAGTCGCTGCAGAACAAACCAGACATGGCTAAATGCCTGTTGAAATGCCATCAGGCGAACCTGGATACGATCCAAAACCTGCTTCACCTCAAGTTCTGGCGGCAGTACCAGATTGCCATACACGGTACAGTATTGGCATTGATGGTTGGCATCATGATGATCATGACCGGTTTGTTTAACAACTTGCTGATGTTCTGCATGAAGCGCATGTTCATGCACAGTGGAGGAATGTAAAGTTGTAGCAGGAGAAAGCAGCAGTGCACGGGTAATGGTTTCACAGATAGGCGCAACCTGATACTGCTTAGGTAGCAGAGGCTGTAAAAATACCGCAATCTGTAAAAATACCGCTGCAAAAGACAGCAGTAACCCACTACGTACGAACAAATCTTGAATCTCAAAATTTTTACGCGACCAGTATAGCAAAGCCCAATTCAAGATTGGGCTTTTCTTCGACTAATGCCTAAAAAGTTAGCGTTTGACCGCCACTTTTTGACGTTCTTTTTGTCGGGTCACTTTTTCTATTTTTTCCCGAGCACGTTGACGTTTTAACGGCGACAAATAATCGACGAACAATTTACCTTTTAAGTGATCCATTTCATGTTGGATACAAACAGCGAGAAGTCCGTCAGCTTCTATCTCAACTGCTTGACCTTCAAGGTTAATTGCATTGATCTTGACGCGTGACGGGCGCTCAACTTTGTCGTATATTTGAGGCACTGACAAACAGCCTTCTTCATAAGGCTGAGTTTCTTCGGTAAGTGGGGTAACTTTGGGGTTAATGAAGACCATAGGTTGATCTTTTGATTCGGACAGATCCATCACGATCAACTGAATATGACGATCAATTTGTGTAGCAGCCAAACCAATGCCAGGCGCTGCATACATGGTTTCAAGCATATCCGCAGCGAGCTGACGAATTTCATCAGTCACCTCTTCCACTGGTTGAGCAACGGTACGAAGTCGGGGATCAGGGAAACTTAAAATTGGTAATAAGGCCATACTGCGTCCTCAATTATGCCATTGATCAAAAAACCAAATGAAGGGAATGCTTCATCAAAAAATTGTGTGTAATATCGTTATTATAACGCAAGTACATACATAATTTTAGGAATTATGATAATGAAAAAGGTTTTGACGGGCATGCCATCTTTTAATGCCTTGGGGTTAAAAAAACAGTTGCTCGCACTCGCAGTGTGCATGGGTGTTGGCCTGGTACAACTCGATACAGCTCAAGCTGCGAGTCCGAATGTCAATCCGCCTGCACTCAAGGCTAGTGCACCGAATGTCTATGTCGTGAAAAAAGGTGATACACTATGGGAAATTTCTGGAAAATTCCTAAAAAAACCATGGCGTTGGCCTGAAATTTGGGCGAGCAACAAGCACGTCAAAAACCCACATTGGATCTATCCGGGTGACCGTTTACTGTTATGTACCTTAAATGGCCGTCCACTGATTGGTAAAGATGAAGGTGATGGCTGTACCGGCATTATTCGTCGCTATTCTGGCCGTACCAATTTGCAACCGCAAATCCGAGTTGAATCACTCAACAACACCATTCCAGTAATTCCACTGGAACATATCAAGCACTGGCTAGAACGTACGGTCATCCTTGCTCCTGAGTCGTTGGAAAATACCCCTTATATCCTCGGTACAGCGGACCAACGTGTCTTGGCTGGCAAAGGACAAACCGTTTATACGCGCGGTAATGGCCTCGAAGTTGGTCAGCGCTATGCCGTCTATCGTGAAGCTGAACCTTACATCTTTACCGATGCGGAAGGCAAAAAATACAACGCAGGTGTAGAACTGCTGCAAGTGGCTTCAGGGATTGCGGTTCAAGCAGAAAATGACATCACAACGCTAGAATTAACGGACAGCTACAACGGTGAAGTGCGTCGCGGTGACCGTGTATTACCTGAATATGATGCCATGCTACCGACCTTGTTCTATCCGACTGAAGCTCAAGAAGTGACTCCAGGTGGCCAGATCATCCGTGTAATGGGTTCGATTTCTACTGCAGCACGTAACAGTGTCGTCACCCTTGACCGCGGCACCCTGCATGGCACCAAAGTCGGTCAAGTCTTTAGCGTTTACCAGCAAGGTGAAATCGTTAAAGATCCAAAAACTAAAGAGACTGTGAAACTGCCAAATCAACGTATTGGTAATGTTATGGTGTTCCGTACCTTTGATCAACTCAGCTATGCCTATGTACTCGATAGCGAGCTACCGATCAAAGTAGGTGCCAGCATCCAGCCGCCATTGATGGACGAATAAGCCGAGGATCTAGCAATGCTGCCCGGATTGAGCGCGAGCCAACTGGCTACTGTACACGTCTGGTATCTGGTGCAGCATTCGCTTTCTGCTTTTCGTCGATTAGAGCAATATTTTGGGTCAATTGAAGATGCAGCCCATCACGCCCAACTGGGTCGTTGGCAAGATGCTGGCTTGCATGCCAGCCATTTACAACGCCTTGCAGAATTCAAAACCACGACTGGACAACAACAATTTGAACGTTGTCTCGATCATCTGCTCAGCAGCAGTGACTTCGTTTTGCTGCCTGAGGATGCAGATTATCCGCAACAGCTCCAGCCCTATGCAGACAGACCACCCATCCTGTTTGGGCAGGGCCAAGCACAAATTTTAAACCTACCGCAAATTGCAATTGTCGGCAGTCGCAAACCGAGTCCACATGGTCGGCAAGTCGCTTATGATTTTGCTTATTACCTGAGTGAACAGGGTTTTTATATCACCAGTGGTCTGGCGGAAGGCGTCGATGAAGCAGCTCACCGTGGTGCGCTCTGTCAGCATCGTACGATCGCTGTGGTCGGTAGTGGACTCGATCAAACCTATCCCAGACAGAACCGTGAATTGCAACAGCAGATTGTTCAATCTGCAGGTGCAGTGCTCAGTGAATTCTTACCGGGCACCAAACCTCTTCCTCATCATTTTCCACGACGTAACCGGATTGTCAGTGCCTTGAGTCTAGGTGTGGTTGTCGCTGAAGCCAAACTGAAAAGTGGTTCATTGATCACGGCACAAGCTGCGGCGGATCAAGGGAAAATTATCTTTGCCATTCCTGGACACATCTATAGTGAACATCATCGTGGTTGCCATCAACTGATCCGTGAAGGGGCAATCTTGGTGGACCATCCCGAACAGATATTGGAAGATCTGGCTCTGCCTACACACTGGCAGATGCAGCAGCAACAAGCTCAAGCGCAATCCGCCGTTCCGGAAATTCCGGCACATTTGCACATGCTCTACCAGCAACTGGATTGGGTCGGGCAAGACATTGATTCTTTAGCTATTAAAATGGGCGTTGAAATTGCCACATTAACCAGTCAATTGATGGAACTGGAACTTTTGGGACTGTGTCAGCAACAGGCCGGACGATATCTACGTTGTCGGATAGCACAATAAAGTTCACAATAAGGCTTTCCATCAAGTACAGGTGATATCGAATGATTACAACCTCTGTGGCCGAAGCAGCAGAATGTCTGCGCCAAGGACAAGTGTTGGCCTATCCAACAGAGGCAGTCTGGGGTCTTGGTTGTGACCCGATGAATGAACAAGCTTTTTCAGAAATTTTACGACTCAAACAACGGCCCATTGAAAAAGGCGTCATCTTGCTCGCCGGACAAATTGCTCAGGTTGAACCTCTACTCGCCAACTTAACTGCAGAGATGCAACAACAAGTCATCGCCAGCTGGACTGATCGTAATCCAACTGAACGTGCCACGACCTGGTTACTCCCGGCCGATGATCAGATTCCATCCTGGATTAAAGGTCATCACAGCAAGGTTGCTGTGCGTGTCACCACCCACTCGCTTTGTGTCGCACTGTGTAATGCATTTCAAGGCTTTATCGTTTCAACCAGTGCCAATCCGGCAGGTTTGTCACCCGCTCGTTCCTTGCAACAGGCAACCCAATACTTTGGTTCAGAATTACATTACTTAAATGGGGACTTGGGCCTCAGTCAGGAACCGAGTCGCATTTTGGATGCCGTGAGCGGTGAAATTATTCGCGCCTAAAAGGATATTCATCCGATCAGGCTGAAACACAAAAGCAAGGCAAAAAAAAGCTCAGTCTTATAGTGGAGACTGAGCATGAAAAGGATGTGTTTCAGTCACATCCAGAGGGTTCGTAAATCTGGATCAATACACTCTCTGTTAAGAATAACTTTAAGATGTATTTGATATGCATATTATGATCTAAATTTACAAATTACACAAATAGATTATTTATTTAACAAATCAACTCTATATGCATGACTCATTTAGCATTTTTTCTTATTGGTTCAAATTATCTTTCTATTTTTATTCATAATTTAAAAAATATTAAGTTACAAAACTCACATAAGAGATCACTCATCCTTTACTTTTTATTAAAAAGAAAAATAGAAGAATAAATCAAATGTTCACTTTTTAATCTCTTTGAGCATCCATTCTGACCGTGAGTAAAGGGGTCGGCTTCTTTTGTGCCAGCAAAATACCGGACAAAATAACCAAACCACCAATCGTATGGGCGATCGTCCAGGCTTCATTCAACCAGAGATAAGCAATAATTGCGGTACAAATCGGCATGAGATTCATAAAAATACTGGTGCGATTGGGTCCGATTTTTTGTACGGCCAACATCCAAACTAAGGGGGCGATAATCGAAGGAAATATCCCAGCGTAGACCACACTCATAAGATTATGCTGATTCAACCGATCCAACCCTAACCAAAAAATAAAAGGTAAATGGTAAAGTAGGCTAAATGCGATCTGCACATATAGACTTTCCAGCAGCACCAGCTTTAATTGCCATTTCTTTAAAAACACCCCATAAAAGGCGTAAAAGAAGACCGCGAGCACCATTAACACATCGCCCCAGTGCACGCCCAGCTGTAACATACGGTGCAAATCCCCCTGCCCCATGACATACAGCAAACCCAAAAAGGACAAGGCACTCCCAATCAACGCGAAACGGTTAGGACGATCACGCAAAATTATCCAGGAAACCAAAACGGTAAAAACTGGAATAAAAGCATTGATAATGCCCATATTGGTTGCAGTGGTATGCTGTGCTGCGGTATACGCCAATCCCTGATACAGCACCATGCCAAAAGCACTCAGCACCGCCAACTGCTTGAGATGCGGCCGGATGACTGCACGATTTTTCCAGACACGCGGCAGCATAAACGGGCTTAACAGAATAAAGGCGAGCAGCCAGCGATAAAAGCTGATACTGACTGGCGAAATAAACTCTGCTACATAACGGGTGACCGCAATATTGAATGACCAAATAAACACAGCCATGAGCGGCAATCCCAATACCCAAACAGCTGTTTTGTTTTTGAGCAGCATATTTCATCATCCTTGATGGGAAGTATTTATTGTGCGTGAAGTCTAAAATAATGGATATACTGAATTTCAGACATTAATACCGTATCGTAGTCATGATGAGTACCTGCTCAAGGTCAGCAAACTCATCCCCTCACTTAAGTACTCTGAAGAATGGGAAGCAATCCAATGCCTCATCCGGCCTTATCTGAACTGATTGAAGTCGATGAATTCATATACCAGCAAAATGAGCAGATTCACCCGCATAGTTCACTTTGGGGAGACTTCAATTTCAGCTTAAATGGTGTACTCGAGTTTCACGTGGAACGGCAGCGTTATTTGTCACCTCCCAATTATGGACTCTGGCTACCTCCAGAAACGCCCCATCACTCTGTTGCTCTGGATCAGCTTACACATTATGTCTGTATACGAGTTCACCCTAGCCTGTGTGGGCCACTCACAGCAAATATTCAGGTGTTTAGTATCCAACCATTCTTCCGTTGTCTGGTTCAACATATTCTACAATTACAGAAAAATGGCGCACTCAACGAACCACTCAATCATGCCTTACACGTACTGTATGATCAGCTACAGCTCGCGCCACCGTACTCCCATTATCTACCCCAGAGCCAGCATCCCATTTTGCGCGAGGTGCTGAATATACTCGGGGATCCTCATCTGTTTCATCGTAGCTTGCCACAATTGTTACAGCCGTTTCAGTTCAGTGAACGGCATCTCTTGCGCTTGAGCCAACAAGAACTGAGTTTATCTTTGTCGGAGTGGCGTAACCGGGCCAAACTGATTTATGCAATGAATCAGTTACAACAGGGAATCTCGGTCAAACAATTGGCTTATCAGTTGGGCTACCAGCACAGTTCCAGTTTCATTGAATTTTTTAAACGCCATACCGGCCAAACTCCAACTCAAATGCTGAACCAATAAGAACATCATTTAAAAAAGGTTTAACGAGCGATCACCTAGAAGGCTTCAGGTCTGATACGGCCGTTTTATCTCGGATAATGAGGCATCATCCAACATTAAAAAACGGGAATCTGCTTGTAATTTGCCTCAATTCCCCTAAGACTCAGAACACTCATCGACATCATCCGACTATGCAGGAGTAAAGCCATGTCTTCAACGATTTATCATATCCCGGTAAAGACGATTGACGGTAAAGAAACCACACTTGAGCAGTATCAAGGCAAAGTGCTGTTGATCGTAAATGTCGCTTCCAAATGTGGCTTAACCCCACAATATGAAGGTCTAGAAACTTTGTATCAGGCCAAGAAATCACAAGGTTTTGAGATTTTAGGCTTTCCGGCTAATAATTTTTTAGCACAGGAGCCAGGCACAGATCAGGAAATTCAGCAGTTCTGTTCTAGCACCTATCATGTTGATTTTCCATTGTTTGCAAAAATTTCAGTGGTCGGTGAAGATAAACATCCCCTGTATCAAGCACTGACTTCAGCGCAACCTGAACGGATTGGTGAAGGTCCATGGCGTGAAGACTTGATCGAGTATGGTCTAGATCCAAATCCAGCACCGGAAATCTTATGGAATTTCGAAAAGTTCCTCATCAATAAACAAGGGGGAAGTTGTAGCGCGTTTTGCGCCGGATCTCACTGCGGATGATCCACGCATTGTAGAAGCGATCGAGGCTGAACTCGCTCAGTAATTGACCTGATCAAAAATCAGCAGAACTCTGGTGTGATGCTGATTTTTCTCAACTCTTCATCTTGCCAAAGCTTAAGCAAGTCCAACGCTTACACTTTCATAACAATGCATCCATGATTGATCTTTAACTTTGCAGTTCAATAAGACTATAAAGCTAACGCTAGCTTCTCATCAGGTGAATCTATGAAAAAATTAGTAAAAATCGCACTGCTCACCTTAAGTACTGGCATGATGGCTGTTTCTGCAATCGCAGCTCCTGTGCAGCATGCCCATGAAAACACACATGCACACATACAGAACCATCACCCTCAGGGCCAAATCCATGCTGAACAGCGCCATCGTGAAATTGTACAAAATCGTGTATTAAAACCATCACGTGACTGGAGAGCCGGTCAGGCATTACCATCACGCTATTATGGTCAGGGCTACAGAATTGACCATAAACGCTATAAACATCTTAGCAAACCAGGCAAAAATCAGCGCTGGATCCGTGTCAATGGCGACTACATTCTCATCAATACTATCAACCATACCATTCTGAAAATTATCGCGGAATAAAGTCAAATGCAGACTGAAGGAAAGTGTGTAACAGCACTTTCCCTTATTGCACCGCAAATCGATTCTGTGAAACAGAATAAACGGTCTTGTATTCAGTAGATCTGTCTCCATAGAAAAGAATAGATTCCATAACCTCTGAAAAATATGAAAAAACTACTCCAAAGTGCCCTTCTCCCCTTTAGCATTTTTGCCAGTGGTTTGCTGTTGCTCGGCTGTGAGCAGGCTAATCAACTGCACGAAGACACTGAGCCACAACAAAAGGCTCAGACGGTTGAACAACAGGTGCAAGCTAAATTGAGTGAAGGAAACTATTTGCACATGGCACGTGATGTTGCCGATATGCAGCTCAAGACAGGTGACTATATCCAACAACTCAAGCAAACTCACAGTGAATTTCAACAGGCTATTGAAGGCAAAGATCAACAGCAATTACAGCAACTGGTGGTTAACTTGGACAACCAGCTCACAGGCCTGAACCACACGCTGAATACCCTGCACTTGAAAAGCCAAGAGATCGACGAAATCCGACAAAAAATACTGCACAGCACAGAACAGGCACTTGCCTCTCCTTTACTTCAAGGAGATGTAGATTTAAGCCAAATCAATCTGCAGCAGGTAGAACAACAAATGGGGAATATTCAGGGAGAAATGCTGAAATTGGCGGCGATGCTGTTACCTAAGGGGGAGCAAGCTGAACAACAAAATACCCATCAACCCAACGAAAGCTAAATAAAAAACCACCCAAGGGTGGTTTTTTTGAATAAGACAAAAAATCTAATCACTTAAGCTAGGTTTACTACAATAACCCGATTCGGCTAACGTCAAATTTTGCACCATTTGTTGACCTGCCTGTTCATCAACAATTTTTAGGTTGGCTCCCCCGACAAAAACGCCGAGCTTGATGTACTGCTGAACAAAGTAGTTTTTGCCCGTTTCTGTATACAAGTTTAAATGATTGGGACCAAACTCCGATTCAGTCGAAATTTGATGCTCTTGATTACCCATCACTTCCGTATAAAAGAAAGTTCCTCTTGCCGTTTCGCCAATACATTTACCATCGACCCAAAGATCTTTTTTCAGTGCCGAGCCGAAAGCAGAATTGCTGCGGAACAGATATAAAGCTGCATGATCCGCTGAAGGTGGATTAAATTGTTTGATCTGGCCGACCTGCCGCATATCCTGTACAGGTGGAACGCTTGCACATCCCGTATAAAGTAAAGCGAGGCTAACCATTACAGTGATTTTTTTTAACATGGCTGACCATCCTTATTGTTCTGTAGTTCTTATTGTTTTCTGATGGTGTAACATATTTTTTGTACAAAAAAAAGCCACCTGACGGTGGCTTTTTTCAATCTCAAACCTGCAATTACATTGCGCGGTTTTTGATTTTGCGGATAGTTTCGAGCTGAGCCGCTGTTTCTGCCAAGGCAGCAAGTGCAGCAGCCGAGTCCAAATCGCTCTTCTGGTTGGCCAACAATTGTTCAGCGTGTTTACGCGCTTCAAGAATTGCTGCCTCATCCAGGTTGTGTGCACGGATTGCAGTGTCTGCAAGTACAGTCACAACATGCGGTTGAACTTCTAACACACCGCCAGAAACGTAAACGATCTCTTCTGTGCCATTTTCCAACAGAACACGGATCGGTCCTGGTTGAAGCAAGGTCACAAGAGGGGCGTGACCCGGCATAATACCGAGTTCACCACCAGCGCCTTTTGCGATCAGCATAGACACAGTGCCAGAGTAAATTGACTCTTTAACACTTACGACATCACATTGCATAGTCGCCATGAGAATGACCTCCTTAGATTAGAGTTTCTCAGCTTTAGCAATCGCTTCGTCAATACTACCAACCATGTAGAACGCTTGTTCAGGAAGGTGATCGTATTCACCAGCCAAGATACCTTTAAAGCCACGGATTGTTTCTTTAAGAGGTACATATTTACCAGGAGCACCAGTAAATACTTCAGCTACGTGGAACGGCTGAGAGAAGAAACGCTGGATCTTACGCGCGCGGTAAACAACCAATTTATCTTCTTCAGACAATTCGTCCATACCAAGAATCGCGATGATGTCTTTAAGCTCTTTATAGCGTTGAAGAACGTTCTGAACTGAACGTGCAATGCCATAGTGCTCTTGACCAACAACAAGTGGATCTAGCTGACGTGAAGTTGAGTCAAGCGGGTCAATCGCTGGGTAGATACCTTGAGAAGCGATGTCACGGCTCAATACAACTGTTGCATCCAAGTGAGCAAACGTTGTTGCTGGAGATGGGTCAGTCAAGTCATCCGCAGGAACGTATACCGCTTGGATAGAGGTAATAGAACCAGCTTTAGTTGACGTAATACGTTCTTGAAGAACACCCATTTCCTCTGCAAGTGTCGGTTGGTAACCTACTGCAGATGGCATACGGCCTAAAAGTGCAGATACTTCAGTACCCGCCAATGTGTAACGGTAAATGTTGTCAACGAACAACAATACGTCACGGCCTTTACCGTTTTCGTCTTTCTCGTCACGGAAATATTCAGCCATGGTCAAACCAGTCAACGCTACGCGTAAACGGTTACCTGGTGGCTCGTTCATCTGACCGTAGACCATTGCTACTTTGTCAAGAACGTTAGAATCTTTCATTTCGTGATAGAAGTCGTTACCTTCACGAGTACGTTCACCAACACCAGCGAATACAGATAAACCTGAGTGCGCTTTAGCGATGTTGTTGATCAATTCCATCATGTTAACGGTTTTACCAACACCCGCACCACCGAACAGACCAACTTTACCACCCTTCGCGAACGGACAAAGCAAGTCAATTACTTTGATACCAGTTTCTAGAAGTTCAGTAGAACCTGCTTGTTCAGCATAAGACGGTGCAGCGCGGTGAATCGCCCATTTAGTTTCAGACTCAACAGGACCAGCTTCGTCTTGTGGACGGCCTAGAACGTCCATGATACGGCCAAGAGTTGCTTTACCTACAGGTACAGAAATTGGCGCACCAGTGTTAGATACTGGAAGACCACGTTTAAGACCTTCAGTAGAACCCATTGCGATGGTACGAACTACACCATCACCAAGTTGTTGCTGAACTTCTAAAGTAGTTTCAGTACCGTCAACTTGGAGAGCGTCATAGATCTTAGGAACGCTGTTACGTTCAAACTCGACGTCGATAACCGCGCCGATGATCTGAATGATACGACCGCTACTCATTGCTGTCTCCTCAATTCAAATTAATAGTGTTAAACGGCAGCGGCACCGCCAACGATCTCGGAAATTTCCTGAGTAATCGCGGCTTGACGCAGCTTGTTGTAAATGAGTTGTAGGTCTTTGATCAGCTGACCAGCGTTATCGGTTGCTGCTTTCATTGCAACCATACGGGCAGACTGTTCACACGCGATGTTTTCAATCACGCCTTGATAAACCATAGACTCGATATAGCGAACCAATAAACCATTCAGCAACTCTTCTGCTTCTGGTTCATAGATATAGTCCCAACCGTATTGACGGTTAAGATTGTCGCTTTCTTTAGCTGGAGCTAACGGAACAAGTTGTTCAACTGAAGGCTTTTGTGTCATTGCGTTGACAAAGCTGTTCGATACTAAATAGATGCGATCAAGTTCGCCCTTATCGAAAGCGTCAAGCATTACTTGCACAGAGCCAGACAATTGTTCCAAATTCGGTGCATCACCGATTTGAGTTGTTGCCCCAAGCACTTTACCGCCGTAGTTTTTAAAAAACGAAACCGCTTTTTGACCAATCAAAGCAAATTGAACTTCAATTGATTGCTCACGTTGCTGCTGAACGTGCTGAACAACTTTTTTGAACAAGTTAATGTTCAAACCACCCGCAAGGCCACGATCCGAAGACACGATGATATAACCAACGCGTTTTACAGGACGGTCCACCATATAGCGGTGTTTGTATTCAGGGTTCGCTTGAACTAAGTGAGCAATTACACGGTGCATATTTTCGGCATACGGACGGCCTTGAGCCATGCGCTCTTGCGCACGACGCATTTTAGAAGCAGCTACCATCTGCATCGCACGCGTAATTTTCTGCGTGCTTTTGATACTAGCTACTTTGGCGCGAATTTCTTTTAAATTTGCCATACGCTTAACCTAGTATTCGAAAGCCCTTGCGAGCTTTCGAAGGTTGATCCGTGAACCCAAACTTCACTAAAAATTAGAAAGTTTGAGTCGCTTTGAAGTTCTCAATACCTGCTTTAATTGCAGCTTCGATGTCTTTGTTGTAATCACCAGTTTCATCGATTTGTTTCATGAGTGCAGCATGCTCTGAACGGAAGTAAGAGATCAATGCAGCATCAAAGTCTACGATCTTGTTCACAGCTACGTCAGCCATGTAACCTTCGTTAGATGCGTAAACTGAAACAGCTTGGTCAGCAATTGAATATGGCGCATATTGCTTTTGCTTCATCAACTCAGTTACACGTTGACCGTGTTCAAGTTGTTTACGAGTTGCTTCGTCAAGGTCAGAAGCGAACTGAGCAAACGCTGCCAATTCACGATACTGTGCAAGCGCAGTACGGATACCACCAGCCAATTTCTTGATGATCTTGGTTTGAGCAGCACCACCAACACGAGATACAGAGATACCCGCGTTCACAGCAGGACGGATACCCGCGTTGAACAGTGATGTTTCAAGGAAGATCTGACCATCAGTAATCGAAATTACGTTGGTTGGTACGAATGCAGATACGTCACCTGCTTGAGTTTCAATAATCGGCAATGCAGTTAAAGAACCAGTTTGGCCTTTTACTTCACCGTTAGTGAATTTCTCAACGTATTCAGCAGATACACGAGAAGCACGTTCAAGAAGACGTGAGTGTAGATAGAATACGTCACCAGGATATGCTTCACGACCTGGTGGACGACGAAGAAGCAATGAAATCTGACGATACGCAACCGCTTGTTTAGACAAGTCATCATAAATGATCAACGCATCTTCACCGCGGTCACGGAAATATTCGCCCATTGTACAGCCAGCATATGGAGCCAAATACTGCATTGCTGCAGGATCAGCTGCCGCAGCTGCGACAACAGTGGTGTAGGCCATAGCGCCAGTTTCTTCTAGCTTACGTACCACGTTTGCGATGGTCGATTGTTTTTGACCAACAGCAACATAGATACATTTAATGCCAGAGTTCTTCTGCGCGATGATCGCATCGATCGCCATCGCTGTTTTACCAGTTTGACGGTCACCAATGATCAACTCACGCTGACCACGACCTACAGGGATCATGGTATCAACTGATTTATAACCAGTTTGAACAGGTTGATCTACGCCTTGACGCCAAATTACGCCTGGTGCTACTTTTTCAACAGCATCAGTGATTTTTGCATCAATTGGGCCTTTACCATCAATTGGGTTACCCAAAGCATCTACTACACGACCTAGAAGTTCAGGACCAACCGGAACTTCTAATACACGGCCTGTGCAACGTGCTTTTTGACCTTCTTGAAGGCTTAAGTAGTTACCTAAAACAACGGCACCCACTGAATCCTGTTCTAGGTTCAGTGCCATACCAAATAAGCCGCCGTCGAATTCGATCATTTCACCGTACATTGCATCAGCAAGACCGTGAATGCGCACGATACCGTCGGATACCATAACAATGGTACCTTCGTTTTTAGCGGTCGCGCTGGTGTCCAGATCGCCGATACGCTGTTTAATGAGCGCACTGATCTCGGATGGATTCAGTTGTTGCATTGCGCTATACCTCAATCTTTTATTAGTTCAGTCTTCTTTTTCGCATTACGCAAGAAGACGAGTCCGCATTTTTTCAAGCTTGTTAAGCGCAGAATCATCTATCACTTGATCGCCTGCACGAATCACAACACCCGCGATTAACGCCGGATTAACTTCAACCTTCACAGTAACAGCAGCGTTAAAACGTTTCTCTAACGCATGTGCTAGTACTTGTTCTTGAACAGAAGTCAATGGAAATGCCGATTCAATCACGACATCCACAGTATTGTTATTCTGTGATTTAAGCTGTTCGTATTCTGCTGCAATTTCAGGCAACAACGCTAAACGATCGTTGTCAGCAAGAAGTGTCAAAAAGTTTGACACTGCTTGATTTTGTTCTGCACCTAAAACTTTGGCAAAAACTTCAACCTGTTGTACAGGAGTAAGCTCAGGGCGATTTAAATAAGCGGAAAATGCTTCGTCTTGCACCGCAGCACTGAGCACTTGTAACGCATTCGACCAATTGTCAGTTGCACCTTGCTCAGAAGCGTAAGCAAATGCTGCTTTGGCGTACGGGCGTGCCAACGTCAAGAGTTCAGCCATATTTCGCCTCGCTTAAAGTTTAGCAGCCAGCTGAGTAAGCATGGCATTGTGAGCTTCTGCGTCAACCTGTTGGTTAAGGATTTTTTCCGCACCAGCAACTGCAAGAGCAGCAACTTGTTGACGTAATTCTTCGCGAGCAGCGTTGATCTCGGTATCAACAGCTTCTTTAGCCTGTTGACGGATACGCTCACCTTCAGCAGATGCCTGGGTACGCGCTTCTTCGACCAATTGTGCTGCACGACGGTTCGCTTGTTCGATCAATTGAGCCGCTTGTGCTTTAGCTGCGTCGAGCTCAGCTTTTACTTGCGCTTGTGCATCAGCAAGGTCAGCTTTCGCTTTTTCAGCAGCATTTAAGCCATCAGCGATTTTACGCTGACGCTCACTAATCGCATTGATTAGTGGTGGCCAAACAAACTTCATGCAGAATGCGACGAAAATCGCAAATGCAATCGCTTGGCCAATCAATGTGAGGTTGATATTCATTGCTATTCCTCAAATAGTGGATTTTTGGGAATTAAGCTGATTAACCTACAAATGGATTAGCGAAGATGAAGAACAAGCCAATACCAACACCGATCATAGGCACAGCATCAAGAAGACCCGCGATTAAGAACATACGAGTTTGAAGTTGTGGAGCCAATTCTGGTTGACGAGCAACAGCTTCTAAGAAGCGACCACCCAAAAGACCAAAACCAATCGCAGTACCTAAAGCACCGAAAGCGATCAAGATAGCAGATGCAATTGCAACTAGACCTAAAGTGAGTTCCATGAAAAATTCCTCAGAGGTTAGGTGTATACCAAATTAAACTAAAAAATTGTACCTAACCGCCCATTGACAGTTAGGCAATACCATTAATGCTTTTCGCTTGCCATGCTCAAGTATACGATGGTCAGCATCATGAAAATGAACGCCTGCAACGTAATAACAAGAATGTGGAAGATCGCCCAAGGCACAGACAACGCCCATTGGATCCAGAACGGTAGTAACGCGATCAAGATAAAGATCAACTCGCCCGCGTACATGTTACCGAATAGTCGGAGTGCCAATGAGATTGGACGTGCAAGGAAAGTTACCAATTCCAAAATTAAGTTCACTGGAATCAATAACGCTTTTGCAACTGGATTACTTGGGTTGAATGGGTTAAGTGCCAATTCGCCAACAAAACCACCCACACCTTTCTCACGGATACTGTAGAACAGGATCAGTACGAATACAGACAAAGACATACCAAGGGTAATGTTCGGATCTGTAGAAGGAACGATCTTGAAGTAAACGTGATGAGGATCCATGCCAAATACACTTGCGCCAATCTGTTGAGCTACATAAGGAACCCAGTCAACAGGAATCAAGTCCATTAAGTTCATGAGGAAAATCCACACGAAAATGGTCAGTGCAAGTGGTGCAATCAAGCGTGATTTGCCATGAAAGGTGTCGCGGACACTTGAGTCTACGAACTCGATGATCATTTCAATTGCAGACTGGAACTTGGTAGGAACACCAGAGTTTGCAGCTTTCGCTACGATCCAGAACAACAAGCAGAAAATAACACCAAGGCCGATTGACCAACCCATTGAATCCAAGTGAATAGCAGTGAACCCCATCTGTTGAGCTTCTGCACCATTCTCGGCCAATTTCCAAGTACCGTCCGGCATTTTGCCATAGGTCATATTGGTCAAGTGATGCTTGATATACTCTGTCGAAGTAAGGGCATGTTCTTCAGCAGCCATAAATCACACCTGGTCAATGTCAATTACTAAAAAGAGTTAAACGAATATCGCGTGCTGCTTGATATCTCGCCACCCTCAAAAAAATTTTCAATTTCTGCTGCGCTTATACTCGTTTTTGTAGACGTGAAACCCAAAACGGAGCGACCCACGACATGGCCTGAACGAGGATAAAACCACAAAACAATGCGACCGGTGACAGCGGTTTGACATTGCTTAAAATTAAAATGAATCCAACGATCACAATTGCAAATTTGCCGAGCATTCCGCGGTACATGTTCGAAAGAACCTGTTTCGACGCTCGTGCACCTGCCGCCCTAAAGGATTGCCATGAGAAATAAACACTGGCCAGCCAGCACACCAATGCACCAAGTGCGGCGCTCAACGCTGCTGTAGAGTCTTTGATTGCCCACGCTATCAAGGCTGAAACAGGTATCATTATGGCTTGCAAGAGGACTAAAGCTTTCGCTAATCGTCGGTCAATCAAGCGACTAGTTCGGCTCATTTATTATCCACTCACAGCGCAAATGCTTGACAAGTTTAGCTGATGATCGTTTTTAATCGCAGGCATTATAGAGTTACACCCCTGAACATGCAATCTTTTCCGACCTAAGTCTTGTTTTTTCAGATTCTCAAATAACCGGTTAGAATTTACTCAACCGGCTATATTTGCATCATTTTTGCGCATTGGCTACACATTTCTGCACTTGAATGGCCAAATTTTGCCAGGCCTGCACAAAATTTTTCTCTGTACTCATGCTTTCATCGACGGCCTGGAAGCGTACAGGATTAATCTTCTGGTACTGATTCTGGCTGGCATGAGCTTCCGCCAGTAGGCACATCTGGCGCTGTGGACGATGGTCATTCAGGTATTTGATTTGCGCAATCGTGGGTGCTACATGCGGCTCATCGGTCATTGCACCGGCAAATTTGAGATGCAAAGGCTGCTCAAGATATTGGTAGGCATCATGATAGGACCAGTAATGATAACTGTTCCGGCTACGCTGATATGGTCGCGCCACTTTGAGCAAGTCATGGGCAAATTTTTTCGCATTCTGCCAGTAAGCGGCACGGTGCTGCGGATATTGCTGGGAGCGCAACGCTGCAATAAAGAAACCGATCCGCACGGCATTATTCGGATCCAGCCAAACATGGGTGTCCATGGTATTGGCTAGTGGTGCTCCGCGCGTTGTCCGCTGCGGTAAAATTTTCATGATGCCCGAATCCAAAATAGAAATCGCTTTGCTCTGATTGGCCAGCAGTTTCTGTAAAGGTGCCTCATGGGCCTGACCTAACCAGATGACTAGACTGGCATCCTGTACCATTTTGCGATGTTCTGGGGTCAGTTGTACATCATGTCCAGACTGATTGCCTAATAATAAAGTGGGCTGTTCGACGCCTTGCGTCACTTGCTGGGCAATCAGGTAAACCGGATGTGTGGACACCACCAGACCCTGAGACCAGCTCAGCGGACTTAGCAATGCCAATAAACACAATGCAAGAAAACGAACCATGCGCAACGCTAACCCAAAATTTGAATAGACGTTATAATATAACATCCGAAGAAAAATGCCTATGCCTGACGCAACCGGTTGCAGCCATGTTAAGATTTCATGCTGATTTGCGTTCTTTTTATAAATAACTGAGGTTTGCCATGAGCTTATGTTCGCATGAACATCATAATGCCCTGCACGGCGTGCATGATCACCCGAATGTGGATACACGTCTGGCTGAAGCAGAGCAATTGTGTGCAGCCTCAGGTGCCCGTCTTACTCCGCTACGCAAAGAAGTTCTGGAACTGATTCTCAAGGCTTCAGGTCCTATGGGTGCCTATGACCTGTTAGCACAAATAAAAAGCAGCTCAGATCGTCCTGCCGCACCACCCACCGTCTATCGGAGTTTGGACTTCTTGCTGGAAAAAGGACTGATCCACCGTTTAACCTCTATCAATGCCTATATTCCCTGCTGTCACCCACGTGAAGGTCATCAGGCGGCATTTCTTATTTGTACCGAATGTAAAGTAGTCAAAGAAGCCTCAGCGCAAGGACTACTCCAGCAGTTAGATCAACTGGCGGCCTCAGATCACTTTACTGCACAGCACACAATTATTGAAATTTCAGGAAAATGTCAGCAGTGCACCAACCAATAGCCTCCCCTTCCACACTGATCGAACTCAAAGGCATCAGTGTGCGGATCGATGACCGCGATATCCTGAAACAGGTGGATTTCAGCCTGCATGAAAAAGAGATCGTCACCCTGATTGGCCCCAACGGTGCAGGTAAATCGACTTTAATTAAAGTTCTGCTTGGGATTGTACAACCCAGTGCCGGACAGAAAATCAGTACCAAAAAGTTAAAACTGGCCTACGTTCCGCAGAAGTTCAATCCTTCACACAGCCTGCCATTACGAGTCAAAGACCTGCTGGCACTGGAAAAATGCGACCCATCCATTAAGGCCGAAATCATCCGCGATACCGGTATTGGCAAACTTAAAGATGCCAGAGTCCAGCAGCTTTCGGGCGGTGAACGTCAACGCGTGCTACTAGCCCGTGCACTGCTACGCCAACCGGATATTCTCGTTCTAGATGAACCGATGCAGGGACTGGATATCCAGTCGGAAGCCGAACTGTATGACTATGTACGCAGCCTGCCAGAGCGTTATGGTTGCGCCATTTTAATGGTCTCCCATGATTTGCAATGGGTGATGCAAGGCACCCACCGTGTCGTTTGTCTGAACAAACATATCTGTTGCAGCGGTTTACCGGAAAATGTGCAGCAGCATCCGGAATATCAGGCGATTTTTGGTCCAAACCGGGTGTTCTATCAGCATCATCATGATCACTGTGCACATGGTGATAGCGCGAATCCATGTCAGCATGATCCACGTCCCCATATTCACCCGGAGCCGGAAGCCTAAGTCATGATGGAATGGTTACAACTATTATTGCCGGCCTGGACTATGGGTACACTGCTGGTTTTTCTCACCGCACCACTGGGGTGTTTGATGTTATGGCGTCGCATGTCATTTTTTGCCGACACTATGGCTCATGGCACTTTACTGGGGGTCGCGATTGCTGGGGCATTGAGTTTACCGTTATGGTTAGGTGTGATTCTGCTGGCCTTGGTGCTGGTCGGAATTTTATGGGTGTTACATGATCCCCGTTTGCCCAATGATGCCTTACTCGCACTTTGCTCCGCCACACTGCTCTGTTCAGGCCTGCTGTTTATCCAGCACATCCCGAGTTTAAGGCCAGAACTGCTCAGCTATCTGTTTGGTGACCTGCTCACCATCAGCTGGTCCGACCTGCCAATGTTTGCCGTGGTAATTGTTCTTTCCCTGATGGTTCTCATCAAGTCCTGGAAAGCACAAATCCAGATTGCGATTGATCCTGATATTGCCGTGAGTGAAGGCATCCATGCTAAAGGGCAACGCCTGATTTTTATGCTGTTGCTGGCCTTATTTACCGTACTGGCTTTACGTGCAGTGGGTTCACTGTTGATGGGTGCACTGCTGGTCATTCCCGCACTGAGTGCACGTTTACTGGCACACTCGCCACAACAGATGGTGCTCTGGGCCTTTGTATTGGCACAGCTGGCCATCAGTATTGGCTTATGGTCGAGTGCTGCATTAAATGTTTCCAGCGGTTTAAGTATCGTCCTGTGTATGGCGCTGATTTTTGCAGTGATTTTTATTCTGCAAAAACTGCGCAAACTGGCAGCATAACGCTCCAGCTTAGGCTTGATGAACGGTACTTAACAGCAGCGCTGCGCAGGTAAACAAAATCGCAAAACTGCGGTTCATGTATTTTTGCTGTTTTGCTGAACTCAGTAGACGCAATACCTTGGCCGCAAGTCCGGTATAACCTGCCATCACAATCAAATCAATCGTGATCATGGTGGCAGCCATGATCAGATACTGCAACCATTGCGGCCGGTTCAAATCCAGGAATTGCGGCAACACCGCCAACAAAAATACAATCGCTTTCGGATTGCTCATATTGACCAGAAATCCATTCAAGACCAGGCTGTGACGTGACCGATACTGAGCTGCATGTACTGGCACATCCATAAGTTTCACTGGTGCAGTCCATTGCAGATAAGCCAGATAAAGCAAGTACAGTACGCCAAACCATTTCACTAAGCTAAACGCCCACGGTGTAGTCGCAAAAAGCACACCCGCACCGGCAGCCACAATCAGAATCTGTAAAATCAAGGCCAATTGCAGACCAATCGCATTGTAATAACCACGGCGGAAACCATAGCTCAGACCGCTCGACATAGATGCAATCGCACCCGCACCGGGAGAGACACTGATGACCCAGCAGGCCAACATATAGGCAAACCAAATCTGGTAAGACATAACATCAAAGCAAAATAAAAACGCCATTATAGGCGCTTTAAACTTGAATCCTAAAATTTATTCATCGTTAAAATACCGCCCTTGAGACTCTGTTGCCATGAATCATTCATCAAATAAAAGGAGCATCATGCTCCTTTTATTTCAATTAGCCCTTAATACGGCAAACGTCGATAAGCACGGTATTCTGGCGTCCAGAAATTGGCCTCGATCTGTTCCTGCAATTGTGCATCACTAATCAGTGGTGCAACCCCATCCTGCATCGCGGCCTGTGCCACCTTAAAGGCAATGAATTTCGATACCTGCTGAATATCATTAATATCCGGCAATAAATCAGCCTCTAGATCCTGCAATTTCGGTGAGCATTCTGCCAGTGCATTACTCGATGCCATCAACATATGATCGGTGACGCGACGTGCACCACAAGCCACCACTCCCAAACCAATGCCTGGGAAAATATAGGAATTATTGCACTGGGAAATCTGATAAATCTTGCCCTGATAATTCACCGGTGCAAACGGACTGCCAGTGGCAATCAAAGCTCTGCCCTCGGTCCATTCAATCAGGTCGGCTGGCACCGCCTCTACCCGTGAGGTTGGATTGGACAGTGGCAAAATAATCGGATGTTTACAATGTGCCGCCATGGTTCTGATCACCTCTTCAGTGAACAGCCCAGGCTGCCCGGATACCCCGATTAATACGCTTGGTTGAACGTGCTTCACGACATCCAACAAGGAGATGGCTTCGTTGACATTGGCCCATTCGGCAACTGCTTCTGGTTTTTGTGCTAGTTTACACTGGAAATTCAGCAGATTCGGCTGATTTTCCGTGATCAGGCCAAAACGGTCCACCATGTAGATCCGGGCACGTGCTTCAGTATCAGTCAAACCCTCAGCCACCATTTGTGCCACAATCTGTTCAGCGATACCACAACCTGCCGAACCTGCGCCAAGAAAAGCAATCGTCTGGTCTTTGAGCTGTTTGCCCGCTGCACGGCTTGCCGCAATCAGGCTACCCACAGACACCGCAGCGGTACCCTGAATATCGTCATTAAAACAGCAAAGCTGGTCGCGATACTTGTCCAGCAAAGGCATGGCATTTTTCTGGGCAAAATCTTCAAACTGAATCAGTGCCTTGGGCCAGCGACGCTTGATAGCCGCAATCACTTCATCCACAAAGGCATAATATTCATCACCACTGATCCGCGGCTGACTCCAGCCCATATAGATTGGATCATTGAGTAGTTGCGGATTGTTGGTCCCGACATCCAGGGTAATCGGCAAAGTATAGGCTGGACTAATGCCACCACAGGCCGTATACAGCGACAATTTACCGATCGGAATCCCCATGCCGCCAATACCCTGATCACCCAAGCCCAAAATGCGTTCACCATCTGTGATGACAATCACTTTGACATTCTTTTTATTCACATTCTGCAGGATGTCATCAATATGTGCACGATCCGGATAAGAAATAAATACACCGCGATGACGGCGATAAATATCCGAGAAACGCTGGCAGGCCTCACCCACGGTCGGGGTATAGATAATCGGCATCATTTCTGCCAGATGCTGTTCAATCAGGTGATAAAACAGGGTTTCGTTGGTGTCCTGGATATTTCGTAAATAAATATGCTTATTGATGTCATCCTGAAAGGTAGAGTACTGCTGATAGGAGCGTTGGCTCTGCTCTTCGATGGCTTCAATGGTATTCGGCAACAGGCCATGCAGGTTGAAACGCTGGCGCTCATCCTCGGTAAAGGCCGATCCTTTGTTTAATAATGGAAGTTCTAGAAGGGTATAACCGGCATAAGGGATATATAAAGGACGTTTTACTGCTACATTCTCGGTGGTCATTGCTACACTCATGCTCTCGATCAATCGCAGCGCATCATCACGATGGCTACGGAATTTTTCTCTAGCTTAAGCCGAATTTCACACAAAGTAGTATTTAGATACGTGATTATCCTCTACAGTTAATTTTAGTGAAAAATAAATCAATACAATCAATTGCCCAGCCGACCAGCTCAGCTTTTTTAGGATTGCGGTGGATGAACATCGACCAGTAATGCGGTCAATCTTCGGACCATGGGTAAGACCAGCAAGACCACGGGAAACGCCACTGCCCAAGACAACATCCAGGCCGAAAACCACATGTGAATGAAATTTTCCACCCAACCGACATTCTTAAACATATTCACCAGCGATACGATACCACTCATGAGGCAGGAAAGAAAAAGCG
Source organism: Acinetobacter sp. GSS19 (assembly GCF_028621895.1). Classification (NCBI taxonomy): domain Bacteria; kingdom Pseudomonadati; phylum Pseudomonadota; class Gammaproteobacteria; order Moraxellales; family Moraxellaceae; genus Acinetobacter; species Acinetobacter sp. GSS19. The sequence continues at coordinate 102,505 of NZ_CP117520.1, read as the reverse complement.
GCATGACCCATAAGGCAGCTCTAGGCGGTAGTTTAGGAATATGGCCAAAGATCATAGCGCGTGGTTTTGTCATTCCGGATCACCTGCGGTCGAAGAGGTTCATTTTAACATGCTTTTTTTAGGTCAGATTCAAGCCAATCGGGATCAGTCTGTACCATGTCGCCCGCAAATCATCTGCTTCTCCTGCATTGCCGTGAAATGCACTCCCCTAAACTGCGCGAAATTTGCTATATTTGCGGTTTTTCTGCGACATTAATTTTTCGATTGATTATGAATACGGCCATCCAAGCAGCTCTCGATCATGCAGTCCAATCCCTTCAAGCTGAAGGGCTACTCCCATCTGACTGGAACAACACCAGCAATTTAACACGCACCAAAGACCGCAGCCACGGTGATTTCGCGTCAAATATTGCCATGATCGCGGCCAAAGCAGCCGGGATGAAACCGCGTGATCTCGCAGAAAAAATTCTAGCAGCATTGCCAGAAGTTGCAGACATCAGCAAAGCAGAAATTGCCGGCCCGGGTTTTATCAACTTCTTCTTGAACGCCGATCAGCGTTTTGCGGTACTCGACCAGATTCAAGCGCAAAAAGACCAGTTCGGTCGCACTCAAGCCAATGCAGGTAAAAAGATTCAGGTTGAATTTGTGTCAGCCAATCCGACCTCCAGCCTGCATGTGGGACATGGCCGTGGTGCTGCGTATGGCATGACCGTAGCAAACCTGCTCGAAGCAACCGGTGCTACAGTAGACCGCGAATATTATGTCAATGATGCTGGCCGTCAGATGGACATTTTGGCGACTTCAACTTATTTACGTTATTTAGAATTACTTGGCCAGGCACTGGTGTTCCCGAAAAATGCCTACCAGGGCGACTATGTCAAAGAAATTGCACAAAGCATTATCGACAAAGATGGCGATGCCTATGTACGTCCGGTGGCAGATGTCTATAAAGATGTCCCTGAAGACGTGCAATATGCTGCTGAACCGGATGCTGATGGCAATAAAGTCGTGCTTTCAGGGGACAAAGAAAAACACATTGATGGCCTAATTGCCAATTCACAACAATTGATCGGCGCAGGCTACCGCGTATTCCACCAGGCCGCATTGAAAGCGATCCTGGATGACATCAAAGATGACCTCGGTGAGTTTGGTGTCACCTTTAACCAGTGGTTCAGCGAAGCGTCACTGACTGAAAAAATCGAAGAAGCGTTGCAGACTCTGGATCAACGCGGCTTCCTGTATGAACTGGATGGCAATATTTGGTTTAAGTCCACCGAATTTGGTGATGAGAAAGACCGTGTGGTGAAACGTCGTAATGGCCAGACCACGTACTTTGCCTCTGACATTGCCTACCACCTGAACAAATTGCAACGTGGTTACAGCCATCTGGTCGATATCTGGGGTTCTGACCACCATGGTTATATTGCACGTGTCAAAGCAGCAATTGATGCGATGGGTTATGACTCATCAAAATTGACGGTTCTGCTGGTTCAGTTCGTTAGCTTGTGGCGTGGTGGCGAAATGGTTCAAATGTCTTCACGTTCAGGCCAGTTTGTAACTTTGCGTGACTTGCGTAAAGAAGTCGGCAATGATGCCGCCCGCTTCTACTATGTGATGCGTAAATCTGAACAGCATATCGACTTCGACCTTGATTTGGCTGTGTCACAAAGTAAAGACAATGCCGTGTATTACATCCAGTATGCACATGCACGGATCTGTCGTATGCTAGAAAAAGCTGCAGCAACTGGTGTGCAGTTTGATATTGCAGCTGCCCGTACCCATGCAACACGTTTGGAATTAGAAGCTGAAAGCGAAATTCTGGCTAAGCTCGCTGCTTATCCGGATATTGTCTTCCGCGCTGCCAATGTTTATGAACCCCATCAAGTGGGTAACTACCTGAAGGAATTGGCTGCCCTGTTCCACGGTTGGTACAATGAACATAAAGTTCTGAATGATGATGCTGACCTGACGCAAGCACGGTTGTTACTTTCAGTGAATGTACAGCAAGTCCTGCAGAACGGTTTGCAATTACTGGGCGTTTCTGCACCTACAACGATGTAATTAAAAGAGGGATGTCACGTGTTTGGAAAAACGCAACGCGGCGTATCTGAACGGCCAAATAAACCTAAATCTGTGCTGGTGCCCAAATGGTTAGGTACACTGGTGGCGATTTTGGCAGTTTTATGCTTAGCGGTTGCCTTGCTTCTCTGGAAACCGTGGCAACCCGTGCAACCCAAAAACCAGATCCCATCTGGACACTACCAGGAAGAAACCAATAAGGACTTCCGTTTCTATGACCTGTTGCCACAACAACAAGTGACTCCGATTCCGGAACAGGCTATTCCAGAAAACAAAGAGCAAGGTACTGTGGTGATTGTAGAAGCACCAGAGCTGAACAAACCTCAGCCTGAAGCCAGTGCAGCCATAACTGAAACCGCACCAGCACCCGTTGCAGCTACCTATATTCTGCAAGTGCGCAGCTATGCGGATCCGGACAGTGCAGATGCACGTCGTGCCGAAATTATTTTGAATGGTCTCTCAGCGGATATCGTCAAAACAGTAGAAGGCGGCAAAACCTGGTATCGGGTAATCTCTGGACCTTACGAGTCACAAGAAGCTGCCCTGATTGCACAGCAAACCCTGCAACATAGCGGTATCGACTCGATTGTGATTAAACGCTAAGTCACCGCATCTGTGTTAAGGACGCCACGGCGTCCTTAATTTTTTGTTACATCTTTACCTACAAAAATCCCTGCACAACAGACTCCACTCATTTGTTTCAATTCTCGAGTGAATATTCCAGTTTTACAGATTGCATCGTTTGCGAATAAACAACGTCTTATCTTATTTTCCTCTTTGACTTGATCCAGCAGATACCTTCCACATAAACCAACCCTAATCGCATAATCTTTACTCCTTTTTATTAGTACTTTGATTTATAGCAAGATCTTTAGCATGTTGCTCAATTATTAATCTGATAATTTACATAAACACAGAATAAATATTTCTAATAAAACGGGGAAGACCTGATGCTCCAGGACAAGAAAAACCCTGTCAGTTTCAATTCATCGGTGACGGTCAGGGAACAAGACTCAGCAGAACCACAAGCTGCGCATTTTGTTATGCCATTACAGATGAGCAGAGACACCATTATCCAAGCGCTGCAGGATCCGTTGGCTCGTATTCCGCAAATGCTCTACCCGGCTTTTCTGGATTTCCACCATGAACATAGCCGTCGTTTTTTGTTGCAGGTTAATATTCTGGGGCAAGCAGCTTACTGGTGCTATGGCATTGCAGACTGGATCATGCTGCATGATGTAGGAATGCTGTCGATCGGGTTACGTTCACTTTATGTGACAGCCGTTGCTGGTTTGCTGGTTTATCTTTATCGCTACTCACGCAACATTCAGTTGCTGGATTTGTTATTACCCAGTTCAATTATTGGGGCTGCAATCATTTGGTTTGAGTTGTTGGTTCGTTCCACCAGTCCAGATGTGATGACTTTTCAATATGCGGCGGTAATCTTTATTATGCTGGCCAATTTGAGTGTACAGGTCCGTTTCACCCCTGTGCTCATCCTTTCCCAGCTGATTTCAGCCGTGGTCTTTTTCGGTGTGATCCGTACCAGCCTAGGACATCCACATGCCATTTTAGGCTTTGCGCTGGTGTATGTTCCGGTGTTGCTGTTTAGCCTGTATATCAGCTGGAGTGCCACACTAAAAAACCGACAAATTTTTCTGCGCCACATGCTTGAGGAGTGGAATCACCAAGCGCTGGATCAGCTAGCACATACTGACATGCTGACCAATCTGAATAACCGACGCCAGTTCGAACGGCTAGCACGCAGCGAATTAGCACGCTTGCAGCGACATTATGAACCGATGTGTCTATTAATGTTCGATGTGGATCATTTCAAAGACATTAATGATCATTATGGACATGATGTGGGCGATGAAGTACTGAAAATTATTAGCCAAACCGCCCAGGAAGAAATGCGCACACAGGATTTGCTGGCTCGTTTTGGGGGTGAAGAGTTTGTAGCCTTACTGCCAAATACCAATCTGGATGAAGCCAAAATCGCAGCCGAACGCTTACGCCAACATATTTCGGAGTCCAGAGTGATTACCAGCGCTGGTGATGTAATCGAATATACCATTTCCATTGGCATTTGCCTGGTCGAGCCCAAGGTGCAGGCTTTGCATAGCTTACTAAAATCAGCTGACCAAGCTCTTTATCTGGCCAAAGAGAACGGCCGTAATTGCATCAGATTAGCAACACAAACTGCACCTTTAGATCCGGTATGATTTGCCCCCTCCCCACTTTTCACTGAAGCGATTATTTCGACACGATGTGGGTCGTAATCGACAGGCTACGCAATAAAGTTTTGGTCACGGGCGTTTTTCCGCAAACGTTCAAGATACGTTCCTGCAGGGCAGCATCGGGCAAGTTGGCAAACACAATCCGACGCTCAATCCATTCCTGATTATCCCGATCACAGTGAAAGTCGGCTTCTACTGCAAAATCACCAAAATCGATTCCTTTATGCTTGGCATACATCCGTAGGGTAATCATAGTACAGGCGGCCAAACTTCCTGTCAGCAAATCATAAGGGGATGGCCCCTGATCCTGCCCGTCAAGCCGCGGGGGTTCATCGGTTAAATAATGATGCTGCCCACTACTAACCACCTGGCATTTCCATTGTCCGGCTAAAGGTTTGACCACACTGCTGGCTATTTTATTCATTTTGATGCTCTCATCTGATCTGGCAAAACTGGGGCTTCTAAACGGTCACCGACATAATCTGGTATTTCGCCAAAACGGCGATCATGCTGAATCCACTGTTCACGTGCTTGTTCTAATTCGGCACGGTTCCGTGCAACAAAATTCCACCACAATAAAATCGGAGTTGCAAAGGGTTCCCCTCCTATCAGTAATACTCGTTGTCCGGCTTTCAGCTCAAGCTCCAGTTGAGTTAAACCAGTATCGACCACCAGCAGATTATCCAGATTCAGTTCATGTCCTTCTACTTGTGCTGTGCCTTCCAAGGCCAGCAGTCCATATTCAAATGATGGATTGAGCGGAAGACAGATCTTAGTATCTGCTTGAGCGTTGAGATCCACAGCGAGTAACGGGCTATACACTTCTACCGGAGAGCGGGTAGACAAGAATTCACCGACCAGTATGGTACAGGTTACCTGATCATGCTCCACGACAGGCAGTTCCGGATAATGCTCAAATTTGGCAGGCATATTACGCTGATCGTCCGGTAGAGCAATCCACAGTTGGGCAGCATGTAATTGCGTTTCTGTCGCAGGAGAGACCTCAGTATGCGAGATCCCAAAACCGGCCGTCATCAAATTGACCTGTTGGGGACGAATCAGCTGTTTTGATCCCAGACTGTCGCTATGCATAACCGTCCCATCGATCATCCAGGTAAAGGTTTGCAATCCTATATGTGGATGAGGGCCGACATCCATACCCTGACCTGCCGGGAAGGTGACCGGGCCCGCATGATCCAGAAAGCACCAAGCCCCAATCATGCGTTTATGCCGACTCGGCAGTGCACGTTTAATGACCGTGCCTTTTCCTAGCAGAGCCGAGCGTACAGGAAATGTCTGTATCGATTGAGAGTGATCTGTTTCTGCTGCTGATTTGGAGATTTCCGTTTTATTATTACTCATGTCATTCTCCTGCCATTTTTATTCATGCATCTGATTCAAATTGATTGTAAACATGATGTTAGCTATTTACTTTTTCTTGACCTATGCCTTAGTTAATACGCTGAATGTCAGGCATAGGACAATAAGAATTTTGTTTTTATCAGAAATAAAAAAGGACGCTTCTGCGTCCTTAAAAACTTTCCTCATCAAAGCGGTCTTGGTCAATTTTATAAATATGAAAACTGCGTTCAATTTGGACACCCAAACCAAATTCGATCATTAATGACGTCAGCTTATCGCCATCAATCAGTACAATTCCGGATTTTTTCGCAGACTCAATTGCCTCTTTACTAAAAGATGAAGTTGTAATGAATACGGTCTGTATCTAATCCTATGGTTTAAAAATTTCATCCTGATGGAACTCAAAATATTTTTGATATCTGGAGTCAAATTGAATAACTGCATAATGAGGAATATTAAAAAATGCTTGTTCTGCATGAGTAAGCTGCTTAGAAATTAAAATCTCACCATCCTGCCTAAAAGATATAAGCCCCTTATCAAATAATCGATCAAAATTTGGCGTTAACAGTAATCCATTATATGGATCTAATCTTTCCTCATCACTGCTAACTGACCAGGGTTTTATATGGGATGCAATTAAAAATTGAGTATTCTTAAAGCCAGTAACGACGCAAAATTGATTCAGATCAAACAATCCTTTTCTAAATTTATTTTGTACCAATCTCACTTTGATAAGCTTTTCAGCTTCGGACGTAAATTTCTGATCTTCCGAAAAAATATCCCTGTCCTGAATATCATGTTCTTTTAGGTAATTCCCATAATGCCTAAGTGCTGATGAATACATATTATTGCCAACACTATTTCTTTCTTTATAAATATTCAACGATTCTATAATTCGCTTCACAGCTTCAAAATCAATACTATTCTGAGGCAATTCATAACTTGGCAACCATTCACTAATTCTATTTTTTATCACGAGATTATATTTAGAAGCTGTTGCGGTCGATAATCCTTTTTCATTCACCAACCAAGTATAAAAATCCATACCTCCTCCGATTAAAATAAAATATACAAAAAAGGACGCCTAAGCGCCCTTTCTAAAAATCATTTCACTCTGGCGCAGGCATAGCCTTTGCCGTAAAACTGGCAAGCAGCAATGCTGCTTGAAAGCCCAGTTTTACTCCCACTCAATCGTTGCTGGTGGCTTAGATGACACGTCATACACTACACGTGACACATCAGCAATTTCGTTCATGATACGGGTCGAGATTTTATCCACCAACTCGTATGGCAAGTGCGCAAAACGTGCGGTCATAAAGTCAACGGTTTCTACTGCACGTAGCGCGATTACCCAAGCATAACGGCGGCCATCACCCACCACACCGACAGATTTCACAGGCTGGAACACCGCAAAAGCCTGTGCAGTTTTGTCATACCAACCGCTGTCACGCAACTCTTGCATGAAGATGTCATCCGCAAGACGAAGGATATCCGCATATTCTTTTTTCACTTCACCCAAGATACGCACGCCCAAACCTGGACCCGGGAATGGATGACGGTAAATCATGCTGTGTGGCAAACCGAGCGTTGTACCCAATTTACGCACCTCATCTTTAAACAGGTCACGTAATGGCTCAACCAATTCAAAGGCTAAATCTTCCGGCAAACCACCCACGTTATGGTGTGATTTGATTACATGCGCTTTGCCTTGTTTGCTGGCAGCTGATTCAATCACGTCTGGATAAATCGTACCCTGCGCAAGGAATTTCACGCCATCGAGTTTACGTGCTTCTTCCGCAAACACTTCAATAAATTCACGGCCAATGATCTTACGTTTTTTCTCAGGATCAGTTTCGCCTGCAAGCGCACCCAAGAAACGTGCTTCTGCATCGGCACGAATCACACAGATACCCATGTTATCTGCAAACATTTGCATCACTTGATCGCCTTCGTTCAAACGAAGCAAACCATTGTCTACAAATACGCAAGTGAGCTGGTCGCCAATCGCTTTATGCAACAAAGCAGCAACCACAGATGAATCCACTCCACCGGAAAGACCTAGCAGTACTTTTTCATCACCAATTTGTTTACGCAATTGTTCTACGCGCAAATCGATAATGTGCTCTGGTGTCCAAAGACCACGGCAACCACAAATTTTATGCACGAAGTTAGAAAGCAATTCGGCACCCTTAGAGGTGTGCGTTACTTCCGGATGGAACTGTACGCCATAGAAACGGCGTTTTTCATCACTCACGGCTGCAAACGGACAACTTGCTGTGCTGGCAGTGACCTGGAAACCTTCTGGAATCGCACTCACTTTGTCACCGTGACTCATCCAAACATGCAGCTGGTTTTCACGGTCTTGCAAATTGCCAATCAGCTGGTCACGAACCAAGATATCCACTTCGGCATAACCGAATTCGTGTACCGTACCCGGCTCAACCTTGCCGCCCAATTGTTCTGACATGGTTTGCAAACCATAGCAGATCCCCAATACTGGCACGCCTAACTCGAACACCACTTGTGGTGCACGTGGGCTGCCTTCAACGTGAACACTTTCAGGGCCACCTGACAAGATAATCCCGTTTGGATTAAAGGCACGAATGTCTTCTTCAGACATGTCATAGGCATACATTTCAGAATATACGCCAGCTTCACGTACACGACGCGCAATCAGCTGACTATATTGAGAACCGAAATCCAGAATCAGGATGCGGTCTTCAGTAATTTGGGTATTGGTAGTCATGACAAACAACTATGCAAGGCAAACGAAGTAAGCCCGTGATTCTACCATTTTTCCTGGCATTACGCACATTCTTCGCACAAGCCGGATATTTGTCGTTTTAGTCTGTACAAATTATAAAAAACCGGGTCTGATCGACCCGGTTTTTTAAACATCGCCTACCGTTTATTTTTCAATGGCGTTGTCAATACTGAACTTGCCAGCGCCCTGCAACATTACGAACAAGAATCCGCCCGTGATAGCGATGTTTTTCATAAGGTGAATAGAATTATTGGTGATTTGTTCCGGAGTAGCACCACCAACATGAAAAATCATGCCTGCCACTAGGGTAAAAATTGCCAACCCCAAGGCGACGATCCGTGTTTGAAAGCCCACCAGCAAAGCCAAACCACCACCGATCTCAATCAGAATCACCAAAGGCAACAGGCTCCCTGGTATTCCCATCATTTCCATATAACCCGCTGTGCCAGCATACGCATTTATTTTTCCCCAGCCCGCAATCAGAAAGATATATGCCATAAATACTCGGGCTAACAGGGCAATCAGTGCATGGGCTGTCGGAGTGGTCACCATATTTTTAACCGTAACATTGGGATTGAACATAGGAACCACCTGTTTGCATATTATTTAATCAATTCGATTATGTTACGCCCTAAATTATACAAACAGAATAACCATATATCGGACTGACCGTTGCAATAATAGAACAGGATTCAGAGACAGAATTTAAGTTTTTGATACTGACTTTACCACCTATCACTGCTAGGATTTCCTCACATCTTCCTTTATCTTGGCCCCATGAACCCCATCGATTTTATCTTACATGTTGACCAACACCTGCTTGAGTTTATTACCAACTATGGGGTGTGGATTTACGGCATTTTATTTTTAATTATTTTTGTTGAAACGGGACTGGTAGTGATGCCCTTCCTGCCTGGTGACAGTTTACTGTTTGCTGCAGGTGCCTTGGCTGCCTCTACCGGTGCACTCAATCCCTGGTTACTCGGTGTATTGCTGTTTACGGCTGCGGTATTGGGCGATACATTGAATTATCATATTGGCCGCTGGATCGGACCTCGTGTGTTTGAGTTGAATACCCGCTTGATCAATAAACAGCATTTATTGAAAACCCAGCAGTTCTTCGCCCGCCATGGCGGTAAAACCATTATTTTTGCCCGTTTTATTCCTTTTGCCCGTACCTTTGCACCATTCGTTGCAGGTACAGGCAGCATGAATTACAAATATTTCCTCACCTATAACGTGATTGGTGCATTCTGCTGGATCGCGTCTTTTGTGACTTTGGGCTATCTGTTTGGCAATATGCCGATTGTGAAAGACAATTTCACCCACCTGATTTTCGGCATTATTATTCTGAGCATTCTACCAGGGGTTATCGGTTTTATCCGTCAACGCTGGCAAGAACGCAATGCCTTAAAACAACCCAAATAAACAGCTCGGTAGCCAACATTAAGTTGATCATTCGAGGCTGAAGATCAGCCGATCCTGAATCGTCAGGATCGGCTTTTTATTTTGAAGCATTCAGTGCCATGATTGAAAGTGTTGCAATCAGCGCAACAAAATAGACGATTCGACCTCTAAAACGCCAAGTACACGCAGCCAATGCAAGCCCTGCAAACACTTATAAAACAAGTGCCAAGGCGATAACCTCTTGCTTGCGAAGGGTGAGCCGTTTAGTTCGAAGATTGCGTTGTCTTGCTACGGATCAGAAGCGGACAGTTTTTAAATTTAGCGGCCTGTACAATTGCTTCTTGTTCCCCAAGTACACGCGCCAGCTCCGTCCGTTTGGTAGCAGAGGATTGACCCATATTGACCGAAATACTCGGACCAACACCCCAGTCACCTCCACTCCCCCAGCCGCCGCCAATGCCAATACCGACGCCGACACCCGTACTTTTTGCCGGCTCGACACCCGCATCAATATAAGCCTGTATCCGGTTATATTCACTTTGCAGCTGCTGACAGTTAAAGGCCTGATAGTGCGTCGGCGACACATAGAGTGGCTTGACTGTTGTGGCGCAAGCACTGAGAAGAACCGCTGTGATCGTAGTCATTGCGAAAGAAAATTTGTTCATACCGGACTCTTGCTTATTTTTGTTCAATTTCATTGAACAATGTCTGATAGGCCTGCGTCAATTTATGATCAGCTGCCAGATGGATCAGTGGCAGATTGCGATGATGAGATTCCTTCATCAACACAGAAGGTGGCAGTTTACTCTGTAATACCGGCAACCCTTCATCCTGTAACTCTTGTACCACTTCGCGAGGCAGCTTGGCCTGTGCCTGAAACTGATTTACCACAATCCCTTCAATTTCCAGACGGTTATTATGATCGTCCTGAGTTTCAATCACATTAGCAATCAGACTGTGCAAGGCACGTTTGGAAAATACATCGCAATCAAACGGAATCAGCACCCGATCCGCTGCAATCAGGGCAGAAAGGGTAAAAAAGTTAAATGCCGGAGGGGTATCAATATAGATTCGGTCATATTGGGTTTCTAGAGCACGGAGCGCGTCGCGCAATTTATAAATTTTGTGTTTGGCCTCTAGTGCATGTTGTAAAGCACCTAAGGTAGGACTTGCAGGAATGACGTGCAGATGTTCAAAGGGGGTGTGATGCACATAACTGTGTAAGCCATGACTACGGCTGCCCAAAATTGATCCCAATGCATTCCCCAACAGGCTGCGGGTCTGGGTGGTATCCAGCACTTCCTGAAAAAACTGCTCAATATTCGGTGCTAATATGGGTTGATCCGCCGTATGACTGGCAGCGTCCCCTAACAGATACTGACTGGCATTGGCCTGTGGGTCGAGATCAATGACCAGGGTTTTGAGTTGCTGAGCCGCACTGATGGCCGCCAAATTGACGGCAATACTGGATTTTCCAACACCACCTTTCTGGTTAAAGATCACACGTGTCCGCATTCCGTTCCCTCATCTTGTTCTTGTTGGCTTTCTGTACGCTAGTTTAACCTAGTGTACAGAAGCACTGAGGGAAAATGTGAAGAATTAACCGAAAGTCGGTTTGAGCAGAATCAAGATAATAATGGCCACAAAAGCCACTGCCCCCAGAATGAGTCCCGCACGGCGTTGCACCAGCAAAATTGAATCATCGCGTTTAAAGGCTTTAATGAAGGAAGACAACAACACCAAAAACAGAATAATTTTGGCATAGAACCACGGCTGTACCTGAAACTGGTTCATCACCAGCAAAATGATGCCCGTCAGTGCAATCAGGCTAAAGGCCAGATGCTGACTACCGACCAACAATTTGCGTGCAACCGGATTCGGCTGCTGTTCCTGCACCCCAACAAACAGGGTCATTGCACGTACTACAAACACCAATAAAGCCAGAGTTGCAGCACTCATATGCACGATTTTAATCAATAAATGACTATCCATACTTACAACCTGGCTTATTCTGACTTCGGTGCATGAGCACATTCTGGACTGTCAGGTGCCTGCCCCTGCCATTCCTGTGGTAAATAGGCATGGATGGCGAGTGCATGAATTCGGCTTGGTGCCAACAAATCTCCGGCCGCAGCATAAACTTTCTGATGGCGTTGCACTAAACGTAATCCCTCAAATGCTTCAGAGACGATCTCCACCTTAAAGTGCGATTCTTTGCCTGGGAAATAGCCACCATGACCTGAAGATTCATTTACCACCTGCAAGTGACTCGGCTGTAAATCCTGTAAGCGCTCAATCAATTGTTGTTCCAGGCTCATTTTTACTTCTCCATCCGTCGATTATTTCGAGAAAATCACCTTGTTATACCATGATCTGCACATACTGAGGCAGCCGAATCCGTCCTAGAGACAATTACAAAATCAGATTTTGGCCAACACAGAGAATTTTCATCCCTCCAGGGTGAAATAATGATCCACAGGGATAAGTGACTGATTTTATTTTATGCAATTGATACAATATTCTGCATAAAGTTGTTGACCAGTTTTTTACATCAGGTATTATAGCTGGCACGCGGGAATAGCTCAGTTGGTAGAGCACAACCTTGCCAAGGTTGGGGTCGCGAGTTCGAGTCTCGTTTCCCGCTCCAAAATCTTTTAAGTGTAAGTTTTTATAGTAAAACTGCTCAATCTGCGGGAATAGCTCAGTTGGTAGAGCACAACCTTGCCAAGGTTGGGGTCGCGAGTTCGAGTCTCGTTTCCCGCTCCAAATTTTAAAGGCCCTAGTCGGAAGACTGGGGCTTTTTTATTGTTGATTCAAAAAGAATATTTTAAAAGAACCTCGGCAATCTATATCCAACATTTCAGGATTCATTCTGATAAACCAAGGGATCTAATGCCATTTGGTGACCAAAAGTGACTTTTTCACGCCTTCAGCAATGTTTTTATTATGATCTCACAGTACTTTAAATCATAAATCTTTAAGAATTCCCTAATTCTAGGATTGGCTTTTTAACAATATCCCAGATTACGCCGAGAAAAATTTAACTAATATTTTTTACCATGATTGTGATACGGTGACCAAATTTGGTCACCAATTTTAAGCACAAAAATCTTTAGTAATTATAGCTGTTATAGCTTTTCAATTTTTTCTTCACTTAAAGATTCGTAGACATTTTCAGCTAATGCCCTGCTCTCCGGAATCATTTTGCTTAAATTGCAATAAATCTCCGACTTGCACTTGTAACAGCATGCAAAGTTTTTCAAGTGTTTCAAAATCAATCCTTGTTGACTGGCCATTATAAAGTTTATGCAGAGTGGTCTTGCTCATCCCAGTTGCTCTAGCAACATCTGCAACCTTCATCCGGCGTTCTGCCAAAAGTACTGGCAAATTGCAAACTATCATTAATTATCACCATTGTGTAATAAAGTACTTGCATGGTGTTACTTATGCATATATTATTGCATTGAGTCATTTAATAACACCATTGTGGTACTTTTTAAAAGGAAATGCTTATGAACTTGACCTATCTTACTACAAAAGAGTTATCCCAACGAATCCATTATAACGAGAGAACTATTCGCAACCAGTTAAAAGACAGCGTTCTTATCGAGGGCATTCATTACATTCGCCCTTTTGGTGGGCGAAAAATTCTGTATGTGTGGGAGCGTATTGAAGAAGACATGACGAAAACAACGTTAGGTAATTTACATACCCTTCAATTGCAATAAGGAGATAATTTTATGGCAGCAATTCGATCACGATATGGCAAGTTGGGGGTCGACTTTCGATATCTCAACATGCGTTGTCGCGAAACCACAGCTTTAGAAGACAATAGTCAAAACAGAAAAAACTTGAAAAAGTAATTGAACGCATGGAAGCAGAAATTCTGCTGGGCATTTTTGACTATGCCAAATATTTTCCCAAAAGTGCTCGCTTAAAGGAAATCAAAGAAGCTGAAAATAGAGTCAATGCAATTAGTTCAAAAACACCCATGTTTTCAGAATATTGTAAGACTTGGTTTATAGAAAAAGAAATTGAATGGCGAACAAGTTATCGTGGAAAAATCCAAATAGTTCTAAGGAAATATTTGATCCCTTATTTTGGTAGCTTACCAATTATTAACGTCAAAAAGTCAGACATTCTAGGATTCCGCACATCCCTCGCCAAAGTGACTTACGGAGTTGCCCAAGAATGTCTATCACCATCACGAATCAACCAGATTATGACAGTGTTACGTATGATACTCGATAGCGCAGCTGAACGATATGATTTTGATAGTCCTTATAAAAATATCAAAAATCTAAAAACACAAAAAACTGAAGTTATGCCTTTTACGCTACAAGAAGTCTCGCTCATTTTGCAGCATGTCAGGGAGGACTTTAAACCGTACTATACAGTGCGCTTCTTCACAGGAATGCGCACCAGTGAGATTGATGGACTGCGCTGGAAAAATATCGATTTCCAACGTCATGAAATTCACATTCGAGAAGCTTTAGTTAATGGGGAACTTGGGGGTACCAAAACTTATGGCTCCGATCGTACGATTCAAATGAGTGAATGTGTTTATGATGCACTCATACAACAAAAAAGTCTGAACAATGGACGTTCAGAATTTGTCTTCTGTAATCGAGAAGGTGGCCCTTTAGATTATCGTTTAGTCAATAAACGGGTTTGGCATCCTCTCTTACGCCTACTGCGTCTACCCAGTCGTCGTGCTTATCAAACACGCCATACAGCTGCAACACTCTGGTTGTCGGCAGGTGAGAATCCAGAATGGATTGCACGCCAACTGGGGCACTCAACGACTGAAATGCTGTTCCGAGTCTATAGCCGCTACATTCCGAATGTTACGCGACGCGATGGCAGTGCTTTTGAAGCCATGCTAGAGAGACTAAATATAGAGGAGGTTGCCCATGAACAATAAAGCTTTCTTTGGCGGCGTAGTAGTTAGTCCGGAAGCAGATATGGTCGCTCGTGAACTTATCTATGAGTTACACATTCCCAAACTTCACAATCTGGCCTTTTTGCTGGAGATCAATAAATGTTTCGATGATCACCAAGCATTAAGACTATGGCTACAACGACTACTGGATGAGGGACAAGCCCATTACGATGATCTAGCCCAACAAGCCCGCCTCCGGTTAATGAGCCTAACTCACCAATAAGACAAACATACAAGGTCATCTAATCGATGACCTTAGCCCCTCTATACCCATAAAAGGTAAACCCATGCATAAAGATATTTCAATTTGGATGCCACTCTATATTGGTGACTTACAGGCAAAATTCGCACGAATGACCACAGAACAAATCGGTGCAGCACTGCTGTTAATGATGGATTTTTGGAAAAATGGTGCTATTCCTCATGATCTAGCAACGATATGCAGCATCACGAAATTACCACAACAGACAAAGGTTAAAACTTTGTTGAATACACTAATCGCATTGGAATTGTTTGAAATCGAATCTGAACAGATTCATTCAAATTTTTTAACCAGTTTAAAAAGCCAGGCTTTACAAAATCAGCAGATAAAATCTGATAAAGCTAAAAATGCAGCACAAGCACGCTGGAATAAATCCGCAAGTAATGCTCAAGCATCTAATAAGCAAGTGCAAAAAAATGCTCAAGCATTCTCCGAGGATACCCTAAGCATTGCTCCAACCAAGCTCAAGCAATGCCCTTCATCTTCATCTTCATCTTCATCTTCATCTTCATCTTCATCTTCATCTTCATCTTCATCTTCATCTTCATCTTCATCTTCATCTTCAAATTTTGAAGAAAAAAATGAGAATTTTTTAGAAAATTCAAAATGGATTTAGGAGAACGACCATGAATACCATGCTTAAAACGCTCCAGATTCACGCAGAAGCAACTGAAATGCTATGCCCTACCCATCACATACCCCTGATGGAAATTGCTGGTCACAGACTTTGTAAATTGTGTGCTAAAGAAACTGTCCACCGCTCACATGCAGCTTATGAAGATGAACTACAACAGCGCTTACTGCAGCAGAGAATCAAAAATTCAGGGCTCAATAAACGCTACCTAGATCGTGGTTTTAAGAATTATGTGGTCGCATGTTCTGCACAAGAGAATGCTATCAAACAATGTCAGACCTTTGCACAACAGATTATTTCTGACCATCATCCGAACCTGCTGCTCATCGGCACACCAGGTACAGGAAAAACCCATCTAGGTACATCAATCATTCGCAACATTCTATATAACAGTACGAAATCTGCACGCTACTATACCAGTGCAGAAATTGCTCAAAAAATGATGGACACTTGGTCAGATGCTTCACGCTCTGAAAAGGAAGTCATCGACCATTTCTCCAGTTTTGATTTATTGGTGATAGATGAATATGGCCTGCATGACCGACATGAAAAACGTCTAGAGATGGTGCATAAGGTCTTATATAGCCGTTATGACAACATGAAATCCACACTGCTGATTTCCAATTTCACATTACAGAATATGCAGCGGGATTTAGGTGTCCGATTATGGTCACGGTTACATGAGAACAATTTGAGTGTAGTACCGTGTTATTGGGAGGATAACCGCTTTAATAATATTTATTAAATATCAAAGGTGGTTCATTTGAACCGCCTTTTTATAAACCAATTAAGCATCAAATATTTAATTCCTTCATTAGGCGAGTATGCGGCAGTGAACAGGTGAATACAGTGTTTTACTTGGCTTAAAATTTTCTAAGCTGCCTATACGGCAGTGAACATCATCAGCACTATACTTAAAGAAATTATTAATTTCTAAGCTGCCTATACGGCAGTGAACGCCGACGGCCTAAAGTGGGTTGTGGATAATATTTTCTAAGCTGCCTATACGGCAGTGAACGAACGTATCATAATACGGTAGTGTAGAATCAATTTCTAAGCTGCCTATACGGCAGTGAACCATAACTCTACAGACGAAAAACCGATGTTTTTCTAAGCTGCCTATACGGCAGTGAACTTAACGCAGATTTTGTAAAGATCCGTTCTAATTTTCTAAGCTGCCTATACGGCAGTGAACTAACAGGCGTAACAGCTACAGGAGTAAGCGAATTTCTAAGCTGCCTATACGGCAGTGAACCTGAACAGGCCGAGGCCGTCGCGTCACTTATCTTTCTAAGCTGCCTATACGGCAGTGAACTATCACAGTTTTCACCAAGCCATTTATAAAAATTTCTAAGCTGCCTATACGGCAGTGAACGCAGTTTTTAAGATACAATAAGTTAATTTTTATTTCTAAGCTGCCTATACGGCAGTGAACCCGACGTCACAGTTAGCGCTCGGGACCACCGTTTCTAAGCTGCCTATACGGCAGTGAACTAACCAAGCTTTTGCCTGCTCTTATGGATAATTTTCTAAGCTGCCTATACGGCAGTGAACAGGGTGGATACACTGACAACCGTGCTGATCCTTTTCTAAGCTGCCTATACGGCAGTGAACAACGCGATGCAGAACGGTTTTTACGCCATTGTTTTCTAAGCTGCCTATACGGCAGTGAACATTGTTATTCCAGGTAATCCAACGCTGTTTTTTTCTAAGCTGCCTATACGGCAGTGAACTAAAACAGAAAAAAGATGAAATTTTAGACATTTTTCTAAGCTGCCTATACGGCAGTGAACTTATTGATTGCCTTGGTTAATTTCTTGTTCATTTTCTAAGCTGCCTATACGGCAGTGAACCTACCGCCGATCAAGCCTGGGCCTAAACCGAATTTCTAAGCTGCCTATACGGCAGTGAACTGTTGCTGTTGCTGCATTTCCTGTAGTGTTTTTTTCTAAGCTGCCTATACGGCAGTGAACTGGAAGATGAGCCGGCCATTGTTGAAGATAAATTTCTAAGCTGCCTATACGGCAGTGAACTCATCTATGAAGTTCCATAGCATATATAGCAATTTCTAAGCTGCCTATACGGCAGTGAACATCACAAGACGGATCGACGCAGTTGATACCGTTTTCTAAGCTGCCTATACGGCAGTGAACATTAACGACCTAACAACAGGCGGGGTTGATAATTTCTAAGCTGCCTATACGGCAGTGAACGTCGGTCGCCTCGTAGCTGGTGACTGTTTCGAATTTCTAAGCTGCCTATACGGCAGTGAACAGCCACAGGCAGACGCCCAAACCGTCGGGCAATTTCTAAGCTGCCTATACGGCAGTGAACGGTGCAATTCTTTTGATCTTCGTAGGTCTAAATTTCTAAGCTGCCTATACGGCAGTGAACTTGTTGGGCCGAGAAGCGCATTAACTTCAATATTTCTAAGCTGCCTATACGGCAGTGAACATGGTGGTCAATCAAACGATGAACGTCATAAATTTCTAAGCTGCCTATACGGCAGTGAACGATGCGAGCACCATGTCGGATTGACTTGTTCATTTCTAAGCTGCCTATACGGCAGTGAACGTTGGAGTGTAGCCATGTTGCAAGGTTTCACCTTTCTAAGCTGCCTATACGGCAGTGAACAGAAGGCTTTTTGTTAATGAATGGGCAGTCCATTTTCTAAGCTGCCTATACGGCAGTGAACAGCGGTCGGAACGTGCTCGCCCAGCGGTTACGTTTCTAAGCTGCCTATACGGCAGTGAACGTGGTATCGCGCTCATTGACAATAAAGCCACTTTTCTAAGCTGCCTATACGGCAGTGAACTATATCAACTGTAGTTGTGACCTACATCCAAATTTCTAAGCTGCCTATACGGCAGTGAACTCGAGTTATTGATTTTGTTCTTGTATTTTTCTTTCTAAGCTGCCTATACGGCAGTGAACCTGTGCGACGATCGTATTCTTAGCCGCTTTCGTTTCTAAGCTGCCTATACGGCAGTGAACTTCGGATGCTTGAGCACTGGCCTAGCGTAACATTTCTAAGCTGCCTATACGGCAGTGAACAGAAACAGCTCTTTTTGAGCAAACGTGAATATTTTCTAAGCTGCCTATACGGCAGTGAACTCCATCAACACGTTCAAATTTAATATAAGAACTTTCTAAGCTGCCTATACGGCAGTGAACATCGTGCGTTATGAAAAGCACAATGCGCCAATTTTCTAAGCTGCCTATACGGCAGTGAACATGCCAAACCGCAGGCAGAAGCACGTGAAAAATTTCTAAGCTGCCTATACGGCAGTGAACATTAAGAATATCAGCAAACCGGAAACGTCCATTTTCTAAGCTGCCTATACGGCAGTGAACCCAGCCCAAGCCAGTCTAAGGCCGCCGTTTTTTTTCTAAGCTGCCTATACGGCAGTGAACGGACTTTGATCGTTTCTGAGTGGGCAGTGATTTTTCTAAGCTGCCTATACGGCAGTGAACTCTTGGTATCGTTCGTGATGCAGTAAACAAGCTTTCTAAGCTGCCTATACGGCAGTGAACATGACTGGGCTTCGCATGGCTCAGACGCATTTTTTCTAAGCTGCCTATACGGCAGTGAACTGATTACAGCGGCAGAATTTGCGCATGAATATTTTCTAAGCTGCCTATACGGCAGTGAACAACACTAGGGGCGTACATATGTTTAGTTTTATTTTCTAAGCTGCCTATACGGCAGTGAACAAGTAACTTTAATGATGAATAAAATAAGTTTATTTCTAAGCTGCCTATACGGCAGTGAACTTTCAAAGTACTTCTAAAGTTCAAGGTCAATTTTTCTAAGCTGCCTATACGGCAGTGAACGGCCAATGGCCTTGATGCACATAACGCATTCATTTCTAAGCTGCCTATACGGCAGTGAACACAGGCTGTCAGCAACGGTACGAGCAACATCATTTCTAAGCTGCCTATACGGCAGTGAACTCTATATTGATCCACTCAGCCGTGCGCTTGATTTTCTAAGCTGCCTATACGGCAGTGAACTTGGATTCGCCGAAATGCGTTTCACGATTAATTTTCTAAGCTGCCTATACGGCAGTGAACACTGGCCACAAGTATGAAGCCAGAATCCGGTTTTTCTAAGCTGCCTATACGGCAGTGAACAAACGGCTGTTGGTACACGCACCACCACGACCATTTCTAAGCTGCCTATACGGCAGTGAACGGCTCTACCCAGTTCTGGTAGGTTTTCTGATATTTCTAAGCTGCCTATACGGCAGTGAACGCCCCTTTTTTATGCTGCTGCCGTAATATTACTTTCTAAGCTGCCTATACGGCAGTGAACTTGGTACAACACGAGGAACAATAGTAGAGCTTTTTCTAAGCTGCCTATACGGCAGTGAACTGTGTAGCCCTGGTCTGCTTTGGGCACAAATCTTTCTAAGCTGCCTATACGGCAGTGAACAGGCGATTGCCCGTGATTCTTACTATGTGTTTTTTCTAAGCTGCCTATACGGCAGTGAACTTGATGTAAACGGCACTACGCTTAGATTTAAATTTCTAAGCTGCCTATACGGCAGTGAACTTGGTGGAGCTGCTGTTCAAGCCTTAGTTGATTTTCTAAGCTGCCTATACGGCAGTGAACTATATTTTTATAAATGAATGTTGTGTTTTTTCTAAGCTGCCTATACGGCAGTGAACCCTGATGAATGGTATCAACAGCATTTCCCATTTTTCTAAGCTGCCTATACGGCAGTGAACCCTGACATTCTCGCAATCTGGAAGAATAGTGATTTCTAAGCTGCCTATACGGCAGTGAACCGAGGCATTTACACGATAGTTGTCTTGAACACTTTCTAAGCTGCCTATACGGCAGTGAACGACATCGCCGCCAGTCTGTTGCACCCGGTTCCTTTCTAAGCTGCCTATACGGCAGTGAACACTGGCCGAAATTCTGCACAGCTTCCAAGTATTTTCTAAGCTGCCTATACGGCAGTGAACGATAGCTTATCTGCAGCATTGAAATTGATTAATTTCTAAGCTGCCTATACGGCAGTGAACGGAAATGCACAATCTGGGGTAAGCAGGCAGAATTTCTAAGCTGCCTATACGGCAGTGAACTTTCAGATATTGCTGGAAGCCCGCACATGTATTTTCTAAGCTGCCTATACGGCAGTGAACGGCGCGTTAGTGAAAGAGCTGTTTCAAGGATTTTTCTAAGCTGCCTATACGGCAGTGAACATCTCCTAAGATTTACCAGCTCTTTTTTATCTTTTCTAAGCTGCCTATACGGCAGTGAACGCGGAACGATGACAGATTTCCCTTTGAATATTTTTCTAAGCTGCCTATACGGCAGTGAACCAGTGGTGATTGGGGTGATGTATGGGGTTTAATTTCTAAGCTGCCTATACGGCAGTGAACGCCTGCTAATGTTATCTACACATTGCAGCTAATTTCTAAGCTGCCTATACGGCAGTGAACACATCAATCTCGATACGAGTGCATGGACTAGCTTTCTAAGCTGCCTATACGGCAGTGAACATAAACCTATTAAATGAACTAAAAATATTTATTTTCTAAGCTGCCTATACGGCAGTGAACAATATAGCGTTGTATTGGCAGTGTGTAGTGATTTTCTAAGCTGCCTATACGGCAGTGAACCGGCTGAGAAGCCTTAAAAGATAATATTCTATTTTTCTAAGCTGCCTATACGGCAGTGAACTTGCTGTATTTCGGCCAGGATTGAACCCACCATTTCTAAGCTGCCTATACGGCAGTGAACGAAACGGTTGGAGCACAGGGCGCAAAGCAAAATTTCTAAGCTGCCTATACGGCAGTGAACAACAATCTTCATAGCTTTACGTGCCGCTGATCTTTCTAAGCTGCCTATACGGCAGTGAACCGTGACAACACTGTTACGATTGATTTTGTTGATTTCTAAGCTGCCTATACGGCAGTGAACGCTGTTCAATGCGTAACGCACGTTGTTCGTATTTTCTAAGCTGCCTATACGGCAGTGAACGTAAACGTGAAAATTTTAATTTAAATGCTTATTTTCTAAGCTGCCTATACGGCAGTGAACTGCCATTTGCTCGCTCAAGTGCTGCAAATTCATTTCTAAGCTGCCTATACGGCAGTGAACACGCTAAAACTGGCAAGCTTACTACTGAAACATTTCTAAGCTGCCTATACGGCAGTGAACTAGACCATTTAATTATTTTAAACAGCAGGAAATTTCTAAGCTGCCTATACGGCAGTGAACGGATGCGAGCACCATGTCGGATGGATTTATTCATTTCTAAGCTGCCTATACGGCAGTGAACCGAATGTCACCTCACCATAAACCGGAACAATCTTTCTAAGCTGCCTATACGGCAGTGAACCCGAGAAGTGGAGTTTTGTTTCTCCTCTTATTTTTCTAAGCTGCCTATACGGCAGTGAACAATCCATCCGACATGGTGCTCGCATCCTGTTATTTCTAAGCTGCCTATACGGCAGTGAACACAGCTTAAACGCAGTGGATGGATGAGCTAATTTTCTAAGCTGCCTATACGGCAGTGAACAACAATTTTAACGAAAAAAATAAAGCTATAACAGTAAGTTATGCCTAAAATCCCACAAAAGACCCAAGTATTAACCGACTATTATAACTTATTGATTTTATTGAGTTGTTAAAGAATCAAAAAATATTGGGTTAAAATTCGGGTACAGATGACACCGAACTCAAACCATATGTACTAAAAACCTGAGTTTCAGATTTTTCAGCAGGTAATTTTTCAATAAACAATTTAAAACGCTTTTTACTTTGTTCATCTGAAGTACTTAAACTTTGCATTTCGATATAAGGCAAGTTCGTTGTAGTAACAACATGACTATATCGAGCTAGTGCTTCATCAAAGCCAATATCCCCACGTTTTACACGGTGACGTGCCAAACGCTGTGCATTGGTTTTCACTTGTTTACGTTTATAAACTGCATAGCCTTTAATATCGCTAGGCACTTCACGGATAGAAGTGATATGTACATAGTCTTCTAAGAATTCTAACCATTTTCGGATATCAAATTTTTTTAAATCAGATTCAGACTCAGCAAATAAACGTAATTTTGTACCCAGAAATCCCACTCCTTTATCTTGATGGAAACGATATTGAGGAAATGAAAATCCAATATTTACTTTATCCTCCGCATTTTTTACTTCAACCAAAGCAAGATGCAATTGAGGGTAAAGTTGTGACCATAATTCATAAGGGGAAAACTTCTCAATTTCCATTAATGTCACTTCAATGTAATAGTTCATATCCTATCCTTAAGGTCTAATATCAGTGACATAAGCCAAGCCTTTTTTACCTAAGTAAAAAGAAGAAACTCCCGCATTTTCAATCTTCTCTTCTAAATCTCTTGCTTGTTCTTTAGAAATATTCAGATTGATCGTAAGCTTTCCACTTGCTTTGGTTAAAACAGATACGACTTCACCTTCGCCTTTTTTCTTTTCTTTTAATAAATATGGATTTCCCCAAATTAGCTTTTTACTTCCTGTTGTATAACGATCCATAAAATCTTTTTTGGTAAATCCACGCTTAGAAATGCCGCTCAGTCCGCCACTTTTTGTTAAAACATTTGAAAGATCATATTTTTGAGATAATCTTGCAATTTGGATATATAAAGCAGAAGTGTAAATACTGATTAGAGGTAACTGTTTTTTAGCAGTCAAATAACTTGTATCTGGGAAATGATCCAATAAACAGCTAAATACAGCTTGAATATCTTCCGTCAGTTCCATTGGTTTTTCTGAGCTTAAAATCTCAATACGACTACATACCGTAATTGGATCTAAGGTTTCGGAGTACGCTACAGGATATGATTCATCCAAAATAAATTTGTAAATCTCAGACAAATTAAGCCACAAAACACCCCAAAGTTCGGCTGAAAAGCTTGATCTAAAAGACGGATCATTCGCTTTAATTTCACCTGTAAATGAGTTTTGATCTGTACTGCCTGAAACGTTACGGATATAAACCATCTCATTACAATTTAAAGCTTGATCGACAATGTCATTCTCCTGAAGTACTTTTTCAACCTCAGAAAAATAGTAATTGTCATCTTGTCGTGCTTGATAGAGTTTGCGTTGATCTCCAATCAAACGATTCAGTACGCCCATAACAGTATCTTTTGAAATATTGCGCTTTTTATAATTCCCTTCTTGCTTTAATGTAGTCATTGAAGCAATAAAATTACGTCCACCTTTTGGTAAAGGTTCATTATTAGAGCCATCTAAAAATGAATTTCGCCAAGAAGATTCATATTCAATAATGATTTGCATAAATCACCTCATTATTGCGCTTCAAAATAAACTGCATAATCTTGTTGTGGCTCAGAATTCGCTTGATCTGGGTTGCGTTTAATACGCATCATTTTATGACTGTCGTTATAATCCACCTCTACTGTGTCTACACACATATAACCTTTTGCTTGTTTAATCACGAGTTCTTCAAGCATTAAAAGCGTTTCTTTTACTAAAATATCAATAGCAGTGTTGTCGAGTAAAATACCAACTTCACCTTCATTGAAAATTGTTCCCTTACGTACATAGTTTTTATGGAAAGTTGCTTTTGGTTCTTTCGAAGGATCTAGACTTTTGATAAATGCCTGTACTCGTTCAGCAATCTTTTCGCCTTCACCTTCTTTAATAATCATTGATGCACGATCAAATTTCTTATCAAGTGAAATAAATTGTAATTGTTCAATACTAATTGAGCCATAAGCGATATATTCAGTATCGCCAAATGTCGTTTTAGAGAAAATTGAGTTTTCACCGCGTTTATATGTTTTTGAACCATCATCTTGCGTAATTTCTTCACTCGAACTTGCATTAGAAAGTTGTTCAAAGTTGCCATTACCGAGCTGATCAATGAAATCAGTAATCAAAAGAGGACTTGTACGTTTACATTGACTAGATGGCACAACATAACCACGGATTAATCCTGTAATAGATGCTAAAACATCGATTAAATTCTTGTCTTTTGCGTAATGTAAATCAAAAGACTGATCACGAAATAGGTGGTGTCGAATACAGTTTTGGCTGATATATAAAGGTGTTTCTTTAAAATCAATATCAGATGCTTCTTTACGATACTTATAACCTGTTTCTTCTTTTACCTTACCTGATAAATTACTAAAACCACGAAGTTTTGGTAATGTATGGTTATCAACAGTCTTACCATCATTACCTGTTAATGATGTTGGACCATTCCAATTCACTACCCCATAACCATATGCTGTAATTTTAAAATCTACGCTTTTTACGCCTGTTACTTTAGCCATGTTATTTACCCTCTGGCATTGTTGTTAAAATATTAAGTTTGTCTAACGAAATTGAACCAATCGGTTGCTGATCACACACCGCATAATAAATTGCTTCAGGATGTCTAATGCCTGTGCCCCCAACTTTATTTAAGTCATCTTCGATGTAACTTAGATACAAAGGAAAATCTGCATCTCTCGCATAGTTTTCTAAGACCATACATCGTGATTTTTGCTTTTTCTCTGGAATACCTTTCACTGGATGTGACGGATCAATATTGCCATGTTTTTGGGCAATAAAATTGATTAAACCAAGCTCTTGGATAATATTTAATGATTCAGTCAGATTGTCATATTCTGTTGTATCATCTAACGGTGGTTGATAGGCATATTCATTTTCAAACACTGGTTTTGCATAATCATTTAAATTTAATTTGGCTAACTGTACAAAACGGCTATCTCCACGTAATGAGTTTTTACTGATCTTAGATTTCTGCTCTGCCGTTTTAGGTTTAGATATTTTTGTTGGTTCTGTGACTTTATTATTGATTCGATCAATACTTTTCTTTAACGCTTTTTGCATATCTTGAAAAACAGCAGAATTTTCTTGATCTTGTTGAGTATGAAACGCTTTATATAATTGATAGAGCTTCGATAACTTAAAGCTTTGGTCTACAAGTTGATCTTGTAAAAAGTCGTACCACGCCTTAGTGGTCTGTAAGCAATTCAATTGATTTAAGAAAAATGCCAACGAACCTTTACAACTGCCATTTTTTACATTTTCAGTAATCGCAACTTTTAGAATATTGATACTTTCACTTTCCCCAAAACGATCTAAACGACCTAAACGCTGAAGCATATTTTCGGGTGAGGTCATTTCTGTCAGCATGTGTTTGGCTGTAATATTCAAAGACGCTTGTACAATTGGACCACTACGCAATACATCAAACTTGTGTGTACCCTCTTTTTTAAATGCCTCATAAACTTCATTAAACCAATATTTTTTATCACTGCGCTTAAACTTTGAATGAAAGAGCACGCTTTTTTCTTGGTTTTTTTGATAAATAAAACCCAATTGTGCTGTTAAAGCAGTGTTGGAAATGACAAAGGTTTTTCCATCATATACTTGATAAAATGGATTTCCTGCTATTATTGATTCATCATAATCAATAAATTCAATTTTATATTCACTATCATTAAATGATGGCATTGCAATGACATCATCTTGATGCAATCCCAAGACTTGTTTTAAATACGAATAATGTGGTGTGGCCGAAACTAATAAGGTGTTTTTTTCATATTTCTTACGCATACTTTTATTGGCAATCAATTCAGCAAACAATAAATTGAAAATCTCCATGCCTATATATTCATGGTATTCATCAAATACCACGTGTGCATCCATAAATGGAATTAAACTATCAACTTTGCTATGCGTGACAATCGATCCTACAATTTGATCAATCGTTGTGACCACCACATCACCTGATAGATATTCTTTCTCAGGTGTTACTTTGTCCCAAGCATTGGTAAATTTAAATTCACCTGTAAAAATTTCTACTTTTGCATCTGGTAAATAACTTTCTGTCAGTTCTTGGAAAATCCCTTGACAGACTTGTACACGAGGGCAAATCCAAAATATTTTTTTTGCATCTTTAAGCTTTGCCCACTCCAATGCAATTTTGGTTTTACCACAACCTGCTGGACCTGCAAGTACAGCAATATCCCTTAAATCAGTAAGTTGTTGTGCAATTTCATTTTGTTTTTTAGTACGCTCACTGTTCGGAAATTTTGTCGAAACATTGTTTAAATGTTCAGATAGATTAGAAAGCGTTTCTTGTGAATCCAATAACTCATCTAAGCGTTGCTCAGCAATGTATTCCATTAAATCTTGCGCAGACAGTTTTGAAATCAAACAGTCTGCACTAATCACACAGGCACGTAATAAATTATGTTCTGAGTTAATACGCACCTTATCACGTAATACGTCTATAGAATCTGTATTAGCATAATGTTTAAATTCTGGAAAATGTTTACTTTTGAATTGATATTCAAAATTATCTTTTAGCTCTTGTGCTTGAGCCACATTCCAATCGATATGCTTTTCGATACTTTCATTGGCATGATAATTTTTTGATAGGTTGTTAATTCTCTTGACCAAGTCAGATGTCCGTTGAATCAAGATTTCAAACTGATCTGCTCGAATGTTTTTGATTAAATATTCGTAGGCTTTATACACCCCTGTAAAATCATCATTTTGACGATATGGCTTCGCATGATGCCAATACAAAATATGCTGTAAACTTTCTTTTTGACGATTATTCAATCCTTTACATTGCTGTTCAAAAAAATTAAATAGCAATAATGACACCTCATTATGACGAGGGTGTTTATCAAAGGTAAATTTAACATCGATATGCTGACCATCATCTTCAGAATCTTTCTGTTTTCCTTTTTTAACCCACTCTTGAAATAGAGGATCTAATTTGCCTAAATCATGCAAACAACCCGCTAAAAATGCAACTTTAGATAAGTTGTCATATTCATCGTTATCCACTACTGTTTTAAATAATTTCTGTGCGACATAACCAATCGCAAAAGAGTGTTCAGCCAACGGCTGTAAATGTGTATTCGCATAAAATTCATCTTGTTTTGCTTTCATTGTGATTACATCCATAACTACATCTTTTTGTGTACTATTCACCGGCACCACACCCTTAGCATTAAACTTATTCCGATTACCCACGACCCACAGTAACTCACTTCGACGTCTGCCTCGAATCCAGTGACAACTTACCGCTGTACTTTTGGTCACGGTTTTACGCAGCAATTTTTTAACCGCAATTAGACCTTCCTCAGTAATCACTGTCTGCCAGGTGTTATCACCAATTCGGTCTGCAAAGGCATCTAATACCCGACGCGTTCGTGGAATGGCTTTCTTTTCACATTGGCTAATAAACGTCACAATCATAACGTGCTCTCTACATCATCATGATGGTAACAAGCTTGTGCTTTGACTTGATCAAACATAAAGTCCAGACATTTATGCTCAGTAAATTTCTGCAAAATCTGTTGCCTAAATTCTTGTTCAGTCATCTTTTCTTTGGCACAGATAAAGGCATAAGGTAAAACAATGGCATCTTTAATTAAATCGGCAACATCAAATACCAATGCCCCTCGCCGTGTCTTACCATGCATTACGGCAAATCCATGTGGAATTCCGAGCACCCAAAGTGTTGTCGCTGCTAAACCATAAGCCAAATAATTGCCATGATTTAAAAAATCATTGGCTAAATCACCTTGTTCAGGATTACGGTTAAAATCTTTTAAACCTATACGAGTCGCTGCAATTTTATAAAGTTGTTTTGTGGTTGCAGCTTCTGCAAGTAGTAAGTCTCCGACTTTACTTTGTTTTGGAATTTTTTCTGTATAAGCCATTAATGCCTGTTGAACATCTAAATCATCCACATGGAAGGTATATTCTTTTAAATCTCGATCTTTTGCCCAAATCTTCTGAATATATTCAACTCGAGCCAATTGAAACTGTTTGGCAACATCTAAGCGTTTGGCTTCATCAAACCAAAACTGCATCCAGCCTTGCATATACTCTGTCGGTCGATATTCACTTTGCGGGGTCATCCATTCGATTTCACAGCCCATAAATAAAGGCGTGCTACCTCCACCTGTAAAACCAACCAGAACACCTGCACTTGCGAGCATACGCATAGCTGCTTGGGTAATCGATGTCCCTGTCCCCAGTAAAATGACCGTAGTATTGGCAATCGGAATATTCCAGTATTGGTTTTCATTTTTTGCTTCAGTCAAATACAAAACTCGACCATCTTTCTGCATCACACGACAATGTTCAAGGTAGTACAAATTGGCACGTTTCGAATGTAAAATAGCTTTTAAATCAGATGGATTGATTTGTTCCATTCTTGTCATCAGTTATGAATAAGAGTTGTCCTTAAAATATCCTTTTCCAATAATTATTTAAATAAATTTTCGAAATTTAACGTCATATATTGACGCAATCTATTTAAATAATTTGTATGCAATTAATATAGTTAAAAATATTTTAAAAAATTAATGTCTTAATATCCTTGGGTTAATATCTTTTTATCTTTACCACCCAACCAAACTAAATATTCATTCTCTATCGCCTGCTTATACGCCCAATCAGCAACTCGATGTGAACGCTGCAGATCCGTTAAGAAACCAAGTTGGGAAATTTCTCGTGTAATAGCTTGATCATGCAGATGATTGCGCTCCAGCCACTGCTGCAGGAAATGTTCTGATGCCAAATAATTACTTTTCTGTGAATTACATTTTTCATCCACCAGAACGAAGTTATGTCCGGTATCAGCAGGATATAGAGACCATGGAATAAAATGATCCACGGCATATTTTGAATTTTTAAGCTTTTGCCACAGTAAAAACACTGGCATTGCTGTAAATCAATTAGAAAGTCCGCAACCTGTCCCAATTGATTACGACTCGGGGCAAACATGAATTCATCTAGGTCAGGTAATCCATCCAGTACTATAAGGTTCTGCTTGTTCAGCCGAACAAAATCAATCCAGCGCTTTTGGCACAGCTCTTCAATAATTTCACTAAACTGTCTTAAACAATACATTACCTTTGGGAACAGCTTGAGTGACTGCTTGGACTCCTCAAGACTATAGAGAAACTCTACGGTTTGACCATTCAAGTTCTGCAAATACACCACTGGCATTTGCTTCACTGTACTCGCTACAGATTTCCTGAGTTTTAACCAAAAACTGAATCTCTTCTTGCAGCAGCGATTGTTTTAAATTGCTGCTGTGCTTTCTGGATTTCACTGATGACCTTTGCTTGCCGACCGGTACTTTGTTGAATGATAAAAGGCTCATATTGGCTGAACTGAAACGGAAGTGATTGTTTCCAATAAAGATCAATAAACTTCTCAGCAATGTCCAAATAATCTAGACGCAGAGCTGCACCCGTATCTTGTCCCTGTTCAATCGCAAGTCGAGTAATGCTCATCAGCAAGGCAAACTTATAGGTTGAAGTGAACGTACCTGACTGCAAAATTTGCTGGATATGCTTTAAGAATTTCAACTGTTCTTGAGGTGTGGGTTGATTATTCTCTATGACGCGATCATTCTGCCCCATTTTCAAATTTTACCTGTCTTTGTAATCCTGCTTCTGTTGCTATGTCTAAAATTCTCGCGTTCTGAATGGCATGTTTACGCATAACTGAAAGAGTTTCTTTGAACGGGTGCTGATTCCCTTTTAAATTAAGTGGTAGTACAGTTTGTTCAAAAACTTTTTCCTCAATATTCCACGGTTCTTCGCAAATTTCCCAAGATACATAGGCATTATCCTCGAGCCACGCATCTAGCCATTGTTCACCTGCATGTGTGAAAGTCATTCGATTACCTGAACCAACCCTTCTAAGGGGATACCCACTCATCTCAGCCAGAAGTATCCCTAAAGTTCGTCTTAAAGTTGAACCTTCAGCATTACCCGCAAAGTGTGTTTTAAGTCGTGTTCTCAACGTTGATTTGCTATTAGGTTTGGTCTTTTTATCTGGAGAGATGCCCACATACAACAGCGTATATTCTTTATAAGTTACACAGTGTTCTGTTGGGATTCCTTGGGGAATTTTTTTAAACCACCAGAAATAAATTCCATGCTCTGTGGGAATCAAAGAGGACTGTTCCATTAACTCGGAACGACCGTATAACCGCTGAGGGTAATAATCAAAAGCTTTTGATTTCTTTTTCCATATCACGTTGAGCCATTCTTCTGCTCGGTCTGGACGTTTATCTACACTAATCCATTGCTGTAATAGTAAAGCCTGATCGAGCTGCTTGAGCAAATCATGTGCCTGCTGTTCATTTAAGTCGGTAAAGCTACGCCCATCTTTTTCACGATCTTGACTGCCATATTTAAAGGACATATAGCAGACACCATTTGGCTTTAATGCTATTAAGATCCTGTGCAAGACATCTGACAACTTATCTCGCTCGCAGTGCAGCAAAGAGGCACATGCCCAAATGCCATCATATTTCTCCTGTACAGCCAATTCATAAAAACTGCCCAACTGCACTGGTAACTCAGTAAGCTGACGTGCTTTTGCAACCAGCTCCTCTGAATAGTCGATTGCCTCTACCTGATAACCAAAATTTTTAAAAGCCAATGTATCCCGACCCGAGCCACAGCCCAAATCCAGAATTGACGCTTGTTCCGATAAATACCTCAGAAATGGTGCATAAAGACTTTCCATCTCAACCTGATAGGTATTTTCAAAAAATGCTTGGGCATGCTGATTGTAATAATTTGATGTTTGATTCATTGTCTTAAAGCTAATATCTTATGTGAAAGAACATACTGATATTTCAATAGATAAGTCAAATGAACAGTTCTATGATTGAGCCAAAATCTCATTTTATTGTCTCTACTTTATTGAAATAAAAAACTGAGCTGGTTTCTACAAAGGAAAATAAATGGGCTTCAGATTTCGCAAGAGCATTAAAATCTTACCAGGCTTAAAAATTAATCTAACCCATAAAGGCATAAGTAGTGCCAGTATTGGCAAAGCTGGTGCTTCTTTGAATATTGGCAAAAAGGGAACTCGAACGAGTATTGGTATCCCAGGAACAGGACTTTCTTATTCCAAGCATCATCCCTATACAAATAAGCCAAATACCTTACAGAACTCTTCTCAGCAACCATCACCATTGAATAGCCGAAGTATGGAAACATCTAAATCAAATGTCTGGCTATGGATAATTTTTGGATTATTTTGTTTTATTGTAGGGGCTATTATTTTTTAGAATTAGCCGCGCTTTGTACCCATAACATTCATTCCGCTAGGCAAAATTTGATTCATTCATTACTATTGACGGATGTTAAATACAATAAAGGTTGCCGCTGATGCCTGAAAATCACAATGCTCCCGATTATGATGAAATGATTTAATCGACTCTCCCTTATCTCAAGTTTTACAGGAACATAATCAGCAGGTCGAAATTCTCATTTATCGACTGCCTGACAGTGATTGGACACTGGAAGTGGTAAGCCAAAGTGGTACTTCTACTGTATGGGATGAAACTTTCCCGTCAGATCAGGAAGCTCTATCTGTCGCTTTAGATGGAATTAAAGCTGCAGGCGGTATTCAAGCCTTTTCCGAAGTAAGTGATCTCGAAGCAAAGAAAAATATTTGTCCTGAGTTCCTTACTCGCCATTAAAACTGATGCTGCTGACTTGAATTTAAATCAGTATGTTTTTGAATTCTTAAAACCTATCACGATGATAGGCTCACTTCAGGCCAAACCATCTAGGGTCGAAGGGTCAAATGTTTCATCAAACATAAACTCATCGACTCGCTCTTTTTTAATATCAAGGCCGAATCTGCGACGCAGAAAAACTTAACTGCTTAACATTAAATCCCTGTGGGCTCTCGCACCTTAACTACAAGCTCAACCGAATCATCTACTCCTCTTTTTTGAAATCCAAAGTGTCACCATCCGACCACAGCCCAAGTCCAAAATCTTTAATTGTGTAGGTAAATACTTAAAAAGGTTCGTACAAACTCTGCATGTCAACTCGGTATGTACTATCAAAAAAATTTGAGCATTATTATTGTCATACCGCTGTACTCTCCCGACCCTATTCATTCTGATCAGCTATGTGAACATCAAAATAGAAACATGATATTTTTTGCCAATTCACAAATATAGCTAACTAATAGCGAGTATCCAATCGAGGAGGAAATTTGAAAATTTCAATAATAAAAAAACTTTAAAAACAAGAAAAAAAATGATGCCTCCTGCCATATTCAAAAACTCCAAATATACGTGAACATTGCTGTATTATTTTTATTCAATAGCACACATGGATTTGACATCTGAACTACTTTTAAAGTTTCCAGAAACACAGATAAGTACTGTAAAAATTTCAAAAAAGCAGAATCATCATTCATCCATGTGCTTATGGTTTCAACCTATGCTACTTAAATATGTTTAAAAATCTCGCTGCAGATTTAGATATTTCTAGTCGTATAAAAGAACTCCATGTGTGGAAAACCTCAGAATTTGATGGCTACACCATCTTTAATAATATTCACTTATATATTAGCTATTTAAAACAGGATATTAAGGAAGTCACTTTAATTATTCACCATCAGCTATCTTTTTCAGATGATGAGTTAGCATTTCTGATGGAGTTATGCAGTCGTGAATTTATTCAATTCATCAAGGCTGCAAAATTTGATATTAAGTCTTTGAATCCTGAAAAACATTGCACTTAATTAACACTCATCTTTCACGTCAAACACTATTAACCCTTAACAAAGAATCATCTTTAAAACCACATCATCGAATGAGTCTGGAACTGCTTGCACAACTACTTTCATGTTCTCGAAATCAACTCAATCAGCGAATTAAAAATACCAACCAACAGCGCACAAATACTTTTAATGAATTATCACTACACAGCAGATGTGTAAAAGAACTCTTAGATCACTCAAATAGCTCTGTGAGTGCAGAAAAAATTTGGAGATCATAGTGTCGAACGATCTAAACGAGCATATTGATTTGCCAGTTATTTCACTGCAAAAAATGCTTGAAAAATTATTTGGTGATGAGCAATTTGAACGTGCACAACACATCAACTTTGTAATTAAACTATTGTCGTTGCAACAGGCTGACAACTTTCTAGATGGTCTCAATCTCGATTACTTTAACGTCGATGTAGAATTTCAGTCAAATCTGCCCAAACCTTCAGTAATCTCTTTTTCTAAAAAAGTTAAGATCAGCAATCTACCCATCACTTCATATATCAATTCAATTGTGCAATTATCTGAGTCACAAACTCATGCACAACATTGGAATATTTTAGTTTTAAAAGCGGCCATTTATTTAATTGCTCTTCCTGAGCTTAAACCAGAGCTTTTTAAACAAGCACACACAGAACACTTCAATACCGTAAAGCGCTTATTCCAGCGCTTTAGGACAGCAAATAAAAATTTAGATACTGAAAAAAAATATCAAAATACAGAAGAATATCAACGTCTCTGGAGCATCTATCTTCAAGATCCAACACAGAGCTTAGAACAATTTATTCAACATCTGATAACTCTAGACACACAGGACCTACCTGATTTTGATCGAAATCTACTTAACGATATTCGCATTACGTTCAACTACGTTTTAAAAAACAAAGCAAAGATTGCACGTGCAAGTATTGATACCCAACTTCTTCATCAATTTCTTGATGAAGAACAACTCATCGAAGAAAGTATAGAAATAAAAAAAGGGACTAAATCTAAAGCCCTGAATATAGAAATGTTAATTGATGAGCCGATTAATCGGCAAATTGTTGTCAATCCAACTCACGTCACACCACTCGCAGCACATTCAGAATCGAGTCAAAACTATGTTCTACCGTTTGTTGCAAAACATATTCAACGCAAAGAACATTTACTCACGTCGAGTAGTTTTTTCCCGAATCCATCTAGCGTGAATCATCTACTGAAAAAACTTCATGCGGACTATTCTGAACAACAAAATAAAAGTGCTTTGATCCTGATGCTCGCATTTTTGACCGGAAATAGTGTGAATGAGTGGCTATATATACAAAGCAAGCGAGCTAAAAACTTAAATAACCGCCAAAAATTGATCAATAAAAATGATCAATTCTTCTTAAGCAGTAAATTTAATATATTTGAGAACCGAGATTTTGAGTACTCAGATAGCCTGCTCAACCAGACCATCTATTTAGACATTCCAATACCCAATAGATTTATTACGGATCTACGTGAGATGGCGTCGGTTAGTTTCGATGAGATACAGCAATATTTACGCAAATTAAGACAAGAGTTGTTGATTCCAAAGCTCTCTGTCATAAAGCTGAGTTCGCTACTGCATCATACGGTTCTTGCAAAAACAGGGAATAAACAACTCGCAGATTTAATCACAGGGATTGATGCCAATCAGTCATCATCTATTTCTTATTGTCATCAGATTATCCCTCGTTTACATGCACAATATATTGATATTCTAAAATCAGTTTGTGCAGATGTCGCGAGCACATATGAAAACTGTGTACTTTCACTCCCTGATTCAACAACTCATTTTGGGAGTCGTAAAGCTCCAAAACCACAGGTCATTACAGAGATTTTTGCTGTATTGAAATTTAATATTTTTTCACAAGCTGAAGATGACCTAATTTCAATTTTTAATCATTACAACATCTGGATGTGGCATATTTTATTGCTATTTACAGCAGCACGCCCCGTTGCTGAATTCCCTGGATTTCTTAAAAACTTTAATTTAAAACGCCAAATTTTGATGGTTTCAGACAAAGAAGTAGGCGGCCGAAAAGGATTCGGACGCCTCATTCCGCTTTGTCCATTTTTAGTTGAAGAGATAAAAAAATTCCTTAATTTTTTAGAATATTTTTCGATTCAAATCATGATGAGCCACTCACACTTAGCTGAGCTCTTACAACAAATCAAAACAAGTAAATTGCCCTTACTTGGCATTATCCAAAATAGAGAGTGGATACCACTAAGCCCTTCTATAGTCAAAGATTTTCATCCTGAATTAGGTCTTGATCATGCAAACTGGCATCGCCACACAGCACGTGCTTTTTTAACTCATAAAATTACCGAACCTGAGATTTTAGCTCTCTTTGGACATGAGCTCATGCAACAAGAAGCAGCACATCCTTTTTCCAGTTTATCACTCTCTCAGTTTTCTAAAATTGCGAATGTTTTAGAGCAAATGAAAGATCAATTTAAAATTAGCGGGATTGAAGTTCATGTCATCAATCAATAAAAAAAAAAAAAACGCTATGCTGAAGATAGACGTCAATTTCAACGTAATGAATTAGAAAAGAACCTACGAGCTGATGCAGAACAAGCGCTCCGACAATACTTTGATGAGCAAAAATTCTCAAATGACGAATTAATTCAAGCTTATCCTGCGATTTATGAGTTTATTAAACGTAAAGCACCGAATCTTGCTTGGAAAAAATATGCCCATGAATTCTTCCGAACATATATCAAGGACCTCAAGAAGAGCAATAACCTAGACCTCCCACTACCTTATCTCATCTTTGAGATGAAACGCGATCAACCAATTTTCACCCTAGATTGGATCCAGGCGGGTCATGAAATTGACATCATCCTCGAAAAACTGTGGGACTACTGGATTCTTGCTCAAGATAGTTCCGCTTTTTCTGATAATGAAATTATTGGGAATATTCTGCTTTGCTCAATGTTCTACGGTGGATTAAATCAAACAGCTTCATTAAATGCTTTGCTCGAACATTTAAAAAACCCTGAAAAAATCCAAAAAATTTTCGATTTTAATATCATCTTTTTAGAGCCACTTTCTCCAAGCTATGGCGATCTGTTTGTTGATGAAAAAACGATACGCAAATCGCGTAATTTTATTCCAGATCAACTCACACGACTGTGGCTCATTCACTTCAATACAAGACAAATTCGTGACATCAGTCTAGACGTGAATGCATATCTGCACATCATTTTTCAAAAAATAAAACATCCATACACCAACAAGACTTTTAAGTTTTTACGTGACTACGCCAATTTTAATTGGCTACAACTGCAGAATGCAGATGTTGATCCTGCTCTTTCACAATGTTTGTTAGAAAACACACTCACGTGTGGTTTATCAGAACATGAGTTTGAAAACTTTGCATTCCCAAAATTTAAAACTCAATTAAGTGATGAAATCGAACGAAATATCTCTTCTGCAACCAAGCCCTTACCTGATCTAAATACTTCTGAAGTGGTAGGTAATGTGATATTTATTCATAAAAACTTGCTGAAACTGATTCGCACATCATCAACGGAACAACCTATTGCTGAACTCATTATTGATTTTTGCCTGCGTCACCAAGAGCAGTTTAATGAGTTTTCTAAACGTATTATTTTGTGGCTCATCAGTCTCTATAGACCAAGTTCAGAGCAAATAAAAAAATTATCAGCCACCTTTGATTTTGATACAACTCAGTACACGAAGGCATTTCAAGACAATCAAAAACTCGCAGATAGTTCAATCTATACATATTACACCCGGATCGCAGAACCGTTTTTAACTCATGCCTTACAATACTTCGATGCCGACGATGACATGAATGATCTGCTGAACAAAATCTATCAACAAATCATTAGCAATACACGACTTGCTGATGAAGCAGATCAACCTGAGTTTAAAAAATCTAAAGACCAAACAATCCGCATGTTGAAACGCTTTCACACCTTTCAACAAATTGTTTTTCAAGCAGAAGATTTCGAACTTGAATTTATTGCATCGCAAAGTCGACCTCGTGCACGCATCATTGGTCACACAGCCTTCCAAGTAATATTAAAGAAGTTAAATCAGCTCTTACATGACCAATACATCTCAGACCATCACTATAAATTATTCAAAATCATTTATATTTTGGCTTACCGTACTGGTATGCGTATTAACGAAATACTCGGGTTACGTGTAAAAGATATCGAGGGTTTAGATCAATTTTCTATTTGGGTTCAACCCTATGGTTCAAAAAAACAAGGGAATCAACATCTTCTCAAAACGGATAGTGCGGAACGGATTGTGCCTGCATACGCTTTGCTTAAAGATGATGAGTACCTATTTTTTAGCGATTTTGTTGTTGAAAAACGTTTAGAGAATAAGAAAAGTTTATATTTATTCAGCAACTTAAAGGAAAATAAAAAACTGAATAGACACACTGTTACTGTGCCCCTAAAACTGATATTGAATCAGGTCTTTAAAGAGCATCATTACTCCTTTCACTCTTTTCGTCACACTGCAGCGAATCATTTATCGCTTTTACTGAACTGTGAATATGCACCACTTGTGCAAGAGCTGACTGACTATAACGAAAACCAATATGAAAAAATTCGAGCTGAACTTCTTCAAAATCGACATGGACAAAACCATTGGTTTGTTATCGCACATCTTTTAGGGCATATAGAACCCGTTGAAACTTTCAAAAGTTATATTCACTTAAGTTATCTGATTGCTGGTCAAAAGCTACAGAAACATCATCCAGACATGCCAAATGAACTGGCTAAAAAAATTATGGGCTACAATGCAACATTTAAAAATTTGAAAATAACAAAAGATGAAAAAGACTTTAATTTTGAAAAAAACCAGGCAATTCTAGCAACTATATTATTGAATGATCAAACAAACTGGCTCCAGAGTAATGCTACTGACATTCTTAACGAACTGTCAGTACAAACAAATCAACCCCATGACTTTTTTGCTTTCTTCGCTGGCACAGAAGACTCTAAAATTTCACTTCAACGCTTTTATAAAACACTCAAGGTATTAGAGACTACCCACGATCCTAAAATTGCAGCTCAACGTATGTGCTTACCAGAAGAGCTTGTCAATTATTGGTATGAAAATGCCCTAAATTTAGCAGACATAAAATCAAAAAAAGGGAATCCACGTTTATTTAGTATTGATAGCTCAACCCATTTAAAGCCAGCGATGCTTGATACCGCTGAAGAGCTTCATGCGGTGACTTATTTTTTTGAACATTTACAGAAAATAGCTCGTAAAAAACCAACACAAATTGCATGCGTCCTGAATGTATTTTTGAATCGAGTGACCGCATCACACACAGGTATCCATTATCGCTGGAAGGATATCGATCAACTCGAACATTTTTACTCCCAGGTTAAGGCTTTATTTCCTGCCAAATTTTGGCACGTACTTGGACAAGATTTACTAACAAAGTTAGATGCTAAACAACAACCTCAACTTTTCAAATTAGCAAAAGCATCAACAGATAAACATCCATCGACTCTAGAGGAGTTTCCTCGTCTACAACTCTATTCAGAAAAAGATGGTCATGCTCTTGCTGCATTTAAATTTTGCTTACATCTAGCATGTATTGGTCGCCCACTATCTGTTCAGCTTAATGAGTTAGATGACATATCACCTGCTACCGTACATAAGCCTATGGCTGTATTACACCAACAGGAACTTATTGAAACTGATTAAATCGCCGTTAGATTGCCCAAAGCATTTCGCTTTAATGGCAACGAAGTTGCTATTAAACGTTTTGGTCGTAGTGTCTTGTTACTACCTATCGATAATCCAGGGGACATTATGTTAGAGGCAATTAACGAGTTTGAAGTAAGATTTCAACTAGAACGAGCTGATCAAGGTGAGCAATTGCGTGAGGATGAAAAGCCATTTAAATCAGCTACATGCTTTTAAAAGAACTAAAACTATTACTATCCAAATTACACCGCCAATTATCTGCTCTATTTTACTACCCGATGAAGGTTTAGTTGTTATTGTTTTTGGGGTATTCGATGTCTGTGGTGGTTTGGAATAAGTTGAATTGTGATTGGATGATTTTAAAAGAGATGGAGTACTACTTTTTGAAGGACTTTGAACAGGTTGCGAGTTAATAGGCTTAGATGTAGCATGAATTTTGCTTAAAATAGCCTGATTTTGAGACTTCGTTACACTATTAGTAGAGGTAATTGATTGACCACTTGTTGGGCTTGAATTATTAGCTGAGGATGATCCAACTCCAATTTGTGTAAGAATATCTCTATTTGATATTTTAATTGACCCACTATTATTATTTTGAGGAAGAGACTTACTTATAAGGCGTTTTTTAGCTTCTAACTCGTCAATTTGGAATAATTGACCTTTTTTAGTTAAAGTAATAGAAATATGGGAATACTTATGTTTCTTACTCTTGAATGGGGCTTCCATTAGACCTTTTACGCTAACCCATTTCCCAATCCAAGTATGATTAGGTTTGTTAGCAATAATATCTAAGCCCTCACTCCAAATAGTAATTTTGAATATATTACCTTTCCAATCACCAAAGTTGATAAAGATATAAGGCTTATTATTGCGTGTAAGACCCTGTTTGACTTCGACAATCTTTCCTATAACTTCTACTTGATTACCAATATGTTTTAGACATAAGTTGTAATCCAATGCTGATAATACAGGATATGGACTTATATACTCATTTAAAACTACAGCCCTACTAACATTCTTAGAAATAATTTGAATATTATTAGTGCTAGGTATTCCAATACCTTGAATAAAGTTGCTTAGATTAGGTATATCATTTAAATCAGTTATACCACATATAGCTGCAAAATTATTTACATGATCTTTTAAGGCTGGATAAGAGCTTAATAAGGAAAAAGTTTGTGATGTATTTGGATTAGCAAAGTCAGTTGAGCGAAATACGATAGCATCAAATTCTGATTTTGTTTTACCCCAAATTTTCGAATCTATTTCTAATGATTTACATGCTAGCCATAATAGAATTAAAGAAAACCTATCTAATCTATTATTGAAAGGATTTTGTTTAGCACGATAAGGGTGTTGGAAGTTTATATGCCCTAATTCTGAACTACCAAGACTAGCTATCGAATCAATATACATACCGTCATAGTCGATCAATTGAAGGCTAGATCCTGTATTAGAAACCATTAAGTTTCCTGTTTGGATATCCCCGTGTGCAATAGAATTTTGCTCTAAATAATCTGATAATTTTATTAGAGAATCACCTAGATTTTTAATAAAATTCTGATTATCAAAATTATCTTCGAGAAATTCACCAAGGGTAGATCCCGAAGCCCACGCCATTTTTACGATAGGGTATGCTTTTCCATCTACACGAATGCCATTTGGCTGAAACTCAAAATCTAAAAAGAATGGAGATGCAAGGGACTTAATTTTTTTAGATATTTCTAAATATCGCAACTCAAGGGATTTTGACTCTTTATGGAAGCATCTGACAGCATATTTTTTAGAATTACAATCGATTGTATAAGTTAAAGCAAACCCACCACTTATTGCTAAAGGAGTTCCAAGACCTGTTTTCCTTACAGTTCCTGCTGCTAGTTCTGAATCTGTTAGGAATTTATTATGAAGCTGAAAAGCTTCATTATATTTCTCAAATGATGGATAGCTCATAACTTTTATTTAATCTCAGCAATTATTAAAGTAGTATCGTCAACTTTCAAAGTTCCTCTTTTTCGACAAACTCCAACTAATTTATTAAACTTTTGGTGATTTATTTTTTTAAAAATGCGTATTAAACGATCATGTTTAATAACTGTCATAGCTCTATCAAACCAATCTGCAAGAGCATCAGTAGCACATATAGCGATTATAGATTGATAGCAGCCATCTAATGGCAGAGTTAAATAATGATTAGAATTTTCTTCACTAAAATCAATATCATTATTTAAATCCATTTTTGTAGATAAAAGATTCGGATTTGAGTGAAAATCTGGTATATCGAATGTTGGTATATACTCATAAATTCCATTTTTTTCACCAAAGAAAAAAATAAAACTATCACCAAACAATCTTACAATTATTTCTTTGCGTGTTTCATCGAGACAAAAGCTTACTAGGGTAGTAAAGCTTCCCCGTTGGTAAGAAGATAGTTTAGACCAGCTCATATTATTAAAATCATGTTCTACAACATATTTTTTTATAGCTAATTTTAACCAATCTTCATTTAAATTATGATTTTCGATAAAAGAATCACATATGAGTCTTGCCCATAATTTAGAATTGTAAGACTCAGTCGCGCCATCACATAGAACTAATTTTGTATGATCCTCAGAAAAAGCAAATGCATCTTCATTTGCTTTTTCTTCACCAATTTCTTTTGGATGAGATCCTTGAAAAATTACTTTCATTATCGTAATTGAGATGCTCTAGTACCAATATCGAAGAAGTCAACAATATCTGAAGCTTCGGCATTAAAAATAAAGCCTCTTGATTCACCACTCACCTTAAATCCTTTATCTTGTGCATATCCAATCAAATGGGGTGGTAATTGACTAGACATTCTAAATAACATTTTAGCGTAAGTATCTGGCAATATATGTTCACTAGATGGCAGAACAATTGGTGAGTTGCTTAAAGCACTAACATGTAAATTATAAATAAGAACAGAACCATCATTAGTTCCGATTTGACTTAAATGATGAGCAATTTCTTCTGGATCACCATCGTTTGATTCACCATCAGTAACGTGCAAAATAGTTGGGGGATAACTATCTGGATGAGCATCACACCAATTCGCTAATTCTTCAGCAGCTTTAGTTAAAGCTGCTCGCATTGGAGTTCCACCATTAGCAGTTGGTTCAAACCACATTGGAAATTTAACTGAAATTTCTACAATCCCACCAGCACCATCATCCATTTTACGTTTACGATCTTCAATTCTTAATGGATTTTGTTCAAGTAAAGAAATAGGATTCATCACTTGATTACCTAAGGTTCCACTAAAACCATTAGTAACCCCTTGGTGACCATAACCTAAAACACCAATATCAAAATAATCGCGAATTCCCTCAGACTTTGAACAACGTGTAATTAACTCCATTAAAGTTTTGTTGAGAACATCAGAGACAAATTCAGCTTTAGTTTTTCCAGATGACATTTTGTCCATCATAGAGCCAGACTGATCCACTAAAAATAAAAATGCTGTTGGTGACGTTCTACTGATTTGGGCTTCATGGGTCATTTTATTCTCTCTTATAAGAAATATTAGATGATTTAGAGGGTTATCATAAAGAGTTAGTAATATTTTTTCTATGATCGTATTCTTTGTATAGCTCATATTTTGAGAATGGTCTGCTACCTCTCTCCTAAATAAATATTTTGGACTGCCACCACTCTCCTAGACAAATTTCGTCTATTTTTGATCGGCTCTCATGTTTAACGAAAAATGAATTGCTACTGATTTTTATTCCATTGGTTTCCGTCTAAGTAACGCATTTTTTTTGCTGTAGCTTTTGCAGAACTTAGGCAAAAATACTGTTGAAATTTAAACACATAAAATAATTAAGCGTTTTATACCTTTGTTTTAATTTAAAAAATTTTATTGGCACGGTAATTGTACCTATCTGTTGGATGAAAATATCAAATACCAAGGAAACAGACATGGCCAAACGTCAAATTAAACTCGGGGCTTTTATTCCGGCAACTTCCCAACATGCTGCCGGCTGGCGGCATCCTGAATCACGCCCGCAGGATCATCTGAATATTGATTACCTGATTGAGCTTGCAAAAACCGCAGAACGTGGCTTATTTGATGCTTATTTTCTGGCAGATGGCTTATCGGTCCGCTGGGGTAATGCAAAAGAAGGGCAACGAGGGTTAGGTGATAAACCGGTAGGTTTTGAACCTGTTACCTTGTTTGCTGCATTGTCTACAGTTACTCAAAATCTTGGCTTTATTGCAACAGCCTCGACCACATATGAAGACCCTTATCTCTTGGCACGTAAATTTGCCTCTTTAGATCATATTTCTAAAGGCCGTGCTGGTTGGAATGTAGTGACTACGGCTTCACCCGATACTGCACGCAATTTCAGTCTGGAAAAACATCCTGACCCTAAAACCCGTTATCAACGTGCGCATGAATTTATTGAAGTGACCCAAAAACTGTGGGATTCTTGGGAAGATGATGCTTTTATTTATGATAAAAGCACAGGAGAATTTTTCCATGCAGATAAAGTGCATGAGCCACTGCATACGGGTCAATATTTCAACGTTCAAGGTCCGTTGAATGTCTCTCGCCCACCGCAAGGTTATCCTGTCATCGTTCAAGCAGGCCAGTCCGAGGAGGGGCGTGAACTGGCCGGAAAATATGCCGAAGTGATCTTTACTGCTCAGCAAAACCTGCAAGATGCGCAAGAGTTCTATCGTGATGTGAAAAACCGTTTATTAAAATACGGCCGCCATCCAGATGACTTGAAAATCATGCCAGGAGTTTCCATTTTTGTGGCAAAAACAGAAGAAGAAGCTAAAGAAAAATATGAGTTCTTAAATAACTTAATCCATCCGAAAGTTGGTTTGACACTACTTTCAGGTTTATCTGGTGGGATTAACCTAGAGAAATATGATCTGGATGCACCATTCCCAACACTGGAAGATGCTGATCTCAACTTCTCTAGTCGCCAGCAGATGATGATTGATATTGCTCGCCGCCATCACTTTAGCATCCGTCAACTGTATCAATACATTGCTTCAGCACGGGGACACTGGACTCTGGTGGGTACGCCTGAGCAGGTCGTCGATCAGCTACAGGAATGGTTTGAAAATGAAGGCGCTGATGGCTTTAACATCTTACCTCCTACCACCCCTGCCGGTCTGAATGACTTCGTCGATTTTATCGTACCTGAATTACAGCGTCGGGGTCTATTCCGCACTGAATATGAAGGCAGCACCTTACGTGAAAACCTTGGCCTCAAACGTCCAGAAAATCAGTATGTCGCTGCACGGAAACTGAATAAAGTCGCCTCATAAGCAAATAATAAAATGCCCTTCGGGGCATTTTTT
The DNA here is from genome assembly GCF_028621895.1 of Acinetobacter sp. GSS19. NCBI lineage: Bacteria > Pseudomonadati > Pseudomonadota > Gammaproteobacteria > Moraxellales > Moraxellaceae > Acinetobacter > Acinetobacter sp. GSS19. The sequence goes on along the minus strand of NZ_CP117520.1, from coordinate 58,166 downwards.
ATATCCCTCACAGACCTGCTAATCAAAAATAATACACTACAAAAAAGCCTGCGAACGCAGGCTTTTTAGGGGTAAATTTAAACTGCTACCAAGCAAACTGATAATCTGAAAACTGCTTCGGTGCCTGAAGCAGCACATCTTTGCTAGGATCGCTAAAGTCCTGCAAAATATTATTTTTAATGTTATGCAAACGTACATCTTCACGCTTACGTGGATGTGGAACAGGAACATTCACAATACGTTTGATCCGGCCCGGATGTGGCTGCATCACTACCACACGATCGCCCAAAAAGACTGCTTCTTCCACATCGTGAGTCACAATGATCATGGTGATTTTTTCAGTTTGCCAGATTCGCTGTAACTCATCCTGCAAATTCTGGCGTGTCAAAGCATCCAAGGCACCAAAAGGCTCATCCAGCAATAGAATTTTTGGACGATTCACCAAACTACGCGCAATGGCAACCCTTTGATTCATCCCTCCCGATAACTGTGAAGGATAGGCATTTTTGAAATTACTGAGATTCACCAGTTCCAGATGCTCATCAATAATTTTATTTTCTTCAGCATGGCTTAAATTGCTTTTATGCAGTGCAATGCGGATATTTTCCCGGACACTCAACCAAGGAAACAGACGGTGATCCTGAAACACAATCCCGCGGTTTAAGCTGGTACCAAAGGCTTTTTTACCATCAACCAAGATAGTTCCCTGATACTGGTTTTCCAGACCGACCAGCAATCGTAACAAAGTAGACTTTCCACACCCACTACTGCCAACAATACTTATGAATTCCCCAGGCTTGATCTCCAGGTTAATTCCGTCTAGCACTACCAGGTCTTCACTATTTTGCGAAGGATACCTTTTACTTAACTGTTGAATCGATAAAGAACCAAGATCTTGCTGCGACATCGTTTACTCCTTGTATTGATCTAAATCAGACTTGGATCTAAAGCTTGGCCAATGAGACTTCGGTAGATTTAATTAAGACGACCACTTCTGAACCAATTTTCAAGTCTAAATCCTGAACGGAGCGTGTGCTGATAATAGAAGTAAAGATACCGGCTTTAGTTTCTACATTAATTTCTGAAACTACGCTGCCTGTTACAATTTCTTGAATAACGCCTTTGAACTGGTTACGAACATTGACTGAGGTAATTGCCATTATATTTAACTCTTTTGTTTATGATGAGCCTACTATAAAATATTTTATATAAAGTATTTATCTTGATTTAATATTAGATTATTTATACTGATTTTATATTTTTATGCTTAGTTTTTTATAAAAACTTATTGGGTATTTGGATAATAAAATACTGATTTATTATTTATGAAAGTAAATTAAATGTTCCATGATTGATAATATTTAATAATTAATTGAAAGCATATGTCTATTTTTACTCATCCGATTATAAGCCAGACACGGAGAAATGAACGCGCTACGGCTACTGTTTTTGAGGATCCTCGGTCCAAAGCCTTACTGGACAGGATCAAACAGATTGCCCCGAGTGACGCAAATGCATTGATTATTGGCGAGACTGGCACAGGTAAAGAACTGGTAGCACGTCAAATTCATGATCTGAGTTATCGTGCCAAGGGGCCGTTTATTGCGGTCAATTGTGGCGCTTTGACTGAGTCTCTCGCAGAAAGCGAGCTGTTCGGACATGAAAAAGGCGCTTTTACCGGAGCGATCCATCAGCGTATCGGCTGGTTTGAGGCAGCACATAATGGCACCTTATTTCTGGATGAAATTGGCGATCTGTCGTTACCGATGCAGGTGAAATTATTAAGGATTTTACAAGAAAGGGAAATTATTCGGGTGGGGTCTTTAAAGCCGATCCCGATTAATGTCCGCATCATTGCTGCGACCAATGTGGATCTAGAAAAAGCGGTCATCGAAGGAAAGTTCCGTGAGGATTTATTCTATCGTTTATATGTGGCCTTACTACGCATTCCACGCTTGGCAGACCGTCGCGCAGATATCCTGCCGCTGGCCAAATTCTTTGTAGAACGCTATCAGACCAATCCACACCAGACCCCGTTGCGCATTTCCTCTTTAGCTGCGAAAAAGCTCATTCAACATCGTTGGCCAGGCAATATCCGTGAGCTAGAAAATACCATTCAGCATGCGATTCTGGTCAGTCAAAATGGGGTAATTGAGCCAGAAGATATCAATTTTTCGAACCTAGTCATCGGGAATGGTCAATCTTCCGGATTTTTACCACACAGCTCTTCTATTGCTGCAGATTCAAATTCAGCAATTCATCATCTGCAAGATGCTGAACAATTATTGCAAAACACGTTTAGACAGTTATTTGAGTCATCAACACACTTAACCGATCTTAACATTAATGAACTTATAGAAAAACAGTTTATCCGTAGTGCATATGCATACTGTCAATATAATCAGGTGCATACAGCCAAGTTGCTCGGTGTAACACGTAATGTTGTGCGAACCCGTTTATTAAAACATGGCCTGATTTAAGTATGCTGGATAGCGTCAGATGATTTATTTTAAAATTTAAATAAATATTAAAAACCCGTTTTATTTAAAACGGGTTTTTATTAAATTATTCAACTGGGTTTTTCTTCCATTTTGTGAAATATTTTTCGAAGCCAATTAAAATATAATTGAAGCTTAATCCAACTAGAGTAATCACTAATATTCCAACAAACATTTGTGGAATTTCAAAACTGAACTGGGAATACATAATCAGATAGCCAAGACCAGCTTTAGCTCCAAACATCTCCACGGCAACAAGGGCCAAGATCGAAATAGCCCCGGCCAGACGGATGCCGACAAAAATTGTAGGGACTGAAGCGGGCAAGATCACTTTTCTAAACAGTTGATGAGGTTTTAAACCCATGGTTCGCGCGGATTTGATCAACAAAGGGTCTACAGTCTGTACACCCGTAATGGTATTCAGCAGAATCGGCCAAGTGCAGGCATAGACTAGCAAACTGATTTTAGAGGCTTCACCTATCCCCAGAAACAGTATAAATAAAGGCATTAAAGCCAAGGCCGTAGTATTACGGAACAATTCCAGCAAGGGATTTAATGTTTCAGCCACCAACTTATACCAGCCAATGACCAACCCCAAAGGGATGGCGATCACTAGGGCCAATGCAAAACCGATGATGGAGCGGCGAATACTAGCCAGAAAATGCGTGCCGAGTTGTCCACTTTGATAGAGCTGCCATGCACTATCTAGAACAGTTGATAATGGCGGTAAAAATGCAGAACTGACCACCCCAAAGCGTGGCAGACTCTCCCAGAGCGCCAGGAATAGTAATATAGCGATACTGCGTTTAAATACGATATTCAGTAGTGTAAACCGTAAACTAGGCTTGATACCGCTATAAGTTTCGTCATAGGTCAAAGTTTGTTTCGTTATACTCATTTTTGATCCCTCGATTTGCTTATGAATGCACAAGCTGTTTGTCTTTTCGAGTGCCTGCGCCTTAATGACCTCCTCACTCAGCAGTGACCAGATTTGATGACGTAACTGACCGTATGCTGGGGTTGAGCGAATATCTTCGGCATTGCTTTTCAGACTTTCAGGAATTGTAATGACCTCTTTAATTCGCCCCGGGCGAGAGGTCATAATCGCGACACGCTGACTCAAGAAAATAGCTTCATCAATACTGTGAGTAATAAACACAATAGTCTTTTGGAAGATTGCCAGATTTTAATCAGCTCTTCCTGTAAGGTTTCACGCGTCTGGGCATCCAGTGCGGCAAAAGGTTCATCCATCAATAAAATTTCAGGTTCATAGGCCAGACTGCGAGCAATTGCCACGCGCTGTTTCATCCCGCCGGAGAGTTCATTTGGATAATGTTTCTCAAAGCCAGCTAGACCGACCAGTTTTAAATAATATTCTGCCTTGGCACGTCGAGTTTGTTTGTCGACTCCTTTGGCTTCCAACCCAAATTCAATATTTTCCAGTGCTGTCAACCAAGGGTAAAGGGCGTATTGTTGGAACACGATGCCTCGATCGAGGCCTGGCTGGGTGATTTGTTTGCCACTTAGCAAAATCTGTCCGGAGGAGGGTTTGGTCAGACCTGCAATCAGGTCCAGTAAAGTTGATTTACCACAACCACTCGGTCCGACAATAGAAACAAACTCACCTTGCTGGATGTCCAAAGTGATATTTTCAACAGCGACAAATTCAGGTTTATAATGTTTACTGTTGGGATGATTTTGTGCGGGAAATACCTTGCGCACATGATCTAAATTTAAAGCACTTGTCATGCTAATAATCCTTATATTCTTAATTTTTTAAATTTGCATATGGGTTAAATTGATTGCTATATAGTGTGCTCACCTGAATTTGCCCTGGTTTTAATTTCTGCTCATTGACCAAAGCATCCACCCAAGGTTGAAAGTCTGCATCTTTTTGCACCCCACCCAACTCAGCAACACCGGTTCCAGTATAGAAAGGGATCAGCACTTTCGTTTCATTACGCTGGCGTTTATCAATGATGCTTTCCATCCGAGCGATGACTTGTTCTTTGGGAGTGTGGTGTAGCCAGTCCTGAGCACGAGCAATACCACTGACAAAAATTCTGGCTAACTCTGGATTCTGCTCAATAAAGTCACGACGCATCGCATAGCTTCCAGCGGTAAACGGTCCATACAGCTCAATATCCTTGAAGATCGGGCGTACCCCTCCAGTCTTCAGTGCACGTTTTTCCAAAATGCCTGAAAACACGGCAATATCAATCTGACCATTGCGTAGTGCCTGTTCCGTACTGACCGGAGGTAATACGATCAGTTCAACTTCGCGAATTTCAGCTGGCGTGAGGCCGTGGCGAGCCAGATAGTCTTTGATGACAAACTCATAATGAGCACCAAAGGCATTTACTGCGACCTTTTTACCAATGAAGTCACGTGCTGTCCGAATCGGACTGTCTTCTAATACATAAAACCGACATTCATGTCCTGGTCACTGCCGTATGAAGCCACGACAGGTACCACATCTAGACCAGCAGCGATGACTTTGACGACTGCACCATTAAAGGCTGAAGCAAAGTCAACATCACCGGCCACTAGAGTCAATAAGTCCTGAGGTCCGCCCTGTACAGTTCCAACATAGTCCAGTTTGACATCTTTGAAATAACCCAGATCCTGAGCAAGCTCAGGCAAGGACACCAGCCCCGGATAGCTTTGATAACGTAAAGTCTGAGTCGTCTTGGCCGTATTATGATCCACCTGCGAGGTGCTACAACCCATCGCCACACAACCACCTATCAATACAGAAACGAGTGCTTTATGCCAGTTTTTAGGAAGTATTCTCATCGTTATTCCTCCTCAAGATGGTCGCTTCCAGCGAAATACACGCTTTTCAACTTTTGCCAGAATAGAGTTCAGGATCACACCGACCAAACCAATCAGCAGCATGCCAAAAATGATCAGTTCGACATCAAAAGCCTGACGGCCCTGAATCACGATATTGCCGAGACCATTGCCATAGTTGGCCAGTAAAAATTCTGAACCGATGGTCGCCAACCATGCGAAAATCAGACCCATCTGTAAGCCCACAAAGATCTGTGCTGAAGCCCCCGGCAGGATCAGCTTGCGAAAGGCATAGCTTCTTGGAAACTCATACACTTGCGCCACTTCACGGTATTTATGCGAAATACTGCTCACACCTTCGAATGTATGGAGTGCAACTGGATAAAAACCGATAGGCTGATGAATAAAATCTTGGCTAGATGTCCTTCACCTAAGAAAGTTGAAACCAAAGGTAGCCAGGCAAAGAGTGAAATCTGACGCAATAGATGAAAGCTTGGTGCAAATAGCCAGTTCGAGAGTTTGATACACCGATCGCTATTCCAAATAGCACACCTGTTGTCGCCCCGATAAAATAGCCGCTAAAATTACGCAGCAGACTTTCAACCAGGCCGTTTAAAAAGTCCGGTTGTGGTAATACTGCGATGGCCTTGGATAGCACTGCTTGCGGAGATGGAATCAATTTGGGATTCAGCCAGTCCAATGCGGAAGCAAATGCCCATAGAACAATAAATAGAATTGGAAGAGCTAAAGCCTTCAGCATTTTGGCAATCACAGGACTCACACTGTCACGATTAAAAAAAGTTGATTGGCTCATCACTTATCCTCCTACTCGAGTGGCGTAGAAACGGCTGATCTGTTCTACTTTGGCTAAAACTGTGTCAAGAATGAAGCCAGTTAGGCCAATCAAAATAATGGCCATAAAAATTAGATCCATCTGCATCAATTGACGGCCCCAGACCATCAGAAAGCCAATACCCTCACTGCTAGCCAGTAACTCAACAAATACTAGTGCTAACCAGGCTTGCATAATGCCCTGACGCAGTCCACTAATGACACTGGGTAGAGCCGCAGGAAAAATCACATTCTTTAACTTCTGCAGATTGCTGTATTGATAGACTTCTGCCACTTCCAGCAGTGAACGTGGCACCTGAGCAATCCCTTTATAGGTTGCGATCAGGACAGCAGGAAAGACAGCCAGTGAAATTGCAGCAATTTTCAGAGCTTCATCAATCCCCAAAAAGATCATCAATAACGGAATCCAGCCGACAATCGGGAACTGCGCCACTAGATTGATGGTCGGAAAAACATAATCACGGCTACGTCGCATCAGTGCTAGCCAAGTCCCTAGGATGATTCCGACACCAGATCCCAGCAAGACGCTCCAAAGAATCCGTTTGGCACTGATCTGGAAATGGAATTGCAATTCCCCTTCTTGCCACAGTTCAACAGTGCTTTGCCAGACCAGTGCTGGCGGTGGCAAGATTTGCTCAGGTAACCAGAGCTTGATGGAGGCAACGTACCAAAGCCCGAGGACTAATACCGGACACAGCAAACCACAAGCCAACTGTAAGGTTCCATTCAGATTTTTTTCATAAAAGCAAAATGTTTAGATTGCTACGCCCCTGAACTGAAGCTGCTGATACATCACTTAGGCTCATGATTATTTTCCCTCTACCATGTGTTGCTCAGGTTTCTGTACTAAGAATTGCTGAAAGACCTGATTTTTGAATAAACATAGGATCAAGGCCAAAAACGCCAGTCCTATCGGAAGAAATAAATTTTGCAGACCGATGCTGGCTCCAAACGCTGCACCGAGAAAACCGCCCAACAAGCCACCGACTGGTCCAACCAGGGCTAAAATAGGAGAAACTTTTGCCATTTCGGTTTGTTCACCGACTTTGGCAAATGACATAAAATTTGCGATATGCAGCATGCCAAGCCCGAGGCCCAACATAAGTGAGGCCGGCCATAACCAGAAACTGATCGTGCTGAATGCCAGCAGTAATAAACCACTACCAATCAGGCTGAGACCGATTAAATAAAATTTGTAATACCCTAACCATTCGGCCAGGCTACCCATCGTGAAGAGCGACCCGACAAAAACCAGACCTTGTGTGGTGAGCAACATTACGGCAGTAGACTCAGACAAGGAAAACCTTGAATCGCGATTACAACAATGAAAAAACCAAAATAGTTGTTGGCAATACTGCTTAATAGCTCAAATAGACAGACCATCCGCAAGGCGATATGACTCTTTAGCAGATATAGCGGGGCAATCACTTCTTGCCATTGGAAATTGCCCTGCCCTTCAGTTGAGTATTTTTGCTGGAAGCATAAGGGCGCAAAAATAAGTGCTGTCATAAACAGGCTGGCCACCCAGTAAAAACTACCTGGATAACCAAAATGCTCAATGAGTAGCACCGTCAAAGTCGGGGCGATCAGGAAGAAACCCATCATATGCGAGCCACGAAACCATCCTGCACGTGTAGGTCCTAACAGTCTTAAATTGCTCAGAAATACCGTGTTAATTGATACAAAACGCATCGGCAAAATGAAACTGACCAGTGCAGTGCAGATCATCAGATACCAGGCATCAGCCTGTAGTGGAGTCAATGCGTACATTACAGCACCCATTAAACTCCCAAAACTAAAGACCTTTAATGAACCCAGTCGCTTGACCAGCACACCAATAGGCAAAGCCATGATCAGGATTCCAATACTCTGTGCAGCCGAGATCAGTCCCAGCTGCAGCTCAGAAGCATTCAGTTGCACGGCATACAGTGAGGTGAGTACACGGGCAACCCCGACACCAAGCCCTGCAAAAATAGTTAGGCTAATAAAGCTGCCCATAAATCGCAGGCTTAGTGTGGAGGTGGATGTATCCAGTGAAGTCATATGCCACTGCTCAACTTATTTCGGCTGACCATTGGCATTAAATGCACGCCAATAATTCTGTAAATTGAGTTCTTTTAAAGCATTGTTAAGGTATTTCGGTTCATACCAGGTTTTGGTATCTACATCACGGCGAATGAGTTTGGCATTTTTAGCAATCTTTAAAGCTTCATCAATTTGTGCACGATGAAACTCGTCCAGTAATGGCGAAGTACGGTCTTTCAGATTCCAGCCATCCCAGGTTTTTTGATAATCAACCAGTGGAATACCGCTTTGTGACCACAGCTTATACTGGGTGACACGGTTGGCTTCTTCCGAGCTCCACTTTGCCTGTTTGATCAGCGTGGTAACGACACGCTGCGTCACTTCTGGATATTGTTTTTCAAAACTTTCAGTTACCCAGAAATGGGCAATTGGTGCGACTTTGGGATCTTTAATTTCCACAAGGCTTTTGGCTACACCCCGGGAAACCAGACTAAAGGGTGAAGTAATCGCAGCGTCAATATCCCCAGTGGCAAGTGCTGTACGCGCAGAGTAAGCATCTTGTGAAATCACCCGTAAATCACGTTCAGTAAAGCCATATTTAGCCAGGACGCGGTTAAAAACAATCTGTTGATTTGTCCCTTTAAAGATTGAAAACTTCTTGCCCTTTAAGTCTGCAAATGACTTGGCATTTGAGCCAGCAGGAACTACTACATAGGTTGGGCCAAAGCGGCCAGTTGAAAATAGCACCTTGGTTTTAAGACCTGTTGAACGACCCACTAATGACGGCAAGTCCCCATGTAAAGCAAAATCGACTTTACCGTTGGCTAAGGCTTCATTGGTGGCAGGTCCTGCACCCGGAAAGAATAACCATTTCACCGCAATGCCATCTTTCTTGAATTCCTGTTCCAGCACACCACGTAAATGTGCCGAAGCAACAAAGCTCCCGCCTGTTTTGGCTTACCGCCTTCACCGGCACCCGACATAGAAATGCGGATTTCTTTCGGATTGGCTGCATTGATTTGCAGGCTTAAACCGAGTGCGGAGAGGGCTAAAAATGTTGCTGCAATTTTTTTAGAAAAAAGTTTCATTAAATCTGTTCCTTAACAATAAAAATTAAAAGGTGTACTGGAATTGCGCCTGCAATTCGTTGGTATCTTTTTGGGTTGCAGTCTCAATGTCATAGATGTAGTGATTGAGCTGTAACTGGAATTTGGTGGTTTGTGCAAAAAACAGGTTTAAGCCAAGTGAATGAATGTCATATTCACCTATACGGCCACTTGCGCTATCGAGATAATCTTTCTGATTTTTATTCGGGTTATAGCTGTCATAACGGTAGTAACCCTGAACCGATTTCGGCCAGAAATCATCAAACTTGGCATTGGATTTAATGCTGTTATAGAACTGGTCACCCAAGGTATAGAACGCAGTAACGGTATGACCTTCAGCTTTGGCTTCTTTAACCGCAGGCACGGTCGTATCGATGTAATCGGTTTTGCCTTGCAAATATTCATAGGTCACGCCAAACGGTGCGTGGTTGTAATACACATCAAAACCCAGACGATCACGTTTGGCCTTGTTGTCGCTAATGCCTGAGCCGGATAATTTTGCTTCGCCTTTAATATAGGAAGCACCGAATTTCAGCTCGCGAAGCCAGCTGGCATAATCCACAGGTAAGGTAAATGCCACGCGACCGATATAATCTTTGCTATTGTTGTCATCGGTCTTGTTACTGCCATTACCGTTGGTCACCCCAAGCGCGTATTCAAACAACGGTGCACGATAGTTCGCGCCATAGTCCACAAATGGCTTGACATCGCCACGCACAATCAAGCCATTTTGACGGGTAAATAAACCCAAATACGTCGGCGCAGTTGCCGTGGTAATAGTTGGACGTAAATCTTCCGGAGATTGCACGTCCAGACCAAATGGCAAGAGCTGTTGACCCAAAGTCAGGTTCAGCTTGGGAACTTCTGCACCGCCATTGGTGGAAAATACGTGATAGCGCAGGTAAGCATCCAGCAAGTTAAAATTACTGTTGTTGCTGCCATCATTACGTTTTGAATAACCAAAAGAGGCTTGGTAATCGAGGTTTTTACCTTCGTTATAATCTTTAAACAAGTTACCGCGCACACCCAGCAATGCCGTACCCACATCGAAGCTTGATTTCGGTGTATTGGGTGCTGTGTTATTGTCCTGCACATTGGCACGCAGTTGCACCGTACCGAATAAAGTCGTATCGCGGGTCGACTTCACGGTTTGACGTTCGTACTGACGAGACTGGTCATATTTATAGTTTTCGATATCGGCTCTTAAACCTTCAATATCGTCGGATGTTGCAGGGGTCGCTTCAGCCGTTAGGTCTCTTCACCAGTTTCGCTGTCTTGATCCGTCAGCACTTCGCTGTTATCTGCATTCACAGTGGTTGGAACAACTGCTTTTTTGTGGATGTCGAACTTTGCACTTCCACTGCATTTAAACGCTGTTGTAAAACTTCAATCTGCTTTTGAGTCCCTCCAATTGCTTGTTGAGAGTGGCATCCTGGGCAAAGCTAAAACTCGATGTCGTCGTCAGAATAAATCCAATCGCAACAGTTAAACTCGTCTTTCTCATTGTTACATTCACTTCATCTATTGTTTTAAATACAAAATTTCTACCCCATGCCAAAGGCATGAGGTTGTTTCAATTTTCCGAGTAGTTAGGTTTAAGCGGCCTGATTGTTTTTCAGTTTGTGTTCAACTCGCGTGCCCTTGAAGAAATCAGGATTATTGGCGGTATAGAACTGGTATGGGTTGGTGAACACCAAGGCCTTAAAGTCTTCTGCCGTAATCGCGCCTTCTTGCACCAAGTCCCAAGTTTCTGCCAACGGCTCAGTTAATTCAGGCACATCCCAATGGCCTGAATCTGATGAATAGAGCGCATTAATTTTTGGCCAAATGGATTGCCTTTAGGATTCAAAGCACCGACGATTGTTCGGTCATCTGCCTCGTTTCCGAAGTAAAAGTTTGGTACCCAACGATCCCAGATATCTTGTTTTGTCTGGATTTTTGCCAAAGCAAAATCATTAATTTCATCAGGTTTCTGTGCCTGGAAACGAGAAGTTCCAACTACACCAAACAGACTTTCTACGATTTCAGTGTCAGTAAGATCACGACCTTTATAGAGCGTGTGACCATATTGACGATACAATTCGATAGCTAGCTCACGGTTGAGACGTTCCGGATTATATTGGTGCACATGCTCATTGCCTCGTTTTTCAAAACGGTCGACTAAATGCGTTAAGACATTTTGACCCCATGCTGCACCCCCTTCTAACAAGGCGATACGCAACTGTGGAATACGCTCAGTAACACCACCAAAGAACAAAGCTTTTGCCAATGCTTCAGAAGCATCTGCAAAATGGTTGATATGGTTGAACATATAATTCGTAGGTGAATTACGTGCTACCCAGCTCTGACTGCCTGAATGCGTTGACAGGTTAATACCTAGGTCTACACTCTTTTGCCAGAACGGGTCATAGTCATATTCACTATCAATCCCAAAAAAATCTAACCAATAAGCGTAGCGACGCAGATCAGCATCTTCAGGATATCGATCTGCAATAGATTTAATTGGACGACGTACCGAACCTGGAATTAACGCTGTTTTTAAGCCTAACTTTTGAGCGAATTCTAACTCTTCAATTCCTTCTTGTGGCGTATGTAGTGGAATTGCAGCCACTGGGGTTAATCGGTCAGAATAAGGCTGATAAATATCGGCATGAAAATGGTTAATTGCGCGCGTAATGGATATACGCAAATCATCATTAGATGAATTGATTGGGAATAAAGATAGATTTGGATAAAGCACAGCGTAGTCAGTACCCAACTCTTCTAAACGCTCATACAAGAGGCCGGGTAAAGCAATGGTTGCCAAATCATATGTATTTTCAGATGGTAGCGCCCAGAAAGGTGGACGGAATAGTCGACGGTCTTTACGCTCTTGTGGCGTTGCACTATACCATTCTGCAGCTAAGCCATTCAGGCCATTATCTTTTAAATGTGTTCTGAATAGATCTACCACACTTGAACCACCATATTGTGCAATGTAGTCCTCAAGTGCTGGGCTGTAGGCATTAGTATGAATGTCCGTATCAATCACTGGAAAATCAAGCTGAGAACGCACTTGAGCAGCACGCGATTGTTTTGCCTTTAAATCTTTTAAAACTGTCATGGTTAATTACCTAAATTTTAATTTTTTCGTATTCTCTATATGGCAACAACCATGCCAAAATAATAACTAATTGTTTTTATTTATTTTTATTTAAAAACACCAACAAATTATGTTTGTTTTCAATCGTTTTTCATGTTGTTTTTTCAACACTTGCTTATAACAAATCAGCTTTAATATCTATTTAGCTTTCTATCTTTTAGATAAGTATCTCTCTTTATAAAGCGGTCAATAAATATAAAAATCGATTTTGCTGAGATACCATAAAAATCCAATACCAAACCTAACATCGGTTCCTCTAATAAGCACCGTAATGCTTCAGTGAATAATAATAAGATTGTCTTATTGATAAGGCTTTTTATGTAGCTAAGACCACATGCATCACAGCAATTGTGGACGTTAAGCAGAAATGACAGGGTAAAAATTAAGAAAGCAAAGCAGATATCCTGCTGAACTTTGTCGCCTGATTGACAGATTTTCTATATTTGGCTTGGCAGACTGTATTCATCAACTGATGTTGAAAAGACGATCAAAATAGTTTTTTTAGGATAATAAGTCATGAGTCAAATTGAATACCAAGCTTACCAACATTTATTAGTGCAACCGTTGACGGGACGTATCGGCGCGGAAATTCAGGGCATCAAACTGAGTGGTGAGCTGGATAAGGAAGTAGTTGCTGAAATTAACCAGGCTTTGCTGCAATACAAGGTCATCTTTTTCCGTGAACAGCAACATCTGACTGATCTTGAGCAGGAATCCTTTGCTGCACTTTTGGGTACACCATTGAATCATCCAAGTGTTCCTGTAAAGGATGGTACGGCACATACCTTGTCTATTGATTCACGCGGTGGTCGTGCCGATTCCTGGCATACCGATATTACCTTCCTGGAAAATTATCCGAAAGCTACCATCCTGCGCAATGTGGTTGCACCCGAAGTAGGTGGCGATACGGTCTGGGCCAACACCACCAGTGCCTATGAGGATCTAACCCTGAATTACAAGCATTGGCCGACCAGCTACGTGCTGTACACAGCAATGACTATGATTATGCGGGCAATGTGTCTTCATACCGTAGTAAGGAGCATCAGGACCTGTTTAGAACCGCAGTCGAAATTGAAACTGAGCATCCTCTTGTACGAGTGCATCCTGAATCGGGCGAGAAAACCCTAGTGCTAGGTCATTTCTTTAAACGCTTCAGTGGTTATAACAGCGAAGATTCTCGCCGCCTGTTCGATCTGTTCCAGCGCCATATTACTCAGCTGGAAAATGTGGTGCGTTGGCGCTGGGCGGTTGGAGATGTTGCGATCTGGGATAACCGAGCAACGCAGCACCGTGCCATTAACGATTATGGGGATGCCTTACGTGTGGCCACCCGTGTCACCATTGAAGGAGATATTCCGGTGGGTGTAGATGGTCAGCCAAGCAAAGTCCTGAAGAGCGTGGTGAATAAGGATATTTCTAATCTACGTTCGGAAGAAGGCCGTATTTACGAAAAAGCCTCGTAAGGTCGCTTTTACAGCACCTAAAACAAGAATAACAATAGCCAAAAAAATTGGTTGGATGCATGATGAGCAGGACCTAGTATCGCAAGATATTTGGTCCTTTTTTGATGAGATATGTTTGCCCTATCCACTCATTTTTCCCTTGCGACAAGCCTGGAACAGGTATTACAACAGGATGAGGTTTTTCGCGGTTTTTCTGGAGAAGCCAAACAGTGCTTATTACGCCATGCCAAATATCGGCGTTTTTGGGCGGAACAGCTGATTTTGCGGCAACAACAACAAGCGAATGATCTATATGTTTTGCTCGAAGGTACCTTGCAGGTTGGCTGGTTGCAGGAAAATGGCCAACTCAAAATGGCTGATTATATGAGTCACTCATCCGCGTTTAATCTGGTACCTTTTTTCCAGAAGTTGCCGATGGATTATGATTTTATTGCGCTGGATCGGGTCGCGATTGCGATAATAGATGGTCCAGTTTTTTTACAATTGCTGCAACGCGAACCGCAAGCCATGTGGCGGATGATCGGCTTACTGAGCCAGCGGATGTCTCGGCTATTCAGTGAACAGCGCTATTTGCATAATGCTTCGTTGGAACAGCGTCTGGCTTGGCATCTGGTGAAATTTTGTGAACAATATGGTGTCCCGCATTTGCATGGCATCCGGCTACGTCTGAAAATTTCCCAACAGGATTTTGCCGAGTTGCTCAATGTCTCCCGCCAGACCTTAAACAAAATCGTGAAAAGCTTTCGGCAGCAACATATGCTTGAGTGGCGTTATCATCAGGTAGTGATTTGGGATCTGGAACAGCTGAAAAAATTGAGCCAGTTTTAAATCGCAAACCGTTAAAGCTTATAAAACTACATGAATATGGGACTACCACCACTCCCCTAGACAAATTTCGTCTATTCTTGGACTTCCACCGCTCCTACTCTGCAAAAAGAATCGACGAAACATGTCCAGAATGGAAATCACATTCTAGTTTTAGGCATCAACCAATAAATCTTCGTGATATTTACTCCTTAGAGATTGCTCAAAATCAACTCATTTAATCAACAACATGCACAAAAAGCTGGCGTAGAAATGTATTAAAAATATCTATAAATGTGCATGTTGCACATGTTGTAAAGGGCGTATTGCTTAAAAGTAACCCTATTTTAAAGCGGCACGGCTCTTGCAAACTCAGGTGTATTCAAGAATAGCGCAAGAGACTGGAGCTAAAAATGAGTACACATGAAGAAAGTCCACTGACCGAAACACCCCAAGCCAATCGAAAAGGATTGTTTCCGATTGCAATGGTGCTGTTTAGTTTTACTTTTTTTACCGGCACTATGTTTGCTGGTGGCAAAATTGGCGTCGCATTTAATTTTGTTGACCTCCTCTGGATCACGGCAATTGGTAACCTGTTACTGGCTCTCTATGCTGCATCACTTGGTTTAATTTCCGCCCGCAGTGGTTTAAATACGGTATTAATGGGGCGGTTCTGCTTTGGTAATTTAGGCAGCAAACTCTCCGACTTTTTATTGGGTTTTGCTGAACTGGGCTGGTATGCCTGGGGAACTGCAACACTGGCTATTTCGCTGGTGAAAATTGTTGGGATGCCAGAAAGCTGGGTAATACCATTAATGGTGCTGTTCGGTTTACTCTTCTCAGTGACCGCACTGGTTGGTTTTAAAGGGCTGGAATACCTGTCACGGGTTTCAATTCCATTGATGTTTATCCTGCTCATTACCTCAATTGTATTGGCCACCAAAGAAATTGGCGGCTGGACCGGCTTGACTGCTGTTAAGCCAACGGAAACCATGACGTTCTCTACCGCTGTAACCATCGTATTTGGTACGTTTGCCAGTGGCGCAACACAAATCACCAACTGGACCCGTATGTCGAAAAACGGCAAGATCGCAGTATGGGCATGTCTGATCAGCTTTGTCATTGGTAACGGTTTGATGGTCTTGGCAGGTGCCTGGATGGCGATTGTTTACCAACAAGCTGACATTGTAGAGGTTCTAGTATTGCAAGGCCTATCTGTCGCAGCAGTGATTATGCTGTGCATGAACTTGTGGACTATTCAAGGCCCAACCATCTATAACGTGTCCGCAGCAGCATGCCATTTAGTACGTAGCGAACGTCGTAAAACCATGACTATCCTGGCGGCGATTGTGGGGATTGTGCTGGCTGTCGCAGGCATGTATGAGTTGTTATTGCCATTCCTGTTGTTACTCGGTGCGATCATCCCACCTGTAGGTGGCGTCATCATGGCAGATTACTGGGTTCGCTACAAAGGTCAATATCCTTTGCTGAATGATGTAGAACTGCCAAATTTTAACTGGAATGGTCTGATAGCTTATAGCATCGGTGCGATCGTGGCGTATAACTCTCCCTGGATTGCCCTGATTGTCGGGATTGTGGTTGCTTCCGTATGTTATGTGGTGTTGATCCGTTTATTTCCAGCAAAATCGGCTGAAAAATCAGCACAAGTGATGACAGGACCATCAGTATGAGTATGACGGTGCAAGAGGTACTGGAACTACCACAGTTGTATGAACTGCGGCTGCGGGCAGGTGCCGATCATGTGCACCGTCTGGTTCGCTGGTTCTATGTCGCCGAGAACGAAGGAATTTCCGACTGGATTGAAGGTGGTGAACTGGTATTTATTACCGGTATCAATCAGGTACGGGATGAAGCCAACCTGCTAGATCTATTAGATCAGGCTGCTACCAAAAACGTAGCAGGTATTGTGATCTTGACCGGTACCGATTTTATTCGTGAGATTCCCGCCACAGTGCTGGAAAAGGCCGATACACTCGGATTACCCCTGATTGAACAGCCTTACCACCTCAAGCTAGTGGAACTGACCCATGTGATTGGAACCCGCTTGGTACAGCTGTCGCAAATCAAGAAGTCTGCAGAGGACGTGGTGAGCCAGCTGTTACTGGGCCAGTATCCATCACTGGAAACCATTCAGTTGCGGGCACAGCAGTTGGGTTTACCCTTGTTAGGGCAACATGTGGTGGCAGTGGTTCGTTTGAGTAATGTGCAAGACTTTTTTCAGGATAGTGGTGCACAACACAAAACCCATGATCTGTACCAGAAAACAGGCCTGTTATGAACATCTGGAAAGCTGGAGAAAACAGCATGAACAGGTTTTCCCTATTGTTCCGCAGGGAGAGCAGTTTAGTTTGGTTCTATCCTTGCAGGATCAGGATCTGAATTTCTGGTTCCAGGCTCTGTCGGCATTGGTTTCTGCTTTGCGCGAGTCTGAATCCGATCTCAAGTTGTATGTTGGACTTTCCACCGAAGTGAATTCTGCCGTTGCCTTTCAGCGCGGCTACTGGGAAGCCTGTCAGGCTGAAGAAATTGCCGCAGATTTAAAGACCAGTTCCGGTGTCTGCCTGTATAACGAACTGGGCGTGCTCAGATTGATCAAGGCAATTCCAAACAAGGCCGTTACCCAGCAACTAATGAATGAAACGCTCGGCTGCCTGATTGAGCCAGAAAAAACAGCCCTATCTGCTGATTGAAACCTTGGATGCCTGGTTAAAGGAAAGTGGCAATGCCATTCAAGCAGCTGCCCGGCTGGGTATTCACCGCAATACCCTGAACCAGCGTATCCAAAAATTGAAGCATTAACCGGACAATCATTGGGCAATCCCAATTTCCGTTTGAATGCTTCTGTTGCCCTATTAATTTGGCAAATATCCCATGATTAGAGAAAAGAATATGAAAGTGATCAATGCAACCTTACGTAAAAAGACCGGTTTATTCACCATCAGCTATCACAATGGCGTAATTGATGCGATTGAGCCACAGGCCGGGTTACTAACCCTCGAAGGAGCTGACGTGATTGATGCGAAACAGCAGTTACTGATGTCACCACTGGTTGATCCACACATTCATCTGGATGCTGTACTGACCGCGGGTGAGCCGGAATGGAATATGTCCGGAACCCTGTTTGAAGGAATTGAACGCTGGGCACAACGCAAGGCCAGCATTACCTTTGAAGACACAAAACAACGTGCAAAACAGACCATCGACATGCTGGTGGCGCATGGCATTCAGCATGTGCGTACCCATGTCGACATTACCGATCCGCAATTGACCGGATTGCAAGCCATGCTTGAGGTCAAGAATGAAGTCAAGGATGTGGTGAATCTGCAGATCGTGGCCTTCCCGCAAGAAGGCATTGAGTCCTATAAAAATGGCCGTGTACTGCTAGAAAAAGCCTTACAGATGGGGGCCGATGTGGTCGGGGGGATTCCTCATTTTGAATATACCCGTGACAAAGGCGTGAGTTCCGTGCATTACCTGATGGACTTGGCCGAAAAATACAATGTACTGGTGGATGTCCATTGCGATGAAATCGATGATCCGAACTCACGTTTCCTGGAAGTATTGGCCGATGAAGCACTGGTCAGAAACATGGGCGAACGTGTCACGGCCAGTCACACCACAGCCATGGGCTCTTATGACAATGCCTACTGCTATAAACTGTTCCGTTTGCTGAAGCGTTCAAAAATCAACTTTATTTCCTGCCCGACCGAAAGCATCCATTTACAGGGCCGCTTTGACAGCTATCCAAAACGTCGTGGTCTGACCCGCGTGGCGGAGATTAACCGTGCTGGCATGAACATCTGTTTTGCGCAGGACTCGATCCGAGATCCATGGTATCCGGTCGGCAATGGCAATATCTTACGCATTCTGGATGCCGGTTTGCATATCTGTCACATGCTAGGCTATGAAGACCTGCAGAACTGTCTGGATCTAATCTCGGACAATTCTGCCAAAACCATGTGCCTGGGCGATCAATATGGCATCGAAGTGGGCAAACCGGCGAGCTTTATCCTGTTCAATGCCAAGAATGATTATGAGGTTGTCGCGAATCAGGCCAAGGCGGTGCTCAGTGTGCGTCATGGCAACATCATCATGCAGCGTCAGGAAGATCAGGTGCAATTATTGTCTGTTACCACGCCTGCTCAACAGGATGTTGCGACTACGCGTTTAGCGATTGGCGTCTAATTCAATAGGTAAAACAACACACTAAAAATATCTGATCCGAATGAAAGATATTTTTCGATGAACTGATCCAGCGGGTAGGCAAAATCCGGATATATAAACAAGCGGCATTGCCCTAAACCGGATTTACCTGACCCGCAATCCAAATCACTAAATCAAAAATTGTCTATGTTCTGCATAGATAAGGGGTTTCTTATGCTTAAAAAAAATGTATTCCACCATATGACGATTCCTTCAGGCTTAGCTTTGGCTATTTTATCTGCAACAACTGTGACGCATGCGGAAGAACAGGGCTGGTCGGTTTCTGGTTTTGTGCGAGGCAATTATCAATATAAAGAATATGCTGAAAGCGAAAAGAGTAAAGCGCAGATCAGTGATATCCGGCTCAATCTGAATTACAAGAAAGATCAAGTGGACGGCAAGATTACAGCACGCTGTGTCCAATTTAATGAAATGTGTGATTTGATGACATTGTCAGATGCTTATCTGGGTTATCAACTGGATGAGCAGCAGAAAATCACCGTGGGCTTGCAACCGATTCCATTCGGGATTGGAACCTATTGGGATAGCAGCTTCTATGAAAGTATGATGTATACCATTGGCATGCAGGATACCCATAATATTGGGATTCGCTATGATCTGAGTCAGGATCAGCAGTCTTGGAGCTTTGGCTATTTTCCAAAGGATGGCGGTAACTATAAAGGGGATAGTAAGGATGCATCACGTTATAGTGCCAATTTTATTGAAGGCGTATCAGACAATGCCACCCAGATTGATGAAAAGAATATGCTAATGATGCGTTATGCATATCAGGGTCAGAAGGATACGGCTGGATATACGCTGGGTTCATCCGTTTGGTATTCATTCTTGGACAATAAAAATAACAACAAGACCGGCAGTCGCATGAATGCCAACGTGTTTGGCCAGTGGGCGACACCAACTTATGACACAACCTTAACTTTTGGTTATCAGGATATCGACAACAAACAAGCTGGAGTGAACTATTCAACCTTTGGTTCTTTTGATACGGAATATCATGTAGCGAATAAAGCCTACTATTATGTTGCTGATATAGACTATAAAACTTCGTGGAATTATAAGGATTGGAAAGGATTTAAACCATATCTCGTATTCAGTGGTTTGATGAAACAGGATGGACAGCCAAACTCCTACCGTAATATTGCTGGTCTACAGGCAGATTACAAAAACATTACTATCAATGCAGAGTATATTTTGGCGAAAAATGATGCCTTTGTTGGTGGTAATACCAATTCCTTTGCTAATTCGACTGACAATGATTGGAAAAAGCTACTTTATATTACCTTTGCATATAAGTTCTAATTGTTTTAGCTCCCCCAAGATGGATCATGTAAATCACGTTGAAGTCGACTCTCTAATGTAAAGAGTCGACTTCAAATTAATGATTTTTTCATTTCTTACCAATAGTTTCTGGCTTTGTTAGACACAAATCTAACACCATGATTTTATTTAATTTATTTTTTAATAAAGACTGGGGTAAATCCTTAAGAATCAGCAGATTGAAGATTCTCTTATACAACGAAGCCATAAAGAAACATCAGCTTATTGGGCTACAGCCTATTCAATAAACTCGCTGGGCTACAGCAAAATGAAGTGGTTTAGAATAAACGATTAGGCTCTGTCCTGGTGCCTATTCAACAGCAGCATCAAGAGTTAAAAACACAAAATAAACGTTTTTGGGCGAAGCAAAGTGAAGAGTTACCACTTTCCAAGACATCTCTAAGTCCAATCTAGAGAATGATTAATTGCGTGGTTTTAAAATAGATAAACAGCTTGTCGGCTAATACCAAATGCTTTTTCCAGAGCAACTTTGGAGGAGTACTTCCCTGCTTTCAAGATTTGACATAAAGCCTTAGCTATTATGGATTACAGATTTCGAATACTGCTTTTAAGATTTTTCTATGTAAAATAAACAAAATCATAATGACAAAAAAATAAATTTAACAGAGTAAGAAAAGTATCTAAAAATCATTATGTATGAGACTGGTTACAATTATAGACAAAGAGAGAATTATAAATAAAAAGCATAAAAAAACACCTTCGTTAGGTCGATAGATCTTTTTAAGGTATTCTAAATTAAGTGCATTTTTTGATTTAGTCATGAGAATTAAATTAATTTAAAAATCTTCCCACTAATAAGACTTTGAAAAAGTATTTCAAAACTTGGACGAATATTTTCACCATCCACTGTAATATATCTTAAACTTGAATAAGATTGCATATCAGAAAAACTTTTATCAAATGTAGCTTGGATAAAATATTCAGTACCAAATTGGTCTTTTACAGTCACTTGTCTTTTTAACATTACAACACCTTTAATAATAATCAATTTAAAATCAAAATTTTATCTAAACAACTTTATGATTTAACTTAAATAGTTGATTTAAAGAGGCATAAAATGTACGTCCATCTAAATTCAAGTCAACCTCGATTCCAGATTCAAGAAGAACTCTCTTACCTACTTCAATTTCTTTAACACCTTGACGTGTATTTTGCATTTTATTTAAGGGAATTAAAGATACGATAATTTCAGTACCGTTTTTAGACTTTGCAATTAATTCATTAACTTTTAACAATTTGTATCCTATTTTTTATACTTTTTTTTTCCAATATTGGAAATAACTTCAAAACTAAATTTTGAGGTTAAAAAAAGCACTGATTCGTGCTTTTTTACTACTTATTGCTACTTATACAGCAATAATATTTACAGCATTCGGGCCTTTTGACCTTGAGTTATACTGAATTCAACGTGTTGACCTTCAAATAAGGTTTTAAAACCTGAACTTGCGATTTCACTGAAATGGGCAAAAACATCTGGCCCTGATTCTTGTTGGATGAAACCAAAACCTTTAGTTTCGTTGAACCACTTTACAGTACCTTTAACAACATTTGAGTTAGACATAATAAATCCTACTGATTTTTAATAATTTTTAGTCATTTTATTGACTGAATATAACTTTGAAAATGATAAAGAATGGAACTTAAAATCTGAAAAACGAAGGATTATGACTAAAACTACGATACTTAAGAGAGATTTACTGGAACAAGACTTTTTTCTAGTTAATTTAAATATACAGCAAAAATAGAAATAATCAAGCTTTCTTATATATATATTTATTTTGTTTATAAATAAATTGATAATTTTTAAAAAAATTCAGTTATTTCAATGGCGTTATTGCTGAAAGATTTAAAAACAAAGATTTCACCTAATCTATTCCAACATGATGTTTGCACGATTAGCGATAATATTCAGGCTGATATTTCTTACATATCTATTCACCTTCACCTAAAAATTTCAATTTTGCGCAGCAGCGCTTCTCGTATCGATGAGCAGATCTCGTTCAGCACTATTTTTTGATTGCGTATCACAATATCAAGATGCTCTGGTCTTTTACAGATGAGAGAGTAAGCTGGTACTGTGGAATGAAAGGTAAGCTGGTGCTGTGGAATGAAAGGTAGGCTGTTGTCATATTATATGGTGGTATAGTGGGCGACCACCCCAGTAATTTGTTTTCATGTCAGAATTTTATAAATACAGATACACTCAAATAAGTGTATTTGGTTCATTACCAACACATAAAGTGTTTATCAGTGATATCCCTAATAAAGCAAAGCTGGTATTTGCCGATAATACTTTATGCACGGCTCAATTTCTGATTGGGTATTACGTAATTCAGATCTTGATACACGAGTATCCACATGGTTAGAAGAGCCAGCGGCTTTTTTAGAAGATGAGAAAAGAAGATTGAGCCTTTATAGGGCTTCTCATCATTTGTTTAAGACTGAGCCTAGTATGAGGTAAGATTTAAGTCATCTAATTGCCTCTGAAACTGACTATTTGCTAATAAGGGTTTGCATTACTAGTTGTGAAAGCGTATAAAGCTAACTCGTTGATGCGGGATGGAGCAGTCTGGTAGCTCGTCGGGCTCATAACCCGAAGGTCGTTGGTTCAAATCCAGCTCCCGCTACCAATGAAAGAATTTAAAGTTTATAGCCTAGTCTTACCAAGATTAGGCTTTTTTATGACACTGCTTGAATAGCCACCACTCTCCCAGACAAAATAATAGACCTTGCGGAGCATGGCTTCTCGCCCACCTGAAGAGAACGTAACGTTAACAATTGCTAAACGCCTTAGTCCAGAATTTAAAAGCAAGCAATTTATTATGCACTTGCAAACTCACATGAATCATTAGCAGCGACTGCTATAAGGTATTAGCTATTCAATACGGACAAGTTTGTGCAACAAATCCCTTCTCAACTAAAGAATAAAGACCGATCACTCATTAATGTATTTGACTATAGTTGCTTGCCCAATCCAGGACTCATTAGCTAAACAATTTTTATCAAAAGATAAAAATAAAAATTATAAAAAGCAGAAGTAGATTTTATGTTGGTTATTTAAGTCAATCCCAGTCAATTTTCCATTATAGAGCTTATGCAATGTTGTTTTATTAATGCCCGTCCGGTAATCCTCCCATAAATAACCGAAGTTAAAAGTAGAGGTTAAGCAGCCCTTAGAGGTGGCCTTCCTTTGTTAGCTTGGTGTGGTCTTTCATGATTGTAATGCCTGAGCAGCAGCGCTGCGCAAGAATCAGTTGCATAATCCTGAACTCCTTCTACGTATCAAACAAATGTTTGCTCAGCCAACTATAACGTATAGTCCGATTATATCGTTCAATATATGCATTCTGCTGTGGCTTACCCGGTTGAATATATTCAATATGAATACCTTGTTCAGTTAGCCAGCGCACAAATTCGTGACTGATAAACTCGGGGGCCATTATCGCATCGGATCACTAACGGTTTTTCTCTCCACTCCAGCAATTGATTCAACGTACGAATAACCCTGATTGTGGGCAATGAGAACCCTGCTTCAATGGCTAGGCCTTCGCGGTGGTAATCATCAATCACATTCAATAATCGAAACTTGCGACCATCGGAAAGCTGATCATGCATAAAATCTAATGACCAAACCTGATTTTCTCGGATTGGTTCTTTCAATGGTTCAGGCGCATGCCGTTTTAGTCTTCTTCTCGGTTTAATACGCAGATTCAGTGCCAACTCACAGTAAATGCGGTAAACCCGCTTGTGATTCCAGCAGTGACTCTCAACATGCCGTAAATACGAGAAGCACAGACCAAAGCCCCAATCGGAATTTTCCTCAGTGAGTTCAATGAGCTGTTCAGCAATTAATGCATTGTCATCGCTGAGTTTGGCTTGATAGCGGTAGCAGGTTTCACTAATGCCAAATGCTTTACAAGTCAAACGAATACTAATGGCATGCTGGGCAACTGCCTGTTGTGCCATCTTACGCCGGCAAGATGGCTTCACCCTTGCGCAGCAGTGCTGCTCATTGCCATCGCTTTCTGGATGATTTCAGCCTTTAATCGCTCTTCCGCATACATCTTTTTAAGTCTGGTATTTTCGGCTTCTAGCTCTTTAAGTCTTGCCATTAATGATGTATCCATACCACCTGAGCAGCACTGCTGCGCAAGGCACGCTATTTATAAAACGTGGCATTACTCATGCCGTGTTCACGGCAAAGAGCGGCAACAGGTGTGCCAGATTCCGCCTGCTTCAAGATAGACATGATCTGACTGTCAGTAAATTTAGATGTTTTCATGCAGAATCTCCTGCTCGTATCTTAAGAGAAAATTCTACTTTACATCCTATTATTTCTAGGGAGGATTCCCCATCTGATGGAATCAGGGAAAAACGCGAATAGGCTATTTTTTAAACATTTTTTTGGCGAAAGATGTCAGAATTGAGCACAAAAAGCCGACTTGTTTCCAAATCAACTTTTTGAGTTTGCGCCACCTATTTTCTTACATAGTAACATATTGATAAATAAAACTATTTTTTATAAATTTCGAATAATGCCCATTATATTAAATGGGGTCATTAATACATTGGCCACGGGTTTTGAATGAAGCGACCTGGAGTATTATAGTTTAAGGTTCTTGCATAATTTCCAGCAGCCGTGGCGTTCTCCGGAATATTTTTTACTACTATGCTTCCTGCACCAATAGAAGCCCCTCTACCAATTTTTACATCTTCAACAATACAGACATTGGGACCTATATAAACATAATCTGCGATCTCAGCTGCCTTGCCTAGATTGGAACCAATAGTGACATATTGAGATAAGTTTACATTGTTCCCAATCGTTGCTGTTGGATTCACGATCAAAGGCCCACCATGGCCTATATATAAGCCATATCCAATCTTCGTTTTATGGCTGACATCTAAGCCATACCTTCTTTTCTTATAAAAATAAATAGGATAAGCAAATTTACGAATAATACCTTTACTACTAGCAAGTCGGAGCCAAAATGAAAAAATAAACCCTCTCTGAGACAGATAATTGATTAAAAAGGATTTAAAGCTACAATTTCCCGCATAGCGGTAAAGATCACTTTTGATATATTTAATAGTCATAATAAAATCTAGAAATTATTTTGGCGAAAATATACCCCGATAAATTATGTTTTTTTAAAGTTTATGAGTTTTGTTTCAAATAAAAACATTTCTTTCTCAAACATTAACATTCTAATAAAATGTTAATTTTTAATATTTTTATTATTAATCAACAAGTTAAAATTTTAATTAAGTGGGAATTTATATGTTCATTTATCTTTCCATCCTTATCTATATGAATTTGAAATAATTATAGTTACTTACAAGCAATACTTATTGTCACTTAATAGCAATAAAATGAAGCTATAAACTTACATCAAGATTTTTAACGGTTTATTTTTAGTTTTTAAAAGTTAAATCTCTTCTAATTAATTTTTTTATTTTTTGTCAATTTATTGTTTTTAAAAGGTTATTGGTAATGGAATCACTTATAAAAATTACATTCTTATTCTCTTCTACGACATGTTCTTTATATGCATGTTCTCAAAATATTTCTTTAGATGAAAGAGGTATTAATTCACATTTTGACCAGGTAAATGTGACTCAGCCTATCTCTAATTATAATTATGAATATGAAAATTATGCTAATGGTAGTAGTTCTAAAAAAGTTGAAGGACATTTAGGAGATAACAAATTTTATTTCTATTACTGATTTCATGTATGTAAAGAAATTTCGATCTGTAGATCTTATAAATTGCCTCCTACTGTATTCAGAGTCAAAAATGAGAGTTATAAGTTCTCATTTTTACTATCCACAAGCTCTGTTGTTTTTTGATCGATTTACTTTTGTCACATAATTCAATGGAGAAGCAAAGTAGATTCATAGTCATGTAGACCTTGATAGATGAGTCTTACTCCAGCTTTTTACGGTTGAGTTTTTAGCGGCTTGTTAGGTCTCTTCTACGCATATTTTCTAGTCGGAGAGCGTGATGACCTAGTAATCTTCCCTCTCAAACTTATAAATTTCTCTTCATAATCATTATCATTGTTAAATTTATGAACAACGACTAATCATTTGGCATCTTCTATTAAAAAGTATAGTCGTTGTTATGAGAAATTTTGCATCGTCCAAACATACTTAAAGATGTGTGTAAAAAGTTTAAGAGAAAATACCCCTTATCCTTTAACAACAGAATAGAATTACTTAAGATTTCTACAAAATCCGTCGCTATTTAGTTTTTTCGACATAATGAAATAGATAAGAAATATTTTCTCAATAAAAAAACGAAAATCTTTACTTAAATTAATAGCATTTTATATATTTATCTAAAAAATCTGCTCAAATATTACACTTTTTTTATGCCTTTAACCTATCTTATCAATGCCAATTCAATAAAAATCTTAAGGTTTATAAGATGAAAGCTAACAATATGATGAAAATAATTAACTGTATGGCAGTAAGTGGCATATTAAGTCTTACAGCATGCCAAGCTATGGCAATGGATCGTGAATCTACGCAGGAAGGAAAATCATCTTAAGTTACCGCATGCGAATAATGAGATTTTAACTGATAATAGAATTATTAAAGTATTAAGCACGACCAATCATGGTGAGATTAAGCAGGCAAAAACTGCATTGCCAAAGCTAAAAGCGGATGATACCCGTAAGTACGCTCAAATGATGATTAATGAACACTCATCAAATGAGACAAAGGTTCAAGAGCTGGCGAGTCGTCTGCAATTAACTCCACAAGTTAGTCATACCAGTACGTCACTGCAAAAAAATAGTGATAAGATCGTTAGTAAGCTTACGAAATCATCTAATACGACAATTGATAAAGACTATATGATGAGTCAAGTTAAAGAACATCGTAAAGTTCTTATGCTTATCGATAAGCAATTGATACCCAACACTAATAATTCAGATTTAAAAAGTATGCTTGCACAAACTCGCACCACGGTTGCCAAGCATTTACAAACAGCTAAACAAATACTTATCAAGATAAATGAAAAGTAAGTAGCCACTGATTTTGTAGATATTTTTTTGGCAAACAACACAATAATTTATTTTTAAATCAATATTTTATGATTTTTATAAAAGCCCATTCACACATGATTGGGCCTTTTATGTGAATTTTTGTGTTCCACGTTTTTTAAATTTATGCACCTAAATTCTTACGATACTGAATGAAGCCTGTATTGTCGGCCAACTGATCATATAAGATTCTTGCTGGATAGTTGGTTTCATGAGTTAGCCAATAAACTCTTGAGCAGTTCTGTTTTTTCGCTTCTGTATAGGCTTTGTTGCATAAACATTTTAAAGCCGAATTTCCCCCAAGCCATTCAAATTTAACAGACAACTTGGTTATGAGCTCGGCCTAATTCCGTAAATTTATTTAATACTGCCACATGGGCATGAATCTCATTCACCTGACTAAGAAAGTTCCTTGCCGTTAATTTATCGCCTAATAATTTAATGCAATGCATCTTGGCTTCCAACAAACTTCGACGATGATACCCAGACCACTTTTTCCAAATTGTTCTTCCTAGGCATTTAACCGTTTTCAACTATTCATTTCTTTCTAAAGAGCTCAGCTTTTTGTCTTTCCAAGGCTTCGCATTTTTTCTTGGCGGAATCACCGCATATGCCTCTCGATCTGAAATGACTTTTCTGCAGTGTTTCGTGTCATAAGCCCCATCTGTATAGACACAATCAATCTGCTCATCAAGTGGAATTTGATCAAGTAAATCCTCGAGTACTTGTGAATTACTGACATTGTTTGTCGAGCTGGTCTGTATTTGCAGCGTTTCAGCATCTATATCAATGTGAAGTCTACGCTATTGGCGACGATATTCGGGCTGATGTTTCTTACGTTTCCATTCACCTTCACCTAAAAACTTCAAGCCAGTAGAGTCAACGAGCAGCTGGAGACCATCACGACTTTGTTGATAGCGCATTGCAATATCAATATGCTTTTGTCTTCTGCAAATGGTCGAATAATCTGGTGCTATCCAATTTAATCCACAGAGTTTAATAAGGCTCTGGACAAAGCCAGTGACCATGCGTAAAGAGAGCCGAAATAGAGATTTGATCATGAGGCAGTATTGAATAGCAGCATCTGAATAGGTTTGATTTCTACCATGTTTGACTTTTGATTGTGCATACCATTGAGTAGTCGGATCAAACCAGATCGAGAGATTTCCACAGTTTATCAAAGCTCGGTTGTAAAAGACCAATTGGTTGTACGATAGATTTTAGGAGTGGGATTATTCATTCCGCAATTATATTGATGCAGAAGCATTCAATGGTAGGTTTGTGCAACAAAGCCCCCCACAGCTAAAAAAATTTTTATCAAAAATAAAAATTATAAAAACAGAAGTAGATTTTATGTTGGTTATTATTGTTGAATTTATATGAATTTTAAAGTGACCAACTTGTGCTTACCCCACCCTACCTTAAATTACACCACACAAAATAAAAATCCTATATAACTGTTATATATAGGGTTTATTAAAATACAAATTATGTTATTTAGTGTATTTTATGTCGGTGACTCTTGCCAAGATTGGGGTATCTAGATAAAAGATATGGTTCCCTTATAAATTACTGTTGCTGATCCGCCTTAATTTCTAACAGCAGGATTGCAAAGTTTAAATCTCTTGTCAGAGCTTTCGATAAACATTTATAGTCCATACCAAGTAAATACCAACAAGCTGTATTTGATTCACCGAAATCCGAGGCTTTAATCCAAACAGGAGAAGCTGATTGCGCACTATCCACTACAAATATATCGCGATAATTGTCCTGCTTATCCTCGTCGCAGATTTTGCAGTTTTTCGCTGGTGGCAAGGTCCTCTGGTGGCAAGCTATCGTATTAGCGCAATGCCGCTGGTACAAACAGTAGTAGCCACAGGACGCGTTTCAACGGTCGCACGTACCCAGGTGGGGAGTGAAATCACAGGCGTGGTACTTGAGCGGCGTGTACAGGAAGGTGATCGGGTTGCACAAGGAGACCTACTCTTGGTGCTGAAATCGGATGAAATCGCGGCTCAAGTCCGACAGGCTGAGACTGCACTGGCCGAGTTGGCTAGCAACCGTCGTCCTCAGGCCGCAGTGGACTTGGCCAATGCCAAAGCACAACTGGAACAGGCCAGCCGGGAAGCAAACCGCAGACGCGATCTCACTGAACCCGGCATCGTCTCGGCTGAAATGCGGAACAAGCAGAAAAGCCGAACGCCTAGCGCGGAATAACTTCGAGTCAGCACGCTTAAAAGCGACTGCACTGGCACCTGGCAATGTGGAGGAGAGATTGCTACGTGAACGTCTGGCAGCATTGCAGGCCCAACTGGCAAAACCCAAATTCGTGCCGAAACGGCCGGTACCATCCTAACTCGCCATGTCGAACCGGGTGATGTGGTTCAGCCTGGCAAGACACTGCTGACCATCGCTTTAGCAGGGGATACGGAAATTCGTGTACCGCTCGATGAACGCAATTTACCGCAGCTTGCCTTACAGCAGCCAGCGAGCGTCATCGCGGATGCCTATCCCGATCAGCCTTTTCCCGCACGGATCAATTTTATTGCACCAAGCATTGATCCGCAGCGTGGAACCGTGGAAGTTCGTCTAGCGGTGAATCCCGTCCCTGAATTTTTACGTCAGGATATGACCGTTTCAGTGAATATTGAAACAGCCAAACGCGAACGGGCACTGGTTATCCCGAATGATGCATTAACAGATGTGCAAGGTACCCGGGCAACTGTGCTGTTAGTCCGTCAGGGCAAAATACAGCGTCAGCGCATCACCTTGGGTTTACGCGGTCTGGCGATGTCAGAAGTGATTGCGGGCTTAAAATCTGGTGATGAGGTTCTATCCACCCCAACCACCTCACTTGCAGAAGGTACCCGTGTACGGGTCAAACCAGAAAAAATACCCGTTGCAGCGCGTGCCGATGCAGATAGCAAAAATGAACTACCGGTGAAATTCGATTGAAAAAACTACTCGGACGACTCTGGATTGAATGGACCATCGCCGTCAGTTTCTTACGCGAGGGACGCGCACAGTCGATCATGATCACGGTGGGCGTTGCCGTGGGGGTGGCGGTCATTGTGTTTGTTTCGGCACTGATGCAAGGGTTGCAATCGAATATTATCCAGCGCACCTTGGGCACTCAAGCACATATTCGTGTACTGTCACCCGATGATGTCAATCACATTGCCCTACCCCGTCCCGGAACCTTGCAACTGTTGCTGGAAGACAAACGTGCGCAGCGCCTGCGTTCAATCAACAACTGGCAACAAGTGACAGCCACTCGATCAGCTGCCGGTACTCACCGCGGTCTCTCCCGTGGTCTCGGGTCCAGCCTTTGCCCAGCGCGGTGATGCTCTGGAATCCGTCGCGCTGGTGGGCATCGATGTAGAACGTTATCAAAGAATTATCCCGCTCAAAAACTATCTGATCAGTGGCCAGCTGCGGGTAGGTGCGGACAACGTGCTAATTGGCAGCCAGCTGGCGGATGACTTAGGTGTGCAGGTTGGTAGCAAACTACGCTTGGATACTGGCCAGCAAAACAGTGCAGTGGTGAATATTGCCGGGATTTTTGAACTCGGTGTGCGTGAACTGGACGCACGTTATGTTTATCTGGACCTGAAACAGGCACAATCCCTGCTCAGTCTTCCGGGCGGGGTCACGGTCATCGACCTGACGGTTGCCGATATTTTCCAGGCTGATGAAATTGCGGCACAAGTCGGACGTTTAACTTCGCTGCAAGCTGAAAGCTGGATCAAAACCAATGCCCAGCTCATGAATGCCATTTCGGCACAAAGCCTGTCGACCAGCATGATTATCGTCTTCGTGGCCATTTCTGTGGCCTTTGGGATTGCCAGTGTCTTATCGGTGAGCGTGGTACAGCGAACCCGGGAAATTGGCATTTTGCGTGCGACAGGTGCAACCCGACAGCAAATCTTGCGCATTTTTCTGTTTCAAGGTGCCATGTTTGGCCTGCTCGGCTCAGTGGTGGGCAGCGCAGCTAGTTATGCCCTGGTCTGGGTCTTTAATCACTTCGGCCCGGGTTTATTTTATATTCCCGTGTCGAGCAAACTGGTGCTGTTAGCATTGCTACTGGCAACGCTCACCGGTGTCTTAGCTGCCGCTGTACCGGCTCGCGCGGCAGCACTCGATCCTGTGGAGGCGATTCGTCATGTCTGATCCTGTCCATGAAGTTCTGCGCTTGGAGGCGCTGCGCAAGTCTTACAATATTGGTCAGCCCAATGAGGTAGAGGTCTTGCATGGCCTTGATTTATGTATCGATCGCAGTGATTTTGCTGCCCTGATTGGCCCTTCCGGCTCGGGTAAAAGTACCTTATTGAATATTCTGGGTTTACTGGATCGGCCGAGCAGTGGTGAGCTTTATCTGTTAGGCCAGGCCACCAGCCAAATGGATGATGCTGGGCGTACAGGCTACGCGGACACAGCATTGGTTTTGTTTTTCAGTTTCATCATCTGATCCAGGCCTTTACAGCACTCAATAATGTGCTGATGCCATTGATGCTGACACATGGCAAACCTGATCGAGCTGCCTTGGACAAAGCTCGTGCTTTGTTGGCCGCCGTGGGCTAGAAAAGTTTGCGGATCGCAAACCGAATGAACTCTCTGGCGGTCAGCAACAGCGCGTCGCGATTGCCCGAGCGCTGATCACCGATCCGGCCTTATTGCTGGCCGATGAACCTACTGGAAATCTGGATACTCAAACCGCAGCAGAAGTGTTTGAACTGTTCCGTAAAGTCCATGAAGAACGTGGCTGTGCCGTACTCTTAGTAACCCATGATCCACGCCTGTCTGCCACCTCAGATCGCACCATCCATCTGGTGGATGGTCGTATCCAGAGCGATACACTGAATAATGCAATCGCTACACTGGATCAATATGGGTGATCACATCAATCACGCGGTGTTGCTGCATCACCCGGTTTCTTGCATTCACTGAAATATCATGGCCTTGGCGCACATTGAGTGTACCATCGACCTCAATATGAGCATCCACGATGATCATATCACCCATTTTACGGGTACGGATGTTATGCACGCCAAGAATACCCTCTGTCGCCAGGAATGTCTGTTCAATGGCCTGGATTTCATGCTCCGCTGCGGCACGATCCATCAGATCACTTAAGGCTTCCCAGCCAAATTCCCAGCCCATTTTGATAATCATCAAACCAACAATTAACGCCGCGATCGGATCCAGAATCGGATAACCCAACAGGTTGCCGCCAATCCCGACCATGACCACCAGCGAGGAAGCCGCATCTGAGCGTGCATGCCAGGCATTGGCCACCAGCATGCTGGATTTGACTTTCTTGGCCACTTTTAGCATATAGCGGAACAGGAATTCCTTGCCGACCAAAGCCAACATCGCGATATATAAGGCAACCGCTTGTACCTTAGGAATTTGTTCAGGGTTCAGAATTTTTTCCGTGGCCACCACCAGCATGCCCACGCCAACCCCAAGCAACAGTAATCCCAGAATAAAAGACGCGGCATTTTCGAAGCGGTAATGACCAAAGGGATGATCCTCATCGGCATCTTTTTGACTGTGATGATTGGCAAACAGTACGATGAAGTCGGCGATCAAATCACTTAAGGTATGGATACCATCGGCAATCAAACCTTGCGATTTGGCAAAAATCCCCACCACAATCTGGAAGATCGACAAAAACAGGTTCACAAAAACACTGACCCAGGTGGTTTTGCTGGCAGCTCGGGCACGTTCTTCGGGACTAATTAAATCATCTTCATGCGTATCGTCATCGAAATGCTGTACAGACATGGCTGCTCCAGTCGCTAGTAAACTTTTAGGAATCGGGGAGATTAACCACCATGGATCGAGATTTCTCTAACCAGTGGATAAATTCTTCCCAGCCATTTGCTCACGTCTTCCAGATTAGAAATAAAAGCGGTGATTCAAATAGCAAGCGTCCTATTTTTATCAGGATTAAATTTAATTTTATGATACAGGGTTGCACTTAATGCCGGCTTAAAATTTTTTAGTTCTATTTGGACGTGATGATTATGCAATTCAAAAATCAGGTTACCCAGCATAATAAACGTCATAAGCAATTTTAAAAGTCCCCGTGTGCAGGGCGGTCAAAGTGGCTAGATCCTGATAACCACCAGCCAGTACAAACATCAGCGGAATTTGATGCTGCTTGGCCAATCGAAAGACCAGTTCATCACGCTGGCGGATATATTCCGAGCTGAACCAAGACGAACCGCAGGGATCATCCTGATGACAGTCCATGCCGGCCTGATAGACAATTAAATCGGCTTGCCAAGCCATCGCGCGGTCAAACGCTTCAATAATGGCGTCACGATATTGTGCAAAATTACCATGCTGTTTATGGATCTGGCGTGTCAGTGCACGCTCATAACTGCGGCAACCTAAGGTCAAGGCGAAAATGCTGAAATTAAACAGATTATTCAATCTCAGGGTAAATTCTGCCGTCCCATCGCCACCATGCTGGTCACAATCCAACACGAAGATTTTTTTCTGCGGAAACTGCTGGGCAATCAGGGCGAGTCCATTAAAGGTACAAAAGGCAACCCCGCATTGATATTGCGCATGATGAAAGCCTTGGGCGATATTCGCAGAAATCCGGTGTTGCCAGGCCAGCTCCGCCGCTTGAATCTGCCCGGCATTGATCCGGTAAATGGCATCTCTTAATTGCGTATTCCACTGTTTAAAACCCTGAAACGTAGCTAATTTTCTCGGTGTTCCAGTATCAAAGGCCTCGACATAGGCGGGATCGTGCAATTGTTTGAGCAAATCCAAATCAATCGGCTCTGGCTCATGAAACTGAAAACCACCAGAGGCCTCTAGGGCCTTGGCCACAGCGGTTAATTTTTCCATGCTGTTGGTATGCGTTGTTGCATAATAATGCGGAGAATAACAGACCTGTAACATGGGTTTAGTTCCGAATTTGCGCTGAGGCGATGTCGGCAAGTTGTTGCAGCATTGTTGATTCCGGGCTAAATAAGCCATTGTCGATTTGCTGCTGGAAATGTGTGCTAAAGGTACGTGCACGATTTTCTGGAGAAACCGCGAGTGTGGTTAAACGTAAATACCAGAATCCGGGAATTTCACTATAGGGAATCACAAAACCAGGTAAATGCTGATTTTCGATTTTATTTTGAATGGCCGCTGCATCGTACTGCACAGAAAATAATGAGCCTGCAGGCACACAAACCCCATTCATCAACACCGGCTTTAAACTGATACAGGAATGGTCATCACCCATATTCAGCTTTTCCAGCAATAACGGCTGATAATGCTGATCAACAATAATATTTACCTGACCTTTTCTTAAAATGCGTCCATGTGCAATTTTTAAGAAAAAATTCTCGGCCATTGGGCAGGAACCGACTTTGGGTTTTTCAGCCAAGGTCGGCAATTCAACCAAGTGGGTTAGCAAAGGTGTTTTCGGCAGAATAATATCTGCGAGCATTTGGATAAATAAACGGCTTTCTTCTTTTTCAGCCTGTTGTGCCAATTGCCGCAGTTGGTTTTGGAACTCGATTTCCCGGATTAACGCCGAGTTCCAATCAGCCTGATTATGCTGTACCAGCACCGCTACCTCAGGGTTCTGGTCTAGATTGTGCCAATCTTGAATCGGGGTCTGCTTGAGCAGGGTTTTCAGCACTTGTCCTTCGGTCTGTTTAAACAGTTTTAAATCATGCAATTCACTCGCTATCCGAGGCAGATTAATAAAGTCCGCCAGTACCCGAGTCGCTTGCGTAAAACCACAACCCCGTCGTTCAGTTTGATGCGAAAAATGCTCATTCAGCATTTCAGTCAGTTTTTCACAGAGCGGATATTGATGTTGTTGAAAGAGTTGAACGATTTCGTGGTCTAAGCTTTGCATCGGTACAGGTGTAATTTTTGTAAGGTGTTCTATATTAAACATATTTAAGCTGATATTTAAAATAATATTTGTTTTGTCACACTCAAATTTTGCTCTTTATTTTAAACAGCTCACCTTCAACTAATATTACCGCCACATAAACAAGACTTATTTAGATCTCAATTTAAATCCTCTGCCTGAGTCAATTTAAGCTCATTGAGTCCACGACAAATATCATGGATGCTAAAGCATTTTCTTTACAATGATGGACACCCCTATAATCCTCTGGATTAATCGGGTTATTCCCAAGCTATGTATAGAAAATGATACCCGTTAAAAATAAAAAACAGGTATATCAATACCTGTTTTCAAACAAAAATAAAGTTCCAATCGTTTAATTGGTTGTCATCGCCACTTTCTGCTGATCCTGACGCTGTTGCTTTAATAAGGCAGATGCTGCGATCTCAAGAGGTTGCTGTGCATTTTCTTCATCTGCTTTCATCGCCGCTTGAGCATGCTGGGTACGGTTTGCCGTAAACAGGTCACCCCAAGTCATGTTTGACTCTACTTTGAATGGTGCCATGTTATTTTTTGATAGCGTTTTATGCCAGTGATAAGTCAGCACCGAGTCTGCTGGCATGATGACTTTGCTGAGCAGGTTGAGCATAAACAGGTCATTCTTCTCACCTTGTAATGCCATCGGCAACTCAGTTAAACGCAAGTGCCCATATTTCTCATTCTGATGTTGTACGAGGGAATACAAATCTTTTTGTTGAGGGGCTTGGCCGGTGGTCATATATTCATAATAGGCCAAAACAGGCGCTTGTTTAAACGCCTGATCAAGGGTCGCCATATATTGTTCGTGTGCTGCACCTTTTAGCTGCTCAATTTTACGATCCATCGTACGGCTTGCAGAACGGCTATAAGAAAATAATGCATAGTCTTTTTCGGCAGCCGCTGAATCGTAGCCAGCGTTCACGATGTAATCACGTGCTTTCAATAATTCATTGAAATCAAACTGCACACCTTTCAATTCTGGAGCAAGATCGAGGTGTTCTAGTTTTAAGACTGCATACTCACCCTTGATCACCGCCTTGTTGGCAATCGCTTCATTCAAAATCAAAACGGGTTTTGATGCTGGTTCTGCCACTGGCGCTGCCTGGGTTTGCTGCAAATGCAAAAATTACAGCCAAACTAAGTGCAGAAATTTTCTTTGAATTTAGTTTCATTTTATACCTTAAAAAATAAAATATTTTTTGGCTATCGAGGTGAGGGGCTGTCGATATAGAATTATTATATTGTTTATTTTTTATTGTAAAAGATTTTATTCTGAAGAGATTTCTAATTTCTTGTTCTTAAATAAAATATAGTATATCGATAAAACCTATTTATTCACAGCAGGGTGGAGCTGAGTTTAAAATGTAATAATTTTTGATGTATAAATGTGACATATTTAACAAAATTAATCGAAAATTTGCTGATAAAATTACCTGTGATATGAATTATAAAATAGGTTAAATTTCACATGAAATTATAATAATAGACATCAGAAATATTAAAACCATGCAGACCGATCAATTTCATCAAAAGCAGATTATAAAGTTTTATTAAATAATAATTTATTGTATCAACTGAATAAGGCATCTCTAAGTATCGCAAGGCCCTGCTTTACACTCGCCTGAAGGCCCTCATCCAAACAGGCTTCGGAGAGGTTAACTGGTACAGCGCGGAATAGCATTACGATACTCATGCCGATGTCCCCTGCCCGCAACCATCTTTGGCTTTCAACTCACGTAACAAACCCGTTTTTAGACGCAAAGAAGCTGAGCATTTTGCCATCGGGTCTGCATATATTCGCTATAGACCGAAATTTTTTCATAGAGATGTTCGGCATAAAACATATCCTCGACCAACTGACAGCCCTGCTCCAAGCTATAGAGACCAATTGCATGCAGAATCTCGGCATTGTATCGAGAGAATGCCGTACACAACGCAGTGTGATACGCGTCTTTCTGTTTAAACAGCAATTGTCTGAGTTCAATCTGCTCCAGATCAATTCTAATGTCATCCGTGCATGACAATACGAGCAACGTCACCTTAAAAAATGCTTCGAGCTGGTTTTTAATGATTGATCCAGCGGTAGATCCGTCATTAACACAATGCAGGACACTTCGGCATGACATAAAGCTTGCAGAAGCGCTGCATAAATAAAATCAGACTCACTTCGCGTATCAAGAGCGAACTGCAAGAAGAATCCCAAGTCACGGAGTGCTTCATGATGAGTAAGCTGCGGTGTTCGGTCTTTCAGACGATCAAGATTTAAAAATTTCACTCCGGAAGATGCCTGGCAGGTCTGATAAATAACCGGTTTATTCAGGTTGGCCAAAATAAACGGTGCAAATACAGAAGCCCAAGCCGTATTTTTCTCCGTTTGGGGTTGAATCATATAGTGAACCGTAGATGCCGCAGAATGACGCAGTACTTTGGCACGAAGCAGCTTGGCTTCGAGATGAGGATCATCCTGCTGCAGTTGATCGCTTAGACCGCCAGAAAGATTGTGCCCGACTATCAGCTGACTCAGCGTATTCAACTGTGAGGTTACAAACATGCTTTCACCGTTTTACCTATTTCTTACTCAAGATTTTTAAGCTACGACTTCTCATTTTTGATTGGAAGCACAGCTTTTCATCGATCCATCAAATGGATGAAGGCAAGATCTTAAGTTGCGGACGAAGAAAACAGTAGTTACAAAAATGCAGAAAACGCTATAACAGAGGCCTAAGAAAACTGTCATCCGTAGGTATCAGCATTTAGATTGCTGGGTTTACTGTCAGGATAATTTGAAAATGAACCGTATTAGCTGCTGAACGCCGGACAACACCCTATTTTCGCAATCTTGGGATCGCTCTCCTCTCTGATGAACTCAGCATCTGTAACAGGCCTGTGATTATGTATAAATCAGAACAATTGGCATTAAGCCTGAAGCATTTGATTGAAAGTGCCACTTGGCAACCTCATCAGAAACTCCCTTCATTGCGCCAGCAGGTTGAACAGTCAGGTTTTAGCCTAATGACCGTGCTGAATGCCTATCAGGAACTCGAAGCGCAGGGTTTAATCTATTCCAGAGAAAATCAGGCTATTTTGTGGCCGATCATTGTGCGGATTTACCAAAAAACAGTGTGGTCCGTAACGATAAAATCGCCATTAATTCAGTGGTTTTTCAATACCTGAAATCGGTTCAAGCGGAAGGTGTACTGCCACTGGGAAGTGCCTTTCCTGACAGCCAGCTGCTTTATTCAGCGAAATTAATGCAGACCTTGGGACAACGCGCCAAACAGCGACGCAGCTATGAACAAATGCCAAGTTTGCCGCCGGGTCACTATGAATTACGCAAGCTCATCGCCCAACGTTACTGCATGCAAGGGATTCCAACCGATCCATCCGATATTGTCATCACTTCAGGTGGCCTCGATGCACTCAACCTGTCCTTGCAGGCAGTCACGCAAGCAGGAGACTACATTTTATTGCAGGAAACGGTCTTTATGGTGCCTGGCAGACCGCGGAACGCTTGGGCTTAACCGTAATCACTATCCCCGAACATCCCGTGCATGGGCTTGATTTGATCGCTCTGCAACAAGCTCCTCAATGATTATCCGATTAAAGTCTGCCTGCTGATGCTGAACAGCCATAATCCGATTGGTTTCACTGTTAGCGATGCAATTAAAATTCAGCTTGCAGAAATCCTCCATCGACATGAAGTTTATTTGATTGAAGATGATGTTTACGAGGAGCTGTATTATGGCCAGAAAAAACCTCTGGCTCTGAAGTCTCTGGATGAAAAGAATTTAGTGCTACACTGTTCATCCTTCTCGAAAACCTTGGGCGCAGGCTTCCGGGTCGGCTGGGTGTATGCAGGCAAGTTTTCCGAGCATATTCAGCATTTACAGTTAATGAGTACCCTTTCCGTCAACCCGCTGATCCAAAGTGCGCTCGTCGAATATCTGTCACACCGGCATTATGAAAAACATTTAAAATCCGTGCGTAAGGCGTTAAAACGACTAAAAAAACAATATTATGACTATCTTAATGAGCGCTTAGTACAGCACTGCCAAGTGATGAATTATCCTTCTGGCTATTTTTTATGGATCGAACTTCCGGCACATCTCGACAGTAATTTACTTTATCAAAAGCTGCTCAATCACAAGATCAGCGTGGCACCCGGCAGTTTATTTAATGCCACGCAGCAGAATAAGAATGCCATTCGCATCAACTGTTCTTTCGAGTTCACGCCCGGCATAACGCAGGCCTTAGATATCTTGATTGCCCATATTCAAGAGTAAAAACAGATAGACTATAACAGATGGACACTCAATCCGAATCTGTTATAGTTTATCTCTGCAATTTTGTATCTAGGCATACCGTCATCAGCTTCAGATAATCGAGTCATCTGATAAGCATGAAGAGATGTCGTGATGCAGAATGAACAACCCCCTAAAAAACCACAGAAATATGCCGACAGTTCCATTTCCGACAAAGCCTTTAAGCGCATGATTGTATGGTTTGCTCTTTACTGTGGCCTTTTTATTGTTGGGGTCATGCTGGCGATTAATGCGGATCGGATTTCTTTGGGATAATCCACCATGTTGCTTCTGAATCAATCGGGTAGCCTGTTCCCTCAAGGCTCAAAAGCCTGACAAACGCTGTTCGATGCGTGCCTGACGCTTGCAGCGTTCTGAACAATAACGGACCTCGTCCCAACAGCGCTGCCATTTTTTGCGCCAAAGAAAAGGCCGTTGACAATAGGCACAGGTTTTTTCTGGTAAATGCTGTTTTTTCATGCTGTGATCAATCCCTTGAATAAACTCTCAAGAACGGGCAAACCCAAAGATATTTTACCAAACGTCTCCTGACCTGTTTTGGATTCAATCAAGAATGTGTTCAGCGTTTTATGGTTTATAAGGCTACATGAAAAGCATCTGTACAATCCATTTTTTCATCCAACCTCTTGTCAGCGATGGCTTACACAAGCTTGAGGCATTTTCGCCTATTTCTCTATAAAGCTCTGCAGTATTCTGAACTCATAAAGGGACAGGATGTTCCACATACACAAAATAATCATAATAATTACAGCAAAAAAGGGAAATTCAGTCCGGTCAGCGCTTATACCAAACTGAAAAACAAAGAAGCCTCAACAGTGTTGAGGCTTCTTTGTTTGATCAAGCTACGATCGTCTGATCAGTGTCAATCGCTTGATGTATTGAACTTTTATATAGCGTAGAACGATTAGTAAAAGCTTTTAAAACGTGTGTCATCGGCAATAAAGTCTTTTTCACCCGCCGCTGCTTCGACCGAACCAAACACCAATTGTGCACGTAATTTCCAGTAGACAGGGATGCCAAATCGTTCTGCGACCTGTTCATCGACAATCGGGTTGTAATGCTGTAGAGAAGCCCCTAAACCTTGTTCCGATAGCGCCATCCAAACTGCAAACTGGGCAATCGCCGTAGAGTGTTCTGACCAGATTGGGAAATTGTCCGCATATGCAGCAAATTGTTCCTGTAGGCCTTTCACCACATTTTGATCTTCAAAGAACAGAACTGTCGCAAAGCCGGCAGCAAAGCTGTCAATTTTATCGCTCGTAGCATGGAAATTCTCAGCGGGTACGATCTGACGCAACTTTTCCTTCACCATATCCCAGAAATCCTGATGGGCTTGACCAAACAGGTTCACGACCCGCGAAGACTGTGAGTTAAATGCTGATGGACTTAAGCGAACCGCCTCACGGATGGTTTGATCCAATGCTTGTGGCTGCTGAGTCACATTTTTACCAATACGGTAAATGGTACGGCGCTGTGCTAACTGCTCTAGAAAAGTCGCTGATTGTGCTTGGTCTGGGGTTTGTTTGGAACTAAAAATTTGAGCTAAGAATGACATGGGTCTGCTCCTGTGGCTATTCTGTGTCGTGAGGTTCTCACTGAGTATGTCGCTATCTTAGTCGTTATCCCTGATGTAACCTATCCTCTATCTTTAGACACAGCGTTGCATTTTTAGAACCATTGCAACACACTACAGCATAGATTTCGCTCTCTCATCCCGCATTCAGTCTATCGACAAACAGCGCTGCGCAAAATAAGGCAGCAGGCCGAGGTTCAGAATATCCGCAATCACCCAAAACCGTGTGCGGATAGAAAATATTGATCTGCATCAGCCAGACTGATCTGCAAGGTTTGACTACGAAAATAACACGCATTAAGCGTCGGTTTAATTGGCTTTAATGTGGGTTGAGCTAAACCAACACACAAATGTCCTATGCGATCAGGCAATTGCAATGATCGGGTTTCTCCCAGTGCTAACTGAGCGATCAGCTCCCCATCAAAAACACATACAGTGGCCAACCACGTGCAAGAGTGTTCTGTAACAGTCCTGCACAACGATGTAAGGTGATCTGCATAGCGGTTCTAGGCCGATTTGGACGTTTTTATCATGACCTTCGTGCTCAGGCCATGGTCTTAATGGTGACTTGAAAACGCTTCAGTGAATAAAAGAAGAAGCAGCAACCAATCACCAGTAGCCATAAAAATGAACTCCATACCACTTCGATACCGGCACCACGGAATAAAATGGCTTGCCCGAGCTGCACCAGATGGGTCGGGCGCCAGTAACATAATGTTCTGCACCATCTCCGGCATGCTTTCCCGAGGAGTCATCGCACCCGACAGCATTTGCAGTGGAATCAGGGTCATGATCATCAACAGGCCAAATTGCGGCATGCTTTTCGCTACCGTCGCCATAAAATTCCCATTGATGTGGTGGCAAACAGCGATAAGGCAGCGCCACACAAAAAGAGAGGGACGGAACCTTCAATCGGTACATTCAGCAGATCACGCACCACAAATTGTAAAGAGGCTGATGCTGCCAGCAACACCACCAATCCCATCGACCAGACTTTCGCCAGCATGATTTCAGTAGCCGTTACCGGCATGACCAGCAAATGCTCAACAGTGCCATGTTCACGTTCGCGGATCAGTGCTGCGCCCGTGAGAATGATGGAAAGCATCGCTACATGGTTAATGATTTCCATCAAACTGCCAAACCAGGCCTCTTCCAGCCCGGGATTAAAACGGGCGCGCAAGGTTAGCTCAACTGGCAAGATCGTCTCCTTGCGGTGTCCCTGTACAAATTCATTGACCTCAGCATGGACAATTTGTTGAATATAGCCACTGCCAGTAAAGGCCTGGCTCATCCGGGTGGCATCCACATTCAGCTGCAATTGTGGATGATGCCCCGCTAAAACCTCTTGCTGAAAATTCGGTGGAATATTCAGAGCGAAGGTATACAAACCGGCATCCAGGGCTGGGTCAACTTGATTCAGATTTATCAGCTGGGGCGGATTAAATTGCGGGGGATAGAAAGCTGACACGATCCGGTTGGACAATGGCGACTGATCTTCATCGACAATCGCGATGGCAGCTTCATTCAGCGTTTCCGGCATGGCTGTGGCTGCCGTATAAATCCCGATACTAAACGTATAAATAATCAAAGCATCATCGGGTCACGCCACAGACTCCACAACTCCTTAACCCCAAGATGATAGATATTCGCCAGCTTCTGTCGGATCATACTAATGCTCCTGTTTCTTGAGCAGTAAAATCGCAAATGCCGATTACCACTGGAATTGCGGCACAAAGTGCCCAGATCGACTGATATAAATCCTGAAAGGTTAGTGCCTTATTAAACACCCCACGACTGATCATGATCATATAGGTCGCAGGATACAAATCCCCAATCACCCGTGCCGCCCCTTCAAGTGAAGACACCGGATTGGTCAGGCCGGAATATTGCGCTGCGGGTATCAGGGTACCGAGCATGGCAAAAACATAGCGGCAATTTGGCTTTTGGTCAGCGCCGAAGCCAGTAAGCCCATCCCCGTCGAGATCACGATGAATAACAGTGTCGCTAGTGTCAGGGTCAGAAAACTGCCTGTCATTGGCACCCCAAAGACAGTGACGGCTAGCAGCCACATCAACAGAAAATTGGAAAAGGCCAACGCGATATAAGGCAGCTGTTTACCCAACAGGAATTCGGTACGGGTGACGGGTGTCACGTACAGATTAATAATCGAACCGAGCTCTTTTTCCCGTACCACAGCCAAGGCGGTCAGCATGGCTGGCAACATGAGAAGCAATAAGGGAATCACCGCAGGCACCATGGCAGGCAGGCTGCGTACATCCGGGTTATAACGGAAACGGGTTTCTATTGAAATGGCTGCAGTCGGCAATACGCCCTGCCGTGCTTGTGCCTGTTCTAGCAACCAGGACTGATGAATCCCCTGAACATAGCCCTGTACGGTTTCTGCACGCATCGGCATGGCGCCATCAATCCAGGCACCGATTTCAACATTCTGACCACGGGCCACATCCCGGGCAAAACCCGGAGGGATTTCCAGGGCCAGCGCCAGCTCGCCACTGCGCATCCGTTCATCCATGTCTTGATCATCCCGGATCGGTGCATGTTCAATAAAGTAGCGTGACCCGGACAGGCTCAGTGCATAGTTCTGGCTCAGACTGCTCTGGTCATGATCGAGTACCGCATAACTGAGATCCTCAACATCCAGGCTAATACCGTAACCAATCACAAACATCAAGATGATCGAACCTAGTAATGCCAAGGTAGAACGGACCGGATCACGGCGCAGTTCCAATGTTTCACGCCAGGCGTAACTCAGCATACGCAGCGGACTAAACAATTGGCGTTTTGATGCAGTAGTGATGTCTGATGGACTCAGAGTGGTACTTTCTTGATCCTGCGGATGCAGACTGCCCGCTCCCGCTTCCAGCAGATAGCCAATAAATGCCTGCTCCAAAGTTTCGACACCCCGTTTTTCGATCAGGGCCTGAGGTTGATCACTGTCAAGCACCTGTCCGGCATGCATCAATGAAATACGATCACAACGCAATGCCTCATTCATGAAATGGGTGGAAATAAAAATGGTGACCTTGTCCTGTCGAGATAAATGCACC
The DNA here is from genome assembly GCF_028621895.1 of Acinetobacter sp. GSS19. Classification (NCBI taxonomy): domain Bacteria; kingdom Pseudomonadati; phylum Pseudomonadota; class Gammaproteobacteria; order Moraxellales; family Moraxellaceae; genus Acinetobacter; species Acinetobacter sp. GSS19. The sequence continues at coordinate 13,972 of NZ_CP117520.1, read as the reverse complement.
AGCAAACGCCAGAAATTATCCCGTGCCACTGATCCACACCCGACGTCGGCTCATCCAGAATCAGGATTTCCGGCTGATGCACCATCGCCACAGCAAGTGACAAACGCTGTCGGATCCCCAGAGGTAACTTTTCCGGTAGCTCATCCTGCACATTTTCCAGGTCAAAGCGTTGTAACATCTCCGCCACGCGCGGGGTGATCTGCTCAGAAGGCACATGAAACAAGCGGGCGTGCAGCACCAGATTTTGCAGTACCGTGAGTTCTCCATACAAAGAGAAAGACTGCGACATATAACCGACGCGTTGCCGGGTTGCCAGATCATGCCCATCAACTGGTTTGCCAAAAAGCCAGGCTTGACCTTCAGTGGCCGGCAACAAACCGGTCAACATTTTCATGGTCATGGTTTTGCCACAGCCATTGATCCTAAAAACCCGAAAATTTCACCTTGCCGCACTTTGAAGTTGACGTGATCGACTGCAGTGAAATCCCCGAAACGGATGGTCAGATCTTTCGCCTCAATGGCATAGGATGCTGTTGATGACAGTTCCAGTGCCGGGATTTCTACGGGTTGATAGCCCTTTTTTTTCTCTTCCGGTAACAGCTGAATAAACGCTTCTTCCAACGACTGGCTCTGGGTCGAGGCCAGAAGATCAAGGGGTGTTCCGGTAGCCAGAATCCGGCCTGCGTCGATTGCTACCAGCCAGTCAAATCCTTGTGCTTCATCCATGTAGGCGGTTGCCACGATTACACTCATCTGTGGCCGGGTCTGACGGATCCGCTGGATCAGTTGCCAGAACTGTGCCCGTGCCAGTGGATCCACCCCGGTCGGGTTCATCCAGAATGAGCAAGTCAGGATCATGGATCAGGCACAGCACAGCCCCAGTTTCTGTTTCATCCCGCCAGAAAGCTTTCCAGCCGGGCGGTCTAGAAAAGGATATAAACCTGTACTCTGGGTTAGATCATCAATACGTTTGCGCTGTTCGGCACGGTCATGACCAAATAGCCGGGCAAAAATTGAGATTCTCCTCAACCGACAGGGTGGGATAGAGATTTTTACCCAGCCCTTGTGGCATATAGGCAATGTTCGGACAAATCATTTCACGATGATGGCGATGTGACATATCACCGCCGAGCACAATGACTTGGCCCTGCTGCACCTTGCGTGCACCGGCCAACAGGGCCAACAGACTGGACTTGCCCACCCTGTCTGGGCCAATCAGCCTGACCATTTTCTGGGCAGGAATCTGCAGGTCAATCGCATCCAGCGCCTTGACCTGTGCGTACTGCAAGCCAACCTGCTGCAGCTCGGCCACAACAGAGGGCAAGATCATCATTGCACCTTACGTGACAGCTGAGCCGGCCAGGCCAGCTTTGGATCGAGCTTGATCCAGGCCACCCCGGGCAGACCGGTTTTGACATGGGTCATGTACTTTTGCAAAACCGCCTGATCTACCTGAGCTTTAACCCGAAACATCAGCTTTTGCCGCTCGCTCTGGGTTTCCACAGTCTTCGGAGTGAACTGGGCCGTATCGGCCACATAAGACACTTTGGCAGGAATAACCACATTCGGTGCGGCATCCAGCACAATCCGCACTTCAGTGCCAATTGCTACTTGTCCCACCACAGTTTCGGGCAGGAAAAAGGTCATATACACATTGGACAGGTCAATCAGGTTCAGTACCTTGCCACCTGCTGCAATCATTTCACCTGGCTCAGCAATACGATACTGCACCCGGGCTTTTAACGGTGCTTTAAGTTGGCTGTCATCAAGATCAAACTGGATACGCTGGATGGTGGCTTTCACTGCTTTCACGGCAGACTCGGCACCAATCACCTGTGCCTGTGTCGCCTTAATCGCCGCATCGGCACTGGCCACCTGTGCCTGAGCCGTATTCACGCAGCAATCGCACGCTGCACATTGGATCGGTCATCATCTAGCTGCTGTAAGGAGGATGCGCCTTCTTTGGCCAGAATTTCAGTACGTTTCAACCGGCGCTGCGCCGCATTCAGTTCAGTTTCGCGCTGTGACACCATCGCCAACATCGCAGCTTTGTCACTTTGCCGCATCGCCACCTGTGCCTGTGCTGTCAGTACAGCATTCTCTGCCTGCTGTTGCTGGGCTTGGGCTTCATTGAGCTGGGCTTCAATCGAAGAAACTTTAATTTTCGCCAGGATCTGACCGGCCTCCACAAACTCACCTTCTTTGACTAAGACCTGCTCTAACTGTCCGGGTAATTTACTGGCGATATCAATTTCAGTCGCTTCAATCCGGCCATTACCGCTAATGAGTCCCTGCGTATCGGGCTGCTGAAAGCGTTGCCAGAGGTAATACCCAAGCAAGATCAGCACCAAAACAGCCGCTATGGGCCAAAGCAGTTTTTTTATTTTCATGAGCTTCTCTTTGTTTGTCTCATTGAAGCCTATACCCGATGAATCAGGCTAATATCACCACCTAAAGCCAGATATAACGCGACTTGGTTTTTCAGTAAAGCGCTTTGTACTTCTACGGCCTGCTGTTCTGCGGCCAGCAAACTGCGCTGGGCATCCAGCACTTCGAGATAAGTGACCGCACCATTGTCATAGCTGAGTTGTGCCAGCCGCACCCGTTCACGGAAAGCCTTTAAACCCTGGCGTTGAATCTGCAATTGCCGGGTCAGCCAATCTTCATTCTGCAAGGCATCCCGGACTTCGCGAAACGCGTTTTGAATGGTTTTTTCATATTCCCGCACCGCCATCTGCTGACGAACCTGTGCCAGATCCAGATTGGCTTTTAAGCGGCCAGCGGTAAAAATCGGGATGCTGATACTCGGTGCAAACTGCCACAACTGACTCTGGGTTGGAATAAACCCTCCAGTTCACCACTGGCTGTCGCAAAGCCACCAGTCAAACTGATACGGGGAAAAAACGCCAAACGGGCTGCCTGAATATTGGCACTTTGTGCCTGTAACTGATATTCAGCTGCCCGCAAATCAGGCCGGTTCAGCAGTAAATCCGATGGTAAGCCCACTGCCCGCGCTTGATGTGCCCATTGAATTTGGCTTAATGGCGTGGGTCGGGTGAGCTGAACAGGCCGCCCCACCAACTGGATTAGCAAATTCCGCTGACTGGCACGGGCCTGCTGTAACTGTGCCAGCAAATTCTGCGCATTGCTCAGTAGGGTCTGAGCCTGCGTATATTCCACCTTGGAACCTGAACCGACGTCATAACGGCGCTTAAAGATGCGTACCGAATTTTGATAACTCCCTGCTGCATGCTCAGCCAGTTCAACCCGCTGATCCAAAGCACTTAAATTCAGATACACCGAAGCCACTCTGGGCAATCAGGCTGTTCTGTACTGCGATCTGATTGGCCTGCTGGGCCAGAAACTGCTTGAGTGCTGCCTGTTTCAAACTGCGGATACGCCCCCAGAGATCCAGCTCTAACTTTGCAGCCCAACCCCAAGCTGAAACTGGTTGGCAATATATGACTGTCCAAGAGGCGACAAGTCAGCAGGCACCCGATTACGGCTAAAATCAGTACCCAAGCCCAACTGCGGATACAGTTCAGCTCGCTGAATTCCATACATGGCCTGAGCTTCAGCGACCCGTAGTGCAGCAAGCTGCAAATCCTGATTATGCTGCAAAGTTTGCTGCAGTAACTGTTGCAACACCGGATCGGTAAAATAGGTTGACCAACTCAAGCGCTGTACAGGCTGACTGGGCATGTCGGTAAACTGGGCAGGCAGCTGGATATCGGCACCCGTTTCCGGCATTTGCAAGACCTGACAACCGGTAAGTGACAGCACCCCCATCACCAGAATAGGTCTAACAGGTCCAGCTACTAAATGACCGGAAACATTCTTTATCTTATTTTTCATGCTGTTGTCTTTATTTTTTAATGCTTAAATGAAGCAGCAAGTTATTGCGTATTGATGATTATTTGCACTATAACAAATTTGAAGCCAGATGCCGCCTGCAATTTCATTTCGACGATGTGTCAGCCCTACAGATTTTTATGACTTTTCATGCAGCAGAAGACTCATCCCGTCATGAGACAGAAGATGAATCGGCCTGTCGCATCTGACGAAAATCATAACGGTCGATGGCAAGAATCAGACTGCCATACACAATGCCCAAGAGTACACAGCCCGGCCATGACCAATGTGCCCAGGCATACACCGTACACAGTGATCCCAATGCCGCCCCAGAGAAATACAGAGTCATATAAACGGCATTAATGCGGGAACGTGCCTGGATGGAAATCCGGTAAACCAAGTTCTGGTTCAACACGTGAAATGCTGTCAAACCGAAATAACACATCAATACCCCAAGTGCATACAGACCAAGATTCATGCGGGCAAATGCCAACGGAATCCAGCCGAGTAACAACAGACTGCTACATAAGATAGCAACGAAGTTTTCTTTCCTGCCCGATGGTTTTACCTGACCAGCGTGTGGCAAAATTCCAATCACGCCCAACAAACCGAACAACCCGATCTGAAACTCATTAAACAGATATGGAGGATTGGCCAGGATAAAAGTCATGGTGGTAAAGATCATGGCCAAAATCCCAAAACCCAATCCACCCGCAATGCCACGCCGGATCAAATGTGGCTGCTGATAAGCCAGCTCGATCAAGGAGCGGTAAATTCCCAGCAGTTTCAACTCCCGGTTCGGCTGGGTCGTGGGTAACTTGTGCCACATCACGACAGCAAACATCAGTGTAAACATGCCACTCAGCAAATACACATAGTGCCAGGATAAAGTGGTCGAAATAAAACCGGCAAAAGTACGCGCCAGCAAAATACCCATGACCAGACCACTCATCAGTACCCCCACAATTTCAGCACTTTTATGGGATGGGCTGAGCGTCGCAGCAAATGGAATCAGTACCTGTGCCGCGATGGAAAAAAAGGAAGCCCCCAAAGTCATGCTATACAGCAGAGCTAAACTGTCACTCAAGGAAAGTAGAATTTGCGCCGTGGCACTGAGTACCATCAGACTGATAATAAAACGTCGTTTTTCCAGCAAGTCCCCCAAGGGCACCAGAAACAACAATCCCAAACCATAACCCACCTGAGCCAAAACCACCGTTAATGCGGCCTGTGTAGTCGTCGTATGCAGGTCTGTGGCAATCGCATAAATCAGCGGCTGGTTAAAATAGTTAGCACCGGCACATAGCCCGCAGGCCAGAGACATAATCAGTACAAAGCCGCGTGACAGTTCAGTATGCGGAGAGGCAGATACAGCTATGGACATGCAGATTTCCTATCAATTGCAGTTCATTCATTCTGAAGACAGATGGCATGAAATCACTATAAGCAGCACTGTTGTATTAAACAAATAAGCAACAGCAATCACATCATCATTTTTTATATCAAGGCTGTAGATACTGAATAAAATTTCCACTACGCACAAAGATCTGTGGACTGAATACGATGCACACCCTGTTGTTGCATACGCTGCCAGGCTTCGGCCAGCGAGCTGTTTAGGTCAATCCCTTTACAAGCATCTTCAATCACATAGGCATGAAAGCCCAATTTTCGGGCATCTAGTGCCGTCCAGGCCACACAAAAATCAGTCGCCAAACCAACTACATATACCGTATCAATCTGACGTTCCTCAAATAGCCTGCCAGTCCGGTGCTGGTCTGTCGGTCTGCCTCCATAAAGGCTGAATAGCTGTCAATTTGAGGATGGAAGCCTTTACGGATAATCAGCCAGCCTTCGGCAAATCAAGGTCTGGATGTAATTCCGCGTCTGCCGTGCCCTGTACGCAATGCACCGGCCAAAGCACCTGCGTACCATAAGGCAAAAGAATACTGTCATAGGGCTGTTGACCGGGATGGTTGACCGCGAAAGAAACATGGTTGGCAGGATGCCAATCCTGCGTCAGGATAATATTGTCAAAACAATGTGCCAGCTGATGAATGCGGGGAATAATTTCATCTCCCCCGGCAACGGCCAGTTGCCCGCCTGGGGTAAAGCCATTTTGCACATCGACCACGATTAACGCATCATGCTTGGACAGTTTCATAGCAGCTGATCCTTATTCAGTCATGGTCTGTATTGTTAGCATGGTCAGGATGAAATCTGAAACCTCATTAATCGGCAATTTTGTTCAGCAAAAAGCCCACGGATGGATCGCGGGCTTTTTGATCATGTGAGCTTGCTGCATTCAGCAAGCAATCATCATGAAGTTTCTAAACCAGATTGTGCAGGTTGAGTTGCAGCAGCCTGATTCGGCAAGTTACTGTACCACCAACAACATCAGGACTGCAGACACGATGATACATGGAATCGCAGCAGAAACGACACCAGCAGCACCTCGAAACCAGCAGCTAATAATTGACCCGCAATTGCTGGTCCGAGCATTGCACCAACACGGCCGACTGCAGAAGCCATACCTCTACAATTCCTGTTGCACGCACATTGGTTGGATACACGATACTACCGGAACGCATACAGTACACCTTGGCACCCAATGACGAATGCACCTGTTAATGCCGCTGCCCAGTACATGTTGGTCAATGAAACTGCTGCATCTAAGCCAAACAGACCAGCCGTAATACCACCGTACATCAGGGGTCAATCACGTAGGCTTTCTTCCAGCGGTCTGTCAGCGCATGCCTAGGATCACCGTACCGAAAGTGCTGCTGCGATCATGAAGGCTGTTAACTGTGCTGGTACTGCCTTCTTTGCGTGAGAAACCAAGTTCCATAAACAACGATGGCAACCAGCCTCGGCTCATGATGTAAACCCACCATCAAGGTCAAGAAATAGCTACCCCAGAGCAGCAAAGTACGCAGACGGTTTTCGCTGTTGAATAGGTCTTTAGAAAGAACCTTGTGGCTCAGCCGCTTGCTGTTTGTCCTGGTGCTTTCAAGAACTCAACGTGATTCTGCAGCAACAACATCATCAATGCGGAACCACCAATGCCAGTGGCCATAAGCCACCGAGATAGAAAATGTTTTTCCAGTTTGTACCGAAATCCAGGCTGGCAATATAGGATAAAATTATGCACCCACTGGCATACCCGCAGCTGTTGATCAGACCCACGGCACGGCCACGGTTTTCAGGTCGTACCGACTCAGCTGCCAAAGCAACCAAGCTTCGGCATCGCAGCACCCAAGCCTGCACTGGCGAGGAAACGCACCACCGCCGAAGCTGGTGAAGCTTTCGTTTACCCATACGGTACATAAGGTAAATACAGCAAAGGTGGCAACCGACCAGATCAAGACTTTTTACGGGCCAATACGGTCGGCATAACGACCGCCAATCAACGCCCCTGGGAGTAGACCCAGAATCCCTGCGCTGAAGAAAATACCCAATTGTGACTTATCCAGTGCGAAAATGCTCACTAATCCCTTTGGCAGCAATGCACCCACGCAGCCTGAATATCCAGGCCTTCAATAACCGCTTTTGATCAAAAAACAGATCGCGACAGTAATAACGGAATGTTTGTTACCTGATCTTTCCATTGGAGAATTCCTTGTTTTAATCAGTATTCAGATGAGCGAGCAATCATCTACGAAGAGCCCAAACAGAATTAATTTCTACCAATAAGTTTTAGAAAATTAAGGATTATTTCGGATGATAATGGAACTTTCTCATTTTAACTGGAGCTGAAAAGATAGGCAAAAAAGCAATAGAATAAAATCTGAATTCTGAGCAAAAACTAAAAGAATATGATGTGATTTCAATCACCATTTCATATTTTTTATACCTGAAATAGATTTTCTAATTAGTATTTAAAAAACAATTATTAGGATTTATTTTAGTGATCATTTAAAGAAAAATTATTAGGTTTATTAATTGGCTAATTGTGCTGAGGCTCATCTTTATAACATATAAATTTTAAAGATCAAAACCCACGCATTAGATACACAGAAAAGCTGGTCATATTCAAGCCAGCCTACCACTAAAGTCCTGTATTAACCGAGTTAAAAGCCTATACATCAGCGGTTTTGATGGGCCTGAAAAAAACCTTAAAATTTACGGATCATTAACAGCTAAACTATTTTTATTGTTACTTTTTTAAAGTTTTAAAAAAGCGCTTTGACTAAAAGCATATTGTTCTCCACCCGATTCATCAGTCATAATTTGGAAGTAAGCATTATTCAATAGGCATCGTCTTGTTGATACTAGCTTGAATTCAAAAATACTGCAACCATCCAGTCCCCTCTTTTCACTCTCATTCGGATGGATAAATAGGATATTTTTTTTTAAAATGACTCAGCAAGCACAGACCATTCAAGGCTCAATTGTCGCAATCGTCACCCCTAGTATGTTCGAAGATGGCAGCGTAGATTGGAAGGGTCTCGAGAAGCTGGTCGAATGGCATATTGAGCAAGGCACCAACAGTATTGTCGCGGTAGGTACCACAGGCGAAGCCTCTACCTTAAGCATGGCTGAACACACCCAAGTGATCAAAGAAATCATTCGTGTGGCCAACAAACGTATCCCGGTCATTGCCGGTACGGGTGCCAACTCAACCCATGAAGCGATTGAACTGACTCAAGAAGCAAAACAACTGGGCGCGGATGCTGCACTTTTAGTGACACCTTATTATAACAAACCGACCCAAGAAGGCTTATACCAGCATTATAAAGCCATTGCGGAAGCCGTTGATCTCCACAGATTCTGTACAATGTACCAGGCCGTACCGGTGTAGATATGCTGAATGAAACCGTGATCCGTTTGGCCGATATTCCACAAATCATCGGGATTAAAGATGCTACTGGTGATGTTCCGCGTGGCCAGCAACTGATCAAAAGGCCTACAAGGCAAGAGCATGACCGTTTACTCAGGTGATGACGCCACGGCATATCAATTGATGGGATTAGGCGCGAAAGGCAACATTTCTGTGACTGCCAACATTGTGCCAAAAATCATGAGCGAGATCTGTGCTGCTGCGCTTGCAGGAAATGCCACTCTGGCAGAAGAACTGAATAATAAGGTTGCAAATTTACACAATATTCTATTTTGTGAATCCAACCCGATTCCGGTGAAATGGGCACTCCATGAAATGGGCATGATTGGTACCGGCATCCGTCTACCATTGACGCCACTTGCAGAACAATACCGCACACCATTACGCGAAGCGCTTCAGGCCGCAGGTGTGATTTAATATAAGAGCACAACATTATGCAATTACGTACTGGTTTAACCCTTGCACTTTCAGTTTTTTTAGCTTAGCGGGTTGTAGTCATCTGGCCATTAATAACGGCTCGCTGGATTACAAATACACCACAACACTTGAACCGCTAAAATATCCTGAAGGTGCGTTAGTGCGGCCAGTGACACCATTGTACCCTGCGCCACTGGTCGAACCACTGGCGTTACAGAATGCTCCAAACTACAGCAATGCACGCGGCAACCGTTTTGAAATGCCACGTCCAAATGCTGCACAAATCAACAATACCGTATCTGAACAGAATGATACGGTTGGGCGTCCGCAGCTGGTCACCGACGGAAATCAAAATCCGTTGCTTAAAATCGAAGGAAATTCTGCTACAATTTGGCAATATACACTTGCCACCCTCAGTAGCCTTGACTATACCATCGTTGGCCAAAGCAAAATGGGTATGAAGTCACCCTGAAGCTCGATAACCAAAACCTATGTGTTAAGACTGACGTCTGTTGGTTCAAGTCATAATCTAGCGGTCTTCACTGATGTTGACAACAGTTTTGCCGAGCGCGAAAAAAGCTGCGGGAATTGTTGCTGTAGCCCAGATTTATCAAAATTGGCCAGCCTAGTCATTAGGCATATTTTGGAAAAAGGTTCCCTATGTTAAAACAAGCCTTGCTCTATACTGGTAAAGCAAAATCTGTTTATGAAACAGACTTCTGCCGACCACCTGATTTAGTCTTTCGTGATGATGCCTCTGCGTTCTGAATGGCGAAAAGATCGAAACAACAACTAGATCGCAAAGGCAAGGTGAACAACCGCTTCAATGCCTTCATCATGGAAAACTGGCAGCAGCGGGTATCGAAACTCACTTTGAGAAACTGCTAACACCAAACCAGGAAGTGTTAGTGAAAAACTTAAAAATGATTCCGGTTGAATGTGCTCATCTGTAATTATGCTGGGTGGGTTCATTGTGCCGACAAGTCTTGGTGTAGAAGAAGGTGAAAGAACTGACCCCACTTCGACATTTGAATTGTTCTTAAAGATGATGCGTTGGGCATGATCCAATGGTCAACGAATCTCAAGCAATTGTTTTTTAGGTTGGGCAACAGCTGGAACAGTTGGCTCAAATGAAAGATCCCACTTATGAAGTGAACGAAGTGCTCAAAGATTTGTTCGACAGAAGGCAACATGCTACTTGTTGACTTTAAACTTGAATTCGGTGTGTTTCACGACCGTATCGTATTGGGTGATGAATTCTCTCCAGACGGTTGCCGTTTGTGGGATAAAGACACTCAAGAAAAAACTCGATAAAGACCGTTTCCGTCAAGGTTTAGGCGGTGTGGTTGAAGCATATAAGGGCGAAGAAGTGGCTGCCCGTGTAATCGGCATCGACCTTTCAGATATCTAATCTGAATAGCCAAATAAAAAAAACCGAGTCGAATGACTCGGTTTTATTGTGTTATCTCGCCAATTAAAATGTCTATGCAATAAGAAATCGAGGACGCAACCCCGAAAAACTGATTTAGAAACAAGTCATTTTTTTATATTCAATTCTGACATCTCTCGTCAGTCAATCTGTTTAAAAATAGTCTATTTTATATTTTTCCTGATTCCATCAGATGCTCAGGGTAGAAATCACCCTCAATTTCTGCTGATAAAAATGGGATAACTTTTAGCCATTTTTGTAAGCAATGGCGCACATGCATTTAGGGATTTTGCGGCTAGGGCAACAACTATTTTTTGCTTATGATGAAGTCATACAGGAACAGGATGTTCCGGAACAAAAAACAAAAATGATAAGTTCCAGCACCAGGAAAGTGAGGTAGAACAGCAGCCCTACCTAAGCAGTAAATACGAAAAAGCCCAACAGGACGTTGGGCTTTTTCTATTCAAAAAAATAATATTAAACTCAATATGCTATTACATAGACTGATTTAGCTGCCAAACTGATGACAGCCGACAAATACCTTGTTTCCCATCCACATCATGGGGACAAAGAGACCCGTTTTCACGGATCTTCGAACAAAACTCTGCATAAAAACTGGCTATTACTCTATTGTACTTTTACTGACTCAACTGGCGGATTAAGGGCAAAATGCTTTCTCACCCCTGATCCACTAAATGCAGCATACAATCGAATTAATGAGTACAAAGCACTCGCTCTGGCCAACCCAGATAAATATTTTGTTTATCCTGCTGAATGGCTTGAATAATATTCTTCTTACAAATTCTGGAGAATCTTCTTTGCCCCCATCGCTTGCGTTAATTGTTGGGCAGCAGATGTAGACCATACTGGTCTTGGTGGCACGCGGGCCACCAGCCATAAAGCACCAAAACCGTTGTGTCAGCCAGCTCACGCCGTAAAGCCTCCGAGAACCCCCGCACTGCAAACTTGGTCGCGCAATAAAACTGGTGTAGCCAGCAAAACCCAATAATGAACCATAAATTGACCCCACATTGACAAATCTTGGCCTCAGGTTGACTCTTTTCAGTTTTCTAATCAACGCCGATGTCAGGATCATCGGTGTCGTGACATTTAACTGGACCAGTTTTTGGATTTGCTCTTGCAGATTGGTGCTCTGCTAAAGCAAAATGATTAAGCCCCGCCGTACGAATCAAGGTATTTAGATTCGCCTTTTTGAGTGCAATTTCCACGACTTTCATCAAATCCGTAGCTTGCAATAAATCAGTTTTGTTAAATTTCCAGCTGTGCTGGATATTGTGCAGCCAGTGATTCCCAAAACTTGGGTACATGAGCCACCGCAAGGCGACTTTAGCACCTTTCTATGCATAATGCCGCACACAGTGTTAAACCGATTCCACTGCTTGCCCCAGTCAGTAATACCTGTGCCTTGGAAAGCTGCATATTCTCACTCCTTAAGCGGCAAATTTATGGCTGATCTGTGGCACTTTGCTCATACATTTCGGTATAAAGTTTAAACACCACTTTTGAACAGTGAAACGATGTCTTGCTGGTCTTTTTTCATCTTGGACCCGATTCATCAACTTCTCAAAAATGTTGCATAGGCGTGAAATGTCCAGACTGCCATGCGATTTCAGATAACTAAAGGCCTGATTCGGCAGTTTGAGATGCCAAGCTGGATTTTATCTGCAGCTTCTGTCGCAACCGATACACTGGTTCCTTCCAGTACATTGACCATACCAAACAGGGCAATTGGATTGACACGACGAACTTGGTCAAACAAAAAGGCCACCATCAGTTCGATTGGCAAGCTTGGGCGGCTGTTTTTGACCTGTTCGGGATCAACACCACACGCTTTCAGGTCATTTAAGATCCATTGTTCATGGCCCGCTTCTTCTTCAATATATTCACAAATCCTCCGCCGGCTGCAACCAGGACAAACGCTCTGGCAAATTTGTTTCTGCAGCCATCATCAACGGTACGGTAAAACGCACATGATGATAAGCTTGGGTTAAAAATGCGCAGTATTGTTCTAAAGAGAGCTATGACTTGAGCGCATCTTGAATCACCGACGTGGCTAAAAGAGTTTGACGTTGCTCTGCTGTTGCTTGCTGTAATTTGTCGAAGAATTTCATCATTGTATTCCTAAATTTAAACAAAATTATGTTGAAAGCGAGTTATCAATCGCCTCAATGCTTGAGCCGTCCATTAGAGGTCGCGAGCTGGTTGTAGAGGACTAAAAGGTTCAAACAAGCGGATCCAATGCTTGATCTGGGCATAGTCAGGAAGCTGGGCATTTGCACGCTCAACCACTTGGGCAATCTCCTGATCGGTGGCACTGGCTTTAACAGGCCAAAGCAAGGCATAGTTTTCCGCAAGCAAGGCCTCTCCATAAACGAAGGCTTGGGCAATCACACCGGTTTGGCCTAACAAGCTTTCCACCCATTCCGCATTGACGTTACGACCAAAACTAGTAATAAACTGATGTTTTTTCCGGCCGTGAATATATAAATAGCCCTCTTGATCAAAATGACCCAAATCTCCGGTTGGCCACAGGCATCCGGTTGATTTTCAGCATCCAGATAGCCCAGACAGCGGTTGCCCGCCACCACTCTTCTCCATCTTCCGCAATTTTGACCTGCACATGCGTGTGCCGCTTGCTCTACACTGCCTGCTTTACTTTGTTGCAAAGTATTCAGCGCCACCACCGAAGCACATTCAGATAGGCCATATCCTTCAAAAACTGGCAGACCACAGGCTTTGGCCCGAGCCAAAAAAGTTCGGGATTGATATGCTCACCGCCCACTTCGCAACAAAGCGGAAATCTTGTGGATTTAAAGTGTTCGTTGTGTATTGCCTGAACTAAGGCACTCAAAATTTGTGGCACCAGAATTAGGCTATGCGGTTTGGACTGCTGCAAATACCGACTAAAATAAAAGTGCGAGGTTCAGTCCGCTTGCACCTTGCAAGCCCAATACCGCCAAGCTGGTGCCAATTCAACCGAACCACCACGAAGCAAAATGGCATAACAGCCAATATTTTCGAGTAAGACCGCAAGTGGTATGATCGCCAAATGATGTTGCGGATCATCTGGGGTAATCGCTTCACTCTGTGCTTTTGCCACACGTAGAATCTGTCCGCTACTTAAACAAACCGCTTTCGGCTGTCCTGTGGTTCCGGAAGTAAACGTCAGTTTCTGAGTGCCTTCAGGGAGTTCAACGGAAGAACACGTCTGCCGTTAAAGCTCAGAACTCGCCCGCATGGACAAATACATTCTCGGCTTCAAACAACAGAAAAAGTCCGCAGGTGCAATCACCGTATCAGCTTGAGAAATGTCCAGACAATACTGTACCATTGTGAAGCCGGAGAAAAATGGCGCGGCAACAAAAATGCTAGGAATGTCGGCCAGCACAAAGCCAAATCCCACAACATAAAATCGA